>NZ_JACSNR010000001.1 GCF_016901815.1 Hydrogenoanaerobacterium saccharovorans
ACTGGCAGGTCACACTTTTACTTTAACACATTAGGAGTTTTTTTATCTTTTTCACCGCTTAAGCTCTTTTGAACCACGCGACTATCGCGTGGTTTTCTTTACACAACAAAAAGGCAGAGGATCACTCCTCTGCCTTTTCCTGTATCAGGATTGCTTTTTACTTTTTCCGTGCCAGAACTGCCTTGGCCTTTGCCACAATGTTGGCAGCTGTCAGGCCAAACCGCTCCTTGAGGTAAGCCTCGTCGCCCACCTCGCCGAACTCGTCCCGCACACCCACCATCTCCATGGGAACGGGGGTATTCTGTACCAGCACTTCGGCTACGGCACTGCCCAGGCCATTGATCACGCTGTGGTTCTCGCAGGTGACGATGGCGCCGGTCTCAGCGGCAGCCAGCTTGATGAGTTCCGCGTCAATGGGCTTCAGTGTGAACATATCGATCACACGGGCGGAAATGCCTTCCACAGCCAGCTGTTCAGCGGCAGCCAGTGCCTCGCTGACCATAATGCCGGCGGCAATCAGGGTGACATCGCTTCCCTCCCGGATGGTGATGCCCTTGCCGATGGTAAAGGTGGTGCCTTCCTCGTAGACCTTGATGGCAGTCTTGCGCTTCAGGCGGATGTAGTGCAGGCCGCGCTTTTCCGAGAGATCCCGGACTACACTGCGCAGCATCGTGGTGTCAGTGGGCTCCACAATGATTGCGGTGGGAATATTGCGCATAATGCCCACATCCTCAAAAGGCATGTGGGTACCGCCGTTGTAGAGAGCGGTAATGCCGGGGTCGGAACCGATGACATTGACGGTATTGCGTCCATAGGCCACCGACAGGAAGAGCTGGTCGAAGCAGCGGCGGGTGGCGAAGGGACCAAAGGAGTGAACAAAGGGAGTCTTGCCAGTGGCGGACATACCTGCTGCCACACCGATCATATTGGCCTCGGCAATGCCCACATCAAAGGCACGGTCGGGATAGGCCTTGGCGAACTTCTTCATGCCGCTGGAACCGAACAGGTCCGCATCCAGGTAGACAATATCCTCCCGGATTTCTGCCAGCTGCATCAGGGTTTCACACAGTGCCGCACGCATTTCCACGGCTTCTTTTTCATGCTTGTTTGCAAGTACCACTGCCATTATTCAGCCACCGCCTTTGCAAGTTCTTCCTCCAGCTCGGCAAGTCCTGCTGCCAGCTGGTCCGCACTGATGGTTACATGATGATTGCTGTCTGCATCGGATACAAAGCTGCAGCCCTTGCCCTTGATGGTATCCAGTACGATGCAGTGAGGACGACCGTCATCCAGACGCTTGGCATTCTCAATGGCGTCCGCAATGGCTGCCACATCATGTCCGTCCACGGTTACGGCATCCCAGCCAAAGGCTGCGAACCGCTCCGCAATGTTGGAGAAGTCATTGATGTCCGAGATATAGCCATCCAGCTGCTTCTTGTTCCAGTCCACAAAAGCGATCAGGTTGGAGAGCTTCTGCTGGGCTGCCAGCGATGCGGCTTCCCAGACCTGTCCCTCCTGGATCTCGCCATCGCCGAGGATCAGGTAGGTGGTATTGTCCTTGCCGCTGATCCGCTTGCCCATGGCTACACCCACTGCCAGCGACGAACCCTGACCCAGCGAACCGGTGGTCATATCAATACCGGGGGTCAGATTGTGGTCACAGTGGCTGGGCAGATGAGTACCGCCCTGGTTGATGGTCAGCAGCTCCTCCTTGGGGAAGAAGCCCCGGAGTGCCAGTGTGGCATAAATCGCCGGACCGGCGTGGCCCTTGGAGCAGACGAGGAAATCCCGGTCCTCCCAGTTGGGATTGGCGGGGTCTACCTTCATCTCCCCGGAATAGAGTACTGCCAACAGATCCGCAATGGACAGCGATCCACCCAGATGACCAAAGCCCAGATGACCCAGGGCCTTGAGGGTTTCGATCCGGATCTGTGCGGCAAAGATTCTGGCCTGCTTCTGACGAGCAAGTTCCATAATGCACACCTCCAAAAAAGTAAAAAGCCTGTCGAGACATTTGTCACTTATCAGTATAGCACAAATCCACCGGGATTTACTACCATCCGCTTTGAGAAAATCTCCCGTTCCAGCCTATGGAAAAAGGGCAGTTTACCCAATCCGGCTTTCCGGACCAGGCAAACTGCCCCTTTGAAATGATTTCCTATGACACCCCTCAGGCTGCCGGTTCCTCTGCTGCCGGTGTTTCCGGCTCGGAGGGCGCGGTTTCCTCTGCCGGTACCTCAGCCGGTTCTTCTGCCGGTACCTCAGTGGATTCCGGCTCTGTCGGAGCTGCGGCTTCCCCCTGGGTAAAGGCCAGGTTATCAAAGCTCTCCAGGCCGTTCACATAGCTGCCGTTCTCCCGGTATTCCACCCGGACCCGGTCTCCGGCGGCTGTGATGGGTAGCTCGGCACTCAGCGAGGCCGATGCGGTAAAGATGCGGTTCTGGTCGCTGTCCAGCAGGATGGAGTAGACTGTGATGCCCTCCTCCACATGCGAGGAGATACGCAGCACATTGCCCTCTGCGGATACCAGTTCCCCGGTTGCGCTGCCGATGGAGCTGCTGCCGCTCTGGGAGAGTACATTGGAGTAATCCCGCAGAGCATCCTGCACCGTCTCACCCACGCCAACGCTGGAGTAATTGGTTACCGATACAAAGGCATACTGCTTGATCAGGCCGGCGGAGTCCTTGAGCGGCATGAAGTAGGTGGGAATGCCGTCCACATTGAGAATAATCGGGAAGTCCGCCTTATAGCCCTGGTACTGCACCTTGCCTTGGGCCGACTGCTGGGCCGACTTTTCCGTAGCGCCGTTCATCTGGTAGAGGATCGGCTCCTTGGTGACCATATCCACCATCATGAAGCCAATGGCACTCTCGTCCTGACCGATACTGGTCAGACCGGTGAACAGATAGCAGTCGCCATTGTTGTAGATGATGGCCTCACCCTCGGAAGTACGATACTTGTCCTTATCCGAGAAGTTGAAGATACCATGGACATATTCGCCCTTGTTGTTGATCTGGTTGACAATGAAGTCCTCCGGCTGAACACGGTCCACCCAGTCCGGCACCTCATCGATGGAGTAGTACTGTACATCGCCGGTGGAGGCATTCACTGCATAGATGCCCTTGGCCTCCGGCAGGGCAAAGCCCCGGGTATTCTTGTAGGAAGTGGCGATCCAGTAGGGCTGACCGCTCTCGTCCAGCTCGAAGGAATAGTCGGTGATGCCGTCAAACAGGGCGCCGTTCAGACGCAGATGACGCTGCAGGTCGTCCAGCAGATAGGAGTTGGGCTGGTACTTGATCTTGTAGTCCTCCACATACTCCACATCGTTGGTATTGGTGGCGGAAACCACCACATAGCCGGGTGTACCGCTCATATTGGTGAACCACTTGAACAGGCCCGAGTGATGCAGCGGCGCAACCCACACCAGCTTGCCGTTGACCAGCTGCTTGGTGGGCTCGCCCAGATACACCTGGCTGCCCAGCGAAGGACGCTCGCCCAGCTTCTTATCCGCCAGGTTGGCTGCCAGCGCCTTATCCACAATGGGAAGCTGGTTCTGATCCATGACCTGGATGTCGCTGGAGAAGGTGCGCACTTCCGGGTCACCCAGCTGGTCCCGATAGGCCTTGGAGCCAAAAATCGGCGACGACAGCAGCGAAACCAGGATCAGCAGCACCCACGGCACAGCGATCACAGTAAAGAGCTTTTTGGGGGTGCCGCCGGTGAACTCCACCGAATACCGGCGAATGCCGCCATAGCTGATGGGAATGATCTCCCCGTAACGGAACACCGCATAGACACCCAGATACACAGTGATGAGGAAGCACCAGAAAACAGCCCCTTCAAAGTACATGGGGTTGAGGTTGGGTGCGTTCACCAGCACATTGAGCACCACCAGGACGGTGAACACCAGGTAGATCAGATTGCGTATCTTATTCTTGTTCATATCATTTGATCCTTTCAGCGGGAAAAATTCCCTGCTTTTCAAACGAAGTGTTGCCGGACTTCACAGAGATTATACAGCTTCCGGCAGGGTACAGCCCCTCCCCTCCGGAAAGGCTGCCTTGGAATACACTATACCATACTTCGGCAGTTCCTGCAATATCTGCCAATTTGGCTGTCTTTCTTTTACAGTCTGTACACAAAATTCACAAAAAAGCGGCCTGCGGAAACCAGGTCTTCCCGTTCCGCAGGCCGCTGCATATCAGTCCAGATAGATCATTTTCTTGGTCATGCCGCCGTCCACTACCAGATCCTGCCCGTTGATGAAGTCGTTCTTCTCATCGGTGAGGAAGAAGCAGGCCGAAGCCACATCCTCCGGCTTTCCCACCCGGCCGGACAGGTGCTGCCGATGATCGGCGTATTTGAGCTGGTCATAGCCGTCGCAGCAGATCCAGCCCGGGCTGATGGAGTTCACCGTCACCGCATAGGGCGCAAAGCTCACTGCCAGCGCATGGGTCAGCGCAGTGACACCGCCCTTGGAAGCGGTATAGGCCTCGGTGCCCTCCTCGCTCATCAGGCTGCGGGTGCTGGAGATGTTCACGATGCGTCCGTACCGCTCCTTGTAGCCCTTCTTGCGCCGGTTGATCATATACTCCCGGCTGATGAGGAACATGGCCCGGAGATTGGAGTTGAGCACATAGTCCCAGTGCTCCACCGTTTCCTCCCACAGGCTGCAGAACTGGCTCACACCGGCGTTATTGATGATGATGTCCAGGTCGTCAAACTGTTCGAAGATGCTCTGCATCAGGTTTTCACAGGCGGAGGAGAGTGCCAGGTCACAGTGGAAAAAACAGCACTCAGGCATGATCGGACGCAGTTCGCCCCGGACAAAGCGGTCGCCTTCATAGTCCTTGTCCGCCACAATCACCAGTGCGCCGGCCCGTGCATATTCCAGGGCGATCTCCCGACCGATGCCGGAAGCTCCGCCGGTAACCAGAACCTTTTTTCCTTTGTAATCCATACAGCTCCCCCTTTTCTCACAGTATCTGTGCCGTTACAGCTTGCTTGGGTCGTCCGCGTAGGCAGCTGTTTCGCTGGGGAGACCCTTCTTCTGCAGCTTGATGGCAATGAATTTCTTGATGACCGAATAGACCACCGCAAATACCGGCACACCGATGAACATTCCCGCGAAGCCCAGGAATTTGCCGAAGATCAGGATGGCAAAGATTACCCAGAAGGCCGACAGTCCAGTGGTATCGCCCAGGATCATCGGGCCGAGGATATTGCCGTCAAACTGCTGGAGCAGCAGCACAAAGATGGCAAAGATCAGTGCCTGCAGGGGGCTCTCGGTGAGAATGATGATGATGGACGGGATCGCTCCGATGAACGGTCCGAAATAGGGAATGACATTGGTCACGCCCACAATGACGCTCACCAGCACCACATAGGGCATCTTGAGAATCCACATGCCGATGAAGCAGAGGATTCCGATGATGAGCGAGTCGATGATCTTGCCGGTGATGAAGCCGCCGAAGATGGCATTGGATTCACTGGCAAGGTCGATCATGAACTTGGCGTTTTCCTCATTGAAGAGGGCATACATCACCTTGCGGGACTGGGCCAGGAACCGTTCCTTGCCCATGAACATATAAATCGAGATGATGATGCCGATAATCAGGCTGAACAGGCCGCTGGTAAAGTTCATGGCATAGTCCAGCACATGGGGAACCGAGTTGAGCACCAGATCATAGATCTGATTGATGACATTCTCCACCGACATTTCCATGGCATGGACGATCTCCGGCGGCATGCCGTCCACTGTCACCAGATGGGTGATCATATCCAGCAGCTGCTGGAGTGAATCGGCATAGCTGCGCAGATTCCCGATGATGCTGCTGACACTGATGATGATCTGCGGGAACACCAGGGCCGAAAACAGATACAGCACTCCGCCGGTCAGTGCGTAGGTGACGATGATCGCCAATCCCCGGCAGGCGGGCGGATTGATGGTGTTGTTGGTCAGCCAGGGCAGGAACTTCTTATCCAGGAAAACATAGATGGGATTGAGCAGGTAGGCGATCACAAAGCCGAAAATAAAGGGCCGCAGGGTCACCAGCGCCGCGCTGAACCACGCCTTGACTTCCCGGTAGTTCTGTACCCCATAGAGGAACAGTACTCCGAATACCAATACCAGAATGGCATAGACCGCAATGGTGGTATAGCGTCGATTCCATTCAATTTTCACATTCTTCACTCCTTTGAGAATCAGATCCCCCCGATCCGTTCCCAATTCCATTTTTGACAACTGCTATTATACTGGATATTTCCGCGGATTTCCACAAAATCCTTGTAAAATCTTCCTATTCCGAAAGTTCCGACCATTCCTCATACTTGGCAGTCAGGCCCTGCTGCAGCTCCTCCATGCGGTTGGCTGCTTCGGTGAGCTTTTCATAGTCCGATGCGGCCTCTTCCCCTGCCATGAATTCCGTCAGGCGCTGGATCTCCTCCTCATCGGCAGCGATCTCCTTTTCCAGGGTGTCCAGGCGCTTGCGGCGCTTGGCATCCTCCGCCCGCTGCTTCTTGCCGCGGTAATAGGTCGTGCTGGCCTCGCTCTTCTTCTCGGGCACAGCGGGAATCGGTTCCGGCTCCGGCTGCTCTGGGGTGAGAATGGGCCGGTCTCCCCGGGCATAGGCCGCATAGCCGCCCTGATAGATGGTCATGCCTGCCGGGGTCATCTCAGCGATCTTGGTGGGCACCTTGCTCAGCAGATACCGGTCATGGGAAACCATCAGGATGGTGCCCGGGAACTCGCCCAGTGCCTTATCCAGTGCCTCCTTGGTGTCCAGATCCAGATGGTTGGTGGGCTCGTCCAGGATCAGCATATTGGACTTGCGCAGCATCATAATGGCAAACTTGAGCTTGGCCCGCTCACCGCCGGACAGCGATCCCACCTTCTTATAGACATCCTCGCCGGTGAGCAGTACATTGCCCAGCACGGTGCGGACTGTCACCTCATAGAGCCGGGGATAGCGGTCCCACAGCTCATCCAGAGCGGTCTTTTCATCGTGAAGGCCGGTATTCTCCTGCTCATAGTAGGAGAGATAGACATTCTTTCCCCAGTCCACCTTGCCCTCGTCAATGGGGAACAGCCCCTGGATGGCCTTGAGCAGTGAGGACTTGCCCACGCCGTTTTCTCCGATAATGGCGATCTTTTCCCCGCGCAGCACATCCAGCCGCAGCCCCTTGAACAGCTGACGGCGCTCGCTTCCCTCGCCCACCGAAAGGGCCAGGTCCCGGACATGCAGCACCTCCTTGACCGGCTCCACATCGTAGCTGAAGGAGAGATGCGCCCGCTTCTGGGGCGGGAGCGGCTTTTCCACCAGCTCCATGTGCTCAATGGCCTTGCGCTTGCTCTTGGCGCTCTTGGCTGAGGTGGCCCGGACGATATTCTTGTCCACATATTCCTGCAGCCGGGCAATCTCCTCCTGCTGCCGCTCGTAGAGCTTGAGCTGCCGGGCATAGGCCTCCTCCCGCAGCTGGGTGAACTTGGTATAGTTGCCGGGATAACGGGTGAGCCGGGTGCGGTCCAGTTCACACACCGAAGTCACCAGGCTGTCCAGGAAGTACCGGTCATGGGATACGATGAGCAGTGCGCCCTTGTACCCCTTGAGGTAATCCTCCAGCCAGATCAGGGTCTTGAAGTCCAGATGGTTGGTGGGCTCATCCAGGATCAGCAGTTCCGGTTCCTCCAGCAGCAGCTTGCAGAGAGCCAGACGGGTCTTTTCACCGCCGGACAGCGCCGAGATCAGCGTTTCCCGGTCCCGTCCCGCAAAGCCCATGCCGTTGAGGATGGTATTGATCTTCACATCGATGAGGTATCCGTCCCCGGCCTCGAACTCGGTATGCAGGCGGTTGTATTCCTCCAGCAGAGTATGGTCGTCCGGGAACTGCCGCATACGGATGCGCATGGCTTCCATCTGCCGTTCGATCTCATAGAGCGGCGCAAAGACACTGCGCATCTCCGCCAGGATGGTACTGCTGCGGTCCAGGCCGCTGTTCTGGCGCAGGAACCCGATGCGTACCCCGGAAGTGATGGCCCGTTCGCCGCTTTCAAATTCCAGGTCGCCGCTGAGGATATTGAGAAGGGTGGATTTTCCCGCTCCATTGACGCCGATCAGGCCGATCCGGTCCTGATCTTCTATTTTGAGCGAAACATGGTCAAGAATCAGTTCCGCACCGTAATATTTCGTGATCTGTTCCAGAGAAGCTATCATTTCCAGTAATTCTCCCAAATACTAAAAGGTCATATTCCATTTTATGATACCACATCTCCTGAAAAAAGAAAACTCTCCTCTGGAAAATATCCCCTCTCTTGCAGAGCCCGGCCGCTTTGTGCTACAATGCCAGCAGAGAATTCGAGGAGGTTTTCTGTATGGCGAAACTGCGCAAGACCCTTGGTGGGATCGACTGGCCTGTCTGCGAAGCCCTGATGCGCCAGATCGAAACCCAGAGTACTGTGACCCTCTCCCGCTGGGCAGTGGATCATGCGGCCCGGGAATATCTGCCCCTCTGCGGGGAAGCCCCGGCCCTGACGGCGGCTGTGGAGGGCTGCCGGAAGCACCTGACCGGACAGCTCTCCCTCAAGGAGCTGAAACCCCTGCTGCGGGAAGCCTCTGCCGCCGCCCGGGATACCGAAGGCGCTGTGGAGCAGGCGGCGGCCCGGGCAACTGCCACAGCCTGTGCTGTGATCCAGACTCCCACCAACGCCCTGGGCTATCTGTTCTACGGAGCAGCGGCGGCGGCATACAGCAAGGCCGGCACCGAGGACGCCTCCCGATGGGATGACCTTGCCCGGGCCGAGCTGGAACAGGCTCTGGAAGAGCTGCGTGCCGTTTCGGTGCCGGATGAGCCGAACCCCGCCAAGATCAACTGGAACTGCTGACCTCTCCCCCAATACGCAAAAAGCCGCACATCCTGCATCGGGCTGTGCGGCTTTTTATGTGATTTACTTTTTGGTGTTCTCCAGCAGACGGCAGAGGATGTCCACATACTTCTCCCGATCCGCCTTGAGGGCTACCCGGCAGTTGGGAGCCTTGGCTTCGGCCCGGCCGTTGCGGATGTCAAAGAGGGTCACGCCATAGGCAGCGCCCCGTCCGCAGTCCACTACGCAGGGAGCGTCCTCAATGTCGGTGATGACAGTGGGGTCCACCAGATAGGCGATGGTCAGCGGGTCATGCACCGGGGCAGCCGGTACATCCGCCACCTTCTGCCACTCGCCATAGCCGGCGATACGCTGCTCACAGAGCGATGCCACCACCTCGGCAGGACGGGTGCCGATGGCACGGAACCGGGCTGCGTCCTCCATGGTCACATAGGCGGAATGGGTGGCGTCCAGGGTCACAAAGGTGAACGGGATATTGCAGTCCAGCACGGCCTGGGCAGCCTCGGGGTCCAGCCAGACATTGAACTCTGCCAGGGCAGTCTTGTTGCCTACCCGGAACCCGCCGCCCATGTAGACGATCTCCTTGATCTTGGGAATGATCCGGGGTTCGATGCGCACTGCGTGGGCAATGTTGGTGAGCGGTCCCAGCGGGATCAGGGTGATTTCACCGTCCTCGGCCTCCATCAGGGTGTCCACCAGCCAGCTGACCGCATTCTTCGGCTGGGCCTTGATGGTAGCCGGCGGGCACTGATCGATGTAGGTGCCATGGATGTTCTTGTAGAGTGCCTCCTCCGGGGCGCTGTACATGGGATAATGCCGGCGGAAGCCCAGCATACAGGAAGTCCACGGCACAGCACAGCCCTGGAATACCGGAACTGTACCGCCCATCAGCTCACTGATGCGCAGGCTGTTTTCGGTGGTGATGGGAACGGCACGGTTGCCGTTGACTGCCATAATGCCCAGTACCTCAAAATCCGGGTTCGCCATGGCGGCAATCAGTGCGATTGCGTCATCGGAACCGGTATCCACATCGAGGATCACCTTGCGTTTTGCCATTGTAACACTCTCCTTATCTCAGGCCGGTACCGCCCGGTCAGTTCTGTACTGCCCGGCAGACCGTATCATGCATTTCCGGGCTGCGCAGAGCCCACTTGAATCCATTATAGCACGCAGCCTGTCCCGGCAAAAGCCGGAACTGTCCTTCCAGCCGGGCCAGCCCAGGAGAAATTCCCAGCAGAATTTTAGGCAAAACGCAAAAAGAGCTGCCGGACCGGCAGCTCTTTGTTTTTCTGTTAAGCGGATGCTTATTCCACCGAGATGGTGAAGTAGTAGATGGGAGTTCCGCCGTTGACCAGGGCAACTTCGATGTCCGGATCGATCTTTTCCTTGATCTCCAGTTCCACCATGGTAGCCTGCTCCTCTGTGGCGTCCTCACCGTAGATGATGGTGATGAAGCCGGCCTCACCCTTGCGCTTCTTGACCATGTTCTTGGTGATCTTCACCGCAGCCTTGACGATGTCGCTCTCCACCGAGGTCACCTTGCCGTTTTCAATGGCAAGAATGTCGCCTTCCTTGATCTTGTGACCGTCATACTCGCTGTCCCGGGCCGCAAAGGTCACCTGACCGGTGCTTACCTTTTCAGCAGCCTTGGTCATGTTCATCTGGTTTTCCTCAGCGTCGATGGACTCATCGAATACCAGCATAGCCGACAAGCCCTCAGGAATGGTCTTGGTGGGCAGGACACGCACTTCACGGTCTGCCAGGTTGATGGCCTGCTCCGCTGCCATGATGATGTTCTTGTTATTGGGCAGAACAAAGACTGTCTTGGCAGGAGTGGCATGAACAGCCGACAGAATATCATCGGTGGAGGGGTTCATGGTCTGACCGCCCTTGACCACATTGGTCACGCCCAGATCCTTGAAGAGCTGCTCCACACCGTCACCGGCACATACTGCCACAAAGCCATAGGCATTGCTCGGATCAACCGGAGCATACTGGAAACCGGCAGTCATGGCTTCCCGTACTGCCTTCTGGTTGTCGGCATGCTGCTCCCGCATATTCTCGATCTTGATCTTGGTCAGCGCGCCGTGCCGCAGAGCATTCTGCAGGGCATCGCCGGGGTTATCGGTGTGCACATGGCACTTGATGATGTCATCGTCGTCCACTACCACAGCGCTGTCGCCGATGCTCTCCAGATAGGAGCGCAGAGCCTGGGCGTCTGCCCGCTCGGCGTCCTTGAGCACGATGAACTCAGTGCAGTAGGTGAAGGTGATCTCACCCTCATAAAGACCGGCTGCATTGCGCTCGTCCGGGATCTCGGTGGGAGCCTGCTCGCCGGATTCCTCCTGCAGCTCCACAATGGCGCCGCCCTGGAATACCTGCTGCATGCCCTCCATGACATACACCAGACCCGCGCCGCCTGCGTCCACGACACCGGCCTTCTTCAGTACCGGCAGCAGTTCCGGGGTCTCAGCCAGAGCCTTCTTGGCTCCGTCGATCATAGTTTGCCAGATACCGGTTTCGGTGCTCTCGGCAGTCAGTGCCTTGGCGCCCTCCTCATGGGCCACACGGGCCACGGTGAGAATGGTACCCTCGGTGGGCTTCATGACAGCCTTGTACGCAGCCTTGACACCGGCGTCCATGGCGTCCACCAGATCGGCGGCAGAGGCTTCAGCCTTGCCGACCAGGCTCTTGGAAAAGCCGCGGAACAGCAGCGACAGGATAACGCCCGAGTTGCCGCGGGCGCCCCGGAGCAGCGCGCCGGCTGCGGTCTTGGAGACCTCGGCTACGGTGGCCTTGGAGTCCATCAGCTGTACTTCCCGCTTGGCAGCGGAAATGGTCATGGACATATTGGTACCGGTATCACCATCCGGCACCGGAAATACATTGAGTGCGTTTACTTTCTGCTTATGGTTCGAGATGTTGTTGGCAGCAGAGATAAAAGCATCTCTCAGAACTGAACCTTTCATCACTTCAAATCTACTCTCCCTTGACTGAGAATTCACACGGTCGGTGTTTGTCAGATCATTTCATCCACAAATACATTGACCTTGGCAACCTGCAGGCCGGTAGCCTTCTCGGTGACATAACGCACCTTGCCGACAATGCTGCGTACCGTCGTGGCAATATTCAGACCATAGGTGACCGCAATGTGCAGATCCACCACCAGACTGCCGTTTACTGCCTTGACCGAAACACCCTTATCGGTGAATTCCTCTTTGGTGAGGGCAGAGCGAAGTCCCTGGACGGCGCCGCTGCTGACCATACCCGCTACACCGAAGCACTCGGATACCGCATGTCCGATCAGATTGGCGAAGTACTCCTCCGAGATCTCGATGACGCCGAGATGATTTTCGAGTTTCAGCATACCGTTTACCTCCCTGACTGATTGATTTTTGTTCTTTATGCAAAAGACAAATTATAACTCTACCATTATAGGCTAAAATAGTATACCATATTTTTTTGGAAAAAGCCACAGATAACCGGCGTTTTGCTCTTATCTTTGGCAAAAACGCACTATAAAATTACTGCCATTCGTCGATATTATAGAAAATGTCCTGCGAAATCGGGGTCATTTTTGCCTGGAACGACGGGGAGACCACCGCTCCTCCCTGCCGGTAAACCAATGGAGTCACCGGCACATAGGTATCGAACTGTTCCAGCAGTCCGGCACAGTCCAGCGTCCCGGCACAGTATGCATAATACTGTTCCAGCAGCTGGGCATCGGAACAGTCCCCGGAAATGCCCACCGAACTGCCGGAGATCAGTGGACTGATGTCCACATTGTCCCCGACACAGACCTCGGCAATGAACAGATCAAAGTCCCCCGCAGCCAGCCGGCTCAGATAACTCTCATATTCCACCGCTTCCACCTCGGCCTGGATGCCATAGTATCCCAGGTAGCGCACTACGGTTTCCGCCACCCGCACCCGGAAGGGGTTCTCGGAATTCACCAGCACCGAGAGATTCACCGGCTCGTCCTCATAACTGCGCCAGCCGCTCTCCTCCAGGGTCACGCCCATCAGTTCCAGCTCCATGCGGATGCGGTCGTCCCCCAAGTCGCTGTGCTCCTGCTCCGGCAGGTCATAATATCCCGCCGGGAAGGGGGTCAGCGCCGGTGTGGCCTTGTTGTAATAGATGTCTGAAACGATGCTGTCCCGGTTGACCATCTCCGAAACCAGGGTCCGGAACTGCCGCTGGGAGGTGAGGGCATTCTGGCTGCTGTACCCGATATAGACCACATTGCCCAGCTCAAACAGATAGCTGTTGGCGCCCAGGGCATAGTCCGCCTCCTCGGCATAGTCGGTATACAGGCAGTGGATCACTCCGCTGCGCAGCGCATTGGCAAGGGTGCTGTCATCCGGCATGGATACCAGCTCGATCTCGGTGATCTTCTCCGAGGCCCCGGGATTGCTTTCCGAGGCGGTGAGATACCGCCGCCCCGACTGCTCCTGATAGATATACCGTCCGGTCCCGATGAGTGAATCGGTGCCGGAGCCATTCTTCACAATGGGGAAATCCAGCAGACCGGCGATGTTCCGGTCGGACCGGTAGGCTTTCACCCGGACGGTCCGGCTGTCCACCTCGGTCACCGATTCCACCGAGGTGTGCAGCTGCCAGTAGCGCTTCTGCTGCAGGTCGGTCTGTTCAAAGGAATAGACCACATCCGCCGCAGTCAGCGCGCTGCCGTCCGAGAAGGTCACATCGCCGCGCAGGGTCACCAGGTATTCCCCTGTCCCCGCCTGGGTGATACTCTCCGCCAGACAGGGCTGGGGGGTGAAGGTATTGTCGGTGACAAAGAGCGGGTCGAAGAGCAGCGAAGTGATGCTCAGATTCATATCGCTCTGGGCGGCATAGGGGCCCAGGCTGTCGTCAATGTCCACCGGCAGCAGCAGTGAGGTCTGGGACTGGGGCTCCCCGGAGGAAGCCGGTTCGCCGCCGAAGATATCCTCATACACGTCCCGGAACCCGCCGCAGCCGGACAGCAGCAGACAGAGTGCCAGTGTCCCTGCCAGAAGTCGTTTTTTCATGGCTCTCCCCTTTTATTCCACCCGGTCGGCGACCCGTTCAATACTCCGGGCCCGTCCGGTCTTTTCGTCAATGTCGATGACGCAGCCCCACAGGATTCCCTGTCCCCGGGCATTCTCGAACCGGGTGGGAAGCTGGGTGCGCATCTTTTCCACCGCCAGCTCCTTTTTCACGCCCAGCACCGAATCAAAACTGCCGCACATACCGGCATCGGTGAGATAGGCGGTGCCGCCGGACAGGATGCGTTCGTCGGCGGTCTGCACATGGGTGTGGGTGCCGATCACAGCCGAAACCCGTCCGTCCAGATAGAAGCCCATGGAGAGCTTTTCGGCAGTGGCTTCGGCATGGAAGTCCACCAGGATATTGGGGGTATCCAGGCCAGCCAGCACCTCATCGATGGCGGCAAAGGGGTCCCGGTGATGGTCCACCATATAGGCAAGCCCCTGGAGGTTCACCACCGCAAAGCAGTACCTGAGGAAGTCCAGCACACAGACTCCCTTGCCCGGGGCATTGGCATGGAAGTTCACCGGGCGCAGCAGGGTTTCCTCCTCGTCCAGCACCTTGTAGATCTCCCGGCGGCGCAGGCTGTGGTTGCCACCGGTGATGACATCCGCGCCGCTGTCGTAGATCTGGCGGACACTGGAGGGCAGCATGCCGTTGCCCTCAGCGGAATTTTCGCCGTTTACCACCACCACATCGGCGGCATACTGCTTTTTCAGGGTACGGAGCCGCTTTTCCAGCAGCTCGCAGCCATAGGCGCCTACCACATCGCCCAGAAACAAAACTCTCACAAGATCACCTTTTTCTCTATAAAATGGGCCGATTCCGCCTTGGGGCGCACCCCTGCCCGGCGGATGGCCTCCAGGAAGTCCTCCGGCGGCGGGGCAGTGACTTCGATCCGCTCCCCGGTGACCGGGTGCGGAAACCAGATCCGCCCGCAGTGCAGGGCGTGCCGCCCGATGAGATCAAAATCCCAGCCGTAGATGTCATCTCCGGCCAGGGGATAGCCCAGCCACCACATGTGCACCCGGATCTGATGGGTCCGTCCGGTGTAGAGCGAAAACTCCGCCAGCGTATGCCGGTAGCCATAGCCCAGCACCTCAAAACCGGTGCGGGCTGGCTGTCCGGCGTTGTCCACCATGCGGTTGATGGTCTCCTCGTCAATGCGGGCGATGCCTGCGTCGATGATGCCCCGCTCATAGGGCAGAATCCCGGTGAGCAGCGCCGTGTACCGCTTATGCACCTGGATGCCGCCCCGGCCTACCCCGCCCAGCACTGTGGCGGCATGGGCATTCTTTGCCACCACCACGGCGCCGGAGGTGTTCCGGTCCAGACGGTTGATGCACCGGTAGCTCAGGGTGAGCCCCCGCTCCCGGCAGTCCCGGGCAAAGACATTCGCCAGGGTGTCCTGCTGGTGGGTCTTGGCCTGATGACAGGGCATATCCACCGGCTTGTTGTAGACCATCACATCTTCGTCCTCATAGAGGACCGGCACCCGAATCTCGCTCTCCAGATAGTCGGGTGGGGTGTCCTCCATGGTTACCGAAAGGGTGTCCCCGGCATGGATGCGGTCAATGGTGCGGATATGTTCGCCGTTGAGCTGCAGCCCCTCGGGCCGGTGCTTGAGCGAGATGATCACCCGGCTGGACATCTTCCGCACGGTTTTGAGATACTGCTCCACCTTCATGCCGTCTTCCGCCGGTGTGATGAGAAAATCAATACGGCGCAAGCCTCCGCCCCCCCTTTCCGAAACAGAAAAAGCCCACCGCACTGTGGACTTTTCACACGATTCCATTATAATGCAAACCGTGTGCCTTGTCCACCTGCGGCAGGCTTCTTTCCAGCAAGTTTTAAGTTTCTTTACAAATCCCCGGCAGAAGTTCCAGGCATCAGTAGGCAATGCCCTGAGCCTTCATCGACTCAGCTACCTTGAGGAAACCGGCAATGTTGGCGCCGGCAATGAGGTCGCCGGAGCAGCCGTACTCCTCAGCGGCGGTGTAGGCCGCATGGAAGATGCCCTTCATGATCTCCTCCAGCTTGCGGTCCACTTCCTCAAAGGTCCAGCTGTAACGCATCGAGTTCTGGCTCATCTCCAGACCGCTCACCGATACGCCGCCCGCATTGGAAGCCTTGCCCGGAGCAAACAGCACGCCGTTCTTCTGGAAGAACTCAGCGGCATCGGGGGTAGTGGGCATATTGGCGCCCTCGCACACTGCCATGACGCCATGGGCCACCAGTGCCTCGGCTCCGGCGAGATCCAGCTCATTCTGGGTGGCGCAGGGCAGAGCCACATCGCAGGGAATGGTCCAGATGCCCTTGCAGCCCTCGGTGTAAACCGCGCCGGGCACCCGCTCGGCATAGGCCTTGATGCGTCCGCGCTCCACTTCCTTGATCTGCTTGACCACAGCGAGGTCAATGCCCTTTTCATCATAGACATAACCGGCGGAGTCAGACATGGCTACCACCTTCATGCCCAGCTGCTGGGACTTTTCACAGGCATAGATCGCCACATTGCCCGAACCGGAGATCACAGCGGTCTTGCCGGCAACCGGCTCATGCTTCATCTTCTGGAGCATCTCCCGCAGGAAGTAGAGCAGACCATAGCCGGTGGCCTCGGTACGGGCCAGCGAACCGCCATAGGTCAGGCCCTTGCCGGTGAGCACGCCAGTGAAGGTATTGCGGATGCGTTTGTACTGCCCGAACAGGTAGCCGATCTCACGGGCACCGACGCCGATGTCACCGGCGGGAACATCGGTATCCTCGCCGATGTGACGGTACAGCTCGGTCATGAAGCTCTGGCAGAACCGCATGATCTCCATATCGCTCTTGCCCTTGGGATCGAAGTCGCTGCCGCCCTTGGCACCGCCCATGGGCAGACCGGTCAGGCTGTTCTTGAAGGTCTGCTCAAAGCCCAGGAACTTGATGATGGAGGCGTTCACCGACGGATGCAGCCGCAGGCCGCCCTTGTAGGGGCCGATGGCGGAATTGTACTGGACCCGATAGCCCCGGTTCACCTGCACCTTGCCCTGGTCATCCACCCAGGACACCCGGAAGGTGATCATGCGCTCCGGCTCAACAATGCGCTCAAAAACGCCCCAGTCGATGAGGTCGGGACGGCGGTCCGCCACCGGCGCAAGGGACTGCAGCACTTCGCCCACTGCCTGCAGGAATTCGGGTTCATTGGGGTCACGCTTCTCCACACGGCGGTAGAGATCACGGAGATATTCGTTCTTAATTTCCATAGCCATCTGCTCCTCACTGGTAAAATCTAAGTTGTATTATACCGGACACTTCCCCGCTTTGCAAGAGCAGTGCGCAAAAATTTCACATTCTCCCAAAACTCAGCTTCCCCACGGGAATTTTCTCGGTCAAAGTGAAATATCGTCTGGCGGATATTTCGGAAGCACGGTGCGTTGTACCAGGGAGGGGCTTCTCCGGCGGTTTGGTCACAAATTGTTAAAAACTGTATTTTATTGTTTATATTTCCACCATAAAAAGGCTATCTTTACACATTATAATGATAACCATGTTGTTGATTTTCCTGTTACCGGGCGCTGCGCCGACGGATTTGGATAACATAATTCTTTGCGGGAGGGACCGTACCTATGAATGAAGTAAAGCAACCCAAACGACCACTCATCTATTATTATGGCTTGATGCTTCTGCTGCTCATGCTGTTCAATTTCCTGTTCATGCCCTGGCTGACCAAACGCCAGATCCATGAAGTGGATTACAACACCTTCGTCACCATGGTGGAGGAAGGGGATGTCGGCGCCGCAGAGGTTCAGACCCAGGAAAACCTGATCCTCTTTACCAGCAAGGACGGCACTACCATCTATCAGACCGGTATGATGCCCGATACCGAACTCACCCAGCGTCTGCTGGATGCCGGTGTTTCCACCCGGGGCGAGATCATTGAGGAAACTTCCCCGTGGCTCTATTTCCTGCTCACCTGGGGACTGCCGATGATCCTGCTCATCGGCTTCGGACAGTTCATGTCCAAAAAGATGATGGATAAGGCCGGAGGACCCAATTCCATGATGTTCGGTCTGGGCAAGAGCAATGCCAAGATCTATGTGAAATCCTCCGAAGGCATCAAATTCTCCGATGTGGCGGGCGAGGACGAAGCCAAGGAGAGCCTGACCGAGATCGTACAGTACCTGCATGACCCGGCCCAGTACAAGGATATCGGCGCCCGGATGCCCAAGGGCATCCTGCTGGTGGGCCCTCCCGGAACCGGTAAGACCATGCTTGCCAAGGCCGTAGCCGGTGAAGCCAATGTGCCCTTCTTCTCCATGTCCGGTTCGGAGTTTGTGGAGATGTTCGTCGGCATGGGCGCTTCCAAGGTCCGTGATCTGTTCGATCAGGCCAAGCAGAAGGCTCCCTGCATCGTCTTTATCGATGAGATCGACGCCATCGGCAAAAAGCGTGACGGACAGTTCGGCGGCAACGACGAGCGTGAACAGACCCTCAACCAGCTGCTCACCGAAATGGACGGCTTCGAGGACAATACCGGCGTCATCATTCTGGCTGCCACCAACCGTCCTGAGGCTCTGGACCCGGCGCTGCTGCGTCCCGGCCGGTTCGACCGCCGTGTGCCGGTGGAACTGCCTGACCTCAAGGGCCGTGAGGAGATTCTGAAGGTTCATGCCCGGAAGGTCCGTCTGGAGCCCGATGTGGACTTCAACAAGATTGCCCGGATGGCTTCGGGCGCTTCCGGCGCGGAGCTTGCGAACATCGTCAACGAAGCCGCGCTCCGGGCCGTGCGGGACGGTCGTAAGACTGCCACTCAGGCTGACCTCGAGGAGAGCATCGAAGTGGTAATCGCCGGTTACCAGAAGAAGAACGCCATCCTCACTGACAAGGAAAAGTGCATTGTGGCCTACCATGAAATCGGTCATGCTCTGGTGGCTGCCCTGCAGAATCACTCTGCTCCGGTGCAGAAGATCACCATTATCCCCCGTACCTCCGGCGCCCTGGGCTATACCATGTAGGTGGACGAGGGCGAGCATTACCTCATGAGCCGTGACGAGATCGTCAACAAGATCGCCACCCTCACCGGCGGACGCGCGGCAGAACAGGTGGCCTTCAACTCCATTACCACTGGTGCTTCCAACGATATTGAGCAGGCTACCAAGCTGGCCCGTGCCATGATCACCCGCTACGGCATGAATGATGACTTCGGCATGGTTGCCATGGAAACGGTCACCAGCCAGTACCTGGGCGGCGACACCTCCCTGAGCTGCTCGCCTGAGACCCAGGCCCGCATTGACGCGGAAGTGGTAAAACTCATCAAGGAGCAGTATGAAAAGGCTGTGAAGATCCTTACTGACAACCGCCGGAAGCTGGATGAACTGGCCCAGTACCTCTATGAGAAGGAGACCATCACCGGCGACGAGTTCATGGAGATTCTGGAGCGGAAGGAACTTCCCGAAGCAGAACCCCAGGCTTAAACCTTAACCTATATAAAAAGAGGAGCGTCATGCTCCTCTTTTTTGCATTTCCGGCATTATCTTGACCGGAGCTGCTTCATCATGTTAAACTGATAAAAAGAACTGTTCTGCCGCAAGGAGGTGGACTCAGATGAAACAGTCCGGATACACACGCCCGCTGACCGGGTTCCTGCTGCTCTCTGCCCTCTGTATGGCCTGGATCTGGCTGGAACCGGAGATCCGCTATCTGGTGTGGGATTACACCGCCAAAACCTTCGATGTCCTGTCCCGCCGGCTCTTCCTGTTTGCCGACTATCTGTGCTATGGGCTTCTGCTGGCAGGGCGAAGCCAGCTGAACCGCCGGCTTTCTGCCTCCCTCTGGTGGATAAACGGGCTCTGCCTGATCGGAGCACTGGCTCTGTATTTCATGCAGTTTGATGAAAACGTCTACCCCTTCCTCCCGCTGGCGCTGGCTGCCCAGTGCCTGGTGGACAGCATCGCCGCCCTCCGCCGCCGGAGGAGCTGACCCCATACACAACCCCCTCCCGGGATTTCCGGGAGGGGTTTCGTTTATAACGCTGTCACATGACTGTTGTAGAAGCGATCGGGGTCCCGTTCGAGACAGAACCTGCCCTCTGTCGCCAGAGCTTCCGCCCGACAGGCCAGCCACCAATCCCCGATGCCGGGCTGGCACTCCCCCAGCGTCCGCCCGAGGAGTTCTGCCAGCCGGATGGTCTGTCCAGCCTCCGGCAGCCGGGAGAGAATCATTCCGTCATAGAAGTCCTCCGGCACACTGTGCAGCCGCCCGTTTATCACTGCCCGCAGCGGGGTGTTTTCCTCCTGGAGCTGCCGCCACCGGTGGGAAAGCCCGCCCAGCAGCACCTGCGGCACCCCCCGGCAGCAGTCCTCCAGCAGGGCATCCAGTTCCTCGGGGCCGGCTTCCCCCCAGCCGGAGTACTCCACTGCCGTACCATCCGGACGGGCGACCCACTCGGGCAGCAGAGCGGCAGTCACACGGGCCTTGCGGAAGGCCAGGGCTTCCGCTGACGCCAGGAACCCACACCGGCTGCCCGGGGTCCGGTCCAGCCAGACCCGCACCTCGGTCCCCTCAGGGAGGGTGCGCAGGCGTTCCCAGGTCCGGCAATAGCGCTGCCAGGCTTCATCAATCCACTCCCCGGCAGGCAGCTCACCCCAGGGGTCGGAACCGAGAATCCGCACCAGCTGCTCCCGGCGCTCCTGACTGTCCGGCCCTCCGGCAATCGGGCCGATGGAGAGATCGTCCCCCAGACAGAGGATCTTCTGCTTCCCGCTCTGCCAGTAGGCCAGCAGACCGCCCACACCTTCATTAAAACACAGTTCCAGCATTCTTGACTGCTCCTTTCTATAACTTTATAAAAGGCGTACAGCATGACCCTGATTTCCTGACAGAGCCCGGTCATCAGGGGTGGGATTACGCGAATCCAATGGGACTGGGGCCTCCGGAAACCCGGGAATCCGCACCCACTGGCGGAAACTCACAGCGCCGATGCATGCCTTTTCCGCCCTGTTTCATCAAGCCGTGCGGCACATGGAAAATCCTGTTCCTGTTTATCATAGCACAGAACCGCGGACATGGGAAAGCCGGTCAGGACAGATTTGACTTTTCGGTGAAAATATACTATGATATGGAATGCGAGTAAACGAGACAACAGCGGGCACAAAGCCGAAAGGCTGTGCGTGAGGAAAGTCCGGGCTTCACAGGGCAGGATAGCTGCTAACGGCAGCCGTGGGCGACCATAGGGAAAGTGCAACAGAGATATACCGCCGTGACTTGTCACGGTAAGGGTGGAAAGGCGAGGTAAGAGCTCACCGGCGTGCAGGAGACTGTACGGCCCTGCAAACCCTATCCGAAGCAACACCCGACAGGAACAATACGGCGGCCCGTCGTGTTCCGATGTGGTGGCTTGAGCCGTATGGCAACATACGGATTAGATAGATTGTTGTCAAATACAGAACTCGGCTTATTGTTTGCTCGCCTTTTTGCATGCAGAAGCACTTCCAGCCTTTTTTCGGAAAGGCCGGGAGTGCTTTTTTGTTTCACCGGTATAAAAACAGCTCTTTTCCCCCAGACTCTGAAATATAGTATCCTGGAACCATCTGTAAGGAACGGAGGCTGTATTTCCTATGAAAACCCAGACCTGTACCCCCATTGAAACCCCATTTTCCCCGAAAGAAGAGCTCCGGCTGGTCCAGCAGGAGCTGGAAACAGCCCGCTGCCACTTCAATATGGCGGAGGACAGCGACCTCATCGACTGCTGCATCCATCAGCTCACAGCCCTGGAAAAACGCCAGAATTATCTGCTGCGGCTGCTCCGGCATTCTGGGGTTTGACTTCCATTCCCGGCAGTGTTACAATCGGAATCAGAGACGCCGGCTTCGGAAGGATATACTTTTTCTTCCATTTGAAATGACCGGGAGGTATAATCTGTGATCATTATCGGATATCTGATCCTCGCTGTAATTGTGATGGGCTTCTCCATCCAGCTCTCCAATTATGTGGACATCATCGACAAACGCACCAGCATCTCCGGCGCCTTCATCGGCGGTGTGATCCTGGCTGCCATCACCTCTCTGCCGGAACTCTTCACCAGTATCTCCGCCACCGCCCTGCTCGGTCAGCCGGAACTGGTCATCGGCAATATCCTCGGCAGTGACATCTTCAATACCGCTGTGCTGTCCTCCCTCTTCCTGGCCTTCCCCAAGCGCTTCCGCCGGGCCCGGATCGGCGCCTCCCACAACCTGTCCCTGGTGCTGGTGGCTGCCATCTACCTCTACCTGATTGTGGTGCTGGGACTGGGGCTGGAATTCACCATCTTCAATGTGAGCATCCACTCCATTGTCCTGCTGGCAGTCTACCTCTACGGCGTGCGCACCATGTCCGCGGATGACGGCGTTTCCAATTCCGATGACGGCGCCAGCAGCCAGCTCTCCATGAAGCAGATTATCTTCCGCTTTGTGCTGTGCAGCGTGGGGTTGGTGGCTGCCAGCATCGCCCTGACCTATGCCACCGATGCCATCGCCTCCAGATACCAAATCGGCACTACCCTCGCCGGCGCCCTGCTGCTGGGTGTTGCCACCTCGCTGCCGGAACTGACCTCTTCCATCAATCTGGCAAAGCTCGGCAACTTCAATGCCATGACCGGCAATATCCTCGGCAGCAACCTCTTCAACTTTGCCATCCTCACTGTGGCGGACCTCACCTATGCGGGCGGTTCACTCTATGTCACCACCAGCCAGACCTGGCTGCTGCTTATCTTCGGCCTTGCCAGCGCCATCTTTATTGCCATGCCCATTCTCTACAAATCCAAGGGCCGCCGCAAATATCCCCGTCTGCGCAAGACCATCTACTTTATCCCGCCGGCTCTGGTGCTGGCAAGCTATTTCGCTTTCCTGGCTCTGTCTGTCTGAGCCTGTATCCTGTCTGAAACGAGGTGAATCGCCATGTGTCAAAGCGAGTGTTCCACAAACAAGTCAGGCGGTTTCGATCTGTGAGAGCCTATCCACCCGAAACCGCCTGAAACGGAGGAACCAACTATGTTTCACCCCATTGATTTTGCCGCCTGGGACCGTGCTGAATACTATCAGCACTATATGAACAACGCCCGCTGTACTTACAGCATCACTGCCAATGTGGACATCACTGTCCTGTATCATGCAGCCAAAGCCCGGTCGCTCCGGCTGACGCCCTGTCTGACCTGGCTGTCTGCCCGTGCAGTAAACTCCATTGTCAACCTGCGCTTTGACCGCAACAGCGAAGGTCAGGTGGGCTGGTATGACACCACCTCCCCGGCCTACACTGTCTGGAATCCGGAAACCAAACTGTTTTCCAGCCTGTACACCCCGTACAGTGAATCCTTCCGGGAGTTCTATGAGGCCATGTGCCGGGATATTGCCCTGTGGGGCAAAAAGGGCGGCGTACAGCCCCAGGGGAACTTTCCTCCCAATGTACATAACTTCTCCTCGATCCCCTGGCTGCACTATACCGAGATCAATCTGAATCTCTATACCGACGGCGATTTCCTGCCGCCCATCATCACAGTGGGACAGGCTGCGGAACAGAATGGCCGTCTGATGCTGCCGGTAACCCTGCAGATCCATCATTCGGTTGCCGATGGCTGGCATGCCAGTGAATACTTCCGCATCCTCCAGGAAACTGCCGATACCGCAGAGGAATGGATCGACCGCTGACCCCTGAATAAAAACAAAAACCGCGCCGCAGGTCCGAATGACCGATGCGGCGCGGTTTTTTCTGCGCGCTGAAAGCAGGAAGATCCCCGTCCCCCGGCTGAAGCCAGAGAACGGAGATCTTTTTATAGCTATTATGCGAACAGGAACTTGCCCATATCCATGGGATCTACGATCTTGCCGTCCTTGTAGACGCGCATATTGCCCGAAGCGATCTCATCGATGAGGATTACTTCGTCGCCATTGTAGCCGAACTCGAACTTGATGTCCCACAGCTCCATGCCGTGCTTGGACAGCTCATCCGCTACAACTCTGGCAATCTTCTTGGTGAGGGCACGCATGGAGTCATACTGCTCAGCAGACATTACACCCAGTGCGATCAGACCATCCTCGGTTACCAGCGGGTCACCCTTGGCGTCGTTCTTGAAGGTGGTTTCCACATAGGCGTCCAGAGGAGTACCGTCCTCAATGTAATCGCCATATCTGCGGATAAAGCTGCCGGTGGCCTTCATGCGGCAGATTACTTCCAGACCATGACCAAATACCTTGGCAGGCAGAACTTCCATGGTGCCGTTCTCCAGATCAGCGCTGACATAGTGGGTCTTGATGCTGGCAGCCTTGAGGATCTCGAAGAAGTGTACCGACATCTTGAGGTTGGACTTGCCAATGCCCTCGATGCTCAGGCCGACGGTGTTTGCACCGGGATCGAATACACCGTTCTCACCGGTTACATCGTCCTTGAATTCGAGCATGTAGTTGCCGTTTTCCAGCTCATACACATTCTTGGTCTTGCCTGTGTAAACCTTTTTCATAGCTACTCTCCTGTTCTTGATAACCTGTTTTACCTGGACAAGCTGCCGGTTTGATCCGGGCCTGTCAAAACGAAAAAGGCGGATCGTCCTACCCTGTTATAAGAAATCCGCCTTTTTCATTATACTGGCTTTTCCGCCATTTTTCAATCATCTTTTTCCAGCAGACTGCCCAAAAACCATGAGAATATTTGTGAGAAAACCCGGTTCTATTTTATGGAATTTACACAAGTGTAACAGGCACTGCCCCTTATGCTTCCAGATTGGAAGCGATCATTCGCTCCACTGCTTCGGGTGTATATCCCAGCAGTCTGCCCAGTTCCCGGGCCGCTTCCAGCCGGGACTGCAGATCATATTGCCCGGTGCGGCGCAGTTCTGCTGTGCGGTCCCGGAGTGCCCGGTACCGCTCCTGGACAGCCTGGCTGCCGATGAAGAGAAAGACATACACCCCTTCACAGGCGTCAGCCGGGAAGAGAGGGGTCACCGGCAGGCTGTCCTCCTCGGCGAGCAGCACGCCGTACTGTCCCGCCATCTTTGCGGCATACTCCCGGTACTCGGCCCGTTCCTCCGGCGAGGCAAACGGATGGCTGAGCGCCATGGGCTTGACACCGGCGCCGACAATCTCACAGAAGCTGTCCATGACGCCGCAGTGGTAGGAATAGGGATCGATGGGACGCATTCTACTCACCTCACCGGATAAAGTTTGTGGCAACCTTGGGCTCATACTGCGGAGCGGGAACACCGGCCTTCTTTCCGGCTTCGATGCTCCGGAGCAGCCAGGCCATATTCTCGCCCAGAGTGCGCATCATCTGCAGACCCTCGGCATCCTGCAGTACCTCCTCAGGGGTATTGCCATGCACCTGGTTCCAGTACTGGGAGGATACCACCGGCATATTGCAGATGGTGAAGTACTTGTTGAGCTGGTCAAAGGCAGAAGCGGCACCGCCCCGGCGGCAGGAGACCACTGCCGCGCCCAGCTTACCGGCCATCCGGCGTCCGCCGGCATAGAACAGCCGATTGAGGAAGGAGGTGATCTGTCCGCTGGCGGCGGCGTAGTAGACCGGCGAACCCACGACAATGGCGTCGATGCTGTCCAGTTCGTCCAGCACCCGGTTGACCTTGTCATCAAAGGTCTCCGGCCCAAAGACACAGTGTCCGGTCCGGGCACAGGTGTTGCAGGCGATGCATCCTGCCACCGGCTTGCGTCCCAGCCAGAGGATCTCGGTTTCAATGCCGTGCCGGCGCAGGACACCCTCCACCTCATGCAGCGCGGTGTAGGTACAGCCATGCTCGTTGGGGCTGCCGTTGATCAGAAGTACTTTTGCCATAATTTCCACAACTCCCTTGTATCTTGATGCAAAAAACAGCCCGAATGCCTTTCTTCCGGCGTTCGGGCTGCTTTGATGGTTCTGCGTTATCCCGCATTGTCCGGGTATTCCCGGCCGCCGGCTTACAGATTGTCCAGATAGGCGTTCAGTTCGCTGAGAACCTTCTCAGGGTCCATACGATGTACGGCACAGGCCTCACCCAGACTCTCACGAGCGGAAGCCGGACAGCCGACACAACCCATACCATTCTGCATCAGAATGCGGGCCATGCCCATATCCATCTTGAGAATATCGCCGATCAGTGTATCCTTTGTAATACGCATCCGTCATTCATCCTTTCAGTTCAGGGGTCCGGTGGGGACCGGTCTTATGGGTACAGGATCATCCTGCCCTGTTTTCCTCTACTTTAATACAAACCCGGTCTGTTTTTCTGTGAGCGGGGTCACACTTCCCGGATCATGGGCGTAAAAGTGATTCCATTGACTGTCTGCTGGGGCGCTGTATCCCGGAATCCCAGACGGTGATAGGCCTCCACCGCATAGGGCGAGGAATTGACTGTGACTGCCCCGGTCTGCTCCCGGCAATAGGCTTCGATCAGAGCACGGGCTGTCCCCTGGCGATGGTATTCCCGCCTTACAAACAGAAGGCAGATGTGCTCCTCCCTCGCTGCCAGAACGCCCCGGAGAACCGTTCCGTCCCAGGCGCCGTAAAAGCAGAGGGACGCCTGCTGCGGGTCGTCCAGAAAGCGGAAGAACTCCTCCACTCCCTCAGGCGGGTAGTCCGGCGCCTCAAACTCCAGGAAAACGTCCCGGACCAGCTCCAGCCCCTGGGGGATCTCCGCTGGGGTCAGATGGCGGATCTCCATGCTGCTCTCTCCCTTCCAGATCCAGGGCAGGTCAGTCCTGCTCCCGGAACACGATCTCACCGGTGGCGGCGTCCATCGACTCGATGATCGCCAGCGATTCCACCCGGTAGCCCTCCTGACGGAGCTTGTCGCCGCCCTTCTGGAAGCCCTTTTCCACAGCGATGCCCAGACCTTCTACGGTTGCGCCGGCCTGGTGCGCCAGATCGATAAGACCCTCCATGGCACAGCCGTTTGCCAGGAAGTCATCGATGATGAGCAGATGGTCCTCCGGGCTGAGATACTCCCGGGATACAATGACATTGTTGTCGTTGTTGTGGGTGTAGGAGTGGATCACAGTGTGATAGACATCGTCCGAGATATTGGAGGAACGGCTCTTCTTGGCAAAGACCACCGGCACGCCGAAGTGCAGGCCGGCAATGATGGCAATACCGATGCCGCTGGCCTCGATGGTGAGGATCTTGTTGATGGGCGCGTCGGCATAGAGGCGCTTGAATTCCGCGCCCATCTTGTCAAAGAACAGCACATCCATCTGATGATTGATGAAACTGTCCACCTTGAGGACGCTTCCCGATTTAACGATACCTTCCTGGCGAATCCGTTCTTCCAGCAGCTTCATGTGATTCAACCTCTCTTTTCCCTGTCCGGTGAAATTCCTGTCCGGGGACGATAAAAAGCCCGGCAAGAATTCATTCCCCGCAGGCAGTTTCCCCACCGGACTGTGAACAAACAATCCGGTTTTTCTCCTTGTATTGCGAAAATTGTAAACTATTTTTGAACTTATTGCAAGAGTTTTTTACATTTCTCCGCAAAATCACAGAGTTTATGGTATAATAGCCGCAAATCGGCTATTATACTTGTTTTTACGGCCAGACGATTCGCAGGCGTAGCCTGCTTCCGTCCTAATGGCCAGTTATACCATTTCGCTGACGCTTCATGGTATAATAGCCGCAAATCGGCTCTTATACCTGTTTTTATGGCCGGACGACTCGTCCCAATGGGCGATGATTCCATTCTGCTCATACCCCGAGGCATTCTGTATTCGCCTGCGGCGCAGATACAGGGTGCTTCTTTTGAGAATTGCTGTGGATTATGCTATACTGAAAGCATTCCATGCGGGCTTTGTCCGGCATAACAGCCTCAATTCATAAAATATCTGGAGTTGTTGTAATTTTGGAACAAAATGATATGCAGTTTGCCCGGATCTGGCGGCGGGCAAAATGGATCGGACGGGGTGTACTCTTCTTTACCCCGCTGACCTCCTTCTATATGATGCAGTTCGTGTTCGGCAGCATGCCCTGGGATCACAGCCTGGGAGTCACCCTCGCCAACTACATCTGCATCGGCGCTGCCTTTTTCCTGCTCACTGCCCTCACCAACCGCCTGCTGCTCTGCAGCCTGATTGTCCATCTGGCCTGCATTGCCTGGGGCGTTGCCAACTACTTTGTCAACCTCTACCGGGGCCTGCCCATCCTCCCCTGGGATTTCACAGCCCTGCGCACTGCGGTGGCTGTGGCAGACAGCTATGACCTCTATGTCACCTGGGAGATGGCTGCTGCCCTCTCTATCCTGCTGGGCTTCGCTGTCCTGATCCACCGCTCCATCCGGTCCGGCGGTCGGGTACGGCTGCGGCAGAGCCTTCCGGCCCGTCTGGCCTGCCTATTGATGGCACTGCTCTGCTTTACCCCCATCCTCAATACCAGCACCCTGGGGCGCTTCGGCGTCAGCACCGATGTCTGGGATCAGGCCGGCTCCTACCGCACCTCCGGCGTCCTCACCGCCTTCCTGCGGAACTTCCAGTTCATGGAGGTGGAGGAGCCCTCCAACACCTCCCCGGACTACATCCAGGAGCTGATGGAGACGGTCAGTGTGGACCCTGAGCCCCTCACCACAGTGGAGCGCCCCAATATCATCGCCATTATGAATGAGTCCTGGGCAGACTATGAGAATTTCGGCACTGTCCAGTTCAGCGAGAGCCTGACCGATCACATCGATGCCAGCGGCGCCCTGTTCGGTCATGCCTATGCCTCGGTATTCGGCGCCGGTACCAGTGCCAGCGAGTTTGAATTCCTCACCGGCAATTCCATGGCATTCCTGCCCTCGGGCAGTATCCCCTATCAGCAGTATCTGGGCGAGAGCAGCGAATCCCTTGCCAGCATCCTGTCCGGCTATGGGTACGACTGTCTTGCCATGCACCCCGGCGAACGCACCTCCTGGCAGCGGAATCTGGCCTATCCCAAACTGGGCTTTGACAACTTCAAATGCGAGGAGGATCTGGATGTGCCGGTGACCACCGAGCACGGCTACATCAGCGATGCCACCTCTTTTGAACAGATTATCTGGGAGTTTGAGCAGAAGGAGCCGGGTCAGCCCCTGTTCCTGTTCAATGTGACCATTCAGAACCATGGCAGCTATACAGTTGCGGATTATCCCGCCGAAGTGACTGTCGCCGACTATCCCGGACAGTTCCCTAAGGCGGAACAGTACCTGACCCTTGCCAACAAGTCGGACGAGGCGTTCCAGATGCTGGTGGACTACTTCTCCACCTATGAGGAACCCACCATCATTCTAATGTTCGGCGACCATCAGCCCTCGGTGGAGCAGGAGTTCCTGGATCTGGTCTACAATGTGGGCGATGACGGCATGAGCATGGAGGAATACATGCGCAAGTATGAAGTTCCCTATCTCATCTGGGCCAACTATGACCTGCCGCAGATGGAGCTGCCCACCACCAGCCTGAACTTCCTGGGGCAGCAGCTGCTGCGTCTGGCTGGAATCGAAACCACCGGCTATGGCGAGTTCCTCTGGGGCGTGCAGGAGATCCTGCCTGCCATCTGCTTCCCCGGCTATACCGATGCGGAGGGCAATGCTTACAGCCATCTGGAGACCAACGACTTCACCCCGCTGATCGATGCCTATCAGTCCTTCCAGTACAACAACCTGTTCGGCGGAGAGGATCGGCTGGATGCGCTCTATGAACCGGAGCTTTCCGCCGAAGCCGCCTGACCCTCATACGACCATGCAAAAAGCCGCCCGGCTATGCCGGACGGCTTTCTTTTTCTGTTCTGGATATGATAGACAGTCCAGTCGGACATGGGCTCTGCTCCCAATAAGCGGCAGGAGCCCATGCCGGGCCGCTTCAACAGCCCGGCTGCACGATGGACATTCTCTATGCCTTGGGTTCGGCAGCGAGGTCGGTGAGGGTCTTGCCGGCGATGCGGTAGACGGTCCAGTCGGACATGGGCTCTGCCCCCAGCGAGAGATAGAAATCGATGCTGGGCTGGTTCCAGTCCAGGCACCACCACTCCAGCCGTCCGCAGCCCCGCTCCACTGCCAGGGCAGCCAGACGGCGGATCAGTCCCTTGCCATACCCCCGGCCCCGGTATTCCGGACGGACATAGAGATCCTCCAGGTAGATACCGGCCCGGCCCAGGAAGGTGGAGAAGTTGTGGAAGAACAGGGCAAAGCCTGCCTCCTTCCCCTCCGGGGTCAGCACAAACAGCACCTCCGCCTTCTGCCGGTCAAAGAGCCACTCCTCCAGAACCGGCTCGGTGGCGACTACCTCGTCCAGGAGTTTCTCATAATCCGCCAGCTCCCGGATCATCTGGAGGATCAGCGGGGTATCCTCCCGCACTGCAAATCGGAAATTCAGTTCCGTTTCCATTGGTCAGTTCTCCTTTCTCTTCCGGCGGCAGACCATTTCCAGATCCCGCAGAGTTCCATACGGCGTGTGATCCAGCTGGATACGCCCGGTCGGTTCAAAACCCATATGGCGGTAGAATCCAGCGGCTTTTTCGTTGCCCTCCAGCACATACAGCACCACATTCGGACAGGTGCAGAAGTCCAGACAGTGCCGCATCAGCGCCCCTGCCAACCCCTGACCCTGGAACTTCCGCAGCAGATAGAAGGCCACGATCTCCGAAGCCTCCGGCACCGGCACCGATTCCCGGGCCGGGTCGGAACAGCTGGCGAACCCCGCCAGTTCCCCATCCTCAAAGAGGAGAAAGCTGGACAGTGTATCCCGCCGGGCTTTTTCGGTCCACTTTTCCGGGGTGAAGGTATCCAGGTAGGCATCGGGGATCAGACCCCGGTAGGTTTCCTCCCACACCTGCCAGTGCAGCTGTCCCAGTTCGCCGGCATATTCCGGCGTAAAGGGAATAATACGGATCTCAGGCATTTTCCCGCCGCCTTTCCATTTAGATGTATGAGGAAAATTGTAGCACAATCATGCCGCTTTGGCAATTTCCCGCATATAAAAAAGCACTGCGGAGCCAAAGACTCCGCAGTGCCGACAGGAGGTAAGTGGATCGCAGTAGTAATATCACAGGAGTTTCTGCCGCATGGCGAGGAGCAGTTTCTTTTCCCGGCGGGAGACCTGCACCTGGGTCATACCCAGCTGTTCCGCCGTCTGGGTCTGGGTCTTGTCCATAAAGTACCGCAGAATGATGAGCTGCCGGTCCCGGGGCTCCAGCTCTCCCAGGATCTGCCGCAGAGCCATCCGCTCCGAGAGGTTTTCCTCCGGGGACTGTACCGGCAGGTCGATCTGGGTCTCTCCCTCTTCCGAGGACACGGTCAGCGAGAGCGGCGGCGCCGATACATTGAGCGCCTCCACCACCTCTTCCCGGGTGAGCCCCAGCTCCTCCGCCAGCTCCTCGATGGTGGGATCACGGCCCAGCCGGACCGCCAGCTGCTCCCGTCCCCGCACCACCCGCAGGGAGAGTTCCTTCAGCGAACGGCTCACCTTGACCGTGCCGCCGTCCCGGAACAGCCGGCGCATCTCCCCGAGGATCACCGGCACCGCATAGGTGGAAAACCGCACGCCCCGGGAGAAATCAAAGGCATCGCAGGCTTTGACCAGCCCCATGCATCCGGCCTGGAACAGATCGTCATATTCAATGCCCCGGCCCTTGAAGCGATGGGCACAGGAATGCACCAGGCCCAGGTTTTCCTCGATCATCTTCTGGCGGTCCCGGGCGGACTCACTCAGTGTCCCGGTCATTCTGATCCCCTCTGCTTTCGATCCTCCTCTCCAGTGTGACGGTGGTGCCCTTCCCCACCTGGGAACGCACCCGGACCTTGTCCATCAGGCTCTGCATCACCGCAAAGCCCAGTCCGGCCCGGTCCTCCCCGCCGGTGGTGAACAGCGGTTCCATGGCCTTTTCCACATCGGGAATGCCGCAGCCCTTATCCCGGATGCGGATCACCACTCTGCCGTCCGCATAGAGATCTGCGGCTATGTAAACAATGCCGATCCGGTCGGCATAGGCATGGACAATACAGTTGGTCACCGCTTCGGAAACCGCAGTCTTGATGTCCGCCAGCTCCTCCACAGTGGGGTCCAGGGACGCCAGGAATCCGGACACCGCTGTCCGGGCAAATCCCTCATTGGCTGACCGGCTCACAAACTGCAGCTTCATGCTGTTTGTCTTTTTCATTGTTTCACCTCTTCTTTTTCTTCCAGTACGCCGAGCTTGTCCAGCCCGGACACCTTCATCACCTTGCGCAGCGATCTGGGGACTCCCTGTACAAGCAGATGTCCGCCCTGTTCCTGCATCAGGCGCCAGCGCCCCATAATCAGCCCGATGCCCGAACTGTCCATGAAGGTGACCCCGGAAAAGTCCAGAATCAGCCGTTCCGGAGTCCCGGACAGCACCGATTCATCGATCCGGCGGCGCAGTTCCACCGCACTGTGATGGTCGATCTCACCGCTGAGATAGGCAGTGATCTCCTCATTTGTTACTTCCAGCGTGACAGCCATAGCTTCCGTCCTTTCGCAAAAAATGCAATAAAAATCCTCTATCCCAAAGGATAGAGGATTCAGGATAAAAAGTGAGTCGGTTTCTGACAGAGGGAAAAATTCCCGTGGGCAACTCAGAGATGCGGGCTGTGCGGGATTTCCCGGCCTTCAAAGAACCGCCGGGCGGTGTGCCGGAGATCGGACGCCACATAGAGCGACCCGCACACCAGCAGCGTATCCTCCGGGGTAAGGCTGTCATAGGCGTCGGCAAAGGCCCCGTCCAGCTCCTTGCCCCAGGGACGCACATCGGCACAGTACTCCCCTGCCAACGCAGCCAGCTCATCCGAGGGCATGGCACGGGGATTGTCCAGCGGCTCCACGGTATACACCCGGTCAGCCAGCGGCAGGGTCCTGGAGATGGCGTGGCGCACATCCTTGTCCTTCATCATGCCGATGAGGATCACCAGCCGCCCGGTGACCAGCCCCTCCAGCGAACCGGACAGGGCCGCCGCGCCCGATTCGTTGTGGGCTCCGTCCAGGATCACAGTGGGACAGCGGCTGACCACCTCCATGCGCACCGGGAAGAAGGTCTCGCCGATGCCCCGGACAATGGCGCTGTCCGGGATATTCATGCCCCGGGCCCGCAGCGCCAGCAGGGCTTCCACCGCATTGACGCAGTTGGCGATCTGATAGCGTCCCACCAGCGGCAGATGGATCGAAAGATCCCGGTAGCGCAGATCGGTGCCCTCCAGCGTCATGCGCTCCACCTCCACCGCCCGGAGATTGCCCTGGATCAGCCGGCAGTTCTGCTCTGCCGCCTTCTCCATGATGACAGCCAGGGCGTCCAGATCCTGGTCGGGGTAGCAGATGCAGGGAATCCCCGGGCGGAGCACCCCGCACTTTTCCGCCGCGATTTTGGCAGGGGTATCCCCGAGAACCTCCACATGGTCCAGGCCGATGGAACAGATCACCGCCGCCAGGGTATCCTTTACGATGTTGGTGGAGTCCAGCCGTCCGCCGATGCCGGCTTCCAGCACCACCACCTCACACTGCTCCCGGGCAAACCACACAAAGGCAGTGGCGCAGACCAGCTCAAACTCGGTGGGCTGCCTGCCCTCTGCTGCCATCTGATCCGCTTCCCGGCGCACCTCCTCCACACAGGAGGCCAGCGCCTCCGGGGAGATCATCTCGCCGTCAATCTGCATCCGCTCCCGGAAATCGAGGATAAACGGCGAGATGAACATTCCCGTCCTGTACCCCGCCGCTGTGAGGGAATGGGCAATCATCGAGGTGGTGGAGCCTTTGCCATTGGTGCCCACCACATGCACATACCGCAGCTTGTCCTGGGGGTCGCCCAGGCGATGCATCAGCTCGGTGATCTTCCGGAGTCCGTCCTTCTTCCCCCGGCCCCGGGCACTGTGGATATAGTCTACTGCTTCCTGTCCTGTCATAACGCTCTCCCTGCCTTCCGGCATAAAATTCTGATTTCATCTTACACCGGCGCACCTGTTTTGTAAAGCGTGACCTTTTCTTCCCCGTTTCCGCAAAAAACACGGCACAGCCGCATTGGAAAACGACTGTGCCGTGTAAATTGTAATTGTATCGGGTCAGGATCAGCCCAGATTGCGGATGCTCTCCTCGATGCGGGTGAGCTTTTCCTCCGCCTTGGCCAGCTTTTCCCGCTCCATGGCGATCACCTTCTCCGGAGCCTTGGCTACAAAGCCGGCATTGGACAGCTTGCCGGACAGGAAGTCAATATCCTTCTGGCAGGCAGCCTTTTCCTTCTCCAGACGGGCCAGCTCCTTCTCCCGGTCGATGAGTTCGTCCATGGGGATCAGGATGCGGGCATCGGCAGTGATGGCCTGGGCAGCGCCGGGCAGATCAAAGCTCTCGCCGATCTCCACCTCAGGCGCAAAGGCCAGACGCTCAATGAAGGCCTGACCGGCACGGAAGATCTCCGGCACCTTGGTTTCGATGAACAGCTTGGCCTTCCGGGACGGCGGAACATTCATCTCCGCACGCACATTGCGCACAGCACGGATCAGGTTCATCACCTTTTCAAAGTCTGCCTCCTCGGCGTCAAAGCGCAGAGCCGGATTGGACTCAGGCCACTTGCTGACCATGATGCTCTCCCCTTCGTGGGGCAGAGCCTGCCAGATCTCCTCAGTGATGAAGGGCATGAACGGATGCAGCATCTGCAGCACACCGGTCATCACATACACCAGAACACGGCGGGCATTGTCAGCGGTTTCGCCGCCGGCCTGCAGCCGGGACTTTGCCAGCTCGATATACCAGTCGCAGTAGATGTCCCAGATGAAGTCGTAGATCTTGCCGGCAGCCACACCCACATCGAACCGCTCCAGGGCGTCGGTGGTCTCCTGAACCAGGCGGTCATACTTGGTGAGCACCCACTTGTCCTCAGCGGTGAGCTCGGACGGCAGGGACAGCTCCAGGGAATCGGCGTCAGGCAGGTTCATCAGAATGAACCGGGCGGCATTCCACAGCTTGTTGGCAAAGTTGCGGGAAGAAGTCACCTTCTCCTCGCTGAAGCGCATATCGCTGCCCGGGCTGATGCCATTGACCAGGGTGAACCGCAGCGAGTCAGCGCCGTAGCGGTCGATGATCTCCAGCGGGTCAACGCCGTTGCCCAGGGATTTACTCATCTTGCGGCCCTGGGCATCCCGGACGATACCATGGATGAACACATTCTCAAAGGGAGTCTCCCCCATGTGCTCAATGCCCGAGAAGATCATACGGGCTACCCAGAAGAAGATGATGTCATAGCCGGTCACCAGAGTGCTGGTGGGATAGAAGTACTCGAGATCCTCGGTCTTGTCCGGCCAGCCCAGGGTGCTGAAGGGCCACAGTGCCGACGAGAACCAGGTATCCAGGGTATCCTCGTCCTGGTGCAGATGGGTGCTGCCGCACTTGGGACATACAGTGGGATCTTCCTTGGAAACGATCACCTCGCCGCAGTCCTCGCAGTACCAGGCGGGAATCCGGTGGCCCCACCAGAGCTGACGGGAAATACACCAGTCACGGATGTTCTCCATCCAGTTGTAGTAGATCTTGTCGAACCGCTCGGGGACAAAGTTGGTCTTGCCGGAGCGTACCGCCTCAATGGCAGGCTCAGCCAGCGGCTTCATCTTGACGAACCACTGCTTGGAGATCATCGGCTCAATGGTGGTACCGCAGCGGTAGCAGCTGCCTACATTGTGGTTGTAATCCTCGATCTTGATGAGATAGCCCTGCTCCTCCAGGTCAGCAACGATCTGCTTTCTGGCCTCATAGCGGTCCAGACCGGCATACTTGCCGCCCTTTTCGTTGATGGTGGCATCCTCATTCATCACATTGATGACTTCCAGATTGTGCCGCAGACCCACTTCAAAGTCGTTGGGGTCATGGGCGGGGGTCATCTTTACGACACCGGTACCGAAGTCCATCTCCACATACTCATCGCCGACGATGGGCAGCTCCCGGCCTACCAGCGGCAGGATGGCAGTCTTGCCAATGAGATGCTTGTAGCGCTCATCATTGGGGTTGACGGCAATACCGGTATCACCCAGCATGGTTTCGGGACGGGTGGTGGCTACTTCCAGATAGCCGCTGCCATCGGTGAGCGGGTACTTGATGTGCCAGAAATGTCCGGCCTGCTCTTCGAATTCCACCTCGGCATCCGAAATGGAAGTCTTGCAGTGGGGGCACCAGTTGATGATGCGTTCGCCCTGATAGATCAGGCCCTTTTCATACAGATTGACGAACACTTCCCGTACCGCCCGGGAACAGCCCTCGTCCATGGTAAAGCGCTCCCGGCTCCAGTCGCAGGAACTGCCCAGACGCTTGATCTGCGCGTTGATGCGGCTGCCATAGGTTTCCTTCCACTGCCAGGTACGGCGCAGGAATTCTTCACGGCCTACGCCTTCCTTGGTAAGCCCTTCCTTTGCCATGGCTTCTACTACCTTGGCTTCGGTAGCAATGGAAGCATGGTCGGTACCGGGCAGCCACAGGGTGCAGTAGCCCTGCATCCGCTTGAACCGGATGAGAATATCCTGCAGTGTATTATCCAGAGCATGGCCCAGATGCAGCTGACCCGTGATGTTCGGCGGCGGCATCATGATGCTGTAAGGCTTTTTGTCATGGTCGACGACAGGGGAAAAGTATCCTTTTTCCTGCCAGAAGGCATAAAGTCGATCCTCAAATGAATGGGGATCATAGGTTTTATCCAGATCTTTGCCCATATCGAATCCTCCTCAAAAATGTTTGGTATCCTGCCAGACCATTCAGAATCAGTCTGAGCTATTCTTTCATTATAGTAAAATCACAAAAAAATGGCAAGGGAAACTGACAATTTTCACAGGGGAATTTCCAGGGAAAATCCCCTGTTTTTCCTCCCGATGCCCGACAGGTGACACAGTCTGATCCCGGTGTGTCCGGAACACTTTGTATAAAAAGCGCAAAGAATTTGGAATCGGGGTAAAAACCTTGCTTTTTCCCTCAAAAAATGTAAAAATAAAAGAAAGTATGAATCCATATAGAAAGGCAAGGTAGCGTATGGAAAATCAGAAGGTCCTTATTCTGGATTTCGGCGGTCAGTACAATCAGCTCATCGCACGCAGAGTGCGGGAATGCAATGTGTACTGTGAAGTCCATCCCTACAATATGTCCCTGGAGAAGATCCGGGAATTCGCGCCCATCGGTATTATTTTCACCGGTGGTCCCAGCAGTGTTTATGAGGAAGGCGCTCCCAGACTGGAAAAGGAAATCTTTGAAATGGGAATCCCGATCCTGGGTATCTGCTATGGCGTACAGGTGATGGCCTATACTCTGGGCGGTACTGTAAAGCCGGGCCATATCCGTGAATATGGCAGAAAGCCGGTGGAATTTGATACTGACTGCACCATCTTCTCCGGTCTGGCTGAAGAGGCCAATGCGCTCATGAGCCATAACGATACCATCTATGAACTGCCCGAGGGCTTCAAGTCCGCTGCCCATACCGACAGCTGCCCCGTAGCTGCCATGTACAATGAGGCTGCCAAGCTCTATGGCATGCAGTTCCATCCGGAAGTGACCCTGACTGAAAACGGCACTGCCATGATCCGGAACTTCCTGTACAATGTGTGCGGCGCCACCGGCGACTGGACCATGAAGAACTATGCCCAGACTGCCATTGAGCAGATCCGTGCCAAGGTTGGTGACGGCAAGGTGCTGCTGGCTCTGTCCGGCGGTGTGGACAGCTCGGTTGTGGCTTCGCTGATCTCCAAGGCAGTGGGCCGTCAGCTCACCTGCATCTTTGTAGACCATGGCCTGATGCGCAAGAATGAAGGCGATGAGATCGAAGCTGTATTCGGCGACGGCAGCATCAACTTTATCCGCATCAATGCCGAGGATCGCTTCCTGGCCCGTCTGGCTGGTGTAACCGATCCCGAGCGCAAGAGAAAGATCATCGGTGAGGAGTTTATCCGCATCTTTGAGGAAGAGGGCAAGAAGATCGGCTCGGTGGACTATCTGGCACAGGGCACCATCTATCCGGACGTAATCGAGTCGGGCGTGGGCGATTCCGCTGTCATCAAGAGCCACCACAATGTAGGCGGTCTGCCTGACTATGTGGACTTCAAGGAGATCATCGAGCCGCTGCGTCAGCTCTTCAAGGACGAAGTGCGCGCCCTGGGTTCGGAACTGGGTCTGCCTGAGAACATTGTATGGCGTCAGCCCTTCCCCGGCCCTGGTCTGGGTATCCGTGTTCTGGGCGAGCTGACCAAGGAAAAGCTGGATCTGCTGCGTGATGCCGACGCCATCTTCCGTGAGGAACTGCATCTGGCTGGCCTGGATCGTGAGATCAACCAGTACTTTGCCGTACTGACCAATATGCGTTCGGTAGGCGTTATGGGCGACGGCCGTACCTACGACTACACCATTGCCCTGCGCGGCGTTGTAACCAGCGACTTCATGACCGCTGAGTGGGCCCGCATCCCCTACGATGTACTGGACAAGGTATCCCGCCGGATCGTAAACGAGGTCAAGCATGTCAACCGCATCGTGTATGACATCACCTCCAAGCCCCCGGCAACCATTGAGTGGGAATAAACCCCGGAGCCTGTCAGAGCTGACTGTGTGAGGAGCCGAACTCCTTCATAGCAGTGATTTTATAGGATTCATGAAAAAGAGCGGACTGACAAAAGTCAGTCCGCTCTTTTTGTTCTCCCTGGCTTTTCCGGCTCCATAAGCGGGAAGTCAGATAGGATTCAGGGCAGCAGTTATCACATCTGACCCGGATTTTGTGGCTTTATGCTCCAGAACACCACATTCATCAGAATCACAATCAGCAGAACAGAGGCCATGCCTGCCCAGAAACCCATATTGACCCCAAAAAGGGATGTGGTGCCGAACAGGCTTGTCCAGATCGCTGTCCAGTTCATATAAAACACCTCCTATTCTCAAAGCGGCTCCCCATAGTGTCGTGCATAGGCTTTTTTCAGGCTGGTAGCCAGTACCATATAGAGCAGAATGCACGGAATCAGATAGGCAAAGTAAGCAGCAGGCAGGGCTGTAAACCCAAGCACGGCTCCAAAGGGTGTGAACGGAATGATCGTCAGGATTGTGATCCCCATCATAGTGAGCAGTGTCAGCGGTGCGGAAGCTCTGCTCTGGATAAAGGGCAGCTTGGGGGTCCGGATCATGTGGATAACCAGGGTCTGGCTCCACATGGACTCCACAAACCAGCCTGCCTGGAACATTCCGATGTACTTTGCCTGCATCACAGCCAGTTCCGCTCCGCTGAAATGAGCGGGCAGATCGTTGAACAGCACACCGCCCGAAACAAAGATCGGACAGAACACAAAATACATGAACAGATAGGTTGTAAAGTCGAAAATAGAACTGGTAGGCCCGATCCAGATCATGAAATTGCCCACACTGGACGCATCCCATTTCCGGGGCTTGACAATGAACTCCTCATCCACATTGTCCCAGGGAATGGCTGTACAGGACAGGTCATAGATCAGGTTCAGGAAAATCAGATGGACGCTCATCATGGGCAGGAATGGCAAGAGTGCCGATGCAGCCAGCACCGAGAACATATTGCCGAAGTTGGACGAGGCAGTCATCTTGATGTACTTGATCATATTGGCATAGGTCTTACGGCCTTCGATGATCCCCTGCTCCAATACCATCAGATCCTTTTCCAGCAGGATAATATCCGCTGACTCCTTGGCGACATCCACTGCGGTATCCACAGAGATACCGATGTCTGCCGCTTTCATGGCAGCGGCATCATTGATGCCATCCCCCATGAAGCCAACTGTGTGACCATTCTCCCGCAGCACCGAGACAACCCGGGCCTTCTGATCCGGGGTCAGCTTGGCGAAAACATCGGTGGTTTCCGCTGCCCGGGCCAGTTCGGCATCGCTCATGTGTTCGAGATCCGATCCCAGCAGCATATTGCGCACCCTCAGCCCCACCTGCTTGCAGATAGTACGGGTAACCTTATCATTGTCCCCGGTCAGGATTTTGGTCGTCACGCCATGATCCTTCAGAGCCCTGATGGCATCCGCAGTGGACTCCTTGGGCGGGTCAAGAAAAGCCAGATAGCCGATCAGCACCATATCACACTCGTCCTTGACGCCGAATGTCCCCACCGGAGATGGATTGCTTTTCTGCGCAATGGCAAGCACACGGAATCCCTTGTTGTTGAGGCCGTCCACTGTCCGGAGGATACGCAGGCGCACCTCCTCAGTCAGAGGCCGGACACTGCCGTCAACCTCCGCAAAAGAACAGATCGACAGCATTTCCTCCACAGCGCCCTTGGTCACCATCTGCGTTTTGCCGCTTTTATCCTGGACAACGGTGGTCAGACGCCGGCGGGCAAAATCAAAGGGGATCTCGTCCACTTTGATGTAGTGCTCCGACAGATCCATCAGCCGTGGATCTTCAGCCTCTGCCTCCTCAGTCCGGCGGATAATTGCCAGATCCATCAGGTTCTTGTATCCGGTCTGGAAGTAGCTGTTGAGATACGCATGGCGCAGAACCCGGGTATCATCATCGCCGTTGACATTGAGATGATACTCCAGAACCACCCGATCCTGGGTGAGAGTGCCGGTCTTATCGGTGCAGAGAATATCGATTGCCCCGAAATTCTGGATGGAGTTGAGGTTTTTGACGATGGTCTGCTTCTTGCTCATGGACACAGCGCCCTTGGCAAGGCAGGTGGTTACGATCATGGGAAGCATTTCCGGAGTCAGGCCGACGGCAATGGAAATGCCGAACAGGAATGCCCCCAGCCAATCCCCTTTGGTGATGCCGTTGATGAAGAATACCAGCGGGACCATCACCGCCATGAACCGGATCAGAACCCAGGAAACCGCATTTACGCCTTTGGTAAAGCTCGTTTCCACGGCCTCCCCTGCCACAGCCGATGCCATGGACCCGAACAGCGTATTGTCCCCGACGCACACCGCCACAGCAGACGCGCTGCCGGATACCACACTGCTCCCCATGAACGCAATGTCCGGATAGTCGGTGATGCTCTCTGCCGGAGCACTTACATGGGGCGTTTTCTCCACCGGTTCGCTCTCGCCTGTCAGGCTGGACTGGCTGATAAACAGATCCTTTGCCTCCAGAATGCGGACATCAGCCGGAATCATATCCCCGGCGGACAGATGCACAATATCCCCACCACCAGCTCATCCATCGGGATTTCCGCCTTTTCCTGGTTTTGGCGGGTGACGGTACAGGTGGTGGTAATCATGGCAAGCAGCCGTTCTGCCGCATTGTCGCTTCTGGATTCCTGTACAAACCGGAGTGTACCGGAAATAACCACCATCGTCAGGATAATCACTGCGGTCAGGCAGTCAAAGTCCTCCGGCGCACTCCCGAACAGGGAAAAGTACGGGAAAACCATGTCGGTCATGGTGGACACCAGAGCCAAAAAGAACAGAATGGCAGTAAAGGGATTGATAAACGCGTCTGCCAGCCGTCTGAGCAGGGATTTTTTCTTCTCATGGGTCACCTTGTTGCTGCCATACCGGGCCCGGCTGGCGGACACCTCTTCCATATCAAGGCCACAAAGGGTGGTGTGCAGCTCCTTCAGAACCTCCGGAACCGGACTTGTTGCCGCATACCGGATGCGGCGGTTCTGCTCGTCCCGGATCACTGCCTTTTCCGCAGCCTGACGGGCTGAAATGTGATTTTGCTTCTTGTTCATTGGTCTTACCTCCTTATGCTGATCAGAGGCAAGCAGGAATGCGCGAAGGGCATGGAACTTCCGGGTTCCATACGCCTGCTGCCTGCTGCCTTCGGGGACTTCCGTCAGAGTCCATGCCGTTCACCTCGCTTTTGCAAAATATCTATTCAAAACCGCACTCTGCCGCACAGAGCCGCAGTGCGGATTATAATTGCCGGCAGCGTCTGCTCCCCGCTGTGTACCAGACATCCAGTCCAGCTGCCGTCAGCCATGCCGCTATGGAGCCTGCAAACCAGTGTTCCGAAAAGCCTGCCCACAAACCCTTCATCAGGAAGATGAGGCCGCTGAGCACAATCACCTCGCCCACGCAGCGGCAGAGCGGCATGATCCTGTCCCTCCCCTGCTCCGGCATGTTTTCCCACGCAAAGAGCTGGATGTGCGTCCTTCCAAAGAAAAACGCAAGGCCCGCTATGATGAACAGGACTCCCAGGAAGATATAGATATACTCCATAACAGATCACACCTTTCTGTAATCAGATTCATTCGCCCGTTTCCCGGGACGGTTTCTCAGCCTGCTCAGGCAAAAAAGCCCGCACAGCAGGACAGTGACCGAAGCAAGCCCGATCAGGGCAGTGATCCCAGACCAGAGCCAAAGCAGCACCACTCCCCGCCCCGTCAGCATGCTGCACAGACAGCCGATGGCAGCGGTGAGTATAGCACAGGGCAGGAATCTGATCCGCTTATCGTTCTGCATTCTCTCCCTCACTTACAGCACCTCCCAGCCCGCGCTGACTACCTCCGGCAGCTTCAGTGCTTGGCGCACGATCCCCTCCAGAACCTGGTTCTGTGCGTTCCCGACTGAGCAGTACTCTGCAATGACCTCCACCTTATCTCCCACCACGTCACCACTGTCCAGGTGATTGAGGTACAGGGTCCTGCTGGTGTTCCCGTTAATGAGGAGAGCACGGATATCTGTTTCCTTGGCTTCCCGGCAGGTGATCGAGATACGGTAGAGTTTTTCGCTCTCCTCCCAGCCGGTAACCGGTCTGATTTTCATGGACAGGGGACGGAACAGCAGGTTTGAAAGAATCAGCGTCCCGGTTGCGGCAGATGCCAACAGGAAGTATCCGGAGCTTGCCAGCACGCCGATTGCTGCCGTGCACCAGAGTGTGGCGGCTGTATTGAGCCCCCGCACTGTCCCGCCGTCCTTGAAAATGACCCCGCTGCACAGGAATCCGACCCCGGATACAATATAGCTGGCAATGCGGTACACTTCGTCCGACCCGGTGATGATGGGAAACATCAGGAACAGACAGGAACCCATCGAGATCAGCACGTTGATCCGGATTCCGGCAGTATGTCTGGTGATCTGCCGTTCCAGTCCAATCAGAAATCCCAGCAGGACAGCGAGCAGGATACGCATCATAAAATCCATCCAGTTCATTCAGCACTCCTCCTTTCGGCCTTAACCAGTATAAAAAAATCGCAGGAAAGATCACATGGTCAAAACCTTGCGATTTTCTTGCGATTCGGTAAGAATTTCTGATTACAGCTTATCGCTGAATTTGTAGCCGATGCCCCAGATGGTCAGGATATATTCCGGAGCGTCCGGATTGGGCTCAATTTTCTTGCGCAGCTTCCGGATAAACGCCATAATATTGCTGTCGTCCAGCAGGTAATCACTTTCCCATACAGCCTGGTATATCTGCTCCTTTGTAAAGACCTCCCCACGGTTGCGGGCCAGAAAACACAAAATGTCAAACTCCTTGGGCGTCAGGGGGATCTCGGTCCCATCCCGGCTCACCCTGCGCAGTCTGGGATCAATGGAGAGCGCACCGCAGCAGATGATGTCGCTCCCGGCTGCCGGGGAACTGCCCTCGCCCAGTTCCAGCATCAGAGAACCCGCCGTGCCATCCAGCAAATCCCGGAACCCCTCCAGCAGCTCCTGTGCGGACAGGCTCTGCGGCCCGGAAGTCCGGAGCGTCTCCCGGAGCCACTGGACCAGGGAGGAATCCAGGGTGATAAAGCCGATATTTTTCTTCATAATGGATTCCTCCTTTCTCAAAGCAGTTCATGGTAGCGGCGGATATACCACCGTTTGGCCAATGTGACCCACAGCAGATAGAAAAAGACGGTCACAGCCAGAAATACAAAGTAGACCGGCGGCAAAGCAGTCAGCCCGATCCATTCGCCCATGGGGGTGAATGTGAGGAGCGTAAAGACCGCAGTCCCCAGCAAGGTGACCACCATAACCGGACGGGAAGGCCGGCTCTGCAGCAGCGGAACCTTCTGGGTGCGCAGGAGGTGCAGGATCAGAACCTGGGTCCACATGGATTCGAGGAACCACCCTGTCTGGAACAAAATGATAAACCGGGCCTGTTCTCCGCTTCCGGAGAGGGAAGCAAAGGTGCCGCCGCAGACAGCGGGACACAGAACAAAGAACAGGTAGGCAAAGGTGATGATGTCGAAAACAGAGCTGATCGGGCCGAAAAAGCGCATGAAGCGTCCCAGTGTTTTGCCCGACCACTCCAGCGGCTTTGCGCAGATCGACTCGTCCACCTTGTCCCAGGGGAGCACAAGACACAGCAGATCGTACAGGAGATTCAGCAGCAGAATCTGCAGCGCAGTCATCGGGAAAAAGGGCAGAAAAGCGCTGGCGATCACAACGGAAAAGATGTTGCCGAAGTTGGAAGAGGCCGTAATCCGGATGTATTTTGAAACATTGGCAAAGGCTCTGCGCCCCTCCTTTATTCCCTCTTCCAGCACATTCAGGTCCTTTTTGAGAAGGACAACATCTGCCACTTCCTTGACCGTCTCCGCTGCGGTATCCACTGAGATTCCCACATCGGATTCCACAATGGCAGGCAGGTCATTCATGCCGTCACCCAAAAAGCCCACCGTGTGCCCGTTGGCCCGGAGTGTCCGCACAACCTGCACCTTCTGCTTCGGCGACAGCTCGGAGAATACCGTTGTATGTTCCAGCTTCACCGGGATTTCATTGTCGGTAAGCAGTTCCAGTTCCGCACCGGTCAGGGTGTGCATGGTATCGATCCCCAGCCTGCGGCAGATGGAAACCGCCACATCCTGGTTATCCCCGGTCAGAACCCGCACATCCACATGGAGCCGGTGCAGCTTTTCAATGGCAGCAGCGGCACTCTGCTTGGGTGCATCAAAGAACGCCAGATACCCCAGCAGGGTCAGGCCGTTTTCATCGTCCTGCGAGATGGTCTCCTGATTCAGCGGTTTATACGCCACTGCCAGAACCTTCATGCCGTCCTCCAGCATCTCATCCACAATGGCATGGACGCTGTCCCGCCCATGGGCATCAATCGGGTGCCGCTCGCCTCTGTACTCGATATGGCTGCACTTCCGGCAGACCTCATCCACGCTGCCTTTGATGATGAGCAGGTTTTCAGTGCCGCCCCGCACCAGGACGCTGGCAAACCTCCGCTCATGGTCAAAAGGCAGCTCGTCCAGCTTGGGATGCCGCTGCTCCAGTTCCCGGTAATGGCTCTCCTGCCCCGGCATTTCCCGGTACCGCAGGATCGCATCATCCAGATGGCTCTGCACACCCGTATGGTAGAGGCTGTTGAGATAGGCCAGATCCAGGGCATGCTGGCACTCGTTCCCCAGGACATCCATATAGTATTCCAGGGAAATCTGATCTCCGGTCAGGGTGCCGGTTTTGTCAACACACAGGACATCCATGCTTCCGAATCCCTGCATGGCGTTGATGTTTTTGACCACTGTCTGTTTTTTGCCCATCGCCGCACTGCCCTTTGCCAGGCAGGCATTGATCACCATCGGGAGCATTTCGGGGGTCAGGCCCACAGCAACTGAAAGCGCAAACAAAAAGGCGGAAAGCCAGTCGCCCTTGGTCAGGCCGCAGGCGATAAAGATAACGGGGATCAGAACCGCCATGAATCGGATCAGCACCCACGCAATCGAATTTGCGCCCCGGTCAAAGCCGTTTTTCAGATGGGATTCCATTGATGAAAATCCGCCATAGACCGTATCCTTGCCAACGGCAAGCACAATGCCCTCTCCGGTACCGCCGGTGACAGACGATCCCATAAAGGCGAGGTTGTAATAATCCGAATAGGAGCGGGCCTGTCCATCGGCAAGTGTACCGGCATTCTTCTCCAGTATCGCACTCTCGCCCGTCAGTACCGACTGGGAAACAAACAAATCCTTCGACTGCGTCAGCCGGATGTCCGCCGGAATCCGGTCTCCGGCAAACAGACGCACCTTGTCACCAACCACAAGCTCCTCGGAGGAGATTTCCGACCAGCGGCCATTGCGGAGCACCTGCACCGTGGAGGAGACCATCCGGGTCAGATGGTCCGCTATGCGCTTGGCACGCAGTTCCTGGATAAACCGCACTATGCCGCTGAGCAGCAGCATGCACAGGATAATAACCGATGTGGTGATATTCCTGCTGAAATTGGAGGCCAGCACAACATCGGTTAAAAAGGAGACGGCAGCCAGCACAAACAGGATCACTGTAAACGGATTGACAAAGGCTCTGCGCAGGCGATAGAGCACAGTATCCGACGCTCTGCCCGACAGGACATTCCTCCCGTATGCGATGCGGCTCTCTTCAACCTGTTTCTCGTTATAGCCCTGCTGCGGGATCTGGAAATCCTGATACAATGTGTCTGTATCGACATACGCATAATTCAGGACACGCTGATGCGCAATGGGACTGCTCTGCATAGGCCTCACCTCGATCTGTTTTTCTGAGCTTCTTATTATATCATAAAATAGCGCAAAAGCCTGTTTCTGAAACCTTGCTTTTTTCTTGCTTCGCATGGCGCTCAAAAAGTGCCGGAGGGCTTGTCTGCCCTTTTCTGTATTTCACAGTTTGTATAGCCAATCGCCTTTATATTCTGGAAAATATGCCGAATATATCTGATAAGCGGCAGAGCGGAATGTTTGCCTGGCTCTGCCGCATCATGGAAGGAGGAATGGCTATGGATATCCGTCTGATCGGTCAGAAAACCGTGCTGTCTGCCTATACCGCCCGTCCAGCGGACACTGCGGGAAAGGGTTCGCCTGCTCCGGCTGCTTCTGCCCCTTCGCCGGTGGGAGATACCCTGGAACTCTCCCGGTCGGTGCAGGATCTGTACCGCCAGACTGAGGAAAATCTGGCAAAGGAACTGCTGAACCCGGAACAGTCCGGCAATGAAGGGGATGCCCTCACAAGCGGCATGGATGTCCAGCTGCGCTGCTCCAAAATCGCTGCGCGCATCCGTGCCGGGGACAAGGTTCCCCTGAAGGATCAGCAGTACCTGCTCAAGAATAATCCCGACCTCTACAATCTGGCGATGATCGCCCGGAGAGCCAAGGAGCATCCGAAAAAATGGGACAGCCTTGTGCCCAAGGAGAATAAAGAGGAACCCTCGGGAGAAAGCACTGCCGCTGCGGAAGAGATCCCGTCCAGCGGCGGCACCGAAGCGCCCTCTGCTGAAACCGGCGAAGGCACACCGGAATCCAACTGACTGTAAAATAAAAATCCCCGGCGTCCATTGGGACAGACGCCGGGGATTTTCTATATTCTGACTGTGATTTCTGACTGTGATTTGATGCGTTTGGGGTACTATATCAGGACAGACAGGCGCTGCCTTCCACCCGCTGTGTCTGAAACTGATGGGAACTCCGCTCCGGGGCCCTCTGCGTTCAAACCGTGGGCTGAGGCGTTATCAGGCCCCTTCCCCCGCTATAACGGAAAACGGCGGTCAGGAGCCAAGACCCTGCCGCCGTTTTCCTGCGCTATGATGCTCTCAGTTCAGGCTGATCTCCACCTCTGCGGAACTGCCGCCCAGCAGTCCGGTCAGCTCCTCCGTGGTCAGGCTGTCGATATGCCCGAGCTTGGTATAGCTCCACGAATTGGAGCCGAAGAACAGCACCAGCTGATCCCCCGAGTACAGGACAATGTCCCCGGGTGCGGTGGTCATCTGCACATCGTTTCTACTGAACTGCCGGGGCAGGCTGCCCACCTGCTCAAATCCGCCGTAGAGGGAGGTGTTCACTGTGATGCTCTCCTCTGCCGCACAGGCCATCAGCTCCCGGACCGTTTCATTGTCCTCCCAGCTCACTTCCAGTGTGGTGCCGTCCACAGACAGGGTCAGCTCCTGTTCAGACGGGCTCGCCGAATCCGGCTCCGCTGCATCCGGGGCCGGTTCGCCCGGCTCGGACTGAACCGGGGAATCGCCCTCCTCCGGTGCTTCCCGGAGGCTCTCTTCGGCTGTCTCCTCCCGGGCCGGTCCCGGTTCAGCGGCAGAGCTTTCCTCTCCCCTGGCTGAACCTGATTCTGCCGGGCCGGACGCACAGGCGGTCATTCCAAACAGCAGAAGCAGCGTCATACAAAGCAGTGCTGCCCGTTTCATCGCAGGTATTCCTCAAAGAAGCGCTTCAGCTTTTCAAAGGGGATCACATCCATGCGATCATAGAGATCCACATGGCTGGCTCCCGGGATAATCAGCAGCTCCTTGTTATCCCCGGTGAGCTTCTGGAAGGCATCCCGGCTGAAATAGCAGGAATGAGCCTTCTCCCCATGCACCAGCAGCACTGCCGAACGGATCTCCTGGCTGTACTGCAGCAGGGGCATATTCATAAAGGACAGCGAAGAGGTGATATTCCAGCCGCCATTGGAATTGAGCGAGCGCGGATGATACCCCCGGGGTGTCTTGTAATAGGCATAGTAGTCCTTTACGAACTGCGGCGCGTCCTCCGGCAGCGGGTCAACCACACCGCCTGCCAGCGCATAGCTTCCATTCCTATAATCCTCGGTGCGCTGGGCATTCATAGCCTTTTTCTTCTCATAGCGGGCCTCTGCGGTGTTTTCGCTGTCAAAATAGCCGTTGGCATTCACCCGGGTCATATCATACATGGTGGACGCCACAGTCGCCTTGATGCGGGTATCCATAGCTGCCGCATTGATCGCCATGCCGCCCCAGCCGCAGATGCCGATGATGCCGATCCGCTCGGGGTCCACATTGTCCTGTACCGACAGGAAATCCACTGCCGCACAGAAATCCTCCGTATTGATGTCCGGGGAGGCCACATACCGGGGCTGTCCGCTGCTCTCTCCGGTAAAGGAGGGATCAAAGGCCAGGGTCAGGAAGCCAAACTCCGCCATGGTCTGGGCATACAGACCCGACGACTGCTCCTTGACCGCGCCGAACGGTCCGCATACCGCAATGGCAGGCAGTCTGCCGCTTGCGCCCTTGGGAATATACAGATCAGCCGCAAGGGTGATGCCATACCGGTTGTGGAAGGTCACCTTGCTGTGATCCACTTTGTCGCTCCTGGGAAATACCTTGTCCCAATCGGTTGTCAGATTCAGTTGCTCCATTGAATTTTCTCCTTGTATCATTCAGTCTTTCAGGTTTCTTCCGGCAGCGCGCAGCCGTTCCAGCAGCTCCGGTGACTGGTTCTCCTCACCATGGGCCGCAAACATTCCGCAGTCCTCCAGATGCAGGTACTGCAGGAAGGAATTCTGGTACTCAAAGATCGCGCCGCTGTACACCAGGTCACTGCCCGAGGACAGAATCAGTGCTGCCTTGCGCAGTTTCTTCGGCTTATCCAGCGCATAGATCCGGTTGATGGCACACTGCAGCTGTCCGGAAAAGCTGTGATAATAGATGGGAGAGGCCAGGACAATCATCTCGGCTTCCTCCAGCAGCGGATATACCTCCTGCATATCGTCCTGCTGGATGCACTTGCCGCCGCCCTTGGTATGGCAGTATTCACAGGCCAGGCAGCCTGCTATCTTCTTCTGGCACACATTCACGATATGAACCGTATGCCCGGCTTCGGAAGCACCCTCTGCATACGTCCGGACCATCGCCGCTGTATTCCCGTTGGGACGGGGGCTGCCGTTGAGGATCAGGATCTTCATGCTCATGCCTCCCTGCCGGCCCGGTATGCCTGCTCCAATGCGGGATGGCCCTGGATCTCGCCCACCGCATTCACGCCGCCGGCAAAGATGGTCTGTACCAGCTCACACCGTCCGAAGCAGTCCACCCAGCCCTGCACCGCCTTGACCGAGCCCTCCACCGCACTGGGCGAGGACTCTGCCGCAGCAGCCAGCAGATACGCCTTGGTAAACGCATAATCAGTGCCATAGAGCGGATTGGCCCGGTCCAGCATGGTCTTGAGCTGTCCGCTGATGCTGTAATAGTAAACCGGGGTCGCGAACACCAGGACATCCGCGTCATGCATCTTGGCAGCGATCTCCACGGCATCGTCCTGGATCACACAGTGCCCGAGTTTCAGGCAGGCCACACAGCCGCGGCAGAATCCGATCTCCTTATCCCGGAGATAGATCGTCTCCACCTCATGTCCCGCTTCCTCTGCGCCTCTGGCAAAAGCTGCGGCAAGCTGTTCGGAATTGCCGCCCTTCCGGTAGCTGGACGAAAGAATCAGTATTTTCTTGCTCATGGGAATCCTCCTTCTGGCATCTTGCGTGGTGGTTTCTTTTCTGCTATAATCATGGTAATACCTAAACCTGACTTTAGGTCAAGAGTTTTTTCAGAAAAATTTTTTGGAGGCTGCCTATGTATACAATCGGTCAAGTATCCGAAATGTTCGACCTGCCCATCTCCACCCTGCGCTACTATGACAAGCAGGGGCTGTTCCCGGAGATGACCCGGGTATCCGGCATCCGCAAATTCGATGATACCGAAATTGACGCGCTCAGTGTGATCGAGTGCCTCAAACGCTCCGGGCTGGAGATCAAGGACATCAAGCAGTTCATGGACTGGTGCATGGAAGGAGCTTCCACCTATCCCCAGCGCAAGGAGCTGTTTGAACGGCAGCGCCGGCAGGTGGAGGCGGAAATGGAGCGCATGAACCAGGTGCTGGACATGCTGAAATTCAAGTGCTGGTACTATGAGCAGGCCATCCAGGACGGCAATGAGAACCGGATCAAGGCCATGATTCCGGACAACCTGCCGGATGGCATCCGGGAAGCCTACCAGAACGCCCATAAGAATGACCGTCCCCGCTGACTTCCCCCAGGAACTTCCAGCAGAATGAGAGGGCTTGATTTGCAATTTCCCCTTGACAGACAAGGGGTCTGTACGTATAATGAACATTGTTCAGATTGAAGAAAGGAGCGGACCGCGTGAATACAGTCGTGACATCCAAGGAGCAGATCCTCCAGACCAGCCGGGAACTGATCCGGCAGCAGGGCTGGTCCACTGTGAGCATCCGCTCGGTGGCAGCGGCCTGCGGTATATCGGTGGGCTCCATCTACAACTACTTCGACTCCAAGGCGGAGCTGGTGGGCGCCATAGTGGAAAGCGTCTGGTGTGAGATCTTCCATCTCCCTGATAACGAAGCTGTGTTCCGGGATACCGAAGCCTGTGTCACCTGGATGTATGAGCGCATGGAGTACGGCTGCCGGCAGTATCCGGGATTTTTCACCCTGCATTCCCTGGGATTCATGCGGGAGGAAAAATCCGATGGAAAACGCCGGATGCAGCAGACCTGGCAGCATATCCTGGACGGACTGTGTCTGGTCCTGAAACGGGATGCCCGGGTCCGGCCCGATGCCTTCACCGACCAGTTCACAGCGGAGAAGTTTGCGGATGTGCTGTTTTCCCTGATGCTGTCCGCTCTGCTGCGGCAGGACTACGATCCCACCGCTGTTCTGGAAATTGTCCGCAGAACCCTCTATTGACATTCCCACCCCGGTGTGGGAATTTTTTATCCGGGAAAATGAACAATGTTCACATAAGGAGGCAGAGCATGAAAGTAAAACGAAACACCCTGCTGCTCCTCGCCGCGCTGGTATGGGGTATAGCGGGAGCCAATATCCTCCGGATCGGTCTGGCGGCCTATCCCGCCTATCTCACCCTGTGGAATACCCTGCTTTCGGTACTGGTGTTTGCGGTATTCCAACAGGTGGTCTTTGGAAAGCTGGTGAAAAAACATACCGCCAGAATCGGCGCTTATCCCGATGAACGGCTCTTTTTCCTCCGGTTCTTCGACCGGAAGTCCTTCGTGATAATGGCTGTGATGATGACCGGCGGAATCGGTCTGCGGGCCAGCGGTCTGGCGCCGGAAGCATTCATCGCCGTTTTCTATACCGGTCTGGGCGCTTCCCTGCTGCTGGCTGGACTGCGGTTCGGTCAAAATTACGGCAGAGCTGTTTCAGCGGCTGTCTGAAACCCTATCTTACAATAAAAAGGAGAATCCATTATGCAGGCTATTGCAGAAACTCTGTTTGACATTGTCTATCTCACCACCGTCATCACCCTCGGTGTCCGCATGATCCGTGGATGCAAGGGCAATCCTCAGTTCCGGCTGTTCGGCATCATGGCAGTCGTGCTGGGTTCCGGCGACTCGTTCCATCTGGTTCCCCGTGCCGTGGCCCTCTGCACCACCGGCCTGGAAAACTACACCGCTGCCCTGGGCATCGGCAAGCTGGTTACCTCAGTGACCATGACCATCTTCTATGTGCTGCTCTACTATGTCTGGCGGCAGCGCTACCATATCCAGGGGAAGAACCTTCTCACCGCTTCGGTCTATGGGCTTGCGGCTCTGCGCGTTATCCTGTGCCTGATGCCCCAGAACCAGTGGCTCAGCGCGAATCCTCCCCTCTCCTGGGGCATCTACCGCAATATCCCCTTTGCCCTGCTGGGACTGGTGATCATCGTCCTGTTCTACCGCAGCGCCAGAGAACACCAGGACGCCGCCTTCCGCTGGATGTGGCTCACCATTACACTGAGCTTCGGCTTCTATATCCCGGTGGTGCTGTGGGCTGATACCATTCCCCTGATGGGCATGCTGATGATCCCCAAGACCTGTGCCTATGTATGGACTGTATCCATCGGCTATCGTGCCATGAAGAAAGAGTGCCGGTAAAGGAGGTCCCAATCAATGAAACGCTATATGAACTGTGCCCTGCTCTATTCGGTTCTCGCCATGGCGGGCGGGGTATTCTACCGGGAGTTCACCAAGCTGAACGCCTTCACCGGCAAAACCACCCTTTCGGTGGTACATACCCACTATTTTCTGCTGGGTATGGTGGTCTTTCTGCTGCTGCTCCTGCTGGAGAAGAACTTCTCCTTCACCGGCTCCGGCACCGGAAAGGTACTGGCAGTGTACCACACCGGCCTCAATCTCACCGCTCTGATGTTTGTGGTGCGGGGCGTCACCCAGGTGCTGGGCTCTCCCCTCACCTCCGGCATGGACGCTGCCATCTCGGGCATGGCAGGCATCGGACATATCCTGCTGGGCATCAGCCTGGTACTGCTGCTCCTGCAGATCCGCCGGAGCCTTCCCGTGCGCTGAATCCCCGAACCGGGAAACATTCCCCGGCAAACAGAAAATCCCTCCGGCTCGCAGTGGGCCGGAGGGATTTTTTCTTTAGAATACAGTCTGTACCAGCAGCATATAGACCGCTGTGCCGGCGGCAATGCTCAGCAGGGTGTTGTGCTTCCACCGGTGGAGCAGGACGATCACCAGGATCGCCAGGAATTCCGGGATGCCATGGGGCGGGCTGACCAGAGAAACCCCCTTGAGGGAGTAGACTACCAGCAGTCCCATCATGGCGGCAGGCAGCACCTTTCCCAGCCAGGTGACCACCTCGGGCGGCTCCTTGCTGTCCGGGAAGATCACAAAGGGGGCAAACCGGGTGATCATACAGCCCAGTGCCACTGCCAGTACGGTAATCAATGTCTGTGAAGCAGTCAGTGTCATATCCGTTTCCTCCCGATCAGCAGTACGATGAGAATTACAATCATCGAAGGGATCACCATATTATCCGCCCCCACCAGGAGCAGCACCGCCAGCGAGCAGACCGTGCCGATCAGGCCGTAGATCCGGCTGCCGGCGTTCTCCAGCTGGCCCAGGAACAGCACTACAAACAGCGCTGTGAGCGCAAAGTCCAGTCCTTCAGTGCTGAAGGGGATCACACTGCCCAGCAGACCGCCGAGCAGGGTGCCGCCCACCCAATAGAGGTAGTCGAACAGGGTCACAAAGAAATAGAAACTGCCCCGGTCCACTCCCTCCGGCGGCTGGGCTGTGGAGGCGATGGAGAAGGTCTCATCGCAGAGGCCGAAGATCAGGAAAAAGCGCTTTCTGCCCAGGCCCTTGTACTTGCCCAGCATGGAGATGCCATAGAACAGATGCCGGGCATTGACCATGATGCTCAGCAGCAGGGCCGCGACTGGGTCAAAAGCGCTGGTGAGCAGGGTGATCGCCGCAAACTGCATACTGCCGCAGAAGGCAACAGCGCTCATCAGGGTGGACCAGAATGCACCATATCCATTGGTCTGCATCAGCACACCGTACGCCATACCCAGCACCAGGAAGCCGGTGAATACCGGGATGGTCAGCGGAAAGGCCGCCGCAGCTGCCTGCCGCAGCGAGCCGGATCGTGATTCTTCCATTGCTGTATCCCCTCTTTTCTCAGTTGATCTGTGCCAGACCCACATTGCCGGTCACTTCATCGGACAGGTGCCACAGATAGATGGAAGCAGCGGACGAGTAGGGGTGGTAGGCCTTCACAATGGCATCGAACTGCTTTTTGCTGAGGCTTTCCAGGCCATAGGCTGCCATCATGCCCCGGCGGATGCCCAGATCCTTATAGCTGATGACATCCGGACGCCCCATGGCAAAGATCATCAGCATCTGGGCCGTCCACTCCCCGACGCCGGGCAGGGCGGACAGCACCCGCACAATCTCCGGATCGGACAAGGTATGCAGGTGTTCCAGGTCTGTTTCCCCGCCAAGAACCGAATGGGCGATCCGGCTGAGGTTGTCCGCCTTGCGCATGGACATGCCGCATTTCTGAATCTCCTCGGGGGTCAGCTCAGCCAGCGCCTGCGGTGTGATCGCCCCGCCGCATTTTTCGGCGAGACGGTTATAAACCGTCGCCGCTGACTTTTTGGAGATGAGCTGGGAGATAATACTGCTGCACAGGGCTGTGAACAGGTCGTCCTTCATGGGACGGTACAGCTCTCCGATCCGCTGGATATGAGCGCCCAGCACCGGGTCCGCCTGACAGAGATACTCCCGCACCGGAGCAGAACAGTCCACATACTTCATTGGCAAACTCTCCTTTTTCAAAGTGAATAAAACAGAAACCGGACACCTCCCCAGAAGATGTCCGGCGTCCGCCGAAATTCCATACAAAATCAGATTATTTGAACATGCCCAGCTTTGCCAGGATCACAGCGCTGAGTGCCATGAGGATCAGGGTGACCGCAATGGGCACAAACATGGTCACGCCGCCGAATCCCACAACATTCATGCCATAGAAGCCAAAGACAATATTGGGGATCGCCATGACGATGGTGACAGCAGCCAGGATCTTCATAACGATATTGAGGTTATTGGAGATGATGGAGGCAAAGGCATCCATGGTACCGGACAGAATGCCCGAGTAGATATTGCACATCTCAATGGCCTGCTTGATCTCGATGAGCACATCTTCCAGCAGATCCTGGTCGTCCTCATAGAGCTTGATGATCCGGCCCCGGAGGATCTTTTCCAGGGTCAGCTCATTGGATTTGAGCGAGGTGGAGAAGTATACAAGGCTCTTTTCCAGGCCCAGCAGCTGGAACAGCTCCTTGTTCTGCATCGAACGGTGCAGCTGGGTCTCGGTCGCCAGCGACAGCCGGTCGATCTGCTTCAGATAGAGCTGGAACCGTGCCGCTACCCGCAGCAGGATCGCCAGCAGGAAGCGTGTCTTGAGATGGGTCTGTACTCCCTTGACCCGTCCCTCGGCAAATTCATCGATCACCAGGGTTTCCCGGGCCGATACGGTGATGAAGTTCGCCGGTGTCAGGATAATGCCGATGGAAGTGGTGGTATAGACAACGGTCTTTTCCTCCTGCTCCTCTTCCATATAGGGCACATCGATGATCACCATGGTCTGACCGTCTTCGCTTTCGATACGGGAGCTCTCCTCTTCATCCAGCGCCGCGCTGATATACTGGGCATCCACACCCAGCTGTTCAATCAGATAGCGGATCTCATCCGGTGTGGGACATACTGCCGATACCCAGCAGCCTTCGCTGTATTCCGGCAGTTCGGTCATGCGGTTTTCCAGTGTTTTATAGAATTTGATCACTGCGATTCCTCCTCAATACCAGAGAAACCTCCGGGCTTCCCTGGCTGTATTCTGCATCTGTATCCTGCAACTTCCAGGGTCTGCACCCATCTGTGATCCACCTCCTGTGCCGTTTTCCGGCCTGTGTTTTCCTATCCCTACCATTCTATCACACAGAATAGAAATTTCAACCGACTGTGAATATTTTCCGGTGATTTTCAGCGATTTTTCAGCTCTGTGTTTTTCGGATGCCTGTTCTTCGGCAAATTTGGCGAAATACTGTGAAATCCGGGAAAATTCCATGCGTCATCCCTGTAAAAAATCCCCCGGGGATCGCATTGCCCCCGAGGGATTTTATCTTGCTGTTTCTCTGACCGGGATCAGCAGCCCAGCAGCTTCTCCACCGCTGCCAGCCGCACACAAAGACAGAATACCTTCATGGCCTCTTCCAGCTCCCCGATGGGCGGGTAGCTGGGCGCAATGCGGATCGCACTGTCCTGCGGGTCCTTCTTATAAGGATGGGTGGCGCCCGCATCGGTAAGGATCACGCCCGCTTCGGCACAGAGCTGAACAACCTTCTTAGCACAGCCCTCCGGCACCTGACAGGTGATGAAGTAGCCGCCCCGGGGATTGGTCCACCGGGCCACACCCGGCTCCCTGAGCTGTTCCTCAAACATCCGGAGCACCAGCTCAAACTTGGGACGGAGCAGTGCCGCATGCTTTGCCATGTGCTCCTTTACATGGGGCAGATCCTGGAGGAACAGGACATGGCGCAGCATGTTGATCTTGTCCGCACCAATGGTCTGGTGGGTCATGTGGGCAGCGATGTGGTCCAGATTGGCCTTGGACGCTGCCAGAGCCGCAATGCCTGCTCCGGGATAGGTGACCTTGGAAGTGGAGGCAAAGGCGATGACCCGGTCCTCATGTCCATACTCCTGAGCCAGGGCAAAGATGTCTGCCAGCTCATCCGGGGCATCGGGATAGAGATGATGGATGCCATAGGCATTGTCCCACATGATGGTGAAATCCGGGGCGGCAGTTTCCATGGCAGCCAGACGGCGCACAGTTTCATCGCTGTATGTGATGCCCGAGGGATTGGAATACTTGGGCACGCACCAGATGCCCTTCACCGACGGGTCCTTTACCAGCTCTTCCACCAGATCCATATCCGGGCCGGATTCGGTCAGCGGGACAGTCACCAGCTCAAAGCCCAGATCCTGTGTGATGGCAAAGTGACGGTCATATCCCGGCACCAGGCAGAGGAACTTTCGGTCGGGGCACTCATACCAGGGCTTGGGAGAGTGCAGCATGCCGAACACCATTCCCCGCATCAGGGTATCATACATCATGGTGAGGCTGGAACTGCCGCCGACAATGACATTCTCCCTGCTCACTCCCATGATCTCTCCCATCAGGCGGCGGGCTTCCCGGGTGCCGAACAGCAGGCCATAGTTGCGGTAATCCATGCCGTCCTCTCCCACCATGGGAGTGGAGGCATCCGCAATGGTCCACATGGCATCGGAGAGCGCCAGCTGTTCTGCGTCCGGCTTGCCCCGTGCCATATTGAGGCTGAGCCCCCGGGCCTGGATCTCACTGTACTCCTGCCGCAGTTCTTCCCGCAGGGCTGTCAGCTCCTGTGAAGTCATTTCGCGGTATTCTTTCATTTATTCCGCCGCCTTTCGGTGATTTTTTCCTATTATACACGCAGTTTTGAATTTTTGCAAGACTAAAATTGCAAAATCTTGATTACAGGGAATCCGGCTTTTTCGTCTATTCCATCCAAACCGCCCTGATTCACGCTGCTTTGGGGCTGCGGCGGACAGCGGGCGGGAGAAAATTTCACTTGAAATGGGACAATGGCTATTGTATAATATAGTACAGCATTATGCGCCGGTATGGTGGAATTGGCAGACGCGCCGGACTCAAAATCCGGTGGTAGCAATACCGTGTGGGTTCGACCCCCACTACCGGCACCACGTCGGAATGGACTGCGCTCCATTCAAAAAGCCCGGCCAAAGACCGGGCTTTTCTCATACCGCTTCGTCATTCCTCCTCTTCCGCAAAAGGTCACGCTTGCTTCGGCTGCTCGGTTGCAAGCGCCCTCGCGACGCCTCCGCGGCGCTACCAACCTTTTGCGGGTTGTTAGGCACGCCCTTTCCAATCTAAACTGACCACCCCTCCCAAAAATCCCGAATGCAGCAGCGTTCGGGATTTTTACTTATTCACTGTTCACTCTTCACTTTTCACTAACTTGTACTGCCTGCCCGGGATTTTGGGAAGTGAATAGGTAATAGTGAATCGTGAAGAAGTAAGGTGTGCCCCTGCGGAGCACGGATTTTATATCGGGAGCGATGACCATAGCCGGTCTGATTTCATTGCCAAACTCCAACTTGCACTCCAGATCTTTTTTGCGCCCGCGTCCCAGCCGATCTGAAGTGAGCTGTGAAGAAGTAAAGATTGCCATTGCCCGGGTACTGTGATACAATGAATGTAAATCTGAACCGAAAGGGTGACGCTCGATGCAGAAGGTCGTTTATATCAGCAACAGCCGTGACCTTACAGAGCAGAATGACATCAATGAGAACATATATCTCAAGCGAATCAACAAGCTCCTGGAGGAGGGTTGGGTCGTTTCCCAGATGAATACACAGACTGTGGATGTAGACCCCAAACTGGAAAATTACCTTCACAAGGAAACCCTTGTATCCTTTGTGATTCTCGAGAAACCTGAGTAAGACTCCGGATCATATCAGTCCGGAAACAGATTCATACTATAATAGAAAAAGAGGTGCGTCTGACATGCGTTTTTCCCTCAGATAAATGAAAACAAGCGGCAATGCCCGGGCACTGCCGCGCTCTGCTGGAAAAACGATCCGTACCTTTCTGCCTTTGTACTGCCCTGACCGGGGACAAAGCGCCTTTTGCCGAGCCGCAGGAATCGTTGTTCCTGCGGCTTTTTTGCGCGGCTGGCCCCTTTATGATCGGAGGTGCCATTCCTCTATGTCCATGATCAAAGTGGAAAACCTGACCTTTGCCTATCCGGGCAGCTATCACAATATTTTTGAAAACTGCAGCTTTCAGATTGACACCGACTGGAAGCTGGGCTTCACCGGACGCAATGGCCGGGGTAAGACTACCCTGCTCCGTCTGCTGCAGGGAGAATATGAATATACCGGATCAATCCAGTCCTCGGTGTCCTTCGGATACTTCCCCTGTCCGGTTCCAGACCCGGAACAGCTCACCGCTGATGTCCTGGAGGAGATTGCTCCAGAGGCAGCCCAGTGGCAGTTTCTGCGGGAATTTGCGCAGCTGGAGCTCTCCCCTGACCTGCTCTGGCAGCCCTTCCGCACTCTCTCGGGCGGCGAACAGACCAAGGTTCTGCTGGCAGCACTCTTCCTCCGGGAGGGCTGCTTCCCGCTGATCGATGAGCCCACCAACCATCTGGACACCCATGGACGGGAAATTCTCAGCCGCTGGCTGCAGCGCCAGAAAGGCTATATCCTCATCTCACACGACCGTGCATTCCTGGATAGCTGCACCGACCATATTCTCTCTCTGAACCGTTCCGGCGTGGAGGTACAGGCCGGTCGTTTTTCCGACTGGCTGGAAAACTTTCAGCGCCGCCAGCAGTCCGAAGAGGAACAGTCCCAGCGGCTTCAGAAGGAGATCCGGCGGCTCCGGGACTCCGCGCGCAGAGCCTCGGACTGGTCGGACCGGGCGGAATCCGCCAAGTTCGGCAGCGGGCCGGTGGACCGAGGCTTTATCGGGCATAAAGCTGCCAAGATGATGAAGCGCTCCAAAGCCATTGAAGCCCGGCGTCAGGATGCCATTGAGGAAAAGTCTGCCCTGCTCCGGGACCGGGAGACCGCCGAAAAACTGCTGATCCAGCCCCTGACCTACCACAGCCGCACATTGCTCACCGTCCAGGACGCCGCTGTCTGCTACGATGGCAGACCAGTGTGTGAACCGGTGCGCTTTGAGATCCAACAGGGCGACCGTCTGCTGCTCACCGGCCCCAACGGCAGCGGAAAGAGCAGCCTGCTCCGGCTGCTTGCGGGTGAACCCCTGGCCCACACCGGCACTGTCACCCTGCGCTCCGGCCTGATCCTCTCCTGCCTGCCCCAGGATACCGGGCACCTCTCCGGCAGTCTTTCGGACTTTGCCCGACAGCACCAGCTGGATCTGACCCGGTTCCTCACCCTGCTGCGCAAACTGGACTTTGAACGGGTCCAGTTTGATAAGCCGCTGGAGTCCCTCTCTGCCGGTCAGAAGAAGAAGGTGCTTCTCGCCAGAAGCCTCTGCGAACACGCCCATCTCTATCTATGGGACGAGCCGCTCAACTATATCGACCTCTATTCCCGTATGCAGATCGAAAACCTGATTCTGGAGTGCTGCCCCACCATGATCCTGATTGAACACGACCGGGCATTCCAGGAACGGATCGCCACCAGCCGCATCGAGCTGCTGCCCTGATTCCGCAATACAAAAAACCGTCCGGATACGGCACAGATCCGGCTGCTGCACCCTTGACGGCGGGGGTGGCTGTGTTATAATTAGCTCAGAACCTCAAAATTTTTCCAAGGAGGATGTCAAACCGCCATGAATATTGTACTTCTCGAATCGCTGAGCGTGCCGGATGAAGTCCTGAACGCCTGTGCCAAGCCGCTGATCGATGCTGGTCACACCTTCAAGGCCTATCCCAAGGACACCGATCCCAAGGTACAGATCGAGCGTGCCAAGGACGCCGATGTCATTATGATCGCCAATATGCCCCTGTCCGGGGAAGTGATCTCCGCCTGCCCCAACCTCAAGTATATTGATGTGGCCTTCACCGGTGTGGATCATGTGGACCTGGAAGCTGCCAAGGCCAAGGGCGTCAAGGTTTCCAATGCCGCCGGCTATTCCAATGAGGCTGTGTCGGAACTCGTCCTCTGCATGATGCTGGCTCTGCTGCGCAATGTGCCCCAGGTGGAAGCCCGCTGCCGTGCCGGTCAGACCAAGGACGGCCTGGTGGGTGTGGAGCTCATGGGCAAGACCGTCGGCATTGTCGGTGTCGGCGCCATCGGTACCCGTACCGCTGAGCTCTGCCATGCCTTCGGCTGCAAGATCCTCGGCAACAAGCGCCATGTCCGCGGCAATGAGCCCGATTACATCGAGTTCGTCTCCCTGGAAGAACTGCTCTCCCGTTCGGACATCGTATCGCTGCACTGCCCCCTCAATGAGGACTCCCGCGGCATGATCAACAAGGATACCATCGCCAAGATGAAGCCCGGCGCTCTGCTTATCAACGCAGCCCGTGGTCCTGTGGTGGATTCCCAGGCCCTGGCAGATGCTCTCAACAGCGGCTATCTCGGCGGCGCAGGCATTGACGTCTTTGAGACCGAGCCTCCGCTGGACCCCGCTCACCCGCTGCTGCACAGCAAGAACACCATCGTAACTCCCCATGTGGCCTTTGCTTCGGCTGAGTCGATGGAAGCCCGCTGTAAAATTGTCTTTGACAACATTGCCCAGTGGATGGACGGTCACCAGACCAACATCATTCTGTAAGATCTCCATAGCCAGACGGTTCCCGGTTTCCGGGGGCCGTCTGTTTTTTATGCCGGGGGAATGGATTTCCATGCCCGGTTATGCTATACTGAAGGTACTGTACATTCTATAATAAGGAGGTATTGCCATGATCGAATACAAATTTGATACCCAGCTGCTCATTGAAGGCACCGGTCTGGATGAAGATGCTATTTACGATTATTTTGTGGAGCATTTCAAGGGCGACTGCCTGCTGGTGGTAGGCGATGAGGATCTCATCAAGATCCACTATCATACCAATGAGCCCTGGCTGGTACTGGAATACTGTGCTTCCCTGGGTGAGATCCATGACATCGTTCTGGAAAATATGCAGCTGCAGTCCGATGGTCTGCATGGCTGATCCTTTTATGGGGAAATTCCTGCGTCTGCCGGTATGGCAGACGCATTTTTCTGCCCGGATGGCAGCCGCCTGTTCGATTGACTTTTTGGTATGGTTACAATATAATGTTCACAGAATCACCGCACCGGGTCCTGCCTGTTTTTATACCGGCAGATCCGGTTTTGCGGCAGTTGGGAGGCAGGCATGAAAAAGCTGGAAAAAGCATGGATCTTCATCTGGGCCGGAGCAATGCTCCTGTTCGGGCTTCTGACTGTGAACGGACTGCGTTTCCAGTACGGCGACACAGTCCGGACCATTGTCCGCGGCGTGGATGACCTCAATCTGGGCAGTGATCTCACCGGCGGTCTGGAACTGGCCCTGCAGCCCGAATCCGGTCTGCCTGCGGAACAGCAGCTCCTGGACAATGCCCGGGAAGTCCTGATGAAACGGCTGGACTACCTCGGCATCCAGAATGCGGAAGTCACGGTGGATTCGGAGGAGAGCCGTCTGCTGGTGCGCTTCCCCAATCAATCAGGCGTTTCCCAGTCCGACTACCCTGAGATTGTTTCAGCTCTCACCTCCCGCAATGCCCTGACCGTCCGGGATGGCATCGCCTCGGATGAACAGGGCCGTCCCACCGGTGAAATCCTGCTGGAGGAAAAGGATATTGTCTCCGCCCAGGCCTCTGGCGACCGGGATACCAACACCATTTCCGTGCGGCTCTCCCTGACCGAGGACGGTCAGAGCAAATTTGATGCCGCCGCTGCCCGGCTGGCTGAGGCCGGACGCAATATCTCCGTCTGGATGGACAACCAGCTCATCTCGGTGATCTACACCCGCAATGAACCAGTGGAGCCGGTCATCACCGGGGAATTCACCGCTGATTCCGCCATCCGTCTGGCTGCGGAAATCAATGCCCGTTCCCTGCCCCTGTCCCTCACCGCTGAGGACTTCTCGGTCATCTCCCCGGCCCAGGGCAGCCAGATGCTCACCACCCTCTGCCGCTCTGCCGGTCTGGGGCTGATCCTGCTGGCTGTGCTCATGCTCGCACTCTACCGTCTGCCCGGCGCTGTGGGCTTGACGGCTCTGGTCATTCAGCTGGAACTCACCCTGGCTGCTTTCACCGGTCTTGTGCCGCTGGTGCAGCCGGTTCAGCTCACCGTGTCGGGACTGCTCGGCATCCTGCTCACCATGGGCTTCGGAGTCAATACCAGCGTCAACACCGCCGAACACATCAAGGCGGAACTCCTGGGCGGCAGGAATCTGGACTACGCAGTCAATCACGGATTCAAGCGCACCTATTCCACCCTGTTCGACGGACATACCACCCTGGTCTTTCTGCTGATCCTGCTCCTGACTGCGGTGAGCGGATTTGTCACCGATCTCACCTGGCTGACCCCTGCCCAGACCCTGGCTGGTCTGCTCCAGGGACAGCAGACTGTGGCTGCCCAGTCGCTGCACTCCTTCTTATATGCTGTGCTGGCTGGAATCGCCGCAAACTATATTTCCTGCAACTGGATCGCCCATTCCATGATGCGGTCCCTGACCAAATATCCGGCCCTGCGTGACCCGGTGCTGTATGGAGGTGTCCGCCATGATTGATCTGACCCGGAATCGCCGGAAAATCTTTGCGTTCACCGGACTGTTCGTCCTGCTCCTGGCTGCGGTGCTGCTGCTCCTGCCGCCGGAGATCTCCCCGGCCCTGGGAGGCGGCGTGGGGCTGGAATACCGCATCCATGCCGTTTTCAACGACGAGGAGGAGCAACAGCTTGCCGAGTCCTCACTGATCCAGACCGCTTCGGACACCCTGGGGCTCCCTGTGGAGGGTTCCCTGGTCCCGTCCTCGGCCCAGGAGAACCTGTGGCTGCTCCAGCTGCGGCTGGACCCCACCGACGAGATCCCATACGATGACTTCCAGGATCTGACCTATGCCCTGATCAACAGCTTCCCCGGCTGGACCTTCCAGACCACCGCCGGCATCTCCCAGAGCCTGGGTACCGCCGTGCGCTCCACAGTGGACTATCTGCTCTGCCTGATCGTCCTGCTGGGTATCTCGGCGCTGTATCTGCTTCTGCGCTGCCGCCGGCTCCAGAGCTCCCCTGCCGCCGCTGCCGGAATGCTCGGCATCCTGTTCAGCCTGCTGGGAATGTGCGCGCTCTCTGCTCTGGTGGGTGTGGTATTCGACTTCAGCACCATTCTGGCAGCCCTCTCGCTGGTGGTCTTTGCGGTCTATGACATCACCGCTATCTTTGCCGCCATGGAACGGCATCCCGCTGATTCCGCCGCCGACTGGGCCATGGCTCTGCGGGCCGCCCAGCAGGAACGGGGCCGGGGTCTGATGGTCAACACCCTGATGGTGAGCGCAGTCCTGCTGAGCATCACTGTCGGCGCCTATCACAGCGATATGACCGCCCTGACCGCCTTCTCCTTCCCGCTCACAGCGGGGCTGGCCTTTGCCCTCTATGCCGGGCTGGCTCTGGTGCCGCTGCTGTGGTACGAGTTCCGCTTCGGGCGTGAAATCCGGACAGAACCGGACTCCGCTGAATAGCCTTTCTGCAACAGACCTCCCTTTGGGGGTCTGTTTTTTATTGCCCTGGATTTGTTCAGTTTGCCGGAAATGATGCAGAATCTCCCTGAAAAAGCACCTTCCGGCCCGTATTTCATGCAGGAACGCACCTCTGACAATGGCTGCCATTCATAAAACTTATGGATACCCATTGATGGTCAGCATACCTTAAACATCTTATCAGACCGCATTCAATAGATGTTTATTTGAAGTTTTAATGATTTTCGCAAATAAAAGTTTTTGGTACATTTGGCTTGTTCTGCCATTTTTTCTACATTTTGCACAAGCATTTTTAACTTTAGCGATGTAAATCGTGCGTAGGTACAAAATGTTACCAAAGTATGAAAAAAGATAGTGACAAACCCACGCTTTAGTGATATAGTGTAAGAAAATCTTTTTTGAAGGAGGTTATGAGATGGAAAACTTGTGGACACCACTTTTCTCCCTGACTGTGTTTCTGATTGTATTCGCAGTGGGAGACGTAGTCTCATACAAAACCAAAGGTCTGATATCTGGAATTATTATCGCGGCTGTCGTGTACATCGCAGGATATTGGACCGGCATCATTCCCACAGACTCGGTCGCGTCCACCGGGATGCCGACCATGCTGACAGCATTTATGATTCCGCTGCTGCTGGTTAACCTCGGTACATCGATCAGTATTTCCCAGTTGCTCTCGGAATGGAAGACAGTGGCCATCGCTCTAATCGGTCTCGTTGGTCTGGCACTGATCTCCTTTACAGTGAGCAGCATGCTGTTCACAAGAGAGTACGCTCTTAGCGCCTCCTCTCCCATCGCCGGCGGTACCATCGCGGCGATCATCACCAATGAAGCGGCTGTCGCAGCCGGCAAGCCGGAATATGGCGCCTTCGCCATGCTGGTTGTATCCTTCCAGATGTTCATTGGTATGCCCGTTTCGTCCTTCATGCTCAAGAAGGAATCCGAGCGTCTGCTCAACAACAAGCACCTGCTTGCCATTGGTCCTTCCGATGTGATGATGGACACTGAAAAGAAAAAGAAGTTCAGCATCCATCTGATGGGTGATGGTCCGGTTCAGTACCAGACCACTGCTATCATCTGCATGCGTGTTGCAATCATTGCAATCATTGCTTACTTCATCTCCAACCTGACCATTATCCCCGGTTCCAACCCCACCAACTACTACCTGAACCCCAATGTAGCTTACCTGCTGTTCGGTATCGTCTTTGGTGAAGTTGGCTTCCTGGTTAAGAACGGCCTCCAGAAGGCTGGTCTGTATGGCTTTACCATGCTGTGCCTCTACTCGCTGACCCCCAACAGCTTCACTTCGGTTACTCCCGAATCCCTGCTGGACATGGTGATCCCGCTGGTAGGCACCCTGGTATTCGGTGCCATCGGTATTGCCATCTTCTCGGTAATTGCCGGTAAATTCCTGGGCTACTCGGTTTACATGTCGATCGCAATCGGTATGTGCGCTCTGATGGGCTATCCCGGTACCCAGATCGTTACCGATGATGTAGTCAATGCTCTGAGTGCCTCTTCGGAGGAAAAGGCTGCTGTTTCCAATGTACTGCTCCCCAGAATGCTGGTTGGCGGCTTCACAACAGTATCCATCGCTTCGGTAATATTCGCCGGCATCATCACTCCCCTTATCTTCTAAAATTCAATACCACAAATTTCAGGGAAACTGCAGCTGTGCGGTTTCCCTGTTTTGAAAAGGAGAATCCATATCATGAAAAAAGTAATCAAATGCGGTCAGTTCTTCGATTCCAATACTGGTAAGGTTCTCAAGGACATTGCCGTTGTCATTGACGGAAACAAGATCACAGAAGTGGCTCCTGCTGCCGATGTATGCTGCAAGGACGCTGAAGTGATCGATCTCTCGGGCAAGTTTGTAATGCCTGGCCTGATCGATGCCCATGTGCACATCAACATGAACGGCGAGGCTTCCATGCAGTATGCTGTCACCAGCGACGCTACTGCAGCCATCAACTCCATGATCTATGCCCAGCGTGACCTGATGGCTGGCTTCACCACCCTGCGTGATGAAGGCGCCCAGGGCTATTCTGATGTGGCTGTCCGGGATGCCATCAATGCCGGCAAGATCGTCGGTCCCCGCATCTCCTGCTCCGGTGAGGCCATCGGAGGCACCGGCGGTCATGCCGACTCCCACTTCCTGCCCTGCGTAACCGGCAAGCATGCCTTCGGTCAGATCATCGACGGCCCGGATGCCGGACGCAAGGCTGCCCGTACCGCTTTCAAGTATGGCGCTGACCAGATCAAGATCATGGCAACCGGCGGCGTAATGTCCTTCGGCGACGAGCCCGGCGCTCCCGAGCTGACCTATGAGGAGATGAAGGCTATCATTGATGTGGCTGCCTCCAAGGGCAAGATCACCTCTGCCCATGCCCATGGCGCTGAGGGCATCAAAATCGCTGTCCGGGCCGGCATCACCTCCATCGAGCACGGCATGCTCATGGACGAGGAGTGCATGGATATGATGGCAGAGCATGGCACCTACCTGATCCCCACCATTATTGCCGCCCACAACATCGTAGTCAACGGCGTTGCCTCCGGTATCCCCGCCTGGGCTGTGGAGAAGGCAGAGCGCTGCCTGGAAAACCACTACGAGAACCTGAAGAAGTGCATGGCAAAGGGCGTCAAGATCGGCTTCGGTACTGATACCGGTACTCCCTTCAACCGGCACGGCGAACAGGCCTTTGAATTCGAACTGATGAAGAAGGCCGGCTTCACCACCGAATACATTCTCCAGGCTGCCACCCGCATCAACGCTGAAATGATGAAGATGGATAAGCAGATCGGCACCATCGAAGCCGGCAAGCTGGCTGATATTGTTGCCTTTGATGCCTCTCCCATGGACGACATCAAGGTGATGGCAAACTGCTCCTTTGTTATGAAGGGTGGCGTAGTCTACAAGGGCTGATCCCCATTCCGCTGACCCGGATTCCAGAAACAAAAGTCCCGCTCCACGGCGGGACTTTTTCTTTTGCAAAGCAAAAGGGTGATTTATGTATTATACGATTCCATATCTTTTTTCGGGCAGAAAACAAAATTCCCGCAATGTAAAGTAGTATCATAGCAAAATTTGCAATTCCTATTTCGTATATATATCCAAAATTCGCGAATATTTATTGAATTTTTCATAAATAGTTCTATGATGTCAGATAGTTAGAAATGCTAAATCCTTCTATTCCTGTATTGTTCTTACAATCTGTGATTTTGCTGCTTCATACAGCTTTCGGGCTGTGTTTTATACTGAAGAAGGTTCTATGTATGGAAAAGGAAGGTAAACAACTTGGCCTGTTTGACATCTTCTGTCTGGGCCTCGGAGGTGCCATCGGTTCTGGTACCTTCGTCATGATGGGCTCCGGTATTGCTGCTACCGGTCGTTCCATCTTCATCTCTGTCGCCTTCGGCTGTCTGTTCATGCTCACGGCGTATTTCTTCCATGTGGTTATGAGCTCCATGTTCGTCCTCGAGGGCGGCGACTATGATATGAAGGCTATGCTCTTCAATCCCACCCTTACCGGTGTAAGCGCCATATTTACCATGATGGGCGGTATCGGCTTCGCCATGTACGGCGGCGCCATCTCGGACTACGCCTCCATGGTATTCCCGGTCATCGGCGAATACACCAAGCTGGTCGGTGTCGGCATCATCACCCTGTTCTTTGCCGCCACCATCAAGGGCTCCAGCTTCGTTTCCAAGATCAACAATGTGATGACAGTCGTTCTGATCGCATCCATCGCCCTGTTCGTTATCATGGGCCTGCCCAAGGTTCAGCCCGGCTTCTTTGATCTGGACGGCATGTTCGCCGGCGGTGCTTCCGGCTTCATCGTATCCCTGTCCATCATGGCCTTCGCCTGCCAGGGTACTACCATGTCCCCCATCGCCATGATGTCGGTCACCAAGAACTCCAAGCGCACTATCCCGCTGGGCGTACTGCTCATCACAGTCTGCCTGGCTCTGATCTACGGTCTGATGGCTGTGGTTGCTGCCGGTGTTCTCCCCATCGAACAGGTCGCAAACAAGAACCTGGCTCTGGTTGCCCAGGCCATCTTCCCCAACTGGCTCTATGTGATCTTCATCATCGGCGGCGCGGTATTTACCATCGCCACCTCGCTGATCAGCGGTATCGCCATGATGCGTTACCCGGCAATGCGGGTTGCACAGGACGGCTGGCTGCCTGACTTCTTCAAAATGACCACCAAGAGCGGCTATCCCTGGGTGATTCAGCTCACCTTCTATCTGTTCTCCATTCTGCCGATCATCTTCGGATTCAGCCTGGATTCCATCGTCTCGCTGACCATGATCCCGTCGATGCTCATGTGCTTCGCACAGAATATCTCGCTGATCAAGATCGTCAAGAAGTTCCCCAAGCAGTGGAATGAAAGTGTCATCCATATGCCCACTCCCATCTTCAATGTGCTCTGCGTCATCGCTGGTATCTGCGACCTGATCGTTGCCTACAACCTGTTCGTTACCATGGATCTGACCGGTATGCTGCTGGTTGTTGCCATGTGCGTTGTCTGCGTTGTAATCGCTCTGATCCGTCTGAAGTCCGGTGCCATCGACCTGCAGGCTCTGGAAAACAGAAAGCAGGCTGTTATGGACGAGGCTGCCAACTCCTGATCCTCCCTTACTCAAAAAAGCGTCGGTATCTGCACCGGCGCTTTTTTATTTTGGGTGATAAGCTGCTTTTCGGCATGAATGCCTTTCTCCCATCCGGAATAGAATGGAATGTGACTGTCTGGAAAGGAGGAACCATCATGTTCTATTGCAACAGGCACTGTCCTGACTGCCCGTACTGTGCCCCTCTGCACCCCTCCGGGCCATACAACGCTCCCACTGGTCCGACTGGCCCGACCGGACCCACTGGCCCCACTGGTCCACCGGGACCTGCAGGCAGGCTCGGATTCCCTGGCCCCACAGGCGCAACCGGGCCGACTGGAGCTGCCGGACTTACCGGCGCCACTGGTCCCACAGGAGCAGCAGGTGTAACCGGCCCGGCTGGCCCTATCGGAGCGACCGGCCCCACCGGAGCTATTGGGCCCACAGGCATGGCAGGCCCCACTGGCCCAACCGGTCCCACCGGCGTGACCGGGCCTCCGGGACCCGCCGGACGGCTGGGGCTCCCCGGGCCGACCGGGGCAACCGGCCCGACCGGAGCGACCGGCCTTGCTGGAGCTGCCGGGCCTGCGGGTGCGGCAGGGCCGACCGGTCCCACCGGGGCTGCGGGGGCCACTGGTCCCACGGGTGCAACCGGAGCAGCCGGACCCACCGGCCCTGCCGGGGCACCGGGAGCCACTGGCCCGACCGGTCCGGCAGGATCTTCAGGAGAACCCGGGGCTCCGGGCCCCACCGGGCCAACCGGGCCCTCGGTGGATGTCCCGGACAATGTATTTGCGTCCTTCCACAACGCCGAATACTCCCTGCAGCAGAATTCGCTGATTCCGCTGGTGCAGTCGGTTCCGGATACCACCGGCAACATCACCTTGTCCGACCCGGAGCACATCGGGCTGGAGCCGGGCTACTACCTGATCTCCTACAAGGTATCCGGGCTGTTCTCCACGCCGAATTATATGCAGATCACACCCAGCTATAACGGAACGGCACACCTGGAAACCGGGGTGTATTTCGCGACCAACGCCGATGGTTCCAGTGCCTGCGGATCGTCCCATTTCATCATCCGCGCACCGGCTTCCACCATTCTTACGCTGAACTACTCCGGCTCCGCCGTCCGCTGTGACCCGGCAAAAAAGAGGACTCTCCCCATCCGGGGACAGTCCTCTTTTTCTGTACAATGAAAAAATCCTGCTCCAACCAAAGTCAGAACAGGATTATTGTGGTGGAGATGATCGGGATCGAACCGACTACCTCTTGAATGCCATTCAAGCGCTCTCCCAAGTGAGCTACACCCCCACAGGTGATACACGAATCAAGTGCTTTATTATAATACCAGACCTCCCGCTGTTTGTCAAGGGTCATTTCTGCTTTTTTGAGAGATTTACAGAATGCGGTCTTTTTTCCTCTATTTTCTCAAAATATTAACCAGTTAACATACTTTTCTATGAAAATTTGCTAAATTCAAGGTGATTGATGGCATGATCCATATAGTTTTCGATCAAGGAGGCCGTATTATGAAAACACTCTATACCCAGGTATTTGAATTCATCGACTCCCATCGCTCCGATATGCTTGCCATGTGGGAGGATTTTGTCAATACGCCCAGTCAGGCCCGGGACCGGGAAGCTGCAATGCGGATGGCAGAAAAACTCACCGCTGTCCTGGAGGAAACCGGCATGACTGTAACTGCCCATGATGTCGGGCCGGTCAACAGCTGTACCCTGGAAGCCGTCTGGGGTGCGGATCGTCCCGGTCAGCCGGTGCTGTTCGGCGGACATTATGACACGGTCAATTCCTCCCCAGTGGAAAATCCCGTCCCCGGCGCCGACAATGAATGGGACGGCACCCCGCATTTCCGGGTGGACAGCCAGGGAAAAGCCTATGGTCTGGGCTGTCTGGATATGAAGGGCGGTATTGTCATTGCCATCTGGGTAGTGAAGGCCCTCCAGGCATTGGGCTGGGCAGAACGCCCGGTGAAGTTTATCCTCGCCGGCGATGAGGACAAGGGCCATTTCGATGCCGATACCCCGCAGCTGCTGATCCGTCTGGCAAAAGGTGCTCTCTGCTGCTTCAATATGGAGACCGGACGGGTGAACAACGATATCTGCATCGGGCGCAAAGGCGGCGGCGAAGGCGAACTGACCGTCCGGGGAACCGCGGCGCATGCCGGAAACGACTTCCACAGCGGACGGAACGCCGTACTGGAGATGGCCTACAAGGAAATCGAGCTGGCAGAGCTCAACGATCTGGAGCTGGGCACCACCGTGACCCCGACTGTCATCAAGGGCGGCACGGTTCCCAATGGCATTCCCGATCACTGCCACCTCTATTTTGATGTGCGCTACCGCAAGTTCGAGGAGGCCCAGCGGGTCAAGGAGGCCTTTGAGCGCATTGCCGCCCACAGCCACATTGACGGCACGCACACAGACTGCATCTACAAGGAGTACCAGGTGCCCTTTGACGAAACACCGGACGGCACTGCTCTGGCAGACTTTGTGGCAGAGGTTTCCCGGGAACTCGGCATGGGGGACATGGGAAAAATCAATCTGGGCGGCGGCTCGGATGCCTGCTACTTTACCATTGCCGGGGTGCCGACCATCTGTGCCATGGGAGTCTGTGGACAGTTCAACCACTCCAGCAAGGAATATGCCCTGGTGGAAACACTCTACACCCGGGCCAAGCTGCTGACCTGCGCGGTGCTTGACCTGGAAAAGTTTGTACAGCGCTGAACAGGAGGAATGAGAAATGCGCTATCAGATCAATTCATTTGAGGAACTGGATACCCAGACGCTGTATGAGATCCTGTCCCACCGGTTCGAAGTATTCGTGCTGGAGCAGCGCTGCATCTACCACGATTTTGATCCCTTTGACAAAACAGCCCTGCACATGACCGCCTGGGACGATGCGGGAAATCTGGTGGGCTATGTGCGCCTGCTCCCGGCCGAGCTGCATTATGACGGCTATGAGGAGAACTCCTTCGGGCGGCTTTCAGTGAAGGCCTCTGCCCGGCACCAGGGAGTCGGCGGCGAACTGGTGCGCCGGGCCTGTGCCTGGCTCACTACCCATGGAAACTGCCCCGCTGTGCGGATCTCCGCCATGGCCTATCTGGAGAAATTCTATACTGACCTGGAATTTGTGCGCCAGTCGGATGTATTCGACAAGGAAGGCGTTCCCCATGTGACCATGCTCTATACCCTCCCCGAATAATATCCCTGCATAAAAATCACCCCGGCTCTGTACCCGAATGAGCCGGGGTGATTTTCTATGCGTCAGCAGTAATGGGGCGGGCAGAGCCCATAGGCCATCAGGTTCGCTGCCGAGATGGTATCGAATACCGGCAGACCCAGTGCCTCCGACACCGCCCTGGAATAGGTGGCAAGGTTGCTGCACTCCAGCACCACTGCCCGAAGTCCCGGGATCTGTGCCTGCAGCTCCTGGGCAGCGGCAATCACTTCCGCTTCCATACGGGCAGGGTCCAGATTGCCCTCGCCCCGGATCACCACCTCAGAAAAATGCGGCTGGTTTTCCATGCCCTGGATCGCCAGCTCCATCTCCTCCCGCCAGCCGGAATGGCGGAGATGGCTCTCCCGCAGCAGCCCGGAATGCCCGGTGATGACCCCGATAACGCCGCTGTGTCCGATCATCTGCCAGATCACCGGGATCTGACAGAGTGAGGAGCCCACAAACAAAAGCTCCTCCCCCAGCTCCCGCTGATAGAGGGAAACCAGGCCGCAATCCGCTACAACGCCCCGGATTCCCTCCTCCTGCAGCTGTTTGCAGGCCTGGCGGAGCTTTTCCAGCGTTTCACCGGAGCCCTCCACCAGATCCATAAAACCGCAGTCCACAATCTGATAGCGGACCGGATACCCGAAGGACCCCGCATGCCCGGCATCGCCCGGAATCCGCGGCGACTTGCCCCGGAACACCAGCACTCCTACCTCCTGTCCATAAAAACTGTGCCCTGATGGAATTTTCATACCGATCTTCCCCTTTCAGACAAATCCGGACAGTCGCTGTCCGCTCTGCTTTTCACTCTACCATAGCAGCAGAGGCCCTGGCTGTTAGGCAGATTACAAAAGGCAAAAATCCACGGACGCCTCAGCGGACATCCGGGGTTCCAAGATCTTTCTATATCAGAAAAGGCACCCGGAACCGGATGCCTTCCTGTGATTTTCCCTGTGTGCCGGAGGAGTTTCCTCGGGGGACGGGCTACCGGGCATCCGCCGCCTCTGCTGATGCTGTATACTTCCCGGCCTGGCCCAGTTCACCGGCCCATTCAAAGCCCTTCTTTGCCATAAACACCGCAATGATCTCATTGATGACCGCCGCGGCTGCGATGGTGCCCTGAATCAGCGGCGCATACTCGGGAGCCGAGCCCTCCAGAACCGACACTGCGATCCCCGCAAACACCAGCGACACACCCGAGTGGGGCAGCAAAGTAAGCCCAAAACGCCCCTGGCGGATAAAACAAAAAAGCACGACTGACGTCGTGCTTTTTTTCCTGGTGGAGATGATCGGGATCGAACCGACTACCTCTTGAATGCCATTCAAGCGCTCTCCCAAGTGAGCTACACCCCCAAGGTACTTTAATAGTATACCATAGGATTTTACAAATTGCAAGCAGTTTTTTCTTCTTTGCCAAAATTATCAAATGGCAAAATGCACAAATGAGTTGTTATTTTTTCGGCAATATTGAATATGATCTTGGTGACAGAAAAGTGACCCGATTTATGCATAAATCCCGCCATGCTTCCCGATACTGCCACTCCAATCCCCTTTTTTTGACAGAGGAAATCCATCATTATTCAATTTGGAATATCACGGCGTCAATCCGCTTTCCATGGCGCTTCCCGCAGATTTTGACTGTTTGATGATATGCTTAAACTTTCTAAGCATACCCCTGATTTTTCATCAATTTGCCGATTGAATAATCCATATTAAAGGAGTAGAATATGTTGGTTAAATACCATTGATGTTAGGAGGAAGTGCGTCTATGGATAATATCATTGACAAGCTGCTGGAAATCGACCGCAGCGCCCGCGAGATGGTAGAGAATGCCTCGAAGCAGCGTGAATCGTCGATTGCCAATCTGGCAGCCGTCAAAAAAGAGATCGACATGACCGCTATGAATGAGGCCCGCGCCAAAGCGGAAGAATACCGCAAACAGGCCAAGGCTGATACCGAAAAACTCAAAAACGCCTATGCCGCTGAGTATGAAAAGAACCGGTCCGCTCTGGAGAGCACCTACAATGCCGGCTGCAGCAGCTGGGTGGATGCCATCGTGGAAAACTGCACTCGGGTAAACTGACCATACAGCTTCCCTATTTTAATAAGTAAAGGAGGGTATTATGAGGACAGATTTTTCCGAAAATGCCATTTCCGCCAAAGTCCATGCGTTGTATGGCCGTCGGATCGTCCGGAGTCAGTATGAAGAACTGTGCAGAAAGCACACCACCTCCGAAATCGCTGCATATCTGAAGGAGCGTACCCATCTCACCGAAGTGCTGAATACAGTACAGCCCGCTACCGTGCGCAGCGATCAGCTGGAAAGCATTCTGCACAAGGGCCGGTACAACAAGTACCTGGATCTGGTCAAGTACGCCACTCCCAAAACCCGGGAATTCTACCGCAGCTATGTACTGAACCTGGTGGAGATCCAGCTGATCCTGCAGATGATCCGGCTCATCAACATCGGGCGTACCAGTGAATTCATCGTCAGCTATCCGGCCTTTGCTGAGAGCGATCTGCGCATTGGTCTGGGCAAGCTCTCCAAGGTGAAAACCTATGATGAACTCCTGGAGGCTCTGGAAGGCACTGAATACCATGATCCGCTGCTGCGCTACCGCAGTACGGATAAAAAGAACCCCATCATCAACTATGCCGGCTGTGAAATGGCTCTGATGAACTGCTATTATGAGAATCTCAAAGCCATTGTTTCCCGGACCTTCTCCGGTGAGACCCGCCGGGAAATTGATGACATCATGGCGACCAAAATCGCCCTGGAAAACGGCATCATCGGTTACCGTCTGAAGAAGTATTATCCGGATATGACTCCGGAGGATATCAAGGGCTATATGCTCGACTTCTGGCGGGAACCTCCCATGAAGCTGCTGGACACCGCACTGCGTGCCAAAACCGCGGAGGATTACCTCAATACACTGAAAAACGGCCGGTACATCGCCGGCATCGGTGATGGGGAAATCCAGTCCATCGGACTTGGTTCCCAGGCAATCCGCAGTCTGCTCAGTCAGCGCTATATGCGCCGTACCCAGCAGCCGGCTGTGGCATTTGTCTGCTATATGTTCCACAGCGAAATGGAGATCGACAACATTGTGCGTATCGTTGAAGCGGTACGCTATGGTATGGACCCCAGCGAAATCATGCAGCTTCTTGTCATTATTTAATATTTTACATAGTCAGGAGGTTTTGACTCAGAGATGTCCATCGAAAAAATGAAGCTTGTGAAAGTCACAGGCAATCTGAACAAGATGAACGCGGCTCTTACCACCTGCTTTGAGGGCGGATTCTTCCACCCCGAACATGTTTCGGAAAAAGCAGGAGCCGATGGTTATCATCCGTTCGATGCTGTAAATCCCTATCTGCCGATCCTGTCCAAACTTGACCAGATCGCCAAAGACTGTGGGGTTGACTTTGCTCCCAAGCAGAAGATCGACCGGGAGAAAATGGAGATTGCGGCTACCCTGCTCCTGGGAATCGAGGGAAAATACCTCGAAACCCGGTTCGGTAAACTGCCCACTGCACAGGTGGACCGTTTCCAGGAGATGAGCGGTTCCAAGTTCTTCTTTGTTCCCCTGATCGAAAAAGTGAACGACTGCTGGTGTATTTACAGTGCCAGCCGTCAGAGCATGGAGGAAGTGGATCACCTCTTTGCTGAAGCCGGGTTTGAAAAAGCCTGGGTACCCAATTTCTCCGAGGAGGACGGAACCGTTACCGATTTCGCCTTCGAAGCAGAGATCCGTCAGCTCACCGAACAGAAGCAGCTCCTGCTGGCTGCCAAGGAACGCGGTTCCAGCGCCATTGAACAGCTTTCCCATATGGAAAACCTCAGTGTCAGCCTGGACGACATCTTCGCCAGCAAATACCTGCAGGTACGGTTCGGACGGATTCCCTCGGACAGCTATCAGAAGCTCAAGTATTATGACGACCGGCTCTTCTTCTTCCAGCCGCTGAGTGAGGATGGGGAATTTGTCTGGGGCTTCTGCTTCACCGACAAGATCCATGTGGCTGAAGTGGATGAGATCCTCTCCTCGCTGTTCTTTGAGCGGGTATGGATTCCCGAATATGTGCACGGTGTTCCGGGACAGACCTTCGAACATCTGCGCAATGCCATTGAGGAGGCTGACCGGGAACTGGCTACCACCGATGAACTGATCCATGAAACCATCGATCAGAACTTCGATATGTGCAGCATTCTCTATGCCACTCTTCAGTACCTGAGCCGTTCGTTCGAGCTGCGCCGCCATGTGAGCATCCATGATGACAGCTTTATCCTGGTGGGCTTTGTCCCGGAAAAGGAAACTGCTGCCCTGGAGAAGAAGCTGCATGAGCTGGACCCCAACCTCACCGTTGAGATCACTGCCCATGACAGCGACAAGCGCTTCCAGGCGCCCACCAAGCTCAAGAACAACTTCATCGTCAAGCCCTTCGAGATGTTCGTGGATATGTACGGCACTCCGGGCTACAACGAAACCGACCCCACCTCCTTCCTGGCCTGGACTTATATCCTGCTGTTCGGCATCATGTTCGGCGACCTGGGACAGGGTCTGGTCATCGCCGCTCTGGGACTCTTCCTGGATCGGGTCAAGAAGATGAACTTCGGCAAGATCCTCGAGCGCATCGGTATCTCCGCTGCCATCTTCGGCACCATCTATGGCTCGGTATTCGGCCTGGAACATGTGCTTGATCCCTTCTACACCGATGTGCTGGGTCTGCCCGGCAAGCCGGTGGAGGTCATGGACGGTGAAACCATCAACACCCTGCTGATGGCTGCCATTGCCCTGGGTGTTGCCATGATCGTTATGGCAATGCTCATCAATGTGTTCACCGGCCTGCGCAACCGCGACTGGGAAAAGGCGCTGTTCTCCAACAACGGTGTGGCTGGTCTGGTCTTTTACGGCGCTGTGCTGGCTGGCATGGTTTCCATGCTCACCGGCGGCCCGAACCTGTTCACCCTGCCCTATATCCTGGGCCTGCTGGTACTGCCGATCCTGGTGATCTTCCTCAAGGAACCCCTGGGCCGGCTTGCCAAGGGCGAACATTTTGAACTGGAAGGCGGCGTCGGCTCCTTCATCATCGAGGGCTTCTTCGAGCTGTTCGATGTGGTGCTGAGCTTCGTCACCAACACCCTTTCGTTCATGCGTGTGGGCGGCTTCATCATCAGCCATGCCGGTATGATGTCGGTTGTGCTCACCCTCACTGAGATGTTCACCGGAGCCGGCAGCATCATCGTGCTGATCTTCGGCAACATCTTCGTTATGGCACTGGAAGGCTTCATCGTAGGCATTCAGTCGCTGCGTCTGGAGTTCTATGAACTGTTCAGCCGCTACTTTGACGGTCAGGGCGTTCCCTATGCCCCCGTTTCCATGGACGCTCAGGCAGCCGGCGAATAACCCCCTGCCCTGAACATAGATACAATCTTTCTTGAATCTACTTTTTGGAGGAATTACTTATGTCTATTCTCACACTGATCGTTCCCGCTATCGCCGTTCTGCTCATCGCTGCTCCCCTGGTAAGTGTTGCTCAGGGTAAGGTAACTGGCAAGTCCGCTATCCGCAACCGTTTCGCCCTGCACTTCGGTGCCTTCGCTCTGGCCTGCATCTGCGCTGTGGCAGTTCCCGCTTCGGGTGTTGCCTTCGCTGAAACTGCCGGCACTGTTGCCTCCATCATGGGCACCAATGCCCAGGGTATGGGCTTCCTGGCTGCCGCTCTGGTAACTGGTCTGGCTGCCATCGGCGCCGGTGTTGCCGTTGCTTCCGCTGCTCCCGCTGCCATCGGCGCTGTTTCCGAGGACCCCAAGGCCTTCGGTAAGGCAATCATCTTCGTTGTACTCGGTGAAGGTATCGCGATCTATGGTCTGCTGATCTCCATCCTGATCATCAACAAGCTTTAATCCCCCTTTTGTCCTGAAAAAAGCAGGTGCAGAGATGAAATTCTTTGTTCTGAGCGATAAGCCTGATGTGTATCTGGGCATGCGTCTGGCCGGTATGGACGGCGCTGTGGTCGAGAACCGCACCGAGGCTTTGGACAAGATCCGGGAAATCGTCGCCGCAAAAGAGGTGGGAATCCTGCTCATCACCGGTGAACTGATGGACCAGTGTGAGCCGGAACTCACCGCCATCCGGCGGGATAACCGCCTGCCGGTCATGACCCGAATTTCCGACCGCAGCGGCGAAAGTGCCACCAAGGGACTGGAACGGTATGTCCATGAGTCCCTGGGCATCAACTTGTGAGGTGAAATCTATGGCAGAAGACAAGAACCTGCAGAAAAAGCTGGCAAAGTTCGCAGAAGAGATCATGAACATTGCCAGAAGCGAATGCAGCACCATTGAAGAGGAGACCCAGAGCGATCTGGAAACACAGCGGGCCGGCCTGAAAGCTGCTGCCGATGCCGAAGCCGCCAAGTATTTCGAGGCAGAGCTCCGGGAAATCGACGGACAGTCCCGGGCTGCAGCCTTCAGTGAAAAGGATCGCCTGAGAAAAGAACTGTTTTCCATCCGTGAGAAATATATGTCCAATGTATTTGCACAGGCTGCTGAGCGCCTTTCGGAATTTACTGCCGGCAGTGACTATGCAGCATTCCTGAACGCCAAGGCCGCAGAAGCTGCCGCCCAGGGTGATTTTGCCGGCGGTACTCTCTATCTGCGCCAGGAGGATCTCTCCTATGCCGATGCGCTGACCAAGGCCCTGCCCGGCTGCACTGCCGCTGCTTCGCCCGAGATCCATCTGGGCGGCCTGATCGCAGTGAGCGCCGATGGACGCACCCGTCTGGACCTGAGTCTGGACGCCGCACTGGAAGGACAGAAGCAGTGGTTCTTCAGCAATTCCAAACTGGACATCACACTGTAAAACTTTACGGAGGTGAAATCGTTTGAGCAGCAATCTGATCAATTCCATCAACGGACCGGTTGTGACCATCAAGGGCCCCACCGATCTGACGATGCAGGAGATGGTCTATGTGGGCTCCAAGAAGCTGATCGGTGAGGTAATCTCCATCAGCGCGGAACGCACTACCATCCAGGTATATGAAACTACTACCGGCCTGCGGGTCGGTGAGGAGATCATCGGTACCGGCGCTCCCCTGTCCGCGACCCTGGGCCCCGGTATTATCTCCAATATTTTCGACGGTATCGAGCGTCCTCTGGAGGACATCGAAAAGACCGACGGCGCATTCATCGGCACCGGCAGCAGCATCCCCTCCCTCGACCCCGAGCGCAAGTGGGATGTCACCATCAAGGTATCGGTGGGCGATGAACTGAGGGGCGGCGACATCTATGCCACCTGCCCCGAAACCCCGCTCATCGAGCACCGCTGCATGGTGCCCCCGAACCTGAGCGGGCGGGTTTCCGCTGTTATGACCAACGGTCAGTACACCGTCAACGACTGTGTTGTGAAGCTGGTGGACAAGGACGGCGTCGAGCATGAGCTCACCCTGTGCCAGAAGTGGCCGATCCGAGTAGAGCGCCCGATCCTCAAGCGGATGCCCATTGAGCGTCCTCTGATCACCGGTCAGCGTGTCATCGACACCATGTTCCCCATCGCCAAGGGCGGCACCGCTGCCATCCCCGGCGGTTTCGGTACCGGTAAGACCATGACCCAGCACCAGCTGGCTAAGTGGTGCGATGCCGATATTATCGTCTATGTGGGCTGCGGCGAACGCGGCAACGAGATGACCCAGGTACTGAAGGAGTTCTCTGAGCTGATCGACCCCAAGAGCGGTCAGAAGCTCACTGCCCGTACCGTGCTCATCGCCAATACATCCAATATGCCCGTAGCTGCCCGTGAGGCATCCATCTACACTGGCATCACCCTGGCGGAATACTACCGCGATATGGGTTACCATGTCGCCATCATGGCAGACTCCACCTCCCGTTGGGCCGAGGCTCTGCGTGAGATCTCCGGCCGTCTGGAGGAAATGCCCGCTGAAGAGGGCTTCCCGGCTTATCTGCCCTCCCGTATTTCCCAGTTCTATGAGCGTGCCGGCTACACTGTGTCCCTGAACGGCGCTGAGGGTTCTGTCACCATCATCGGTGCGGTATCTCCCCAGGGTTCCGACTTCTCCGAGCCGGTTACCCAGAACACCAAGCGTTTTGTACGCTGCTTCTGGGCTCTGGACAAGAGCCTGGCCTATGCCCGTCACTATCCCGCCATCAACTGGAACACCAGTTACAGCGAATATGTGGACACCCTCAACCGCTGGTACAGCGCCAATGTGGGCCGGGAATTCATGGCAGACCGTCAGCGGATCGCCACCCTGCTCCATGAGGAAAATGACCTGATGGAGATCGTCAAGCTCATCGGTTCCGATGTACTGCCTGACGACCAGAAGCTGGTCATTGAAACCGCCAAGGTAATCCGTGTGGGCTTCCTGCAGCAGAACGCCTACCATGCCGAGGATACCTATGTACCGCTGGAAAAGCAGCTGGGCATGATGAAGGTAATCCTGTATCTCTACGACCAGTGCGCCGCTATGATCAAGAAGGGTCATGCCATTTCCGCCATTCTGGAAACCGGCATCTTCGGCGAAGTGGTCAAGATCAAGTACGATGTACCCAACAGCAAGCTGGAAATGCTGGACGATTACTACACCAAGATCGACCAGGCTCTGGCTGCCGTCATTTAACAAGGGAGGAGCGAGTAAAGTATGAGTCTGAAAATTGTGGGACTTAGCGAGATCAACGGCCCCCTTGTAGCACTGGACGGCATCCATGGCGCCGGTTATGAGGAAATGGTGGAACTGGAACTCCAGGACGGCACCACCCGTACCGGTCGTATCGTGCAGATGGACGGTGACCGCTGCATCATCCAGGTATTCGAAGGTACCCGCGGTCTCTCCCTGCAGAACACCACTACCACCATTCTGGGACATCCTGTGGAGATGAGCCTCTCCAAGGAGCTGCTGGGCCGTGTTCTGAACGGCTCCGGCCGTCCCATCGATGGCCTGGGCGAGATCTACTGGGAAAAGAAGGAGGACATCAACGGCAAGCCGCTGAATCCTGTTTCCCGTACCTATCCCCGGAACTACATCAACACCGGTATTTCCGCCATCGACTGTCTGATGACCCTGATCCGCGGTCAGAAGCTGCCCATCTTCTCCGGTTCCGGTATGCAGCACAACAAGCTGGCTGCCCAGATCGTAAAGCAGGCCAACATCGCTGCTGAAGAGGGGCAGGAATTCGGTATCGTCTTTGCCGCCATGGGCGTTACCAACGACGTAGCCGACTACTTCCGCCGCAGCTTTGAGGAAACCGGCGTTATGGACCGGGTTGTCATGTTCCTCAACCTGTCCAATGACCCCATCATCGAGCGTATCCTCACCCCCAAGTGTGCCCTGACCACTGCCGAATATCTGGCCTTTGAGAAGGATATGCACATTCTGGTAATCATGACCGACATCACTTCCTACTGTGAAGCGCTGCGTGAGTTCTCCTCTTCCAAGGGCGAGATCCCCGGTCGTAAGGGCTACCCGGGCTATCTGTATTCCGACCTGGCTTCGCTCTATGAGCGCGCCGGTGTCATCGATACCGCCAAGGGTTCGGTTACCCAGATCCCCATCCTGACCATGCCCAACGATGATATTACCCACCCGGTTCCGGACCTCACCGGTTATATCACCGAGGGTCAGATCGTTCTGGACCGCTCGCTGGATCAGAACGGCATCTATCCGCCTATCTCGGTACTGCCCTCCCTGTCCCGTCTGATGAAGGACGGCATCGGTGAAGGCTATACCCGTGCCGACCACTCGGCAGTATCCAACCAGCTCTTTGCCTCCTACGCCAAGGTACAGGATGCCAAGGCTCTGGCTTCGGTTATCGGTGAAGAGGAGCTGTCCGCTTCGGATAAGCTCTACATGGACTTCGGCAAGGCCTTCGAGCACTACTTCCTCGACCAGGGCTTTGATACCGACCGCACCATCGACGAAACCCTGGATCTGGGCTGGGATCTGCTTTCTATCCTGCCCCAGAGCGAGCTGGACCGTGTGGACAACAAACTGCTGGAGGAGAAATATCACCCGGAACGGGGCGCCGCACTGCTTAAAGAGATGCGGGGTGAGGCATAATGGCACAGCAGGTCTTTCCCACCAAAGGTAATCTGATCGCCACCAAAAAGACCCTGGCGCTCTCCACCATGGGCTATGACCTCATGGATAAGAAGCGCAATATCCTCATCCGGGAGATGATGGGTCTGGTGGATCAGGCTCAGAAGCTCCGCAACGAAGTGGATGAGATCTTCGATCAGGCCTATGCTGCCCTGCGCAACGCCAATATCACCCTGGGTATGATCAACGAGATCGCCGAAAGCGTTCCGCTGGACGACGGCATCACCATTGGTTACCGCAGTGTTATGGGCGTGGATATTCCCATCATCAAGTATGAGAAGAAGCCGGTGGTCCTCTCCTACGGCCTCTATGACAGCAACTCCCAGCTGGACTATGCCTTCATGTGCTTCCAGCGGGTAAAGGAGATCTCCATCACCCTGTCGGAGATCGAAAATGCTGCTGCCGGACTGTCCGACGCCATCGTCAAGACCCAGCGCCGGGCCAACGCCCTGAAGAATGTGGTGATCCCCAATCTGGAGAGTACGGTAAAGTTCATTTCCGACTCGCTGGATGAAAAGGACCGGGAAGAGTTCTCCCGTCTGAAGGTCATCAAGGCACAGAAAACAGCCAAGGCCAAGCGTCTGGCTGCTGCCCAGGCTGAGGCTGCCAAAGCTGAAGCTGTCGGAGAATAACACAATATAAAAAATCCCCTGTGAAAACTCACAGGGGATTTTTTATTGTATCTATTTACCGTCCGGTATTGGGGTTGGTCTTATTTTCATCAGCAGGCTTGGAGGAATCCTCCTCATCGCCCGGAGTTTCGGTAAGCAGCTCGGTCTCGAGCTCCTCAAACTCATACCAGATCTTGTCGATGGAACCAATCTCCAGGCCGTTGACCTTATAGGTCACGCCATTCTTGCGGATCTTGAGGGTGATGTCTCTTCCCTTCAGCTCACGGGCTACGCTCGCGGGGAAGTAGGGCAGGCCGGTGGCACTCATCTCAATGGTTTCACCGAATTCTTCGTCTTCGATCAGTTTGGCGATCTCTTTCTTCACTTCGTCCCACTTCTCGTTGCCGTAGTAATCGCCATACTCCTGGCTTTCGGTTGCTCCGGTGTCCGGAGTTTCCGGCACAGCTTCGCTGTATTTGTAGCTTGCGGATGCACTCTCCGATGTTACGGTTTGATAGCTTGCAACAACTTCAACAGAATAGGTGGTATATTCATCTGCAGTCAGCGTTGCACTGGTTTCACCGTCCAGCATTGTGCCGTTTTTGTACCACTGATAAGTAAACACAGCTTCTGCCAGCGGATGGGAAGCATTGGCTGTAAGCACATTGCCGGAAGCAGTAATTTCTACCTCAGGAACAGCGATTCCTTCGGCAGGCAGATACTCACTGACATCATCGCCATTAAAATTACCGCCAGTAATCTGGATGCTGGGATTGGGATTGCCATAGCTGGGGACATTAATAGTACCGACACTGATATCAAAGGTACCGCCAGAAATGTTGACAGCAGCCGTATCTTCTGCGTGAACGCCATATTTACCGGAAATGGTACCTCCGCTGATATTGATTGAAGATGTTTCACCGCCGGAAACCGCATAGCTTCCGCTGGTGGACAATTTACCGCCTTCAACATTGAGGACTGTATTTTCCTGAACCTGCACAGCATAGCTGGAGGATTCGATCTCTGCTGTACCTCCGATTGTAACGGTAGCACCCTTATAAAGCTGGATTGCACCGCTCGCACCGCCAGTATGGGTCAGTGTTCCACCGGTCATGGTAAACTGGATGGAGTCCGGATCTCCATAGTTGGAGATATACACACCTGTACGTCCATCACTCCGCATATCACCGTCTGTAATTTTAACCACTGTGCCGCTTCCGCGTACGCCAAGAACGTTGTCTTTAGTACTGATCAGAGAGCCTCCGGATATTTTGATGGTGGAATTCGTGGCTGAATCATAGATATCCACTGTCTCCAGGGTGGTACGAATGGTGCCGCTCTTCAGTTCAAAAGAACTGCCGGAACCTTTGAGCTGAATTCCATATCCATAGGAGCCATCTGTGACATCAATTTTGCCATTGCCCTTGGAATCCTCTATGGTCAGAGATCCCCCATTGATCACAAATATAAAGTGATTTAATCCTCCATAACTCTTGGTAATTGTACATCCATTCAGATCCAGCACGACATCTTCCCGGATGACAATGTCATATCTGCGATCCATGGTAATATCGCCGCCAAGCTTGACCTTACCGCCAGCTTCCAGCGCAGACTTCAGCCCGTCTGCATTTGTAACAGCAACCTCAGTATCACCGTTTTCCAATACAACAGCTGCAGAGCCGCTTCCATCAGTTCCATCCGCAAAAGCAACTGTCAGTCCGGAAACACTCATCAGTGCTGCCAACACAAGCGCGAGTAACTTTTTCTTGTTCATACTTTTTCCTCCTTCAATTTTTGATAAATGCAGTCCGCAGGCCGCAAACTGCAAATACTTTATTTAATGTGATTATACCCCCCCCCCGGCATTTTGTCAACTATGTGTATTCTGCAAGATTTCTATGCCAACCTGCACGCTTCTGCCCTGATTTGCAGATTGACTTTCCGATCAAATTGCTGTATTATATTCCTGTTAACGACAAAACACAATAGCCAGGGGCGCTGGGAGATCATTCCCGGCTGTGATTGGCGCGAAACGCAGCGCCATGTCCCTTGGTGGGAAACCACCTGAACCTGATCCGGATAATGCCGGCGGAGGTATGCGCTTTTGCTCCTTTGGGAGACAAAACACAAAATTCTTTCCGCTGCGGCAGTCCGCGGCGGATTTTTTATTTGTCCCGGAACTGTCTGCGGAATACGGCCATGCGTGTCTGTCGGACAAAAATTTCAAAGGAGTTGTTTTAACAATGAACGCAAGTCTCGCAATCCAGATCCTCCCCAAGGTACAGGGCGATGAAGAAGTATGCCGTGTTGTGGATGAAGTAATCGCTTACATCCAGTCCACCGGTCTGCACTGCTTTGTAGGCCCCTGTGAAACCGCTGTGGAAGGTGATTTCGACACCATTATGGAGATCGCCAAGCAGTGCCATCTGGTGGCTATCAAGGCCGGCGCTCCCAGTGTCAGCTCGTATCTGAAGATCAGCTACCGTCCTGAAGGCGAGGTTCTCACCATTGACAAGAAGACATCCAAGTATCACCAGTAAGCTGGCACCGGCTGTCCTCATTGCCGTATTGCTGGCAGTCTGGCAGCTCTGTTCCGATCTGGGAGTGGTGCCCAAATTCATGCTGCCCTCTCCCACGGATGTAGTAACCGCCTTTGTGGAGGATTTCCCTGCCCTTATGACCCATGCCCGGGTCTCGCTCTCTGAGGCCTTCCTGGGTCTGGGCACCGCTGTGATCCTCTCCTTTGTGGTAGCCTTCCTCATGGATCAGTTCCGGGTGGTACGGGAAGCCGTCTATCCCCTGCTGATCCTCACCCAGACTGTCCCCACTGTGGCAATCGCGCCGCTGCTGGTACTCTGGCTGGGCTATGGAATCCTGCCCAAGGTGGTACTCATTGTCATCACCTGCTTCTTCCCCATGACCATCGGTCTGCTCAGCGGCTTTGCCTCCGCTGACCCCGACTTTATCCACATGATGCGGGCTATGGGCGCTTCGAACTGGCAGATTTTCCGCTATGTGAAGCTCCCCTCCTCCGCGGAACAGTTCTTCTCGGGACTGCGCATCTCCGCCTCCTATTCGGTGGTGGGCGCTGTCATCTCGGAATGGCTGGGCGGCTTTGAAGGCCTGGGCGTCTATATGATGCGGGTGAAAAAATCCTATGCCTTTGACAAAATGTTCGCTGTGATCTTCCTGATCTCGGTGATCAGCCTGATCCTCATCAAGGCGGTGGACCTGCTCAAGAAAAAGTCCATGCCCTGGAACCTGATCCACTCCGGCGAACACTGATCCTCACAATCAAGGAGATAGATTATCATGAAAAAAAGACTGCTTGCCCTGATGCTGGCAGCTGCCGCAGCTCTGTCGCTGTCCGGCTGCTCGGGTCAGGAGAATAATTCCTCCACTGCTGAAAACAGCGGCAGTGAAGAACTCACCAAGGTGTCCATCGTTCTGGACTGGACCCCCAACACCAACCACACCGGCCTGTATGTGGCCCAGAAGATGGGTTACTATGAGGAAGCCGGTCTGGAGGTGGAGATCCTGCCGGCTCCCGAGGGCGGTTCCTCGGCACTGGTTGCCGCTGGCGGCGCTGACTTCGGCATCGACGCACAGGATACCCTGGCTCCTGCCTTTGTAGGAGAGGATGCCCTGCCTGTAACCGCGGTTGCAGCCCTGATCCAGCACAATACCTCCGGTATCATCTCGCTGGCTTCGGACAACATCCAGTCCCCCAAGGATCTGGAAGGCAAGACCTATGCCACCTGGGAAAACCCTGTGGAACAGGCTGTCATCAAGAGCCTGATGGAGGCTGACGGCGGTGACTTCTCCAAGCTGAACCTGGTTCCCAGCACTGTTTCGGATGTCATCACAGCACTCAACACCAACATTGACACCGTGTGGATCTTCTATGCGTGGGATGGCGTTGCCACTGAGCTCAAGGGCTATGACACCAACTTCATGGACTTTGCCAAGCTCAACACCACCTTTGACTACTACACCCCCATCATCATCGCCAACAATGATTTCCTGGCTGAGAACCCTGACACAGCCAAGGCATTCCTGGCTGCCACAGCCAAGGGCTATGAGTATGCCATCGAGAACCCCGACGCTGCCGCAGATATCCTGCTGGAAGCTGCTCCGGAGCTCGATCCTGAGATTGTCAAGGCTTCCCAGGAGTGGCTGGCAGACCAGTACATTGCCGACGCTGAAAAGTGGGGCTATATCGATCCGGCCCGCTGGGATGGCTTCTATACCTGGCTGACCGAAAACAACCTGGTGGATGGCGAACTCCCTGCCGGCACCGGTTACTCCAATGACTATCTGGCATAAAGGCGGAACACTCGGATGAAACTGGAAACCCGTGGGATCACCAAGAGCTTTGACGGCACACGCATCATTGAGGACATCAGCATCACCCTGGGTGAAGGGGAGCTGGTGTGTCTGCTGGGCGTGAGCGGCGGCGGCAAAACCACCCTGTTCAACATCATTGCCGGCCTGTCCAAACCGGACAGCGGTCAGGTGCTGATCGACGACGAGGATGTCACCGGAAAGCCCGGTCATGTGAGCTATATGCTCCAGAAGGATCTGCTGCTGCCCTTCCGCAAGGTGGCGGACAATGTGGCCCTGCCGCTGGAGCTTGCCGGCACCGACCGCAAAACAGCCCGGGCAGAAGCCATGCGCTACTTTGAACAGTTCGGCCTTCAGGGGACTGAGGACCGCTACCCGGCCCAGCTTTCGGGCGGTATGCGGCAGCGGGCTGCCCTGCTGCGCACCTATCTGTTCGGCAAGAGCGTCGCCCTGCTGGATGAGCCCTTCTCTGCCCTGGATACCATTACCAAATCGGCGATCCACCGGTGGTACCTGGATGTGATGGAACAGATCCATCTCTCGACCCTCTTCATCACCCATGATATTGATGAGGCGATCCTGCTCTCGGACCGGATCTATATCCTGTCCGGGCGTCCGGGACATATCACCGATGAGATCCATATCAATGTACCCAAGCCCAGAGCCGGTGATTTTACCCTGACACCGGAATTTCTCGCGTACAAACGCCAGATCATTGAAGCTATGCATTTAAGCTAAATATCCTCCCGAAATCTCGTGCAGAATCAGAATTTTGCACGAGATTTTATTTTGCACTGGACAAAAGTTCACTTTCATGATATGATTTCGTAAAAAGTTGATAGAGGCGCGGCCGCGATGAGTATCCGTGGGGAGAAGACATTCTGTGATCCCGGAGAAAGGCAGAGCCGCCGAAATGTATCAGCCGGTAAGCTGATATGTTGGGGTATGGAGAAAGACTTCATACACTCCCGTCCTGGTATACAGGGCGGAGGCGCTATCGGTGGTAACTCTTTTGAGCTCGAAGGTTGCATCGATAGGATGCAACCTTTTTTTATTTGCAGCTCAAAGGAGAAATGTACTTTTATGGCAACTCAGACAACTGGCCTCACTTCCGATGCCACTGAATTCAGCCGGGATGTCACCCTCTTCGGCGGCATCAGCATTCTCGCCGGCATCATGATCGGCTCTGGCGTCTTTTACCTCGGCTCCTATGTCCTGATCCGCAGCGGCATGAGCATGGGCCTTGCCCTGATCGTCTGGATCGTCGGCGGTCTGGTCACCCTGCTCAGCGGCCTCTGCTATGCGGAACTCGGTACCATGATGCCCAAGGCCGGCGGCGGCTATGTCTACCTCCGGGAAGCCTTCGGCGAACGGGTCGCCTATATGTCCGGTATGTCCACCTTCATCATCGGCTCCTCCGGTTCCATTGCCGGTCTGGCTATCGCGCTGCCCCAGGCACTCACCAGCATCTTCCCCATGACCGAACTGCAGTGCAAGCTCTTTGCCGTTCTCATGGTGGTGCTGCTCACCGCAGTCAACTACCGCGGCGTCAAGTTCGGCGCGGCAATCCAGAATGTCTTTATGATCGGCAAGCTGATCCCCCTGGTGCTCATCATTATCTGCGGCATCGCAATGGGTCAGCAGACCCCCGACCTCACTCCGGTGCCTGCCGGCGGTGCTTCCATCGGCGAGATCCTCTCCATGGTAGCCTTCGGCGTGGTAGCAACCCTCTGGGCTTTTGAGGGCTGGACCAACCTCAACACCATCAGCGAGGAGATCCAGGAGCCCCGGAAGAATATCCCCCGGGCGATCATCATCTCCATTCTGGCAGTTACTGCCCTGTATGTGCTCTTCAACTTCTCCATCTACCGGGTGCTGTCCTTTGAGGACATTTCGGCTCACATCGCTGCCGGCGACTACTTCCTCGGCACCGCTGCTGCCAACACCCTGTTCGGTCACTACGGCAAGATCTTCGTGGCAATCGCCATGGCAGTTGCCATCTTCGGCGCTCTCAACGGTTCGGTAATGGTATTCCCCCGCACCTACTACGCAATGGCCAAGGACGGAATGTTCTTCCCCTCCTTCACCAAGCTCCACCCCAAGTACCACACCCCCACCGGCGCCATCATCGCTTCGATGATCGTTTCCTGCCTGCTGATCTTCGCCAACAATCTGGACCAGATCACTTCCCTGGTGGTATTCAGCGGCATGATCTTCAAGTCCCTGACCTTTGCTTCGGTAATCGTCCTGCGTAAGAAGTACCCCGATATGAACCGTCCCTACAAGGTCTGGTTCTATCCCTTCTCGGTATATCTCATCGTCCTCATCATGATCGGCCTGTGCCTGAATACCCTGCTGGAGGACCCCCGTACCTCCCTCATTGGTCTGATCGTTCCGCTGTTCGGTCTGGCGGTCTATGAGTTCCAGCTCCGCCGGAAAAAGAAGGCGTCCCGATAAACATAAGCGCATTAAATCCAGGTTTCATAAAAAGAAAGATTGGAGTGTATCAATATGTCAACCATTCTCGTAAACGCCAATATCTATGTAGAGCGCGGCAACTTCCAGGAGGCCATGCTCATTGAAAACGGCATCATCAAGGCTGTGGGCACCAATGCTGAAATCCGTGCCATGGCTCCTGCCGGCTGTGAGGAGATCGATGCCGAAGGCCGCACTGTTATCCCCGGCTTCAACGATTCCCACCAGCACCTCTACAATGTGGGCGAGAGCCTGCGCATGATCAAGCTGCATGAGGTTCCCTCCCTGGCTGAAATGATCGAGCGGGGCCGCCGCTTCATCGAGGAGAACCATGTGGCTCCCGGTGAAATCGTACTGGGCCGCGGCTGGAACCAGGACTTCTTCACCGATACCGACCGGATGCCCACCCGTGAGGATCTGGACAAGATCTCCACCGAGCATCCCATCATCTGCACCCGTGCCTGCGGTCATGTGGCTGTGTGCAACTCGATGGCTCTGGAGAAGGCCGGCATCGACCGCAACACTCCTCAGCCTGCCGGCGCTTCCATCGACCTGGATGCCAACGGCGATCCCAATGGTATTGTCCGTGAGAGCGGCGCTCTGGCAATGGTGCTGTCCATCATTCCCCAGAAGACTGTTGCCGACTACGAGAAGAGCATCCGCACTGCCATGGACTATGCTGAGTCCATGGGCGTGACCTCGGTTCAGACCAACGACATCAAGGACAAGAACTATGCTGAGATGTGGCAGGCCTATGAGAATGTAACCCATGCAGGCCGCAGCGTCCGTGCTTATCATCAGTGCTGCTTCACCCAGATCGACAACTTCCGTGCCTTCCTGGCAGACGGCTACAAGACCGGTCACGGTGATGACCTGAACCGGGTCGGCCCGCTGAAGCTGTTTGTTGATGGTTCTCTGGGTGCCCGTACCGCCAAGCTGAATGCCCCCTATGCGGATGATCCCACCACCACCGGTATCACTGTTATGGACCAGGCTTACCTGGATGAGATCTGCGGCATCGCTGCTGCAAACGGCATGAGTGTTGCCACCCACGCCATCGGCGACAAGGCTGCTGAGATGATCCTCGAGGCTTACGAAAAGAACATGACCGACAGCACCAACCCGCTGCGCAACGGTGTAATCCACTGCCAGATCACCACTCCCGAAACTCTGGAGCGGTTCAAGAAGAACAACATTCTGGCTCAGGTACAGCCCATCTTCATCCACTACGACAAGAACATCGTCTATGATCGTGTGGGCGAGGAGCTGGCAAAGACCTCCTATGCCTTCAAGACCCTGGCTGACATGGGCGTGCATGTATCCTACGGCACTGACTCGCCGGTTGAGGATATGAACCCCTACAACAACCTCTACTGCGCTGTAACCCGTATGTCGCTGACCGGCGAGGGTGAGCCCTATCTGCCGGAGCAGGGCGTGGACATCTACGACGCCGTGGACAACTACACCAAGGAGAGCGCCTTTGTTTCCTTTGATGAGAACAAGAAGGGCCGTCTGATGCCCGGCTATCTGGCTGACCTGGTGATCCTGGACCGGAACATCTTCGAAGTTCCCTCCATGGAGATCAAGGATGTACGCCCGGTTGCCACAATGATCGGCGGCGAAATCGTATACCGCGCCTAAGAGAAATCTGCGCGTCTGAAATGCTTTCTCCGGGTTAACCCATTCTCCACAAAAAGGACGGATCAGCCGATCCGTCCTTTTTTCTGTGAAAATGGCGATGGAAAGTCCGGGTGCGCCGATGTAAAGCCGCCTTGGTGGACTTTCTCCCGGGGAGATGGTACAATAGGGCGCAGAAAAATACCGGCTCTGATGCCGAAACAGGAGGCCTCCATGACATTCGGAGAAAAACTTCAGTACCTCAGAAAAGAACAGAACTGGACCCAGGAACAGCTTGCCGATCAGATCGGGATCTCCCGGCAGTCCCTCTCCAAATGGAGCTGGGCGCCGCCACTCCCGATACCGAGCATGTGGTGCGGCTGAGCCGGCTCTTCGGCGTATCCACCGACACCCTGCTGCTGGACGATGCTCCCTTCCCGCCCTCTGCCGTCCAGGCCGCCGGCTCCCGCCGCCGCTGGGAACTCATCGGAGGCGGCCTGGCCTCCTCCCTGGCAGCCACCGGCCTGCTGATCCTCGGGATCTGTGCTTCCATCTTCCCGGCGGTCTATATCGAGGCTCCCATGGACAAGGAGTGGGTACGGGCCTATTCCGGGCTCTCCGGCTTCCTGATGACAAACAACCTCTGCTGGCTGTTCTGGCTCCTCTGCCTTACTCTGGCAGGCGGTCTGGCGGCGCTGTTCCGCCCCAGGCTTCAGTCCCTGTTCGGACGGCTTCGCCATCGCCTTGCGCACAGACAGCCCTCCCAGCCCCCTGCGGAGGAATAAAAAAAGCTCTGCCGAATCTGCTCGGCAGAGCTTTTTTACTGCTTATTTACCGCTCTCTGCGGGAATCCTGGCCCTTGCGGAAGTCCTTCTTGCCGCGGCGGGAAGAAGGCTTGCCCTCCCGGTGGTCGCCATGGGAGCGGCCTTCCCGGTTCTCCCAGCCGGACTTCTTCTTGCCGTTCTTCTGGAAGGTGTCGGTGCGGCGTCCATTGCCGTCCACCCGTCCATAGGGCTTGCCGCCCCGCTTGTCCGGACGGCGCTCCTCCCGGCGGCCTCCGGCATTCTTGCCCGCAAGATCTGCCTTAGTGAGCAGACGTACCTCGGTCTTGTGTCCGTTGATGCGGCAGGTCGCCATGGTCTCGGCGGTCAGGCGGGCATCCTCCGCACCGAGCTGTACCACAGTATAGTCGTCATAGATGTCGATCTTGCCCACCTGCTTGCCCGGAATACCGGTGGCATCAGCAATGGCCCCCAGAATGAAGTTCGGGGCAATGCGCTGACGGCGTCCGATGCTCAGCACTACGCCGGTCTGCTTGCCGTCCCGGCTCTCGCCCCGGCGGGATACCACCTGCACCTCGGGCAAAGCCTTGCGCTGGCCTGCCAGCAGACGCTCCAGGGCAGCCTCCGCTACCTGCTCGGCAGTGAGGCCCATACCGGTCAGACGATGGAGCATGGCCTCTCCCTCGGGCAGAGGCTGGGCCAGGCTCTCCGCCAGGCTGGCGGCAAACTGGCTCAGACGGCTCTCATAGATCTCGCTGGCAGAGGGGATCTCCGCCTGGACGATCTTGGCACCGGTGGATGCCATGATGTCCCGGAGCTGATAGAACTGCCGGCGTCCGCTGATGAGGGTGTAGGCCTTGCCCTCCTTGCCGGCCCGGGCGGTCCGTCCGATGCGATGGACATAGAACTCTATATCCTGGGGAATATCAAAGTTAAAGACTGCGTCCACATTCTCCACATCGATGCCGCGGGCTGCCACATCGGTGGCGATGAGGATGCGGGTGCGGTGGGACTTGAAGCTCGCCATCACCTGGGTACGGGCCGACTGGCGCATATCGCCGTGAATGCCCACGGCCTGATAGCCGGCATTGGTGAGATACTCCGAGAGCTCATCCACCATCTTCTTGGTGTTGCAGAACACCACCGAGAGCTTGGGATCATACTTTGCCAGCAGCAGGTTGAGCACATCCATCTTCCGGCCCATGGGGCAGTCGAAGTAGAACTGCTCGATGTTCTCTGCGGTGCGGCTGCGCTCGCTGCCAATGGCGACCATCACCGGGTCCTTCTGATACTCCCGGGTGATGTCCAGAATGGGCTGGGGCATGGTGGCGGAGAACAGCACAGTCTGCCGCTCCTCCGGCGCCTGGGCCAGGATGGTTTCAATGTCCTCCCGGAAGCCCATGTTGAGCATCTCGTCAGCCTCGTCCAGGATCACCATCCGCAGGCTGCCCAGACGCAGGGTGCGCCGGCGCAGATGGTCCATAATCCGGCCCGGAGTACCGATGACAAAGTTGGCGCCCTTCTTGAGCTGGAAGATCTGCTTCTCCATGGAAGCGCCGCCATAGACAGCCACGACCTTGACGCCCTTCTTGTACCGGGCGAACTTCTCCACCTCAGCGGCGGCCTGCATGGCCAGCTCCCGGGTGGGACAGAGCGCCAGCACCTGGACGCCCTCGAGGTCGGGATCGATCATCTCAATGGCGGGCAGGCCAAAGGCTGCGGTCTTGCCGGTACCGGTATGGGAACGACCGATCACATCCTTCCCCTCCAGGATCAGCGGGATGCTCTGGGCCTGGATGGGGGTGGGCTCGGTGTAGCCGACTTCGGCTACGGCACGCTGGATGGCTTCGGACAGCGGAAAATCACGGAATGTAATGCTCATAATACCTCTTTCTGACTGTTCCGCACCGGGGGCCTCTGCCACAGAGCCTGCCCGCAGGCGGAAAACTTGGATCATTTCCGGGCTCTAAAAAAGTGAGGAGTCAATTTGTCGAACTCCTCACCTGATCGCACCCTTGTACTGAATGTCTATTGTACCATGGATTGTATAAACTGTCAAATATTCTTCCATTCATTCATACTGACTGCACAAATCACTGCCACTGAGCCGACCCATCCCGGGCTTTGAGGGCTTCGCAGACCTGTTCGATCCGCCACTGCTGTTCCTCGGGGCTGTGGGCAGCACGCACATAGCCTGCCATCCGGTTCTGAAGCTGGGGGCTGAGCTGCGCAAAGAACTCCCAGCTCCCGGGAGTGGCCTGAATCCGGCTGAGCAGCGGCATGGGCATGCCAAAGCCCTCCATCCGGTCATGGACCCGGCTCTCCGGGCCATATTTTCCATAAAACTGCTGATAGTCCATGTTGTAACCTCCTGTCTGTTTCAGTCTGCCCGATTCGGACGAATTTATGTCCATTCCGTTGACAGACCCCAGGAAAAGAGGTATAATGTGTATCATCTAAGACATAACGATAAAAAATTAACGATTTATGGAGGAGGAACAGCCCATGCACACCGATGACCGCAGGACCGTAAGCGGCTGCTTTCTGTTTGCGGATCATGGGCTCACCGAAGCAGCGGAGGCCATTCTGGACCGCTGCCCCATCCGGAGCTACCGGAAAGGAGAACTGATCTACTCCCGGGACTGCTTTGAACGGGCGGTGGGAGTGCTGCTCTCCGGGGAGGCGGAAGTGCTCAAGGGCCGGGGCGTGGTGCTCAACACCCTGTCCGCCGGGGACAGCTTCGGCGTTGCCGGGCTCTTCACCGAAAATGACCGCTATGTTTCAGATATACGGGCGGTGCGTCCCTGCCGGGTGCTGCTGCTCAGCGCTCCGGCTCTGGAACAGCTCTTTGCGGCAGACAATGCCGCTGCCCTTGGCTATATCCGTTTTTTGTCCGGGCGCATCTGCTTCCTCAACCAGAAGCTGGACGCCTTTACCTCCTCCTCCGCGGAGGGGCGCATTGTGGTCTGGCTGCTGGAAAATATGGTCGATTCCCGGGTGGTGATCCCCCGGGGCTATTCCGATCTCAGCCGTACCCTGGGCATTGGCAGGGCTTCGCTCTACCGGTGTCTGGACGGTCTGGAAGCCCAGGGCGCTCTGCGGCGCCAGGAGCGGGAGATCGAGATCCTGCGTCCGGAGCTATTGCAGAGCCGCATCGGCTGACCATCGTTTCAATCCCTGTATTTTACGGGTATATCCCGTGAAAGATATATTCAAAAAGTCTGCAAAGGAGTAATTTACCAATGAAGCGTCTGCTTGCACTTGCAATGTCCGCTGTGATGGCGCTGTCCCTGACAGCCTGCACCAGCGGTACCGACAACAGTTCTTCCGTACCGGAACAGTCCTCCTCGGTGGCTGAGGAGCGTGCTACCATCCGGGTGGGCGGTCTGAAGGGCCCAACCGCCATGGGTATGGTCAAGCTCATGGAAGATGACGCCGCCGGCACCACCGCCAATGACTATGAGTTCACTCTGGCTGGCTCGGCAGATGAGATCAATCCCCTGCTCATCAAGGGCGAACTGGATATCGCTGCTGTTCCCACCAATGTGGCTTCGGTTCTCTACAACAAGACCGAGGGTCAGGTGGAGATCCTGGCACTCAACACCCTGGGCGTACTGTATGTTGTAGAAAACGGTGACTCCATCCAGTCCATCGAAGACCTCCGGGGCAAGACCGTTTACTCCACCGGTCAGGGTGCTACTCCCGAATATGCCCTCAACTATATTCTCAGTGAGAACGGCATGACTGTCGGCACCGATGTCACTGTGGAATACAAGAGTGAACACAGCGAGCTGGCTGCCCTGCTGGCTGCCGGTCAGGCTGACATCGCTGTACTGCCTCAGCCCTTTGTTACCAGCGTACTGACCCAGAACCCCGATGTGCGCATCGCTCTGGATCTGACCGAGGAATGGGACAAGGTAACTGAGGACGGCAGCAAGCTCACCATGGGCGCGCTGGTTGTACGCAAGGACTTTGCTGAGTCCAATCCTGAGGCTGTGGAGGCCTTCCTCAAGGAGTACCAGGCTTCCACCGAGTATGTAACCGATGAGGCCAACCTGGACGATGCTGCTGCCCTGATTGAAAAGTACGGCATCATCGCTGCAAATGTGGCAAAGCAGGCTCTTCCCTACTGCAACATCGTCTGCATCACCGGTGAGGAGATGAAGACCGCAGCAGAAGGCTTCCTCTCCATTCTGGCTGAGGCCAATCCCAGCTCGGTAGGCGGCGCTCTGCCCGCTGAGGACTTCTACTACCTCGGTGCGTAACCGCAAGGGAATCTTCATATCGCTGGCTGTATGCGCCGTCTGGCTCTCTGTGTGGCAGGCGGCGCATATGCTGGTTTATGCCGGAATGGGGACCAGTCTGCTGCTGCCCTCCCCGGCTGAAACCTTCCTGCGCCTGCGGCAGCTGCTGGGCGACCCCTCATTCTATTCTATCATCGGTCACACCTTCCTGCGCATTTTCAGCGGCTTCCTGCTGGGTACAGCGGCAGGGTGCATCCTGGGCGGACTCACTGCCTTTTCCCCGCTGCTCTACCGGTTCTTTGCCCTGCCCATGAACGCCATCAAATCCACACCGGTGGCCTCCTTTGTGATCCTGGCGCTGGTGTGGATCAAAGGGGAGAACCTCTCCACCTTCATTGCCTTCCTGATGGTGCTGCCGGTGATCTGGCAGAGCGTCCACACCGGCCTGGGAAGCGCCGACCCGGAACTGCTGGAAATGGCACGGGTCTACCGGTTCTCCCGGGGAAAGAAACTGCGGTACCTCTACCTGCCCGCGGCCCTGCCCTATCTCATCTCCGCCATGCGGGTGGGACTGGGCTTCAGCTGGAAATCGGGCATCGCCGGGGAAGTGATCGCCATTCCCTCCCAGGCCATCGGTACCCAGCTCTACAACGCCAAGATCTATCTGGATATGCCCGGGCTGTTTGCCTGGACCATTGTGATTATCCTGCTGTCGGCAGCTATTGAACAGGTGGTCCTGTTCCTGCTGCCTGACCCCAAGGGAGGTGACCTGGATGCCTGAGATCCAAAATCTTTCCTTCTCCTATGATGGGACACCGGTCTTTTCCGGGCTCTGTCTCTCGCTGCCGGACGGCAGCCGTACCGCCCTGCTGGCGCCCTCGGGCTTCGGCAAAACCACCCTGCTCCGGCTGCTCTGCGGCAGTCTCACCCCCCAGGGCGGCAGCATCACCGGGCTTCCGGCGGAGGGGATCGCCATGGTATTCCAGGAGGACCGTCTGCTGCCCGCCTGCACGGTGCTGGAAAACCTGCGGCTGGTGGCTCCGGAGCGGCCGGACACAGAGCTCACTGCCCTGCTGGGAGAACTGGGACTGTCCGGCTGGGAAAATGCCCGCCCCGGAAAGCTCTCGGGCGGAATGCGCCGCCGGGCAGCCATTGCCCGGGCGCTGGTATTCCACAGCCCGCTGGTCATCATGGACGAGCCGTTCAAGGGACTGGACGAAGCCACCCTGGCAGCAACCCTCGCCTGTGTGGACCGCTGGCTGGGGGACCGCACCTTCCTGCTGGTGACCCACAGTCCTCAGGAGGCGGAACGCCTGGGCTGCCGGATCACCCGTCTGGACGAGCTCACCCGAACCGGCTCTGAAAAGCAGAACTAAAAAACCTCTCCTGCCCCGCAAAGGGACAGGAGAGGTTTTTGCTTTATAGAAGAGGAAATTCACGGTTCCAGACCGGCGTCCTCCAGGAAACAGCGCACCATAGCGCCCCGATGGGGATTGATGCTGTAAAAGATCCAGTTTCCCTCCCGCCGGGCCTGGACCAGACCGCAGTCGGTGAGAATGCGGATATGATAGGAAAGGGTGGGCTGTGTAATGGCAAAATCCTTCAGCAGGGCTGCCGCACACATCTCCTTCTGACAGAGCTTTATCACAATACGCAGACGGGTCTCATCGGACAAAGCCTTGAACACCGATACATAATCGGAACAACTGAACCTCATCTTGTCTTCTCACAACTCCTTGGGTTTGTAATCACGCATGGACTATTATAAGACCCGGTCCATGGCTTTGTCAATCATCGCAGCGGTTTCCTGCCGCCACTTCCAGCAGTGTTTCCCGGTGCTCCTGAAGATATTCCAGCAACAGGGCGATCTCACACTCGCTCAGGCCGAACAGCTGTGCCAGGCTCCACTGGGCCAGGGCATCTGCCATACCGCAGCCAGCCTGTTTGCGGCTGCAGCTCCGGTCGGTGAGCCACAGGCTCAGGGATGCGCCGGGACAGGGCTCCCCATCCGCTGTGCAGTCCAGAAAGACCTGGAGCGGATTCTCTGCCGGAAGCTGATCTGCCACCACCCGCACCGAAAGGGCCCGGGTTTCGCCTGGAGCCAGCCGTGCCAGATCCAGAACCGGCACCGGCAGCCGCCGGCAGCAGGGACAGTTCTTCCCTTCCGGGAGCAGCCGCAGTCCCTCAGGCAGACGGAACTCCAGATGGAGATCCTCCACCGGCTCACAGCCGCTGTTGTGGATTACGCCGCAGAGCAATACCGGCTCCCCGGCGCCTGCCAGGGTCTTGTCAGCGCTGCAGCAGAGCTCCAGCTGCCGGTGATTCTCCCGGGCTGTGAGCTCCTCGATCTGTGTATCCAGAAACGCCCGCAGCTCCTGAAGCTGCCGCAGGCGATCGGTTTGTTTTCTTGATTCGGTCATGACCTGCACCGTCCTCTCCGGTTTCGAAAGGCTTACCGGGGTTCGAATCCCCCGACGGTACAGTGTATGCCCGGTCAGTCCGGAAGGTTCCCGGCAGGGTCAATCCCCACCCGGGACAGCAGAGCTTCGACCTCCTCCCGGGACGGCGCATGGGTGCCATAGTGCAGACAGGCCGCGCTCCCTGCCGCCACAGCCCGGCGCAGAGCCTCCTCCCGGGGCAGGCCGGTGAGCAGTGCCGCTGTGAACCACGCCAGCATGGCATCGCCGGCGCCCACCGAGCTGCGCACCTCCACCTCCGGGGCACGGGCCAGAAGCAGCCCCTCCCGGTCCAGCAGGAAGGCGCCGTCCCGGTCCAGGCTCACCAGCACCCGCTCCGCTCCATGCCGGAGCAGCAGCCGGGCCGCTGCCACACAGTCCTCCAGGCGCTCCACCGGCAGACCGGTGATCTCTCCCAGCTCCAGGCGGTTGGGCTTCATCACCAGCGGACGGATGCGCTCCACCTGGGCCGGACGCACCGCCGCCGTATCCAGAGTGACTTCCGCCCCCAGCGAGTGGATCAGCTCACACAGCGCCGCCAGATCGTCCGCTGTGATGCCCTCGGGCAGCTTGCCGCCCACCAGCACTGTATCGCCGGGGCACAGCCGCTCCCGTAGCACCATTTCCAGCCGCCCCAGCGCCCGATGGTCTGCCCGGAACCCCTGCCGCATGACCCGGTACTGTCCCTGGGGTGTTTCCAGCGAGAGGTTCTCCCGGATACGCCCGGGCAGCGGGATGGGGATACAGCGCACTCCAGCGGCGTCCAGCAGCCGCAGGAACAGCCCTGCGTTCTCCTCCCCCATCAGACAGATGCAGGCACAGTCCAGCCCCAGAGCGGTCAGTGCAGCGGCTGTGTTGGCGCCCTTGCCGCCCGCTTCACTGTGCTCCCGCTGAGCCGGCAGTTCCCGCACCGGTTCCATTCCCTCCAGATACAGGGTGGTGTCGATGGCGGGAAACAGGGACAGGGTATAGATTTTTCCACTGGGCCGGGTCATGTCCGATCACCTCCACGGTTGAAAAAACGCCCCTGCCAGTGGCAATGCCTGGGCAGAGGCGTTTTTGAAGTTACTCAGTAAAAAGTCAGCGCTTGGTGTTGAAGATGTTGAGAATCTGGAAGAAGTCCTCATCGTCCTCGTCATCTTCTCCAGCAGCGGTTCCCTCGGCAGATGCAGTGCCGGCATTCTCAGCAGAGGCATTGTTTTCAGCAGCTGCGCCGGTCACCTTCTGGGAAGGCTCGCTCTTGAACTTGTAGTTGGGGATCTCAAAGTCCTCCGGGTCCTTTTCAAAGCCGGTGGCAATGACGGTGATGTGGATCTCGTCCTCCAGGTTCTCGTCGCAGGATACACCCCAGATGATGTTCGCATCGGGATGGGCTGCGTCATGGACGATCTGGGAAGCCAGATCCACTTCCTCCAGGCTCATATCCACCGAACCGGTGATGTTGATGATAACGCCCTTGGCGCCGTCAATGGAAGTTTCCAGTAAAGGCGAGGAAATCGCCATCTTGGCTGCCACTTCTGCCTTATCCTTGCCGGTGGCGGAGCCGGTGCCCATGTGAGCCAGGCCAGCGCCCTTCATAATGGAAACAACATCGGCAAAGTCCAGGTTGATGATGCCGGGGATATTGATCAGGTCAGAGATGCTCTGTACACCCTTCTTCAGCACCAGGTCAGCCTGGGAGAAGGCATTGAGCAGGGTGATCTTCTCTTCGGAGATGAGCTTCAGACGCTCGTTGGGGATCACCAGCAGGGCATCCACATTCTCACGGAGAGCCGCGATACCCAGTTCTGCCTGGCTCATACGCCGGGCGCCCTCGAACAGGAACGGCTTGGTGACGATACCCACGGTGAGAATGCCCATATCGTGCGCCACTTCCGCTACGACGGGAGCCGCACCGGTACCGGTACCGCCGCCCATACCGGCAGTGATGAATACCATATCGGTGCCCTTGAGTGCCGCGGCGATCTCGTCACGGTTCTCCTCGGCAGCACGCTGGCCCTTTTCGGGAATACCGCCCGCACCCTGACCACGGGTGAGCTTTACGCCGATATGGATCTTCTGGGAAGCCAGAGAGCGCTTGAGCGCCTGATTATCGGTATTGATGGCGATGAATTCCGCACTCTGCACGCCTTCGCTGACCATGCGGTTCACTGCGTTTCCGCCGCCGCCGCCGACACCCACGACCTTGATATTGGTTTCTTTCTCGAAGTCATTGTTGTCGATGTTGAAATTCATCTGCATAATGCTCGTAACCCCTTTTTATACTTCTCGAATATTTTAAGGCCAAGGCCTGAAACTGTCCTGCCCGAATTACCAGAATCCTCCACTGATTTCCAGGGGGCTTTCGATAATACACCAAACTTAGTTTATCAGAAAACAGCGCTTTTCGCAACTGTTTTTATCCCAAATATTGTAGATGTCCCATAAAAACCACAGGATTTTCCGTAACTTCGATTCACTCTTTCATCATAATCCGCAGGGACTGCGGAAGATGGCGAAATACCGCCGGTCAGCTGTTTTCTTCCGGCTGGGAAGCTCCCTCCTCCGAAGACGCTGTCTCTCCGCCGTCCGCCTCTGCTCCGGTCTGCTCGGATTCCTCTCCGTCCGCAGTTTCCTCGCCGTCCGCGGTCTCCTCGCCGTCCGCGGTCTCCTCGCCGTCGGTTTCCTCTCCCTCTTCCGGATCGGTCTCCACCAGCTCTCCATGGTAGCCCGGCTCGTGGATCTCTGCCGGAAGAATGCTGATCTTCTTGACCATGGTGGCATCCATGATCCCTTCAAAATCGGCCCGGACATTGTTATCCAGGGCGTATTTCGCAAAGTCCAGCTTGTCAGGCAGCTGGTTCTCACTGCCCAGCTCGATCTTCACCCGGTCCTCATAGACAATATACATATTCAGACGGTCGGACAGGTCGATCTTGGTGATGTTCTCAAATCCTGTGGCATTGATCGCCTCCACCAGATACCGCAGCATTCCCAGGGATTCATTGTTCTCCTCCGGGATATTCTTGCAGAGCTGCGCATCCTCGATGGTGACGCCGTTCACCACCAGAATCCCGGACGGCGGTGTCCCGCTGCCCAGCTCCAGCACACGCCCCTTGTCACTGACCACCACATAGCTGCCATCCTCCTGTAAGAAGGTACCCAGCGGCTGGGCTTCGGTGATTTTGAGGGTCAGTTTGGAGGGGAGATTCCGGCGCAGCTGCACCGACTCGATATAGGGATATGTATCGGTGAGCGCCTGGGATACTTTCCGGTCATCCACCCGGAACAGATTATCCTCCAGCTGGATTCCGGTGGTCTGGATGACCTCCTCCGGCGTATAGTGGGTCAGTCCTTCGGCTTCGATGGTTTCGATCTTGAAAAACACCGTCAGTGACAGGATCAGCCCCACTGCCACGGCAATCATGGTGAACATGATGTAATAGAGCAGATTTCTCCCCCGACGCCGGCGTTTTTTACGCACCGGCACCTTCTTCTGAGGTGGTCGGCTGTTCGGTTTGGGTTTCCTCTGCTTCTGTTTCATGGTCGCTCCTTGTGATATTCGCCCCCAGCTGACGGAGGCTTTCGTCCAGGTGTTCATACCCGCGTTCAATATGATGGATCTCGGCGATCACACTCTGTCCTTCGGCGGCCAATGCCGCCGCACACAGCGCCGCTCCGCCCCGGAGATCGGTACAGCGCACCGATGCCCCATGCAGCCGGGGCACTCCGGTGACGATTGCCACCTTGCCCTCGGTGCGGACACGGGCGCCCATCCGGACCATCTCGCTCACATGGCGATAACGGTTCTGGAAAATCGTTTCGGTAAAAACGGTGGTGCCGTCTGCTTTCAGGGCCGCCGCCATCAATGGGGCCTGGGCATCGGTGGGAAAACCGGGGTACGGCATGGTGCGCACCCAGCCCAGTGACCCCAGACGCTCCGGCACAGTGATGGCAACCGCGTCCCGCCAGGTACGCACCCGGCAGCCGGCCTGTTCCAGCGGCGGAAGCACCGCTGCCAGATGGGCGGGCACACAGCCCTCCACGGTGATGCTGCCCCCTGCCGCCGCAGCACAGCACAGATAGGTGGCTGCGGCAATGCGGTCAGGGATCACCCGGTGACGCACCGCATGAAGCGAATCCACCCCGTCCACGATCAGCGTTCCGGCAAAGTCCTGCCGGATTCTGGCGCCGGCTCCGTTCAGAAAGCGGATCAGATCATCGATCTCCGGCTCCTGGGCCGCGCCCCGCAAAATGGTGCGTCCCTCTGCCAGCACCGCCGCAATGAGGACATTCTGGGTCGCCCCCACCGACGGGAAACTGAGCACAATCTCAGCTCCGTGCAGCCGTCCCATGGGGACAGTGCAGTCCAGGGCGCCATGGTCCTCCCGGATCACCGCACCCATGCGCTCCAGCGCGGCCAGATGCAGATCAATGGGCCGGGGCCCCAGCTCACAGCCGCCGGGGAAGGATACCCTGGCCCGTCCGTACCGGGTCAGGATCGCCCCGAGAAAAATGATGGAAGAACGCATCTCCCGCATACAGCTTTCGGGAATTTCCCAGCCCTGGGCTGAGCGGGAATCCACCTGTACAGTACCGTCCGGCTGCTGCTCCACCCGACAGCCCAGCGACCGCAGGATATTCATTGCCGCCGCGGTATCGCTCAGCCGGGGACAGCCTTCGATCTCGCTCTCCGGCGGGAGCAGTGCTGCTGCCAGCACCGGAAGAGCCGCGTTTTTCGCGCCATGCACCCGGATATTCCCGTGCAGGGGCGTACTTCCCTCGATTATGTAAACTGCCATGAAATGGTCCCACCCTCCTGATTTGATGCGGTTTGGAAAGCGCTTTTAGTCTATCCTATGCAATCCATACAAAAGGGTGCAGGTTTTTTCATCTTCAGGCCTTTGCCGGCTCCTGTGCCAGCTCGAGAATCTCCCGGCTGATGCGCTCATTGGCGTCCAGTCGGGCCAGGGAGGCCGCCTTCTTCCCCAGCTCGGTCAGACGGGCCGGGTCGGAAAGCAGCTCCTCAATGGTCTGGCAGAGCCGTTCGCCGGTGAGATCCTTTTCTTCGATCACCACCGCCGCTCCGTGTTCCGCCAGCACCATGGCATTGTGGTACTGATGGTTCTCCGCCACATTGGGCGAGGGAATCAGGATGGATGCCCGTCCGGCTGCCTCCAGCTCGGTGAGGGTCATGGCGCCCGACCGGCAGATCACCAGATCCGCCGCCGCCAGACAGTCCGCCATATCCCGGATATATTCCCGGATATCCATGTGGGGATCACCGGTGATGTCCGCCCCCAGCTCCCGCAGGCACTCAGGGAACAGCTCGGTGCCATAGGCGCCGGTGGCATGGATGTGATGGGTGCGCCCGGTGGGTGCAAAGTGCGCCACCACCTCTGCCATGGCCCGGTTGATGCGCTCGGCTCCCAGGCTGCCGCCAAAGGAGAGAATGCACACCCGGTCCCCGACGCCCAGCTTTTCCCGGGCAGCGGCACGGTCGGCAAAGAGGATCTCCTCCCGCACCGGACTGCCGGTGACAATGGGTTCCCGGCGGCACTCCAGATGAGCCGCGGCCTCCGGCACTGCCAGGAGCACCTTGTCGGCGGTTTTGGCAATGAGCCGGGTGGTCATGCCGGGATAGGCATTGGATTCATGGGTGACCGTCTTAAATCCCATCCGGGCTGCCTGCCGCAGGACCGGCCCGCTGACATAGCCGCCGGTTCCCACCACCACATCGGGCTGGAACTGACGCAGAATGCGGCGGATCTTGCCCCAGCAGGTGCAGAGCAGCTCCATGGACGAGAGATTATAGCAGAAATTGTGCCAGGAGAGCCGGCGCTGGATTCCCTTGAGCTCCACCGGAGCAAAGTCATAGCCGGCTTCCGGGACCAGACGGGCCTCCATTCCCTTGGGGCTGCCGATAAACAGCACCTGAGTATCAGGATAACGGCTTCGGATATAGTTGGCGGTTGCCAGTGCCGGGTTGATATGTCCGGCTGTACCGCCGCAGGCAAAGAGAATTTTCATGGATCATTCGTCCTCCGGCTTGGTTTGACGGGACACGGAAAGGATTACGCCCACCTGTCCCAGCAGCATCATCAGCGAGGTTCCTCCATAGGAGAAGAACGGCAGACCGATGCCGGTATTCGGGAAACTGTTGGTTGCCACAGCGATGTTGAGCAGCACCTGCAGTGCCAGCTGGGCAGTCAGACCCAGGGCAATGAAGCTGCCGAACCGGTCCCGGGCCCGGACCCCGATGACAAAGCCCCGCCAGATCAGCAAGGCAAAGAGCAGCAGGATCAGGGTGGCGCCGATAAAGCCCAGCTCCTCACAGACAATGGCAAAGATAAAGTCGTTCTGAGGCTCCGGCAGGAACAGATACTTCTGCCGGGAATTGCCGATGCCGGTGCCCATCAGGCCGCCGGAACCGATGGAATAGAGCGACTGCAGTGTCTGCCAGCCATCGCCCCGGGCATCTGCCTCGGGGTTCCACCACACCTGGAGCCGTCCCATCAGACGGTCCCATTTACCCATGACAAAGATCGCCAGCAATCCCAGCGGCACACCGCCTACCACAGTGGCTCCCAGCAGACGCAGGTTGAGTCCGCCGAGGATCAGCATGATGAGCGCCATGCCCACCACAATTACCATGGCGGACAGATGCGGCTCGGCGATGAGCAGCAGGATGATCACGCCCAGTACACAGCCATAGGGAATGAGTCCCTCGATCCGCCGGACAGAACCGGGATTGATGGACATCCAGTGGGCATAGAGGATTACAAGGGAGAACTTGGCGATCTCCGAGGGCTGGAAGTTGATGAGGTCACCGATGAAGATCCACCGGTGGGCATTGTTGAGTGCCGGCATGAAGAATACGATCACCAGCATCACCAGGGAGGCCGCCATCAGCGGATAGGCAAGCCGATGGAAGATATGGTAATCGATCCGGGAGATCACATACATGGCAATCACACCCGGCACAGCAAAGAGCAGCTGACGGCTGATATAATGGAAGCTGTTGCCCAGCAGATAATAGGCATTGGCATAACTGGCAGAAAACAGCATAATAAGCCCGATCACCAAAAGCAGTATGGTGATCAGGAAAAAGACCATATCCATCTGTCCCGGCACAGGCCGGAACAGCTTCCGTCTTGGGGAATCGGACATTTTAGCCAAATCAGCTTCCCTCCGTTTGCATTCCAAAAATCAGATAAAGCGCACTGCCAGCACAGCCAGGACAGCGCCCACCGCGGTGACAGCAGAAAAAGCAAAGTCGATCTTCACTTCACTCAGCCCGCACATCTCAAAGTGATGATGGATAGGGCTCATTTTGAAGATCCGCTTGCCGGTGGTCTTGAAGGAGACGACCTGCAGCACCACCGACATGGATTCACAGATATAGATGATCCCCAGGAAGGCGAGGATCAGGGGCATGCCCACACCGAAGGCCAGACCGGTGACCATACCGCCCAGGAACATGGAACCGGTATCGCCCATGAACACCTTGGCGGGATAGAAGTTCCAGACCAGGAAGCCCAGGCAGGCAGCAGCCAGCGCTGTGGACAGCAGGTTGATGCCTCCGAAGCCCATGGCTGCGGACACCATCATGAAGCCCAGTGCCGATACACAGGTCACCGAACCGCACAGACCATCCAGGCCATCGGTGAGGTTGACCGAGTTGGTGATATAGACGATGCCCACCACACACAGCGGGAAGTAGACAAGTCCCAGGTCGAGCTGACCCAGGAAGGGAATGATCAGCACGGTGGAAGTATCCCCGGCGGTGTAGAGGATCAGCATATACAGTCCTGCCGCCACAAACTGCATAATGAGCTTCTGGATGGCAGTCAGACCGAGATTGCGTTTTTTCACTACCTTAATATAGTCGTCAACAAAGCCGATTATACCAAAAGATACCGCCAGCAGGATGGTGCCCCAGTACCGGGCGATCTCCACCTGTGTGCCATGCCAGAGGTCATTTTCCCCCTGGCTCAGCATGAAGTATCCCACCACCGACGCGATGAGAATGGCAAAAATGAATATGAAGCCGCCCATGGTGGGGGTGCCCTGCTTATTCTTGTGCCAGCTGGGGCCGATGTCCAGAATGGTCTGTCCAAAGTGCAGCTTGTGCAGATAGGGAATCAGAAAATATCCGCTGACTGCCGACACCGCAAAGCCAATGGCTGCCACAGCCAGTATTGCTGTTGTATTCATCGAAGAAACTCTCCTGTAATTTTGGTTTTATCCTGGCTGCAGGGCCTATTCCGCATCGGGAAAGACAGCCCGCAGTACCTCCTCCAGATTCATGAGCAGACTGCCCTTGAACCAGACAATATCCCCGGGACGGACTGCTTCCCGCACCGCCTGAGTCAGAGCCGGACGGTCGGGGTATTCCCGGGCATCCGAAAGACCGGCGGCATTGGCTCCCTCCACATAGAGATGGGACTGGGGGCCATAGACCAGCAGCTTGTCCGCCACCCGGGCCGCATGCTGTCCGATGGCCCGATGGGACTCATCCGACGCGCTTCCCAGCTCCCGCATATCCGCAAAGACACAGATCTTCCGGCCTTCGCATTCCATGCCGGACAGCGTATCCAGAGCGGCATTCATCGAATCCGGGGCGGCGTTGTAGCAGTCCTCCACCACCTTGATGCCGTTCCAGAGCCGCACCCGCTGGCGCATTCCCGAAATGGCATACCCGGACAGGGCCTCAGCGGCCTCCTCGGGAGTCATGCCGGCTTCGATTCCCACCAGGAACCCAGCCAGGGCATTCATGGCATTGTGCCGGCCCATGGCAGGAATCCGGGCAGGATAGCGTCCGTCCTTCCAGACGATGACAAAGCGGGTCTCCCCTTCGCCGGTGACGATTTCCTCAGCCCGGGCATCCAGCTCCGGTGCCTCTATGCCGTAGCGCAGCACCCGGAGCCGGGGGATCTCCACAGTGGAGAGCAGGTCGTTGTCCCCGCAGAGGATCAGCGGGCTGCCGTCTGCCATGCCCTCGGTGATCTCCAGCTTGGCTGCCAGGATATTCTCCCGGGTGCCCAGCCGTTCCAGATGGGATACACCCACATTGGTGATGACGCCGATGTCCGGTTTTACCACCGCAGTCAGGCGGCTGATGTCCCCACGGGCGTCCATACCCATCTCAAACACACCGGCCTGATAGCTGGGGTCCAGCTCAAAGACTGTGACCGGCAGGCCGAACTCATTGTTGTGATTGCCCTGGGATTTGAGGGTCTTGTACCGGGCAGACAGCACCGCCGCGATAAAGTCCTTGGTGGTGGTTTTGCCCACGCTGCCGGTGACACCCACCGTCAGCAGGGAATAGCGCCTGCGATAGGCTGCCGCAATCGCCAGCGGCGCATAGAAGGTGTTCTCCACCCGCAGCAGACGGCTCTCCTCCTCGGGAGCGAGGCCCTCCACCGGCTTCTGTACCGCTGCCAGACGGGCACCGCCGCGCAGTGCTGCCGCCACATAACGGTGACCATCGGTGCGCTCGCCCTCCAGTGCCACAAACAGACAGTTCCCCGAGAGATCCCGGGAATCGGTGGAGATGTGGTCGATTGCCACATCTTCCCCATGATATTCTGCATTCAGTGCCTTTGCGATTTCATAGGCTGACATCTGTTCCATAACTGTATTACTTCTCCGATCCTTCGGTTCTCTGCCGGGCAATCTTACGGGAAAGCTCCCCTACAATTTCTTTTTCATTGAAATAGTTCGCTCCGCTTGCCAGAACCTGGTAGTCCTCATGGCCTTTGCCCAGCAATAAGAGTATATCACCTTCCCCGCAGGTTTCAAGCGCATATTCGATGGCTTCGTACCGGTCGGAGATAATTTTGTACGGTTTGCCGCTGGCAGTGAGACCGGGAAGGGCATCATTGATGATTTTCTCCTCCGGCTCCTCCCGGGGGTTATCCGAGGTGAGGATCACAAAGTCGGCATACTTTGCCACTGCTGCCGCCATGGCAGGGCGCTTGGAGCTGTCCCGGAGCCCCGGGCAGCCGAACAGCACCACCATGCGGTCATCGGTGATGCCCCGGACGGTGGACAGCACATTGTCAATGCCGTCAGGGGTGTGGGCATAGTCCCGGATCACAGTAAAGCCCAGGGCGTTGGGCACGACCTCGAACCGTCCCGGCACACCGGCGCAGTCCGCCAGGTCTGCCGCCGCCTGCGCCATGGGGACGCCTGCCTCGGTCACTGCCGCCAGGGCTCCCAGTGCATTGTGGATGGAGAAGTCCCCCGGAGTGGAGATATTTACCTTCTCCAGCTCGCCGCCGTGCAGCACCACAAAGCTGCTGCCGTCCGAACGGATGCGGATATTCCCCGCCAGATAGTCGGCGGTGTCGTCCTTGTCCGAGATGGTCACAGTGCGGCAGGAGAGCTCCTCTGCCAGGATGCGTCCATGCTCGTCATCGATATTCAGCACGGCTGTGTCACACCGGTCAAAGAGCTTGCGCTTGGCGGCGAAATACTCCTCCATGGTGTGGTGATAGTCCAGATGGTCCAGGGTCAGGTTGGTGAACACCGCCACATCAAAGTGGATACCATCCGCCCGGTGCTGATCCAGCGCATGGGAGGATACCTCCATCGCCACATATTCACAGCCGGCTGCCCGCATCTTCGCCAGCATCGACTGGAGCTGATAGGGGTCCGGTGTGGTGAACTTTGCCGGCAGTACCAGGTCGCCGATCTCATTCTGTACCGTGCCGATCAGTCCGGTGCGGTGCCCCGCCGCAGTGAGCAGGTGCTTGATGAGAAAGACGCTGGTGGTCTTGCCGTTGGTGCCGGTGACGCCGATCATCTTCATGGAATCTGCCGGGCGTCCGAAGAAGTTGGCACAGAGCAGCGGATAGGCCGCATGGGTATCCTCCACCCGGATCTGCCGTGGAAGTCCCAGGTCCCGGTCCACTACCACAGCGGCTGCACCCAGTTCCAGTGCCTTTGCGGCAAAGTCGTGGCCGTCGAACCGCTGTCCCTTCTGACAGACATAGACCCAACCCGGTTCCAGCTGACGGGAGTCCGCAGTCAGACCGACAATTTCACATTCCGGGGCTTCCCCTTCCCAGGTGATCCCCTCCAGCAGTTTTGTAAGAAGCATGATAGACCCTCCCGGTCCTTGTAGCGTTTTTTAATCCGGCAGGGCATTTCCCTGCACTTCAAAGGTGACGGTGATGACGGTGCCGATCTCGGCATTTTCGCCTGCCTCAATGGACTGGCTCACTGCCACACAGCCCTCGTGCTCGATGCTCTCGCCCTCGATCTTGATATTGAAGCCGGCATTGAGGATCATACGGTTGGCCTCATTGCCCGACTTGCCGATGACATAGGGCACCGCGGCCGTCTGTCTTTCGGTTTCCTCCGTGTAGAGCACAACGGTGCCGCCGCCGGGGATGGGCATTGCCGCACCCGGGGTCTGGTCCACAACTGTGGTGCCGTTGCCCACTACCCGGTACTGCAGACCAGCCTGCACCAGATTGGTCTGGGCCTCCTGGAGGCCATAGTTGATCAGATAGGGTGTTGCCATATCAGCCGAGGAGAGCTGCTCCTCGGTGTAGTTGGGCTCGAAGCCCAGATAGGGCAGAATATCCGCCAGAATATTGCCCACAACCGGCGCGGCGATAACCGAACCGTACTGGTTGTTCTTCTGAGGCTCATCCAGCATGACCAGCACAGCGATCTCAGGATCGTCTGCCGGGGCAAAGCCATAGAAGGAAAGGATGATGTCATCGCCTTCCTGGTCCAGCTTCTGGGAGGTACCGGTCTTACCACCGATGCGGTAGCCGGGCACAGCAGCACGGGCACCCGAACCGCCCTCGCCGCTGACAACCTGCTCCGCATAGGAGGCGATGAGAGCCGAGGTCTCTTCGGAGATGACCTGGCGCACCACCACCGGCTCGGTATTGGAAACCACATTGCCGTCGCTGTCCAGCACCTGGGAAACGATATAGGGCTGCATCAGGTAGCCGCCGTTGACCGAGGCATTGACCGCCGTCATCAGCTGCAGGGCAGTGACCTTGAAGGTCTGACCGAAGGATGCCGACGAAAGGGACGCCATGTTTTCATTCATCATGGTCTCCCGGCTGTGCATGATGCTGGTGGCCTCGCCGGGGAGGTCCACGCCGGTGATGTCATAGAGGCCGAACTTATCCAGGTACTCCATGAACAGTTCCGCGCCCAGGGCCTGACCGGTCATGATAAAGGCCGGGTTGCAGGAACCCTTGATAGCGCCTACAAAGTCGATGGCACCGTGACCGCCGATCTTCCAGCAGGAGATCCGGTTGCCCGCTACCTCGATATAGCCCGGGCAGTAGAACGGGGTGGAACCGGTGACTGTGCCGGTCTCCAGCGCCGCCGACGCGGTGATCAGCTTGAATACCGATCCCGGTTCATAGGGGTCGGAAATGGCCTTGTTCCGCCACTGGGCCATCTGGGCTTCACCCAGGGCTGTATAGTATTCGTCCAGTTTCTCCTCGTCGTCGCCGGCTTCCTCTTTCATTTCGTCCAGCTCCGCCTTGGTATTGGTATCGTAAATCTCACTGGGGTTGTTGGGGTCAAAGTCCGGCTTGGTGGACATGCCCAGAATCTCGCCGGTCTTGACATTCATCACAATGCCCACAGCACGGTTCTGCACCTCATGCTCCTGTACGGCATTTTCCAGGTGCTTTTCCAGATAGTGCTGCACTGTTTCATCGATGGTCAGCACCAGGCTCTGTCCGTCCTCCGCATCGTAGATCTGCTGCTCACTGAAGGGCATGGCAGTTCCCTTGGCGTTGCGCACCGAGGCGATGACGCCGTTGGTACCGGACAGGGTCTTGTTGTAATAGGCTTCCAGGCCATAGGCGCCGGTGCCGTCATTGCCGGTAAAGCCCAGCACAGTGGACGCCAGGTTGCCATAGGGATAATAGCGCATGGTATCTTCGCTGAGATAGATGCCCTTGATGTCATTTTCCTTGATGAAGGCTGTCACTTCATCGGCGGTGTCATTGTCCACCTTCTTCTTGATGGTCTCATTATACCGCCAGGTCTTGAGCGATTTTTCATAGACCATGTCGTAATCCACATCGAGGATCTCCGAAAGGCCCGAGGCCACCAGCTCCCGCTGGTCCTCCTCCATCTCCGCCGGCGAAATGAATACCGTCCAGACGGTGACGCTCTTGGCAAGTGTTTTCATATTGCGGTCATAGATATTGCCGCGGTTGGCGGAAATGGATGTGGAATACATCTGCTGACTGCTGGCTTTTTCCTTCCACATATCCGCCTGGACCACCTGCAAATAAAACAGACGGATTATAAGAATGGCAAAGCCTGCGCCCAGCGTCATGATAATCAGCCGTGTGCGCGACCCGAACAGTCTTGAACCCATGCCTTTCTGCTCCAATGCGCTGCCTCCCTGCAAATTGTGATAAAATCCGAAATTTCCCGTGAAAAGAAATCAAGAGTTAAGGACAGACACGGTTCTTAACTCTCAATTCAACTTAATTTTTATTGAAACTGATCCTCAGATATTCCAAAGCGGAACCGATCGTATCTGTAATTTCCTCCAGGATCGAAGCTCCTGACGGTGTGCTTTCGTTGGTCACGATCTTATCGCCGCCGCAGCGGTTGACATAGGTGACCTGATACGGCTCCAGCTCGGAGAGCCCCAGCTCGTTTTTAGCAATGTCCTCAATGTTCCGCAGCGACATCCGGCTTTCGATGGAGGTCTGCAGACGCTCATTCTCTGCCAGAAGCATCTGGTGCTTTTCCTGGGCCTCTGCCACCTGATCGCTGAGCTCGGTCAGCACTGCGTTGCTGTACAGCAGCATACACAGGGATACGGTCAGCAGAACCACCAGACCCACTGCCTTTGCCAGCATCTTGGGCCGGGCCAGTTCCTCCTGACTGTGCTGCGCTACTACCCGTACCTTCGGCGACTGTTCTGCCTGTCGTTTGGGCTTGGGCTCGTATATTGAAAGATCGTATGCTGCGCTCTGCATGGCGGCTCACTCCCTTGTATCGTAAGACCGGTTTTTTCTCCGGCCTTGATGTCCTATATTCGTTCACATACCCGCAGCTTGGCGCTGTGGCTCCGGTTATTTTCTGCCAGTTCCTCCTCCGAGGGAAGAATCGGCTTGCGGGTAATCAGTCTGGCCTGCGGGGTACGCCCGCATACGCACACCGGAAAGTCCGGCGGACAGATGCACCCCTTTGCCAAGTCGGCAAATTTCTGCTTGACCATGCGGTCCTCCAGCGAATGGAAGGTGATGATGGCAAAGCGTCCGCCCGGTGCCAGACAGTCAAACGCACGGTCCAGACACTGGGACAGATGATCCAGCTCGCTGTTCACCGCAATGCGGATGGCCTGGAAAGTCCGTTTTGCCGGATGACCGCCCTCCCGCCGGGCCGGAGCCGGGATCGACTCCTTGATGATCTCCACCAGCTGGAAGGTGGTTTCGATGGGGGCCTGTTCCCGGTGCTTCTCAATGTTCCGGGCTATCTTATAGGCAAACCGCTCCTCCCCATATTCCCGAAGGATGCGGGTCAGCTCGTCCACACTGTAAGTGTTCACAATGTCCCGGGCGGAAAGTCCGCTCTGGCTCATGCGCATATCCAGCGGCGCGTCCACATTGTAGGAAAATCCCCGTTCGCCCCGGTCCAGCTGATGGGAGGATACTCCCAGATCCAACAGGATTCCATTGACCTGAGGGATCTCCAGCTCCGCCAGGATGCGATCCATATCGGCGAAGTCCCCCTGCACCACCTGAGCACAGGGATAGGGCGCCAGCCGCTCGGTGGCAGCCGCGATGGCATCCGGGTCCTTGTCAATGGCGATGAGGCGTCCGGTGGTCAGGCGTTTGGCGATCTCCCGGGAATGTCCGGCGCCGCCGGCTGTGCCGTCCACATAGATGCCGTCAGGAGCGATATTCAGCGCCTCAACGCACTCATTGAGCAGCACTGAGTAATGACTAAATTCCATGTCTTTGTTCCTCCTGCGTCAGAATCCCAGTTCGTCCATGGCAGCAGCCACATCGTCTGCCGAAACCTCGCTGCACAGGGCCTGATACTGGGCTGTATCCCAGATCTCCGCCCGCACCGAGGCACCTACTACGGTGACATCCTTGTCCAGATGGGCATATTCCCGCAGGTTGGCGGGAATGAGGATGCGTCCCTGCTTATCCGGTTCCACTTCCACCGCACCGGCAAAGAAGAACCGCTGCAGGGTCCGGGAACGGCTCATGGGCAGAGCCTTGATCTTGGCCTCCAGTTCCGCCCATTCACTGAGCGAATAGACAAACAGACAGTTGTCCAGGCCCTTGGTGACAATGAACTTGTCCCCGAGATCTTCCCGCAGGCGCGCCGGAAAGTGAAGGCGGCCCTTGAGGTCTATACTGGGATTGTATTCCCCGATCAGCATCGCCTTCACCCCCTTTTTGGTGAGAAGAACACCACTTCTCCCCACTTTTACCCACTTACTTAAGTTAATTATACTCATGCTTGGGTTAAATTGCAAGACTCTTTTACCAATTCATGAAAGTTTTTTGAATGGAAAATTATGTGCAAAAAGCGGACGAAACCTCAGAAAAATACACTTTGCCTTGTAATATATTCCAAAAAGAACATATATTCGCATTCCCTCTTTCCTGGATGCGGTGTTTTTATTTTTCCAGTTATGGTAAAATATGTAATATATCAAACCACAATATATAGTGGCGCAATGAACCTCTTCCGGCTCGAAAAAGACCTCTTTCCACCACATTCGACTGATTTCTGCATGAAATATGTCACAGGACGCAAAAAACCGGCCCTCCATACGGAGAGCCGGTTCATGGATATGCCATAAAGGCCGGTGCAATATTTCCAGCCGGAATTGGGCCGGATGGGATCAGTTTCCGCCCCGGAAGCCCTTGCCGATCACCTGGCTGGTGTTGGTAATAACCACAAAGGCATGGGGATCGGCTTCCCGGATCACACGCTGAAGCCGGCTGCCCTGCTGACGGCCCATGGTGGTCATGATGACGGTGTGGTCCTGGTGGGTATAGATGCCCTCTGCCCGGTAGGTGGAGGCCGAACGGTTCAGATCTTCCACAATGAACCGGCAGATGGGATCGGGATTATCGGTGATGATGGTGAAGGACTTGCTCAGGTTCATGTTCTCCATCACGAAGTTGACGGTCAGGCTCTTGGTACCCAGACCCAGCAGGGAGAACAGTCCGGTGGTGGCGCCGAAGGCCGGGAAGGCAGCGGCGGCGATGAAGAAGTCCGCCAGGAACAGGGCGCTGCCGATGTCGGCGCTGGTGTACTTCTTGAGGATCATGGCGATGATGTCGGTGCCGCCGGTGGAAGCGCCCACATTGAACAGTACTGCCGCACCCACCGAGGGCAGCAGCACGCCGAAGATCAGTTCCAGCAGGGGCTGATCGGTCAGGGGTTGGCTCATGGGGAACAGGACCTCAAACAGGCTGAGGAAAGCGGACATGGACACGGTGACATAGGCGGTGCTGACACCGAAGCTCTTGCCGAGCATCACAGCGCCCAGGACAAGCAGGGCCAGGTTGAGCACCCAGTTGATGCCGCCCAGCGAAAGCTCGGGGAAGTAATGGCCCAGCACAACGGTGATACCGCTGACGCCGCCAAAGGAGAAGTGGTTGGGGTATTTGAAGAAGTAAGCGCCCACTGCAGTGATGAACGCTCCCACATTCCAGATCAGAAATGTTTTGAGATTTTCTCGGCTGAAAAGCTTCTGCATTGATTTCATGTGACACCTCAAAGATTCACTTGCTGTTTGCTATTTTGGAAAACAGTATGATTATACACATTTCCCCGGCAACTGCAAGTACTTTCGCAGCACTTCTTCGATTTTTGCAGGAAAACAGTCATTTTAGATAAAACATCCCCCTTCCCGCCCCGGGGAATCACCGTTCTGCGCATCAGCTTTGCAGCCTGATAAAGTCACAGCTATACGGGTTTCCGGCAATTTCCGGTAATTGCAGGATTTCCGTCATTTCAGAGCAGAAAAACAGGAGAGCCAACGCTCTCCTGTCCTGGGTCAATCAGTTTTTTTCTTGCGGATGATGGTTCCCTGGGTGAAGGAGCCCTCGGGACAGGGCATGGAGAAGGCCATCATGGCATGGGGTGCCGCGGGAACCGACTCCCCTTCCCCATTGCGGATCTCCGCCACTGTCAGCTTGTAAGGGGGCTGACCGGGCTCGAGGATCTCCACCTCGTCCCCCACAGCGAACCGGTTGCGCTGGGTACCATAGAGCCAGCCATCGGCACAGTGATCCACCACAGCCACAATATCGCATTCCCGTACATAGCCGCCGGACAGATAGCACTGATCCGGGCGTCCGTAATAGAAGCCGGTGCAGTACTCCCGGTGGCTGACCTTGTAGACTTCCTCTGCCAGCCAGCCCGCCAGGTGGTAATTCTCAGGATCAGCCACATACTGATCCACTGCCTGCCGGTAGGCATTGGTCACCACCGACACATAGTAGGCACTCTTGGCCCGGCCCTCGATCTTCAGCGAGGTGATGCCGGCATCCACCAGGTCATCGATATGGTCGATCATCGACATATCCTTGGCATTGAGAATATAGGAGCCATGCTCGTCCTCAAAGATGGGGAAATACTGTCCCGGACGCTTCTCCTCCATGAGATAGTAGCTCCAGCGGCAGGGCTGGGCACATTCGCCCCGGTTGGCGTCCCGTCCGGTGAGGTAGTTGGAGAGCAGGCACCGTCCCGAGAAGGACATGCACATGGCGCCATGCACAAAGCATTCGATCTCCAGGTCCGCAGGGGTGCGCCGGCGGATCTCCCGGATGGTCTCCAGCGGCAGTTCCCGGGCCAGTACCACCCGCTTGGCGCCGAGCTTGTAGAGCTCATTGGCGGTGAGGTAGTTCACCACACCGGTCTGGGTGGAGATGTGAATGTCGATCTGCGGCACCAGACGGCGGGCCATCATCAGAATGCCCACATCTGCCACGATCAGCGCATCCACTCCGGCATCCGCTGCCCGTAGCAGGAACTCCTCCAGCTGGTCTGCCTCCTCATTGGTGGGCAGGATATTGCAGGTGAGGTACACCCGCACCCCATGCTCATGGGCAAACTTGACGCCGGCCCGGAGCTCCTCTTCGTTGAAGTTGCCGGCATTGGCACGCATCCCGAAGCTGGTCGCTCCCAGATAGACCGCGTCCGCACCGTATTTGACCGCAGCCTGCAGCCGCTCAAAATCGCCGGCTGGCGCCAGCACCTCCGGTTTGATCCGATTGCTCATTCTGATGCTTTCCCTCCTGTTTTCAGTCAGATCCCCGCATCCCGGATATTGGCCTCATGCTCTGCCAGTGTCTGGGCATACAGGAAATTGCCGTCCTTATCGGTAATGAAGTAATAGTAGTCATGCTCTGCCGGGTAGAGCGCTGCCTTCAGCGCGTCTTCACCCGGGCTGCAGATCGGCCCCACTGGCAGTCCGTTGTGGACATAGGTATTGTAGAGCTGATCATAAAAGTCCTCGGTATCGCTGCCGGCATAGGGCAGGATCTCGTCCCGGATATAAAAGACTGTCACATCCGACTGGAGCTTGGGATAGTTTGCCGGGTCATTCAGACGGTTATGGAATACCCCCGACACATTCGCCATCTCAGACGGATAGGAACACTCGGCCTGGATCACCGAAGCCAGGGTCACCACCTCATCGATGGTCATGCCCATTTCCTCGGCACGGTCCCGGATCTCCTGATCCACGATCTGCTCGAATCGGTCCAGGAACCGGGCCGCAACACTGGCAGGCGCTTCCCCGAGATAGAAATCATAGGTATCCGGGAAGATATAGCCCTCCAGACGGTGATAGCGGTCATCGTCCGGCAGTTCCGCCACAAAGTCGTACTGACTCAGGTCGGCAGTATCCAGATAGTCCAGGAACTCATCTGCCGGGCAGACACCCTTTTCCTCCAGCAGATCCGCGATCTCCCGCAGGGAGAGACCCTCCGGGAAGGTGACCCGTGCCACATCTTCCCGCTCGCTGCCGGCAGACAGGGCCTCGACGATCTCGGCATAGCTCATATCCGAACGCAGCACATAGCTGCCCGGCTTGAGCCCCACTCCGGCACCGGTCATACGCATATAATAATAGAATACCGTCTTATGGCTGATAATGCCGTCTTCAGCCAGCTGAGCGGCGATCTGTCTGCCGGAACTGCCGGATGGGATCTTGACTGTCACCTCTGCGCTGCTCTGGAAGCTGCCGCTGTAATCCGCCCAGATATGGACGCCATAGACAGCGCCTGCCAGCACCAGTGCCGCCAGACAAATCGCCAGTATTCTGCCTTTCTTCTTTTTGACCGGACGCTCCCGCCGTCTTGTGCGGCGGCGCTGATTTTCTTCGTTCATTTCATTCTCCTTGGATCATGGGTAGTTCTTCCGGCGGGACTCAGTCCCGGCCATGGAGCCGGCTGCGGTCGGTGAGCCGGAAAAAGCTCTCGGTTACGATCATATCCACCGGAATATCATACCGTCCATAGTGCAGGAACCGCAGGATATTGCGCCGGTAGGTAATGCCGATCTTATAGCCGTCATAGCCGGACAGGAAACGGTCATAATACCCGCCGCCATATCCCAGCCGGTAGCCCTTGAGATCATACATCAGTGCCGGAACAATGCACAGGCTCCCGGTAAAATCGGTGAGTTTCTCACACCCCGGCACCTTGGGCTCCAATACGCCGAAGGTACGCTTTTCCAGGTCATCCAGACTGTGAATCCGATAGAATTCCATCTGCCGGGTGCCTTCCACACACCGGGGACAGGCCACCTGTTTGCCATCTGCCAGAGCCCGCTGAATCAGTGGAATGGTATCCACTTCGATGGGCTTGGAAACATAGCACAGCAGAGTCTGCGCCTCCCGGTACTGGTACAGCGAACAGATCCGGTCGGTGATCTGCCGGTCCATCTGTGCCTTCTCCTCCGGGTCCATGCCCCGCCGCATGGCTTTGGCCTTGTCCCGCAGCGAATTCTTATAAGCACGGATATCCACTTTGCGCATCGGTTTCACCCCTTTTTTTGCATTCTCTCCTGGCAGTTTGCCTTGATTTTGTTACCAGTATACTATACCGGCTGCTTTTTTGTCTACACCATGGGTCAAAATCCGTCCGATTCTGCCGGATGCTGGCAGCTTAGCCAGGCCTCCGCTTCCGCCAGCACGGCCTGGTGAATCTGCTCCGGCGGATAGGGATCGCTGCCGTCACAGCAGCGGATCACCTTCCAGCCCCAGTGCTCCGCCGCATAGAGCGCCGCGCCCCGGCAGGAGAGCAGATAGAACAGGTTGGCCTCGTGCAGATCCTTCCGGCTCTCGTCCCCGCCATACCGCTTTTCCAGCAGCCGCCGGGAGGTGTTCGGGTCCATATCCAGATAGATCACCAGTCCCGGTTCTGGCAGCCCCATGCGGGTGTATTCCAGATCCGCCAGCCAGTCCAGATAGCCATCCCACTCCTTCTGAGGGAGCTTGACCATCTGATGGCAGGCATTGGAGGTGGTGTACCGGTCCGCCAGAATCAGCCGGCCTTCCTTACAGTCCCGGCTCCAGTCGGTCTGGTAGGAGATATACCGGTCGATGCTGTAAAAGGTGGAGGCCGCATAGACATTGACCTCCTCCAGGCTGCCGATTTCCCCGTTCAGATACATCTGCACCGGAATGGAGGATTTGTGGGCATAGTCCGGGAAGGAGATGCGCCGCACCGGCGTTCCGGCGGCGGTGAGGCTCTCCGCCAGCAGACCGGCCTGGGTGGCCTTGCCGCTGCCGTCCAGCCCCTCGATGACGATCAGTCGGCTTGTATTACTGCTCTTCGGCATGGCGAATCCTCTCCCTCAGCTGACGGTATTCCTCCCGGACATCTGCCATTTTGCCGCAGCTCATCTTTCCCTCGGGACAGGGGCCGCTCACACAGCTCGGACCGGCGTTCACAAACAGGGTGGGCGCCACCTCCGATACCTGCCGCAGCATTTCCTTTGCCACCGCCCGGATCTCCCACTGGGCACGGTTGCAGCAGCGGTGCCGGAAGAAGTGCAGCAGCTCCCGGGCATTCATGGTCATGATCATGTTGGTGTCGGCGGCATTGGGCAGTACGAACCGGGCATCTTCAATGGCCATCTTCTCAGCCTGACGCCGGGCAGCCTTCTCCTCCATGCCCTCTGCCATCAGCTCGGCAGTGTGCCGCTCCTTGAGCCGGTCTGCCAGAGCGTCATAGGACTGGATGGCATTCTGCATGGCCTGGTTGTAGATTGCCAGGGTCTCGGGGTCCTTTTCGATCTCCGGCGGTGTGACAAAGGAGAACTGCTTCTCCCGGACATACCGCTGGCTCTGGACACTGAAGGACGCGATACGGTGCCGGGTGATCTGTGCCAGCAGCGACCGGGAAACCCCTTCAATGCCGAAGGTGAAGCTCACGTGCTCAATGGGGCTCTCGTGTCCCATCGAGGCGAGCATCTCCACAAACTCTGCCGCCTTTTCATCGGTGAGCTTGTCCAGCAGGGTATCCACGCCGGACGCGCTGTAACAGAGCTTGGCTGCCGCGGCAATATACCGCTCGGGATCGGGTGTGTGAGTGAGAAGTGTTACCTTTGCCATGCTTGTCCTCCTTGGGTTCCAGGAAAAGGGAGCCCTTTCCGGGCCCCCGTTTTCCAGTGATGGTGTGTATGGATATTTGGGAATCCTTCCCGTTACCGGTCGCAGCCGCAGGACTTCTCCTGACTGATCTCCGATGCGTTGGGCGGGAAGAAGGAATCGGTGGGGAACTTGATCTTCTTGAACAGCTCGCAGGGATCGCCGGTGGTGGGAGCTTCCGGTTCCTTGGTGGGAATGCAGAAGTCGTAGGCCGGCATGAGCATCTGTACCCGGCGCTCCATCTGGACAATGATGAAGATACCGATGGTGATCAGAACCTGCCGCTGCGAACCGCAGGAATTACAGGAATTATTGCAGCCGCACGAAGTATTGCAGCCACAGTCGGTCTGGCAGTCACAGGGGTTGCAGGAAGTACTGCAGCCGCAGGGATTGCAGGAGTTGCAGGAATTGCACGGGTTGCAGCAGCCGCAGTTATTGCCACAGCCGGTATTGCAGTCCACGATCCGGCAGCCCAGAGCCACCGGCGCGCTGACCTGCAGGCAGACCTTGGGCATACCGCCGTTCTGGTTGGTACCGTTCTGGTCGCTGCAGAATACCTTGACATTGCCTTCACTGCCGTACAGGATCATCTTGCGGGTGAAGGTGGTGACACCGGTGATGGTCACACAGGACATACCCGGCATCTGGGCCTCGAAGGTGGCCTGGAAGAAGAAGGTGATGTCCACGGTATAGAAGCCCTTGTTGAAGGGGATGGGCTCCACATCCATGTAGACATTCTCCACTTCCACTTCCTTGAGCTTGAGGGAGCAGCAGTTATTCACAATGGACTGTACATCATCCGGAAAGGTGACCTGCAGGTCCTCCAGGCAGTTCTTGTCGCTGACGCTGTCATAGACACGGTTGGTATCGATGCAGACTGCTTCCTTGAAGTTTGCACCGGGACGCACGCTGGGAACACGGCCGCAGGCGCCCTGATATGTATTAGCCATACAAAAGATCCTCCTGTCAAAATGATGAATTTGGAAAGCGTTTTTTGTTTTCCGCCTTGCTTATTATCATTCTATGGAGAGGACCAAAATGTGTGCAGAAAAGAGCCTGACCTTTTTCAGAGGAATTTCCGGGCCCACTGCCCGGTGGGAAATACCCGGTTCAGGAGTCGGAGTGCCGGCTGTCCAGCAGGGCGCCGAGGACAATGCCCCCGAGCATGCCCAGTCCGGCGCCCATGGAGATGGAGAAGGTCCAACCGGTGAAGAGATCGACCAGCACGCCGGCGGCAGTCCCGGCGATGAGGCCAAGGGCAATGCCCAGACTGAGAAAACGGTTCTTCTGTTCCATGGCAGACCTCCTGACAGACCGGGATCAGAGTTTCTTGAGACGGGCGAAGTTGGACATGATCTTCTTGGAGCCGACCGAATCGAAGGCCACCTCCAGCAGATGGTCGTTGCCCATGGGGGTGACGCTGATGACCATTCCCTCGCCGAATACCTTATGGCGCACCCGGTCGCCCGGAGCAAAGCTCTCGGTGGGAAGATCGGCGCCCGGCGCGCCCGAGAAACCGCGGTCGGTGGTCTTTTTCCGGGCGTTGGCAGCGGCATAGGCCTTGGAAACCGCCTGGTCCCGGAAGCGGTTCACCGTCTCATCGGTGACCTCGGTGAGCTCTCCGGGGATCTCGCTCAGGAAACGGCTGGGCATATTGCGCCCGGTCTTGCCGAAGAGCATACGGGTGGCGGCATTGGTGAGATAGAGCTGCTTCTTGGCCCGGGTGATGCCCACATAGCACAGCCGGCGCTCCTCTTCCACCTCATCGGGGTAGTACATCACCTGGCTGCCCGGGAAGATGCCCTCCTCCATACCCGCTATGAATACATAGGGGTATTCCAGGCCCTTGGCGGAATGCAGCGTCATCATCACAACACTGTCGTCCTGCTCATCGTAGCTGTCCAGGTCGGTGTAGAGCGCCACTTCCTCCAGGAATCCCGAAAGGCTCGGTTCCTCGGCGGCGTCCACATAGGCCATGATGTTGGACTTGAGCTCCCGGACATTCTCGATGCGGGGCTGGCTCTCGGGGAGCTGGCTTTCAAGCATCTGCATATAGCCGGTCCGGGACAGTACCTCGTCAAAGAGAATATCCAGGTCGTTCTGCTCTGCCAGCTCGCTGAGGGAATCCATCATCTCGGCAAAGGCCATCAGCGGCTTGGACTTCTTGGAGAGGGGGGCATACTCATCGGCAGTGCGCATCACTTCCAGCATGGAGATGCCCAGCCCGTCGCTGATCTCCCGGCAGGCAGCCACGGTGGCATCGCCGATGCCCCGCTTGGGCTCGTTGATGATCCGAGCAAGGCGCACGGCATCGTTGGGATTGTTCAGGACGCTCAGATAGGACATCACATCCTTGATTTCCTTGCGCTCATAGAACTTGACGCCGCTGATGACCCGGTAGGGCACACTGGCCCGGAGCAGCGCCTTTTCAATGGAGTTGGACTGGGCGTTCATACGGTAGAGGATGGCATGGTCCGAGAACTTCGCTCCCTTCGCCACATTCTCCATAATGGTATTGGCAATGAACATGGCCTCGCCGTTTTCGTCCGCCGCCCGGAATACCCGCACCGGGCTGCCCTCGTCATTTTCGGTCCACAGGGTCTTGCCCTTGCGCTGGGTATTGTGCTCGATCACCTCATTGGCGGCATCCAGGATCTTTTTGGTGCAGCGGTAGTTCTGCTCCAGACGGATCACCATGGCGCCCGGGAACTGCTTTTCAAAGTTCATGATGTTCTCGATATTGGCACCGCGGAACTTGTAGATACTCTGGTCGTCATCACCCACCACGCAGATATTGCGGTACTTCTCCGCCAGCAGGCTCACCAGACGGTACTGGGCATGGTTGGTATCCTGGTACTCGTCCACCATGATATAGGAGAACCGGTTCTGGTACTTCTCCAGCACATCGGGATTCTCCTCAAAGAGCCGCACCGTGAGCACGATAATGTCGTCAAAGTCCACGGCATTGGCGCTTTTGAGCAGCTTCTGGTACTCCTCATAGACCCGGGCACCCACTTCATTGCGGAAGTTGCCCGGCTCGGCTGCCAGCATCTGGGTGGGATTCATCAGCTTATCCTTGGCCCGGCTGATCTGGGTGAGCAGACTGCGGGGGGTGAAGTTCTTCTCATCGATCCGCAGGGTCTTGCAGGCCTCCTTGATGAGCCGCAGGGAATCATCGGTATCATAGATGGTGAAGTTGGATTCATAGCCCACCCGGGTGATCTCCCGGCGGAGAATGCGCACACAGGCCGAATGGAAGGTTGCAGCCTGAATATCCTGTGCCTCGTCCCCGAGGGTGGCTTCCAGACGGCTCTTGAGCTCTCCGGCAGCCTTATTGGTAAAGGTGATGGCCAGAATCCGCCAGGGCTGTACCGGATCGACGGCACAGCAGTCCCGGAGCAGGTCAATGCCCACCTCTTCCCCCGCCAGGTACCGCTCCAGACAGTCGGCGTGCTCCTCAGTGAGATAGGACGGCACAAAGTCGCTGTCATGCCCATGTCCGAAGGCCACCATATTGGCGATCCGGTTGATGATCACGGTGGTTTTTCCGCTGCCCGCTCCGGCAAGGATCAGCACCGGTCCCCGGGTCTGGAAAACTGCCTGCCGCTGCATGGGATTGATGCGGGAGAAATATTTCTCGATGGCTCTCCGTCGGAGCCCGGCATAATACTGGTTGAAATCTCTGTCCATATACTCTGCTGCCTCTCTGTATAAAACCGGGAAAAGCACTGAGCTTTCGCTCCGGTCGTTCTGAAATCACGATTTTTCCCGCCGCACAGCCTGTTTTGCCACTCCTTGGGAAACAGACTGTACAGAAGGACCCACAGTATTATACCATTGCACAGCGTCCCATGGCAAGGGCAAGAGACGCCTTGTCAACTTTGGTCGGGAATGGTACAATAACAGGGAATCCACCCGATTGGAGGTCTGATTTTATGGGTTCGTTTGTTTCACTGGGCGCCTATACCTGGCTTTCCAGCCTGCTGCTCACAGTGGTAAATGCCGCGCTGGTCGGCGTTGTGGGCTGGTTACTGATCAAGTTCCTGCTGGGCTTCATCGCCAAATTCCTCAAGAAAACCAAAATTGATCCGCTGCTCCATACAGTGATCCTGTCGGTCACCAAGATCGCCCTGCTGGTCCTGCTGGCAATCTCTGTCCTGGATAAACTGGGCATTCCCACCACTTCCATCATCACTTCGCTGGGTGCTGTGGGTCTGGCAATCTCCCTGGCAGTCAAGGATTCCATTGCCACCCTGGCAGGCGGCGTTGTGATCCTCGTGCTCAAGCCCTTCAACCTGGGCGACTATGTGGAGATCGATGGTCTCGGCGGTACAGTCCGGGAGATCACCATGTTCAACACTGTCCTCAACACCCCGGACAATAAGCGCATTTCCCTCCCCAATGACTCGGTGTACAAGGCCAAGGTTGTCAACTACTCCGCCGAGCCCAACCGCCGGCTGGATCTGGTGTTCACCATCGGCTACAACGATGACTACGACAAGGCCAAGGCTCTCATCGAAAAGGTGATCCGGGATTGTCCGCTGGCTCTGGATGATCCGGCGCCGGTGGTACGGATGTCCGGTCATGGCGCCAGCGCCATCGAGATCACCACCCGGGTCTGGGTCAAGAATTCCGACTACTTTGAGCTGCAGTTCCGGATGTATGAGGATGTGAAGAAGATCTTCGATCAGAATGGCATCTCCATTCCCTTTAACCAGCTGGATGTACATATCACCCAGAACTGATCCGCTCCCCCCAAAGATAAAAAACACCGGAGTCCCCAGGGACCCCGGTATTTTTTTCGCTATTCTGCCAGGAAGCCGGTCCACTTTCCCATGCAGATCCGGCAGGGCAGGGTGGGATGGGGCTCTCCGGAGAGTTTTCCGTCCCGCAGAGCGAGGGCGTCCTCCAGCACCCGGCTGAGATAGGCCGGCTCAATGGGACACTCCCCGTGACTTGGCAGAATCTGCCGGATCTCCCCCTCCAGAGGCTGCAGCTCCCGCAGGCTCTCCAGGTACCGCTCCAGGTTCCGTCTGGGGCCGAACATATAGATCGTGCCCTCCTTCTGAATGGAATCCCCGGGCAGCAGCAGGCCGTGTTCCCGGTCCAGCAGGGCGATGCTTCCCGGCGTATGGCCCGGAATGTGCAGCACCTCGAACCGGTAGCCGCCGCATTCCAGGGTATCCCCCTCCCGGAGCGGCTGCCAACGGATCTCCGGCGGGAGCATATCGGCGTCCTCCGGATGGACCAGACAGGAACCGAATGCCCCAAGGCCTCCGGCGTGGTCATGGTCACCATGGGTGAGCACCACCCGCACCGGCAGGCTGGTGATCTGCCGCACTGCCTCCGCCACATGGCTCTCCTCCACACCGGTATCGATGAGCAGGGCTTCCTCCTCCCCGACAATCAGAAACTGACGCACCCAATCGTCCAGAATATAGAACTGCTTCATAAACTCCCGGATCTCCGGCATTTGCAAACACCTCCGCATAATCGGTCTTTTTCTTTATTGTAGCACAGCGGCAAAGAATTCTTCAAACAAAAAAACACAGGCCCGCCCCATTGAGAGCAGAGCCTGTGTTTTTCATTGGGGAGAATCCCCGGGGTTCAAGAGAGCGTAGATATGGCAGTTATGCCTCGAGAGCATACTCTGCGGCGCTGCCGCCAGCCAGACGACCCCATACCAGACAGCCGGTATTGCCGACGCCGCCGATGGTGGTGCGACCGAAGGCATTTGCCATGCCGACAATTTCACCGGCCTGATACAGACCAGGAATTGCCTCGCCATTTGCGTTGACTACCTGGCCCTTATCGTTCATATCCGGGCCGCCGGCAGTGATCATGATGTAAGGAGTGGTCTCGAAGATGTAGTAGGTACCGCCGGTGAACTCCTTCATCAGACGGGTACGACCGAATTCCTCATCATAACCATTCTTGGCGTACTCATTGTACTTTTCAATGGTCTTTTCCAGGTTTTCGCCGTTGATGCCAGCCTTCTCAGCAACCTCAGCAATGGTGCTGCCGCTCCACAGAACAGTGCCGTTTGCCAGCTGCTCATCGAAGTTCTTCCACTCGGTATCGCCCGAGATGATGGGCTTGTTCTGAGCCTTCAGATCATCAACCATTGCCTGGTCCAGCATGATCCAAACGCGGTTGTCGCCCTTCTTCCACCAGGAGGTGATCTCATCGTAGCTGGAACCGTCCTCGTTGCCCAGCTCATCTACAAAGCGTTCGCCGTTCTCATTGACAAAGATGATGTACGGGAAGTCCTTGACACGGATAGACAGCTTCTTGGTGAGCGAATCGTCCACCTTCAGACCGCCTGCATAAGCGGTGAGGAAGTCCATGTTCTTGAGCACGCCGCCGGCCTGCTCTGCCATGAAGAAGCCATCACCGGTTGCAAAGGAAGGAGCAGTGGTGGTGAAGTTCTGGAAGTTGTACTTCTTCACCAGTTCCTCAGAATAGCCGTAACCGCCGGTGCAGAGAATGGTGGCCTTGGCCTTGTAATCCATCTGAACGCCATCGGTGTTGGTGGTCTTGACGCCTACCACAGCCTCGCCGTCCATAATGAGCTCGTCTGCCTTGGTGTTGAGCAGCACTTCTACCATGCCGCTGTCAATGTACTTCTGCAGTTCTGCCTTGAGCACCTTGTCATAGGAAGAGCGGTCGCCCGACCATACACGGGGAGTGTTCAGAGGCTCGTACAGGGTGGGCTGGCTGGGGGTACGGTCCTTGACAGTAGCGCCCAGATCCTCAACGATCCAGTCCACACATTCGCCCGAGTGCTGGGCATAGTACATACCCAGGCTCTGGTTCCAGTAGTAATCATCGGCGGAAACGCCTTCCCGCTCCTGATAGCCGGCATTCAGCCGTACAAAGTCATCAAAGAACTTTTCGGGGGTATCATCAGTGATGCCCGATTCGATCTGCATCTTGGTGCCGGTACCCGACAGAGTACCGCCGCCCATGGTGCCGCCCAGGGTACCGGTCTTTTCCACCAGCAGAACCTTGGCGCCATCCTCAGCCGCGGTGATGGCAGAGGTCATACCAGCCATACCACCGCCGACTACGATCACATCCGGATCGGTCATGGTTGCGGTGGGAACCTTGGCAGCTTCGCCGCCCTTGGCGAGAACCAGTGCTGCCTCAGCTGCTGCCAGCAGACCTTCGCTGGAACGGGTACAGCCCGCTACGGTTTCAATTCCCTCAGTGCCCTGCTTTTCCACAATGGCTGCGGGGATCTGTTCAAAGGCCGGATCGCTGACGCCCTCGGTTTCACTGTGCTCCAGGACTTCAGCCTTGGTAATCTTGCCGCCTTCTACGGTCAGAGCCAGCTTGATGTTGCCGCCGTAACCTGCGCCGGTACCCTCATAGGTGCCGTCGATCAGGCCAGTGTCGCTGGTGCCCGAAGTGGTTCCGGAACAACCGGAAAACAGCATGGACACCGCCAGCAGACCAGCCAGAAGAGCGGTCAGCCGCTTGTTGTGTTTCATAATTATCTCCCTTTCCTTTCCTTGCAACGCCCATGAACCAGACATGGGCATAACAGATTGATTCTATCTTAACACATTCCCTGACAGAGTCAATCTTTTCGACAAACCTTTGTCAATAATTCCAAATCCCTGGGAATTCTTTTAGGGAAAGTTCCAGTACCGTTTGAAATTCCAGCTTTTTGAAATGATAAAAACCGACGGCTGAGCAGTTCAGCCGTCGGTTTGTTCTTGGAAAGGGGGATCACTCAGTGGGTATGGGTGGAAGGGGTGACAAAGCCGTCATACAGCTCGTCCAGCTTGGAGAAGCTCAGGGCGGTGCCGATGGCAACACACTCCACCGGATGCTCTGCCAGGCGCACCTTGATCTTGGCATGCTGGCTGATGAGGTCGCCCAGGCCATGGAGCAGCGCGCCGCCGCCGGTCATAATGAGGCCGTCCTCCCAGATATCCGCCGAGAGTTCCGGCGGGGTGATCTCCAGGATCTGCTGCACGGCGGTGACGATCTGCATCACCTGCTCCATCAGCGCGTCATAGATATCGCTGGTGCGGATCACAAACTTTTCCGGCAGGCCGGTGTGCAGGTTGCGTCCCTTGGCCTCCATCTCCTTATCCTCGGTATAGAAGACGCTGCCCACCTCGATCTTGATGCGCTCTGCCATCTTCTCGCCGATGAGGACATTCCGGTCGGTGCGGACACAGCGCACAATGGCCTCGTCCAGCTTGCGCCCTGCCAGCTTGATGGACTTCTTGCAGACGATGCCGTTGAGGGACAGCACAGCAATATCCGTGGTACCGCCGCCCATATCCAGGATAAACCGTCCCCGGGGCACCGAGAGATCCAGTCCGGCGCCCAGTGCCGCTGCCACCGGCTCCTCGATGAGGTAGACCTTCCGGGCACCGGCAGAAACGGCGGCATTCACACAGGCACGGCTCTCCACGCCGGTGATGCCCGACGGTACGCAGATGCACACCCGGGGCTTGGAGAGGGTGCTCTCGCTGGCCTTCTTGAGGAAGTGCCGGAGCATCTGCTCTGTCTGGTCAAAGTCGGAGATGACGCCATCCTTGAGGGGATAGAGCGCCCGGATGCGGTCCGGGGTGCGGCCGATCATCTTGAAGGCCTCCTCGCCCACCTTGAGCACCTCGCCGGTGGAAGCATCCACTGCCACCACCGAAGGCTCCTTGATGAGCAGTCCCTTGACGCTGTCATATACCAGTACCGTTGCGGTACCAAGATCAATGCCGATGTCTGCCATAGTATTTCATTCCTCCGCCTGTCTATCACAAAAAGGCCGGACCTTTGTCCAGCCGGACTATTTCTGCTTACTCTGTCCAGTATACCCGCTTTTGAGCCGGGGGTCAAGCTGTGAAGCGTTTCCACTCAGTCCTCCGGGGTAATGGCAGCTGCCGCTGTGATCACCCGCAGAGCGCCCTGTTCCCGCAGCACCGATACCGCCGCCGCAAAACTGTTGCCGGTGGTGCAGATGTCATCCACCAGCAGCACAGTCTTCCCCTTCGGGTCGCTCCGGCCCGGACGCAGCGATGCGCGGGCATGTTCTTCCCGCTTCTCCCGGGAAAGGCTATGCTGATCGGTGAGCCCGCCATGGTGTTCCAGCAGCTTTCCGTCAAAGCCGCAGCCCAGCCGGACTGCCACCGCCTTTGCCAACAGCTCAGCATGGTTGTAGCCCCGGCGGCGGAGTTTTTCCTTTGACATGGGCATGCAGGTGACCGTCACCTCCGGAATCCCCGAATCGGCAAGGCTCTGTGCCAGCTCGTCCGCCAGAAAGTCCACCGCCCGGTGATCGGGTGTGGTTTTCAGCCGGAGCAGCAGACTGCGCATCGCCCCGGTATAGAGAAAGGGCGTCACCAGCAGTTCCAGCCCGGGGTTGAGCCGGCAGATCTCCGCCTCCTGACTGCCATCACTGCGAAGGCTGTCCAGGCCTGCGGCGCACCGGGGACAGAGATGCTCCCCGGCAGAATATTCCCCGCACAGCACACAGACCGGCGGATAGATCAGATCCAGCACCCGGCTGCCGAGCTTTTTCAGCAGCATCACAGCACCGCCTCCCGCAGGAACTTGCCAAGGTTGGTGTACCGCAGGGTTTTGCGGTCGTTGTGGACCATCTCTGCCACAGCCGAAGCCTGTCCCACTAAAATGAGCAGCTTTTTCGCACGGGTCACCGCTGTATAGAGAAGGTTCCGGTAGAACAGCTTGCTGCGGCTGCCGCTCACCGGCATCACCACCGCGTCAAACTCACTGCCCTGGCTCTTGTGGACAGTGACCGCATAGGCCAGCTCCAGCTGGTCGAGCATATCGAAGGTGTACTCTGCCACCCGGTCATCATACCGCACATGCAGGCTCCGGCTGGGACGGTCGATCATCTCGATGGTGCCGATGTCCCCGTTGTATACGCCGACTCCCTGCTCCCCATCGTCCCTGGTATAGACGATGTCGTAGTTATTGCGGATCTGCATCACCTTGTCCCCCTCCCGGAACACACCCGGGCCGAACTTCTGCTCGGTCTTGCGTCCGTCCTGGGGATTGAGTACCTCCTGGAGCTTCCGGCAGAGTTCCGCTGTACCGCAGGCCCCCAGCCGGGTGGGCGAGATCACCTGTATATCCCGCACCGGCGAATAGCCATAGCTGGCAGGAAGCCGCCGGGCACAGAGATCCACCACCGTCTGGAGCACCGCCTCCGAGGAGGACTTCTGCAGGAAGAAGAAGTCGTTGTCCCGGACAGTGAGGTCGGGCATCTCTCCCGCTACAATGGCATGGGCGCTGGTGACGATGAGGCTCTCCGCCGCCTGACGGAACACCTCAGTGAGATGGATCACCGGGATCACATCGCTGTCGATGAGGTCCCGGAGCACATTGCCCGGCCCCACCGACGGCAGCTGATCCGGGTCCCCGACCATGATGAGCTTGCTGCCCAGACGCAGCGCCTGCATCAGTGAGGCGAAGATCTCAATATCCACCATGGACATCTCGTCCACGATGACAGCGTCATAGGGCAGGGGATTGCGGCTGTTGCGCCGGAACTTGACCCGTCCGTTTTCCTCGCCGAAGTCCACCTCCAGCAGCCGGTGGATGGTCTTGGCGTCCCGTCCGGTGAGCTCGGTCATCCGCTTGGCAGCCCGTCCGGTGGGCGCTGCCAGCCCCACCTTGAGCCCCTCCTGCTCCAGCAGGTCGATCATGCCGCACAGGGCGGTGGTCTTGCCGGTGCCGGGACCGCCGGTGAGGATCACCACGCTCTGTCCCAGCGCCGCCTGGATGGCCTTGCGCTGCAGCGATGCGTACCGGATGCCCAGCTTCTTTTCCAGGGCGTCAATCTCCCGGGAGTAGTCCCGCACCGCTTCGGGTGGGCTGGAAGCCAGGGCGGTCATCAGCCGTCCGGCACAGTAGGTCTCGGCCTCGTACATCTCCGGCAGGTAGATAAAGACAGTCCCGTCCACGGTATCCGAGATGATGTCCTCCCGCTCCGCCAGCATGGTCAGGGGATCGTCCATCTGTTCCGGCTCCGCCTCGAGCATCCGGGCCGACACCTTCACCAGCTTTTCATAGGGCAGACAGCAGTGTCCGTTGCCGGTATTGTGCCGCAGCACATACAGGATTCCCCCGCAGAGCCGTTCGGGGCTGTCCAGGGCAAATCCAAGCTGCCGGGCGATCTCGTCCGCCTTCTCAAAGGGGACGCCGATGTCCCGGGCACAGAGGATATAGGGGTCCTTTTCGATCTCGCCGGGGGCATAGGCGCCCCACTTTTTCCACACCCGGATGGACACTGCCGCATCGATCCCGTACCGGGAGAGAAACAGCATCACAGCCCGGATGCCAAAGATCCGGGCATATTCCTCGGCAATCTCCGCCGCCTTCTTCGGGGTGATGCCCCGGACTTCCGCCAGGCGCTGGGGTTCCTTTTCCATGATGGTGAGGGTATCGTCCCCGAAGGCATCCACAATCCGGCGCGCCAAAGCAGGGCCGATCCCCCGGACCGCCCCGCCGGAAAGATATTTGAGGATCGCCCCGGAGGTAGCCGGGATGGTGCGCTCGATCACCGCCGCCTTGAACTGGGTACCATAGGTGGGATGGCTCACATACCGTCCGGTCAGGCGCAGTTCCTCACCGGGCTGGATGCCCATGGCCTCCCCCACCACGGTGATCAGCGCCTCTCCGGCTGCCACCTCCATGACGGTGAAGCCGGTATCCTCATTGTGAAAGACAATGTCCTCTACCGTTCCTTCCAGAACCTCTGCCTGCTGTCTGTCCATTCCTTCCGCTCCAAATGAAAAAATCTGTGGTAGTTCTTAGTATAATACACCCGCAGCGCTTTTGCAAACCTCCGGAGCGAACCGCACCCAGGGCCGACCCCGCATGAACAGACAGCAGATCCTTGCCGTTTCCGGGTCACGGGGAATGCCGGTCAGTTCCACAGCGCCGTAGAGTCCCAGCTGTACCTGCAGTTCCGCCTGCCACAGCGCATATTCCATGGTATTTTCCCGCACCGGCAGACACAGAACCCTCTCTGCCGGTTCCCGCAGCGCCCAGAATATCACCCCGGCAAACACCAGTCCGCCAACGGTCAGTGCCATCATCAGCCAAATGATCATCCGCCTTTCGCCTCCCTGCACCATCCTATGCCGGCAGACGGGATTTGGAACATTGTCCATGAAAAAACTCTTGACAAATTGCACAGATATGGCTAAGATAAAGTTAAAGACTTCGGTCTTACATCAAAATACACAACAAAGTCTGTTTCAGGGCGAGGCGCAATTCCTCACCGGCGGTGATGGACGGAATTTTCCGTCACAAGTCCGCGAGCTTTCACCAGCATGATCGGGTGTGAACCCCGAACCGACGGTACAGTCCGGATGAAAGAAACAAGTGCTGTCAGCATGGTTTGGCTGGCGGCAGTGCTTTTGCACATAGTCCTGCAACCGCTTGGGTTGGCAGGGCTTTTTTGTTGGTAAAATAACCCCGCGCAGGCTCCGTTGCATTACTGGAGGAGCTTATCTATGACAAATCAGACCACTACCCCGCGCATCAGCGCCAACACCAATCAGCGTACCCGGGTACTCACCTACACCGCTCTGATGGCGGCAATTTCCACTGTGGTGATGTTCTTTGAATTCACCTTCCCGCCTTTCCCGCCTTTCCTCAAGTTTGACCTGAGCGGTCTGCCCATTTTGCTCACCGCTTTCATCATGGGACCGGTTCAGGCAATCATTGTCACCCTCATCAAGGACCTGTTCCATGTCCTTTCCACCACCACCGGCGGCGTGGGTGAACTGGCAGACTTCCTGATCCTGTCCTCCTTTGCTGTCACAGCCGGACTGATCCACCGCAAGATGCCTTCGGTCAAGGGGACTGCCCTGGCCTGCTTTGCCGGTACCGTTGCCATCGCCATTGTGGGCGCCCTGGCAAACTACTACCTGCTGATCCCCTTCTTCTCGAACATCATGCCCATTGACGCCATCATTTCCGCCTGCAATGCCGTCAACCCTGCCATTGACAGCCTGGCTGCCTACATTCTGTTCGGCGCCATTCCCTTCAATGTTGCCAAGGGCATTGTCATTTCCATCGTCACTGTGGTCACCTACAAGAAGCTGGGCCATGTGATGAAGTTCCTGTAATCCCAAGTAAAAATCCTTCCCTTTCCATTTCCGAACCCCTGGAGAACCTGTCAGACTGCGACAGATTCCCCGGGGGTTCTCCCTTTTCCCGCAAACTTCCTGACATGCATGTCTTGACATCCATGACTGGGTGTGCTATATTATTTTGGCACAATTAAATATCCCCTTATCAAGAGTGGCGGAGGGAACAGGCCCTGTGATGCCCGGCAACCTGCACTGTGTGCAAGGTGCCAAATCCTGCGGGTAAGCCGACAGATGAGGTTTTCATAAATGCTCGGTTGCCATACCGGGCATTTTTCTTTGCCGAAACAAAGGGGATCACCACCATTTTATCTGACAGAAAGGAAGTAGTACTCTATGAGAAAGTATCTGTTTACATCCGAATCGGTAACAGAAGGCCATCCCGATAAGATCTGTGACCAGATCTCGGATGCCGTTCTGGATGCCATTCTCGCCAAGGACCCCCAGGCCCGTGTCGCCTGTGAGACCACCTGCACCACCGGTATGGTTTACATTATGGGTGAGATCTCCACCACCTGCTATGTGGATATTCCCAAGATTGCCCGTCAGGTGATCCGGGACATCGGCTACACCCGTGCCAAGTACGGCTTCGATGCTGATACCTGCGGCGTTATCTCCAACATCGACGAGCAGTCTGCCGATATTGCCCTGGGTGTGGATCACTCCCTGGAGACCAAGACCGGTGCGGAAACCGATGAATTTGTCACCGGTGCCGGCGACCAGGGCATGATGTTCGGTTTCGCCTGCAATGAAACCCCCGAACTGATGCCCATGGCAATCTCCCTGGCCCACAAGCTCGCCAAGCGTCTGGCTCAGGTGCGCAAGGACGGCACTCTCGCCTATCTGCGTCCCGATGGCAAGACCCAGGTGACTGTGGAATATGTGGACGACAAGCCCAGCCGTATCGACACCATCGTCATCTCCAACCAGCACTCGCCGGATGTCAGCACCGAGCAGATCCGTGCCGACATTCTGGAATATGTGGTCAAGCCCATCGTTCCCGCTGAGCTGCTGGATGACCAGACCAAGTACTTTGTAAACCCCACCGGACGCTTTGTTGTAGGCGGCCCTCAGGGTGACAGCGGTCTGACCGGACGCAAGATCATCGTGGACACCTATGGCGGCTATGGCCGTCATGGCGGCGGCGCCTTCTCGGGCAAGGACCCGACCAAGGTGGACCGCTCCGCTGCCTATGCAGCCCGGTATGTTGCCAAGAACATTGTGGCAGCCGGCCTGGCAGACAAGTGCGAGATCCAGCTGGCCTATGCCATTGGTGTGGCTCATCCGGTATCCATCAATGTGAATACCTTCGGCACCGGCAAGGTGGAGGACGAAGTTCTGGCAAAGGCCGTGGAAAAGGTCTTCGACCTGCGTCCTGAGGCCATTATTCACATGCTGGACCTGCGCCGTCCCATCTACCGTCAGCTGGCTGCCTACGGTCACTTCGGACGGGAGGAACTGGGTGTAGCCTGGGAAAAGACCGACCGCACCGATGCCCTGCTCAAGGCTGTGGAATCCTGCCGCTGAGCCTTTCGGCACACTGACCCACATCAATCATAAGCAATAAAAAACGGGAAGCCAATCCTGGCTTCCCGTTTTTTGTTATCTCTGAACCCTCTGCCTATGCAGTGCGGCGGTCCTGTTCGGCCCGGTGCAGCAGACGCATCAGCTTCCGGCTGGCCTCTCTCCTTCTCCACCGCCAGAAGGTGGCAGCAGCGCCGCCAGCAAAGAGCGCGGCGCTCAGGGAGAAGCTGTGGCGGAACCGGAGCCGCCGGAGCAGGAGACAGCTCACTACAGAGGACAACAGGGCCGCGATGCCATAGATCCACACAAGGGCCCGCTGCATGTTTCTAAGCATGACCCGGGCAGGAACTGTCCCGGACGCAGCGCTGTGCGCCCGGTTTTCACGCACAAACCATCCGGTGAGCAGAACCAGGGAAATCCCTTTGCAGAGCAGTGTTTTGAGCACTGCCACAGCAGACAGCAGCAGAAAACGCATATGCATTCCTCCGGAATAAAAAACCGGTACAGTCCCGAAGAACTGTACCGGAGAAAATCAGATCAGATTTTTAATGGCAATAAGCCGAGATTATTCGTTGATAGCGATAACTACGCCAGAACCAACGGTACGGCCGCCTTCACGAATAGCGAAACGCAGACCGGTCTCGATAGCGATGGGGGAGATCAGCTCAACATCCATCTCAACGTTATCGCCAGGCATGCACATCTCTACGCCCTCGGGCAGAGAGATAACGCCGGTAACGTCGGTAGTTCTGAAGTAGAACTGTGGACGATAGTTGTTGAAGAAGGGAGTATGACGACCACCCTCGGACTGCTTCAGAACGTAAACCTGACCACGGAACTTGGTGTGGGGCTTGATGGAGCCGGGCTTACACAGAACCTGACCACGCTCGATGTCAGTTCTCTGAACACCACGCAGCAGAGCACCGATGTTATCACCAGCCTCAGCGTAGTCCAGAATCTTACGGAACATTTCGATACCGGTTACAACGGTCTTGGAAATCTCTTCCTTCAGACCAACCAGCTCTACTTCATCGCCAGTGTTCAGACGGCCACGCTCTACACGACCGGTAGCAACGGTACCACGACCAGTAATGGTGAAGATATCCTCAACGGGCATCAGGAAGGGCAGCTCGTCGTTACGGGCAGGAGTAGGAATGTACTCGTCAACAGCAGCCATCAGATCCAGGATCGGCTTGTAAGCGGGATCGGTGATGTCGTTGGGAGCTTCCAGAGCAGCCAGAGCAGAACCAACGATGATCGGAGTGTCGTCGCCGGGGAAGTCATAGGAGCTCAGCAGGTCGCGAACTTCCATCTCTACCAGCTCGATCAGCTCGGGATCGTCAACCTGGTCAGCCTTGTTCAGGAATACAACGATGTAGGGAACGCCTACCTGACGGGCCAGCAGGATGTGCTCTCTGGTCTGAGGCATGGGGCCGTCAGCAGCAGATACAACCAGGATAGCGCCATCCATCTGAGCAGCACCGGTGATCATGTTCTTTACATAGTCAGCATGTCCGGGGCAGTCAACGTGAGCATAGTGACGCTTCTCAGTCTCGTACTCAACGTGAGCGGTGTTGATAGTAATACCACGCTCTCTCTCCTCGGGAGCCTTATCGATCATGTTGTAATCCATGAACTCAGCCTTGCCCTGCAGACCCAGAGTCTTGGTGATTGCAGCGGTCAGAGTGGTCTTACCATGGTCAACGTGACCGATGGTACCAATGTTAACATGGGGCTTGGTTCTTTCAAAATGTGCCTTAGCCATTTAAATGTCCTCCCTTAAATTATAGGATTATGAAATCACAAACATCGTTTGCTGCCACAGATTTATTGTAGCAATAAACCGTGGAAAAAGCAAGCAGATACGCAGATTTTTTAGTTGTTCTTTGTACGCTCGCTGATAATCTTGTCCGCAATGTTCTTGGGCACTTCCACATAGCTGTGAGGCTCCATGGTGTAGTTGCCGCGGCCCTGAGTCTTGCTTCGCAGATCGGTGGAGTAACCAAACATCTCAGACAGAGGAACCAGAGCGCGGATCTCCTGAGCGCCGAATACGGCCTCCATACCTCTGATCTGACCACGACGGGAGTTCAGGTCGCCGATAACGTCGCCCATGTACTCCTCGGGGGTGTTTACAGTTACTTCCATGATGGGCTCCAGAATGACCGGATCAGCCTTGCGCATAGCCTCCTTGAAAGCCATAGAACCAGCGATCTTAAATGCCATTTCAGAGGAGTCAACTTCGTGGTAAGAACCATCATACAGGGTAACCTTGCAGTCTACTACCGGATAACCAGCCAGTACACCGGCCTGCATAGCGCCCTTGATACCGTCGTCAACTGCGGGAATGTATTCCTTGGGAATCGCACCGCCGACGATGGCATTGATGAATTCGTAACCCTTACCGCTCTCGTTGGGCTCAACCTTGATCTTAACGTGACCGTACTGGCCCTTACCACCGGACTGACGGGAGTACTTGTTATCCACATCAGCCATCTTGCGGATGGTCTCCTTATAGGATACCTGAGGCTTACCAACATTGGCCTCTACCTTGAATTCACGCAGCAGACGGTCAACGATGATTTCCAGATGCAGCTCACCCATACCAGCGATAATGGTCTGACCGGTTTCCTCATCGGTGTAGGTCTTGAAGGTGGGGTCCTCTTCAGCGAGCTTCGCCAGAGCGATTGCCATCTTCTCCTGACCAGCCTTGGTCTTGGGCTCGATGGCTACACGGATTACAGGCTCCGGGAACTCCATCGACTCGAGAATGATCGGATGCTTGGGATCACACAGGGTGTTACCTGTGGTGGTATTCTTCAGGCCGACAGCCGCAGCGATATCACCAGCATAGCAGGTATCGATATCCTTACGGTGGTTGGCGTGCATCTGCAGAATACGGCCGATACGCTCGTTGTCATCCTTGTTGGAGTTGTAAACGGTGGTACCGGCATCTACCTTACCGGAGTAAACACGGAAGAAGCCGAGCTTACCTACATAGGGGTCGGTAGCAATCTTGAAAGCGAGAGCCGCGAACGGGGCGTTATCGGTGGAGGGACGCTCCTCCTCTTCGCCGGTTTCGGGGTTCACGCCCTTGATGTGGGGTACATCCACAGGAGCGGGCATATAGTCCACAATGGCATCCAGCAGCTTCTGGATACCCTTGTTGCGGTAAGAAGTACCGCAGGTAACGGGAACGATGCTGTTATTGATGGTACCCTTGCGCAGGCAAGCCTTGATCTCCTCAATGGAGAGCTCCTCGCCGTCCAGGTACTTCATCATAATTTCCTCGTCCTGCTCAGCAGCAGCCTCGATCAGCTTCTGATGATATTCCTCAGCCTTCTCCTTCAGATCATCCGGAATCTCGATTACCGAAATATCCTTGCCCAGATCATCATTGTAGATATAGGCCTTCATCTCAACCAGATCCACCAGACCCTTGAAGAACTGTTCAGCACCGATGGGCAGCTGAATGGCAACCGGGTTGCAGTGCAGACGGGTCTTCATCATGTCAATTACATGGTAGAAGTCTGCACCCATGATATCCATCTTATTAACATAAGCCATTCTGGGGACCATATACTTGTTGGCCTGACGCCATACAGTTTCGGTCTGAGGCTCAACACCGCCCTTGGCGCTGAGAACTGTTACAGAGCCGTCCAGCACTCGCAGGGAGCGCTCTACTTCTACTGTAAAGTCAACGTGTCCGGGGGTATCAATAATGTTGATACGATGGCCCTTCCAGTATGCTGTGGTGGCAGCGGAGGTAATGGTGATACCTCTCTCCTGCTCCTGAACCATCCAGTCCATGGTGGCGCCGCCATCGTGAACCTCACCCAGCTTATGGTTAATACCTGTATAGAACAGGATACGCTCGGTTGTGGTGGTCTTACCAGCATCGATATGGGCCATGATGCCAATGTTTCTGGTCATTTCCAGTGAAACGTCTCTCGGCATACTGTCCTCCTTACTCTTTGCTTTCCCTGAATAAAAAACGATATTCATGCCGCCGCACAGAGCAGCGGCACAAACATTAAAGATTTACCATCTGTAATGAGCAAATGCCTTGTTGGCTTCTGCCATCTTATGGGTATCTTCACGCTTCTTGCAAGCGCCGCCCATATTGTTGGTGGCATCGATGATCTCACCAGCCAGCTTTTCCTGCATGGTGCGCTCACCGCGGGCTCTTGCATAAGTTGTCAGCCAGCGCAGACCCAGGGTCTGACGTCTCTCGGGACGTACTTCCATGGGAACCTGGTAAGTAGCACCACCTACACGGCGGGCCTTAACTTCCAGTACGGGCATGATGTTCTCCAGAGCCTTCTCGAAAACATCCAGAGGCTCCTCACCTGTCTTTTCGCGGATAATGTCGAATGCGCCGTAAACAATCTTCTGAGCGACACCCTTCTTACCGTCCAGCATAACGCTGTTTACCAGACGGGTAACGAGCTTGGAATTGTACAGGGGATCTACCAGTACATCGCGCTTAGCAACTTGACCTCTTCTTGGCACTTCGCTTCCCTCCTTCACATAATGATATCATTGGTACTCGTTAGTCTAAAAACTCCCGTCAGCTAAGAATCGGTCGAAATATTTTTCCTTTGGAATCTATATCGAACGATACAATAGCGAACCTTTAGTTTTTAATGCTTACTTCTTGCCGGCGTTCTTCTTGGGACGCTTGGCACCGTACTTGGAACGGGCCTGCATACGGTTGGCAACACCCTGAGTATCCAGGGTACCACGGATGATGTGGTAACGCACACCGGGAAGGTCCTTAACACGACCGCCGCGGATCAGCACGACGCTGTGCTCCTGCAGGTTGTGGCCCTCGCCCGGAATGTAGGAAGAAACCTCCATACCGTTCGAGAGACGCACTCTTGCTACCTTACGGAGAGCCGAGTTCGGCTTCTTGGGGGTCTGAGTACGGATTGCTGTACAAACGCCTCTCTTCTGAGGAGAGCTCTGGTTTGTAGCGATTCTCTTCTGTGCGTTCCATCCTCTCTGCAGAGCAGGCGCTGTGGACTTCTTCTCAAGAGTCTGACGGCCCTTGTGAACCAGCTGGTTAAAGGTTGGCATATTGCACCTCCTTACTTCAAATTTCCTTTTTTTCTTCCTGTACAAACAAATTTTGCCCATACAGACAGACGGGCCCGAAGGCACCATCCGAATACCAATTATATCAAGTGTGATACAGGCTTGTCAACAGGAAATTCACCTAAAATTTGTGTAAAATAGAGATTTTTCATAGCACACTTCCCTATGATCCCGAACCGGCGGACAACTGTCATCAAAACAGCCGGTCTGTTTGATACAGACCGGCTGTGATGCAGTTATTTTTGCCGGAGAATCAGGCGATTATTCGCCAGCCGGAGCCACAGGCTCGGCAGATTCTTCGGAAGCATGGGTGTGAGGAGTTTCATCGTAGATCTCGGTGTACTCCACCAGACCGGTACCGGCCGGGATCAGCTTACCGATGATGACATTCTCCTTCAGGCCGACCAGCGGATCGACCTTGCCCTTGATGGCTGCTTCGGTGAGGACACGGGTGGTTTCCTGGAAGGAAGCCGCCGACATGAACGACTCAGTAGCCAGCGATGCCTTGGTAATACCCAGCAGCACCGGTGTGGAAGTAGCCATTCTCCGGTCGCCGCCGTCCTGAGCATTGAGCTCAGCGATCTTTTCGTTGGCAGCCAGGAACTCGCTCTTATCCACGATCTCGCCGGTGAACATCTCGGTGTCACCCTGATCGTCTACCTTCACCTTGCGCATCATCTGACGCACGATAACCTCAATGTGCTTATCGTTGATATCAACACCCTGGGTACGGTATACCTTCTGCACTTCGCTGATGAGGTATTCCTGTACAGCCAGACCGCCCAGCACCTGCAGGATCTCGCCGGGCTCTACCGAGCCTTCGGTGATCGGGGTACCCTTGGTGATGTAGTCGCCCTCGGAAACCTTCAGGGTCGAACCGTATACCACCAGCTTCTCGAAGCGTTCGCCGGTCTTGGGATTGGTGACAACCACATTGTCGCCGCCCTTGGCGTCCTTCTCGAAGGATACGATACCATCCTCATGGGAGATGATGGCAGCGTTCTTGGGACGGCGGGCTTCGAACAGCTCTTCAACTCGGGGAAGACCCTGGGTAATATCAGCTGCGGTTACAACACCGCCGGTGTGGAAGGTTCTCATGGTCAGCTGGGTACCGGGCTCACCGATGGACTGGGCTGCCACGATACCTACGGCTTCACCGATGGATACCGGCTGACCGTTTGCCAGGTTGGCGCCGTAGCACTTCATGCAGACGCCGTTCTTGGCCTCGCAGTTCAGCGGGGTACGGATCTTGACCTCGGTGTAACCGGCGTCAATAATCTTCTTGGCATCGTTCTCGTCCATCATCTTGTCACGGGATACCAGCAGTTCGCCGGTCTCGGGATGATAGATGTCATCTGCCAGGTAACGACCGAACAGACGCTCGCTGAGATCCTCGATGACACGACCGTTATCCATGATGGACTGTACCATGATACCCTCATGGGTGCCGCAGTCCTTCATGCGGATGATAACATCCTGCGATACATCGACCAGACGACGGGTCAGATAACCCGAGTCAGCGGTACGCAGCGCGGTATCCGCCAGACCCTTACGGGCGCCTCGGGAGGAGTTGAAGTACTCCAGAATATTCAGACCTTCACGGTAGTTGGACTTGATGGGGATTTCGATGGAACGACCGGAGGTGTTCGCGATCAGACCACGCATACCAGCCAGCTGACGGATCTGGTCCATGGAGCCTCGGGCTCCGGAGTCCGCCATCATATAGATGGGGTTGTCGCCCTTGAAGGTCTCCTGGAGGGCGTCACGCACCTTCTGGGTGGCTTCGTTCCAGGTCTTTACAACACGCTCATAACGGACATCGTCCGAGATGAAACCACGGTCATACTGACGGCGGATATCCAGTACCTTCTTGTCGGCCTCGGCAATGATGTCGGCCTTCTCAGGCGGGATAACCGCATCCACTACGGCAACGGTCAGGCCGCTGCGGGTGGAGTACTTGAGACCCTGTGCCTTGATGCGGTCCAGCACCTCGGCGGTACGGGCTGTGCCATGCACACGGATGCAGCGGTCGATGATGTTTCCGAGCTGCTTCTTCTTGACCAGGAAGGAGATTTCCAGATCAAACTGCTTGTCGGAATCGCTGCGGTCCACATAGCCCAGATCCTGCGGAATGGGATCGTTGAAGATCAGACGGCCCACTGTGGCGTCGATGATCCGGGATACCTTCTTGCCGCCGATCTCTTTGGTGACACGCACCTTGATGGGAGCATGCAGGCCCACCACCTTGGCATCGTAAGCCATCAGGGCTTCGGCAGTATCACGGAATACCTTGCCGGCGCCGGGCTCATTCTCACGGACCATGGTCAGATAGTAGGAACCCAGTACCATGTCCTGGGTGGGAACGGTTACAGGACGGCCATCCGAAGGCTTGAGCAGGTTATTGGCAGCCAGCATCAGGAAGCGGGCTTCTGCCTGAGCCTCGGCAGACAGCGGTACATGCACCGCCATCTGGTCACCATCGAAGTCTGCGTTGAATGCGGTACATACCAGCGGATGCAGCTTGATGGCACGACCCTCAACCAGTACGGGCTCGAAGGCCTGGATACCCAGACGGTGCAGGGTAGGCGCACGGTTGAGCATAACGGGATGGGACTTGATGACAACTTCCAGAGCGTCCCATACTTCCTTGACGGTGGCACGCTCCACCATCTTGCGGGCGTTCTTGATGTTGGTGGCAACCTTCTGGTCTACCAGGCGCTTCATAACGAAGGGCTTGAACAGCTCCAGAGCCATCTCCTTGGGCAGACCGCACTGATACATCTTCAGCTCGGGGCCGACTACGATTACCGAACGACCGGAGTAGTCAACACGCTTACCCAGCAGGTTCTGACGGAAGCGGCCCTGCTTACCCTTGAGCATATCCGAAAGGCTCTTGAGGGGACGGTTGTTGGGGCCGGTAACCGGACGACCACGGCGGCCGTTGTCGATCAGGGCGTCCACAGCTTCCTGGAGCATGCGTTTCTCATTGCGGACGATGATGTCCGGTGCGCCCAGTTCCAGCAGCTTCTTCAGACGGTTGTTGCGGTTGATAACCCGGCGGTACAGATCGTTCAGGTCACTGGTGGCGAAGCGTCCGCCGTCCAGCTGAACCATGGGACGGATATCCGGAGGGATAACCGGTACCACATCCAGGATCATCCACTCGGGCTTGTTGCCCGAAATGCGGAAGGCCTCTACCACTTCCAGACGCTTGAGCAGCTTGGCACGCTTCTGACCGGTGGCAGTGGCGAGCTCGTCCTTGATCTCCTTGGAGAGAGCATCCAGATCCAGCTCAGCCAGCAGCTTCTTGATGGCCTCGGCGCCCATACCGGCGTCGAACTCATCTTCATAGGCCTCGCGCATATCCATATACTCCTTCTCGGAGAGGAGCGCGTACTTCTTCAGATTGGTATTGCCCGGATCAATGACTACATAGGAGGCAAAGTAGAGCACCTTTTCCAGCAGTCTCGGGGACATGTTGAGCAGAAGGCCCATACGGGAGGAAGTACCCTTGAAGTACCAGATATGGGATACGGGTGCAGCCAGCTCAATGTGGCCCATACGTTCCCGGCGCACCTTGGCACGGGTTACTTCAACGCCGCAGCGTTCGCAGACCTTGCCCTTGTAACGGATGCGCTTGTACTTGCCGCAGTAGCACTCCCAGTCCTTGGTGGGTCCGAAGATCCGCTCACAGAACAGGCCGTCCCGCTCCGGCTTGAGGGTACGGTAGTTGATGGTCTCCGGCTTCTTTACTTCGCCGTAGGACCATTCCCGGATCTGATCAGGAGAGGCAAGACCAATCTTGATCGAATCGAATACATTGAATTCCATATATCTGCCTCCTTAGAAGTTGTCGTCGTCGGAGAGATCATCCAGATCCATGCCGAAGCTGGCGAACAGATCCCCTGCATCGGTATCATCATCGTCCAGATCGGGGGTGGATACGTCAAACCCATCGCTGAGTTCGCTCTCCACCTCGACTCCCTTCTCACCCAGATCGATGTCGTCTGCAATGGTCAGACCCACATCGTCATCGTCGTCGAAGGACTGCTTGAGGTCGATCTCGTTGCCCTCCTTATCCAGCACGCGCACATCCAGAGCCAGCGACTGCAGCTCCTTGATGAGCACCTTGAAGGACTCGGGAATACCGGGCTTGGGCACATTCTTGCCCTTTACAATGGCCTCGAAGGTCTTGACACGGCCCACTACATCGTCCGACTTCACAGTCAGGATCTCCTGCAGGGTGTAGGCAGCACCATAGGCTTCCAGGGCCCAAACTTCCATCTCACCGAATCTCTGGCCGCCGAACTGTGCCTTACCACCCAGAGGCTGCTGGGTAACCAGCGAGTACGGACCGGTGGAACGGGCATGGATCTTATCGTCTACCAGATGATGCAGCTTGAGGTAATACATATAACCAACGGTTACACGGTTATCGAAGGGTTCACCGGTGCGTCCGTCATACAGAACGGTCTTGCCATCCGGGTCCAGACCGGCCTCGGCAAGGGCATCACGGATATCCTGCTCGTTGGCGCCATCAAATACCGGAGTCATAACCTTCCAGCCCAGAGCGGCAGCGGCACGGCCCAGATGCACTTCCAGTACCTGACCGATGTTCATTCGGGACGGTACGCCCAGGGGGTTCAGACAGATGTCCAGCGGACGTCCATCAGGCAGATAGGGCATATCCTCCTGCGGCATGATGCGGGATACTACACCCTTGTTACCATGACGGCCCGCCATCTTATCGCCCACCTGCAGCTTACGCTTCTGAGCGATGTAGCAGCGTACCACCATGTTGACGCCGGGTGCCAGTTCATCGCTGTTTTCCCGGGTGAATACCTTGACATCCACGATGATGCCGTACTCACCATGGGGAACACGCAGCGAGGTATCACGCACTTCCCGTGCCTTTTCACCGAAGATGGCCCGGAGCAGACGCTCCTCGGCATTGAGCTCGGTTTCGCCCTTGGGGGTTACCTTGCCCACCAGAATATCGCCGGCACGCACTTCGGCGCCCACACGGATAATACCGCGCTCGTCCAGTTCCTTGAGGACATCTTCACCCACGTTGGGAATATCCCGGGTGATCTCCTCCGGTCCGAGCTTGGTGTCTCTGGCTTCGATCTCATATTCCTCGATGTGGATCGAGGTGTAAATATCTTCCTTGACCAGACGCTCGTTGATGAGAACGGCGTCCTCGTAGTTGTAGCCTTCCCAGGTGGTGAAGCCGATGAGCATGTTCTTGCCCAGGGCGATTTCACCGTTGGCGGTGGCAGGACCATCAGCGATAACCTGACCCTTGGTCACGGTCTCACCCACATTGACAATGGGGCGCTGGTTGATGCAGGTGCCGGCGTTGGAACGCAGGAACTTGATCAGCTCATAGTTCTCGGTCTTGCCCTCGGTGGTCTCGATGACCACTTCATCGGCGCTGACGCTCTTGACTACGCCGTCATGCTTCGCCAGAACAGTAACGCCGGAATCCACAGCGGCCTTGTACTCCATACCGGTGCCGACAATCGGGCCCTCGGTCTTGAGCAGCGGCACAGCCTGACGCTGCATGTTCGCGCCCATCAGCGCACGGTTCGCGTCATCGTTCTCCAGGAAGGGGATCATGGCGGTCGCTACCGACAGTACCATCTTCGGCGATACGTCCATGAAGTCCACACGGCTGCGGTCCGCTTCCATAACCACATCACGGTAACGGCAGGCAACACGCTCGTTGGCGAAGGTGCCTTCCTCGGTGAGGGGTTCGTTGGCCTGCGCAACCACATACTCATCTTCCACATCAGCAGTCATGTAGACAACTTCGTCCAGCACCTTGCCGGTGGCCTTGTCCACACGGCGGTAGGGAGCCTCGATGAAGCCATACTGGTTGATGCGGGCAAAGGATGCCAGGTAGGAAATCAGACCGATGTTCGGGCCTTCAGGAGTCTCAATGGGACACATGCGTCCATAGTGGGTGTAGTGTACATCTCGAACCTCGAATCCGGCACGGTCACGGGACAGACCGCCGGGGCCCAGGGCAGACAGACGACGCTTATGGGTCAGTTCTGCCAGGGGGTTGGTCTGGTCCATGAACTGGGACAGCGGCGAGGAGCCGAAGAACTCCTTGATGGAAGCCACAACCGGACGGATGTTGATCAGCGCCTGAGGTGTGATGACATCCATATCCTGGGTCTGGGTAGCCATACGCTCCCGGATCACACGCTCCATACGGGAGAAGCCGATGCGGAACTGGTTCTGCAGCAGCTCACCAACCGAACGGATACGGCGGTTGCCCAGGTGGTCGATATCGTCCATGGTGCCGACGCCCTGGAGCAGGCCGCACATATAGTTGATAGTGGCAAAGATATCGTCAATGATGATGTGCTTGGGGATCAGGTCGTCCCGACGGGTGCGGATAGCTTCCCGCAGGCTCTCCTCATCCTCATTCTGCTCGAGGATCTCACGCAGCACCGAGAAGCGGACCTTCTCATTGATGCCGTATTCCTCGCAGTCAAAGTTCACGAAGTCAGCGATGTCCACCATGCCGTTGGACATGATCTTCACCGGCTCATCGTGGATGGTGATGTACGCTTCCGCTACACCGGCACGCTCGATCTGACCAGCCTTTTCACGGGTCAGGGTCTCGCCTGCCTCTGCCAGGATCTCACCGGTCATGGGATCGATCACCGGCTGAGCCAGTGTCTGACCAGCCAGGCGCAGGCCGATTGCCAGCTTCTTATTATACTTATAGCGGCCTACCCGGGACATATCGTACCGTCTGGGGTCGAAGAACAGGTTGTCCAGATGGGTCTGGGCACTCTCCACCGTCGGCGGCTCACCGGGACGCAGCTTGCGGTATACTTCCAGCAGGCCGTCCTCTACGCTCTTGGCAGTATCCTTCTCAATGGTGGCACGCAGGGTGGGATCATTGCCGAACAGACCCAGGATCTCCTCATCGGTACCGATACCCAGCGCACGGATAAAGGTGGTGATGGGCAGCTTGCGGTTCTTGTCGATGCGGACATAGAACACATCATTGGAGTCGGTTTCGTATTCCAGCCATGCACCACGGTTGGGGATAACAGTGGCGGCAAACAGTTCCTTACCGGTCTTGTCACGGGAAGAAGAATAGTATACACCCGGCGAACGAACCAGCTGAGATACAATGACACGCTCAGCACCATTGATTACAAAGGTACCGCTGTCAGTCATCAGCGGGAAATCGCCCATATAGATGTCCTGCTCCTTTACTTCGCCGGTTTCCCGGTTGAGCAGGCTGGCCCGCACCCGCAGCGGAGCCGCATAAGTGGTATCGCGTTCCTTGCATTCCGCAATGCTGTACTTGGGCTGATCATCGAGATGATAGTCAATGAAATCCAGCACAAGGTTGCCCTGGTAATCTGTAATGGGAGAAACATCGTGGAATACTTCCTTCAGGCCCTCGTCAAGAAACCACTGATAGGAGTTCTTCTGAACTTCAATCAGATTGGGCATCTCGAGAACTTCGCCTATCCTGGAAAAACTCATCCGGACATTTTTGCCCAGTTTTACAGGTTTTACATTCACCATAGGCATAATCACTCCATTCATCCATTTACGGTTGGTCAAATACCACAAAAATTTTCGGGAAATTTCTGTGGTTTTTGCGATAACATATTGATTTTTTGGAAGCTATGTGGTATACTATTTCTCGTAAAAGACATAGCTGTCCATTCTGATACAGTATAATATTATATAACGCCAAAAAGGCAATGTCAAGCTGAAAATTTCCTGACATTGCCTCTTTTTTTGCCCTGAAACAGATCCGGTCTGATTTTTCCCTGATCCATCAGCGATTTACGCCGCTTTTCCAGAAAAATGCCCCTCTGTCCATGTGCTCCGGGCAGAAGGGCGTTGTCAGAACGGGTATTCAGGAATCAGAGCAGTTCCTCATCGTCATGGACCGCCTGAGACCTGCGCAGGAACTCCAAGCGTATCCAGAAGAAGGTGACTGGGATATATGCCATCAGGATCAGCTTAAAGGGAGTCAGCTGAGCGGCATCGCCCATCATCAGATGATAAATCAGAGGTACAGCCAGCAGAACCGTAAATCCCAGCGTAAATGCGAAGCGGTTGGCACCGGCCTGCATATTCACCGAGTAATAAATGTACTGGATCACGCCTGTAATGGCCATCACGCCGCATAGCAGAAGCAGAACTTTAATCAGCATAAAAATCAACTCTTCCTTTCCGATTCAATATACTGTATCTTCCAGAAGGGACTGATGGGTCACGCCTTGAGGAATTCCACAAAGGCCCGGTAGGTCATATAAACGTCGGTCTTGGAAACCAGCTCGAACGGTGCGTGCATCGACAGCACCGGCACGCCGACATCCACAACCTCCACATTCATGTGGGCTACAAACATCGCTACGGTACCGCCGCCGCCCTGGTCCACGGCACCCAGCTCACCGGTCTGCCAGATCACACCGGTGCGGTCCAGCAGATCCCGTACATAGTGCATGAACTCTGCCGACGCATCATTGGTGCCGCTCTTGCCGCGGGCGCCGGTGTACTTGGTGATGACTACGCCATGGTTGAGGTAAGCGGTATTGCGCTTTTCGGCTACCTCCGGGAAGGTAGGATCGAAGGCCGCATTCACATCCGCCGACATACAGGTGGAATTGGTGAGGGTCCGGCGGCTTTCCGCGCCCTGGGCCGCACACAGATCTTCCACAAAGATCTTCAGGAAATCGGAGTTGAGACCGGTATTGCCGTCCGAACCGATCTCCTCCTTGTCAGCGAATACTGTCACCGAAGTGAAGGCAGGGGCAGCCACATCCATTGCCGCCCGCAGAGAGGTATAGGCACATACCTTGTCGTCATGACCGTAGGAACCGATCATGCTGCGGTCAAAGCCCACATCCCGTGCCGCGCCGGCCGGAACCATGGTGAGTTCTGCCGAGAGGAAGTCGCCCTCTACCAGGCCATACTTCTCATGCAGCAGGCTGAGGATATTGAGCTTGATCTTCTCCTTGACCTTCTCGTCCGGATAGGGACGGGAACCCACTACCACATTGAGCTGCTCACCCTTGATGCCCTCAGAGAGGGTCTTGGTCATCTGATCCTTTGCCAGATGGGGCAGCAGATCTGTTACACAGAACACCGGATCGCCGGCGTCCTCACCGATGACTACATCCAGCACGGTGCCGTCCTTACGCACCACGGTACCGTGCAGAGCCAGCGGCAGGGCAGTCCACTGATACTTCTTGACGCCGCCATAGTAGTGGGTCTTGAAGAGTGCCAGACCGCCGTCCTCATAGAGCGGATTGGGCTTGAGGTCCAGCCGGGGGGAGTCGATATGGCTGATCACCATCCGCACGCCCTTTTCCAGATCCTCAGTACCGATGGTTGCCAGGATCAGTGCCTTGCCCCGTACATTCCGGTAGATCCGGTCGCCGGGCTGATAGCTCCGGTCCGGATCAAAGGCAGTATAGCCGGCTTTCTCCAGCATTGCCACGGTGGTGCGCACTGCTTCCCGCTCGATTTTTGCATGGTCGAGGAAGGTCTTGTACTCCTCACAGAACGCATCTGCCCGGGCCAGTTCAGCGGCATCCAGCTCCTCCCCCGCATTCTTGGTGCGGTAGAAAAGCTCCTCTGCCAGCAGCTCGCCCGGTGTTTTTTCCTTGCACATGGGATCTCCTCCTTTTGCATTTTACACATTATAAAAACCGTGACTTTCCTCAAATCCCGGTCCTAGTTTTCCCGTCTTTCCAGTTCCATTATAACGCGAATAATTCCTACTGACAAGGGGGATTATTCACCATAAAGCTCGCGATAAATTTGACAGGTACGCCCCACTTTTTCCACATACTGGGCTGTATCCGCATACGGAATTGTGTGTATCTCTCCATCGGTGGAATACTCGGGATTTTCCAGCCAGCTGGTGGCGCTTCCCCACCCCGCGTGATAGGCACACAGGGCATTGTTCACACTGCCGAACTGCTCGGTCAGCGCATGGAGCAGATAGGTTCCGTACTCAATATTCTTCTCCGGCTCATACATGGCGTCATAGGTGGTATCCGACTGGGGCTCCAGACGGGATTTCACCCAGTCGAAGGTCTCCTCGGTGAGCTGCATCAGTCCCCGGGCGCCTATGGATGAGGTCGCCTCCGGATTGAAGCTGCTCTCGGTGCGGATCACGGCATAACAGAGTGCCGGCTCCACCGAAAATTCCTGACAGTACTGCTCCACCAGTGCCTGATACTCCACCGGATATGCCATGCGGTAATAGCGGTCCGAGGCAAAACGGACCCCAAGCACGACCACGGCTGCCGCAAGCAGCCAGAAAAGAACGCCAAACCCTCTCCGGCTTCTTCTTTGCTTCATCGTGCCACTCCTGACTGTATGGTTTGATTTCAGTGCCGGGCTTCCTGCTGTGCCTCCTCAGCCTGCCGCTGCTGACGGGGACGCTCACCGGTTTCAATACGGCTCATCACTTCCGCCACCTTCAGGCAGAGGGTATCCACGGTATCATTGTTTTCAATGACAAAGTCCGACCGGCGCACATAATAGCTCTCCCGGTGCTGGGCCTGGATACGGGCTTCGGCCTCCTCATGGGTCAGGCCGTCCCGTCCCAGGATGCGCTGGAGCCGGAGCTGTTCATCTGCCACCACCGAGATGATGACATCACAGTACCGGTCGCAGCCGCTCTCGAACAGGGTCGGGGCATCCAGCACAATATAGTGGTGCCCTTCTGCCCGCAGACGGGCAAGCTCGGCTTCAATCGCCCGGATAATATAGGGGAAGATGATCTCATTCAGGCGGCGGAGCTTGGCTTTGTCATGAAAGACAATATCCGCCAGCTTCTTGCGGTTGAGTGTACCGTCCACATTGAGGATGTCGATGGTAAACTCCAGTGCCAGATCTGCCAGACAGACCTTCTCATTATCCGCCACATCATGGGCAATGAGATCTGCATCCACCCAGGCCGCACCCCGGCGCAGCAGTGATTCCCCCACTGTGGATTTTCCGGCTCCGGTCTGACCGGTCAGGCCGATCACCACGGTATTCTGCTTCATGTTTCTCCCTCCCAAGGGTCAGTCCAGATCGATAAACTTGAAAGCGGCCGCCCGGATCAGGCGGTTGTAGACTGCCAGTCCCACACCATCGGTGGACGGACAGCGGACATAGATGGCCTGCGCGCCCAGGTCATCAAACTCCCGGAGCAGCCAGAACAGCTCCCGGGCCTGCATGAGATGGTCGGTTTCCGCGCCATACTCCCGGAACGGCTTGCGCAGTCCCTCGCCTTCCCCGGCAAAGACCATGGCATAGATATTCTCTCCCGGAAGGGCATTGACATACTTCCGGAAGCTCTCGGCACTGCCCCGCACCAGATAGACCAGTGCCCTGGGGGAATAGTGCTTGTATTTCATGCCCGGGGAGGCTGCCACCTGTCCCTCCTCCAGCTGACCGGTGACAGCATGGTCCACTTCCACCGCGCCAATGGCGGCTTCCAGCTGTTCCAGGGTCACGGCGCCGGGACGCAGCAGCCGGGGATGGTCCCCGGCCAGGGTGATGACGGTGGATTCCACGCCGAAGTTGCAGGGGCCGCCGTCCACAATAGCCGACACCTTGCCGGTGAGATCCCGGACACAGTGTTCCGCTGTGGTGGGGCTGGGCAGGCCGGACAGATTGGCAGAGGGCGCCGCAATGGGCAGTCCGCTCTCCCGGATGATGGCCTGGGCCACCGGATGGGACGGCATACGCACTGCCACCGTATCCAGACCGGCAGTGGTTTCATTGGGAATCTGGGGATTCCGGGGCAGAACGATGGTCAGCGGGCCGGGCCAGAAGCGTTCCATGAGCACCCGGGCCTTTTCCGGCACCACCGAAACCACATCGGGCAGTGCCGACAGATCGGCGATATGCACGATGAGGGGGTTGTCATTGGGACGGCCCTTGGCCTTGAAAATGGCGTTCACCGCCTGGGGGTCCAGGGCATTGGCTGCCAGGCCATAGACTGTTTCGGTGGGGATCGCCACCAGTTTTCCCTCCCGGAGCAGTTCCCCCGCCGCTTTGACTGCCTGGCGGAGCTCCGGTTCGGTATCGGTTTTATATACCATCGTTTCCACGATTAAAATTCCTCCTGCTGCTGGAGCTTTTCGGTCTGCGAGGCGGTGAGCAGGGCGTCGATGAGTTCGTCCAGATCGCCGTCCAGAATGGCGTCCAGCTTATAAAGGGTCAGGCCGATGCGGTGATCACTCACCCGGCTCTGGGGATAGTTATAGGTGCGGATGCGCTCGGAACGGTCGCCGGTGCCAACCTGCAGCTTGCGCTGGGCTGCCATCTTCTCGTCCGCTTCCCGCTGCTTCTTCTCATAAATGCGGCTGCGCAGGATCTTCAGCGCCTTTTCCCTGTTCTTGAACTGGCTGCGCTCGTCCTGGCATTCCACCACGATGCCGGTGGGCAGGTGGGTCATACGGATCGCCGACTCGGTCTTGTTGACATGCTGTCCGCCGGCGCCGCTGGCACGGAACACATCCACCTGCAGGTCGCCGGGATTGATCTCCACTTCCACTTCCTCTGCCTCGGGCAGCACTGCCACTGTAACAGTGGAGGTGTGGATTCGGCCCTGGGTTTCGGTTTCGGGCACACGCTGCACCCGGTGCACGCCGCTTTCGAACTTCAGGCGGGAATAGGCACCCTCTCCGGTGATGGAGAAGCTGGCTTCCTTGACGCCGCCCAGCTCGGTATCGTTGAGGTTGAGCACCTCCACCTTCCAGCGGTTGCGCTCGGCATACATGGTATACATACGCATGAGCGAATGGGCAAACAGCGCTGCCTCCTCGCCGCCGGCGCCGCCCCGGATCTCCATGATGACGTTCTTGTCATCGTTGGGGTCCTTGGGCAGCAGGAGGATCTTCAGCTCCTCACCGGTGCGGTCCATCTCCTCCTGGCTCTCCCGGTACTGCTCCTCGACGATCTCCCGGAAATCCCGGTCCAGACCGCCCTCCTCCAGCAGCTCGGCTGCCTCCTCATGGGAGGCGCAGGCCTTGCGGTACTCCCGGTACTTCTCCACAATGGGGGTCAGGTTCTTGTATTCCTTCATCAGCGAACGGTACTTCTCATTGTCACTGATGACCGCCGGATCACTCAGCCGTGTGCTGATGTCCTCATAACGCTCTTCCACAGATGAGAGCTTTTCAAACATAATTTACTGTTCTCCTTTGTCTGCCGCCGGTTTTCCAGCGGGATTCTTTTCCGGCGGATAGACAATCACGCCTTCCCGGGTGATCTGCCGGATGTTCTTTTCTGCCTTGACCCGGGGCACCATGACCTCGTGTCCGCAGCCGGTGCAGCGGATGCGGAAATCCATTCCCGAACGCAGCACCAGAAATTCCTTCGCACCGCAGGGGTGCGGTTTTTTCATTGTGAGTATATCGCCGACCCGGACATCCATAGTTGTTTCCTCCGCTCTGTCGCACTGTTCCCGGCTCAAAAAACGCCCGGGAAAATCCCGGCCCTGCCCGAGAGCAGAGCCGTCTAAAGGATATAATCGACCATCCGGACACTCCCCCGGGCAGCGCCTGCGGATCGTCCGGCTATAAGATATAACAGCTGCACCGCAGTTATTATATTATAACCCAAATCCCGGCCCTCCCGCAAGGGGGACCGCCCCGCTATCTTCCGCCCCGCAGGAACCGGTCCACCCGGCTGGGGGCATTCTCATCGCCCACAAAGTAGACAATGTCCCCGGCCTGCATCCGGTTGTGCGGCCCGGGCGAGATCAGCAGCTCCCCGTTGTGGGAAATGGCGATGACCGTCGCCATGGTATTCTGCCAGAAGTTCACATCCGCCAGGGTCTTGCCCTCGCAGATGGAGCCCACCTCCACGGTGATCTCAAAGGGATTGAACGGGTTGAGATGCTGGAAGCGCTCTGCCCGGTCCATAAGATCGGACATCTTTTCCCGCAGCTGCTGGGCCAGCAGAAGCTGGTTGTCCAGGTCCTGCCGGATGCTCTGGCGCAGGCTGGTCATGGTCTCCACGCCGGTGAGCTGCTGCAGGTACCGGGCAGCATTGTCCACCGAGAGGATCACCACGCCGCTGCCCTTTTCCGCCTCCACGATGTCCATATCCGCCAGAAGACAGATGGCCCGGCGGGCGGTTTCAGGCGAAACATGGTACTTGCTTGCCAGCGAGGAACGCGCGTAGATGCGGTCCCCGACCTTATACTGCTGTTTGACGATCTGTGTGGCAATATCCAGCGCGATCTGCTGATAGCGCGGCATGCCGTCTTTTGATTTTCTGTCCATAGTATCCTCGATTTCCGGAGGGCTGATGCTGTCTTTTTACAGCGGCTGCTCCTCCACTTTCCCCATAAAACAGAAGGTGGCTGCCCGGGATTCAAACCGGATCAGCACCAGTTCTCCGCTCTCCAGTCCCATCGGGAAGATCCGGTCCAGTTCCGGAACCCAGAGCTCCCTCAGGGCACCGCTCTCCCGGATCAGCTGTACTGTACCGGTGAGGCTTACACTGCCGCCCGGCGCGAAATAACTGACACAGGCCCGGGGGTCCTTCTCCAGAGCCCGGACCTTTTCCGAACCCTCCTTGGCCAGGAACGGAAAGACCCGGATGCTCTCTCCGGGCAGTTTGGTCATCACATAGGCCCGGGGACAGCCGTCCTCTCCGTTGACTGCCAGTGTGACTACTTCTGCTTTTTCCAGCAACTGTTCCGCATGGCGGATGGATTCCTGCATACGGTTTTCCCCCTTGTCAATTTGGTATCACAAGTTCAGTATACCATAGATTTGACGCTTGTATAGTGAATTTTCCCCACTTTTTCCATGTCCGGATATATTTTTCCCCGGAGTCATGCCGGGAACAGGCGTTTCCCGGGTGTCAGACCGCATCCAGGGCATTTTCCAGCCGATCCCTGCCGATTTTCCCGCAGGGTTCGCCTTGATTTTCCCTGCCGCGCTATACTATAATGAAGTCAAAGCAAGGCCGGACTGATTCTGCCGGCTGCGGGAAATGAGGGACAATATGGAGAACCGCGATCTGTTTACCATGCGGGAACTGGGCGACCGGGATCTGGAGCAGTTCAATTCCCTGCTCAAATATGCCTTCCAGGTGACTTCGGATGAAATGCTCAAAACCGGCTGGCAGGAAGATGAAATGAAATATTCCAAGGCACCCATGCTGAAAAACGCCTTTGTGCTGGGATGGTTCCATGGGGAAAACCTGGCCTCCCAGATTGTGATCTACCCCATGGAGATGAACATCGAAGGCGAACGGTTCGAGATGGGCGGTATCACCGGTGTAGCCACCTATCCGGAATATGCCGGACGCGGCCTGATCCACTCGCTGATGAGCGAATGTCTGCGCCACATGCGGGAAAAACGGCAGTATATCTCCATTCTCTGCCCCTATTCCATTCCCTTTTACCGGAAGATGGGCTGGGAAGTGGTGTCGGATAAGCTGAGCTTCCACATCAAGGATACCCAGCTGCCCCGGCGCAAACCGGTGCCGGGCATGGTGGAACGGGTTCCGCTGGAGAGCGAGGACCTCAAGAATGTCTATGAGTACTTCGCGCTGCAGCACCATGGGGCGCTGATCCGGGACGACCTGGCCTGGGACGAATACTGGCGCTGGGAAACCGAGGACATGACCGCTGCCATCTACTACAACGAAAAGCACCGCCCGCTGGGCTATGTGGCATACAGCATTGAAAACGAACATTTCAACATCAAGGAGCTGGTCTACCTCAACCAGGAGGCCCGGCACGGCCTTTGGAACTACATCTCGGCGCACTTCTCGATGATCACCGATGTACGGGGCTACAACTACACCGGCGAACCGCTGGCCTTCCTGCTGGAGGACAGCGAGATCCGGGAGACCATCGAACCCAATGTGATGGGCCGGATCATTGATGTGCGGGAATTCCTCTCCCGCTATCCCTTTGAGAACTTCCGGGAGGATCTGCGGCTGCATCTGCGCATCCACGACCGCATGGCGGAGTGGAATGACGGGGACTTCCTGCTCTGCGTCAAGGACGGTGAAGTGACCTGTGAGCCCTGTGCCGACTGCGAAGAGGACGCCGCCATGGTGGAGATGGATATCCAGACCCTCACCGCCATGCTGATGGGCTACAAACGCCCGAGCTATCTCTACGAAAACGAGCGCATCCAGGTGGACTATCACCTGATCCCCTATCTGGAGCGGTTGATCCCCATCGAAAAGCCCTACTTCTCCGACTACTTCTGATCCCTCAGAACGCCAAAACAGGACGGCTGCATCAGCCGTCCTGTTTCTTTTTATGCACGGGCTCCGGCGCCGATGAGGCCGAGCAGGAACTCCCCGCCCCGGCGCAGTTCCTCCGCGCTGGGACGGCCCCTGGCAATGCCGCCGATTTTCCCGAACGGGCCGAAGGTATCATAGCCCCGGCAGGCATAACAGCCCGCACAGTCGATCCCCTTCTGCCGCAGCAGTTCCAGAACCGGCTTCTCATAGGCACGGTACCGGATGCCGCAGGTATAGGCCAGGAACACCCTCTGTCCGGGGCGGGGTTCCAGCTGCCGGAGCAGTTCCGGAATCCGGGGGTGCAGTTTTCCGTAATAGATCCCCGATGCCATCCCGATCAGGTCATAGCCGGACAGGTCGGGCAATGGGTCATGGAGCAGGTCACAGAGCTCTGCCCCTGCCGCCTCCGCCATGGCCTCTGCCAGCCGGCGGGTATTGCCGTGATGGGTCGATGCGTACAGAATCAGGGTCCGTTTCATGGGTCCGGTTTCCTCCTATGCCTGGGCCGGACGGAGCAGCGGCTCCTCTCCGGTGTCGGTGCTGCAGCCCAGCAGCCACAGATAGATCGCCGCCGACATCTCCCGGGGGAAGGCAGCGCCTGCCAGCTGGGCTGCCGGCATGGGTACACTGCCCGACAGCGCTCCATAGACCAGGTGGGTGACGATGTGCAGCCGCTCCCGTCCAGTCATCGACTTGAAGCGTCCGAAGATCTCCGAAGCGGTGGACGGGTTCTCATGCACCCGGCGCAGCGCCTGTTCCATCTCCCCAGGCTGGTGGCTGTCCTCCTCCGAGAACCGGCGGATCAGCTCCTCATTGAACCGCTCGGCTGTATAGATGCAGGCCGGGTCGAGATCCAGCAGCTCAGCTGCCAGCTCCGCCTGACGCATCAGGTTGACCTTCACCGAATTGCGCCGCCGGGCACCCCATTTGAGCGCCCCGGACAGCCGCAGTTCCAGAGCTGCCGCCGCCGGCGCAGTCAGCGGGTTTTCCGCTGTGGTGAGAGCCTTCATAGCCCGTTCCGAGCCCTCCAGGAACCGGTCACAGATCCGGGCCATCTGCCCCTCCCGGAAGGAGTAGGCAAAGCCGTCCAGCAGACCCAGGGTCTTCATGGTATCCAGGTACCCCAGCTCCATATTGCGGCGGATGCGTGCCGGATCAAAGGTGATGAACATACCCAGATCCCAGTAACTGCGGATATACCGCACCGGAATATCATACATCAGCTTCTGGGGCACATGGCCCAGTGCCTGCAGGTCCACGGCCCAGATCTCATTGGCGCCCAGCTCGATGGCAAGGTCGATGGGCAGATTGTCCCGGTAGCCGCCGTCCACATAGCTCTTGTTGTCGATGGTGCGGCGCTTGAAGGCGGGATAACAGGCCGCCGATGCCAGCAGGTAATCCGCCATCTGCCCCTGGGGAATATCTTCCTTGGCCATTTCAGAGGCCTTCAGGCTGGGGATCTCCACCGTGACAATACCGAATTCCTTGGGCGACTGACGGATCTTCTCCTCGTCCAGACGGCTGCGCACCAGCTCCTCCAATGGGCCGATCTCCATGCCGCCATCCGCTACGATCTCCCGCAGGGCAGTCCGGAACGCCTTCCGGGTGCCGTCCAGCGTGGTGAAATCCTCTGCCTTGACATTGGTCATCACCGCTTCATAGTTCATATTTTCCCACATGTCCACTGCGAAGTCGTAGTCCCCCTGCACCACCAGCGCTCCGTTGAGCGCGCCGATGGAAGTGCCGGTTACCACATCAAAGTCGATCTTCAGTTCCCTGGCCGCCCGCCAGACTCCGATCTCATAGGCGCCGCGGGAACCTCCCCCGCCCAGCACCAGACCCCGGTTCAGCATGGATCTCACCTTTCCTTTCCTTGATACTGTTTGAGTATAGACGATTGTCCCTGTCAATATGCGTCGAAGGCTCAGGCAACGCCCAGGTATTCCTCCAGCGTGATCCCCTGGGACATGATGGCCTGAGCTGTTTCCTCCCCTACATACCGGATATGCCAGGGCTCATACATATAGCCGGTGATGTCCTCGCTGTTTTCCGGATACCGGATAATGAACCCGTATTCCGCACAGTGTTCATTCAGCCAGATGCCCGCCTCAGTGGTGGCAAAGGTGCGGTACAGACTGGCTACATCAAAGCACAGTCCGGTCTGGTGCTCCGACTGTCCGGGAGGCGCCGAGTACCGGATCGCCAGCTCCAGGCCGTCCTTGCGCACATAGCGGTTGAAAAGCACCACCTGCTCATCAAAGGAACGGTACCCCGACAGCAGCGGCAGGTCATGTCCCTCTGCCGCCGCAGCCGCCTGAAGCCGCTGCAGTGCCGCATTGGCCTCGGCATTGGAACCGCCCTGGTTCCGGGGCAGCGGATAATCCCGGCTCACCAGCAGAATTCCGTCAATATAGGTGGCGTCAGCACTGCCGGGCTGTTCGCCCTCTGCCAGCACCCGCACCGAATAGCCGGTCTCGGACATGGCGCCGGAGAGATCCTTTGCCGAAACGGTCACCACATAGGCGCCCGGTGTGGTGAGGTCCACTGTGGAAATGATGGTATAGGTGCCCGGCACCGGTGTGATGGAATCCTGCATATAGCTCAGCTCCCCATCCTCCGGATCGACCACAGTCAGGTTGGCGGTGGGATCAAAGTCACTGCCCGCCTGCACCCAGACGGTATCAGCCCCCAGGGTGATCACCGGGTACTGATTCTGGGGCGCGGCATCGCTGCCCTCCTCCGGCGCCGGGTTCTCATCGGCGGAACCCGGCTCCTGGGCGTTGCTCTGTCCCACAGCGCTGAACACCTCCAGCAGTTCCGGCTTCAGCTGCCAGACCGCTGCCAGGCCGCCTCCGCCCAGCAGAATCATCAAGGCCAGAACTGCCGGCCAGTTCAGGCGTTTTTTCTTTTTCCGGCGTCGTTCATTCCCCATTCGAGGCTTCCTCCCGCAGTAGAAATTTCTATCAGCCATTGTAACACAGTCCGACCCGGTTTTCCATGTTTTTTTGGTTACCAAACTTTTTCGACCGGGTTCTGTATGGCTAAATTAGATTATGTTCTATTGACAAAGTCTAATTCCCACAGTACAATAGAACATGTAGGGTATCGTCGGCACACCACTCAGGCTGGCTGGCCCGGAAGAAAAAATCTGCGGAGAACACTCCGCTTTTTTCAGTGCAAAATTACGAACATTTGTTCTTTTTGAGGAGGAACCTGTATGCAACAGCTTGCCGAAGAATACCTTCATTCTGCGGAACTTCTGGATCAGCGCATCCGGCAGCTCCGGGGCAGCCTGGATCAGTTGTACGGAAAAGAATATCTCCATGCGCTGCGCCGGATCGATCTGCTCCGCCAGGAATACTACGAAACCCGGGCAGTGGGACTCTACCTGCTGCGCCATTCATAAGGAGGAAATGCCGTTTGCGTCAACCCTATCCCACCTATAACCGCCGCAATCTGCTCTATGCGGATATGGACCGCTGTCTGACCGGGCTGTTCCGGGAGGAGGGCTTCGGGGACAACCAGGACAGCCTTTCCTTTTACCGCCGGGTGATTGAAGCCGGGATCGAAACCCAGCTCACCCCCACCGAACAGCAGATCATCGAGCTGCGCTACCGCAGGGGGATTCCGGCGGCGGAAGCCTCCCGTCTGCTGGGCATTGACCGTTCCACTGCCAACCGCCGGCTCAACAGGGCTCTGCTGCGATTGCAGCAATTTGCCCGGGGCTGTATGCTGGCTGTGGGAAATGGAGATAATTTGTTTACAAAATGCTGTTGAGTTTTCCCGGAGTACTGTGCTACAATGAAGCTATCAGCACACCAAAGCGTCAAAATGCCCCGGTGTACCAACACTCCCGGCACCGGTGAGACTATTCCGGAGCCTGTTTTCCATTCCACAACCAAGGAGGATTCTGTCATGAAATGCTGGCTTACTCACAATAAATCCAAGCTCCTGCTGCTCGCCGTGGTTTCGGTATCGGCGGTAGTAGTCCTCAGTACGGCTGCGGTCATGCAGGCCTGCCGTCTGGTGGGAGAGCACTTCGATTACTGATCCGCAAAAAGGGGGGACTTTCCCTCTCCTCTTTTTATAGTCTGACTCAGGAGGAAAGACCATGGCAAAACTGGAAGCAACCCTGCACGGGAACTTTTCCGCCATACTGAACGCCATTGACACCGCTGTGCTGGAGGGCAGCTTCACCGCCTCGCTGGAGGACGAAAGCCACTTCCAGAGCAGCTCGGGCCGGTGCGTACTGCGGGTCTATGAGCGGTACAGCGCCCTGGGCGGCAACCGGGTGAGCCTGAGTGTCCTGCTCTTGGAAACGGCCCATGGCGTGCGCCTTTCCGCCATTGCCTCCGGCGGCAGCCAGGCCATGTTCCTCAAGCTCAACACCTTCGGCGAGGAGGCATTTCTGGAGTCCATCTCCGAAGCCGTCGCCCGGTATCAATAACGCCAAAAAGGAGCCTGCATTTCTGCAGGCTCCTTTTTACAATAGGTCGGTATGGGGTTACATGAGGTTGTATTCAAAGTGCTTGCGGTCCTCAGGGAGAATCAGATCCTTCTTGGAATCCGCCTCGGTAATGGGACGCACCGGCTTGCAGGGATTGCCGAAGGCCAGATAGCCATCGGGAATATCCTTGGTGACAACGCTGCCGGCGCCGATCACGACATTGTTGCCGATATGCACGCCGCCCAGCACCACTGCGTTGCAGGCGATCCAGACATTGTTTCCGATGTGGATCTCATCCGCATATTCTGCCATGGTGGTACGGCCTTCGGCATCCATGCCCATGCGCTCCTGTGCAATGAGCGGATGGGTGGTTGCCATCAGCGATACATTGGGCCCGAAGCAGACATTGTTGCCGATATAGACCCGGGCGTCATCCATGATGGTGAGCCCGAAGTTGGCAAAGAAGTTCTCGCCGATAAAGGTATGGCTGCCATAGTTGATCTGGACAGGCCCCTGGAAGTAGAAGGTTTTGCCTGTGCTGCCCAGGATACTGCGCATCAGTTCCTGGCGTTCCGGGTCATATTCGTCCAGTGTATTGTAGCGGCGGCAGGCCTCATGGGCCTTGTGCTTGATCTGCCGCAGTTCTTCACTGCGGGGGTCAAACATCTTTCCCGCAAAGATCTTTTCTTCTTCAGTCATTATTCCAACGCCTCGATTTCATTCAGTCCCAAAGGAGCCTTATGCAGCGGAATGGCCCTCTGTATGCTCCGGGAACAGTTTTCTGTGAATGCCTGCCTTCTGGATTGCCTTGAGGAAGAAGGGCGCCAGGATCATGGTGACAATCAGGGTCAGCGGGATCTGCAGGGCCGATGCGCTCAGGCGAACCAGCATATTGGCGATAATGGTGTTCATCTCCAGGCGGAGCAGGAAGTATTCGCTGATGAAGTTCTTGCCGTAGAACAGCAGGGTGTAAGCCAGGTTGCCCACCAGTGCGCCTACAAAGTTCAGCGAAGCCTTTTCTCCATAGTGACCGCCCTTGTGCGAGATCAGGCCGGCAAAGAAGCCGATGAAGAACTTATTGAACAGCGTAATGGGAGCTTCCGCAACATAGAGCGGGTTGGTGAAGTCATAGAAGAACGCGCCAAGGCCGCCGGCCACACCGCCATAGACCGGCCCGAGCAGGATACCGGACAGGGAACAGAACACATTGCCCATGTGAATCCGGGTCAGGGTGCCGATGGGGATGGAGATAAAGTTGCTGATAAAGGATACCGCTGTCATAACGCCGATGGCGGACAGGGTATAAACGCTGAGCTTCGATTTCTTTGCTGCCATAATTACCACACCTTCAAACAATTATTTTCAGAGGATCTGATATCCTTTGAGTACAGTCTGCTGTGTGAGCCAGCCCAGGACACGCTCCAGCTGTACGCCGCACCGGGTATCGGTGCCATAGCTGAAGGTGGTCTGGATTGCAAGCTCGGTGAACCGGGTTGCACGGTCCATGGCGATGGGAAGGCTGTCGCCGGACAGGAATCCGCCAATGAGTACGCTGGCATACATATCGCCGGTTCCGGGATAGCTTACCGGTACATACTCACAGGGTACCATCCAGAACGCGTTGCGTTCCCGGTCATAGCCCACATTGGTCATGGTGCCGGATGCCAGCTGCATGCCGGTGATCACCACATACCTCGGCCCCATTTCAGAGAGCCGGACCAGCATACTCTTGGCCTGCTGCCGGGTGATGGGATTGTGATCGTACTCCTCCCCGAGCAGGATGCAGGCTTCGGTGACATTGGGCGTAATCAGATCTGCCACACGCACCAGTTCTGCCATCCGCTTCTGCATGGCCTTGGTATAGGTCTTGTAGGGCTTGCCATGGTCGCCCATGACAGGATCGACAACTTTGAATGCCTCAGGATAGCTCCGGAAGAACTCCAGGCAGTGATCCACCTGATTTTCCGATGCCAGGAATCCGCTGTATACGCATTCAAATTCGATTCCCTGACTCTTGTAATGCTCCAGGCAGGGGGCGAGATAATCGGTGAGATCCCGCATTACCACATCGCCGAATCCGCCTGTGTGAGTGGACAGGATTGCCGTTGGAATCGGGCTGACCTGTACTCCCATCACCGACAGCACCGGCAAAATCACGGTCAGAGAACAGCGGCCAAATCCGGACATATCCTGAATGGCTGCGACACGCAAGGGTCTGTTCATACATTTTCCTCCGTTCACTCTGTACTTCCATTATAGGCGGCTTTTTCCCGGGTGACAAAGTTTCCCAATGCAGGAATCCGTTCAGATCGGTTTATGCAATAAACACAATTATAAGTAAATCAAAAATCCTGTATTTGTGTATAATTACATATAAAAATCCGCATTTTTGAAAGTCCAGAAATATTAAGGTAATATTAACTAAATGAAAGTATACTATAATCACAGAATAAGTGCAATATGTAGAAAGAAATTTCCGGAAAAACATCAGAAACTTTCCTGCGGCGATCTGGCAGGGAACCATGCAAGTTTTGATGAAAAAGAGCCATGCTATGGTTGTGCCGTCATCTGCCGCGGCACAGGAAAACGAGGTGAAAAGCATGAACCGTTCCGCCACCGGCGTTATGACCGGACTGGCTGTGGGGCTGGCTGCCGGCACTGCCATGTATGCCGCAACCAACATGACCACAGCCCGTCAGCGCCGCAAGATGAAGAAAGCCGCCAACCGTGCCATGAAGAATGTGGAAGGCATTGTCAGTGATATGGCCTATATCATGAAGCCTTAGCACTGCACAAAAAAAGAACTGTCCGGTCGCAGGATCGGACAGTTCTTTTTATAACATATTCTTTTGGGGAACTCAGCCCACCACGATCTTGCCTTCCGGCATGATCTCCTTGCGGCTGCTGCTTCCCGCTACCAGGGACAGCGCAAAGGAAACCGGGCCTACCCGTCCCAGATACATCAGCAGCGTCAGGATCAGCTTGCTGATGGTATCGGCCTCACCGGTCACGCCCGAGGAGAGGCCAACGGTTGCGAAGGCGGAGGTGCATTCAAAGATGATGTCCAGGAACGCGCACTGGGGCAGCAGGAAGGAGATGATAAAGCTTGCCACCAAAACCAGAGCCGCGGCACAGACCACAATGGTCACAGCCTTGTAGACAACACTCTTGTCCACCCGGCGGTTCCACATTACAACTTCCTCCCGGCCCCGGAGCACCGAAGCCACCGTCATGATCAGAACCGAGAAGGTGGTGATCTTCACACCGCCGCCGGTGGAGCCAGGCGCCGCACCGATGAACATCAGCATAGTGGAAATGCCCTTGCTGATGGGATTGAGGGTAGCCTGGTCAATGGAGTTGAAGCCGGCTGTACGGCAGGTTACCGACTGGAAGAAACCAGCGGTGATCTTCTCACCGAAGCTCAGGCCAGACATGGTGTTGTTCCACTCATAGGCCCAGAAGAACAGGGCGCCGGACAGGATCAGCAGAGCGGTCATGGACAGTACCACCCGGGACTGCAGGGTCAGCTTTTTGGAGCTTTTGTACGAAGCGATGTCCTTCCACACCACAAATCCCAGACCGCCCACGACGATGAGCGCCATGATGGTATACATCACAATGGGGACGCCGTTGTAGTTGCACAGGGAGATGTATTCGCTCTCCCGGCCCAGTACATCGAAGCCGGCGTTGCAGAAGGCGGACACTGCCAGGAAGCAGGAGATGTAGATGCCCTCCCCGACACCGTATCTGGGGATAAAGGCGGTGGACATGAGCAGAGCGCCGATGCCTTCACAGGCCAGCACTGTTCCGACAATGCCCATGAGCATCTTGTTGATGTTTGCCATGGAGCCGAAGTTGATGGATTCCTGTGCCAGCTGCATTTCCCGCAGGCCAAGCTTTTTGCCGGCGATGACAGTAAAGAAGGTGGAGAAGGTCACCAGGCCCAGACCGCCCACCTGGATCAGCAGGATAATGACGATCTGCCCAAACCGGCTCCAGTGCGTAAAGGTATCATAGGTGATGAGTCCGGTTACACAGGTAGCGGAAGTAGCAGTAAACAAGCTGTTCACCAATGGTGTAACCTCCCGGGACTTGGAGGAGATGGGCAAGCAGAGAAGAATGGTGCCCACCAGGATCACCAGGGCAAAACTCAAACAGATTACACGCAGCGGCTGGGAAAAGAAGGAGCGTTTTTTACGGTTCTCTCCCCGACTGCCTTTTATAATAATTTCAGGATTCACAGCTTTTTACTCTCCTATCGTCCGCGAATCGGTCTGTGCGGGAGCCGGATTCTTCCGCTCATTGCGCCGGAAGAACTTACGCCGCAGAAACTTTTTCGCATGATTGATCAGATTTTTATCATTCCGGAAGATAACTTCCCGATGTGCGCTTTTCAGCGGCACCCATCGGATCTCACTGATTTCTTCTTCCTGACGCCGGGTGCGGTCATCATCGGCATATCCAAGAAAATACACCACTTGTTTGCGGATATTCGGTCTGGGATAGTATTCCACGCTCTGACGGAATCCCTCTTCCAGCTGAATGGTCAATCCGGTTTCCTCGTGGACTTCCCGCAAAGCGGTTTCCACCTCGGTTTCTCCCTCTTCTACATGTCCTTTCGGAAATGACCAATGCCCGCCAAACCGATGTTTGAGCAGCAGCAGTTCCACTTCGCCGTTTTTTGTCCGATACACCAGGGCGCCGCAGGACTTCTCCTTGCGCAATGGATTCACACCATCTTTCCGGCACTGTTTTTGGGCAGGGCGATTCCCTGCTATTCGCGCCAATCTATCATTAATATATCACTATTTCATCTATATTAAAAGAAGAATATGTTACTTTCCGAGGATATTTCCAGATTGATCAGATTTTTTTGACCGCTGCGGACCACATTGGCAATATTGTACAACTTCGGGCCAGCCTTCCTGCTCTGCCTTTCTGTTTGCGGCTTCTCTCTTGCATTTTTGCCATAATTGCGGTACACTATATTATATTCTGCCCCCGTAGTTAAATGGATATAACAAACCCCTCCTAAGGGTTAGTTATGAGTTCGATTCTCGTCGGGGGTGCCATACAGGAACATCTCTGTTCCATATAAAAAGCCCGGGTACTGTCCGGGCTTTTTTTATTGCAGCCCCCAGCGCTCCGGTGTCCCGGGCCACCTCCATCAGGGACAGGTCAGCACTTCCACCCTGACCCCGCCTTCGGTATCGGGCTGGATTTCAATATCAAACTGTGCCTCTTCGGCAGCTCCCGACTCGACAGAGACCGTTTCCCGGCAGGGTTCAGAAGGGCTGACCGCATAGATCTGTTCCTCTGTGCCGCAGGTGACCCGGATCTCCATAGTGCCGCTTGCGCACTCTGCCTCAATCCGGAACTGGTAGTCAGTCTCCCCCTCCAGCGGAAGCGTCCTGCCGACGCTGCTGTACTTCTCCTCATATTCCTCCGGATAAAAATGATACTCAAACGCCTGTCGGGAAACAAATTCCTCTGCCTCCTCCGGAGCTCTGCCACATGCGGAAAGCCCCAGCACCAGCCCCAGGGAAATCAGCCCGGCTATGGCTTTTTCAGATCGCTTCATCATGAATAATCCTCCCGTCCTGCATTTCAATCAGCCGGTTCGCACAGGATGCCACCTGTCTGTCATGGGTGATGATTACAATGGTTTTCCCCATGCGGTTCAGCTCCTGGAATACACCCATAATCTCCGCCCCGGTCCGGCTGTCCAGCGCGCCGGTGGGCTCATCTGCCAGCAGAATATCCGCCCCGCACACTATCGCCCGGGCAATGGCGGTGCGCTGCTTCTGTCCGCCAGAGAGCTGGGACGGCTTCCGGCGAGCCAGGCCTGCAATGCCCACCTGTTCCAGCGCCGCAAGAACCTTCGCCCTGCGTTCTGCCCCTGACATCCGCTGCCGGAGCAGAGGCAGCGCCACATTCTCGGCAGCGGTGCAGTCCTCCAGCAGCGCAAAATGCTGAAAGACAAAGGAGATCTTCTGTCCCCGGATTGCTGAGAGACGCTTCTCTGACGCCCGCTCCAGATGCTCCCCGTCCAGCCGGTAGATTCCGCTGGTGGGGGCGTCCATGCAGCCTATGATGTGCAGCAGCGTCGTCTTGCCGGAACCGGAAGCGCCCATCACCGCCGCAAACTCTCCTTTCCCGATGCATAGGTCGATTCCGGTCAGCGCCGGCGTCACAACATCGCCATTGCGGTATTCCCTGACAATTCCTTTCAGTTCAATCACTGGTATCTGTACCTCCTTTGATCAGTTCCCCGGGACTGGTGCGGAACAGCCTGTTCAGCGGGATCAGGGCTCCCATTCCTGTTATGAGCACCGCCAGCAGAATACAGGCCGGCAGCGTGCAGCCGGTATGGGCCCCCAGAAGCACACCCCGGAACAGGTCGGTGCTGCGCATCAGACCGAGCCACTGGACTCCCCAGGCAAGCAGTCCTGCCCCCAGAAGCACCATGAACAGCTCCAGAAGAATCTCCGCGGCGACCGCTGAGCGGGAAAATCCGCAGGCCATCCAGATGCCATACTGCTGCCTTTTGAGCAGGGCGCTCACGGCAAACACCGCTGTCACCGAGCTGCCCGCCATCACCGTAATGAAGCCAGCAAGCAGTACCTGGCGGGTGGTGAAAGCCCCGGTTTCCGCCTGATAATCCCCGTATTCCTCGGACAGCAGCCGGGCAGAGGCCGCAAAGCCATGCTGTCGGGGATAGGCGGCAATCTGTTCCCGGATCAGACCGGTGTCCGCCCCGTCTGCCAGAAAGGCATAGGTATTGTGGAGGCAGGAGAGCTGGGTCATGATGTCACTGCGGCTCTGTCCCGAAAAGGGCGCCAGGAACCAGCCATCCAGCGAAACCACCGGGAAACGGATCAGGTCGTCTTCCTCCACCCAGACCGCCCCTTTTGGGATATAGCCCATGACCTCATACCGCTCCCCGGTGCGTTCCTCAGTCAGAGTCTGTCCGATGGGAAGAATCTCCCGGAACACCTCACTCACATAGAGCGGCAGGGAACCGTTCCCCGGGTCAGCGTACCCGGTGACCCCACCCTCGACAAATGGCAGCATTGCCGCGTCCGCGTGAAGCAGCCGGGAAATACCGGGATAGTCCTCATATTTCTGCCCTTTGAGCAGCGCCCCGTTCACCGATTTGTAGGCCTCCAGGTCTTTCAGCTCAGAAAAATACACCCCTTCGGCGTCAAACTGCCCCACTGCCGCCACGCCGGGGCGTGTCCCGATATAGTCAAGGTACTGCCGGATCACCCCGGCAAATTCCGGGGACTCCTCGGTATACTGATAATCCAGATGCAATACCCGGTCCAGTTCCACGCTCACGCTGGCTTCAAAAATCTTCTGCTGATAGAAGAATCCCGCTGCCCCTGTGATGCCGGACAGGACGGTCTGCATGGCGGAAAAACACACAGCCAAGAGCAGCAGCGAGTAAAACCTCTTCCTGAAAAGCCCGGTGAGGGCAAGCCGGAGAATATTCATTCAGCCGATCACCTCCGCCGGATGGATTCCCAGAATACGGACAACCGGGACTGCCGCGGAGACCGCCAGGGTAAAGAGCAGGAGCAGCAGGGTGCTTCCCAGGAAAAAGGGGGTAATGTGAATGGACAGCACCCCGCTGGTGAGACGGGAAAGCCCCGCGGTGAGCAGAAGCCCCAGCCCCAGGCTGATCAACAGGATTCCCGCCAGGTCGCCGACCACAGCGCCGATGATCCGGGCACCGGACCAGCCGAATGCCTTGCACACCGCCAGATCCCGACGCCGGGTGATTACCCAGAAATTCGCCGCTGTCATACAGTTCACCATGGAAAACAGGTAGATCCTGAGCGCCAGGGAAAGCCCGCTGTTCTGTATGGTCTGCAGGATCGGGGCCTCCTGACCGGCTGACGACAGGGACTCCAGAAGACCATGGATGACGCTGATGCCGATCAGTACCGCTGTCATGGAGATGGCAAAGCCCAGGATCAGCATCAGGGTGGTGGGGCGGCATCTCCGCTTTACTTTCCGCAGCATGGAAAAATCACTCCTTTTCTGTTTTCCCTATGACCGGGCAGCAGAGATTTTGTTACAAAAAAAGACCGGCACACCGGTATAGTGTGTCGGTCTTTTTTCAGCTGGCACTGTTACGGGTTCCAGAGCAGTGTGGAACTGCCGATAAGCTGTTCCAGTTCCCCGCTCCCCAATGTTTCGATTCCGGTATAGTCTCCGGTGTAGTAGTATACACCATCGATCCCTGCTGCGTCCTTCTCAGCGGCGCACAGCATGTATTCCGAGTAGACCTCATCGCTTGTCACAAGGTCGTCCCACCGGTTGCCGGACAGGCAGAAGAACAGATAGGTTTCCCCCTCTTCGGATTCCACCCGTTTGATAGTCAGATGCGTGGCCTCGTTGCCCTGCAATCGTCCCATCAGATTTCCGTCCACCATGGATACAGAAATATTGTCCTCATAGGGGATCACCTGCTCGGCGCTCCTGAGGAATCCGATGGCGGAAAGCACCAGAACAGCCAGCACCGCCAATGCCAGCACCGCAGCCAGCACCTGCCTTTGAAGCAGCGTTTTCCGGACGGCACGAAGCGAAGCCGCCTTCCTGAACTCCTGATCCGCTGTCTGTTCCGGCTCCTCACCGGGCACAGGGAACAGCCCGTCCGCCTCACACAGCGCCGTCTGGTATGCCCGGCAGGAGGGACACTCCCGCAGGTGCTCCTCAACAGCAGCCCTGCTCTCCTCACTGCAGACCCCGTCCTGATACAGCGGCAGCAAGTCCCGGATTAAATCACATGGATATTTCATTGCATTCCCTCCCTGATCTTCAGCTTGGCCCGATGGTAGGTCACACGCGCCCAGCTGTCGGATTTTCCCCAGAAGCGCCCGATCTCCGCAAAGGAGAGCTCCCCGAATGTGCGCATCCAGAAAACCTCCTTATAGGGCTCGTCCAGCTGGTGCAATAGCCGGTGCAGTTCCATTGCCGTTTCCCGGTCCAGGAGCTTCTGTTCCATGTCCCCCGGGTCCGGGATCATTTCCAGCGGAGCATCTGCCTGCCGGTTCCGGCGCCTGCCTGCGGTGTAGAAGCAGTTTTTGGCAATCTGGCAGAGCCATACACTCAGCTTGCACTCCCCCCGGAAGGAGCCGATATTCTTCAGCGCCTTGAAGAATGCCTCCTGGGTGATCTCCTCTGCCCAGGCTTCGTCCCTGCAGAGAGCGAGCAGGTACCGGTATACAGAATCATAGTATTCTGAATATATCTTTTCAAACTCCTCCACGCCAGCACCTCGCTTTCCCTCTGATTCTGCGCCTCTGCTCCCGGTACAGCACTGCGCCGGTAAGCGCCATCAGCAGCAGATCCCGGCCCCGCAGCCGGTCAAAGAGCAGAACCGCTGCCGCCGGTGTGACCGCAATAATCCCGATGGCCAGGAGCCTTGCGGTGCGTCCCCTGCCTCCCGCATGCCAGGCACAGTACCCGAGCAGCGGTGTCAGGAGGCTGAATATCCACCACCCCCGCGCCATAACAGGGGAATAGACGCTATGGGTCAGCCGGGCAGTGGTGTAATAGGCGGCAAGCATTCCGAAGCAGAAGCCAAATACTGTTCCAGCAGCCTGGAACGGTGTCCGGCTGCGAACCGCAATGACTGTACCGAGAAAGACCCAGACCGACAGTTCGGAGAACATATTCCCCAGATTGGTGGTATAAAGATCGAAAAACCGGATGATGACCCCCACAGCCAGTCCGGCCCCGAGCATGACAGCCGCCCTGACCATGCCCCTGATCCGGAAAGCCGGTTTTTCTGTCCTTTCGGCGCCCATTCCTGTCCCCTCCTTCCCGGATAAGACTCCCGGAAGTCGGATTCGTTACAGCTTTCCGAAAAAATTTTTACCAGGCCCAGCCGGATCATTCCAAAAGCACCGCTGGTCTGGCAGCTGGCTGCCCGGAAATGGACCGCTGGCCTTCCCCGGTCACAAAAAGCCGGGCACTGTAATCGCAGCGCCCGGCTTAGCTGTTCTGAAAGTCAGCGGGTTTCCGGCTGATCGATCTGGTAGGACTGCAGGCTCTTCCGGCAGCCGTTCCGCTCATAGAACCGTTCTGCTTCGGGCTGGGCTCCAAAATAGAGCAGGGTCGGGGTATGCTGTTTTGCCAGCGCCAAAAGCGCACTGCCGATCCCCTGGCGCTGGTATTCCGGAAGCACCAGCAGTTCGGTGATGGTCCCGAAGAAATACCCATCAGTCAGGATGCGCAGACACCCCACCAGCGTCCCATTGTCCCGGGCGGTGAGGTGGATGGTTCTCCCCAGCGCCTCTTCGGTTCTGGCGGGGTCATAGTCCCCGGGCCAGACATGATTCACAAACCTCAGAAATTCCTCCGCATGCAGTGCTCTGTCATCAAAGCGGTACTCCATCTTCGTTCCCTCCCTGTCCGGTTCTCATTTGTGACCTATTATAGCATGCCTCTCCCGGCTGCTCAACCGCCGGTGCGGCCTGTGCTTTCCTTTCGGGGCGGGAAGTGCTATGATGAAAGCAAAGAAGCCTGCGGCGCAGGCTTCTTTTTATTATGCTTCGAACCAGTCAGGCGGCAGACCCAGTTCCTCCCGCAGCTGACGCAGAAAATACTCCGACGCCCGGGAAAAGACCGCATAGCGCTTCCACACCAGAGCAAATTCCGCCTCCAAAGCGGGCTCCAGCGGACGGAAACAGAGCGGACTGTCGCCATCGGTGCGAATCAGCTTATCCAGCACCAGCACATAGCCCAGCCCCTCCTCCGCCATCAGTGAGGCATTGAACGCCAGATTGTAGGTGGCAGCCACCTGCAGCTCTTCCAATGGGCGCTGAATCCAGCGCAGGAACCCGTCCTGGATGCCGATCTGCCGGGAGAGGATCAGGGGCTTGTCCCAGAGATCCGCCGGACAGATGGTCTCCCGCTGGGACAGAGGACTGTCCTTACGCATCAGCACACCCCAGCGATCCCGCAGGTGCAGCGGCAGCCGCACGAACTTCTTCGGATCAGTGGCTCCGAACAGCAGCGCAAAGTCAAACAGACCCCGTTCCAGCCGGTCGGTGAGATCCTGGGTATCGCCGCTCACCACATGGATGCGGATTCCGGGGTTCTCCCGGCGGATGCGCTCGGTCAGCCGGGCGATCACCCGCATGGAATCGGTTTCGCCGGCGCCGATCATCACATCACCGGTGATCCCCTTCCCCGACTGCCGCACCTCCTGTTCCGCCTTGGAGGCCAGGTCCAGGATCTCCTGGGCCCGCTGCCGGAACAGCCGCCCCTCCGGGGTCAGGGCAGTGCGCTGCCCTCGTTTTCCCCGCACCAACAGGGTACAGCCCAGCTCCTCCTCAAGCTCCCGGAGCTGCCGGGACAGGGTGGGCTGGGTGAGATGCAGATATTCCGCCGCCCCGGAGATACTCTGTTCCCTCGCCACCGCCAGAAAATATTCCAGTACACGAAGTTCCATTTCTGCCGCCTCCTTCTGTGTTTCAGTTTACCGGCTTTATTCTATGCCTGTCAAGCATAATTTACGCAAATATATAAGTATTTGTAAAAGATGAACCTCTTTTTTATAATAAAGACGAACACATTGAAAGGAGCATCTGAGATGAGATCCTGTCCCGATCCCCTGCAGCAGATCCGGGTGATCCTGCTCGATTCCGGCTGCACCGATCAGGCCGCAGAGGAATTCCTGCGATACTGGCAGAATGGCGATCCGGCTGCCTGGCGGCAGTTCCTCCAGGCGCACCGGCAGCAGCTGCTGGAAAATCTCCATGCGGATAAACTGCGGATCGACCGGTTGGATTATCTGTCTGACTGGCTGGAACAAAAATCGGGCCTGTGACCCGTTTTGCACTGAGATGCTCTGTCTTTTCGAACCAACCCATGCGTGTGAAAGGAAGCGATGATCGCAATGGCTGTAAAACAAACTGCTGGTCGGGATACACTGGGCACCTTTGCCCCGGAATTTGCCCGGCTCAATGACGATATTCTGTTCGGTGAGGTATGGAGCCGGGAATCCCTGCTCTCGCTGCGGGACCGCTCGCTGGTAACGGTGGTCTCCCTGATGGCCCAGGGCCTGGTGGACTCCTCCTTCCGCTACCATCTGGAAACCGCCCGCAAGAACGGCATCACCCGCACTGAGATCGCCGAGATCCTCACCCATGCCGCCTTCTATGCCGGCTGGCCCAAGGCCTGGGCTGCTTTCCGCATGGCTCTGGAGGTCTGGAAGGACGATGCTCCCGCCGCTGAAACCGGACGGGAAGCCCATCAGAAGGAAATGATCTTCCCCATTGGCGCTCCCAATGACGCCTATGCGCAGTATTTCAGCGGTCAGAGCTATCTGGCGCCCATTTCCTCCAGCCAGGTGAGCATTGCCAATGTCACCTTTGAACCCGGCTGCCGCAACAACTGGCATATCCATCATGCCGATCAGGGCGGCGGTCAGATCCTCATCGGAGTCGCCGGACGCGGCTTCTATCAGGAGTGGGGCAAGGAGCCGGTGGAAATCCTGCCCGGAGATGTCATCAATATTCCCACCGGCGTCAAGCACTGGCACGGCGCCGCGCCGGACAGCTGGTTCTCCCACCTGGCAGTGGAAGTTCCCGGCGTGAACACCTCCAACGAATGGCTGGAACCGGTCAAGGACTGATCCAGATTCCCCTACCATAACAAAAAAACGCGGATGGCAGTCTGATCCATCCGCGTTTTTTCTATTTATGGGAGGCTTGCTCCGGTTTCCCGGTCACAGCAGGACTGCCAGCAGAGCGGCAAAGATTCCGGCTGTCCCCAAAACATAGAACAGACACCCCGGCAGACATCCGCCCCGATATGGCCCGACCATTCTGCGCGGCGGAGGCGGAGGCGGTCTGCGAAATCCCATTCCCATGGGACGGCCCGGTCCGAACCCCGGTCTGCCTGGCCCGAATCCCGGACCTCTGCCTGGGCCTCTCATCGGACCGCCCGGTCTTCCTGGTCCTGGCATATTACCCCTCCTTCCATTTCCGATTTCTCTATCAGTGTAGCAGAAATTTGTATGGATGTTGCGAAAAATCCAAAACCATTCTGTTGTACTTTTATGAAGAAACTGTCAACACCTCTGTGTAACCAGTTCCGGATAAAACAAAAAAGACACCCGATTGGGTGTCTTTTTCTGGCGGAAAGAGGGGGATTCGAACCCCCGGTGGAGTTTAAGTCCACACACGATTTCCAATCGTGCGCTTTAGACCAGCTCAGCCATCTTTCCATAGCGAACCTCTGTCCGACAAGTCATAATTATACCGGAACATTTCCAAAATGTCAAGCATCAATTTACAATTTCCCGGAAAAATTCGCATTTTTATTTTTACTTCTGCGAGAGGTACTCGTGAATGGAAGCTGCCGCTGTTTTGCCTGCCCCCATGGCAAGGATTACAGTGGCCGCACCGGTCACTGCATCTCCGCCGGCATAGACTCCGGCCTTCTCTGTCGCCATGGTGGCCTCATTGGCAATGATGCAGCCCCGGCGGTTCACAGTAATGCCCGGAGTGGTGCGGTGCAGCAGCGGATTGGGCGAAGTTCCCAGCGCCATGATGACAGTATCCGCTTCAATGAGGAACTCACTGCCCGCTACCGGCTCAGGACGGCGGCGTCCGCTGGCATCAGGCTCTCCCAGCTGCATCTCGATGCACTCCACAGCCCGCACATTGCCATTGCCGTCATCCAGAATGCGCACCGGGTTGCAGAGCAGCCGGAACTGTACTTTCTCTTCCTTCGCGTGGTGGATCTCCTCCCGGCGGGCAGGCATCTCCTCCTCCGACCGGCGGTAGACCACGGTCACCTCGGCGCCCAGACGCTTGGCACACCGGGCGGCGTCCATGGCTACATTGCCGCCGCCCACTACAATGGTGCTGCGGCTGCGGCGGATGGGAGTATCATAGCCCTCCCGGTACGCCTTCATCAGGTTCACCCGGGTGAGGTACTCATTGGCGGAGTAGACTCCGCTGAGCGCCTCGCCCTCAATGCCCATAAAGGAGGGCAGACCGGCGCCGGAGCCGATGAACACCGCCTCATAGCCCTCGTCCATGAGTTCATCCACCGATTCCACCCGACCGATGACCATATTGGTGCGGATCTCCACACCCAGCTTCTGAAGGCCTTCCACCTCCTTGGCGACAATGTACTTGGGCAGACGGAATTCCGGAATACCATAGCTCAGTACGCCGCCGGGAGTATGCAGTGCCTCAAAGATGGTGACGCCATAGCCCAGCTTGGCAAGCTCTCCGGCACAGGTAAGTCCCGCCGGACCAGCGCCAATCACCGCCACACGATGCCCGTTGAAGACCGGAGGCACTTCCTCACCGGTGAGGTTTTCCCGGGCCCAGTCCGCCACGAACCGCTCCAGCCGTCCGATTGCCACCGGTTCTCCCTTGATGCCCCGGACACACCGGCTCTCGCACTGGCTTTCCTGGGGGCAGACACGACCGCACACAGCCGGCAGGGCGTTGGTCTGGCGGATCACCCGATAGGCGCCGGCAAAGTCCCCCTCTGCCACCCGGGCGATGAAGTCCGGGATCTGCACCGATACCGGACAGCCCTCCACACAGGGACGGTGTTTGCAGCCCAGGCAGCGGGCAGCTTCTTCCATTGCCATCTCCGGGGTATAGCCCAGTGCCACTTCCTCAAAGTTCTTATTTCTTACAAGGGGGTCCTGTACCGGCATTTCCACCTTGTACTGCGACATATTCTTCATCTTCTCTTCCCTCCTGTTGCGGTCAGCGGCGGATCAGCTCATCTGCCAGACGCTGCATCCGGCAGTCCAGACAGCGGTTCTCCTCCTGTTCCTGCTCCCGATAGATGCCGTTGCGCTTCATCAGCTCATCGAAATCCACCTGATGCCCGTCGAAATCGGGGCCATCCACGCAGGCAAACTTCACCTGACCGCCCACTGTGACCCGACAGCCGCCGCACATACCAGTGCCATCGATCATAATGGGATTGAGGCTGACAATGGTGCGCACGCCCCATTCCTTGGTGAGGAGGGAGACAAACTTCATCATCGGCACCGGGCCGATGGCAAAGACGGCGTCATACTGTTCGCCCTGTTCCAGGAGCTCCCGGAGCTGATCGGTGACAAAGCCCTTCCGACCAGCGGAGCCATCATCGGTGCAGAGGAAGAACCGGCTGGAAGCCGCCTCCATCTCCTCCCGGATGATAACCAGATCCTCGCTGCGGAATCCGGCGATCATATCCACTTCTGCCCCGGCCTGATACAGCGCCTTGGCAGTGGGATAGGCAATGGCACAGCCCACGCCGCCGCCGATGACTGCGGCCTTCTTGATGCCGTCCAGATCGGTGGCGGCACCCAGCGGACCCACAAAGTCCAGGATGCTGTCCCCGGCATTCATGCTGCCCAGCAGGTTGGTGGAAAGGCCCACTTTCTGAAAGATGATGGTGACTGTGCCGGCTTCGGGGTCAGTATCGGCAATGGTGAGCGGCACCCGCTCGCCATACTCGTCAATGCGGAAAATGATGAACTGTCCCGGTCTGGCTTTCTTGGCAATGAGCGGGGCCTCGATCTTCATCAGGGTCACCTGCTCGTTGAGATCTTTTTTATATGCGATCCGATACATGGAATCTGCTTCCTTTCTCTCCGGCGGACCGGAATCGTTTCTTATGAATCTGCGGCCCGCCGGCATGCGGCAGAGCCTGGATAAGGCTATGAAGTTTATTATACCATATCTTTCAAACCACTGCAAAGCGGCAGATCCCTGAATCGCCCCTTCCCGCACCGGAATCCTGTGGGGCATAATAGCTTATTGCCCTCTTCCCCATCGCCCGCACAGCAGACGGAACAGACAGTCAATCCTACCATTCTTCCTTGCTTCATGGTATAATAGCCGCAGGGCGGCTATTATGTTTTATTTTTCTGGCCGGACGATGCGCAGGCTCTGCCTGCTCCCGTCCCAATGGTCAATTATACCATTCCGCTGTCGCTTCATGGTATAATAGCCGCAGGGCGGCTATTATACTTATTTTTATAACCGGACGATCCGCAGGCTCTGCCTGCTCCCGTCCCAATGGTCAATTATACCATTCCGCTGTCGCTTCATGGTATAATACTACTGCCAGAGGAATGGAGGCTGAATGCCATGTATGTGAAAAAGAATATGACCCTGCTGCGGTGCCCCATTGAAAAGGGACTGGATATGCTGGGCGGAAAGTGGAAGAGCCGGATTCTGTGTGTCCTGGCCCAGCGCGGCCCCATCCGGTACGGACAGTTCAAGCAGGAGATGACCAATGTGACCGACACCGCCTTATCAGGGGCCCTGAAAGAGCTGATCCGGGATGGTCTGGTGGACCGGAAGCAATACAACGAAGTCCCGCTGCGGGTGGAATATGAACTGACCCCTATGGTCTGGCAGCGGTGCGGCTGCTGCGTCAGATTGCGGATTGAGCAGATGGGTCCATTCCCACCGGGCTCTCCCGGGGTGAAATGCCCCTCTGTCTGGGCTGTGATTTCAACGACTAAAAAATTTTTGAGTTGCTCAACTTTTCCGGAAACATCTTGTCAGCTATGCTATGCTAAGTTACTATAATATTGATAGTAATGGAAAGGAGCATTTATTATGAAAAAGCTGACAAATCTTATGATCCGTGACTGTACTTCCCAGGGCAGTGAAATCTGTCATGAGCTGGCTGACGCCCTGTACCAACACCAGGCTGCCATGGCAAAAGACCCGCTGCACAAGGAGACCCTGGGCAATATGCGCTATGAAAACCGCCTCAAGCCCAGCTTTGATAGCGCAGATGAAAAGCAGCTGCTGGTGGCTTTTGATGGAGAAAAACCGGTAGGGTATATCTTCACTGCCGCTGAGGAAGTAACTGAAGAAAGCCGGCGTCAGCTCCCGCCATGGGGCGAGGGGGCTGGTTTTTATCCAGACTGGCTGAAGAGCCCAGTACGGGTCGGCGATCTTGGAAATCTTTATATCCTGCCCGAATACCGGGGAATTGGCCTGGGGGAGGCCCTGACCGCCAAAGGTATGGAGTGGCTGCGCGCTCTCCCCGGCGCCCGCTACCTGTTTGTCTATGTATCAGAGGGCAACAATGCCGCCACCTTTTACGCTCGCTATGGCTTCAAGTTCAGCCATGATGTACTGGGCGGCATCATCAAGGCCTACTATCAGGAAATCTGACCTTTCCCATACAGCAAAAAAGAGGACACAGGCTTGTGTCCTCTTTTTTATTTAATCAAACAGTCCGGTGATGGAATCCCAGATGGTCTGGAACACATCTCCCAGGCGCTGGAGGAAGGTGCGGTTATCGCCGCTCTCATCTACCTCCTCTGCCAGCGTGTCCGGCTTGGTGATGGCTTCGGTGCGCAGGATCACCTGTACACTCTCCGGCTCCGGGTTGCGGGTGGAGGTGAAGGAAGGCTTCCGGGCTGAGGGGTCCATATCCAGGATTCCCAGCTCGTCGTCCAGCTTCTGCCAGTTCTTGTCCAGAAGATCCGAGATCACCTGCTCATTGGCCTTGATGTTCTGGGTCTTCTGCAGTGCCGCTGTGAGATTTTCCAGCAGGTGGGCTGTCCCCGACAGTGTGGAACGCATACCGCTGTTAAGATTCTCGTAGCTGTCCGAAAGCACATTGTCGATCTTGCCCATGGTCACTTCCAGCTTGCTTACAGTCCGGGCGGTGTTGTCCAGCACCATCACCAGCTCATTTTCGATGAGGCTGGCATCTCCCGAGAGATCCAGATCTCCCAGGTCAGCGGGAGAGGCATAGGCTGCAATGGAGTCCAGGTTGTCCTGGCTGGCAGCCAGCTCCTCGTTGATCTGATCCTCCAGGTCGGACAGCGCCCCCATCAGGGCATTGATGCTCTCGGTTTCGATGCTGCCGGCTTCCGCACCCTGATCCAGCTCCTGAAGCAGGGCATGCAGGTCGTCAGTCTGGACCGAAAGGCCGTCCAGATCCAGTCCCTGAAGCTGGCTCAGCAGTTCACTGAGCTTTACCAGCAGTTCCCCCAGCTTCTGCTGGGCTGCTGCCTTTTCCTCCGGAGAGGCATTAGGGTTATTGAGGATTGCCAGGCACTCCTTGATTCCGGCACTGAGCTGATGGAACTGTTCCAGCAGCTGTCCGATCTGCTCCAGCGACCCCAGCATGCCGTCTATGGCATCTTCCAGCTGACCGACCCCGTCCAGAATGGAGCTGTCGTCCATGGCCTCTGCCAGGTCGTAGAGATGGTTCTTGAGGTTCTTCATGGCATAGCGGGTGCTGTCCACACTGTCCTCAATGCTGGTGTGCTGCTGGTCCACTTCGTCCCAGGCCTTTTCCAGATCCCGCAGACCCTCGGCTGCCTGGGCGGTTCCCGCTGTCATGGAGGTCATGATGTCCAGTGTATCCTGGAGCATACTGTCGATGGCGTCACCGGCGGCCTTGATGTCGTCCTTGTCCTTGCCGATCTCCGCCAGATCATCGGCCTGGCTGAGGGTCACCGGCATGCCGGCAAAAATCAGTCCCGGGAAGGTGAAATCATCACTGCCGATCTCAAAATGGAAGTGCTCCTCCTGTCCCGGGAAGGCCATGAACACCGCCATCTGATAACTGCCCAGCGTCTGGAGCTGCGCCCCCTCGGCCCGGAAGCTCTTGACATCGCCCAGATCCACGCCGGTGCCGCAGAACAGCACAAAGTTGTTCTTATAGTACTCATCTGCCAGCGGGTCGGGGGTCACAGTGACATCGATCTCCACCAGTCCCGACTTCCCCGCCAGATCCTCTGCCTTGCAGGGGACACCGTCCAGCATGTAGCTCACATCAATGTCCCATGGCAGGCCCAGAAAGTCGTCCTTGGGCTGTACCTCAAAATAGAACCGCCCGCTGTCCGGGTCGGACAGGGTCCAGGTTACGCCCTCATCGGTCAGCTGCGGCTGATCGGTGGTGGAGAGGTTGGACACCGTTTCGTACCGCCCATAGTCGGTGAACTCAGTGCTGCCATTGAGGCGCACACTCTTTACAATGCTCAGGTCGCTCCGGCTCCCGTAGTAGTCCAGGGTGATATAGGCGGTTTCGTCCACTGTTACTTCCGGTTCCCCAGCCAGTGCCGGAGTCACCGAGGAAGTCAGGATCGTTCCAGCCAGCAGAATTGCCAGCCCTTTTTTCAGTTTGTTCTTCATATCCGTTCACTCCTCGCTTCCGGCAGGCAGCCGGCTGCTTCGTTTGATGCGTTCTTCTTCAATGCGTTTCTGCAGGCGTTCGCTCCGTGCCTCAAACCGCTGCTGATCCTTGAAGATCTGCTTATCCACCAGTGTCAGCAGAAGCGGCAGGAAGCCCAGCACCAGAATCATGCTGAAAATCGCGCCCCGTCCGATGAGGTGGCCCATATCGCCGATGGCGGAAATACTCGATACAAAGTAGAGGGCATAGCCCACCAGAGTCAGCACGCCGCCCGAGGTGAGAATCGAAACACAGCTTCGGGAAATGGCGGCAATGGCAGCCTCCTTTTTATCCTCGATCCGGCGGCGCAGCTCCAGATAGTTGTTGGTCAGCAGGATGGAGTAGTCCACTGTGGCGCCCAGCTGCATACTGCTCACCATCAGGTAGCCCATGAAGGTGAGTTCCTCGCCCCGGAGATAGGGCACCGCCATATTGAGGAAGATGGCAATCTCGATGGGGACAATAACCGTCAGCGCCATGGCGCCCGACCGGAAGGTGACATAGACCACCAGTACCACGCCCAGAATGGAGATGCCGTTGACAATGCCGTAGTCGCTGGAGATGATCTCCTTCATATCCTGGGTGGCAGGTGTGGTGCCCACAAAGTAGCTCTCGTCATAGTATTTGTCGGCGATTTCCCGGACCGCATCGGTGCACTGGAAGGCATAGTCGCTTTCACTCTCGGTGCGCAGGGTGGTGATGATCCGGCTGTATCCGTCGTTGTGGAGCTGGCTGGTGAGATCCTCCGGCAGGAAGCTCTCCGGCACTCCCTCGGGCAGCATGCCGTCCAGGGAGGTCACCGAGCGGACAAAGGGCTGCTGTTCCAGCTCCTCGGTAAAGGCCCGTTCCACTGCCGGGTCGGACTGGGGCACCAGCACCAGCAGCATATTGCTCTTGCCGAACCGCTCCTCCATGAGCTGGAGGTCCTCATAGCTCTGGGTGCCTTCGCTGCACCCCACAGCCGAGGTGCCGTATTTGAAGTCAATCATATTCTGTGCCACATAGGCCGGGACGATCACCAGCAGCACTGCCACTGCCAGCACCTTGCGCCCCCGGAACAGCTTCCGGGCGAATCCATCCATGGACGGCACAAAGGAGCGGTGCTGGGTCTTGCGGATGCGGTCCTGGAAGCGCAGGATCAGGGCAGGCATGAGGATCAGCACCGTTGCCAGGCTGCACACAATGCCCTTGGCGAGCACAAAGCCCAGGTCCCGGCCGATGGTAAAGCGCATCAGAGCCAGCGCCACAAAGCCCACGATGGTGGTGACGCCGCTGGACACGATGGAATCCACCGCCTGATGAAGCGCTGCCGCCATGGCCTCCTCATCGGAGAGCCCCTTCTGTTTCTGGGCAGTGAAGCTGTGCAGCAGGAAGATGGAGTAATCCATCGCCACTGCCAGCTGAATGACCGCCGCGATACCATGGGAAAGGAAGGAGATCTTTCCGAAGATGATATTGGTGCCCATGTTGAGGATAATGGCGAGGCCCATGGTGAGCAGGAACAGCACCGGCTCAAACCAGGAGGTGGTTGTGATCGCCAGCACCGCAAAGATCACCACAACACCGGCTGCCATGATCATCGGCATCTCCCGGGAGATACTCTCCTCCAGGGTTTTGTTTTCGATGGCGGGGCCGCTGTAATGGCCCTTCTCCTCCAGCAGTTCCTTCATGGAATCGATGGCTTCATAGGTGCGGGGGTCCGAATCCCCATAGGTGAAGATCACATCCATAATGGCGCTGTTGTCCTTGTAGTAGTCGGAGATGTCCCCCACAGTGAGGAAGGATTCCGGCAGATAGGCATTGCCGCCCGGCAGCCAGCTCACGCTGTCCACCCCTTCGATCTCCGAAAGCTGGCGCTGATAGGCACCGGCCTGTGCCATGGTGACATCATCGATCATCACCCGGGCAGTACCCGGATAACCGAAGCTCTCCTCCATGCGGTTGATGCCCTGCATGGTGGGCGCCCAGTCGGGCAGATATTCGGTGAGGTCATAGTTGATGGGGATAAAGAAATTCGCTACAATAGAGAGGAGCACCAGCACCGCAAAGACTTTTTCCACCATACGGCGCCGGTGAATGACCACATCAATAATGCGGTCTACAAAGGTATTTTCTGTCTTTTGGGACATAACAGAACAGTCCCCTTTCCGATCATTGAGACTCATACAGAGGGAGGCAACAGCATGCAGACCAGTCTGACGGTCCACAGCCGGCAGCAGCGCCGGGAACGGACCCATGCCCGGATCAAAAGTTCCCTGCTTCAGCTGATGAGTGAAAAGTCCTTTGAGGATATCACTGTCACTGAACTGGCACAGGAAACCGGCATCAACCGCAAGACCTTTTACAGCCATTTTGAAGGGATGGATGCCGTCCTCGCAGAAGTGGAGGACGATTTTGTCGGGCAGATCTTCGGCCTGTGGCTCACCGGACAGCCTGCCCGGAATCCACAGATCCTGAAGGATTTTTTCCGGATGCTGGGCAATGAGCTGATTCTCAACCAACAGAATATGCGGCTTTTGATCCTGTCAGGAGAACATAACCGTCTCCTCATCAAAATCAAAGACCGCATCATTCAGCTGCTGATTCAGAGCCTGGACCAGGCCGAGCCGGTGTTTGACCGGGAACAGTTCCTCTATGCCGCGGAATTCATCAGCGGCGGCATGATGGCTGTGCTGGAGCAATGGGCTGCCAATCCCCGGGAGGATTCCCTGGTTGTGATCACAGAACTGATCCAGCGCAACGCGGAACACATCGGGGAGCTTTTGTACCTGTCATCTCCTCTGTACTTGGAATCATAATCGTCCGGCAGCAAAAATACAAGGGTCAGCTTTTTCGAAAAGTGTTGCTTTAGGTTACAAGTTGTTCACAAATATAGAAATCCCCGGTTTTCCGCTTGGAAGAACCGGGGATTTTGGCTTGATGATGCGGTTTTGCAGAGAAAGCCCATCCACATTCATTCAATAAAAGTTTACAATTTTATCAATAGGATTTTGGGCATGATCCTGATAATTGACTCAGAAATACACAGAATCCGCCCGTTATGTTGCCTGACCTGCCAGCCGGATCAGCCCCATGAGCACCAGAAGTGCCGCCCCGAGGGAATCGGGTGTTACGGAGGCCTTCCGCCGCAGCAGATGCCCGGAGCACTGTCCGGCTACCACCGCCAGCAGACTGCACAGCACTGCCACCGGCACAGCGGCCCAGGCCGTTTCCAGACCCGGACCCGCCCCCAGACCGGTGGCAATGCCGTCCACCGACAGCACCGCTGCCAGCAAAGCTGCCTCCCGGACGGTGAGATCGCCGGAGCGGTCCGCGTCGGCCCGGGTGGGATCGGCATAGACCGACAGCATAAACCGCAGGTCCCATGCCGAGAATGTATAGGGGCCCTGTTCTGCCAGCCGGGCAGCCAGGCTCCGCAGCCAGCTCCCCGCCAGCTTGCCGGCGCCCAGCAGGATCAGCAGCACAGCACCGGCGATCTGCGCCGCAGCGCCCAGGGCTCCCAGCCGGCTCCCCGCCAGCACCGACAGGCCCAGCAGGCCGCCGCTGACCAGTCCCAGGGTCCAGACCGACCGGGGCGGTATATGGATGCCGGCGGCACTGTATGCCAGCACAGCCGAAAAGCTGTCCATGGAGGCCGCCGCGGAAATCCCAAACAGGATCAGAAGTGATTGAAGTTCCAAAGGATCGTTGTCCCTCCTTTCCGGATGCGGGATATTCCATACTATTGTCAAACGGTCGGTTTGGTGCGCAAAGACCGGGCTTTCGGCTTGCAATCCGCTCTGGTTGGGGATATAATAAAAAAGTTGTCTGACCCTGGAAACTGCAACTGAAAACTGTTTTGAAAAGGAAGTGAAACAGCGTGAGATTTGCTCTTGCCGTAATTTTGGGACGGCTGGTGCGGTTTGCCGGTAAATTCATCGGACGCTCCACCACCCTGCCCGGGCGTATTGCCCTCCGACTGGACCACGCGTTCCTGAAGAAGATGAAGTTTGATGGAAAGGTCATCGCTGTGACCGGTTCCAACGGAAAAACCACCACCCAGAACCTGGTAGCCCATATCCTCCGGGAGAATGGCTATACCGTCATCAACAACACCGAGGGCTCCAATCTGGCTGCCGGTGTTGCCACCACCCTGCTGGAACACTGTACCCTGGGCGGTCGGGTCCGCAGCGACTTCGTGGTGCTGGAAGTGGACGAACGCTTTACCCCCATTGTCTTTTCCCAGATCCCGCTGGATGTGTTCCTGGTGAACAATCTGCTCCGGGATCAGGTGGTGCGCAACGGCAACCCGGATATTATCCTGGCTAAGATCTCTGAAGCCGTGCCCCATGCCCGCCGTCTGGTGCTCAATGCCGATGACCCCATCTCCCAGCAGCTGGGCGACGGACGCAGCGACAATGTCACCTTCGGCATGGCACGCACTTCCCGTTCCACCGATACCTGCCTGCACCTCACCCATGACGCCAAGGTCTGCCCCCGGTGCTTCGGCAAGATGGAATATGATTTCTTTCACTACAACCACATCGGCAGCTTCCACTGCCCCACCTGCGGCTATCATACCCCCACTCCGGACTATCTGTCCGATCAGGTGGACTTTGAAACCGGGGACTTCACCATCAACGGCCTGCCTGCCCATGTGAACTACCCCACTCCCTTCCACTTTATGAACACCACCGCCGCCGTGGCAGTCTGCTGTACAGCCGGCCTGCCGCTGGAAAAGGCCATTGCCGCTGCCGGTACCTTTGAGGTCAGCCGGGAACGGTATGATGAGTTCAATGTGGACGGACGCAAGGCCATTCTGATGCTCACCAAGCAGAACCCTGTTTCGCTGGATCAGAACATCGCCTATGTGCTCACCAAGGAGAACCCCAAGACTGTGGCACTCTATGTCAACAATGTCATCTACACCGATGACAAGGATATTTCCTGGCTCTATGATGTGGCCTTCGAACGGCTGGTGGGTCAGGTGGACTGGGTGGTCTGCTCGGGCAGCCGGGCCTATGATCTGGCAGTCCGGCTGGAACTGGCTGGCTTTGACCGGGACCACATGATCATTGAGGACGACAACTCCAAGCTCCGGGAGGCCATGAAGCGCAGTGAGGGCACCATCTGGGTGCTGGCTGCTTCGGCCTTCGGCGATGAGGACGGTATTCTGGAGGTGCTGCGGTAATGAAGGAACTGAAAATCCTGCATCTGTACAGCGATCTGCTGGATCTGTACGGCGACTATACCAATGTGACAGCGGTGCGCCGGGCTGCGGCACAGCTGGGCTATGAGTCGGCTGTCACCGAGGTGCAGCTGGGCGAACCCATCGACCCGGCGGGCTATGATTTCATCTACATCGGGCACGGCAAGGCCAGGAATCTGGCGGCGGCAGCTCCCCACTTCCGGCAGTACGCGGATGCCATCACTGCGGCGGTGGAAAACGGCACCGTGTTCCTGGTCACCGGCAATGCCCGGTTCCTGTTCGGCGGCAGCTTCCAGACCCCGGACGGTGAGGAAACCGGCATCGGGCTTTTCCCCTACCACGGCACTGAAACCGGCAAGGTGTTTACCGGCGATGTGGTATCCCGTCCGGTATTTGATGAGTCGGTGCGCTGCTATGGCTTTGTCAACCGCACTTCCCACCTCACCGGGGAAAATCCGTATCCGCTCTTCAAGGTGCTGCGCGGCCCCGGCGACGGCGAAACCCCGAACGGCACCGAAGGCACCCTCTACCGGAACTTCTTCGGCACCTGGCAGATGGGCCCGGTACTGGTGCGCAATCCCGCCCTGCTGCGGGAGGTACTCCATCGCATCACCGGGGAGGACTGCTCCGGGCTGGATCTCAGCCTGCAGGAGCGTGCGCTGGAGATCACCCTGGCAGAATTCGGCGACCTGCAGTAACCCGTACAATACAGCAAAGGACAGATGCCCAGCACCGGCGTCTGTCCTTTTTATTTTAGGCCGTGCCGGGAAAAACCAAAATTTCTCCCCGGATTTTTTGTTAAAACCTGAGGACAAAGGGCAGACTTTCTGGTATACTGAAATGGTATATCATCAGCGGAAGGAGCGGGAGCATGAAGCGCTGTGCCGGCGGAATTGAATATGAGCTGACCCGCAAGGCTGTGAAAAAACTCAACCTGCGGCTGCGTCCCGACGGCAGCGTGACGGTGTCCATTCCCAAGCGGGTCACGCTGGCGGAGGCCGACCGCTTTGTGGAGCAGAATGCCGACCGCATCCGTCAGGCCCGGCAGCGGCTGGACTGCCGTCCGGAATACCTGCAGATCCCCGCGGAGTACCAGGACGGCGACCGGTTCTGGCTGTTCGGCGTTCCGTACCGGCTGCGGCTGGGAGCGACCGGGGAGATCACACTCCGGGACGGGGAACTCTCTCTGCCCTTTCCGGCACCCCTCTCCTCCCGGGACCCCCGGCTCACCCGATGGCTGAACCGTCAGCTGGAACCGGTGCTCCGGGAGATGATCGCCGGTCTTGTGCCCCGGCTGACGGAATTCTGTCCCCACCGTCCGGGTGAGCTCCGGCTGCGGCTGATGACCTCCCGCTGGGGAAGCTGCAATCCCCGCACCGGGGAACTGCATTTCAGCACCCGGCTGGCGCATCTGCCGCCCGAAGCCATCGAGGGTGTGGCAGCCCATGAACTGGCCCATCTGGCAGTGCCCAACCACTCCGCCGCCTTCTATGCGGCGACAGAACGCCTTCTCCCCGACTATCCCCGCCGGCAGGCGATGCTCCGTCCGCCGGTTCACCCCACACCAAAGGAGCCCGCATGAAACATTTTGAACACCCCCTCAAACACAAACCCTCAGAGCTGCTCTGGCGCATGATGCTGGCATTTTCTGTCTTTTTGTTCGTCTGCGGACTGGTGCTCTCCCCCTGGGACACCCTGCTGCCCGGTCTGGCGGCGATCCACCGCTCGCCGGATGTGCTCATCTCCGACTACTTTGTCATCGGCGGCATGGGCGCTACCATGCTCAATGCCGGACTGGTGACCCTGGCTTCCCTGCTGCTCACCCGCCGGCTGGGACTCACTTACAGCGGTCTGAGCGTGGCTGCCATTCTCATCATGGGCGGATTTGCGCTGTTCGGCAAAAATCTGGTGAACTGCCTGCCCATCCTGTTCGGCAACTGGCTCTTCGCCCGCTATCAGGAGGAAAAGTGGAACAAGTATATCGTCATCGGGCTGTTCTCCACCTGTCTGGCGCCCTTTGTGTCCTTCCTCTATAATGCCCTGAGTACCGCCCTGTGGCTGCGGGTTGCTGCTGCGGCTGGAATCGGCGTGGTCATCGGCTTTGTGGTGCCTGCGCTGGCGCCGCATACCGCCTCCTTCCACATGGGTTACAACCTCTTCAATGTGGGCTTTGCCGCCGGATTTGTGGCCATTGCGCTGATGTCGGTGCTCCGGGGCTTCCAGCTGGACAGCGGCAGCGTGATGATCTGGCAGAAGGGCTTCCCGCCGCTGCTCACCGGGCTCTGCCTGGGCGCCCTGGTGCTGCTGTTTGTCTGGGGCTGGCTCCTCTCCGACCGGGAACTGCGCCGGCTCGGACGCATCACCCGCCACTCGGGCCGGGCTGTGGCAGACTTCGTCTTTATGGACGGCGTCGGCCCGACCTTTATGAACATGGCAGTCATGGGACTGCTGGCAATCGGCTGGCTCTGGCTGGTGGGCGGCGACCTCAACGGCCCTACCCTGGGCGGCGTCATCACCATCATGGGCTTTGCCGCCTTTGGTATGCACCCGAAAAACTGCGCCCCTATTGTTGCCGGAATCTGGGCCGCTACCCTGCTGCTCCGCTACCAGCCCGCTGACCCCTCCATCCAGCTGGCAGCCCTCTTCGGCATGGGACTGGCTCCCATCGCCGGACAGTTCGGCGTGGTGTGGGGAATCATCGCCGGAATGCTCCACTGTGCCATTGTCACCACCGTGGGGTCGGTATATGGCGGGCTCAACCTCTACAACAACGGATTTACTGCCGGACTGGTGGCACTGACCCTGGTGCCGCTGATCCAGAGTTTCAAAAAGGAGGCATGATTTCATGCGTCAGGATAAAAAGCGTATACTGCGGATCACCGAAGAACTGGTGAACTTTCTCTTTACAGCCGGAGCCACCGATGTCCGTACCCGCATCCGGCGGGAACCGGAGCGGTATCTGCTCACCATCGAGTCGGACTTTTTCACCGACAAACGGGGAGAACTGGAAGAACTCTCGGAATACTTCGGGCGCACCGGACAATACGGCGCGGCGGAGGAATACTGGGAACTGATCGGCGACCAGCCCGGTTCCGGATCGGAGCTGATGCTCATCGGCATGATGGTCTCCTCGGCTCAGATCGAGCTGGCGGAAACCTCGGTCCGGCTGGAACTGGAAATCCGCCTGGCATAACAAAAGCGCCTGTCCCCGAGGGGACAGGCGCTTTTTTCATTCGTGGTCGTAATCCAGCCAGGCTGCCGGATATCCCTCAATGGTGGTGAGGTACTCTGCGGCCTGCTGCTTGGCGCCCTCCAGGCTCAGATCCCGGTAGTTGCCGCACTCCTTGGCGCTGGCACCGGGGATCTCCCCTTCACAGGCGGCGATGAACCGGAAGGCATCGATCACCAGATCCACCAGCGGCTGACCGGTGAGGTCCCGGGTGATGAGATAGAATCCGGTGCGGCAGCCCATGGGCCCGAAGTAGATGATCTGGTCCTTGAAGCGGCTGCTGCGCAGCCAGGTGGCGCCGATGTGCTCAATGGCGTGCATGGCATCGGTTGCCAGCACATCGCCGGTATTGGGCTTCTTCATGCGCAGGTCAAAGGTATAGCAGTCCCCGTCCACCCGGGAGGTATAGATGCCCCGGTCGAGTTTGTTGTGGTCCACAGTAAAGCTTGCGATCTTTTCCATATACATATCACTCTTTCTCTTTGCAGAATAGTGTTATTCTATCATGGATCTGATCCAAAATCCACCGTCTCTGACACTCCTGCCAGCCGCAAAGTCTCCAGTTTTCCGCATGAACAAGCCATTTTTCGCACATACCTGCCCAAGGCAGATAAAAAACGCATTCATATCCATAACCGGAATGAATGCGTTTTTACCTCATAGATTCAGGCAGGCATCAGTCTGCTACATTGAAGTTGGTGTACTTGTAGGAAGCCAGCTTGTCAGCCATTTCCTTGCCGTAGGTCTCCTCAAAGTCCTTCATCACCTTGGCGTTGATCTGCTCGCCCTCGGCGCCGAAGATCGCAGCTACCACTTCGCTGTATGCCCAGTAGGAATGTCCGCAGTGATAGTCGAAGCCCTTGAGGTATTCGGTCTTCTTGGGATGCTTCTCGCCTACCTCAAAGTTGACATCCTTGATGATATGGGTGCAGAAGCCGCTCTTGTGCAGAGTGTCCGGCACCAGGTAGGTCAGATAGGGATTGAAGCCGCGGCAGATGGAGTTATCCAGATGAGCACAGTATACATGACCGGCATCGGGCAGGCCCATCTCCTTGAACTGGGTGTACCACGGGCACATGGTGATATGGATGCGGTAATCCGGGGCCCAGGATTCGATGGTGGACTTGTTGGCACAGCCCTCGTCAATGATTTCCTGTGTATTCACCCACTCGCCGTACTCCAGATAGTTGGCATAGGTCAGTTCCTTGCCGTCCCGGATGGCACGCTGGGCCATACGGCGTCCACGCTGCTCGGCATAGTACTGAGTGCCGTGGATAAAGGCACGCTCGCCGCGCTCGCCAAAGGCTTCGGTGAGATAGACATAGAACTTGGCAGCAATAAACGCATGAACCTTTTCATTGAATCCCATAGTAACATACCTCTCTTTTGATAGTTTTGTCAGACAGTTCGTTTATGCTTTGGGCTTGGCAGCTGCTTTTCCATGCAGAGCCTTTGCCACAACCACACCAATGATAACGCAGGACAGGATCGGAGCATAGCCGCCGCCGAAAGGCAGAACCTTGAAGACGCCCAGGGTGCTGAGATAACGGATGATCAGGGCGCAGGGCAGCAGGACGAAGGCCGATTTATAGTCCATCATGATACGCTGCATGCACATCGCACCGAACAGGGCGGGCAGCAGGTAGTTGAGTGCCGCGACAATGGAATCGGGCAGCAGGCTGAGGATAAAGTTGCCAGCCAGGGCAACCAGGGTCATGACAGCCAGGCTGATGAAGATGGAAACCGAAATGGCGATGGCAGAGATGATGGTGCCATGTTCAGTACCGGCTTCCACATCGGTGGCGGAGAGAGCCGCAGTTGCCGCAGGGGCACGGATCTCCTTGGAGTTACCGGCGATATAGGTCATATACATGCCGGGGATGTGCAGAATGGGATAGAGTGTGATGGGGTCCACCACATACCAGGCTACCATCGAGGAGAACAGTGCGATAAAACCAGTAATCACACCGCCCACCGACGGCACAGCCTGATAGAAGATATACAGGGCAATTGCCGGGATAAAGATCAGCGGAATGGAAAGCCAGCAGGTGAGCTTTCCCCATTTGATGATGTAAGGCATATATTCCTTATGGAATACATCACGTTCCATGTCAGTCATACTTGATTACCCCCTGAATGCGGCACAACAGCGGTGCCGGGATCGGTTTTTTCATTGAATGAGCTGTATGGCTTACAGCATGATGAACTGTTCCGATACAGTGGCGCAGATCATACCGAAGATCATGCAGATGGTCAGTCCCCATTCCTTGAGCCACTGTTTGTTGGCTTTTTTGTTGTAGCTCTGGATCAGGAACATCAGTGCTGCCGAGGACAGTACCGCAAAGCCCTGGTTCTTGAAGGGATACAGACGGTCCATGGTGAGCGAGGCATATACACCGATCAGAGCGCCGGTGCCCAGGATGGGAACCAGCAGCTCATTGCCGCCGCTCATGACTGCATTGACCTTCTCCATCTTATCAGAGAAGAGTGCCGCAAAGACAACCCAGCCGATACAGCCGGCAGTCATAACAATGGAGGCGGTGGACAGATAGCTGGCATCCATGGCAGCGGTACCCAGTTCAATGCCCATACCCTCTGCGGCGAAGTTGGCGCCCTGGAGCTCATAGGATACCGAACCGATGAAGTCCACACGCAGCCACGCCAGCGGCGCGCCCACATAGAGCATCAGGGAAAGCATAGCGGTCAGCATTACAAAACACGGACCAACGGAGGTTACAGTCGCACTGCGGATGGCAGCCTTGACCTGTTTCTCGGTGAGGCCTACCCGCAGAGCATCTTTTTTACTGCGCCGGAAGAAGAGATATGCCTGGAACAACACGATCAATACTCCCGGTGCACAGGCCAGCCACATGATAATACTGTTGGCCATGCTGCTGTATTCTTGTGTCATAAACTCCCCTACTTTCTGCTTTGGTAAAAATTCTGTCTATTTCACCCGGCGGATCCGTTCCGGGCTGAAACCATGGATTTACTGCAGGCCGTTTTTCCCGCCGGCCCGGTTGATTTTGGAGAGATACCGGTAGATGGTCGCCTCGGAGGTCTGGAGCCGTCCGGCTACCAATGCTACCGCGCCTTTGAACAGAAAAACTCCCTTGCCGTCCAGCTTTTCCACAATGGCGATCTTCTCGTCCTGGGAAAGGCGGTCCACCGGCACGGTGGCCTCGGACAGCACCTGATTGCAGATGCCATAGACCACCTCTTCCATATTGTCCGGGAATTTTTCGGTGTCGCTTTTGAAGTATTTTTCACTTTCCGCCTGATCCGGCAGGGAAGCAATGCCCAGCTGTTCGGTCAGGCTGTCCACCAGCTTCTGGCTGTTGGTGTAGTCGTAGTTGATGCAGAGCATTCCGATGGGCTCCCCCTCCTGGTTCTTGATGAACCGGGCAAAGCAGAGCAGCTGATTGCTCTTCTTGGAGTATCCCCGGTAGCGGATCATCTCCGGATTATCCTTCCATGCCCCGGAGCGGATCAGCCGCAGTCCGTTCTCATTCATGGGAGAACCGATCCTGCGCCCGCTGACATGTCCGTTTGCCACCGCAATCACCGAGTGATCCATGTTGCTCAGATCATGCAGGATGATCTCATAATCCTGGCCCAGCACCTTTCCAAGGAACCCGACCAATTCACAATATTCTTTCATGATAGGTTCCATGCCTGCCTCCTGTAATAAATTTTTATTGCGATGAGAATTTCTGTTTCATTTACCTGCCTTTATTATAATACAGGTCTATGCAATAATAAAGATTTATATTAGTAATAAAAAATTTTCATTTAATTCCCACAATAAACCATCTGAAAAATTTGTCGAAATCCCGCTGGATTTTTCCGGCTGTGCTGTCCTCTCCCATGGGGCATCGTCCGAATGCCAAAACCCTGCCCCGGCTTTTTGTCAAAATTACTCCTGGCATTCTGCACAGTCCATATCAGCGCCTGTCAGCCGTGCGCCGCCGGATAACGCCCTTTTCCCGCCTCTGCCCCGGCTGAGAATGCCGCATCAAACAAAAAAAGCACACGGACAAGCCGTGTGCTTTTTCAGACAGATATGCAATTAGTCGTGTGCTGCGGTGTTGGCAGGATTGCCGTCGCAGTACATTACATTGCGGATTGCACCGGTGGGGCACTGGCTCATGCACAGGCCGCAGTTGGTGCACTTCTCCGGATCGATGGAGGCAACATTGTTGTTGACAGTGATCGCGCCGGAAGGGCAGCTCTTCTCACACTTGCGGCAGGCAATACAGCCTACGCTGCAGGCCTGACGGGTTACAGCACCCTTGGCCTTGGAAGAGCAGCTTACATAGATCTGGCTGGTCTCGGGGATCATGGTGATCAGACCCTTGGGGCAGGCTCTGGCACATGCACCGCAGGCGATGCAGTTCTCAGGATCTACCACAGCCACACCGTCCACAATGTGGATGGCGTCATACTGACAGGCAGCTACACAGTCACCAAAACCGATGCAGCCGAAGTTGCAGGTACCGCGGCCGCCGAACATGGTGTTGCAGGCAGCGCAGGTCTGGGGTCCTTCGTAATCAATGGCATACTTGGTGTTCTGGCAGGTACCATTGCAGTGTACTACCGCATGCTTGGGAGTAGCAGCTTCAAAGGATACACCCATGATCTCACTGATCTTCTGGGCAACCGCTGCACCGCCGACCGGGCAGAGGTTGGTGGGAAGATCCGGATTGGCGATCAGGTTTGCGGCATAGTCGTCACAACCGGCAAAGCCGCAGCCGCCGCAGTTTGCACCGGGCAGGCACTCACGGATCTTGGTGGCCCGCTCATCTACTTCCACCGCAAAGAACTTGGAAGCAGCAGCCAGGATCACACCAGCCAGCAGACCAATACCGCCTACCAGCATTACAGGAAATGTATAAATACCCATGGTTCCAAACTCCTCTCTACCAAAATCACATGAACAGGCCGTCAACTACACCGGAAAATCCGATGAACGAAGCAGATACCAGCGAAGCGGCAAGCAGAGTGATGGGCAGGCCCTGGAAATACTTGGGAGCGTCGATGTTCTCCAGACGGGTACGGACACCGGCAAACAGTACCATTGCCAGCATGAAGCCCAGACCAGCACCCAGAGAGTTCACCATCGACTCTACGAAGTTGTAGTTCTCAGTGATGTTCAGTACGGTTACACCCAGAACAGCACAGTTGGTGGTGATCAGCGGCAGATATACGCCCAGTGCCTTGTACAGAGCAGGAACATACTTCTTGAGGATGGTCTCTACCAGCTGTACCAGCGCGGCGATAACCAGAATGAATACGATAGTCTGCAGGTAGGCCAGACCATTGGGCTCCAGCAGCATATCATAGATGGGCCAGGTAGCGGCGGTTGCCATCAGCATTACAAAGATAACAGCAGCGCTCATGCCCACCGCGGAATCCAGTTTCTTGGATACGCCCAGGAAGGGGCAGATACCCAGGAACTTGGACAGCGGATAGTTGTTAACCAGGATCGCGCTGAACAGAATAATCATCAGTTCTTTCATCAGTTAGCACTCTCCCTTCTCGCAAGCCAGCTTGGACTGACCGCATACCGAAGCAACCGGGCAGTCAGCGCAGCTGAATTCCTTCTTCTTGATGGCCTTGCCCTCGGTAATCTTGTTAACCAGGGCAACCAGGCAGCCAAATACAATAAAGCCGCCGGGAGCCACGCCAAAGATGGCAATGGGAGTGGACAGAACCGATACGCCAAAGATGGAGCCGGAACCAAGCAGTTCACGGATCGAACCCATCATGAACAGGGTCAGTGTGAAGCCCATACCCATGCCCAAGCCGTCCAGGGCCGAGTCGAGAGGGCTGTTCTTACTGGCGAACATCTCAGCACGGCCGAGAATGATGCAGTTTACAACGATCAGGGGCAGGAATACACCCAGAGCGTTATACAGGTCAATGGCATAAGCCTGAACCAGCATCTGTACAACAGTTACCAGACCGGCGATTACTACGATATAGCAGGGAATACGCACCTTGTCCGGAATAACCGACTTGAGCAGCGAAATGAGCAGGTTGGAGAATACCAGTACAGCAGTAGCGGCAACACCCATACCCAGACCATTGATCGCCGAGGTAGTGGTTGCCAGTGTGGGACAGGTACCCAGCACCAGAACCAGGACAGGGTTTTCTTTGATGATACCATTTGTGAGTATCGAAAGCTTATTCTTTTTCACGATCTCTTATGCTCCCTTCTGTGCAGCCAGTGCATTGTTTACGGCCTCAATGAAGGCTGTGGAAGAAACCGTTGCGCCCGAAATGGTGGAAATACCATCGGTGGAAGTCTTGCCTACAAACTGGGAAGTGAAGGCTTCATCACTTACCTTGCTGGCAAAATCATCTGCGCTGTCCACCAGACGGACACTGGTAATGGCACCGGTGGAATCAATGCCTACGGCAACAGTCATGGTGCCGTTGTAGCCCTCAGCAGTACCCTCATATTCCAGAGAAGCATCTGCCAGTGTGGGCAGCATCTCAAAGGCCTCAGTGAAGTTCAGCTTCAGGGCGTCATAGGTGACAGTCGCGCCGGAAATCAGATCCAGTTCATCTGCCGAAGTCTTGCCCACCTGAGCATCCTTCCAGGAAGCACGGGTATACTGTTCGCCGTAATCCTGGGTTTCGCTGGTCTCGGTGAATACCACGCCGGTAATGGCGCCGTTCAGATCGAAACCAATGGCAGTGGTTACATCTCCGGCAAATCCGGCGTTGCTGGTTACAACGATGTAACCCTCATCGCCAGCCTTGTAAGCCTCGCCTTCCACAGCGTACTTCTGGAAGCTGGTCACATTCGGGAACAGCTCAGCCTTTACTTCATCTGTAATCGGATCACGCTGGGTACCGGCTACTTCGACGCCAGCAGCTACACCGTATACCTGGTAAGCATTCTGTACTGCCTTGCTGAAGGCATTGGAAGAAATGGTGGTACCGCTGATGGTTTCAATTCCCTCCAGAGTGGAATCCTTGCCGATATACTGGTCCATGAAGGCATGTTCCGATACCTTGGAACCCAGACCCTGGGTTTCGTTGTTCTCCAGTACCTCGGTACCAGAAATCAGGCCATTGGAATCGATGCCGACCATAACCTTGAGCATACCGCCATAGCCCTTTGCCTGAGCGGTTACTACATAACCTGTACCGTTGTTGGCTTCGTAGATATCTACGCCGCCTTCAGGCATTTCATCCACAGTAACCTGGGTGAAGCTATCTGCCGACGGAAGCACTACTGCACGGGCTGCATCCGCAGCCGCAGCAGCCTGCTGCTCAATAATAGGAGTTGTAACACTTTCAGTGGCAACCAGCGCGCCGGTCACAACAGCTGCAATGACTGTCAGGACCAGAGGCGGCATGGCAAATTCCTTGAACATACTCATTTTGCAACTACACCTCCAAAGGGCTTGGACTTTGTAAGGCTATCAATATGCGGAGCAATTACATTCATCAGCAGGATCGCGAAGGATACACCCTCGGGATAGTTGCCGTATACACGGATCACCATGGTGATCAGACCACAGCCGATACCAAAGATGAGCTTGCCCATATCGGTAACCGGAGAAGTAACATAGTCAGTAGCCATGAAGAAGGCACCCAGAACAGCACCGCCAGCCATCAGATGGAACAGCGGGTCCTGACCAACCAGCAGAGCGAATACTGCGATGGTGCCCAGGAAGGCAACCGGGATAATGGGCTTGATGACACCGCGGACAATCAGGAAGATACCGCCGATGAGCAGAGCCAGGATGCAGGTCTCACCCAGAGAACCGCCGCGCAGACCCAGGAACATATCGGCATAGGAAGGAAGGTCTGCGGTATTGCCCAGAGCATTTACAGCCAGGGGGGTAGCACCCGATACCAGACGGAAGCCGCCCACAGCCTTTTCAGGAATCATCCAGCTGGTCATGGGACCGGAGAAGGAGATCAGCAGGATTACACGACCGGCAATGGCGGGGTTGGCAAAGTTCTGACCGATACCGCCGAACAGGTTCTTGACCATCACGATGGCAAACAGAGAACCAACCACAGCCATCCAGATCGGGAAGGTGGAGGGCAGGTTGAAGGCCAGCAGGATGCCGGTCACAACCGCACTCAGATCCCCGATGGTCTGGGGCTTCTTGCATACGACATTGAACAGGTACTCACCAACCACGCAGGTAATTACACAGGTGGCAATGAGGATCAGCGAGCTGATGCCGAAGATCACAACCGAAGCCACCGCAGCGGGAACCAGAGCAATGATCACATTGAGCATCAGAGAGGAAGTTGTCACCTTATCCTTGATATGAGGAGAAGGAGACACAGTCAGCTTATTTGTAATGGTACTCACCCTTACTTGCTCCTTTCAACAATCATTTTCTTGGCCAGCCGGTTGACCGATACAAGATTTCTCTTGGCCGGGCAGACATAGGCACAGCAGCCGCATTCCATGCACAGGTTTACCTTCAGAGCCTTCAGGGCATCCACATTGCCGGCCTTGTAAGCCTTTTCAATGGCAGCAGGCATCAGGCTGAAGGGACATGCATTCACGCAGCGGGCGCAGCGGATGCAGGGGGTTTCCGGCTTTTCAGCCTCAGCAGTCTTGGCAGCGCTGAATGCCAGGATTGCATTGTTGTTCTTGAGAACAGGATAGTTGATGGTGGGAACTGCAAAGCCCATCATCGGTCCGCCCATGATGATCTTCTTGGGCTCGGTCTTGAAACCGCCGCAGAAGTCGATCACATCGCTGAAGGAAGTACCAATGGCAACTTCCACATTCTTGGGCTCAGCAATGGCATCGCCGTCCACAGTCAGACGCTTGGTGATCAGCGGCATGCCGGTACGCATGTACTTGGCTACAAATGCAATGGAGGAAACATTCATGACAACGCAGCCCACATCGCTGGGGAGCTTGCCCTCAGGAACGATCTTGCCGGTGCACTCGTAGATCAGCACCTTCTCACCGCCCTGGGGATACTGAGCCTTCAGAGCCTTGACCGAAGCGCCTTCGATGTCAGCAACAGCTGCCTGGAGCTTGGCAATAGCCTGGGGCTTGTTGTCCTCAATGCCGATGATGACAGTGGACAGGTTCATGTACTTTTTCACCAGCTTGATACCCTCGACGATGTCGTCGGTATCTTCCAGCATGGCACGGTTGTCAGCGGTGATGTAGGGCTCACACTCAGCGCCATTTACCAGCAGAGTGGTGACCTCATCCAGATTCTTGGGCATCAGCTTGACATGGGTCGGGAAGCCGGCACCGCCCAGGCCCACCAGCCCGGAAGCACGGATTGCCGCGGCAAAGCTCTGAAGGTCAGTAACCTCCGGAACCTTGACCGATTCATCGATCTCCTGCAGTTTGTCGGTGGTGATCTCCACGGCCTTGATGGGATTGCCGTCTGTGCCGATGATCTCGTCGATCTTGGTGACCTTACCGGAAACACTGGAATGGATCGGCGCGCCGATAAAGGCGTCAGTATCGCCGATGATCTGACCTACTTTGACCAGGTCGGTCAGCTTCACGGTGGGAGTACACTCCCGGCCCATGTGCTGCTTCATCGGGATCACTACCTTGTCGGGCACAGGCATCTTGACGGTTTCCATCTCAGCAGTATTCTTGCTGTGCGGGACCTTGACGCCATTCAAAGATTTTGAAAAAAGCTTTGACACGATAGTTTCCTCCTGTTAAAGAAGTTTTTTACCATATTTACCCCTAAAAAACGAACCAGAACCCCCAAATAAATTACCCGGGGGTTTTACTTCGTCATAGTGATAGCCTTACGGCCTGCAGTCAGTGCTTGACCAGCTGCAGTTTATTCATATAAGGGAGCATCACACGCAGGAGAACGCCGGTGGCAACGCCCATTCCCACGCCTGATACTGCCATTATAGGCAGATAATAAATGACAAACCCGGATTTCATAATCACAGACGCCATAAGCAGCTGTCCGAAATTATGGCCCAGGGAACCCAGCACACTGATGAGTGTATAGCTGAGGTTGAGTTTTTTCGGCAGGATCAGCAGAAGCATCACCGTAACCGATACAAGACCGCCTGCGGTACTCATGCAGGCAGCGGTAAATCCCCGGGTGAGCAGGGCAAAACTGCCCTTGAGCACAGCCAGTGTATAGGCCTGCCGCCATCCCAGGAAGAATACACAGTACATGGTGACAATATTGGAAAGCCCCAGCTTGACGCCGGGCGGGAGTCCCGGGACGGTGATCATCGACTCCACATAGCTCAGCACCATTGCCAGTGCGAACATCAGTCCCATCAGGACGGTCTGCCGCACACGGGCGCTGCGGTTTGTCGTGCCATATCCCATCGTTTTCTCTCCCGGTTTTCCTGTTATTGTCAGTCTATATAAATATAGGTGTAATCCGCGTCTGTTTCGTGGGGTTCAAAATTCCCACGCAGTGAACCGGAGATCCAGACATTGTTCTCCTGATCCACCATTACCAGGGCGTAATCCTCCGAACCCGCTGCCGCCTTGGCTGCCTCCAGCCCCTGGACAAACAGCGTGGTGGAAAGATAGTCCGCCAGGGTGCCGTCCTTGCTGATGACCGCCACGCTCAGAAGATCGCTGTCCGCCGGATAACCGGTCCTGGGGTCCAGTACATGATGGTACCGGATGCCGTCCTCCTCAAAGTAGCGCTCATATCCGCCGGTGGTCGCCATGGTGCAGCCGTCCTCCAGCGTTACAGTGCCAAGGTAGGTGCTGGCATCTCCCTGCGGGTCCCGCAGTCCGAACTTGAACGGGTCGCCGTCCGGACGCTCCCCGATGATCATCAGGTTGCCGCCCAGAGATACATACCCCCGCTCCGCTCCCAGCTCCCGGGCATACTCCCGGAGCTGATCGGCAGTCCAGCCCTTGGCGATGCCGCCCAGGTCGATTGCCATGCCGGGCCGGGTGAGGTAGGCCGTACAGGCTTCCTCGTCCAGCACCAGATCCTCCAGCCCCATGAGGGCCATGGCCTGGGCCAGTTCCTCATCGGTGGGCACATGGGGGTGATCCGAAGTGATGCCCCAGAGCTCCACCACCGGTGCGATGGTGATGTCGAATGCGCCGTCCGACTGCTCGGACAGCTCCTTGGCCCGCTGGAGCAGGTCAAAGGTGGGCTGGGAAACCTCAACGGGCTGAACGCCGGCATTTTCGTTGATCGCGGCGGTCTCCGACTGGGACAGGTGCATGGAAAGCACCGATTCAATCTCCCGGATCTTGGTTTCCATGCCGGTGTAGACGGTATCCGCCGATTCCCCGTACCATTTCTGTTCAATGACCGTATTCATGGCATAGGTGATGCCCGACCGGAACCCGCCGTAATCCTCGGGTTCTTCCCGGCTTTCCGGGGCGAAGCCCGCCAGATACAGTACGATGCTCAGCGCAATGACAGCGCAGCCGATCCAGACAACTTTTCTGCTCAAAATACCGTTCCTCTCCCTTGGGGAATCCCTGAATGACATGGGTTTGCATTGTTTCCGCAAAGCGAACAAATTGTGAACAAATACCCGCGCCATGTCAATCTACTATTTTAATAGGTCTTGTATCCAAAGTCAAGAATCAAGCGTTTCCATCGCTATTTTCGACGAATTTTTTATTGGTATTTCACAAAACTTTATATCTGTTTCTGTGCAAAAAACCAACGAATAAATTCGAATATCGTTATCAATTTAACAAAAAATCCGCATGACAACGCCAATTCTGCCTACTTTGCCATTGTATCAGTTTTTGGGACTGCTCACCATCAAATTTTCGTAAAATTTTCGTCCTATTCTGTCCCCAAATTTCCCCTGGAGATTCCTCCCCTGGCGCACAAAAAGCCCCCCTCTGGCTACACATTCCAAAGGGGGACTTCGGGAATACAGATTTACTTCAGATAGGTGCCGTTCAGAAGATCCAGTGCCTCATAGGTCAGCGGGATCAGGTCGGTGCGGTCGGTATAGGCCACATCAAACTTCCGGTTGAGTGCCAGGAACTGACGCACGCCCAGATGGATCTTGTTGAGGTAGGAGAATACACCGATGGCGCCGGTGGGGAAGCTGTCCGCCTCATCGCCGTAGATGCTCCGCAGCTCCCGCAGGTCGGCGAAGATCTCCGGAACCGTGCTGCCGAACTTGGCATATTCCTTGGGCACATTGCCCTCTGCGATGAGCTCGCCCACCTTCTTGGCACTCATGGCTGCTGCCATGGCTGCCCGCCCGATGCCCACCATAGTCACATAGGGAGCGCCGAAGGCCAGGGTCTTGAACACCTGATCCTCACTAGCAATGCCGCCGGTGATGGCGATATCCGGCAGTTCCAGGCCTTCCTTCTCCAGCCGCTGGCAGATGGTGTAGAGCTCGCTCTCCATCTGGATGGTGGGATAGCACCACTCGTTCATCATCTTCACCGGGCTGTTGCCGCTGCCGCCGCCGGCGCCGTCAAAGGTGACCATGTCCACTTCGGCCTTGCAGGCAATGCGCAGTACCTTCTCCATATCCTGGGGATCATAGCCCGCCATCTTGAAGAAGATATTCTTGGCGCCCAGCTTGCGCAGCTCCTCAATGCGTCCGCAGAGATATTCCTCGGTCCACATGGGCAGACGGTTGTAATCCCGGAAGTGCGGGCCGCGGCCTGCCAGGTATTCCTTCTGCACCTCGGGGTCCTCGGGATCGGGCAGGATCAGGTTGCCGTTCTTCTTCATCTTGAGCGCCTTGTCCAGACCCTCCACAATGCCCATGGCCTGGATGCCCTTGGCGGACTGTCCGAACTTGAACTCGATGGCGGTGGCGCCGCACTCGGTCAGGCCGTATTCTGCCACACCGCGGATATCGTCATCGCAGTTCACCTGCAGGATGATCTGACCATAGCCGTGGTCGTACTTGCGGAAGGCGCCGATCATATCCTTGAGCAGCTGGCACTCCTTGACCCTGGCATTTTCGCATACCAGATTCGGGTCCTTGTCAATGGCGCCCTCACCGATCACAGCCAGCACACCTGCCATGGCAGCGCCGCCGAAGTACTCCGGCCAGGCCAGCTTTGCCATTGCGGGCAGTACCACCGGCAGCTTGAGCTTGATGGGATTGCGGCGACCGATCTCGGTTTCCATCTTCACATGGAACACAGTGGCCTCCGCCGAGCACTCAGGCGCGCCCACAGCGCCGAATACCCGTCCGTTGATGTTGAAGTGGGACAGATCCACCGGATAATCCTTTTCCGAGCCATACTGATAGATACCGCCGGCAGTGGGATAGACCGTATCCGCGCCGCGCACCGCAGCCAGACCGATCTCACACAGGCCGGGGCATTCGCCGCAGACCGAACACATACCCGAACAGGTGGTGGGATGCTCCGGGTCACGCAGACGGGTCTTATTGAAAGCGGAACCGAGCTTGGGACTGTAAGACATGAAACACAACTCCTTTTCTGGACAGGCAGGTGAGCCGTTACCCCCGGATCATCTGCAGGATTTCGAAATTCTGTTAGTTACAGGATACCATAATCTGCCGGATGATTCAATCAAAGCCGCACAACTGCCCTGGAAATCTTCGGGACAGTTTTTAAGCACTCTGCACAAAATACAAAAACAGCAGGCAAAACTGCCTGCTGTTTTCGGGACAGAACTCTTATTCGTGGATTGCCTTGTAGTAACTGTCGATCACTTCGGGCTTGACGCCAAGCTCGGTGAACAGATCGCGGACACTGCCCTTCCACTGACGGGAAGAGGTGTCCACATCGCCGTCCAGGAAGCGCAGTGCGTATGTAACAGCACCCGCTACGCCCAGCTTGAATACATCTTCATCCAGGTCGAAGTACTCATTGTGGTGAGCAGCACCGGTACCCTTTTCGGGGTTGTTGATACCCAGCAGAGCAAAAACGCCGGGCCACAGCTTCTGCAGCTGCGAGAAGCTCTCGGAAGCCATCCAGGGCTCGGGGAAGGCAATGACATCATTGCCCAGCTCCTCACCGATGACCTTGCGCGCGAAGGCTGCGCACTCGGGGTCATTGGAAACGGCGAAGGCCGGCTCGGTGATGCTGTTGTAGGAAACAGTGCAGCCATAGGCAGCAGCAATGCCCTCTACCATCTGGAAGAAGTAGTTGCGGAAGGGCATGCCCACCAGATCCCGGTCATAGAACCGGGCAGTACCGGCGAAGGTCAGGTCGTTGGGGATTACATTGCCCACAGCACCGGCCTGCAGCAGACCTACCGATACAGTCAGAGGCTGGAAGGGAGTGATCTTGGTCAGACGGGCTGCTTCCAGAGCATTGTAGATGGCAACGAAGCAGTCGATGGGGCTGTTGGCCTGGTCAGGACGGGAACCATGACCGCCCTTGCCATGGATGGTGACATTGAAGCCGAATACCGAAGCCATGGTACCGCCATCCAGCAGACCCATCTTGCCCGATTCCAGACCGGCATACAGATGGATGCCCCAGACAGTGTCCGGCTTGAGGCCCTTCTCGTCCATATAAGCCAGCATCTGCGGGATACCGCCGCCGTTTTCCTCAGCACGCTCGAAGAACAGGATAATCCGTCCATGTACTTCGTCCAGATGTTCCTTGAGGATCTTGGCAGCGCCCAGCAGCATAGCAGTATGACCATCATGACCGCAGGCGTGCATCACGCCATCCACCTTGGAGCAGCAGACACGGGGACCAGCCAGGTTCTCCTTGGTCTCCTGAACCGGCAGCGCATCGCAGTCGGCACGCAGCAGGACAGTCTTACCCTTGCCGGGAGTCTTGCCTTCCAGAATGGCTACAATACCGCCATGGGGCACAACTTCATACTCAATGCCCATGCCAGCCAGTTCCTGACCAATGCGTTCAATGGTCTTGTCCTCCTGGTTGGACAGCTCCGGATGCTCATGGAAATACCGGCGCATTTCTACCACATAGGGATTGACTTCCTTTGCGAGTTCATAAATTTTCAATTTGAAACACCTCCGTACCCATTCCGTCCCAAAGGAACAAAACAGGCAAAACATTCCGTGATCTGCACAAAGTGGAGATTTTGACATTTCACTAACCAGTATCTTACTATTATTGACGAAAAAATGCAAGCGATAAATTATACTTTTAACAATATTGCAACAAGAATATTTATACTTTATAACTATTCCCCGTCATATCACAATTTTATGCCGCAAAAAAGAGCCGGTATAAAAACCGGCTCTTTTTCAGGAATGATCCTTATTTCTGAGAGTTATGCCTCGATCTTCTTGTAGACTGCCTCGATCATTTCATCGGTGTAGCCCATATCCTTGAAGAAGTCATGCATGGTGCCCTTCCACTTGCGGGCGGAGGTATCAATATCGCTCTCCAGGAAGTTCAGCGCATAGCTGACTGTACCGGTAACAGCGAGCTTGAAGGTATCCTCATCGATGTCGAAGTACTCGTTGTGGTGAGCAGCGCCAGTACCCTTTTCGGGGTTGTTCACGCCTACCAGAGCGAATACGCCGGGCATCAGCTTCTGCAGTCTGGAGAAGCTCTCGGAAGCCATCCAGGGCTCGGGCTGAGCAATTACATCTTCACCCAGCTCAGCGCCTACAACCTTGCGGGCGAACTCTACGCACTCCGGATCGTTGTAAACCGGGTAAGCGGGATCGCTGAGCTGGTTGTAAGTAGCAGTGCAGCCATAGGCAGCGCAGATACCGTCAACGATCTTGATGAGGGTTTCCTTGAAGGGATAACCAACCTCTTCACGGTCGAACAGACGGGCTGTACCAGCGAAGGTCAGGTCGTTGGGGATAACATTGCTGACTGCACCGGCCTGCAGCAGACCTACCGACAGAGTCAGAGGCTTGAAGGGGGTGATCTTGGTCAGACGGGCTGCCTGCAGCGCATTGTAGATGGCTACGAAGCAGTCGATGGGGCTGTTGGCCTGGTCGGGACGGGAACCGTGACCGCCCTTGCCATGGATGGTGATATTGAAGCCCATAGCGGTGGACATGGTACCGCCGGTGATCAGACCAATCTTGCCGGACTCCAGCATAGCGAACAGGTGAGTACCATAGCAGGTATCAGCAGTGATGCCGTGCTTGTCCATGTAGGCGAGCATCTGGGGCATACCGCCGCCGTTTTCCTCAGCACGCTCGAAGAACAGGATGATCTTACCAGCGATCTCGTCCTTGTGCTCATTGAGGATCTTGGCAGCGCCCAGCAGGATGGCTGTATGACCGTCATGACCGCAGGCATGCATTACACCGTCTACCTTGGAGCAGCAGACACGGGGACCTGCCAGGTTGTCCTTCTTTTCCAGAACAGGCAGCGCATCGCAGTCGGCACGCAGCAGGACAGTCTTGCCCTTGCCGGGCTTGGTGCCCTCAATATAACCAATGATACCACCCTTGGGAACAACTTCATACCGAATGCCCATGGCATCCAGTTCCTGACCGATCCGCTCGATGGTCTTGTCCTCCTGGTTGGACAGCTCGGGATTTTCGTGGAAATACCGGCGCATGGATACTACATAAGGATCTACGGCCTTTGCCAGCTCATAAACCTTCATCATACATTCCTCCTTACAGTAATGCTTCAGCATAAAAACTCGGCAGCAGGGACGAAAGCGCACCGGTTCAATCAAAAATCCAAAAACGCTTTATCACTCTACCGTTCTGGTATAATAGTAGCACACTTTCGGTATCACCGCAATGCACTTGGGGTGAATTGTATGAATCTGTCGATTTTTACTACTATTTATGTATATAATCACAACAACTTTTCAATTGACATTCGCGGCAAATTAAGATACGCTTAAATCAGTAAAGTATATAATTATTTTACAAATTGTTAAAAATAATTATATATTTTGCACTTACGCTTCCGCCTGCAACTGCTGCGGCGGAATAGGCCTCAGTCTGAACCTGAAGGAGGCGACTACTATGTCTGCACCGACTGCTGCCCCTGCCAAGAAAAAGTCAAAGCTGAAAATGCCCCATCTGCTCTTCCTGATGCTGGGTCTGATCCTGCTGATGAGCCTGCTGACCTACATTGTTCCCGCTGGTCAGTTTGCCACCGATCCGGAAACCGGCGCCCTCATCGGCGATGAGTTCCACCTGCTGGGTCACCAGACCCCCGTCAACATCTGGCAGGCCCTCAACTACATCCTGCCCGGCTTCATGAACTCCAGCTATGTCATCTCCCTGCTGCTGATCAGCGGCGGCTGTGTGGGTGTCATCATGGGTACCGGCGCCTTCGACGAGATGGTCAACTGGGCCCTCTACAAGCTCCAGGACAAGGGCGTATCGGTCCTGGTTCCCATCGTGTTCATGGTAATTGCCATCCATGGCGGCTTCGGCGGCGGTGACTCGATGATCGCTCTGGTTCCGCTGGGCGTGATGATGGCGAAAAAGCTCCGCCTGGACCCCATCATGGCGGTTGCCCTCACTTTCTTTGCCTCCTTTACCGGCTTTGCAGTGGGTCCCCGCCGGATCTCCACCGCACAGCTGATGATGGATGTCCCCATGTATTCCGGTTTTGTAGAACGAACCGTAATATTGCTCGTTATTATTACAATCGGTATGCTCTATACCCTGCACTATGCCCGCAAAATTGCCAAGGACCCCACCAAGTCGGCCATGGGAAATACCGACTGGATGGAAACTTACCATGCGGAAACCGGCGATGAGATGGAAGTTGTAGCCTTCAATCCCCGGGCCGCCCTGGTAACTGTCCTGTTCTTCGCGCAGTACTTCGTGATCGTCTACATGATGACCGTACTGGGCATGGCAAATACCATCATGCCCGCTGTCCAGATCCCCGTGGCAATCCTCTGCGGCCTGATCTACGGACAGAACCTGGATAAGATCGGCGCTGCCTTTGCCAAGGGCACCTCCGGCATGGCCTTCGTTGCGGCTGTGATCGGTCTGGCCGGCACCATGTCGCTCGTTATGGAAAACGGCAATATCCTGCACACCATCGTTTACTACGCCTGCCTGCCCCTGCGGGAACTCTCCCTCGGTCTGGCCTCGGTGGGTATGTCGGCAATCGTCGCCTTCCTGAACCTGTTCGTTCCGTCCGCTTCGGCAAAGATGGCAATCCTGATCCCCATCATCAAGCCGATGGCAGAAAGCCTGGGCATGTCCGGCAACCTGGCTGTTTCCGCATTCCAGTTCGGCGACGGCTTCACCAACCTGGTAACCCCCGCCCTGGGCGCTACTGCCGGTTCGCTGGCAATCGCCGGTGTCCCGCTGAGCAAGTGGCTGAAATGGGCCCTTCCCATCACTCTGCTCATGCTGGTCGTTTCCTGGATTATTCTGTACTTCCTGGGAAGCGTCGGCTGGACAGGCGTCTGATCCCTCCCCTTTCACACTGAAAAGCGTTCCCGCTGTGTTTTGTGTGTTTTTAACAGGTTGATGTTCGATATTTTGTGACAAAGTCACATCATTTTTCACATTCTGTTTCTTGACAAATCCACAGCGTTGTATTAAATTATAGTTGTAGCAGGAAGAAGATTCCTACACATATCATGCACAAAATTAAGGAGAGGTGTTCTATCATGTTTAAGGTTTTTGAAGAAATCATGGACAACTTTGACGGATTTTCCAATCTGAAGCTGAATGCTCCTGGTTACGCTCCGTGGATCAAGAATGGCAATACCTATGCCACTATGGTAAAGACCATCGGCATCAATCCTGAGGACATGCATGTTGCGCTGGAGAACAATGTTATCCGTGTTGAGGGTACTTCCAAGTACAACGGTATGACTTACAGCGTTGACTTCGATATTCCGCTGTCTGATACCTTCCTGGAGAAGGTTTGCGATGTAAAGTCCGAGACCGCCAACGGCCTGACCTACATCACTGTTGACCTGAAGTAACAGCAAACGCAATACCAATAAAAAAACAGCGATGGGATTTTCGGATCTCATCGCTGTTTTTTGTATTGTCGTATCAGAGCACCATGCAGGCCGCCGGATACCCCAGGAACACACAGATCAGCACCGAGGCGAGCATCAGCAGGAAACCATACCGCACCAGAGCGCCGGCAGTGGTCCAGCCGCTGCTGCCCGCGATGGCTACACAGGGCATGGCAGGCGGGGTGGCAAAGGCATAGGAGGCCAGCAGGCCGATGAGCGAGCAGACTGCCGCCGCATTGACACTGCCGCCGGTACCCAGGCAGACCGGCACCGCAATGGCGGTCACCACCGACACGGTCACCATGTTGGAGGAGAGGTTGGTCTGGACGGCAGCCCAGAAGCAGAACAGTGCCACCACAGCCAGCGGTGCCAGCGAGGACGCCACCGGAGCGATCCGCTCGGAGATCCAGCCAGTCAGGCCGATGGAGCCGTTGGTCATGGCAGAGCCCACCGCCAGCGTACCGGCGCACATGATCAGGCTGCCCCACGGCACGCCCTTGGACATGGCCTCTCCGAAGGGCAGCAGAGGCTTGCCCTCCGGCGCAATCAGCGAGAGAGCTACCGCACCCAGCAGCGGCGGATAGGCCGTGCCGAAGCTGTTGATATAGGCATAGACCTCCGGTGCCCAGGGCTCGATCATGCTGGGAACCACCCACAGAGCCACTACAAACAGGAATATTCCAAGTGTATACAACTCTCTGGACTGCATTTTCTCCAATCCGGCCCGGAGTTCCCCGGCCCGGGAGGTATCCAGCGATGTCAGATCCGGGCGCAGTACAAAGCGGAACAGGAGCATCATCGCCAGCACAGAGAGGATTCCCACCGGCACAGCGAAGGCCATATAACCGGCATAGTCAATGGCAAGGCCGGTGGCGGTGTGATAGAATTCCATCGCCATCAGCGGGAACACATGGGCAATGGGGGTCATGCCGGAGGAGATGCCGCAGCAGAAGACCAGGCCCATCATCAGCATGGAGGCAGCCTTGTCCCCCTTCTGGATGCCCAGCACCGCATAGATCTCCTCAATGATGGGGAGATAGATCACAAACAGCACTGTGGGCGAGATGAACAGTCCCAGGAAGATCACCGAGAGGAAGAACAGCCAGGTGAGCTGCCAGGGGCCTTTCTGTGCCATGCGGCTGGATACGAACCAGACTGCGCAGCGCCGTACAAAGGGGGTCTGGGAGAGCGCATAGGTACACAGGAAGGTGAACATAAGGAATGCAAAGGTGGAATTGCCAAAGGAGGCAGACAGCACTGCGTTTACTCCCAGTTCCGGGACCGCTGCCAGAGCCGCCATACAGAGCAGGCTGGGCCAGTCGATGGAAACTGTGAGCCACAGCAGCAAAGTTCCCAGGAAAATGCCGATCACCCGCATGGCGGACTGGGTCATGCCAGCCGGAGCGGGCAGGAATCCGAAGCCGAGGATCAGCAGCAGGGAAACTGCCAGAATCCCATACCGGGCCTTGATTGTCTTAGTCACTGGAACAACTCCTCTCCTATGCACTGAATCAATTTCTACCGAATGACATTATACTACACCCGGGGCTGGTTCCGCAACGATTTCCCGCTGTGAATCCCTTCACCTCAGGTGAGATCCGCCGCCGGAGCTCCGGTTTCCTCAAGGTATTCCTCCAGGCAGAGGCCCCGCTCCATGATTGTCCCGGCGGCTTCCCTGCCCACATACCGGTAATGCCAGGGCTCGAACCAGATCCCGGTGATCTCAGCCTTATCCCGGGGATACCGCAGGATAAAGCCATAGTCCGCGGCGTTTTCCAGCAGCCACTGTGCCGCTGCGGTGTTGGCATAGCCATCGTCCAGAATCTGATAGGACGGCGTGACGATGTCCACAGCCAGACCGGTCTGGTGTTCGCTTCCGCCGGCGGAGGCAATGTAGCGTCCGGCAATCACAGCTGCCTGTTCCGGGCTGTATCCGGCCTGCAGATAGCCCTCCTTGCTCCGCTGCAGATTGTACGCCTGCTGGTCATAGGAACGATAGGCCGAGCAGATCAGCAGATCGACACCGTCCTGCCGGGCCGCTTCCATCATGGCCCGGAGGTCGTCCACAATCCGGGCATCGGCCTGATAGGGTTCACCCGGCTGGATCACCTCCAGTTCCGGACAGAACTCCCGTTCAATGGGATGGTCCGCATTGACCAGCAGCAGGGCCCATTCGTCCTCCGGAGAGGGCTCTGCCATCACCGGCTGATCCTCCTCCGGCCCGGAATTGCCATCGTTTTCCTCCCGGGACCGGACTGCGTCCTCCCAGGTCAGATAGAACCGGGGCAGTTCGATGGGCGGGGTTTCGGGGAGCCAGGGGAGGTTCTGGTGCAGCACGGCATAAACCGGCTCCAGCTGACAGAGCAGCGCCGCTGTCAGCAGCAAGGCGATCCATCCTTTCATATTCCCCTCTCCCCCTTTCATAAAAAACAGGAGGTCCGTCAGTATCGGACGGTCTCCTCCTGTTTTCAGCATAGTATCAGTCTTGGCGCTTGGAACGGATATGCGCAGCGACCTTGACATCTTCTTTTTTGATGTGGTTGAGCAGCCAGCCGGCAATGGCCTGATTGGTCTTGGAAACCAGAGCCACTGTCGCACCGCCCTGCTCGAACTCATTGAGGATACCAGCAACGATCCGCTTGTATTCCTCATGGTACCGCTTATGATTCTCATAATCCGGATAGCCATACTGACGCTGGATCTTTTCCTCATCACTGAAGTGATAGGCAATGTAGTCGTTGAGGAATTCCAGAGTCTTGCGGATCTCTCCACGGCCCTTGCCTTCTCCACAGGCCAGCAGCAGATTGTTGATTGCGTCAATCAGCTCTTTGTGTTCGCTGTCGATCAGCTCGTTTCCGGTTTCAAGCTCCGATGTGAACTCGTACGCCATCTACTCCGCTTATCATCTTCTGTTCCTCCTTTCCTTAAATATAGGCATCCAGTTCACTGTCCGGTGCCTGGGTCTGTCCGATAACAGCTTCAAAGCTGTCGTCCTCCTGCTGCCAGTGTCCGCCGCGGTGCTGCTGACGCTGTTCAAAATACTGCTGGGCAAAGGACTGCTGCTGTCCCTGGTCGGTGAGTGCGCTCTGGGAAGCGTAGGACACCGCCTGTTCAGTGGGGAGCAGAGTCACCTGCTGCACCTGGACCTGAAGGGGCCGCAGGGCTTCCTGCAGGGTGGCGACCTCATTGGAGATCAGCCGGGCTGCCTGAGTGCTGGCTGTAAAGATGCTCAGCGCCATGTGTTCCCGGTCGTCCGAGATCTTCACAACGATCTCACCGATTCCCTCGGGCTCCAGCCGGACGATGAATTCGCTCTTGCCCTGGGCTGTCTGGTGCAGGATGCCGGTTTTGAGCTGCTTGCCGATCTCCTCTGCCGAGGGGAGCGGGAGCTGTGCGGCTTCCGGCTGGGCTGTGAGGAAGCGTCCGGCGTTCACATCGGCCTGAAGGCTTTCCACATCCACCGGAACGACGGTTTCCTTCTCCTGCTGTTCCAGGAGCTGCCGGGCGGTACGGAAGGCGTTTCCTGCCTGGAGAGTGGAAAATCCGTTCTCCATCAGGCTGCTGCTCTCCTCGCCGCCCCAGGCTGCCTTCAGCACTGTGTAGAGCTGCTGCATGTCCTCTGCCTCTCCATCCAGGAGCTCAGCGCCCTGGACGGCGCCCTCAGCGGCTGCGGTGCCGGGAACAGTGTCCATCGACTGCATGGCAAAGGTCTGCAGGAACGCGCCCTCTGCCGGAGTGCTGCCGGCGTTCTGGATCAGGTCTGCAAGCATGGCCTGCATCTCATTGCCCGATGCCATCGAACCCACTGTCCCGGCGGCTGCCGGAAGCACTGCATCAGTCTGTGCAAGCGGCTGTTCCCCCTGCATCTGGAGCAGTGCCTCCGGCTGGATGGTCTGTCCCATCAGCTGCATGAAGAGCATGGCAAAAGCGTCGGTGGCCTGACAGGCATCGGATAGATCCAGTTTCTGCCGCAGGCTCCCGCCGGAAGTGCCGTTCATCTGATTGACTGCGATCTGCTGCATTGTTATCACCTCCTTTCAAGTGGAATCCCTGCCGGTTCCGGATCAGCCGGCGGTCTTGCGGATATGGCTCTGGGAAACCAGTTCCTCGATCCGTTCCTCCTCGGCTTTCCGCACACCGGCCTGCCAGTCCTCATACTGGCGGTCCCGGAGCTTATCCAGCTTGGAGACCTCCTGATTGGCTGCCACAACCACCCGGGTCTGCTGTTCCACCCGGGCTTTGGCAGCTTCCAGCTGTTCGGTCAGCTCCCGGACCTGCATGCGGATGCTCTCCAGCTGCATACTGAATCCCCGCAGTTCCAGGGCGGTGATCCCCTCAGCCTGAGCCTTCCGCATCTCTTCCGAAACCTGCGCGAAATCGGTTTTCAGCTGGTTGATCTGCTGTTCCAGCCGGTCCCGCTCCGCCTGAAGACGCTGGAGCTTTCCGGTTTCCTCATCCAACAGCCGATCCCGGTAATCGCGTACATGATCCAACGAAAACTGAAACTTTTTCATCAAAATCCTCCAAATTTTTCATCGGGTCTATTCTACAATTTTTTCAAGCTGTTCTACGGTTTCCTGGAAACTTACCTTGGTATCCACACTCTGCTGAAGCAGGCGGTTGATGGCGTCCATGTGCCGGATCGCCTGATCCAGCTCGGGGTTGCTGCCGCTCTTGTAAGCACCGATGAGCAGCAGGTCCTGGTTCTGCTGGTACACCGACATCATATTGCGGACCTTGCCTGCCGCCAGCCGGTGGGCCGGTTCCACAATACTGCTCATCAGACGGCTGATGCTTGCCAGAATATCAATGGCGGGATAGTGGTTTCGCATCGCCACCTTACGGGAGAGGACGATGTGTCCGTCCACGATACCGCGCACTGTATCGGAAATGGGTTCATTGGTATCATCACCTTCCACCAGGACGGTGTAGATTCCGGTGATGGAGCCATGCCCGAAGTTGCCCGAACGCTCGAGCAGCTTGGGGAGGGCGGCATAGATGGACGGGGTATAACCACGGGCCACCGGCGGCTCTCCTGCCGCCAGGCCGATCTCCCGCTGTGCCATACAGAATCGGGTGAGGGAGTCCATCATCAGCAGCACATCCATGCCCTGATCCCGGAAATACTCGGCAATCGCGGTGGCGGTGAGGGCGCATTTGGAACGCATCATCGCCGGCTGGTCCGAAGTGGCGACCACCAGGACGGTCCGGGCCATGCCCTCGGGTCCCAGGTCCCGGTCGATGAACTCCACCACCTCACGGCCTCGTTCACCCACCAGGGCGATCACATTCACATCGGCTTTGACATTCCGGGCAATCATACCCATAAGCGTACTCTTGCCCACGCCGCTGCCGGCGAAGATACCCATTCTCTGGCCCTTGCCCATGGTGAGCAGGCCATCGATGGCCCGGACACCCAGCTCCATTACCTCAGTGATGGGAGGGCGCTCCATGGGGTTGGAGGGCTGTCCGTTGATGGGGTACCAGACCTTCTCCTCCTCGGGGAACGGGTCCCGGCCGTCAATGGGACTGCCCAGGGCATCCACCGCACGGCCCAGCATCTTGGGGATGATTCCCACTTCCAGCTTCCGTCCGGTGTTGATCACCACGCTGCCGGAACCGATGCCGTCCAGTTCCTGATAGGGCATCAGCTGAACGGTATCCTCCAGGATTCCCACCACCTCTGCCAGGGCGTAGCGCTCCTCGCTCAGCTGGATACGGCAGATATCTCCCATATTGCATTCCAGGCCGGTGGCCTCTACCATCAGCCCCATGATCTTGCTGATCTTGCCCTTGCGGGTGTAGAGATCCCCCAGCCGGATTGTCCGCTGTAATGATGTGATGTCAAGCAGTTCGCGTTCTGCCATGATGGATGGTCCTTTCCGTCAGTTCCGTGCGGGTGTATGCAGCCGTTTGTTCAGATTGTCCAGCTGGGTGGAAACCGACGCGTCTATAATCCCCTGCGGTGTATGGACGACACAGGCGCCCAGTTCATTCTGATCAGTTGTCACTTCCACATGCCGGGCATCGGTCCATTCCTGCAGCTCCTTGCGGAGTTCCTGTGCCAGTTCCGGCAGCTGCTGGGAAACCTGAACTTCCAGCCACTCTGCATTCTTGACCTGTGCCACCGCCCGCTGTACCAGCGGTTCCAGAACCAGGGGATCGGTCTGGATGGCATGTTCCATCACCTTGCCGGCGATTTCCAGCGCCAGGTCGGGAAGTGCTTTTTCATATCGTATAAAATATTGCCGCTGCTGCTGTGCCAGCTGGTTGAGCAGCCCTTCGGTGGCTCCCAGCAGATTTTCAATCCGCTGGCGTTTTTCCTCCACGGCGGCCTGGTATGCTTCCTCCCGGGCCTGCCGGCGGATCTCCTCCGCTTCGGTTCTGGCCTCCTGCAGGATGCGCTCCCGCTCTTCCCCGGCATGCCGGAGAATTTTGCCGGAGGTTTCCTCCGCCTGGGTCTGCATCTGTTCCAGCCGGCTGCGGAACAGTTCTTCCGCTGCACGGCGGGTCTGTTCCGGATCGGGCTGGGGTGCTGCCTGGGCTTCCGGAGCCTCTGCTCCCTCTTCCGGGTCGGCAGGGATCTCCATCGGCACCGGCAGAACCTGATCCGGGATCTCCACTTCACCGGCGGAGATCAGATTCCGGGTGCGGATCACCTTAGGCAAGGATCTCGTCCTCCTCTCCCTTGGCGATGACGATCTCTCCGGCCTCCTCAAGCTGCCGGATTACGCCGACAATCTTCTGCTGGGCCTCTTCCACATCGCGCATCCGGATGTTGTGCAGGAACTGGATATCCTGCTCGATATTCTCCCGCATACGGGAGGACATGTTCTGGAAGATAACACGCTTGACTTCTTCGTTTGCGCTCTTGAGGGCCACAGCCAGATCCTTGGTATCCACTTCCCGGATAAACCGCTGGATAGCCATGCTGTCCAGATTGACAATGTCCTCGAAGGTGAACATGAGCTTGTGGATCTCGTCGGCGAGAGCGGCATTGCGTCCGCCCAGTTCGTCGAAGATGTATTTCTCGGTGGAACGGTCCACACGGTTCATGATCTCTGCCACATACGGTACACCGCCCACTTCCACCTGATCGGCAGAGGTGATATTGGTGAAGCGGGCTTCCAGGGAATCCTCCACCAGTTTGATCATCTCAGGGGATACCCGGTCCAGACCGGCGATGCGCTCCACCACGTCCAGCTGGACAGCCCGGGGCAGTTCGGCAATGATCTGTGCCGCCTGATCCGAACGGGCATAGCTGAGCACCAGGGCAATGGTCTGGGGATGCTCATTCTGGAGGATCATCCAGAGGTTCTTGTAATCCGCCTTGCGGATGGATTCAAAGGAACGGGTACGCAGGGATTTGGACAGGCGGTCCATATACGAGGAGGCCTGTTCCGGGCCAAAAGCCTTTTCCAGGACGTCCTTGGCATAGAGGACACCGCCTTCGGTGATGACCTTCTGGGTGACGCAGAGTCCATAGAAATCCTCGATGGTGCTCTGCATATCCTCCGGCGAGAGCCGGTTGAGCTTGGCGATCTCCAGGGAGATCTGTTCCACCTCGTCGTCCTTGAGATAGCGGTAGACCTCCGAGGCCCGGTCCGCTCCCAGGGCAATCACCACAGCCGCGGCCCGCTGAACCGGGGTCAGCTGTTTCTGTTTGGTTGTTGCAGCAGCCATTGATTACTTCTCCTCCCTCATCAGCGAACGGAGCAGAGCCGCAGTGATCTCCGGATTCTCCTTGGCGAATTCCCGGATCTCATTGGTAATGGCATTCTCCTTGGCATTGACATTGGCTTCCGCCTCGTCCCGGAGCATCTTCTTATGCTCTTCGATCTCACGCTGGGCATCCAGCTCCTTCTGGCGTTCTGCTTCAGCAGCGGCCTGGGCCTCTGCGGCAGCCTGGGCTTCCGCGGCGAGCTTCTTGCGCTTGCGGGAGCGCGCCGACAGCACAATGATCAGGACGATCAGCAGGATCAGGATTACGGCGCCGATTCCGATCAGCAGCAGCTGACGCTGGCTCAGACCAAAGGTGCCGAGCGGCGACGAAACTTCCTGTGTGGTATACTGGAGATTGGAAACGGAAATATTGTCCGGACTGATATTGACTGCTTTGGATATGAGCTGCACCAGTGTTTCCTCCACCTGTGCATCAAAGGCGGGGTCATTGACTACAACTGCTACCGAAGCCTCATCAATGATCGGTTCGCCCTTCTCGATCTGCGTCAGGATATAGCCTACTTCATAATCAATATTCTTCTGGTAATCGGTGGCAGTGGCATCGCCGGTGCCATCCACAGTGGGATAGGTCGGCGGAGTATCAGTGTTGTTCTCCTCGCCTACAATCCCTTCTGACGCCACTTCACCATTTAATGTATAGCTCTCGTCGAAATGGCTGATCACACCGCTGTTGGTGCCGTCCTGGGCCTGGAACTGCTTGGTTTCGGATACCATCTTATCGTAGTTCAGGCTGACGGTTGCCACGGCAGTGACGCCATCGGCACCATACTTGCCGGAGAGCAGCCGCTTGACATTGTCCTCGATCTGCTTGCTGATGGCACGCTCATATTCCAGCCGGCGGACGCTGTAATAGCCCTCACTGCCGGCATCGTCCACACCGGGCATCTCCACGCCAGTGGCAGCATCGATGACCACGACATCTTCCGGGTCCAGCTTGGGAATGGAAGTGGACGCCAGGTGCTTGATCGCCGATACACGCTCGGGAGTGAGTTCATAACCAGGCTTCATCTGGACGGTTACATTGCCGGTACTCTTCTGCTGATTGGATTCGTCCCAGATATAGCTGCTGCTTTCGGGCACAGAAAAAGTCACCGTTGCAGCCTTGATTCCCTCTTGGCGCACCAGTGTTTCCTGCATCCGGTCCTGAGCCTGGAAGATCAGGCCAGCCTTCTTTTCAAATTCTGTGGAAGTGAATCCCGATAGACTTGTAAACGTATCATAACTGGGCGCTGTCTGCGGGTATCCCTGTCCATTCAGTTCAAAGACCAGCTGTTCCCATTGATCAGTGGGAACCAGCACCTGTCCGCCGGAATCGATCCTGGAATCCACGCCCATATCCTGCAGGGCCGCGTAAACCTCTACACTTTCTGTATCGCTCATACCCGGGAACAGAACCTTGTATTTTCCTGTGGAATTTCCCACTACTACTGCCATCAGTACAGCGGTACACAGAATACCTCCGCCAATGGCAGCTACCAGTTTCTTTGTCTTGCCGGGCTGACTCTTCCATCGCTCCTTCAATTTACCGACGGAATTTTTCAGATCCGGCATCTTCAACTGCCCGAGTTTGCCAAATTTATCGAATTTCATCAAACAACCCCAACTTAATCCCGAATTTCATTGCCTTACGCGTCAGATCTGCATCTGCATAATTTCCTTATAGGCACTGACGGCCCGGGAGGTGAGCTGGACAACGGTTTCTACTGCTGTGGTTTCCATAGCAGAGTGGATCATAATAGTATGAAGGTCAGCCGAATTGCCATAGGCCAGGTCGTATGTATCCTGAGCGGCAGCCTGCTGGCTCTCCTGCAGAGACTGTACAGCCTGCTGCATGACTTCCCGAAACGGAAGTCCGCCGGACTGAGCGGAAGTTTCTCCCGCCGAACCACTCTGGACAGTCGGCAAATTGCTGAGCGGTACAATATACATTTCGATTACCCCTATCATGTGAGATTCAAGTATGGCAAGTTAAATAAAAAGATATGCATTCTTTTATTCAACTTCTTTGTAATATTTTACGGTTCTGCTATGCTGGTAAAGTTTTAACATTCAATTTTATCCAATATATACAGACCCGTTTTAACGTAAAGATTATACACAATATGATTATGGTTGTAAAGGCGTAAAATACAGGTTTATTATGAGTTTCGACACAAAATCGTTACAAAGCCTAAATCAACCACTAATTTCCTTGTGTCTTTGGTACGATTCGAACATTTGTTAAAATTCACAGATATTTTGTGTTAGCGAAAACTATTTTTAATATTTTATTGTCAGTTTTTCAAACTGCTTGTAGAAATATGGTATAAAAGTTTGTAAGCGCTTTATGTTGAAAGGAGGAACTGTATGTTAGGTGAACGCATCAGTGAACTGCGCAGAAGACGGAAAATGACACAAAGACAGCTTGCGGACTATCTTTCGGTGTCACTTAATTCTGTTTCCCTGTACGAACGGAACCTGAGTACCCCGGATGATGATACAAAAATCAAAATTGCGGAACTTTTTGATGTATCGATGGACTATCTCATGGGAACCAGCAGTCAGGAGACCCCTTTGCACAAGACTCAGCCCAGGCCTTCTCTGCTCTTATATGAAAACCTCCCGCCGGATGCCTACAAGGAGCTGCAGAGCTTTGTAAAATATCTGCGGGAAAAATACAAGTTCTAAAGAAACCATGGTCTGCCAAGCAATAAAAAACAGGCTCTCACACAGCACGAGAGCCTGTTTTTTTATTGTTTATCGCAGTTTAGCGGGTCTGCTTCTGTTCTGCCAGCGGAGAAAAATCATCGAGGATCTCCAGGATCTTCTCCGGATTCTTGATATAGCAGTCCGTGACCCGGCTCTCATGCATTCCCATGAGATAAGACGCCAGAATCAGCGACATCTCATAATCCATCAGCAGGGTCTGTTTTTCCTCCGGGGTCCCGCTATGCCGGCTGCTGTCTTCCAGCATTTCCCATAGACTTTCCCGGGTCTTTTCATAGGGCTCCCACTTCTCCATGAGAGAGCTCACCTGCTCCAGAATATCTGCGATATAATCCTTGATCACACGGTTTCTGTTTTCCATTGTTTCAACTCCCAATAAAAAACGACGGAAAACAGTTTGCCCCTGTTTGGCCGCCGCTTATCTGTTTTACTATTAGTATGTCATTTTTGTCCGAGAACAAAACCATCAATAATGGATACCAGACTGGCAATTTCCGGCTTGGAGATCTGGGCATCCGCACCCAGCTGCCGGCCCTTGATCTTCATCTCCTCGGTGATCAGCGAGGAGAACAGGATCACCGGCAGTTTTTTCAGAACCGGGTCCTCCTTGATCAGTTTGGTGAGATGGTGTCCATCCATCTGCGGCATTTCAATGTCGGTTACCACGCAGCATACATGGTTTTCCAGCGGGTCCTGAGAATTCTTCACTTCCTGCAGGAAATCCCATGCCTCCTGACCATTGTCCACTTTGGTCAGGTTTTCATAGCCGGCACGCCGGAGGGATTCCACGATCATCTTGGAGAGAAGCATCGAATCCTCCGCAATGAGCAGTGGTTTATCCGACCGGTGACGGACACCCAGCTGATCCAGATCTTCATACCGGATGCCCATTTCAGGGCTGATCTCCGATACGATTTTTTCAAAGTCCAGGATGGTGATCAGACGGCCATTGTATTCTGCGATACCAGTGGCTACGCCATCCTGACCGCCATAGATGATACGGTCAGGCTTTTTGATTTCCGTCCAGGAGATGCGGTCGATTCCCACAACTGTATGGACATGGAATGCAAAGTTCGCGTTATTGAACCGGGTGATGATAAAGATATCCCGCCCGGGATTCTGGGATGGTGGAAGTCCCAGATAACTGGCCAGATCAATGACGGTCAGCAGCATATCCCGGGATTTGAAGATACCTTCAATGTCCTTCTGAGCCTTCTGCATCGGAACAACCGGACATGCCATCATAATTTCCAGTACCTTTGCCACATTGATGCCGAATACTTCACCGCCAATGGTAAATTCCATGACACCCAGTTCATTGGTACCTGATTCCAGGAGAATGTCAGACTGTCTATCCATTTATTGTTTTGCCTCCGTTCTGACCTGCACGAGCAGATTTATCATACCCTATTTGCGTGTGGGTTACAACAATCTTTACAAGAATTCTACCTTATTTATCGGCACCATCCCAATAAAGAAAAGCAGCCGGACAGGAAAAACTTTGAAAAAAGGAATTTTTACCAGCTGTGCCCTTTGAAAAAATTCCCTGTGGTCAGGCAGTAAAGCCCGCTAAAAAACATATAGATTGCCAGAGGTGATCTGTATGTACACACTGCTGCTGCCCGCACTGGGCAATCTGCTGTTTCTGGCGCTGCATATAACCGGAAGCGGTTCCTTTCCCCGTCCGCTCTCAGCCCGGGAAGAACAGGAATGCCTGCAAAAGATCCAGCAGGGCGATACCGCTGCCAAAAACAAACTCATCGAACACAACCTGCGCCTGGTGGCCCACATTATAAAAAAGTATTACGCGGTTTCCAGTGACCAGGACGACCTGATCTCCATCGGCACCATCGGACTCATCAAGGCGGTCACCACCTTCAACGCGGAAAAGGGCGCCCGGTTTGCCACCTATGCGTCCCGGTGCATTGAGAACGAGATCCTGATGTACTTCCGGGCCCGGAAAAAGACAGCCCAGGATGTCTACCTCTACGACCCCATTGATACCGATAAGGACGGAAATGCCCTGACCATCGTGGACATCATGGCGGATGAGCACAATATCCTCGATGAGATCGACCTGTCCATCCGGTCGGAACAGCTGCGGGAGATGATTGCCAAGCGGCTGAACCAGCGGGAACGGGAACTGCTCAGCCTGCGGTATGGGCTGGGCGGACAGCGCCCCCATACCCAGAAGGAGGTGGCAGACCGGCTGGGGATCTCCCGGAGCTATGTATCCCGCATTGAGAAGAAGGCGATTTCCAAGCTGAAGCTGGCATTCCGGGAAGCAGGTGTCAGTGATTGACATACAACTGTTTCCGTTGTAGAATATAACCAAAGCGGAGCAGGGTTTCTTGTCACCACTTTAATTTACCGCAAAGGATGGATCGAAATATGTTCAATATCCATGAGGACGCAAAGAAATATGAGGAATATGTCATCGGCCTGCGCCAGGAATTCCACCGGCATCCGGAACTGTCCGACCAGGAAGTCTGGACCAGCGGACGCATCTGCGAAGAGCTGGATAAGATGGGCATTCCCTATACCCGTGTGGCTGGCACCAATGTGGTTGGCCTGATCGACACCGGCCGTCCCGGCAAGACCATCGCCTTCCGTGGTGATATCGATGCCCTGCCGGTCCATGAGGAAGCCAATGTTCCCTTCAAGTCGGAGATCGACGGTCTGATGCACGCCTGCGGTCATGACTCCCATGCTGCCATGGTACTGGGTGCTGCCCGCATCCTCAACGACCACAAGGATGAGCTGTCCGGCAAGATCTATGTCTGCTTCCAGAAGGGTGAGGAAGTGGGCATCGGCGCCCGGGACATCGTGGAGTACCTGAAGGAACAGGGCGGCGTGGATAAGGCATTCGGCCTGCACATCGCTGCCAACCTTCCCACCGGCTTCATCAGCCTGACCGAAGGCCCGTCTATGGCTGGCGCCTGCAACTGGCAGGTTGTAGTCAAGGGCAAGGGCGGTCATGGTTCCATGCCCTATGCCTCCATTGATCCCATCAAGCCGCTGGCTGAGATCCTGCTGCGTGTTACCTCTCTGATGGTCAACCGCATGGATACCCTTGAGCCCATCGTGGTAAGCCCCTGCTACTTCCATGCCGGCACCGCGGACAACATCATTCCCGAAACAGCTGAGATGCGCGGTACCATCCGGTACTTCAAGGAAGAGGCTCTGGACCGTACCCTGGAGCTGGTAGAGCAGATCTCCCGGGATATTGCGGCTTCCTATGATGCCACCGCAACCCTGACCTACTCCCGCGGCAAGACCATTCCGGTGGACAATGATGCTGCCAGCATCGCAGCTGCCCGGGAAGTGGTTGAGAACATCGATGGCCTGACTGCCATCCAGGCTCCCAAGCTGATGGGTTCGGACAACTTCGCTGACTTTGTCCATGCCTTCCCCGGCTTCTACTGCTTCATGGGCGCTGGCTTTGACGGCCCTGACGGCAGCCTGCCCAACCACCATCCCAGATTCACTCTGGACGAGAAGGCCTTCCGTCTGGGCGTAGAGTTCCTGACCGGCTGTGCTGTCAAGTTCCTGGGTGAATAATCCTCGTTTCTCCCATACATAAAAAAATCCCTGCCCGTATGATATGGGCAGGGATTTTTCTTTTGCCGGCAGATCTTCTGACGCAAAAACACCCGGGGCAGATGCTCCGGGTGTTTTTTGGAAAGGGGAAATCGGTGGTTTACTTAACAGAAATGTTGTAAACGATGGGCGAACCGCCGACGGTCAGCCACAGGCCCTCGATGCCATCCTGAACCAGTACAACCGAGTTCTGGGTGAGCAGCGGGATTACATACTGCTTTTCTTCCACGAAGTAATCCTCGATCTCATGCAGCTTGGCAATGTACTCATCATGATCGATGATCTGATAAGCCTCTTCTACCATCTGATCCAGAACCGGATCGGTGATAGCCTGGCAGCCATCGATCTGGGAATCGGTGGTGAACAGCTGGAAGTAGCTCAGCGGGTCGGTGGAATCGTTGTTGGCGTACCGGCAGGTGGTGAAGTCGCCGTTGTCTATATAGTCGTAGAATACGCCCATTTCAATGGACTTCAGTTCCACATCCACATAGATCTGCGACCACATCTGCTGCAGGATCTGTGCTACATCTGCATGGAACTGGCTGTTGGAGTAGAGATACTCGAACTTCAGGTGGTTGTTCTCATTGTAGCCGGCAGCTTCCATCAGGGACTTGGCCTCTTCCAGGTTGAATTCGCCGTAGCTCTTTTCATCACGGAAGTCGTTGCCGTCAACACCCTCGAAGCCGTAGGGGATATAGCCATCCAGCCGTACATTGGCCTTGCCGCCCAGAATGTTCAGCATGGTGTCCTTATCGATTGCCAGAGCCAGAGCCTTGCGGACATTTTCGTCCTTGAGAGCCTCAACCTGAGCCTTCGGGCCGGAGTTGATCAGAACAAAGTAGTTGGATACATACTTTTCAGGCATTACAATGTTGGATTCATACTCAGCATTGGTGGCAACTTCCGACGGAACGCTCATAGCGATGTCGATGTCACCGGTGCGGAATGCGTTCACCTGAGCAGTGGAGTCGGTCATAACTACGAAGGTAGCCTTCTCCAGGGTTACATTCTCAGCATCCCAGTAGTTCTCGTTCTTGACCAGAACAGCTTCCTCTTCGGGGCTGATGGATTCCAGTGCCATCGGGCCGCTGGAAGGATAGGTGCCGTTTACCGACCAGGAGCTGTCATGCTCCAGAGCGAAGTCGGGACGCATGGGAGAAGTCACATTGCCCGAGAAGATGCGCTCAAAGTACGGGCAGGGAGTGCTCAGAGTTACCTGGAAGGTGGTGTCGTCCAGAGCTGTAACGCCTACATTGGTCATGTCCGCAACATCCATGGCCGCATTGGCAGCTTCCTCAGCGCCGGCGATGAAGTTCACCAGGTTCTTCTTGGTATAGGCGTTATCCGGGCCGTAGCCGATGGCACGCTTGATACCATATACAAAGTGTTCAGCAGTGAGCGGTTCCCCATCCGACCACTTGAGGCCTTCCTTGATGGTGAAGGTGTAGGTCAGACCGTCCTCACTCTTTTCCATGCTCTCGCCCAGATCATACTGCAGGACGCCATTCGCGTCGGTGCGGTAGAAGTTGGAACCCATATTGCCATAGACATGTGCCATGTGAGTGGTGGAAATCAGTGCCGGGTCCAGAGTGGCAAAGGTGGACGAAATCGCCACAGTTACTTCCTGAGCCGGTGCTTCACCGGTGCTGCTTGTCCCGCTATCTCCGCCGCAGCCGGTCAGCATGCCGACTGTCATCGCGAAGGCCAGGAGCAGTGATGCAAACTTTTTCATCGTTAAACTCTCCTTATAGATCGGTTATCAGGGTGAATGGACTTACTTATCATAAAGGTGACAGGCAACCTTGGAATTGCCCACCTGCCTTAACTGGGGTTTTTCCTGTGCGCACCGTTCGGTGGCATAGGGGCATCGGGTCCGGAACGGACAGCCGGACGGAATATCCAGCGGTGAAGGGATCTCGCCGTTGATCTCCTCTTTCTTGCGCTCCCGCATCCGCTTGGGATCGGGGATCGGAATGGAGGCCAGCAGTGCCTGGGTGTAGGGGTGCAGCGGATGATGATAGAGGTCATCACTGCTGCCGATCTCCACCAGACTGCCCAGATACATGGCGCCGATGCGGTTGGAAATGTGCTTGACAGCACCCAGGTCATGGGCGATGAACAGATAGGAGATGCCCCGTTCCCGCTGGATGCGCTCCAGCAGGTTGATGATCTGTGCCTGGATGGATACATCCAGCGCTGAGATCGGCTCATCGCAGACGATGAACTTGGGGTCAAGGGCCAGGGTACGGGCAATGGAGATACGCTGGCGCTGTCCGCCGGAGAACTCGTGAGGATACCGGCGTACATGATCGGGCTTCAGGCCGACGGTCTCCAGCAGGGAGGCCACCTTCTCGTCCCGCTCCTTTGGGGTACCGATGTTGTGGATCTCCATGGGCTCCCGGATGATCTCACCCACCGTCATACGGGGGTTCAGGGAGGCGTAGGGGTCCTGGAAGATCATCTGCACATTTCGTCGGAAGTCCTGCATCTCGCTGCCGCTTAGCTTGGTGATGTCCTTGCCCATGAATTCGATCTTGCCCTCAGTGGGCTCATAGATCTTCACCAGGGTCCGGCCCAGGGTACTCTTGCCGCAGCCCGACTCGCCTACCAGGCCGAAGGTCTCATGCTCCATCACTTCGAAGGATACATCGTTGACCGCCTTGACGACCTGCTTCTTGCCAAACAGACCGCCGCCTACCGGAAAGTAGGTCTTGAGGCCTTCCACTTTCAGAATCGGTGTTTCTTCCATTTACTCCCCCTCCTTTCCGGATGCCGGCTTCTCGGTGAGCCAGCAGCATACCGCATGGGTATCGCTCAGCTTCCGCTCGGGCGGCATCTTCATCTTGCAGATCTTCATCGCCTTGTCGCAGCGGTCCACAAACGGACAGCCAGCCGGCGGCTTGATGAGGTCCGGCGGCGAACCGGGAATGGGCCGCAGCTCGGTATCCTCTTCGGGGTTGTTCACACAGGCCAGCAGACCGCTGGTATAGGGGTGCTGGGGCTGGTAGTAGATCTCATCTGCCAGGCCGGTTTCCACGATCTTGCCGCCGTACATGATGTACACCCGGCTGCAGGCGCTGGCTACAACGCCCAGGTCATGGGTGATCAGGATAACACCCGAACCGGTCTTTTCCTTGAGCTCCTTGATGAGCTCGATGATCTTGGCCTGGATGGTCACGTCCAGAGCGGTGGTGGGCTCATCGGCAATGATGAGCTTGGGGTTGCAGGCCAGGGCGATGGCGATGATCACACGCTGGCGCATACCGCCGGACAGCTGATGCGGATACTGCTTGAGACGTTCCTCCGGAGAGGGAATGCCCACCTGGGTGAGCAGTTCCACTGCCTTCTGGTGCAGTTCCGCCGCCGACATCTTCTTGTGGTTCTTGAGCGGTTCCACCAGCTGCTTTTCAATGGTGAGCACCGGGTTCAGGAAGGACATGGGGTCCTGGAAGATCATCGACATGCTGTTGCCGCGGATGCCCTCCATGAGCTTTTCATAGGCAGCGGCATTTCCGTCAAACTGCACCGGGCTGATCTCCTGTCCGTCGAATAGAATGGAGCCGCTCTCGATGGTGCCGTTTTCACTCAGGAGACCCATCACCGAGTACATCGACTGGCTCTTGCCCGAGCCGGATTCGCCGACGATTCCGACGATCTCTCCCTGTTCCACCGACAGGCTGATGCCCCGTACCGCCTGGACCTTGCCCTGTTCAGTGGCAAAGCTGGTGGTGAGATTTTTGATTTCCAACAAACTCATAACACGCTACTCCTACTTCTTCTTGGGGTCAAAGGCATCGCTGACACCGTCGCCGATGAAGTTGAGCGACAGCATGGTCAGACAGATCGCCAGGATCGGCCAGATGATCTGAATGGGATTGGAACTTTCGATGAGGCTGCGGGCTTCATTTGCCAGGGTGCCCCAGCTGGCAGCCGGTGCCGAAATACCGATACCCACGAAGCTCAGGAAAGCCTCGGTGAAGATGGCGGACGGTACCAGCAGGGTGACATTGACGATGATGGAACCCATGCAGTTGATTACCAGATGCTTGAAGAGAATCCGGCTCTTGGAAGCGCCCAGCACATAGGCAGCCAGGGCGAATTCCTGTTCCTTGAGGCTCATGACCTGGGCCCGGACCATACGCGCCATGCCGATCCAGGAGGTCAGGCAGATACCGATCATAATGGAGGTGACATTCGAGCCGAACACCAGCATGATGAGGATTACCAGCAGCAGGTTGGGAATGGCATAGAGGATATCCACGATCCGCATGAGGATCATATCGGTCTTGCCGCCGATGTAGCCGGAGAATCCGCCGTACACCACGCCGATCACCAGACAGATCAGCGCCGAGGAGAAACCGATCATCAGCGAGATCCGGGCGCCGTACATGACACGCACCAGAATGTCACGCCCGAACTTGTCGGTACCCATGGGGTGTTCCAGGCAGGGCAGCAGGTTCACCGAGCTGTAATCCATGCCGTCGTATGTATAGGGCGAAACCATCGGTACCACGATGGCCAGGATCACCATAATCACCAGAAAGACCAGACCGCACAGGGCGAGTTTGTTCTTCCGGAACCGGTGCCAGGCATCACTGAGATAGGTACGGGGTTCTGCCGCGATGAATTCGCTGTTCTTTTCCGCACTGTCCAGTGGTTCGAACAGGTCGGGAGTGAGTTCCATTGTTTCCATAGTTTCCATTTTTCTCTCCAGGCTCCCTTCTTACGAGGCTTTCTTTTCCAGCTTGACTCTCGGGTCGATAAAGGCCACCAGAAGGTCAGTGAGGATATTGACAATAATAATGAATGAACCAAACAGGATGGTCAGTGCCATGATCATGGTGTAGTCACGGTTGGTAACACTGTTGACAAACTCCGAACCGATACCGGGAATGGAGAACAGGCTCTCGATCACGAAGGAACCGGTGATCAGGAAGGCCAGCAGCGGACCAGCATAGGTTACAACCGGGATCAGGCAGTTCTTGAGGGCGTGGCCCAGGATCACCTTGATCATCGGGGTACCCTTGGACCGGGCCAGGACGATGTAATCCTGCTTCATGACTTCCTTCATGCTGCTGCGCACCAGACGGGTGATCATCGAGATGGGATAGAGCGCCAGCGAGAAGGCCGGCATGATGTAGTGCAGCGGAGTCTTGAGGCCGATGATGGGCAGCCAGCCAAGGATGACGCCGAAGACGATCATCAGAAGCATGGCGTACAGGAAGCTGGGAACGCTGATGCCGATGGTGGCAACGAACATCACCAGGTTTTCCACCCACTTGCGCTTGGTGAAGGCAGCGACAATGCCCAGGGTGACGCCGACGGTGATGGCGATGATGAAGGCCACCAGACCCAGCTTCATGGTTGCCGGCAGGCACCGGGCGATGATGGTGGTAACGGCTGTGCCCTTCCGGGTCATGGAATCGCCGAAGTCACCGGTGACGGCGTTCTGCAGGTAGATCAGGAACTGCTCCGGGATGGACTTATCCAGATTGTACTGGGCATAGAGCATCTCCCGCACCTCCGGGGAGAGCTGGGCCAGTTCACCGCCGAAGGGGGAACCGGGTATGATCTTCATCAGGAAGAATGTAATGGTTGCGAGTGCCGCCAGGGTGAGAATTCCCACCGCCAAGCGCTTGAGTGTATAACGAAGCACTGAACTACCTCCAGTTTGAATAATTATGCAAATCGGTTTGGAATGTATGTTATATATAATATACCGGCAAGGGCGGTTTGTCAAGAATTTTTTGAATAAATATTCAACAAATCATGTACTTTCTGCTTGCTTTTTTTTGGGCTTCGTGGTACAATCCCCATTGTAAACCGCTGTAAGTGCCGGTATTTTCCCGTAAAAGACCGGCTGGAGCAGCCGCCTGTGCATATGTGTATGGATTATGCAAAAAATCCTGCGGATTTTCACAGTATGCATAGGCGAATGTATAAACCTAATGAATATACAATGGAGGGAAAAGTATGAATCCGATCCTTATGGAAGATCTGCTGGGGTACCGGTTCCTGTCGGGAATCACTGTTTCCCCGTTTGAAAACCGGGCTGTCTTTACGGTTGCGGTCCAGGACGCCCGCTCCAACGGCTATAAGAAGAATCTGTGGCAGGTGGACCCCTTCACCGGCAAGACCGAAAAGCTCACCAGCCATGGCAAGGCCGGCGCCTTCCTCTTTGAAAAGGCAGGCACTCTGCTCTGTCAGAAGCCCGGCAAAAAGCTCGGCACCACCGACTATGAGTACCTGGAGATGGACACCGGCAAGACTGAACCGGCCTTCACCCTGCCCTGGGCGGTGAACAAGCTGGAAAAGCTCTGCGGCGACCTCTATCTGGTGAACGCTGACATCGACACCAACTACCCTGAGGATATGACTGAGGAGGAGCGCAAGGCCGAAGAGGATTACATCAAGGTCGGCGAGCTGCCCTTCTGGGATAACGGCGTGGGCTATGTGAGCGGTCACCGGGACACCCTCTTCCTTTATAATAAAAAGACCGGCGAGAAGAAGCGTATCACCGGTGAGAAGTTTGCCCTGGGCAATACCGCTGTTTCGGCGGACGGCAAGAAGGTGTGGTACACCGGCGCCGAGTACACCCAGATGAAGCTGGACAAGAGCGGTCTGTATGAGCTGGATGCGCTCACCGGCAAGGTGAAGGAGCTGCTTCCCCAGGACAAGATGCGCATCGGTCAGATCAAGTGTGCCGGCGGCGAGCTGTATGTGGCTGCCTCCTTCTGCGACAAGATGGGCGGCACCGAGAAGAATGACTGGTACATTCTCAAGGGCGGCAAGCTCGAAAAGATCCTGGACAACGACTATACCATCGGCTGCAATATCACCACCGACTGCCGGTACGGACGCTCCTCTTCCATGGCAGAGTACCAGGGCAAGCTGCTCTATCTCTCCACCGTGGAAAAGACCTGCTTCCCCAAGCTGCTGGGCCCGGACGGCACCATGGAAGTGCTGTTCCCGTTTGACGGCGCAGTGGACGGCGTGGCAGTCTGCGGCGACACTGTCCTCTTCACTGCCATGAAGAAGGGCAAGCTCCAGGAACTGTGGTGCTGGAAGGACGACAAGATCCGTCAGCTCACCCGGCTCAATACCCATGCCCTCTCCGGCAAGTATGTGGGCGAGCCGGAATACTGTGGCTTTGTGAACTCCCAGGGCACCCGCATCGATGGCTGGATCATCAAGCCCTTCGGCTATGATGAGAACAAGAGCTATCCGGCGCTGCTCTCGATGCACGGCGGTCCCTGTGTAGCCTGGGGCGAGCTGTTCGTCCATGAGATGCAGATGCTGGCTGGTCAGGGGTACTTCGTATTCTTCTGCAACCCCCGCGGTTCGGATGGCCGGGGCGCCAAGTTCGCCGACATCAAGAACAAGTACGGCACTGTGGACTTTGAGGACTTCATGGAGTTCACCGACCATGTACTGGAATGCTGCCCGCAGATCGACAAGAACCGTCTGGGCGTGCTGGGCGGCAGCTACGGCGGCTATATGACCAACTGGATCATCGGCAATACCACCCGGTTTGCCGCGGCGGTATCCCAGCGGTCCTTCTGCAACCCCATCAGTGACTTCGGCAACTCCTGCATCGGCTACACCTTCGATGCCAAGGAATTCGCTGCCACACCCTGGAACGGTCTGGACCGGATGTGGGACCATGCGCCTCTCAAGTATGCCCCCTATGTCAAGACCCCGACCCTGTTCATCCACTCGCTGGAGGACTACAACTGCCCGCTCTCCCAGGGCTTTGAGATGTTCGCGGCTCTGAAGTACCACGGCGTCACCAGTGAAATGGTGCTCTTCAAGGGCGAAAACCATGAGCTGTCCCGGTCGGGCAAGCCCCTGCACCGGCAGCGCCGCCTGAAGGAGATTCTGCGGTGGTTCGAAACCTACCTGAAGAAGTAATCTCCCCTACATAACAGAACACCCGGAAGGCCCGATGACCTTCCGGGTGTTTTTCTGTGCGTGTGTCTGCGGGTTGGTTCCCCCAGACGGGCGCTTCGGAACTAATGCCGCCGGTCTGCCCTGTCCCGGCGATTTCTTCGGAACAGGTCTGTCTGGGCAGCCTGAACTTTTCCACACTATCCCCGGGAATCCCTTTGGAGCAGGCACCGCCTGGGCAGCCTGATCTTTTCCACACTATCCCCGGGAATTTCCTTTGAATAGACACCAGCTGGAACAGTCCGGCCTTTTCCGCACTATTCTCCAGGCGTTTCTTTGGAGCGGGCGCTGGCTGAAATAGCTTGCCCCCTACCGCACTATCCCTGAGAATCTCTTTGGAACGGGTGCTGGCCGAGGGAGTCTGTTCTCCCCCATACTGCCGACGACGGCGTATTCCCCGGCCTGATGAAACTTGCCGTCTGTGCAGGATTTGACCATTCCAGAGCAGGGGCGGCAGTCAAAAGCCGGGCGTTCTCCGCTGTGGCTATGCCTGACCGGCTCCGGGCCGGTTTTCCACAGGATATACCCAGACCTGATCTGCTTCGCGAACATAAAAAAGCCCTTCCCGATGGGAAGGGCTTTTTCCGCTGATCAGAGGAGATTATTCGTGGTCATGGTCGTGACCGCAGCCGCAGCCACAGTCATCATCGCCGCAGTCGCACTCGTCATCGAAATCGAATTCGAGCAGCTCACCGCAGTTGGGACAATTTACCGAACCCTCGTCCAGCATATCCTCGGTTACACAGATGGTGTCGCCGCAGCTGGGGCAGGTAACTTCGTAGAGTTCCTCGTCATCGAGTTCCTCATCGTCGTCCTCGTAGTCGTAATCGTCCTCGTCTTCGTCCTCATAGAAATCATCTTCCAGGCTGCCGAGATCCTCGTCAATGGCATCAACCTGCTCGATCAGTTCATCGAAGCCGTCCTCAAGATCGGCAACTGTGAAGGCCAGATCGTCCAGCACATCAATAATGGCCTTGATTACCTTGCCATTCTTCTCATTCTCATCAATGCCCAGCCCCTCGGCCAGACCCTTGAGATAGGAAACCTTTTCTGTAACAGTCATTGTGAAATCCTCCTTTACAGCCTTTATCCCAGCGGGTGATTCCCGCAGAAAGGGTGATGAAAGCAGAACCCGGGGTTCTGTTTAGGCACGCTCCATGTACTCGCCGGTACGGGTGTCGATGCGGATCTTGTCGCCGGGGTTGATGAACAGCGGCACACGGATCTCAGCACCGGTCTCCAGAGTAGCGGGCTTGGTAGCGTTGGTGGCAGTGTTGCCGGCGAAACCGGGATCGGTATCGGTTACTTCCAGCTCTACAAAGTTCGGAGGCTCTACACCGAATACCACGCCCTTGTAGGACAGGATCTTGCAGTCGGTGTTTTCCTTGACGAACTTGAAGTTGTCGCCCAGCTTGTCAGCGTTGATCGGCACAGTTTCAAAGCTCTCGTTGTCCATGAAGTAATACAGGGCCTCATCATTGTAGAGGTACTGCATATCCTTACGCTCAATGAAAGCGGTGGGGAACTTTTCAGTGGGGTTGAATGTACGCTCCAGTACAGCACCGGAGATCACATTACGGATCTTTGTTCTCACGAAAGCAGCGCCCTTACCAGGCTTAACGTGCTGGAATTCGATGATCTGGAACACGGTTCCATCGATATCGAAGGTAACGCCGTTTCTGAATTCACCTGCAGAAATCATATTTGAACCTCCAAAGCAATTAGTGCTTAAAGTTTTAACAGTATAATTTTATCAGTAAAACGCTGGTATTTCAAGGGGAACGGCGAATTTTTACGCCTTTTCCCCGGCTAAAGACGCCTTTTGATAGGCATTCTGCATCAATACCGCGTCTTCCGCCTGAGTTCCGGCGGATTCGCAGATCACCACAGGACTGTATCCCCGGCGATAGAACTCCTCTGCCAGCGGCTCAAACTCCGGGCCATAGACCGTATCCGCAAAGGTGAGGTGCCGTTTTTCCCCGCCATTTTGGGTGTACTCGATCTTGGAAAAATGGCAGTGGATCTGTCTGGCCCGGTCCAGACCGATGGCATTTTCAATGGCATCCAGCACCGCGGCATAGTCCGCCCGGGTCCTGAGAGTGCCAAAGGTCCGGGCATTGAGGTGACCGAAGTCGATGCAGGGGAGCATCCGCTCGTCCACGCCGCACATGGCCAGCACCTCGGAGAGATCCCCGAGCTGTCCCAGCTTGCCCATCACCTCCGGGCAGGGAATCACCTGGCTGTACCCGGCTTCGTCCAGCGCCGCGATGGCCCGCCGGAAGGTGTCCAGCGCCAGTTCCAGGGCATCCGCCCGGGGCATCTTGGCAGTGGAACCGGCATGGATCACAATGCGCCGCCCACCCATGGCAGTCACTGCCCGGGCCGACTCAAGAATATAGCGCAGGCTACCCAGCCGCTTTTCCTCGTCCAGCGAGGACATGGAGATATAATAGGGCGCGTGCAGCGACACAGCGATGTCCCGCTGCCGGAAGCCCTCTCCCAGTGCCCGGGCTGCCTCATCGGTGATGCGTACACCCCGTCCGCACTGGTACTCAAAGGCCGTAAGCCCCATCTTCTCCAGATATTCCGGCATCTGTGCCGTCTTTTTATAACCCATGGCGGCAAAGCTGTCCGCTGCCCCCGCCGGTCCGAACCGAATCATACTTCCTCCAACTTCCGCGGCTTTCTGCCCCGCAGCACCAGTTTTTCTGCCACACGCTTGAGCTTGATAAACGGCACAATCTCCGGCCCCAGCGGCGCCACCATGATGGTGAGCGCTCCGAACCGGTTGCCGCCCCACACATCGGTGAAGATCTGGTCGCCGATCACCGCTGTCTCTTCCGGGCGCAGACCGCCGAGCTTTTCCGCTGCCCGCCGCATTCCATCGGTGCCGGGCTTTTTGCCGTCCGCCACATAGGGCAGTCCCAGGATCTCCGCAAAGGGCCGCACCCGCTCCTCAGTGTTGTTGGAGACGATCATCATGCCCACACCAGCCTGCCGCATCCCGTCCAGCCAGGCGGCAATATCCGGGTGCGGTGTGGGGTCGTCATGGGTGGTGAGGGTGTTGTCCACATCGAGGATCAGCCCCCGTATCCCGTGCCGGCGTAAGAATTCCAGCGTCACACCGGTGATATGGGGAATATAGTAATCGGGCTGCAAACGGGACATGGTCCACCTCCTGATAAGCCTTGGCATTCTTCCGCTATTATATACGATTTTCCGGCTTTCCGCAACCGCTGAGGTTCTGCTCCAGCCAGCTTCGCAGAACAGCGAGTTCCTCCGGTGTGTGCAGCCAGTGTCCCGCCCCGGGGATCTGTTCCAGGCCGCAGCCGTGCGCCTTGCAGAAGGCCTCGGTCACTGCCGGGGGCTCCAGCTCGTCCCGCTCCCCGATGAGCACCGCTGTGGGCACCGTCCAGGAATCAGGCCGGTGCTCCCGGACATAACAGTAATACTCCCAGTCCAGTGGCTGGGCGTCCGGCACCGGGATCACCTTTTCCCGCTCGAGCTGCTCCGGGGTGACACCCGCAGCCCGCATCATGCCCTCGATAAGGCCGGGCATATCCACCACCGGCGACACCAGCAGGGCCTGGCAAAGCGGCAGACCTGCCGCCGCCATCAGGCCGAAGCAGGCGCCCAGGCTGACGCCGAACAGTCCCACTTCCCGGCTCTCTTCCAGCAGGGATTCCAGCATCGCATGCAGTTCCGGCACACAGTGCTGGGCGGTGCAGAGTGCCATCTCCCCTTTGCGGTCGCCATGACCGGGCAGGTCGATGCTCACCGTCTGGATGCCCTGCTTTTCTGCCGCCTCTGCCAGCAGGCGGATGGGTTCATCGGCCTTGTGCGACATCATGCCGTGCACTGCCAGAATGCGCCGGTCGGAATCCTTTCCCCAGGCCAGTGCCGACACGCCGCAGAGGGTGATCGGTTTCATCTCCATGGTTTCTCCTTTTCCGGGACCTCCGGACAAATGAAAAAGCGAGCAGATTTCTCCACTCGCTTCAACACGGTATTATCAAGTAACGCTTACTTGAACTTACGCTTGCGCGCAGCCTCGGACTTCTTCTTGCGCTTTACAGAAGGCTTCTCGTAGTGTTCTCTCTTACGAACCTCTGCCAGAACGCCGGATTTCGCGCACTGTCTCTTGAAGCGGCGCAGTGCGCTCTCCAGAGACTCATTGTCCTTGATTCTGATCTCTGACATTTCCATTTCCCTCCCTACGCCACACGGCAGGAGTTGATATCCAACCATGTTCTCTGCCACTTAATACGGCAGATTAAGTGGATAACACAAGATATTATACTAAATCCATCGGGCAGTGTCAAGTGGTTTTCTCCGAAAGAACCGGTAGAAAATCAGCCTTTTGCCACAATGTTCACCAGCTTGACGGGAACATAGATCTCCTTGATGATGGTCTTGCCTTCCAGCAGCGGTGCCATGGCAGGATCTGCCTTGGCAGCGGCGATGGCATCGGCAGCAGTGATGTCGGCGGGCACCATGATACGGGCCTTGATCTTGCCGGCGAGCTGCACAGCAATCTCCACCATGCTGTCCACGCACTTGGCAGGATCATAGGTGGGCCAGCTCTGTCCGCTGATCTGACCGCCGAAGTTCATCACACTCCAGATCTCCTCAGTGACATGGGGTGCGAAGGGATTCGCCAGCTTGAGCAGAGTGCGCAGTTCCTCATGGGTGATGCTGCCGGCATCATAGATCTCATTGAGCAGGCTCATCATGGCAGCGATGGCGGTGTTGAACTTCATCGCCTCGATGTCCTCGCTGACCTTCTTCACGGTCTTGTGGAAGGAGGATTCCAGCTTCTCGCTGTAAGCATCGCCCTCCACAGCAATATCCATCAGGTTCCAGATGCGGTCCAGGAAGCGCTTGCAGCCCTTGATCGCCGAAGTGTTCCAGGTGGCGCTCTTTTCAAAGTCGCCGATGAACATCTCATAGGTACGCAGGGTATCAGCGCCGTACTCCTTGACGATGTCGTCCGGGTTGACTACATTGCCTCTGGACTTGCTCATCTTCTCGCCGTTCTCGCCCAGGATCATACCATGGCTGGTACGCTTCTGGTACGGCTCGGGAGTGGATACCACGCCGATGTCATACAGGAACTTGTGCCAGAACCGGCTGTACAGCAGGTGCAGGGTGGTATGCTCCATACCGCCGTTGTACCAGTCTACCGGCATCCAGTAGTCCAGCGCCTCCTTGGAGGCCAGTTCCTTGTCGTTGTGCGGATCGCAGTACCGCAGGAAGTACCAGCTGGAACCAGCCCACTGGGGCATGGTATCAGTCTCCCGCTTGGCAGGCGCGCCGCAGACCGGACAGGTGGTGTTCACCCAGTCGGTCATGGCAGCCAGGGGGCTCTCGCCGGTATCGGTGGGCTCATAGGAGTCCACTTCGGGCAGACGCAGCGGCAGTTCACTCTCCGGTACGGGAACCATACCGCAGTGCGGGCAGTGGATGATCGGGATGGGTTCACCCCAGTACCGCTGACGGGAGAATACCCAGTCACGCAGCTTGTAGTTGACCTTTTCCCGGCCCTTGCCGTTTTCGCTGAGCCACTCGGTGATCTTCTTCTTGGCCTCTTCCACAGTCAGGCCGTCCAGCATGCCGCTGTTGACCATAATGCCGGTATTGCAGTCGGTGAAGGCAGCTTCCTCCACATTGCCGCCCGCTACCACTTCGATGATGGGCAGGCCGAACTTCTTGGCGAAGGCCCAGTCACGGTCATCGTGACCGGGAACTGCCATGATGGCGCCGGTACCGTAGGTCATCAGGACATAGTCGGAGATAAAGATCGGGATCTCCCCCCCGGTCACCGGATTGATGCCCCGGACGCCTTCGATGCAGACGCCGGTCTTTTCCTTGTCGGCAGCCATTTCACTGCGCTCGAAGTCGCTCTTGCGGGCAGCTTCCGCCTGATAGGCACGCAGGGCTTCCATATTGGTGATGCGGTCCGCCCACTTCTCGATATAGGGATGCTCCGGCGCGATAACCATATAGGTGGCGCCATAGAGGGTATCCGGGCGGGTGGAGAATACGGTGAGGGTATCACCGGCGGTGGTATCGAAGTCGATTTCCGCACCGGTGGAGCGACCGATCCAGTTGATCTGGCTGGTCTTGACACGGTCGATATAATCCACGGTATCCAGATCATCGATCAGGCGCTGGGCATACTTGGTGATGCCGAGCATCCACTGGTTCTTGACCTTGTGGACCACTTCGCCGCCGCAGCGCTCGCAGACGCCGCCTACAACCTCTTCATTTGCCAGTACACACTTGCAGGAGGTGCACCAGTTCACCGACATTTCCTTCTTATAAGCCAGACCATGCTTGAAGAGCTGCAGGAAGATCCACTGGGTCCACTTGTAGTAATCGGGATCGGTGGTATTGATCTCCCGGGTCCAGTCGAAGGAGAGACCCAGGCTCTTGAGCTGGTGCTTGAAGTTGGCTACATTGTTCTTGGTGACGATTTCCGGGTGGATGTGATTCTTGATGGCATAGTTCTCGGTGGGCAGACCAAAGGCGTCCCAGCCCATGGGATAGAGAACATTATAGCCTTCCATACGGCGCTTGCGGGCCAGAATATCCAGCGCGGTATAGGAGCGCGGATGACCCACATGCAGGCCCTGTCCCGACGGATAGGGGAATTCCACCAGCGCATAGAACTTGGGCTTGGTGTAATCATTGGAGGCGGCAAAGGTATTTTCCTTTTCCCAGATGTCCTGCCATTTCTTTTCCACTGCGGCAAAATCGTATTTCATAAAATCATTCTTCCCTTCCAGTTTGTCCGAAGCCCTCAGTTGGGCTTAACCATGTTTGAAATATCCACTTCCTGGGCATCTCTCCATAGTCGCTCCAGCGAATAGAATTCACGGACTTCTCCCCGGAACAGATGAACGATGACCGTTTCATAATCCAGCAGCAGCCAGTCAGCTGTTTCCCAGCCCTCCCGGCGGCGGGCATCAATGCCCAGTTCGCTGAGTTTTTCATCGATCTCATCTGCCATGGCCCGGAGCTGAGGGGTGCTGGAACCCGATGCGATCACGAAATAATCACACAGAGTGGTGCGATCATGCACATCCAGCAGTTTGATATCCTCGCCCTTCTTGGCGTCAATGCAGCTGACAATCTTTCCGGCCAGTTCCAATGCTGTCATTCCATCTCCTCCTTTCCATCAGCAATATTCCCCGCAGTCAATGCCATATTCCCGCATGATCTCCAGGGTATCCCGTGTCATGGGGGTGGCATTGGCGCGCATTTTCTTCAGTGTAAATTCCAGTGAGCACCGCAGTGCTGCATCCAGATCCCGGTCAGCCAGTTCCCGCACCTCCAGGGCATCGGGATAATCCCGCTCTGCCGAGGTGAGATCGGCAATATAGACGATCTTTTCAAACAGACTCATGCCGGTGCGTCCGGTGGTATGATAGGCCACACCATAGAGGATCTCCCGGTTATAGACCCCGAGAGTCTCCCAGATGTAAGCCGCTGCCGCCGGACCATGCCAGATGGGCGGTACAAGGCCAAAGGAATTATCATTCATTATATCATTCTTTATGGGGCCACGCAACCGCTTTACCAGCGAAAACTGCTCCTCTTCCGGAAGATTTTTACAGACATCGTGCAGAATCCCGGCAATCCGGCAGAGATAGGGGTTTTCCCCATAGATTCCCGCCAGTTCCTCCGCCCGGTCCGCCACATTCATGGAATGCTGGAACCGCTTGGGTTTTTCCAGACGGCGGGCTGTTTCCACGAACTTTTCCTCGTCATAGACCCAGTCCCGGACATCGCTTCCATAGAGCCCGTTCTGCAAAATATAGGAGAGCACCTTGGGATCAAGCCCCAGTTCCCGGCTGTCCCGGCAGCCGGCGGCAATGCGCTCCCGGATCTCGGTGGAGGAACAGTCAAAGGGTTCCTTGTGGATGATCCGTGCCTTTCCGCCCGCTGCCCGGATGCGTTCCGCCTGGGCTTCCAGCATCTCGGCGGTATCCCCGCCCCGCTCCATGGTGCAGATCTCCGCCAGCTTCACCAGTTCCGCGCCCCGGTGCCAGTCCAGCACGGTGCAGAACATATCACTGCCGGTGAGCAGATAGAACTCCCCGTCCGGATAGAGCTGCCGCAGCTCTTCCAGGGTATCCACCGTATAGCTCTTGCCGCCCCGGCGGATCTCGATGTCCGAAACCTCAAATCCCGGAAGCCCTTCCGAAGCCAGCTCTGCCATGCGGCAGCGGTGTTCGCCGTCCGGCAGATGGTCGGTGTGCTTGTGGGGCGGCTGATAGGTGGGGATCAGGAGCATCTTTTCCAGCCCCAGCTCCTGCTGATAGGTCTTTGCCAGGCGCAGGTGCCCGTCATGGATGGGGCTGAAAGTCCCCCCCAGAATGCCGATCTTCACTGTCCATTCCTCCTCCGGCTTCTATGTCCGTCACTCAGCGGACATCGTCCTTTTTCAGGCTGATCTTCGGGTTCTTCAGGTTCCGGCGGAACAGTACAAACCGCATGCCGATCACCTGTACCACCTCACTGCCGGTGGCCTCTGCCAGCTGGGCAGCGATCTCCCCGGCAAAGCCCGGAGCGGTTTCCAGCACCTTGCCCTTGATGAGTTCCCGGGCGGTGAGCGCGTCGTCCACCTGCTTGATGAGATTCTCCGAAATTCCCTCTTTGCCCACCTGCAGAATGGTCTCGGCACTGTTTGCCAGACTGCGCAGATAGGCTCTCTGCTTGCTTGTCAGCATCTGTTATTCTCCTTTTCACTGGGGTTTGTCACCCGGATCTCGCCGCTTTCCACCCGGCGTCCGATCTCCTCCGCCATCTGCCGGAGCGCTTTGCCCCGGTGGCTGATCCGGTCCTTTTCCTCGTCGCTGTATTCGGCAAAGCTGCGCTCGCCGATATAAAAGATCGGGTCATAGCCGAACCCGTTCTGTCCCCTGGTTTCATATCCCACCATGCCGGGGCAGTCGGCATGGAAGGCATATTCCCGACCGTCTGCCAGCACAAAGTGAATGGCGCACTCATACCGGGCGCCCCGCTGTTCCGGCGGTGTATCCCGCAGTTCGGAGAGCAGCAGTTTGATCTTCTCGGGATGGGGCAGGTCCTCCCCGCCGTACCGGGCCGAATAGACTCCCGGGCGTCCGCCCAGGGCATCCACACAGATGCCCGAGTCATCGGCGATCACTGCTTCTCCGGTGTGCTGATGCACGGTCATGGCCTTGATGCGGGCATTCTCCGCAAAGGTGGTGCCGTCCTCGACGATGGGCACATCAATGCCCTCTTCCTTCATGCTGGTCACCTGGAAGCCCAGCGGCTCCAGGATGCGCTTGAATTCCCGCATTTTGCCGGCATTGCCGGTGGCTACGATCACTTTCATGTCCGTTTTCTCTCCCTTGTATTACAGCTCCTGTCCCTCAAACAGCGCAGCGGCAAATTCCGCCGGCACAAAGGGACGCAGATCGTCAATGCCTTCGCCTACGCCGATGAACTTCACCGGCACGCCCAGCTCCTCCCGGATGCCGATGACAGCGCCGCCCTTGGCGGTGCCGTCCAGCTTGGTGAGGACAATACCGGTGATCCCGGCGGCCTCCTGGAAGCTGCGGGCCTGGGAGATGGCGTTCTGACCGGTGGTGGCATCCAGCACCAGCAGCACCTCCACTGCCGCGTCGGGCAGTTCCCGGCTGATGACCCGGGCGATCTTGGAAAGCTCGTCCATGAGGTTTTTCTTGTTGTGCAGGCGTCCGGCGGTATCGCAGATAATCACATCGGCGCCCCGGCTCTTGCCGGCGTGGATGGCGTCAAACACCACCGAAGCGGGGTCGCTGCCCTCCTCGTGGCGGATCAGCTCGGCACCGGCACGGTCTGCCCAGACTGCCAGCTGTTCCGCTGCCGCCGCACGGAAGGTATCCGCTGCTGCCAGCAGCACCTGCTTGCCCTCGCCCCGGAGATAGGCCGCCATCTTGCCGATGGTGGTGGTCTTGCCCACGCCGTTGACGCCGATCACCAGCACCACCGAGGGCTTGGTGGAGAGATCCAGCGGGCTCTCCTCCCCCATCAGGCCGGTGATGATCTCCCGCAGCTGTCCGATGACCTCAGTGGGCTCGGTGATGCCGGCATGGCGTACCCGGTCCCGGAGCTCGTCCATGATGCGCATGGTCACATTGGCGCCCACATCGCCCATGATGAGTGTTTCTTCCAGCTCGTCAAAGAAGTCCTCGTCCACCTTGGTAAAACCGGCAGCCAGATCCTCCAGACGGCCCATCAGCGAATCCCGGGTCTTTTTCAGCCCGGCGCTGATCTTTTCAAAAAATCCCATAGTATCCTCCTAACGGGGTCGGTCAGGCATTCTGGCCCGCACCGATCCCGAGTTTTTCCTCCAGTTCGCCCACCCGCAGTTCGATGAGCTTGGATACGCCTTCCTCCTGCATGGTGACACCGTACAGTACATCGGCTTCCTCCATGGTACCGCGGCGGTGGGTGATGGCAATAAACTGGGTATGACCGGTCATGCTGCGCAGGTACCGGGCATATTTGGCTACATTCACATCGTCCAGCGCCGCCTCGATCTCGTCGAGAATAACAAAAGGCGCCGGGTTCACCTTGAGGATGGCAAAGTAGATGGCGATCGCCACAAAGGCCTGTTCGCCGCCCGAGAGCGCCGCCAGGTTCTTGATGACCTTGCCCGGGGGCTGCACCTTGATCTCGATGCCGCAGCCCAGGGGATCAGCAGGGTCTTCCAGCAGCAGTTCTGCCCGGCCTCCGCCGAACAGCTCGGTGAAGATCTGTCCGAAGTGACGGTTGATCTCCCCGAAGCTCTCCAGGAAGAGCTGACGCATCTGGGAGGTGAGCTCCTCGATGAGCCTGCCCAGTTCCCGCTTGGACTTTTCCACATCGTCCAGCTGGGCGGACAGGAAGCTGTACCGCTGGGATACCTCCTCATATTCCTCCACAGCGCCCACATTGACGCTGCCCAGACCCCGGATGCGGCTGCGCACCGCTGTCAGACGGCGCTCGGCCTCCGCCGGGTCCTCGGGCGCGGACACCTGCTGCACTGCCATGGTTGGGGTGAGCTCATAGCTCTCCCACAGTTTGGCGACCACCTGATCCCGCTCGCTGCCCGCTGCCTGGAGCCGTTCGTCCAGACGGGCGGCTTCCCGGGCATGGGTTTCCTTGCGGGCGGAGAGCTCCCGGCTCTGGGAACGCAGGCTGCTCACCTTCTGTTCGCAGTCCCGCCGGGTCTCCTCACTCTGGCGGATGCGCTCATTGGCAGTGACGGTCTGTTCCGCCAGCTGCTCCAGACGCATCGACCCGGCCTCAATGGCACTGCGGTCGGTCTGGATGGAGCGCTCCAGTTCGGCGATCCGCTCCCGGATCTCCGCCAGACGGTTCCGGCTGTCCTCCTGCCGGGCGGTCAGGCGTTCCTGTTCCGCCTTTGCCGCCGCCAGATCCTTTTCCTGTTCCAGCCGCTGCAGATCCAGGGCTGCCTTGCGGCGCTCCTGATCCCGTCCGGCTTCATCTGCCTTTCGGCGCTCCTCCTGCAGGGCTTCAATCTTAGCGGAAACCTGATCCAGCTCTCCGGTCAGACCGGACAGCACCGTTTCCGCGCTGCGGTTCTCGCCGGTGAGCTGTTCCACACGGGCTGCCAGCGCCGCTTCCTCCGCCTTTTCCTTGGCGGCGGATTCCCCTGCCGAAGCAAGGATCTGTTCCAGGCGCTTCTTCTCCCCCTCGGCCCGGATGCGGTCGTCCGATACCTCCCGCAGACCGGCGTCAATGCTCCAGATCTGCGCTTCGATGCGGCTGATCTCCTCCCTGGCGGCGGTGAGGGTGCGCTCCTGTTCCGCAGCCTTCTGCTCCAGGGCAGCGGCTTCGGCTTCCAGCTGGTCGATCTCGCCCCGCCGTCCCAGCAGACCGGCGCTCTTGGCAGTATAACCGCCGGTCATGGCGCCGCCGGTGTTGATGACCTGTCCGTCCAGGGTGACGATGCGGAATTTGTAGCCGCACCGCTTGGCAATAGCGACGGCGCAGTCCAGATCCTCGGCGATGAGGATGCGACCGAGCAGATGCTCCACAATGCCGGAGAAACGGCTCTCGGCAGTGACCAGCGACGAGGCAATGCCCACGGCGCCCTCCATACCGGCAAACTCCCGGTCGTCCATGCGCCGTCCCCGCACTGCCGTCATGGGCAGGAAGGTGGCACGGCCCTTGCGTTCCCGGTCCAGCAGGCGGATGCACTGCTTGGCGGCGTTTTCGTCCTCCACGACGATGTTCTGCATACCGGCGCCCAGAGCGATCTCAATGGCGGTGGAGTACCGGGGATCGGCAGCTGCCACCAGCTGGGACACCGACCCATGCACGCCCCGGAGCATTCCCCGGCTGCTCTGCTGCAGGATAAACTTTACGCTGTATGTATAGCCTTCCAGGCTCTTTTCCATTCCCTCGAGGATGCCCGCCCGCTGGCGCTTCTGGGCCGCTTCATTCTGTACAGCGGCAAGCTGATCCGCCAGCTGCTGCCAGCGTTCCTTCCGGCTCTGCAGGCGCATCTCCCAGCCCTTCCGGGCATTCTGGAACTCCTCCTGCCGGGCATCGGTGCCGGCGAGCAGTTCCTCGCACTCCGCCAGCTCCTGCCGGGTGCGCTCCAGTTCCCCATCCCGGCTGCCGCTCGCCTGGCGGATCTCCTCCAGACGGCGGTGGGTCTCCTCCAGCAGCGACTGACTCGCCGCCCCGGAGAACCGGGCATCATCGATCTGCTTATAGATGGCGGTGCGCCGGAACTTGAGAGATTCGATCTCCCCGTCCAGCTCTGCCAGCTGCTTTTCGTTCTGCTGAGCACGGGCTGTTTCCTCGGTCAGGCGGCTGCGGATCTCCTCCCCGGCCTGTTCCAGGGCGGCAATGCGCTTCTCCGCCTCAGCGGCGGCAGCCTGATCGGCATCGGTGTGTTCCAGCCCCTGACGGTGCTCCGCTTCCAGCGAGGCGATGCTCTCCCGGCTGTGGGCGATATTGTTCTCCCCCACCGCCTGATCCGACCGGATCTGGGCTGCCTCCGCCTCCCATTCCCGCAGGCGGGTGCGGAGTCCGTCCGCTGTGACGGCACAGTCCTGCATCTGGGTGTAGAGCAGATTGATCCGCTCCTCCATGCCCTCCTCTTCCCGGGCCAGGCTGTCATACTCGCCCCGGGCTGCCAGGAACTTATCCTGCAGCTCCCGGTACTGGGCGGAGAGCTGGTCGATCTTCGCCAGCCACACGCCGATCTCCAGAGTGCGGCGCTCGTCTGCCAGCGCCAGATATTCCCGGGCCTTTTCCGCCTCTTTGCGCAGCGGTTCCACCCGTCCCTCCAGTTCCGAGAGAATGTCCCGGAGCCGGAGCATGTTCTCCTCGGCGGCATCCAGACGGCGCTGGGCTTCACCCCGGCGGTAGCGGTACTTGGAGATGCCCGCTGCCTCCTCGAAGATCTCCCGGCGCTCGGAACTGCGGCTGGAGATGATCTCCGCGATGCGTCCCTGTCCGATGACCGAATAGCCGTCCCGTCCCAGGCCGGTATCCATGAACAGCTCATAGATATCCTTGAGACGCACCGAAGCGCCGCCCAGACGGTACTCGCTCTCGCCCGAACGGTAGAGCTTGCGGGTGATGGAGATCTCATCGCTGTCCACCGGCAGCAGACGGTCCGAGTTGTCCAGCACCAGATTGACCATGGCACTGCCCTGGGGTTTGCGCTTGGCAGTACCGCCGAAGATCACATCTTCCATGCGGCTGCCCCGGAGGGTCTTGGTGGACTGTTCTCCGAACACCCAGCGCACGGCGTCCACAATATTGCTCTTGCCGCTGCCGTTGGGGCCTACCACAGCGGTGATCCCCTGGTCAAAGGTGAGCTTCACCTTGTCGGGAAAGGACTTGAAGCCCTGGATCTCCAGCGATTTGATCTGCAAAATACCCTCACTCCTCTCGGTTCTGCCGCTGTCTGTCCCCAGTCTGCGCTGCTGCGCCGATTCGGGACGGACAGCCGTCCGTTTTTTATTCCAACTCCGGCAGGATCTGTCCCGCCGGGATCTCTGTATCTTCCCGGATAGTGACCTGCCAGCCCAGTTCTGCCAGACGGGTCAGGTTCTGCCGGTGCGGCCCGGTGAACTTCGACCGGTCCCGGGGATTGAGCCGCACCGTCACCGGGCCAGGAACACGCCCGGCAAGGCCCCGGAGCAGCCGCTGCACCAGCAGTTCCCCTTCGCACAGTTCCCGGAACGCCGGATGATATGCCCCGCCCAGCAGACGCTCCTCCAGCGACCGGCTGGCATGGAGCCCCAGGCGGATCACCCGGATGCCCTGGTCTTCGAAAAATTCCAGCAGCCCGGCGCAGAGCGGAACACTCTCCCGGACTCCCGGCGGCTGGTAAATGCCCTGGCGGTACCACTTCCCCATGCGGGTGCCGTCCAGCACCACCGTGGGATAGATGCGCACCTCTGCCGGGGAGAGGGCTGCCAGCTCCCGGGCGGTGTACCAGGCGCCCTCAGGGGTATCCCCGGGCAGACCGGTCATCATCTGAAGCCCCAGCGAAAAGCCCATCTCCCGCACCCGGCACGCCGCCCGGCGCACCTGGTCCGCGGTATGACCCCGCCCGTTGAGTGCCAGTACCCGGTCGTCCATAGACTGGGCGCCCAGCTCGATGGTGGTGACGCCGTACTCCCGCAGAAGGGAAAGCACCTCCGGCTCCACGGCGTCGGGGCGGGTGGAGAGCCGGATGCCCCGCACCTTCCCCGCCCGGACATAGGGCCGGGCAGCGTCCAGCAGCCGGAGCATATACCCCCGGTCGATGGCGGTGAAACTCCCGCCGAAGAAGGCGATCTCCGCCTCAGCCGCCCGGCTGCCCAGGCTTTGTAGGGCCGTTTCACAGGCGGCGGTGACATCAGCGGGCTCCGGCGGACGCTCCGCTCCGGAGATGGCGTTCTGGTCGCAGAAGCTGCACCGGTGGGGGCAGCCGATATGCGGCACAAACAGGGCGATGTTGGCGTGCTTCACCTCATTCTCCCATGAGCTCGACGGCTTCCTTGGCAGCCATCTGTTCCGCGGCCTTCTTGCTCTTGCCCTCGCCGTGCCCGATGACATTGGAGTTGATCTTCACCTGTACCACAAAGGTCTTGTCGTGATCGGGGCCGCGCTCCTCCACCAGCTCATAGCTGAGCTGTTCCTCGGGGTTCTTCTGGACGATCTCCTGCAGCAGGGTCTTGTAGTCCTTGAAGGCGGGCTTTTCCTCGTTTTCCAGGCTGCGCAGCACAAAGGGCATCAGGAACTGCCGGGTGCGCTCCATGCCGCTGTCCAGATAGACGGCGGCGATGAGTGCCTCAAAGGCATCGGCCTGGATGGAGGGGCGTTCCCGTCCGCCGGAGTTCTCTTCGCCCTTGCCCAGCAGGATATAATCGCCGAGGTGGATCTCCTTGGCCCAGCCCCAGAGCGACTTCTCGCAGACAATGGAGGCCCGCAGCTTGGTCAGGTCGCCCTCTGCCAGATGGGAGCTCTTGAACAGGTAGTCGGACACGATGATGGACAGCACCGCGTCCCCCAGGAACTCCTGCCGCTCGTTGTACGGGCAGCGGGAGCGCATCTCATTGGCATAGGAGGAATGGGTCAGCGCAGTGCGCAGGTATCCCTCATTTTTGAACTCATAGCCGATGGTTTTTTCCAGCTCATGCATCTCTCTCACTGTGCTTCCTCCTCTCCGGCGGCAGCTTCTGCCTTGGCGGCGGCCTCAGCTGCACGGTAGCTTTCCATATATTCTTCAATCAGGCCGACCATATTGTTCTGATGGCAGGTCATGGCCTGGCGGATGGCGTTCTTGAAGGCCTTGGCATTGGAGCTGCCATGGGCCTTGATGACCGGCTTGCGCAGGCCCAGCAGCGGAGCGCCGCCGGCCTCGTTGGAATCGGATTTCTTCTTGAGGGCCCCAAACTTGCCCGCCAGCAGGAGACCTCCCAGCACGCCCGGGAAGCTCTTGACCATGGATTTGAGCTCATTGGAGAAGAACTTGCCCATGCCCTCGGTGGTCTTGAGAATGATGTTGCCGGTGAAGCCGTCGGTCACGGCGACATCCACTTCGCCCAGGGGCAGACCCCGGGCTTCCACATTGCCAGTGAAGTGGATGGGCGCCTCCTTGAGCAGGGGCAGCACATCCAGCTGGAGCTGGGTGCCCTTGTTCTCCTCGGTGCCGATGTTCACCAGGCCCACCCGGGGCTTCGGGATGCCCTGCACCTTTTCCATATAGGCGCTGCCCATGAGGGCGAACTGCAGGAGCATCTCCGGACGGCAGTCATGGTTGGCACCGGCGTCCACCAGCAGGTAACCGGCTCCGGCATTGGGAACCAGGGTGCCGATGGCAATACGGCGCACGCCCTTTACACGCTTGACAATGAGGGTGGAGCCCACCACCAGGGCGCCGGTGCTTCCGGCGGACACAAAGGCCTCGCCCTTGCCCTCGCTGAGCAGGCGCAGACCCACTGCCATCGAGGAATCAGCGTACTTCTTGAGCAGGGTGGTGGGGTCCTCCTCCACCGGGATCACCGACGGCGCATGGACGATCTCCATGCCGTCCAGGGAGATCTTCGCCTCAGCAGCAGCCTGACGGATCTTCTCCTCATCACCGGTGAGCAGGATCTCTGCCCCCAGCTCGTCCACTGCCTGACGGCAGCCTTCTATCACAGCCAGCGGCGCATGGTCGCCGCCGAACGCGTCAACGATAATTTTCATAGCTTATGCCTCCAAATCTCTCAGGGTCTGTTCCAGATCCTGCATGGCACGGGCAGCCAGTGCGCCGTAGCGCTCCGCCTTGCCCTTGATCTTCTCGGGAAGGGGCGGCAGGATGCCCATATTGCTGCCCATGGGCTGGAAATCCTCCGCCGTGGACGAGCTGATATACCGGGTCAGCGCGCCGAGCATGGTGGTTTCGGGCAGCTCCAGCGGGGGAAGTCCCCGCAGCCGCCGGGCCATGGCAATGCCGGCGATGAGTCCCGACGAAGCCGACTCCATATACCCCTCCACGCCGGTCATCTGACCGGCGAAGAAGATGCGGGGGTCACTGCGCAGCGAGAAGTCCGCATGGAGCAGCTTGGGCGAATTCATAAAGGTATTGCGGTGCATGACGCCATACCGGGCAAAGACCGCGTGTTCCAGACCGGGGATCATCGAGAATACCCGCTTCTGTTCCGGGAATTTGAGGTTGGTCTGGAAGCCGACGATGTTGTAGAGGGTACCGGCTTCATTCTCCCGGCGCAGCTGGACCGCTGCCCAGGGACGGTGACCGGTTTTCGGGTCCCGGAGCCCCACAGGCTTGAGGGGGCCGAACCGCATGGTGTCAGCGCCCCGGCGGGCCATGACCTCGATGGGCATACAGCCCTCATAGACCTTGAAGTCCCGCTTTTCAAACTCCTTGAGCTCCACGCTCTCAGCGTTTGCCAGTTCCCCGGCGAACTTCTCATAGCCCTCCTTGTCAAAGGGGCAGTTGATATAGTCATCGTCCCCCCGACCATACCGGGCAGCGAAGAACACCTTGTCCATATCGATGCTGGACGCCTCCACAATGGGGGCGGCGGCGTCAAAGAAGCTGAGATACTCCGCCGAGATCAGCTCCCCGATGGCGGCGGAAAGCGCCTCGGAGGTGAGCGGGCCGGTGGCGATGATCACATTCCCGTCCGGAATCTCAGTGACTTCGCCCTCCCGGACGGTGATGAGCGGATGACTGCGGATCTTTTCGGTGACCAGCGCCGAGAATCGGTCCCGGTCCACAGCCAGGGCGCCGCCGGCAGCCACAGCTGTCTCCTTGGCACAGGGGACACACAGGCTTCCCAGCCGTTCCATCTCCGCCTTGAGCAGTCCTGCTGCCGATTCCAGACGGCTGGCCTTGAAGGAGTTGGAGCAGATCAGCTCGGCGAAGTCCGGGGAGTGATGCGCCGGGGAAAACTTCCGGGGCTTCATCTCCCAGAGGGTGACGGGAATGCCGTTCTGAGCCAGGGTCCAGGCGGCTTCACAGCCGGCAAATCCGGCTCCTACCACAGTGACAGGGGTCATTCCTTGGATACCCCCTTTTCATAGCCGCAGCCTTCCTTCAGGCAGTGGATCTTGGCAAAGCGTCCGGTCTTTTTGAACAGGGTGCTGCCGCACCGGGGACATTTCTCCTCGATGGGCTTATCCCAGGTCATAAAATCGCAGGTGGGATAGTTTTCACAGCCATAGAAGCTGCGTCCGCTCTTGGACTTCTTCACCACGATGCGTCCGCCGCACTTGGGACAGATGCCGCCGGTGTCCTCCACCAGACGGCGGGTGTTGGTGCACTCCGGGAAACCGGAGCAGGCCAGGAACTTGCCGTACCGGCCCAGACGGATCACCATGGGGCGTCCGCACTTCTCACAGATGATGTCAGTCTCCTCGTCGGGAATCTTCACCCGGGTGCCTTCCATATTCTTTTCCGCCTGTTCCAGGGTGGCGGAGAACTCGTCATAGAACTCGCTCAGGGTGCTGACCCAGTCCTCCTTGCCCTCTTCCACCTCGTCCAGGCTCTTTTCCATGTTGGCGGTGAACTTCACATTGACAATGTTCGGGAACTGCTCCTCCATGAGCTTGGTGGTCACTTCGCCCAGAATGGTGGGCTTCAGGGCCTTCTGTTCCCGCTCGATATAGCCCCGGGCCAGAATGGTGGTGATGGTGGGGGCATAGGTGCTCGGGCGTCCGATGCCGTTTTCCTCCAGTGTCTTGATAAGGGAAGCTTCGGTGTACCGGGCCGGCGGCTGGGTGAAATGCTGGTTGCCGCCCAGGGATTTCACCTTGAGGGCGTCACCGGTTTCAATGGGCGGCAGCTTGCCTTCGGCGTCCTCAGCATCGTCCCGGCCCTCCTCATAGAGGGTGGTGAAGCCGTCAAACTTCACGCTGAAGCCCGAGGCCTTGAACAGGTACTTGCCGGCGTGAATATCCGCTGCCACTGTATTGTAGAGGGCATTTGCCATCTGACTGGCGAGGAACCGCTCCCAGATGAGCTTGTAGAGCTTGTACTGGTCGGCAGAGAGGCTGTCCTTGACCTTGTCCGGGCTCATTTCGATCATGGTGGGACGGATGGCCTCATGTCCATCCTGGGCATTGGATTTGGACTTATACACCCGCTTGGACGGCGGCAGGTACTGGGTGCCGAACTTTTCGCCGATGTACTTGGCAGCGTCTGCCTGGGCCTCGTCCGAGATACGCAGCGAGTCGGTACGCATGTAGGTAATAAGACCCACAGCGCCCATGCCCGCTACCTCCACGCCTTCGTAGAGCTCCTGGGCTGCCTTCATGGTGCGGCGGGCCTGGAAGCCCAGCTTGCGGGAGGCCTCCTGCTGGAGGGTCGAGGTGGAGAAGGGCGGTGCCGGGCTCTTTCTGCGGATGCCCTTCTTCACCGCTCCAACGGTGAAGGCTTCCCCTTCCAGCTCTGCCAGGATGCGGTCGGTCTCCTCCTGGTTGGCAAGCTCCATCTTGCCCTCGGGGGTGCCGTAGAACTTGGCGGCAAAGGGGCTGCGGCTGCCCGAAGCCAGCAGCTTGGCATCGATGGTCCAGTACTCCTCCGAAACGAACTTGCGGATCTCCTCTTCCCGGTCGCAGATCAGGCGGACAGTCACCGACTGCACCCGTCCGGCGGAGAGACCCCGGCGCACTTTTTTCCACAGGAACGGGGACAGCTTATAGCCCACGATCCGGTCAAGGATACGACGGGCCTGCTGGGCGTTCACCAGGTCAATGTTGATGGTGCGGGGGTGTTCCATACCATTTTTCACACCGCTCTTGGTGATCTCATTGAAGGTCACACGGTTCTGATCGTTGAGATCCAGCCCCAGGATATAGGCCAGATGCCAGGAGATGGCTTCGCCTTCCCGGTCCGGGTCGGTTGCCAGATAGACCTTGTCGCTCTTTTTCGCCTGCTTCTTCAGCGACGAGATAAGCTCCTTCTTGTCCTTCATTTCAATGTAGTCCGGTTTGAAGCCGTGTTCGATGTCCACGCCGATCTTGCTCTTGGGCAGGTCGCGGATGTGTCCCATGGACGCCACCACTTCATAACCGGAACCGAGATATTTCTTGATCGTTTTGGCCTTTGCGGGGCTCTCCACAATCACCAGATTTGACATATCGTTTCCACTCCTTTATCGGACGGTTCCCGAATGAAAAGAACCGTCTGCCAAACGGCCCGAAGGCCGGAACATTTCATATAGAATCAGAGTGCCGTATAGCCCAGCGGGCCATGGCTCTCGATCAGTCCGTAGATCTCCAGCTCACTGAGCGAGGAGAGGATCTCCCCTGCCGGACGCCCGGTCTGGACTGCCAGCTGGGCGGCTGTGACCGGCTGGGAACCGATCTGCCCGAGCAGGTCCGCCTGGCTGCGGCTGAGATAGTCGGGAACGGGCCGGCGCCGGGGCGGATCAGGACAGACTGCCGGATCTGCCGGCAGACCGGACCGCTGTCCCGCTGGTTTGCGCTGGGGACGGGGACGGCTCCCGGAGCGCAACCGCACCGGGTCGGGTGTGACCTGACTGGGAACGCTCCTGCCCCAGCTGGGCACCGAGGCATACTCCTCCAGAATATCCCCGGCACAGGTCACCGGTTTGGCGCCCTGGAGCAGCAGCTTGTTGGTGCCCCGGGAGAGGGCTTCGTCGATGCGTCCCGGCACGGCGAACACATCCCGCCCCTGGCTGAGGGCATGCCCGGCAGTGATGAGCGAACCGCTGTACTCGTCCGCCCGCGCCACCAGCACACCCCGGGACAGTCCCGAGATGATGCGGTTGCGCATGGGGAAGTTTCCCGGGCGGGCCGGCTCTCCCACCGGATATTCGGTGAGGACAGCGCCCTTTTCTGTCATCAGTTCCCGAAGGGGACGGGTGCCCTTGGGGTAATCGAGTTCGATACCACAGCCCAAAACGCCGATTGTGACGCCCTCGGCTTTGATAGCGGCCCGATGTGCCGCCTGATCGATCCCCATGGCAAGCCCGCTGACAATGCTCACCCCGGCTGCCGCCAGCTCCTCCGAAAGCCGGGAAGCTACGGTCAGGCCATATTCATCGCTGTGCCGGGAACCCACCACCGCAATGGCAGGCCGCTCCTCCAGCCCCGCCAGGCTTCCCCGCAGGAACAGGGCGGACGGCGGTGCATAGATATGCCGCAGACAGTCGGGATATTCGTCGTCCCCGGGGGTGAGCACCCGGCAGCCCTCCCGCAGCGCCTCGTCATACTGGCGCTGGGCGGCATCGGTGTCATGGCACAGCACCCGGGCGATCCGTTCCCGGGTGAGCAGGGCGGTCTGCCGCAGTTCCTGCTCCGACGCCTCAAAAACTGCCTTTGCCGAGCCGTAGAACTCCAGCATTTCATGGGAAAGCCGGGTTCCCCGCCCGAACAGCCCAGCAAACCACAGCCAATAAACAGCCTGATCCATAGGATTCCCTCCCAACTCCCAAAGAAATCGTCCTGTTATCCCCGGCGGCGCATTTCCCACAGGAAAATGCTGGCAGCCACCGAGGCATTGAGGCTCTCGGACCGGGCCGAGATGGGGATAAACACTGTTTTTCCACAGGCTTCGATCATTTCGGTGGAAAGACCGGAGCCCTCATTGCCGATGACCACCGCCACGCCGTCCCGGTCGAGCCGGGCTTCATCGCTGGTCATGGCAGAGCGGTCCAGGGCAGCTGCCAGGGTGTCGATGCCCTTTTCCCGCATGGAGCGGATCAGCTCAGGCAGATCCCGGCTCACCAGAACCGGCTGGCGGAACACGCCGCCCATGGCAGCCCGCAGCACCTTGGGGCTGTACAGGTCGGGGCAGTCGTCCGAGAGGATCAGCCCGTCACAGCCGAAGGCCAGGGCTGAACGCAGCACAGCGCCGATGTTGCCCGGGTCCTGGAGCGAGCTGAGCACCAGATAGCGTCCCTGGGGCGACAGGCTCTCCGCAGTGAGGGAGGGCTCGGGGATACGGCAGAGGGCAAAGACCCCCTGGGTATGCTGGGACGCCGCCAGCTTTTCCGCCACCGGACGGGTGATGCGCACCTCACTGCCGCAGGCTGCCTGGGCCGGGGCGAGATAGGGTGCATATTTTTCGGCGGCTTCATCGGTGCGGTAGAGCGCCTCAATGCCGATGCCGGCAAGGGCTGCTTCCTCCACGAGTTTAGCCGATTCCACGACAAAAAGACCGCTCAGGCTCCTCTCCTTTTTCTGGCTGGAGAGCCTGACCAGTTCCTTGATCCGGGGATTCTGTGAAGATGTGATTTCCTGCACGGTCACCGTTCCTTTTCTCCCGGCAGAACCGGGGGCTTTGTTCAATTTCCTATTGTATGCCCAGAGTGTGCCTCTTGTCAATCCGCCGGACTGATTCCGGCAGTGTTTCCGGGTATCAAAAAACGCCCGCTTTCTGTGAAAAACGGGCGTTTCTGTGCGAAAAATTAGAGAGCAGCCTTAGCCTTCTCTACCAGAGCGGTGAAAGCGGCAGCATCGTTGATAGCCAGCTCAGAGAGCATCTTGCGGTTCAGGGTGATGCCAGCCTTCTTCAGACCGTTCATAAAGGTGGAGTAGTTCACACCGTTCATGCGGCAGGCAGCCGAAATACGGGTGATCCACAGAGAGCGGAAGTTTCTCTTCTTCTGCTTTCTGCCGATGTAAGCATACTGACCGGACTTCATCACGGCCTGCTTCGCCATCTTAAATCTCTTGCTCTTTGCGCCGAAGTAGCCCTTGGCGAGCTTCAGAGTCTTCTTTCTTCTTTTGCGGGTCATAACCGCGCCCTTGATACGAGCCATTTCCTATACCTCCAAGAGTTTATACAATAAAGTAGTGATCCGATTTTTTCAGCAAGCGGTCGGCTTACTTGTAAGGCATCAGCAGTCTGAGAGCCTTCAGGTTGGTGCCATGTACATAGGCAGCCTTTCTCAGCAGTCTCTTACGCTTGGTGCTCTTCTTGTTCAGAATATGTCTTCTGAAAGCCTGAGCTCTCTTGATCTTGCCCTTCTTGGTCATCTTGAAGCGCTTCTTGGCTCCGCTGTGTGTCTTAAGCTTCGGCATAATAATGAATCCTCCCTAAATTTTACTTACCATTCTTTGCGGTAACAAACATGGTCATGCTGCGGCCTTCCAGCTTCGGCTGCTTTTCCACCGTGCCGTATCCGGCTACGCTTTCGGTAAAACGCTGCATGATGGTGGTACCCAGTTCCGGGTGGGCCATTTCACGACCGCGGAAACGGATCGAAACCTTGACCTTGTCGCCGCCCTCCAGGAACTTGATGGCCTGCTTTACCTTTGTATTGAAGTCGTTGACATCAATATTCAGCGAAAGACGGATCTCCTTGATATCAATGGTTTTCTGATTCTTTCTGGCTTCCTTTTCGCGCTTGGACTGCTCGAACCGGTACTTGCCATAGTCGATGATGCGGCACACAGGCGGAGTGGCCTGGGGCGCAATCTTCACCAGATCCAGATTCTTTTCCAGAGCGATCTTGTAGGCGTCCCGGGCGGACATAATGCCCAGCTGGCTGCCATCGGTATCGATCACTCGTACTTCCTTGTCGCGGATTTCTTCATTGATCGGCAAATCCTTAATGCTAACGCACCTCCATTAGACTGAATAAAAAGATAAAGCGCAGGCAGTATTCCGCCCACGCTCTGATAAACACACATCACAAAACGATCTCCCTTGGGAAACCGTCCATGAACCCGTATCTACCATGTGCTGCTTGATCGCGCACCGGTGAAAGCGAACTACCGCTCTACTTGATTTACCAGAACAGTATACCAGCTCCCCACCGGAATGTCAAGCACTTCTATATAATTTGTAGTTTATTTCTTACTCTAGCTCATCACTTTTTCCCAGATTACAATCTTCGCACAATGTTCGCAAATTTGATGGTATCGTTCTTCCACCCTTTGAAACAGGGATAATATGATCAACATGTAATTTAACTCCATCTTGAGCTGTACGCCCACAAATTTGACAACGAAATCCATCTCTTTTCAAAATCGAATACCTTAACTTGTCTGTCATGAGAGCTCTTTCCCTACTACGACGTGCCATCTCGGTTTGAGAATTAGCATCTATCTGTTTAAGTTCCTCATATCGCTCTAACACCTTATTCAAGGCATACTCTTTCCTTTTAGAGTAACTATTTCGTCCCTTAGGACTTCTGTAATTAGCTACACAAGTTACACTACCAGTTAAAATTGGCTTCTTCATCAACTCGCAAAACAGTTTTTCTTCTATAATTTTATATTTTTTATATCCAATATGGATTTTCTTAGATTCCTCAGGTGTAATAGTTGACTCTAGTTCAGCGGTTTTTTGCTGATAATCTTGATATATCTGTTGATTTTTCAGTACATTCGAAGCTGAATTATATAATTGCTCATCTTTCCGTACAGCGTCGTCATAGAGAGTGTTCAAATCAAATCTATCAAACTTCGGCTTTGTTGATAGATTTACATCATAAAAAAATTCACTGCGAAAGCCGTCAAGAAACTCTGTTTGTTCATTCAATTCTAACAATTTTTTTATACGCTCACTTGATTCCTTTACGGTATTTTCTTGCCATACATGAAAAATCATCCATATTCCTAATAAAATTAAAGCAACCAGAATAATTTCCATAAATATAATAACCTCTCTGCCCAACTAAAGTTGTATATTTATATATTAAAACGGCACTTCGATTGTCCGGCCCAGGGCAAAGGAGTAGAGCAGGCATTCCTTCACCGGGCGACCCAGTGCCCGCCCGATGAGCCGTCCATAGAGCCCCAGCTGCACCCGGTAACGCTCCCGGAGCGCCTCCTCGGAAAAGACCCGGTCGGTCTTGTAGTCCACGATGACGATGCCGTCCTCCTCTTCAAAGATGCAGTCGGCTACGCCCTGGACGGTGGTGCGGTTCTCCCCCAGCCCGGCATCGGCCAGACCGGCGAGCTCCTCCTCGCCGATCACCGCCAGGAAACGGTACTCCCGCCACACCTGCCGGGCCCCGGCAATGCGCTGGTAGAGCGGCGATTCAAAGAAGGTGCGGATGCGGTCGGTTTCGATGGCAGCGCCCTGTTCCTCGGTGAGGAATCGGTCCTCCATCAGACGCTCCAGCTCGGCATCGGCGTCCCGTGCCGCCGCCGGATAGCTGCAGAACTGCATATAGGTGTGCATGGCGCTGCCCTTTTCCGCCGGAGTGAGCCCCTGTTTATAAAGGTAGGCCGGACGTGCGGCAAACCGGGGCTTCTCCACCTCGCCCACCTCCTCTGCCAGATGGGAGATGGCAAACTTGGAGGAGAGCTCGGTGGCGTCCTGCCAGGGATACTGCCAGTCCATCTCCTGCCGGAGCTCCTCGGTGAGCGCCGGGTCAGGCGGGGGCAGTTCCTCCTCCGGGGCAGCCTCTGCCGTCCGGCATTCCGCCTCCAGCCCGGTGAAGATCCGGAAGTGTCCCGGACAGGAGGCCGGGAATTCCTCTTCGCAGTCCGCCAGCTCCCGGAGAGCAGTGCCGTCCGGGTGGTGAAGCAGCGCCATGACGATCCAGTCCAGATAGGTGCTGCCGCCCCGCACTGCCGCAGCCGGCAGCCGTCCGTCCTCGAGGTCGGTGACCTCCTTGGCACAGAATTTGTCCTGGGTGGTGGAAACGGTCCCCACCAGGATCAGCCGCTCCCGTGCCCGGGTGAGCGCCACATAGAGCATCCGCAGTTCCTCGCTGCACAGCTCAGCACCCAGCTTCCGTCGCAGGGCAGCTAAGGGCAGGGTATCGTATTCCAGCCGGCGCTGCTGATCCCGGAGCCGGCAGGCAAAGCCCAGCTTGCCATGGAGCAGCGCCGGAGCCGAGAGATCCTGCCGGTTGAAGGTCTTGCCGCAGTCCGCCAGGATCACCACCGGGAATTCCAGTCCCTTGGACTTGTGGATGCTCATGACGGTGACGGTATTCTCCCCGGCGGACACCACGGTGCCCTTGTCCAGATCCGCCCCGGATTCCACCAGCCGGTCAATGAGCCGCAGGAAGGCGGACAGCCCCGAATAGCCCCGCTCCTCATAGCCAGCGGCATACTCCGGAAGCAGCCGCAGATTCTGCAGGCGCTGACGCCCGTTTTCCATGGCCCGGGCCACCGACTCAAAGCCGGTGAGGTCATAGAGCTCGGTGATGAGCCGGCTCACGGGGATTCCCGCCGACCTCGCCCGGAGGTGCTGCACCAGCCGGAGGAAGTCCGCGGATTTTGCGTTCTCCTGGGCGTGCAGCACCAGACAGGCATAGAGCGAGCGGTCCCGGCCCTTCAGCCGGATCTCCGCCAGTTCATCGGGGGTGAAGGCCGCCAGCGGCGAGAGCATGGCAGCAGCCAGGTCGATGTCCAGCAGGGGGTTGTCCACCGCCCGGAGCAGCGACAGCACCGCCGAGATCTCCCGGCTGTACAGATAGCCGCCGCCGCTTTCCCCGATGCCGCTGATGCCCCGCTTTTCCAGCGCCTGGAGATAGACCCCGGCCTTGTCCTTCACCGACCGCAGCAGGATACAGATATCCGCCGGACGCACCGGGCGCATCACCCCGTGATCCGACACCTGGTACCCGCTATGGATCATCTCTTCAATGAGGCCGGCAATGTATTCGGCCTCCTGTTCCCGGGCGGAATCCTCGCCCTTCTGCTTCTGCACCAGATGCACCTCGCACCCGCAGCCCTCCGCCGGAGGATAGACTGCCCCGGCCTGGAGCTGTTCGCCGTCCCGGTAGTCCATCTCCCCCACTGTCCGGCTCATGGTCTGCTCAAAGAGGAAGTTGATCCCCTCGGTGACCTCCTGCCGGCTGCGGAAATTCTTATTGAGCGAAATTGCCGCCGGCTGATCCGCCTCCACAGGCCAGGGAGCAAACTGCTCCTTCTTTTCCAAGAAGATCGCCGGGTCGGCCTGCCGGAACCGGTAGATGCTCTGCTTGACATCGCCCACCATAAAGAGGTTCCGTCCGTTGTCCGACACCGCCCGAAAGATGCGGTCCTGTACGGCGTTGGTATCCTGGTACTCGTCCACGAACACCTGCCGGAACTGCCGGGAGAGCTCCTCTGCCAGCCGGGTGGGATGCTCCTCCCCCTCCGGGCTGCGCTCGATGAGCAGCCGGATCGCCAGATGCTCCAGGTCAGAGAAGTCCAGGGCATTCTTGGCCCGTTTGCGCTCGGCATACCGGCGGTCCAGTTCCGACGCCATGGCAAAGAGCTTTTCCACCATGGGCAGCAGCGCCCGGCGGTCGGACTGGAACTGTTCCTCGGTGCAGAGGAATACCTCGTCCCGCAGGTCTTCCAGCAGCTCCTTGGCCTGATCCCGCAGAGCAGTCACCCGGGCCTTTTTCCACTCGTCCTCATAGCCCCGCAGAGCCGAAAACCGTCCGTCAATGTGCTGTGCCGCCTGATAGGCGCCGTCCCAGTCCCCGGCGGTGAGGCAGTCCAGAATCCCTTTTGCCGCCGCATACAGGGTGGCTACATAGCTGCCGTAGGCCTTCTGGATCTTCTCGTCGCCGTCCAGCAGGTCCCGGGCTTCCTCCATGGCTTCCAGCGCCTGTCTGGCCCCCGAAAGAGCATCGGCAATGAGCAGCTTTCCCCAGTCGGTTTCACCGATGGGAGCCTCGCTGCGGTAGCGCTCCAGTGCCTGTTCCAGCCAGGCCTCATAGAACGGATGCGCCCGCACAAAATCGTAGAGCCGCAGCAGGGTATCGGTCACCCGGCGGTCGCTGCGCTCCTCCGAGAGCAGCTCCACCAGCGAGAGAAAACTCTCCTCCCCGGCGGCATATTCCTCCTCGAGGATCTCTCCGGCGGCTTCGGTGCGCCAGACCTCCAGCTCCTTTTCATCGGCAATGCGGAAGCCGCTCTGAATATCCAGCAGCTGGAAGTTCTCCTTCACGACGCGCTGGCAGAAGGCGTGCACCGTGCTGATGTCCGCCTTTTCCAGCAGAATGAGCTGCCGGGCTACCGAACTGTCCTCGGGGTGTTCCCGCTGCACGGCCCGGAGTTTGACCGCGATGCGCTCCCGCATCTCCTCCGCGGCTGCCCGGGTAAAGGTGACGATGAGCATCCGGTCGGCATCCACCGGGTCCACCGGGTCAAAGATGCGCTGCACCACCCGTTCGGTGAGCACCGCTGTCTTGCCGCTGCCCGCTCCCGCCGACACCAGAATGCCCGGGTTCCGGGCTGTGATCGCCGCCAGCTGTTCTTCGGTCCAGGTCACATCTGCCATGCCAGCTGTCCTCCTTCCAGTTGCTCATAAATCTCCGCTTTTTCCAACTTGACCACCGGGCGGTCAGGCCATTCCGCCTCCCGTCCGCACACAGACCGGTAGTCGCAGTATTCACAGGGCAGGCGTCCGTTCCGGTTCGCCGGCACTGCCCCGATTTTTCCCTCATGCAGCAGCTCTGCCATCCGCACCACATTGCCGGCGATCTGCCGGCGCAGCAGTCCGAGCTGTTCCTCGGTGATCACCGAGCTTGCCGCTGTATAGCTGCCGTCCTTTTTGAGGCTCACCGGGATATACCGCCCGGCGGTGCCCAGTTCCATGGCCTCGATGACCTCGGGATTGTCCAGCACCATACCGCTCATGCAGTAGCTCTTGCGCTGATCCTCGGCAATGCTCTCGGCGCTGGCGTCCCGGCGGTCCCGGGTAAAATGCCCGCTGCCCGGCATATACAAAACACCTGCTTCCCCCGGACTGGGAAGATCGGCCACGCCGTTTTCCCCCAGGGTGAACAGATAGAGCAGCATCTGCATATTGAGCCCCTGCACCACTTCCGAAAGATCAAATTTCTTGCCGCCGGTCTTGTAGTCGATGACCCGGATATAGTCCCGGTCGCTGCCGTGATAGCAGTCCACCCGGTCCACCTTGCCCTCCACCCGGACCTCATCGCCCGAGGCAGTGCCAAGGCGCAGCGGGCGGGTGCCCTCCTGTTCCCCGATGGGGTACTCGAACCGCAGGGGCCGGAACTCGCTCTGACAGAGCTCCTGGGCCAGCATCCGCACCAGCCGGAAGATCTGATCCACCATGCGCCCGTAGAGGTAGAAGAACCGCTTGGGCAGGGCGTCCCGGTCCTGGGTGCGGGCGGAGAGGGAGCCGTCGGCAATGGAGCGGATCTCCCGGCGCAGGGCGCTGTCCTCCAGATCCCGGAGCTGTTCCGGGGTATAGCGCCGGAGCAGTTCCTCCAGCGCCAGGTGGATCACATTGCCCAGCTCCAGCGGGCTGAGCTCCGCCCGGCTCCGGGGGGTGAGCCCCAGGCCGTACCGGCAGAAATAGGCATAGGGACAGCCATAGAACTTCTCCAGCCTGGTGGCGGAGAGGGTCATATCCCCGCCGAACAGCCGCCGGGCCAGTCCCAGATCCGAAAGCGCCGCCCGGTAGCTGTATGCGGCATCGGCGTGTTCCTCCAGCGAGAAGCCGCTGTCCAGCGCCGCCCGCAGAGCGCTGCGGTACTCCGGAGACCCGGAACCCGCCGCCAGCTGCTCCATGGCAACCGACCGGTTCACCGCCCCGGAGAGGCCGAGCTGTTCCGGTGTGCGGGGAGCAGCTCCGGTGAGTGTCTGTGCCTCGGTGACGATCACCGACGGCGTATTGCTGCTGCCGTCCAGACCGGCGGCAGGCCAGCTGATCCACAGCCGTTCTGACGGCACTGTCACCGCGAAGTAGGCGTAGAATTTTTCCCGCACGGCCTGTACCCGGGCGGTCTGGGAGAGCTGCAGCCCCGCCGAAATGAGCTGGGCACGCTCGTTTTCCCCGAAGAGCCCCACACTGCCGCAGGCTGCCGGGAATACCCCGGCGGACGCGCCGATGACATAGGCGCTGCGGATGCCAGTGGGACGGATGCGGTCGGCTGTGCCGACAATGACCTGATCCAGCGTCTGGGGGATCTCCCCGATGCGGATGGCAGCGGCGCCGCTGTCAAAGAGGCTTGCCAGCACCCGCAGCGGCAGCCGCCGGGGTCCGATCGCCGCCGCCAGGGTGTCCAGCAGGTTCATCAGCTCCTCCCAGACCCGGTCCTGTTCTTCCAGCTGCCGCAGACGTTCCTCCTCCGGTTCGGCGGCACGGCAGAGGGCCTCGATATGGTCTGCCGCCCCGATGCTCTCCAGCAGGTGATAGACCGCTGTGGAAAATCCCGGGCCATCTGCTTCCCGCAGCTCCCGGCGGAACCGCTCCAGCGGCAGGATCACCCGGCTGCGCACCCCATTGATGCGCTCCAGACGGGCGGTATCCTCGGGCGAAAACTCCGCCTGGAAGCCCCCCGGATGGTTCTCAAAGGGCTTCTGCCAGTCCCTGCGGCCCACATTCCACACATAGCAGTAGTTTTCCAGCTCGGCGGCAGCTTCGGGGTCGATGCCCACGGCTGCTGCCTTGGCAAACCGCAGGATATTCCCCGCAGTAAATCCCTCGGCGGCACAGTCCAGTGCCGCCCGCACTGCCGATACCGCTGGGGTATCCGCCGCCCCCTGGGGCAGGTCGGCAAAGAAGGGGATACCATACTTTCCGAAGGTGCGCTCCAGCGCGATGCGATAGGGCGCAAGATCCCGGCAGATCACCGCGATCTCCTTGTAGCGCAGTCCCCGCCGGCGCACGTCCTCACAGATGGAAGCCGCCACCGCCGCAATCTCCTCATAGGGGTCGGCGGCCCGGACCAGGGTGACCCCCTCCCCGGACGGCTCACCCCCGGCAGTGGGACGCAGGAAGTACTGCTCCACCCGCCGGAGTCCCTCGCTCTGGAACCGCAGCGGCTCTCCCATGAGGATGGGCTCTGCCACCGGCACAGCGCTGTCCCCGGCCATCTGCACCAGCCGGGCAGCACTCTCCTTCGAGGCGGAAAAGACGCCCAGCCCCTGGTCGGGATCGTCCAGCCCGTCACAGGTAAAGGCGGCGGTCACATCCGATGCCCCCGCCAGCATAGCGCCGAGCATCTGATATTCCGCCTCCATAAAGGCGGTAAAGGAGTCGATGAATACGCTCACCCCGCCGAAGAATTCCCGGGGACTGAGCATCTGCACCGCCCGGATCAGGTCGTCCTCGCCGTCCAGATAACTGCGGTCGATGAGCGCCTGATAGGCGGCATAGATCGAAGCAATGTCGCCGATCTTCTCGGTCAGGGAGGGATTTCCGGGCAGGGCAAGACCGAACAGACGGTCAGGTGTGACGCCTGCCGCCTTGAGTTCGCCGATCTCACCGATCATGTCCTCGATGAAGCCGGGCTTGTCCGCCTGGGCCGCATAGACCTCCAGTCCGCTGCCCATCTCCTGGAGGGTTACCCCCATGAGGATGCGCCGGGCTGTATCGTCCAGCGCCCGTCCCGCCAGACCGCCGTAATACCGGAATACATTGTCACACAGACGTCCGAAGCCCAGCACCTCCACCCGGGAGGAGAGCTCCGGTCCCAGACGGAGATAGAGTTCCCGTTCGTTTTCAAAGGAGAACTGTTCCGGCACCAGCAGAATGGCCTGTCCGCCGGCTTCTGCCACCTGTCCGATCCGCCGGTAGAGTTCGGTGGTCTTGCCGCTTCCGGCCCGGCCTAAAATGAGCTGCAGCATGGTGTCCCTCCTGACTGCGTAAAAAGATGATCTGCCTTCATTTTAACACAATCCCTCCCGGATAGAAACAAAGAAAAAAGCCTCCGTCCCATAGATGGGACAGAGGCTCCGGGGAAAGATCAGAGGGAAGGTCAGGCTGCGATGGCAGCAGTGCCGCGGTGTACCACCGGATAGAGCACCCGGCAGAGAGCGGTGGACACCAGGAAGCTGACCACTGTTTCAAAGACTGCATTGATGCCCACGAACAGCACCACGAAGGTCAGGGGATTGGCGGCGCCCATGGTGGCAGCCATGCCCTGGATAAACTCGGTGTTCCAGAAGAACAGCACGATGCAGCTCATGAAGAACAGGGTATTGAACACCGGGCCAAGCAGACCGCCCACTGCATAGGAGATGGGGCGGAGCTTTTCCGAGCGATGCAGACGCTCAAACACCAGGCCGGTGAGACCGCCAGCCAGCACCCGGGCCACCACACAGGTGATGAAGGTGCCGATGGGGTTAATCGCCAGCAAAGTGACACCGAACTGGCTGGAACCAAAGCAGGTGGCAAAGCTGGTCAGGCCAAAGACGCCGCCGAGGATGGCGCCGTCTGCCGGGCCCAGGAGCATGGCACCCAGGGTCACCGGAATGATGATGAGGGTGATCTCCAGTGCAAAGACACGGATATAGCCCAGCGGGGTGTAGTTGAGCAGCAAAATCAGCGCCGAAAACAGCGCAAGCCGGCTCAGACGGACCGTTTTCTGATTCAGATTCATTTGTCAGGATCTCCTTACTGCCGTTCCGCCTTGATACGGATACAGCGTAATCAAAATAGTTTGGCTCCTCCGGACAGACCGGCTGTGTGATGGATTTTCGGATGCAGGTCTGCCCCCGGACAGATCCCGCTCCAACAGATCATTCAGCCTGCTGCACAGATTCACAGCCCTAATCTTATACCAAATGACGAAATTCCGCAAGCGGTTCCATGGAAATTATACCGGAATTTTACACTTCTCCCCTGCCGCCCTGCTTAAATGGTCAGGGCAAACTGGCTGAACCGCCAGCCATTTTCTGTATGGGTCAGCACGATCTCATACTTCCGCTGGGTGATCTCCCCTTCCTGCACCAGTTCCCCAGCTTCGTTTTCCACATAGTCCTGATAGGTGCCGATGACATAGAACCGGATCTCGTCCTCAGTCTGGGAGATCAGCTCAAAGGTATCCGGCCCCAGATAGGTGATATTGCTGCCCCGGGCGCCGTCCGAAAAGGCCAGCTGCCCCTGATAATCAGCAAAGTGAACATAGCGGTATGTTGTTCCATCTCCCAATACATTGATATTGATGTTGAGCGCTTCCAGATAATCGGGTGTAAACAGCCCCAGCATGGCGGTTTCAAAGTCGTTCCAGGTGGTGATGGAACCATCGCCCACAAAGAAGCGTCCTTCTTCGTTCCCCTCTATCGTCACCGGTGTCCACTCGGTGGCGCCGAAGCCAGTCGCAACAAGGGTAAACTCCGCATAAGCCGTACGGGCTTTCCGGTAGAGGGTCTGCTGTTCTTCTGTGAGGAAATCGGGCACTTCGCAGTTCGACTCTGCCACCAGTTCCAGAGCGGCGGCAGTCTCCGGGTCCACCGGGTCCTCCTGCAGCTGGGTCTGGGAAGAAGACGGCTCCGAACTGCTGTCCGAAGAGGAATTCTCCCCGGTACAGCCGGTCACGGAAAAGGCCAGCAGGATACAGCAGAGCAGAAGAATCCATCGTTTCATACAAAACACCTCATTTCATGATCTGCCGGAAGCATCCGGCAGAGGGGTCCCTTTTTCTTCAGTGTAGCACCTGCCGGTTCCCCAAACAAGGCGTAAAATGTAAAAGCGGTATGTGGAAAACCACATACCGCCTGTGCTGCCCCGGAGGGCAGAAAATGAGCTTATCCTACATGCAGGGTTCCGGAACCGGCTGAGGAGTAAAGGGGTTGACATGCACCATGCAGTGCTTGACCTTGGGGAATTCCTCTTCGATGCAGTCGTGTACCCGGTCCGCAACGGTGTGAGCCTCTGCCAGAGTGGAATCCGCATCGGCAGCGATGTCGATCTCCACATAAATGCGGTCGCCGAACAGCCGGGTCTGGAGCCGGTCGATCCCCAGAACACCCTCCTGCTCCAGCGCGGCAGTACGCATCCGGGCTTCCACCTCAGCAGGGCAGGCACGGTCGATCATCTTGGAGATGGCGTCCTGGAAGATATCCCAGGCAGCCTTGAGGATAAACAGGCAGATTACCACGCTGGCAACCGGGTCCAGCACCGGCATGCCCAGACGGGCGCCCAGTACACCGGCAAAGCTGCCGATGGAGGAAAGGGCATCCGAACGATGGTGCCAGGCATCTGCCATCAGAGCCGAGGATTCGATCTTTTTGGCGGCGGCCCGGGTATACCAGTACATGCCCTCCTTGGACACAATGGATACCACAGCGGCGATCAGCGCGAGCTGTCCGGGGACAACCAGTTCCCCGGCGTCACCGAAGATCTTCTGGATGCCGGCCCAGCCGATTCCGGCGCCGGTGGCAGCCAGCATCACCGAGAGCAGGATCGCTGCCACACATTCAAACCGTTCATGTCCGAAGGGGTGTTCCTGATCCGATTCCTGACCGGATAGCTTGACTCCGGCAATGACCACAAAGGTGCTCATCACATCCGAGCCGGAATGGATGGCATCGGAGATCATGGCGCCGGAGTGAGCCAGAACGCCCGCTGCCAGCTTGAAAATGGTCAGGGCCAGGTTTCCGAGAATAGTCACCACCGAGACCCGCATTGCCAGTGCTTCTTTTTGATTTCTGTCCATAAATGTACCCTCCTGAATGGGAAAGATAGCTCTTATGGCACTCATCATCACAACAGTTTGTAAGTCCCGGGTATAAAAAAATACACCCGTGGAACATACTTCCTGTCCCACAGATGTACGAAATAAGTCAGTTCATCTGCTGCCGCCTGAGCGGCCCGGCTCCCAGAGCTTTTCCATACGAAAAGACTCACGGCCTGTTCAGTTTGTACTGTAGTTTCCCCCGGTATTCCGGAAGTCCGATGCAGCGCAAAGAGAATATAGGTATTATACCATACGCAAAAGCAGGTGTCAATGTTCCTCCAGCGGAGACAAAAAACAGCCGTCCGACAGATTTTCTGCCGGACGGCTGTGAGCTGGTCTTGGGGAAAATGCCGCGGCGGTCAGCCGCCCAGGGTAATATCCTGCTTCTGGTACCAGGCCAGCGCCTGATGGAAATCCTCGGGCTGGAAATCGGGCCAGAGCCGATCCACCACATAGAAATCCGCATAGACCGACTGCACCGGCAGGAATCCGGACAGCCGGCGCATGCCGCCCCAGCGGATCACAAGATCCACCCGGGACACATCATGGGAATGCAGTTCCCTGTAAATCTGCTTCCGGTCGCTTCCGGGACGGTCCAGACCGGCAAGATCCCATTCCCAGCCATAGTTCACCAGGAAATTCACCCGGATGCCGCCGCCATTCAGATCTGCACGGGCTCCGGTATAGGGCAGCAGCTCTTTGGGGAACACTGCCGCCTCGGTATTCCCGATCACCAGCAGCGAAACCGGCTCGGCTGCGATCAGCTTCACAGCCTCCACACAGGCGGCGGAAAATGCCCGGACCTGTTCCTGAGGCCGGCCGCAGTTATCGGTGGTAAATCCATAGTATGTGATCTCCTCCACTCCGGCCTGACGGGCAAGCCGCAGCAGTTCCAGTCCCGGGGTCAGCCCGTGGACATAGCCGTCCTTTTTCTCCAGCCCCGCCTGACTGGCCCAGCGACGGTTCCCATCCGGTATAATCCCGATATGCTTGGGGATTCGCATAGCATCACCTTCCTTCGTTTGGAGGAAGTATTGCCCCGCCGGTCAGCCCCTATACAGTCCCGGCAGCCCGGAAACAGCCGCCCCGGAGAAAATCGCATCAGAACCGCTCCCGTGCAGAAAAAAAGCCTGGAACACAGAACTGTGTCCAGACTCAGCCGGATCATAGGCGCCGGCGATTCCGGTTCTTGCGTCTCGTAACGCTTATGGAAGCAAACAAAAAGAGCCTGGAACGCACATCCGCATCCAGACTCAGTGTGGTGGTCGGAGTAGCGGGACTCGAACCCGCGGCCTCTTGGTCCCGAACCAAGCACGCTACCAAACTGCGCTATACCCCGACAACGCAAGAAATATTTTACCGTATCCGGCGTGAATTGTCAAGAGCGGATTTGGAAAATCCCGCCGGATCGCTGTAAAATTTTCAAACGGCCTGCTGATCTTCGGTTTCTTCTGTCAGACGCACCTGCTGTGCTGCCAGACAATCCGCACAGATTCCGCTGAGCAGCAGCTGACGGTCATTGACCAGAAAACCGGTGGTGCGCATAACATTCCGGTCCAGCTCCGAGATCAGGTCGTCCTCCAGATCCAGAACCTTGCCGCACCGGGTACAGAGCAGATGGGCATGGGGATCAGTACGGATATCGAACCGGTCTCCGCTGGCCGGTGTGGCAATCCGCCGCAGGACACCCTGCTCCACCAGCTGATTGAGGTTCCGGTATACAGTACCCAGGCTGATGTTGGGCTGTTCCTTTTTCACGCAGTTGTAGACCATCTCCGCTGTGGGGTGGTCCAGTTTTTCATTCAAGGAGTTGAGGATGCTCTCCCTCTGACGGGAGTATTTCATAGTCGATCACCTAAAAACAATTATAGTTATGATTCTTATTATTGATTATAATACTATATCCCAGGCGAAAAGTCAATTCCCACTTTGTGCGGATGCAAAAAAACGGACAGACCGGAATCTATCCAGTCTGTCCGCTTTCAGTTCGGATCAGAAATTGATCTTACTTTACGATCTCGCCGTAAACTTCGCCCTTGCAGTTGGCAGCATTGGCCTCATCGGTATCGATGTGAACAACAGTTGCATAGTTGGGGCTTACACGAACTACTACATCACCAAAGATCAGGTTTCTCTCCTGAGTGTCAACCTTCAGGCTTACAACTTCGCCGTTGGTTACGCCCAGCTCAGCAGCATCCTCGGGAGTGGTGTGGATATGACGCATGGCAACGATCACGCCCTCAGTCAGCTCCACTTCGCCGCAGGGACCTACCAGCTTGCAGCCAGCAGAACCTTCCAGCACACCGGACTCACGGATCGGAGCATCAATACCGATGGAACGGGCATCGGTCATGGACAGCTCTACCTGGGTCTGCTTTCTGGTGGGGCCCAGAACCGATACTCTTGCCAGAGTCTTCTTGGGGCCTACAACATCAACTCTCTCTTCGCAGGCGAACTGACCGGGCTGAGAGAGGTCCTTCTTCTTATGCAGAACGGCATCTGCACCGAACAGTACCTTCAGGTGCTCATCAGTCAGATGGACATGTCTTGCGCTGGTTTCAACAAGAATCTTCTTTGCCATAATACGATTTCCTCCATTTCAAAAACCACGGCAATTCCTGTCGCGGTGATCCTTAATTTCTCGGAACACCCCTATTATACAACATCTCGCACAGCCCGACAAGTCAATCCGAAAATCCTGCCGGTGATTTTACAAAAAATATACATCCGCTTCCAATGGATCAGAGAATCTGTGCGTTTTGTTCCTCTGCGATGATCTCTGCCAGCTTGCGCAGATCCTCTTCCATCATCGGTTTGTAGGAGGGATTGCGCAGCAGAGCTGCCGGATGGAAGGTTGCCATTACAAGGCGTCCATCCCTCTCCCGGATCTCGCCATGCTGTCTTGTCACCCGGAAACTGGGGTCAAACAGCTGCTGAGCGGCGATCCGTCCCACACACAGAATGATCTTCGGGTCAATGAGCTCCAGGATCTTGTCCAGCCAGGGACGGCAGGCCAGGCATTCCTCCGGCATCGGGTCACGGTTCTCCGGCGGACGGCACTTCACAATATTGGTGATGAACACATTCCGGTTCCGGGAAAGTCCCACCTGTTCCAGCATCTGGTCCAGAAGCTGTCCGCTGCGTCCCACAAAGGGCTTGCCCTGTTCGTCCTCATTGCGGCCGGGGCCCTCCCCTACGATCACAATCCGGGAATTGGGAACTCCTGCCCCCAATACCGCCTGGGTCCGTCCCTCACACAATCCGCAGTTCCGGCACTGCTGCAGATCCTCCTGCATCTGCCGGAGTATGGCTGTCCGTGACATAACCTGCCTCCTTATCAAAACGATGGATTCTGCAGACCAGTATAGCATATCCCGACAGGAAAAGTCGATGGATTTCCCGAAAAAAGCCCGCTTCGGGTGACAGACCGGCGGGGTTTGGAATAGGATGGAACATCATCGGAAAAGGAGGATACCAATGGAATACAAACTGGAGTGCCCGGGATTTTTCCTGCGCACTGAAACCTGTACCGGTCCGGTGAACCGGTTTGATGCCGCTGCCCTGGCGCCGGAGCGGCAGACCCTCGCGCTGGAGGGACTGCCGATGGCGGCATCCGTCCGGCTGCTGGGCCTTCTGGCAGACCAGCTGACCTGGATGGAAGTCCGGTTTCAGCCAGTCTTTTCGCCGGATTTCCCCGGAGAACCCGAAGCCCTGCTGATCGGGCCTCTGCTGATCCTGCCGGGAACACTGCTCACCGACCCCGATGCCCGGCTGGCAGCCTGCCACCTGCCGCTGGCGCATCCCTGCCCCAGCCGGGAAGCCCTGGAACAGACAGCCCTGCTGCGCTCCCACCGGGAACGGCTGCTCCGGCAGGGACGGCTCTATCTGCTCACCGGCGCCGCTGCCCGGGAGGAATGCCGCCAGGCGGTCTGCCCCGATGCGGACCCCCGCAAGATCCGCCGCCTGGGGGAACGGCTCATTGCCCAGGAGTTTGCCCGGGGCGAAAGCGGCACCGTCCGGGAGGGGTGGCTCACCGCAGTGGGCGCCGCCGGACAGCAGATCGCCGCCGCCTTCCCCGCAGACTGGCGCATCCTGCGGCTGGAGGACCCCTACGGCGCCTTTGCCCCTGAGCTGCTCAGCCAGCTCTCGGCTGCCGCCCGGGAATACCGTCAGGAGCAGCTGATCTGCCGCTGTCTGTTGGCGTCGGACGGCACCATCGAGCACCTGTTCCTGCCGGCGCTCCGGCTGGGATTCGTGACCTCCAACCACTTCCACACCTTCCCGGATGACCCCCAGCGGGTCATCAATGCCCGCCGGTTTGTGAGTGCCGGGACACTCCGCCGGGAAAAGGCTCTTCTTCTCGACCGCAAGCGCCTGCAGCGCCAGAGCCTGACCGGGGCAGCCCGCAGTCTGGCGGAAGCCGGTTCCCTCAGCCGGGAGATGGACACTCTGCTGCTGGGCGACCCCGGCGATCTGTCCGGGGATCTGGCCCGGGTACTGGCAGAGCTGGAGCAGTCCGGGGTCTTGTAAAAAAGCGCCTCCCTGTGCTACAATCAGGCCAGAGAGGTGATACCGATGCGGGGAAGCATACAGAAACTGACACTGGCAGGACAGGAGATCTCCCTCTACCTGCCGCCCAAGGCACTGCGCAATACGCCCTGCCGCCTGCTGCTGGCAGCGGATGGGGAGCTGCTCTTTGAGATCCTCACCCAGCTGGCGAATACGCTGGAAGCCCGGATGGCAGAGGAGAACCGGGGTCTGATCCTGGTGGGGCTGCACAGCGAAAACCGGGACGCCGACTACACCCCCTGGCCTGCGCCGGGGTTTGACGCGGACTATCCCGATTTCCCCGGCAAGGCCGGAGAATATCTTCAGTGGATCGACCGGGAGCTGCTGCCGGCGCTCCGGGCGGAGTGGCCCATCTCCGACCAGCCCGGCGATGTGGGAATCCTCGGGTTCTCCCTGGGCGGGCTGCTGGCCTCCTATGCGCCCTATGTGTCCCCCAGCTTCGGCTATGCCATGAGTCTGTCCGGCTCCAACTGGTACGAAGGGCTGATCCCCTTCTTCCGGGAACATGACCCCCTCACCGACTGCCGGTTCTTCCTGTCCTACGGACGGGCCGAGGGTGCGGGGAAGTTCTCGATGCAGAAGGACGCCGCCGAATGTGCCGAAGCAGCCGCCGCTGCCCTGCGCAGCCGCCTGGGGGACGACCATGTGACGGTGACCAGCGACAGCGGACGCCACACCACCAAACGGGTGGCCCGGTACACAGCGGCGCTGGCCTGGTTCCAGCTCTATGGGAAACTCCCGGAATAGCAATCTGACCTGTCCCGGCTGGGATGGAACTCCCAAATCAGCCGGGACAGTTTCCGGCCCAATTCATATACAGATGGGATAATTCCGACAGATTATTCCATTTTGTGCTGTATTTCAGATTCCAATCTGAAATATCGAACATATTTATACAGATTGTTATTCAAAAACCGTCCTGATTCTGCCGGAACCAGCCGTTCCATGGCCCCCCGCCGGGTGACGATTCAGCCCCCAGCGACAGAAGCTTTCGGGGCTGGATCACCATGGCAAGCCCTGCACCTTTACACCAGAACGGCGGTTTTCAAGGGAAATCCCAGCCACCCAGACAGACGCAAAAACAGCCCGGATCATCTGCCGGGCTGTTTTTTTGCGGGAAATCCCGCTACAAATTGTATTATTGTTACAGGATTATACAGATCAGGCCGCTGCAGCCCTCGTTGATGATCCGTTCGATAGTCTCCTGCAGCTTGATGCGGGCGTCGCCGGGCATCCGGCTGAGCTTGTTGTGCAGCCCCTCGTTGACCAGCTCATGCAGGCTCTTGCCGAAGATGTTTGACTGCCAGATCTTCTCAGGCGAGTCCTCGAACTCCTTGAGCAGGTACATGACCAGATCCTCCGACTGCTTTTCGCTGCCCACGATGGGGGCCACCTCGGTGGTGATGTCCGCCCGCATCAGGTGGATGGACGGCGCCGAGGCACGCAGCCGCACGCCGTACCGTCCGCCCTGCTTGACGATCTCCGGTTCGTCCAGGGTCAGCTCGTCAATGGACGGCATGACAATGCCATAGCCGGTGGCGTTGACCTGATCGATGGCGTCCTTGATCTTATCATACTCCCGTTTGGCTGCCGCCAGCTCGGTGATGGACTGCATCAGTTCCTCTTCGTTTTCAATCTCCAGCCCGGAGGTCTCCCCCAGTACCTTATAGAAGAGGCCCTCGTCGATGTTCATGCGGATGCGGGCGGCGCCCTCCCCGGGCAGGACCTCCTTCACCGACGCATCGGTGACATACTCCGCCTCACAGAGCCGCTGGGCACAGCCGGCAGCGTCCCGGATATGGGTGATGCCCCTGGCTGCCTCGGTGACGCTGTCGAAGAGGCTCCGGCGCAGCCAGTGGTCCGCAGGCAGTGAGAGAATCCACCGGGGCATCTGCACGGCGATCTCCCGCACCGGGAACTGGTACAGCACCTCGGTGAGCACCCGGACAATGTCCTCCCGCCCGAGATCCAGGCAGGACAGCGCCAGCACCGGTACGCCGTACTCCTCCTCCATCTCCTGCTGCACCTTCTGGGCCTGTTCGCTCTGGGGGTCCATGCAGTTGAGCAGCACTACAAAGGGCTTGTGGATCTCCTGCAGTTCCCGGATCACCCGCTCCTCCGCCTCCCGGTATTCCTCCCGGGGAATATCGCTGATGCTGCCGTCGGTGGTCACCACCAGGCCGATGGTGGAATGCTCATTGATGACCTTGCGGGTGCCGATCTCCGCCGCCATATTGAAGGGGATCTCGGACGGGAACCAGGGGGTCATCACCATGCGGGGCGCTTCGTTTTCCACATAGCCGATGGAACTGGGGACAATATAGCCCACACAGTCGATCATCCGCACCCGGAAGGCTGAGCCGTCCTCCAGCGCCACCTCCACTGCCTCCTCGGGAATGAACTTGGGCTCGGTGGTCATGATGGTGCGTCCCGCCGCCGACTGGGGCAGCTCATCCACCGCCCGTTCCCGCCGGGCTTCGTTCTGGATGTTGGGGATCACAAGGTTCTCCATGAATTTCTTGATAAAGGTGGACTTGCCGGTGCGCACCGGTCCCACCACGCCAATATAAATATCTCCGCCGGTCCGTTCGGCAATATCCTGATAGATGGTCTGATGTTCCAAAATCTCTTCTCCCCTTTCCCGGTTATCGTACCGCGGGGATCAGCAGCATGCCTTCCCCTGCAGCGCCGTCATCGGTCAGGCCGTTCTCTTCCAGAATGGCTGCCGGCGCCGTGCTGTACCGCTTGGCGATCTCCCAGACCTGCTCCCCGGGCTCCGGGAAGTAGAGGGTCAGGCAGCCTGCGCCCCGCTGTTTGACCGGTTTCTGTTCCTGTACTGCCGCTTCGGTGATGAGCCGGGCTGTCTCCTGCAGCGCCATAGCCGCATCTGCCTTCACCTGGGCCCGGACATTCAGTCCGCCGGCAGTCCGGGAGCTGTCCTGCAGCTCCACCCGGAAGTCCGCAAGCTGCTCGCCCACAGTGCCGTCCACCGGGATCTCCTCGCTGAAGTCCGCCAGATGCTCAAAGTACTCCGGTTCCCCGCCGGTCTGCACCAGACCGGCGAACCGTACCCGCCCGGTCAGACGCAGACTTCCCTCGCCGCCGGCGGCACTCTGCTCCGCCAGTTCCGCCCAGAGATCCATCACCTCGCCCGACCCCTCGGGCAGCGGGATCTCCGCCTCAATGGGAATGTTCCGGTGCACCGGCTCCACTCCCCGCAGCAGCTGGAAGGGACGGGTCTCCTGGGTGGTTTCATAACAGGTGGAGAAGCAGTCGGTCATAAAGCTGTCGGTTTCATTGACCATCGCCCAGATCCAGGCGGTCAGGCTCAGTTCCACACTGGCCATGGGCTGCTCATCCGCCGCCACCGAACTGAGCTTGGCATCGGTCCAGTCCACGGTGAAGCTCACCGAACAGATGGCGTTCTCATCGGCGCCTTCGGCGTCCAGGATCTCGCTCACCGGGATCTCCAGTTCCTCCCGGTAGAGTGTCCCGTCCGGCCCGATGAGCACCAGCTCGGTTACAGCGTCCGCCTTGGCTACCAGCTTGCCGCCCACTGCCTTGAAGGTGGTGTCCCCCACACGGGAGGACGCCCGGAGCAGGGCAGCATCCGAGGGAATCCCGTCCGACAGGCGCTCTTCGCCCCGGGCGGTGAGGCTGCGGGTACTGCACCGCAGCAGCTGTCCGCAGCAGAGAGGACGGCACCGGCACTGCATTCCGCTGCCCTCGGCCCAGTGCAGAGCCTGGGTCTCACTGGGCGCGGTGACACGGCAGTGCAGCGCCACAGCCCCCCGGATCTCCAGCCTGCCCGAATTCACAGCCCGGCAGCTGAAATATCCCGGATAGGACTGCACCGCGATCTGCGGTTTCTGCGGGGCCCGGCGCAGCTCCACTGCCTTGGTATAGGGGAGCTTGACCATGACCGACGCAGGACGGCCCTCTTCCGACTTATAGAATACCCGGCAGAGCGCTACACCGTCCACGATCAGTCTTTCCCCGCTCACCACTGCCTGATCCACTGAAGTTTCCACACAGCAGCGCAGAATCCGGCTGATCCGGGGATAGTAATCCGCCAGCAGCATATCGCTCTCCACTGCCTGTTCGGTATTTATATCAAGGATCGTTTCGTTGACAGTGATCGGTTTGCGTTCCAGAGAAAGCTCCATAATAACACCCTTTCCTTACCAGTTTACTGCTTCACTTATATTCAACGGACAGCCGGTTTAGCACCGGATACGGCAAAAAAGCTCCTCCAGTGGGGAGGAGCTTTGGGAGGAGGCAATGCCGACAGGGGAGTTCAGCGGGCACTGTCCGACCGGACGCCCAGCAGTACCCGCAGGATTGCGCTCAGGAATCTGGGGCTGCGGTAAACCATGATTTTCACTGTTATCACCTCGATTGCATTATCGTTTCACCAGACCGATGACCACCACGCCGATCAGGAACAGGCACAAAAAGACCAGAATGACATTGTATGTACAGAGCAGTCCCAGCACCACACCGGCTGCAAAAGCCAGCGCCGCTGCGGTAAAGCACCGTGCCAGATCCCCGCCGGAGCCACGGCAGCCCATGGTCATTCCCCCTTTCTGTGCGTTCTACCCCATTATACGCAGCAGGTCGGGGAAGTGTTACCATGTAAAATACGCCGGCTCCGGGAGAAATCCCGAAACCGGCGTATGAAAAGCCAGATTTACATAAACCGCAGATAGCGGATCAGCAGATAGTTTGTCTGGGTGAAATAGTAGAGAAAATTCAGCGCTATGAGTGCGAGGCTCACGCCGAAGTCCCGGAAATCCCGGCGGTACAGGGTGTAAAAGACCACACCCAGTGCCAATACTGCCCCGAGAATGCCGGTCATGGACGGCACATCGGGAATGGGATTGACCACATACAGGCAGTAGGAGTGGAACAGCCGGGCGAACAGGATGCCCATATCCATATTCCGGGTCAGGAAGCCCAGCAGGAAGAGCAGTGCCGGCAGCACCACATAGAGGTAGACCAGCCACTGCCACATTTTCTTCAGTTCAAAGGGTTTCTTCTCGCTCACAGCCAACTTACTCCTTTCCAGATTCCTCTTGTGCCGACGGCGGTACCGAAGTGGCGCCGCCCCGCTCCTTGAGCAGCGGGATCAGTCCGTCGGTACAGGTCACAGTGCCGTCGGTTTCGATCCACATCACCTCTGCGCCATGCTGTTCCGCCAGCGCCTTTCCCTCCTCCATGGGAAGGATAAACAGTGCTGTGGAGAGCATATCCGCCAGGCCCGAATCCTCACAGACAATGGTCACCGAGCTGAACCGGTCAGCGGGCATCAGGGTTTCGCCGTCAATGATATGATGCACCTTGACGCCGTCCACCACATAATAGCGCTGGTAGTCGCCGCTGGTCACCACCGAGATGTTGTTGGCAATCACCGAGTCCACATAATCCCCCGACTCCATCGAGGCGGACGGGTCCTGGATGCCGATGACCCAGGCGGTCTTGCTGCCGTCTGCCGGGGCGTCCATCACCCGGACATTGCCGCCGCTGCTCATGGCAAAGGAGGTAAATCCATCGGCATAGAGCTTCCGGGCGATCTGTTCAGTGGCATAGCCCTTGGCAACCGCGCCCAGATCCAGCGAGGCCTCGGGGTCAGTGAGATAGACTGTCCCCGCCTCCCGGTCAATGACCAGGCTGTTGATGTCGGTGTGCTGGGCAGCTGCTTCCAGTTCCTCCATGGGCGGCAGTTCACCGTTCTCGGTGCCGATGTACCGCTCCCGGTACTCATGCCAGATCTCCAGCACCGATCCCATGCAGACATTCACCGCTCCCTGGGACTGCTCCTCCCATTCCACACACTGCTCCAGCAGGTCGATGAGCGGCTCGTCCACCTTGACCGGAGCAATGCCGGCATTGTCATTGATGGTCTTGACATTGTTCATGCCTTCATAGCTGTTGTAGCGGTCAAAGAGCTGATTATAATAGAGAAGCAGTTCATGCATCTCTTCGGAATAGCGGTCGAAATCCTCACCGGTATGGGTATAGCCCACATTCTGCACAATGGTATCAAAGGTATCCATATACGAGATCCGGTAACGGCTCCATTCCGGCTCCGGTTCTGAGCCGGCAATACATCCGGTGAGCAGCAGGATGGAAGCCAGTGCCGCAGCTGTAAATTCTCGGACGGTCTTGAAAGTCATCAGATCACAGTTCCTTTATTATAGCAGTATTTGTCCGGCTGTCCGGAGAGGACAAGCAGACTTATAAATAATTATACCGCAGACTGTCACGACTTTCAAAAGAAAAATTACGCGGAAACTGTATTTTTTTGCTTTGAAATACATAGCAAAACTGCTATTTTTTCGTGATATTTTTATTGCAATAATGACAAAAAATTGTCCAAGTCATACAGCAAAGCCAAATTTGCTTGATTTTAGGACACACTTTCGTTATAATTTATACAGTTGATGGCATCTTGTTGGATGCCATGGAATGAAATTAGCTTTATGCTAAGGGAGGATTTTTATAATGAAGAAGATTGTTGCTATCACTCTGGCTCTGCTGGTTCTGGCTGGCTGCTCCTCTGAGACCTACACCTCTGGTCTGGGTATGGTAAACTCCATCGGCAGCTCCAAGTCCGCTACTGAAGAGGCCGCCGGTCTGGCTCAGGCTGACGTTACCGCAGCTTCTGTAATGCTGGACTCCAAGGGCACCATCGTAGGCATTTCCTTCGATGTTGTTCAGACCAAGGTTAACTTCGATGCTACCGGTACTATCACTACCGACCTGGCTACCGAGTTCAAGACCAAGAAGGAACTCAAGGAAGACTACAACATGAAGCCCGCTTCCCCCATCGGCAAGGAGTGGTATGAGCAGATCGACGCTCTGGAGAAGTATGCTCTGGGCAAGGCTGCTGCTGACTTCGTAGCTACCCCCACCAAGGCTAAGGACGAGCACCACACTGCTGTTCCGGATGTAGAAGACCTGGCTTCTTCCTGCACCATGGACATCGGCGACTTCCTGGCTGCCGCTGAGAAGGCTGTTGCCAACGCCAAGTAAGTTTTCTTACGATTTCAAAAAAGCACCGGATCACTCCGGTGCTTTTTTATATCCGGGAATTCCCTGACCCCCGGCCCCAACCATAAAAAACCCCTCTGTCCCGCTATGGAACAGAGGGGCTTTTTTCTCAGTGGCTTTGCTTCATTGCCGGACTCCGCTTTATGCTTCTTCCGCAGTCACCCGTTCCGCGAACTCGGTGTTCACCAGATCGTCATAGGCGACCCGTTCCTCCAGCTGACCGGCCTGCTGCATGATGTCCTGGAGCTTTTCAAACCCCGGACGGCTCATCACCGGTGTGTGGGCCCAGGCATCAATGGCCTTGTAGTTCTCCACCACCGAAACCAGCACTTCCAGGTCGGTATCGGCAAAGTAGGGCTGCAGCACTTCCGCCACCTCTTCGGCAGAGTGCTCCTCCACCCACTTCTGTCCCCGGTACACAGCCCGGGTAAAGCCCTCAAAGAGTTCGGGGTCCTCCTCGATCTTACTGCCGGCTGCAAAGTAGGCTGTAAACGGCACTTCGCCGCTGGCCTCGCCCACCGATGCCAGGATATAGCCCTGGCCCTGCATCTCCATGGCAGAAGCTGTGGGTTCAAAGATGGTGACATAGTCGCCGGTGCCTGCCGCAAAGGCCGATGCCATCAGCGAAAAGTCCACGCTGTCGTCAAACAGCACATCTTCCCCGGGGGTGAGCCCGTGTTCCCGCACCACATATTCCAAGGTCATATAGGGAACGCCGCCCTTCCGGCCCGGCAGCAGATGGCTGCCCTTGAGATCCTCCCACTGGAAGTCCTCATCGGGCTCCCGACCCACCAGGAAAGAGCCGTCCCGCTGGGTGAGCTGGGCAAAGACCTGGGGATAATCCTCCCGGCCCTCGCCCATCACATAAATGGCAGCCTCCGGCCCGGCCAGACCGATGTCCACACTGCCGGACAGCACCGCCGCCATCACCTTGTCAGCTCCCTGGCCCACAGTGAGCTCCACCGAGAGCCCCTCCTCCGCAAAGAAGCCCTGGCTCATTGCCACATACTGCGGCGCGTAAAAGACCGAATGGGTCACTTCACAGACATCGATGGTGCGCAGGCCATCGGCTTCCTCCTGGGAGGTACAACCGCTCAGGGAGACCATCATCAGCACAGCCAGCATGGCTGCCAGCACACGAACACACTTCTTCAAACTCCATCAGCTCCTGTCATACAATACAAAATTCAGTCAGCGTCTGCGCCCCCGCAGAACCCGGTTCTCCACCAGGGTGATGCAGCGGTACATACCCACTGCCATCAGCGCCAGAATGATCACACCGGTCATCACCAGATCCAGCTGGAACACCTGCCCGCCATAGACAATGAGGTACCCCAGTCCCGCCTTGGACACCAGGAATTCCCCGGCGATGACTCCCACCAGCGAAAGCCCGATATTGATCTTCAGAGAGTTGAAGAGCACCGGGATATTGGCAGGGAATACAATCTTCCGGAAGATCTGCTGACGGCTGGCCCCGAAGGTTTCTGCCATGCGGATCAGTTCCGGGTCGGTGGAACGGAAGCCTTCCAGCATTTCCAGTACAGTAACGATCATGGAGATTGCCACAGCCATCACAATGATCGCCTCTGTACCGGCGCCCACCCAGATGATGATCACCGGGCCGAGGGCAATTTTGGGAAGGGAATTGAGGACCACCAGATAGGGTTCCAGGATTTTGGAAACCAGTTCCGACTGCCAGAGCAGGATCGCCAGCAGCAAGCCTCCGAACGCACCGATGACAAACCCGGTGAGGGTCTCATAGAGTGTAACGGAAAAATGCATGAGGATCTGATTGTCTGCCAGGGAGAAGAGGGTATCCAGAATCCGGGAGGGACTGCTCATGATAAAGCTGTCGATCCAGCCCAGCCGGGCAGCAATTTCCCACAGCAGCAGAAGTCCCACCAGGACGCCTGCCCGCCAGAGGGTGATCTCCTGTTTCTGCCGCCGGACCTGCCGCAGATAGGCTCTGCGCTCCGCCGAGAGCTCTGCGCCGGCGGTCGTATTGCCGCCCGGAGGTGTGCATTTGTGGTTCATCACGATTCACGCAGCTCCTTCCATATCTCGTTGGAGTATTCATTGAACCGGATATCGTCCCGACGCTCCAATGGAGTGAGATCCCCGAGTTCAATGGTATGGATCTGTTTGATCCGGGCCGGACGCCCGCTGAGGACTACCACCCGGTCCGACATACTGACGCTTTCCGGAATATCATGGGTCACCATGACCATGGTCTGCCCTTCCCGGCGCAGGATCGAGTAGATATCATCGGTCACAGTCAGGCGGGTCTGATAATCCAGTGCAGAAAATGCCTCATCCAGAAGGAAAATTTCCGGCTTGACTGCCAGGGTACGGATCAGTGCCACCCTTTGCCGCATTCCTCCGGAAAGCTGGGAAGGATATCGGTCCCGGAAATCCCAAAGACCATAGGTCCTTAATAATCCCCTGGCATATTCTATGTTTTCAGGGGTCAGACGGTTCCGGATCTCCAGACCCAGCAGGATATTTTTATATATGGTACGCCATTCCAGCAGATTGTCTTTCTGCAGCATGTAGCCGATTTTTCCGCCAGGGCCGGTGATGGGTTCTCCATCCAGCAGCACCTTCCCCTCCGACGGACGCTTGAGCCCTGCCATAATGGTAAGCAAGGTGCTTTTTCCACAGCCGCTGGGCCCCACAATGCTGACAAATTCCCCCTGGGAAACAGTCAGACTGATATTCTCAGCAGCAGTGAGTTCCCCATCCGGCGACTGATACCGGGCTGTGACATTCTGCATGGTGAGAAGTTCCCGCATTCTCATCACCTCACTGATTTGTAGTAAATTTGCAGAAAAGTTCCTGCACAGTCCATTATATGGCTGGAATTTCAAAAGGTGAGAAAAACGCCCCCCACAGTCCCATGGGAACTGTGAGAGGCGTTTGAAGAAACTCCCGATTTACTTGTCATCAAAGCCATTGGGATGGTCCCGGTGCCACTTCCAGGCCGAGGCCAGAATGGTATGGGCATCGCTGTGCTGCGGTACCCAGCCCAGCACTTCCCGGGCCTTGCGGTTGGAGGCGATGAGCACCGCCGGATCGCCGGCCCGCCGGGGCGCCAGCTTCACCGGGAAGTCCACACCGGTCACCTCCCGGGCGGCTTCCACAATCTCCCGCACCGAAAGTCCGTGCTCACTGCCCAGGTTGAAGATCTCGCTCTTACCGCCCCGGAGCAGGTATTCCAGTGCCAGCCGGTGAGCCGAAGCCAGATCGCTGGTGTGAATGTAATCCCGGATGCAGGTGCCGTCCGGAGTGGGATAGTCGGTGCCGAAGATGGAAACGCTCTCCCGCTTGCCCTGTGCCGCCTGGAGCACCAGCGGGATCAGATGGGTTTCGGGGGTATGATCCTCACCGATGAGTCCGCCCGGAGAGGCGCCCGCGGCATTGAAGTACCGCAGGGATACATATTCCAGGCCATAGGCGGTATGGCACCAGTGCATCAGCCGCTCCATGGCCAGTTTGGTCTCCCCGTAGGTGTTGGTGGGGGACTTGGGACTGTCCTCCACAATGGGAGTGATCTCCGGCTCCCCATAAACTGCCGCCGAACTGGAAAAGACGATCTTCTTCACATCATGGCGCTCCATGGCACGCAGCAGTGCCACAGTGGCACAGAGGTTGTTTTCATAGTAGAGCAGCGGGTCCTTCATGCTCTCCCCCACCTGGCTGGCTGCCGCAAAGTGCAGCACCGCCTCAATGGAATGCTCCGCAAAGACCTGGTCCATAAACGCCGGATCGGAAATATCCCCCACATAGAGGGGTGTATCCCCTACCGCAGCCCGGTGGCCCCGGGTGAGGTTATCCACAACGATGCAGTCAAACCCGGCCTGACGCAGTCCCTCCAGACAGTGGCTGCCCACATATCCGGCGCCGCCGCATACCAGAATTGCCATCTTTTTCAGCTCCTTCTTATTCGACAGATTTCTTCCTTTAGTATAGCGGGTTCTGCCAGCCGCTTCAAGGGAATTTGTGAAAATCCCGCAAAATGAAAAAACTCCCCCGCACATCAGAATGCGGGGGAGTTTTGAACAGATCTGTCTGTTACAAACAGTCAGAACCGGTTACCGTCCGGTGCTGGGGTTTTCCTTGTCGCCGGTGGAGGAGGAAGTCTCGTCCTCGGCGCCGTCAGCAGTCAGCAGCTCCGATTCAATGTCCTCAAAATCATACCAGATCTTGTGAACAGTACCGATCTCCAGACCGTTGATGGTATAGGTCACACCGTTCTTGCGAACCTTCAGAGTGATGTCCTCACCCTTCAGCGCACGGGCCACACTGGCCGGGAAGTAAGGCAGGCCAGTGGCGTTGAACTCGATGGTTTCGCCTTCCTTGCCATCCTCGATGAGCTTGGCAATCTTGTCCTTGAGCTCGTCCCACTTCTCGTTGCCGTAGTAGTCGGAGTATTCACGGCTGGTGCTGGGTGTGGGATCAGGGTTGGGTGTGGGGGTTGTGGGCTTTGTGCCAAAACGGATAGCCGCACGGAATGTATCACGAGCTCCCTCAAGTACAGAAACGGCACTTGTAATATCCCCCGAGTCATCGGCTTTTGCCAGAGCATCCTTAGCAGTCTGAATTGCAGCTTCAAAGGTGCTGTAATCGCTTGCGGTAACCCACTGCTTGCCGGATTCCACAGCGTCTGCGCTCTCAGCCTGCTCTACACTTGCAAGCAGTGCTTCAGCTGCCTTAATGGCTTCAGTCAGAGGAGCCGAATCATAATCAGCTGTACCATCTTTTCTCTGGCCTTCAAAAGTGGACTTAGCGTCATTCAGAGTAGTAACTGCCTGTTCTACTTCTTCCTTGGAGGCATCTTCCTTATCTACAACAGCCTGTGCAGCGTTGATTGCATCAGTGAATGTTTCAATATTAGCAGCAGTTGCCCATTTATTTGATGTGGCTACATCTGCTCCATTCTCGCTGGCAACAGTGGCATCCAGAAGAGCCTGCGCATTGGCAATAGCAGCCTTCAGAGCAGTCTTGTCCACAGTTTCAGAAGAAGGTGTACCGAATACACTGTTCTTCCAATCAGCGTTATCCTTGATGGAAGCAGGCAGTTTGCTTTCCAGACTATCAATATTGGAGAACGAGTTGCCCTGCAGATTGAGGTTTTCCAGCTTGCTGAAACTGCTCAGGTCTGTGAGAACGCTGATCAGGTTGTCGCTGAGATCGAGAGTTTCCAGACTGGTCAGACCAGAAATCTTGCTCATATCCTCAATGTTGTTGCCGCTGGCCTTCAGGCTGGTCAGTCCAGTGGGCAGGCCGGCAAGATCGCGTACCTTTGTATTGGACACATCCAGGGTCTTCAGGCTGGACAGGCCAGACAGCTTGGACAGATCTGCGAGAGAGGCATTATCCGACAGATCCAGGGTCTCCAGGCTTGTGAGACTGGGCAGAGCCGACAGGTCCTGAATATTGTTGCCGGACAGATCCAGGGTCTTCAGGCTTGTGAGACTGGACAGAGCCGACAGGTCCTGAATATTGTTGCCAGACAGTGTCAGGCTGGTCAGGCTGGTCAGACCGGACAGGAAGCTCAGATCCTGTACCTGGCTGTCAGTTACAGTCAGGGACGTCAGACCGGTGCAGTTCTCCAGGCCCTTCAGTGCGCCCAGGCTCAGGCTGTCAATGGTCAGGGTTTCGATAGCAGCGGCTTCGCCCTCTGTCAGCTTTCCATCATCGTTCGAATCTCCGGCTTCCAGCATAGCGTTATAGAGCTTGCTCTCCCATACATCGCCATCCGGATAGCCCTTGGTAATTTCGTCTTCCGGTGCTGCAAATGCTACCGAGGCCGTCGAAACACTCATCATGGCAGCAAGCAGCAGAGCTATTAGCTTTTTGTTGTTCATTTCATTCTCTCCTTTACAATTTTTCGCATGCAAGTCTGCATCTCCAACCTGCAAACCTGTATACAGTACCGATTATACCCCCCCCCCGGATTTACGCGTCAATGTGGGGATTTGAAATTCTACATCCTTTGCCTGCAAATTCAGTATTTTGAATGAATTGCGCAAATTATAATTCTATTTTTTTAGTTGTTTATCCAATATATAACATATTATTATGTTCTTCATTTTTCTCTGTCACTTATACACAAAGCATGAAAATTCTGTGAAATCCATCCGGGTTCTGTGGTAAATCGCCCATATCTGTGCTATACTCAAGGTATGGAAAACAGGTTCACACACCACCCCTGAAATGATCAAAAAAGGAGGATATTATGAGGGAAATCAGTGTATTTGATGTGGTTGGTCCCAACATGATCGGACCTTCCAGTTCACACACCGCCGGTGCCCTGCGTATTGCGCTGATGGCTGGAAAGATCTCCAAAGGCAAGCCGAAAAAGGTAAAGTTTATCCTGTATGGCTCCTTTGCCATGACCTATAAGGGCCACGGTACCGACAAGGCCCTGCTGGCTGGTATTCTGGGCATGAATACCGAGGATTACCGCATCCGGGATTCCTTCCGTCTGGCGGATGAAGCAGGGATTGAATATGAATTTGTCCCCTGTACTGAAAACAAGGGATACCATCCCAATACCGTAGAAGTGGTCATCACCAATGAGGAAGGCGTTACCACTTCCATTCTGGGTGTTTCCATCGGCGGCGGCAATGTCAAGCTCAAGCAGATCAATGGCGCCGACATCAGCCTGTCCGGCAATCTCACCACCCTGTTTGTACAGCAGTATGACCGTCCGGGTGTTGTGGCACATATCTCCAAGTGTCTGAACGATCACAATGTCAATATTGCGTTCATGAAGCTCTACCGCGACAATAAGGGTGAAAATGCCTATACCATCATCGAAACCGATGAAAAACTTGATGAGCGTCTGGTAGACGAGATCCAGGCAAATCCCAATATCAAAAGTGCCATTGTCATTGAACTGTAAGGAGGGGTATTACTATGGATTTTTCGTCTGCAGCAGAACTGCTTAAAATCTGTCAGGCCAGCGGGATTCCGATCTCCCAGGCCATGATCGACCGGGAAACCCTCTATCTGGGTGCCGATACTGTAACCACCTATTCCCGGATGGAACATTCCTATGAAATTATGAAGAATGCGGTCCACAGTGCCGTCACCGAAGATATCCGCTCCATTGGCGGACTCATCGGCGGTGAAGCCAAGAAGATGGACGCCTATCGTGCCAGCACTGAAAAGCCGCTCTGCGGTTCGGTGATCTCCAAGGCCATCGGCTATGCCATGGGCGTGCTGGAAGTCAACGCCTCCATGGGTCTCATTGTCGCCGCTCCCACTGCCGGCAGCTCCGGTGTCATTCCCGGCGTCTTTGTGGCGCTCCAGGAGGAGTATGGCTTCACCGATGACCAGATGGTCCGTGCCCTGTTCAATGCCGGCGCCATCGGCTACCTCATCACCCGCAACGCCACCGTTGCTGGCGCTGAGGGCGGATGCCAGGCTGAAGTGGGTGCTGCCAGCGCCATGGCTGCCTCTGCCGCTGTGGAACTCATGGGCGGTACACCCGAACAGTGCATGAGCGCTGCCGGCACTGCCATCACCAACATTCTCGGCCTGGTCTGCGACCCCATTGCCGGACTGGTGGAAGCCCCCTGTCAGAAGCGGAATGCCATGGGTGCTTCCAACGCCATTGTGGCGGCTCAGATCACTCTGGCTGGCGTGGGCAACCTGCTCCCGCTGGATGAGGTCATCGATGTGATGTACTCGGTAGGCCGGAGCATTCCCTTTGAGCTGCGGGAAACTGCTCTGGGCGGTGTGGCTGGTTCTCCCACCGGCTGCCGTCTTTCCAAGCAGATCTTCGGCTGATCCGCACAGAACCGCAAAAAAGGGAAAGGACTGTTTCCTTTCCCTTTTTATTTTTCCAAGAACGGAGGATTGCCATGTTTGACCCCTTTGGCGCCATTGAAACACTCCGGTCCCTGGCAGAATCGGACAGCCAGATCCGGGCCGCGGCGGTATCCGGATCGCTCACCGATCCCCAGAGTACACCGGACCTCTTTTCCGACTGTGATGCGGTCTTTTTCGTCCGGGATCTGGAACGGGCAAAACAGACTGACTATCCCGCCCTGCTGGCACCCCGGTTCGGCGGACTGGTAATCTGCCAGTGTCCCGATGCTATGGGTGCGGAAGCGGGTTCGGCTCCCTGGTTTACCTGGCTGATGCAGTTCGAAGAAACCCGCATCGACCTGCGTCTGCTCCCAGTGGAGCGGGCTGGCTGGTACAATGCCATGGAACCGGGGCTCACCCCCTTTCTGGACAAGGACGGCCTGTTTGACGGGTTGGAACCCACCGGACACAGTCTGTTTTCCCTGCACCGCCCAACCAGCCGGGAGTTTGCCGACTGCTGCAATGAACTGCTCTGGACCAGCCTCTATGTGGTCAAAGGCCTCTGCCGGGGTCAACTGGAATATGCCGTCTGGCACATGAATCACTGTGTCCTGCCTGAGCTGGTGCGGATGGTTTCCTTTGACCGTGGCTTTGACTCGGATTATGCTGTTTCCCTGGGGGCCGGCAACAAGTACCTCCCCCGGCTCCTGCTGCCCGGAGAGCTTGCCCGGTGGCACAGTCTGTACGACCTCTCCGGCCCCGAAAGCTGTGCCGGTGCCCTGATGCTCAGCCTGGGACTGTTCCGCCGGCACTGCACCTCTGCCGCCGGAAAGCTGGGGTATCCCATGCCAGCGGAACTGGACCGGGTCGAACAGCGCTGCCGCCGTCTGCTGACCGAATACCGGCTGTTCTGAGCCGCTGAAAAGAAACACACCTCCTGTCTAAACAGCGCCTTGCCGGGCCATATTATCGGCAAAGGACTGCTCTGACAAGAGGTGTGTTTTATTTTGTACAATGTCATTATCTGCTGCGACAGTGCTTCCAGTCTGTACGACCGGCTGTGCGCTGTCCGGCACTATTTTGAAGCCCCGGTCTTTGGCGGAGAGGAGCGTCCGCTCAATCTGCTGGAAACCGGTCGGGTCTCCCAGATCTCCGCACAGGCCCCGATTCTGATCCTGCCCAAGGCTCTCCATGAGCCGGTCATCGGGTCCGGAGCGGTATTCGCAGTCATCGCCAATTCGGACTTCTTCCAGGCTGAGGAGCTCCGCCGCCAGTTTCCCGGAGCCCAGATCCTCACCTGCGGAATGCATCAGCAGGACGCCCTGACCTTTTCGAGCTTTGACGGCGAACAGGCGGTCATCAGCTTACAGGCGGCACTGGTTACTCTGGGCGGGCGGGAACTCCTGCCGCAGGAATTTCCGCTCTTCCGCCGGGAGGACACCAAGCGCTTTGATCTGCTGGCCTGTGCCGCCCTGCTGCTCCTCTGCGGGAAGAGCAGCCAGCTGCCAGGGATCACATTGTAGGGAGAATCACTGGGCAGCCGCAGCCTGTTCCTCCTGGGACAGCTGATGCAGATACCGCACGGCATAGATTGCCAGCGGAATCAGAGCGCCGACCCAGGCCAGCGGGCTGGCAACACACACAGCCACAAATCCGAAGCTGCCGGTAAAGGCCAGTGCCACCGCGGTACGCATGGTCAGTTCCATCACGCCGCCGAAGGTGGTGATACCGCCCTGACCCAGTCCCTGCAGAGCGCTGCGCAGCATGACCATCACTGCCAGGATCGCATAGAGCGAACCGTTGATCATCAGGTAAGTGTTGGCAAGATCGATAACCTGAGTCTCACCGGCGCCCACAAAGAGGGCAACCAGGTTCTTGCCGAACAGGACGATCACAGCACCGATCGCAATGCTGAACCCGCCCGAGAGCAGGCCGCACTTGAGGATACCCTCCTTGATGCGGTGAATCTTGCCGGCGCCATAGTTCTGGGCGGCGAAGGTGGAGATGCCCACGCCAAAGGAAAGGGCCGGCTGGATCGCCATGTTATCGATCTTCTGGGAGGCAGTGAAGGCTGCTACATAGACCGAGCCCAGGCCGTTGAGGGCAAACTGGACGGCGATCTGACCCAGGGCGATAACCGACATCTGGAAGCCCATGGGCAGGGACAGTGCCAGAGCATGGGAGACCGAATCCCAGGTGAGTTTCCAGTCCGAGCCATGCAGATGCATCTGCGGGAACCGCCGGAGCATATACACCAGGCAGGCCACACCCGAGAGAAGCTGGGCGGCGATGGTGGCATAAGCGGCGCCTTCCACATTCATGCCCACATTGAGGATCAGGAAGTAATCCAGGAAGATATTGATGATGCAGGCCACCACCAGAAAGACCAGCGGGGTACGGCTGTCCCCCAGGGCACGGGAGATATTGGATACATAGTTAAAAAGCATGGTGGTACCGGTACCGGCAAAGATTACGATGAGGTAATCATAGGCCTGTTCCAGAATCTCTACGGGAGTGTTCATGGCAACCAGAATGGTGCGGGTAAAGGCACAGCTGACAACGGTGAGGATCACAGTGGCAGCCAGGGAGAGCAGCGCACCGCAGGCAATGCCCCGGCGCACGCCTTCCTCATCGCCGGCGCCATAACGCTGGGCCACACGGATGGAAAGTCCGGAGGTAAAGCCCTGTGCAAAGCCAATAATCAGGAAGGTGATACTGCCGGTACAGCCGACGGCAGCCAGGGCATCCACACCGATGGTACGGCCCACGATAAAGGTATCTGCCATGCTGTAAAACTGCTGAAAAATGTTTCCGATCAGCAGCGGCAGTGTAAAGAGGATCAAAAGCTGTACAATGTTCCCGGAAGTCATGGAACGCTGTTTCATAGAAGTAAGTCCCTCCGATTCTACCAAAAACTCAGGCAATTTCGCTAAAAAATACCGATCATTTTTAGGCTGTTTTCTTATTTACGAAGTATTATTATATTAAAATCCAATGGATAGTCAAGAGCTTTTTTGAACATTCTGCCAACTTTAACATGACTGAAAGTTGTATGTTACAAACCAACAAAAAACCGGCGCGTCTGCCCATTGCAGCGCACCGGTTCTCTGCTGTTGAAGCACCCTGCTTACTGGCTCTTCGGTCAGCTGTCAGTCAGGGGACTTTTAGCTATTTCGGCTTTGTATCCCGGATCGGGTTACTTCATGCCCTTCTCGTAGGACTCGATCATCTTCTTGACCATCTGGCCGCCGACACTGCCGGCTTCCTTGGAGGTCAGGTGACCGTTATAGCCATCCTTCAGGTTTACGCCAACCTCGTTGGCAGCTTCCATCTTGAACTTGTTGAGAGCTTCCTTAGCCTCCGGTACTACGGGACCTGTCATAGTTACATACACTCCTTATTCTTTCTTATCGTTCCGGTACAGCTGCCGCGGACCGTGTTGTCCGCAGAACCTGTATTCCGGTGGAATCAGCGTCGCTCGCTGTTTCCTGTATTGTTATGTGCAGTCCCGCCCGGTTCAAACATGGAATATTCTGGTTGATTCATCATCTGGGATAAAGAAGCAATTGTCCATTGTGGAGATACATCGCTTCGCTCATGCAAAGCAGAAAAGCATATATTTTCTGCGCTGTCCCCCTCCCCATCCGGCTCTTTTTTCAGAGGGTTCCGGCACTCGGTTCATCAAATTGCCAATAATCTGAGAACTATTTCTGTTACAGCCTGTTTTCCGCTTCAACCTATGGTTTTTAGCTTAAATCAGGATTGTTATAAATTTGTCCAAAACAGCGTTTTTCCCCGAAAATCTTGCGGTTTGTGTTCAAATTTTGTTCAAATTATATATTGATAATAATTTGACAAAACACTATGTTTAGAGCCGAAAGAGAGGTAAGAAAAATGTCTTCCACTGACAAGAAACAAAACGGGCTGCAGAAAAGCCTGGCACTGATCTTTGTCTACACAGTAGCGACAGGTTCCATTTTCACCTATGTCAGCTACTGGGATTCGGTGTTCTTCAGCTACTGCGGTCCCGGCACATTCCTGGCATTCGCCCTCATGACTCTGGCGATCCTGCCCATTGCTCTGGTTTACAGTGAGATCTCCCCGCTGTTCCACACCGCCGGTGGTGAACTGATCTACAACACCGTCGGATTCAACCGCCATGTGGGATTCCTGGCATCCTGGCTCATTATGGCTGCCTGGATCTCGGTTCCCCCCGCTGTTGTCATGGCGATTGTCACCTTTATCAGCCGTACCTTTGGTCTGGGGCTCACCTTCGGGCATACCATGATCATCGGCATCATCATTCTGGTGGCTGTCTTCCTGATGAGCATGCAGGATATTCAGTTCCTGGTCAAGGCTCAGGCAGTCTGCCTGTTCGCCAACATCACCACTACCCTGCTCACCGGCGTACTGCTGCTCTTCTCAGGCCATTGGAGCTTTGCCAATGTCGCCAACCTGTTCCAGACCAATCTGGAGCCCTCCGCCGGCATTCCCGGATGGATCATCGGTATGGCGCTGCTCATCACCCCCTTCTTTGGCTTTGAAACAGTGCCCCAGATGGTCGAGGAAGGCGACTTCCCCACCTCCAATACCAAGAAGGCCATCTGTGGTTCGGTTCTCACCTGCGGTACGATTTATGTATTCTTCTTCTTCTGCGTGGCTGGCCTGGATTCCTTCCAGACCCTGCTCTCGGGCGATGCCCAGAACGGTTTTATGACCATCACTGCCATGCAGAACCTGCTGGGCTGGAAGATCTGGCCCCTGATCTATGGCTGTGTTTCTATCCTCATGGGTATGACCGCTTCGATCTTTGGCTTCTGGATGTCCACTGCCCGGATGCTCTACTCCATGGGCAAGAAGAACTTCCTGCCGGAGATCTTCACCAAGGTCAACTCCCATCAGCAGCCCATCCTGCCCAACCTCTTCCTGCTGGGCATCAGCCTGACCTTTATCCTGATGCAGAACGCCACTACCTTTATGAATGACTTCTTCAACCTCATGTCCTTTGGCTGCGCCTGTGCATACGCCCTCACCATGGTTTCGGCAGTGCGCATCCACCGCAAGCACCCCGAATGGTACAAGGACAACAAGAATGTTGTCAAGGGCGGCGATTTCACCCGGATTCTGGCTATGGTTATCATGCTGTCCATCGCCTTCTTCTGCACCCTGGGTCAGGGCCGTGGTTCCTGGATCTCCTTCGGCGTTTATATGGGCGTCGGCGTTGTGATCTGGCTGTGGATGGTCGCAATCCGCTGGAAAAAGTCGGGCGTTATCATCGAAACTCCCGATGGAGAACAGCAGTTCTGAGTTTATGATTCCCTCCGGGGATAAAAGTATGATACAATATTAGAAACGGGACCGGAGCGTCTTGATAATCCGGCCCGGAATAAGACAAGGAGTCGATTAAAATGGCTAAGTTGGAAGGAAAAGTCGCACTGATCACCGGTGCTGCCGTGGGTCTGGGCGAAGGCATTGCAGAAGTGTATGCCAAGTATGGCGCCAAGATGTGCATGGTAGACCTCTCCCCCGAAGTGGAGAAGACCGCTGACCGTCTGCGCAAGGAATATGGCGCTGACATCATCACCTATGTGGGCAATGTGGCTGACAAGGCTCAGATGAAGGAAGCCGCTGCCAAGACTGCGGAAAAGTTCGGCGAAATCAGCGTGTGCTGCTGCAACGCTGGTGTCTGCCGTCTGGCTCCCTTCGAGGAGTTCACCGATGAGATGCGGGACTTCCACATTGATGTCAACATCAAGGGCGTCTGGAACACCTGCCAGGCTGTAATCCCCTACATGCTCCAGCAGGGCGGCGGCAATATTGTAATTGCCTCCTCGGTAACCGGCGACATCGTTGCCGATGCCGGTGAAGCAGCCTACGCCATGACCAAGGCCGCACTGGTTGGTCTGACCAAGTGCCTGGCTGTGGAATACGCCACCCGGAATATCCGTGTGAACTGCACCCAGCTCGGCTACGCCAGAACCCCCATGGTAGAGAAGATGGCTGTGGAATCCAACCCCGAAGATCCCGAGAGCGCAATCCGGGATATTGCGGTTGGCGTTCCCATGAAGCGTCTGGCCAAGCCCACCGAGGTCGGCGAGCTGTTTGCCTTCCTGGGCAGCGATGAATCCAGCTACCTCACCGGTTCCCAGATCGTCATCGATGGCGGCAGCACCCTGCCTGAGACCATGAGCATCGGTACCAACTGAGTTTCTCACAATCCCCGATAAAAAACACCCCCGGAAGCAGAAATCCGGGGGTGTTTTTGTTCTGTCTGAAAACAGCGGCAGACGGCTGTGAAACTCCGCTGCCAGCTGTGCTGGGGATCTGCCGCTCCAGATGCTCCGTCGCCCTGACCGCTGCCTGCCGCTCTGATACGCAAACGCACAAGCCAACTTCTGAGAATGGGCGCTCATACATGGAATCGGTGCTTGATCCCCGCAGTCCGGTTTACAACGGGAAGAAACCAGAAACCGGAAGTGTCCGGCACAGGTCGACCTGTGCCACTCCCCAGAGCATTCCAGACAGGGCAAAGCTGCGATCCAGGCCGGCGCACACTGTGCGCCGGGTATGAGCCGGTACGCAATGGAAAGCTCTCTCCTGCATACAAGATCTGTGCAGCGCCAGCACAAGTGCAGGAAGAAGTGCTGCGCGCAACCCGCATGGAGAAGCTCAGAGCGGCGCTTTGTCAGCTGCGACCGGGAGCAGAGGACCTGGGCTTCTCCATCAGGCGGCGCCCTGAAACCGAAGCACACGCCCTCCACCGGACACTGTCCGGCAGCATATCACAATGCCGTCCGGGACAAAGTGCGGCGCCCTGTCTGCCGTCCGGAGCTGTCTGGCTTCCGGGATTGTGCTGTATCCGCCTGCCCCCGGCATAATAAAAAGGACTCCCGAAAAACGGGAGTCCTTTTTTACAGGCTGATGAAAGCCTTACTTTTTATTGGCGACATAGTCGGGACGCTTCTTGGCAACCCGACGGCGGATGCGTGCCTTCTGCAGCACATATTTCGCCAGTTCCTTTTCCTCAGGGGTCTTGGCTTCTGCTACCTTTGCACGGGCAGCTTCCTTTTCCGCCTTGGCCTGATCGGGGTCGATCTCCTCGGCCCACTCACAGGAGCTCACCAGAATCCGGACCAGATCGCTGCTCACATGGACAAAGCCTTCCGATGCTGCTGCGTAACGGGTCTGACCATTCTCGGTATGGATCTTGATCTCACCGGTCTCGATGGCAGCTACATAGGGAGAATGTCCCTTGAGAATGCCCACATCGCCTTCGGTGGAACGGAATACACAGTTATCCACCAGGCCTTCAAATTTTCTGCCCATGGGGGTAACGATCTCCAGTTGGTAGAGAGCGGCCATACGCTACTCCCCCTTTACCTTTGCCAGAACATCGTCAATGGTACCAGCGAACAGGAAAGCAGATTCCGGAACGTCATCATGCTTGCCTTCGATGATTTCCTTGAAGCCACGGATGGTCTCCTTGATGGGTACATAGCGGCCCTGGAAGCCAGTGAACTGCTCCGCTACGCTGAAGGGCTGGGACATGAAACGCTGTACCTTACGGGCACGGGATACAGTGAGCTTATCCTCATCGGAGAGCTCGTCCATACCCAGAATCGCGATGATGTCCTGGAGCTCCTTATAGCGCTGCAGGATTGCCTGAACCTGACGGGCTACATTGTAGTGCTCATAGCCTACGATCTCCGGGGTCAGGATGGTGGATGTGGAATCCAGCGGGTCTACTGCCGGATAAATACCCAGGGACGAAATGTCACGGGACAGTACGGTAGTAGCATCCAGGTGGGCGAAGGTAGTAGCCGGAGCCGGGTCAGTCAGGTCATCGGCGGGCACATAAACAGCCTGAACCGATGTGATGGACCCCTTCTTGGTGGAAGTAATACGCTCCTGCAGCTCACCCATTTCAGTAGCCAGGGTAGGCTGGTAACCTACTGCCGAAGGCATACGGCCCAGCAGAGCCGATACCTCAGAACCCGCCTGAGTAAAGCGGAAGATGTTATCAATGAAGAGCAGTACATCCTGGTTCTGCTCATCACGGAAGTATTCCGCCATGGTCAGACCAGTCAGGCCAACCCGCATACGGGCTCCTGGCGGCTCGTTCATCTGGCCATACACCAGGGCGGTCTTATTGATAACCCCCGACTCCTTCATTTCATTATACAGGTCATTGCCTTCACGGGTACGCTCGCCGACGCCGGCAAATACCGACAGACCGCCGTGCTCCTGGGCAATGTTATGGATCAGTTCCTGGATCAGTACGGTTTTGCCGACACCGGCACCACCGAACAGACCGATCTTACCACCCTTGAGGTAAGGGCAGATCAGGTCAACGACCTTGATACCGGTTTCCAGAATCTCTGTGATACCCTCCTGCTCCTCAAAGCTGGGGGCTTCCCGATGGATCGGCCACTTTTCCGCTTCAACCGGGGCGCCGTTATCTACGACCTCACCCAGTACATTGAAGATCCGGCCCAGGGTCGCGTTGCCAACCGGCACCGAGATCGGCGCACCGGTATCCACAGCCTTGGTGCCGCGGACCATACCGTCGGTCGAGCTCATTGCGATGCAGCGCACAACATCGTCACCCAGATGCTGTGCTACCTCTGCTACAATCTTCTTGTCTGCCATTTCCACTTCAATGGCATTCATCAGATTGGGCAGAGTGCCGTCGGCAAATTTAATATCAAGCACAGGACCGTTTACCGCAGTAACTGTGCCGACATGCTGCTGACTCATCTGCAAAATCTCCTCCTTCTTTTACTATTTCTATCATTCGTGTGAAAAACCTTGTTTCCCTTATTACCGAAGCGCTTCGAATCCGGAGGAAATCTCGGTGATCTCCTGGGTGATGGCTCCCTGACGGGCCCGGTTGTATGCCAGGCTCAGCGAGCTGATCATCTCTTCGGCATTGTCGCTGGCAGCTTCCATGGCGGTACGCCGGGCTGCCTGTTCCGATGCGAAGGATTCCGAGATGGCGCCAAAGATCATGCCGCCCACAAACTGGGGCACGATCCGGGCCATGACATCCCCGATGGACGGATCAAATTCTGCTGCGCCAAAGGTATCTGCCGGGCTGTGGCCTTCCAGTTCCTCCGCTGTAAAGGACAGCGGCAGGATCTTGCGGCAGGCCGGCACCTGGGACAGCATCGAAGCGAATTCAGTATACACCAGCACCACTTCATCTGCTTCACCGCTGCGGAACAGATCGGTGAGCAGGCGGGCCAGCTCAAAGCTGCGCTCCAGATCAATGGATTCCACAGCCGCGTACTCCTGGAATACCCGGGTTTCATAGGCACGGCGGCTGAAATAATCCACCGCACGCTTGCCCACCGGGATTACCAGGGCAGTTTCGGGGTCCATCTGGCTCTCTGCAAAGCGCAGGATATTCACATTGTAGCCGCCGGCCAACCCACGGTCACCGGCAATTACTACATAGGCCTTGCGCCGGACTTCCCGGGGACGGGTATACAGATTGGTCTTGTCTGTATTGCCGGCTGCCATGGCACAAATGGTTTCGTAGAGGGTATTAAAATAAGGTCTGGCAGTTTCCACACGTTCTTTTGCACGACGCAGTTTGGAAGATGCTACCAGCTGCATCGCCTTTGTGATCTGCATGGTGCTTTCCACACTCTTGATGCGCCGCTTGACATCTCTCATACCGGCTCCTGCCATGTTCTCTCCTCCTCTGCCAAACGATTCACTTGATCAGATCGAACGGCTTCTTGAACTCTACGATGGCATCATGCAGCTTCTGCGCTGTTTCGTCATCGAGGTCGCCGGTGGTCTGAATGCTCTTGGTGATCTCCGGGAAACGGGTGTCGATATAGCTGAACAGGCCGTTCTGCAGGGTCTGGATATCGCTTACCTTGACATCGTCCAGCAGGCCATTTACAACCGCATAGATAATCATAACCTGATGCTCTACGCTGATGGGAGTATTCTGGGGCTGCTTGAGCACTTCCACGATGCGCTCACCATTGGCCAGACGGGCCTTGGTATCAGCATCCAGATCGGAACCGAACTGGGAGAAGGCCTGCAGTTCACGGTACTGTGAATAGAGCAGCTTGAGCGAACCGGACACCTTCTTCATGGCCTTGATCTGAGCTGAACCGCCGACACGGGATACCGAAATACCCGGGTTTACAGCGGGACGGACACCGGCGTTGAACAGCTCGGTCTCCAGGAAGATCTGACCATCGGTGATGGAGATAACGTTTGTGGGGATATAGGCGGAAACGTCGCCGGCCTGGGTCTCGATGATGGGCAGAGCCGTGATGGAACCACCGCCCAGTTCATCACTGAGCTTGGCTGCACGCTCCAGCAGACGGGAGTGAATGTAGAAGATATCACCGGGATAGGCTTCACGTCCCGGCGGGCGCCGGATCAGCAGCGACATGGCACGGTAAGCGACCGCGTGCTTGGACAGGTCATCATAGATAATGAGGACGTCCTTGCCCTGCTGCATGAAGTATTCCGCCATAGTAACGCCCGCATAGGGAGCGATATACTGCAGCGGAGCCGGCTCAGCGGCAGTAGCGGCTACCACGATGGTATAATCCATGGCGCCGGCCTTTTCCAGGCTGTCTACTACACGCAGGACGGTGGAGTTCTTCTGACCAATGGCGACATAGACACAGATCATATCCTTGCCGCGCTGGTTGATAATGGTATCAATACCAATGGCAGTCTTACCGGTCTGCTTATCGCCGATGATCAGCTCACGCTGACCCTTACCGATGGGGATCATCGAGTCGATGGCCTTGATACCGGTCTGGACCGGCTGATATACCGAACGGCGCTCGATAATGCCATAAGCCGGAGATTCTACGGGGCGGATCTCAGCCGCCTCGATGGGGCCCTTGGCGTCAATGGGCTGACCCAGGGCGTTGACAACGCGTCCCAGCAGCTTCTCGCCTACGGGGACGGATACGACACGACCGGTTCTGCGGACAGTGTCTCCTTCCTTGATATTCTCACTGCTGCCGAGCATAACAGCAGAGATGCTGTCCTCTTCCAGGCTGAGTGCCATTGCATACACTCCGCCTTCAAACTCCAGCAGCTCGTTCGCCATACACTTATCAAGACCGTGCAGGCGGGCAATACCATCGCCGATCTGGACAACTGTACCGACATCATCCATATCGATCTTGGTGCGATAGTTCTTGATCTGTTCCTTGATCACGGCACTGATTTCTTCAGGACGCAGCTGCATTGTCTCACCAACTTTCTCTTATACTAACGCTAAAACAACAATTCTTCTTATCCAAAGGTCTGTACCGGCAGGAAAAAGCCTTTAGAATATAGCCGATTCAATCGACTTCCTGAGGTTTTCCAGACGCCGGCGTACCGAGCTGTCAAACTGTTCCCCGTTCATCTGCAGACGGATGCCGCTGATGAGGGCAGGGTCCACTTCACAGGTCAGTTCCACCTGCTTGCCGGTTACAGCGGCGAGCTTGTCCCGCAGACGATTGGTGAGTTCTTCACTCATCGGTACAGCGGTGACAGCAGCGGCACAGATGATTCCCTTGTATTCCCGATACAGCTCTATAAACTTTTCCAGCGAATCCTGCAGGGCGCCAAAACGGCTTTTATCCACCAGCAGGTGCAGATAGTTGAGGGTGAGCGGCTGGAGATTCCCATCAAAAATGGTGTCCAGCAGCCGGGATCGCTCCTCTTTGGCTACCGAGGGGGCATTCATCACTTTCAGGAAATCCTCATTTTCACCGAGCACACCCCGGAGCAGGCAGACATCGTCATACAGGCTGTCCAGGCAGTTTTCATCCCGGCCGGCCTCAAAAAAGGCCTCGCCGTAACGGTTACCGATCAGGCTTGACATGACTTATTCACCTACTCTGTCTATGAACTGGGCAATGAGTTTCTCATGGTCGGCAGGAGTGATCTCCTTTTCTACCACCTTTTCCGCGATCAGGATCGCGATATCCGAAATCTCATCCTTGATCTCGTTGACGGCCTTCTTCTTTTCGCTGACGATGTCCGCTTCAGCCTTTTCACGCAGAACAGCAGCTTCAGCACGGGCTTCTGCCAGAATGGCATCGGCCTGATCCTGGGCGCTCCTGCGGGCATCTGTTACAATGCGCTGTGCTTCGTCCCGGGCACCTGCTATGCTTTCGCTGTATACATTTTTCAGGCGTTCTGCTTCTGCCATTGCTGTGTCGGCATCGGCATACATCTTGTCAACTTCAGTCTGTCGGGCATCGATGAATTCCTTTACCTTTACAAAGAGAATCTTCTTGAGGATCAGGAAGAGGATAAGAGTGTTGAGCAGCTGCGCTACGACCTGCCAGTCCAGACTGATGAACGGCTGGTTGCCCAGCGACAAAAACAAATGACTCACTGTTATATCCTCCTTACAGTATGCAGTTGGTTCTGAGCTTTGGAATTAAAGCATACCTACCAGGGGGTTAACGAAGATCAGCACCAGAGCGATCAGCAGCGAGTAAATACCGGTGGACTCCGCTACGGCACAGCCGGTGAGCAGAGTACGGGTGATGGTACCGGCGGCCTCGGGCTGACGGCCCACCGCCTCAGCAGCCTTGCCGGCAGCATAACCCTGACCGATACCAGGGCCAAGACCCGCGATCATTGCAATACCTGCGCCCAAAGCCGAGCAGCCCAGTACAATTGCCTTTTCCATAATATAATTTCCTCCTTCATGTTGTTTCCATTATATCATTATTAAAAATACGCAAATACGCAAAGGTTTTGCGGTATTTTGACGAAGGTGTGTTCATGCATCAATCCATAGCCATGGATACAAATACCATGGTCAGCATACTGATGATGAAAGCTTGCATGCAACCTGTAAACAGATCAAAGTAGATGGACAGCACCGCAGGAAGACCCACAGCGAACACCGGGAAAGATGTGATCGAGCCGAATACCAGGTTGGATACCCAGGTAAGAGCCTGATACAACAGGGAAGTTACCACAATACCTGAGGCCATGTTTCCGAACAGACGGAGTGCCAGCGCAATGGGAGTGGAAAACTCACCCACAATGTTGAGCGGCAGTACCACCGGCACCGGTTCCGCAAAGCCTTTGATACGGTTTTTCAGACCATTCGCCTTGATCGAGAATACCTGTACCAGCCCGAAGAAGATAATTGCAAAGGCTGCTGTGGTATTCAGATCGGCTGTCGGTGAACGGAAAGTGAGCAATCCCATCAGGTTGGCACACAGTGTAAACAGGAACAGGGTTCCGATATAGGGAGTAAAGTAGAGCCTGTCCTCCCCCATGGTATCGCCTACCAACTGGTACAGCATCCTGACGACTGTCTCCACGACCGCCTGCTTTTTACTGATGTGCTGCTTCTTCATGTCATGTGTCAGCCACAGGGACAGCACAATCAGAAATGCCATGACGATCCAGGAGTTCACCAGCGTCTCCGTCACCGGCAGTCCGCCGAACAACGGAATGTAGAACAGTATTTCAGGACCATTCAATTTTTATTTCCTCCTTTCCCCAAAAAGATATATCCCACAGTCAGTGATATCTTCACAAAGAACAGTGGAAATACCACACTGATTGGATCAAACCAGGAAATTACCAGACCGGCTGCCAGCACCAGAGCCAGCATAAGCATCCGGGAAAAATAGCTGGATGCCATTTTCCGGCGGGCCTGATCGGGAGGAAGCTGAACCGCTTCTTCCGCTGCTATGCCTGTCAGCACAAAATTTGCCGCGGCTGCACTGTTGCCCAGCGCCATGCCCAGCAGCACCGGGACCAGATCCCGTCCCAGCAGGAGCAATCCGCCCAATAACAGCAGATTGCAAACCAGGAGTTCCCAGCGCAGGCGTCGGAGTTCCTCCAGCGCTATCTCCATCAGAGGCCACCCTCCTTATAATCGCGTTCTTCCTCTTCCGCCTGCCGAAGCATGTAGCGGAAGAACTGGGTAAAGGCCGAAACGATGGAGGCCAGAGCCAACAGGACTGCAATCAGAAGCACCCAGCTGCCCAGACCGAACCGGTCCATCAGCCACCGCGCCCCAAAAAAGCAAAGGATCGGCGGCAAAACCAGTGATAGTCCGAATTGGGTCACCAGCGGCAGATTGCGCGCCAGAGCCCGAAGGGTTTTTCTGTCCAAATCCCATCCTCCCGCAGTAAAAGCAACAAACTTGTGTTTTTCATATTATACTAAATGACTAAAAATATTGCAACATCGTTTCGGTTACAAATCAAAGCACGCTTTGATCTCCCAAAGCGCTGAAAAATCCGGAATTTTGGAAGTTTTTCGCTGTGCCATCGGCTTTTATATTCATTTTTTCAACAAAAAATTCCCGCAAACGGCTTAGTTAGTTATATATTTAACGAAAATTTGCAGCTTCCAGAATTTTACCCTGCATTTTGTTTTTTGACTTGTCCATTTGCCTTCAAAAAATTTTATCACAATTTCGTAAGAACTTCTTCTTTATTCTGTGAATGTTTGTAAATTTTTGTGAAGTATTACAATCCATTTATGAACGACTGTTGCCCTTATACGGCGTACAGTATAATCTCCCAGGCCGGGACATACTTGTGCCGGCGCAGATACAGCCGGTAATCCGGACCAAGCTCCCGCACCAGCAGCGGCAGTTCCCACAGATCCCCAGTGCGGTGATAGGCCGCTACGCTCAGCTGGGGTTTCCAGCGGGCAATGGTCTCCCGGCAGCCCAGCAGAGTTTCCCGTTCCACGCCTTCCACATCCATTTTAATATAGTCGGCACGATTGCCCTGAAGTAAAGCGTCCACCGAAGTCAGCTCCACCGGACGCAGCTTTTTACCGCTCTCCGCCAGCGCCGAATTGCGTCCGCCCCGGGCCGAGAAGGTCAGCTCCCCTTCCCCGCTGTAACTGCCCTTGGGCACCATCGTCGTCCGGGGCAGTTCCCCGGCGGCTGCCTGGAGCTTCCGGAAGTTCTTGGGGTCGGGCTCCAGTGCCCAGATCCAGCCGTAGTCCGGACAGTGCCGGATAAACTCCTCCACCGTGTCTCCGTCATAGGCGCCCAGGTCCACATAGACACTCCCGGGGCCCGGCGTCAGAATGCTGCCGAAGTCCTCCTCCCGGCTGCCCATGTGCCGGTAGAGATACTCCAGCTTGCCGCTGAGCTTGTAGGCCAGCAGATCGGCATAGATCTGCCGGGACTCGTCATCAGCCAGCAGCCCATAGACCTGCTCAAACTCGGCCTGATGCTCCCGGAAGTATTCCGGCGTGAACAGGTCGCTGCCGAACACCGGAATATCCGGGGCATAGGTTTCATGGCGGCGGGACAGTTCCGCGATGCGCTCCAGCATGGAATCATAATCCACCCCGAAGCAGAGCAGCACAATGAAATCCCCCAGCCGCTCCTCGATCTGCGCGAGGCTCTCCACCGGGTAGCCCTCGAAGCTGTGTCCCCGGACAAATTCATCGCTGGCAAAGATACCGGCGATGGGAATGCCATACTGCCGGCACACAGCCAGGATCTTCAGGGCGCCGTCTCCCATGCCGTAGAGCACCACCGGCTTCTCTGCGCAGCGCAGATACTCCCACAGCGGCTGCGATTCGTTGATAACCAGATTCAACTCCCATTCTCCTCTCTGCTGCATGAAAAAAGGCAATAGCCCAAAACCGGGATATTGCCTTTGCGTGGTTCTGTATTACTTGAGGAAGCCGTTGATGATCTGTTCCTCTGCCTGCTTTTCAGTCAGGCCCAGGGTCATCAGCTTGATGAGCTGTTCACCGGCGATCTTGCCGATGGCTGCCTCGTGGATCAGACGGGCATCCACATCATTGGCGATGATCTCGGGGATTGCCGATACCACACCGTTATCCATGATGATGCCGTCGCACTCGGAATGACCATAGCACTCGGTATCGCCCCGCATATAGGAGCGGAATACCTGCTTGGAATTATCCCGGGCTACCGAACGGGATACCAGATGACAGCTGCTGTCCTTGCCGGACATGATGACATCAAAGCTGGTTTCCGCAGTCTGGTCGCCGTGGGTCATGATCTTTTCGGTGATCACCAGCTTGGCGCCGTCCTTGAGTTCTGCCTTGCTCACCCGCTTGGTGGAGTCCACGCCCTTGATCTGGACGGTGTTCATCTCCATGGTGCTGCCCTCTTCTGCAAAGACCTCGGTCTCGGGATTGATGATCCGCTTGCCGGAACCATCGCCCTCACCATAGTGCTTTTCCAGATACAGCACCTTGGAGTTCTTTGCCAGGAAGAAGCGGTGGATACCATTGTGATGGGAATCCTCGCAGTCGCAGTTGTGTACGCCGCAGCCCGCTACAATGGTGACATCGGCGTCTTCCCCGATATAGAAGTCGTTGTAGACCAGATCGTCCACACCGCCATGGGTGATGACTGCCGGAATGTATACGGTTTCACCCTTGGTGCCGGGCTTGACCATAATATCAATGCCAGGCTTGTCCGTCTTGGTGATAATTTCGATATTCTCAGAGTTCTGACGGGCTGTACCGCAGCCGTCCGCCCGGATATTGTAGGCGCCGACTGCCGGCAGGTCGCTGATATCCGATACCTTGCCCACCAGATCCATAATCAGATCATAGCTGTTCATCTGCAGTTCCCTCCTTTGCAGCAGCCGCAGGGTACTGCGGTCTCCTCACTCAGCAGCAGCGGATAGATCTCGTCCCGGCTGCCCTTGTTTGCCACCCGGCCATCGGCGATGATCACGATCTCATCGGCAATATTGAGGATACGCTCCTGATGGGAGATAATCATGATCGAGCCGTTGTTCTGCTCATGCAGGTGTTCGAACACCGCGATGAGGTTCTTGAAGCTCCACAGGTCGATACCGGCTTCCGGCTCATCGAAGATGGAAAGACGGGATTCTCTTGCCAGGGCGATGGCGATCTCAATACGCTTGAGCTCACCGCCCGAGAAGGTGGCATCCACTTCACGCTCCACATAGCTGGCGCCATGCAGTCCCACCTGGGTGAGATAGCCGCAGGCCTCCCGCACCGAGAGATCCTTGCCCGAAGCCAGCGAGAGCAGATCCCGGACTGTAATGCCCTTGAAGCGCACCGGCTGCTGGAATGCAAAACTGATGCCGATATTGGCACGGTTGGTGATGTCCAGCCCGGTAATATCCTGGCCATCCAGCAGGATCTGTCCGGAAGTGGGGGTCACGATACCGGCAATGAGCTTGGCGAGGGTGGATTTACCGCCGCCATTGGGGCCAGTGATGACCATGAATTCATTATCCCGGACTGTGAGATCGATATGCTTGAGGATCTCCTTGCCGTCCGGCAGTGTATAACATATATCTTTGAGTTCCAGCACGCGGAACACCTCCTGAATCGGATATGATTCTTGCACTTGGTTGGTTGGCTTTGGTATACCAATGCGGTATACATTTACCAAATCAAATTATAGCAATCTCTTCCTGCTCTGTCAAGTAGCAATTTAGCCAATAGAAAAAACTTTGGCAGAACCAGCATGGAATATGCGTTTTCCCTTCCAGCTCCAGGCAGGCGCCGCCTGTGGAAATGGCGGAATCGGTCGAAAAGCGCCGGTGCGCTCTTGCGCTGGAATAAAACAGAGCATATAATAAAGGTATAGTCCCGGATCTGTGCTTTTTGCGGCAGACCGCGAAGGAGGCGGAAGATGACCGGATTTCAGCTCAAACTGCTGGCGATGCTGGCCATGACTGCCGACCATATCGGTGCTGTATTTTTCCCGGAGATCCCGCTGCTGCGCTGGATCGGACGGCTGGCGATGCCGGTGCTGTGCTTCTTCATCGGAGAAGGGCTCCGTCACACCCGCAGTCCCCGGCGGTACCTGCTGCGTCTGACCGGGTTTGCGCTGCTTTCGGAGCTGCCCTTTGACCTGGCCTTTTATGGCGGGATCGAATGGGGGCACCAGAATGTATATTTCACACTGGCACTGGGACTTCTGGCACTGTGGGCAATTCAGAGCCGGGGCATGGAGGGTTGGCTCCTGGCACTGACAGCGGCACTGGCTGCTGAACTGCTCGGCTGTGACTATGGAATGTACGGGGTACTGCTGATCCTGCTGCTGGATCGGTTCCACAGTGCCCGTTCCGAACAGCTGGCTGGGGCAGCTCTGCTCAATCTGGCGTTTTTCGGCCTGCAGACCCAGACCCTGTCCTTGATCGCATTGCCCTTGCTGTGGCTATATAACGGCAAACGGGGCCGGGACGACCGGCGGCTTTTTTATCTGTACTATCCCGCGCATCTGTGCGTATTGGGGATACTGCGGTTTGTATTGTAAGAATTAGAGGAGGCGTATGAGTATGGCCAGACAAATGATTACCTGTGAATCCTGCGGGAAACGGTATGACTATCTGAAAAGTGAGGCCTGCCCCAACTGCGGTGCATTCAACTATATCAAGGGCGCCCATCAGCACATCTGCGGAGCCGAGGATGTGGAGCGGATCATTGAGATGAAATCCGCTGAGCATGATGATTCCCAGGAAGTTGTCCGTCCGGATACCAGCATTGACCGGGGTCTGCAGCAGAAATATGCCCGGGCCAGACAGAGGCTGGACCGGCTGGAAACCACCGAAGATGTGTTCAAATCCGCATTCGGCGGTGATTTCGGCACCAAGAAATTCTCCCGTAAAGCCAAGACCAACAAATCCAATGCCGGCTGTCTGAAGCCGCTGGTTATTTTCATCTTCATCATTGTATTCTTCAACCTGATTGCTCCGCTCATCTTTGCGCTGATCAGCAACACATTTGAAAGCAGCAATTATGAGGATTATGATGTCTCGTACAGCGAAGCGCCTGCATCGGAATACGAAACAACATACAACAGCGGTGTGCCCGGCTACACCTACACCCTCAATGACCTGACCTTCGCCATGGGCGGTTCTGCCATTGTGGACACCGGCGATACACTGGAGCCGGATTACGCGGTGGTTGCCGTGAAGATGGATGCCTCCTGTGGCCTTCCCTCCGACGAATACGCTACCATGAACTTCACCACCTATCTCACCGACAGCGACTACTACACCTACTATCCCGCGATGGATATGACCTCCTATGACAATGAAGAGCTGGTCAACCTCCTCTTCCCGGACTCCTATTATTACTTCCTGCAGGACTTCGAGATCGCCTACATGGATGGTCAGGAGAGTGTGAGCGGTTATATTCCCTACCTGGTGGAGAAGGAATACCTGGATGATCTCTCCTATGTGATCCAGTTCGACTACTATGACCGGGAGAACGGCAGCTATGAATCCGTCTGCTACACCTTCCCGCTGAGCGAAGGCCAGACCATCACCACCGATGAGGTCATCGCCTCCTATTACAACAGCGCCTATTGATCTACACTCTGACAGCCCCCTCTCCTGTGAGATGGGGGTTGTTTTTTTGCTCTTTTCACGGTTTTCTGTGCAGTTCTCCACCATCTGCTGTTTTCAGACTTCCAGATCCACGTTGCCCTGCCGCTTTCTCCCGCCTGCCAGTCCGCTGCCTCTCCCCGCTGTATCCGTCTGACTTCACTATCTTTTGTATGGCACTGCCCTTGCCGCCTATGACAGTCCAGAAAATCCACTGCGGAGGAAGAAATCAGCCGTTTTGCATGTCGCTGGAACAGAGGATTTTCAATCCTTTTTAAAACGCTGTACGGGGAGGACGAAGCAGTGCACCAAACCGGATACCTGCTTTGCTCCCTTTAGGGCAAACGAAAAAGACCAGCTTTTCAGCCGGTCTTTTTCGTTCATGCACGGAGGATGGATTATTGTCGTATCACATCAGGCCCATTGCGGTGAGAATCAGCCGCATCAGGATCATGCCCAGAGCCGCGTCAAACAGCGGGATCAGGAACATGAGCAGTGTGTACTTCTTATTGGTTTCGGTTACCAGTACGATACGGGCATAGTGACCAACCAGAGTACCCATCAGCATCGAGGGCATTACACAGATGGTCGCCTGTGCCGCTGTGATCACACCGGTCTGATAGAGGTTGAAGGCTGTGGCAGCACCTGCTGCTTTGGCAAAGAACGCACTGATCAGAACGGTAATCGCCTCACCGGGCAGTCCGAAGACGCCCATGATCGGTCCGCAGATATTGCCCAGTACATCCATAACGCCTGTTACATTGAAGACCTGTACCAGTACATAGCCCAGAACCATCGCAGGCATAATGGTGTTGATGGCGATTCCCCAGCCCTTTTTCGCACCGGAGAGAAATGTTTCAATCATACCGACCTTTGCCGGCTTCTTAGAAGTTTCCGCACTCATTTTGCTACCTCCGCATTCTTCTTTTTACCACGCATCACGATCAGGCGGACAATATTCGCGCCTACCAGCTTGCAGAAGATCACCAGCAGGATCATCGGACCCATAGCCATTACTGCGATGGGCAGTACAGCTGCCTGGGTGGAGATCATATTGCCGATGGGTGCGGAGCCGGGATACATGAACGATACAAAAATAGTTCTCTCATCATCGGTGATCTGGCCGTTGTCATAGAGCTCCTTGGTCAGTACAGCAGCGATATCCGAACCGTTCAGGGAGTTTACAAAAGCCAGACCACAGCTGCCGGGCAGGCCCAGCAGAGGCCGCAGGATGGGGGTGAACACCTTCTGGAAGGCTTCCATAACGCCCATTTTGCTGAACACTTCGATCAGACCCATACTGAAGATACATCCGGGTGCCAGCGAAAGGGCAAACATGAAACCATCCCGGGCGCCGGCGCCGCCGCTGCCCATGAAGTTGGCTCCGGTATCCCCGATGGTACCGAAGGAACCGATCAGGGTATTGAGGTCCAGAACCCGCAGGAACTGCAGCGGACCTTCCATATTAGCGAAGAAACCGGAGAACATACAGAGCATGATCACCAGTGCCAGCCAGCCCTGCGGACTGACTTTGATCTTTTCTTTTTCATTCTGTACTGTTTCCACAGCCATGACTCTACTCCCCCTCTTACTTCTTGAACTGATCCAGTGCTGCCACAACCATGCACCACAGTTCGGTACGCTCATACATGGATTCTACCACTGCATATTCACGGTCGGTGTGGTTCCACTCGCCGCGGACACCGCAGCTGCACAGAACCGGTACGCCCATCATAGCGATGTTGCCGGCATCCGAACCGCCGCCCAGGACGATACCGCCCACAGCAGGATAGCCTTCCTTTTCACAGACAGTGTTGATGAAGTCCAGCAGCTCATGGTTTTCCTTGGTGTCTTCGAAGCCGCCGCCGGGCTCGCCGATGGTGAAGTCAATGCTGGTGCCATCCACATCGGGAGTCTGGAAGATGCGGGTCAGCTCATTCTTGACACGCTCTGCCTCAGCAAGATACAGGAAGCGTCCGCTGAAGTCCAGGGAAACCGCATCCGGAATGGCATTGGGTACGGTACCGCCCTTGATGACAGCCGGGTTCATGTTGGTACCCTTTTCCATGTCGTTGCAGTTCTGGATCGCCAGAATCTTGTATGCTGCCTCTACCAGGGCATTGCGTCCGGCGGTGTAGTTGTTGCCCGAGTGAGCACTTACGCCATGGACATCCAGATGCCCCCACATAGCCCACTTGCGTCCGGTGCAGAGATCATTGTTCACCGGACCGGTTTCCATGTTGAAGCCAGCGATACAGCCATCCGCCCACTTCTGGAACTGCTCACAGGCATAGGCATGGAACTTTCCGGCTTCCTCATCGCCGCAGAAGCAGATGCGGATGGGACGATCCTTGTAGCCGGCTGCTTCCAGAGCCTTGATGACATACAGGGTGATGATGATACCGCCCTTCATATCCAGAACGCCAGGGCCATAGGCCTTGCCATCCTCAATGCGGAAGGGGTTGGGGCCGAAGGTGTTGGGATCAAACACGGTATCAAAGTGACCGGTAAAGATTACCGGAGTACCGGGACGGTCCGCGCCGATCACACCGGCAACTACCGGGGGAACTTCGTCACGGACACGGTAAACCTGACAGTCTACACCTGCCTGCTGGAACTTTTCGCACAGCCAGTCAGCAATGGTATGCATAGCGTCGGGCTGACGGCAGCTGCCTTCCATGTTCACCAGGTCACGCCAGTCGTCGATAATATTCTGTCGGTTCTGTGCAATGAATTCCTGAATCTGCTTTTTCATCTTGATCCTCCTCATTTTGTCTGTGTTTTGGAAAGCGCTTTAGCAGTTTATCACAAGTTTTCGCCCAAAAATTTAGATAAAATGTTGCTGAAACTGTTGGAAAAACTGTTAAAATTGCTTCGATTTGACTAAACTATATCGCTCCGGACACTCTTTCTCTGTAACATTTGCTACTGAGAAAAAGCCGCCTTCCCGTAAGATGGCGGTAGGAGGAGTTGAGCGTTATGGAACAATACAAATGCTATACTGCAGACTATGCCCCCTATTTCACCGCAGACATCAATGGCTGGAAACCCATCATTCAGACCCAGTCGCCACGGCATTACAAGCGGGGCAGCATCATCTGCCAGCACTATGGCGAGGACCAGAATGTCATCCTGATCCAGACTGGTCTGGTGAGCATGTCCTTCCTGCATGAAAGCGGCATTGAGCGCATCCATTTCCTGGGCAGCACCGGGTATGTCTTTGGATTCCGGAGCTGTCTTTCCGGGCGTCCCTATGGCGGAGCACTCACTGCCATCACCGATGTTTCTGCATACAAAATTCCATCGGAGGTTGTATCCCGTGAGATGCAGAAAAATGAGGAATTCTTCCGGTTTGCCATGTTCGGCGAGTACGAACGGGGAATGGTCTATTCCCGCAAGCTGGAGTTCCTGGCACTGCCCACCAACATCAAGAAGGTGGCAGCCCTGCTGCTGAGCATGGCCTACCGCACCGGACATTTCCGGGATGGCGGCACCATCATACCCATTCGCATGACCCACGAACTCATCGCCAAATCATCTACTCGGACCGGGTGAGCGTATCCCGGGCAGTATCCGAACTGGAAAAACGCGGGCTGATCCGCCTGCGAAACAGCGAATACTGTATCCTGGATTTCGTAGGACTCACCGATATTGTGGAGGAATAACCAGACAGAAAAAAGCCGGATGACTCTGGTCGGGTCATCCGGCTTTTTATATTCTGTCCTTATTCTGCGGAGAAACCGTTCATAGCCAGCACAACCGCTGCCCAGAGCTTGGGACGCTCGAACATCGACTCCACCAGGGCATATTCCCGGTCGGTGTGGTTCCACTCGCCGCGGACGCCGCAGCTGCACAGGATCGGCACGCCCATTTCGGCGATGTAGCCGGCATCCGAGCCGCCGCCCAGCACCACTTCGCCCACTGCGGGCCAGCCGTTTTCCTGGCTGACGCTGTCCACGAACCGGCGCAGCCGCTTGCCCTCTTCGGTGACCTCCAGGCCGCCCCGGGCTGCACTGAGAGTGTACTCGCTGTGGGTACCCTCTATGGTGCTCTCGCCAAACAGCTTTGCAAGGCCCTCCTTGACCCGCTCCACCTCTGCCAGGGTGGGGAACCGTCCGCTGAAGTCCAGCTCACAGCTGTCCGGGATGGCATTCATCACAGTGCCGCCCCTGACAATCGCCGGGTTCATGTGGGTGCCCTTTTCCAGGTCGTTGAGCGCCTGGATGCCGATCACCTTGTAAGCTGCCTCCAGGATGGCGTTGCGTCCGGCGAGGTAGTTGTTGCCCGAGTGGGCGCTCACGCCGTGGATCACAGCCTTGCCTGCCATCAGATACTTCCGTCCTACACACAGGCTGTTGTCCACCGGCGCTGTTTCCATATTGAAGCCGGCGCAGCAGCCTTCGCCCCAGCGGCGGAACTGCGCAATCGCCGGATCGTGGAAGTCGCCGCCCTCCTCATCGCTGCAGAAGCAGACCCGGATGGGACGCTCGTCATAGCCGGCGGCTTCCAGTGCCTTGATGGTCCACAAGGCGATGATGATGCCGCCCTTCATGTCCAGGACGCCGGGGCCATAGGCCTTGTCCCCTTCGATGCGGAAGGGATTTTCCCCGAAGGTGCCGGGGTTGAATACAGTGTCAAAATGTCCGGCGAAGATCACCGGCTTGCCCGGACGTCCGGTGCCGATCTCACCCGCTACCACCGGCGGAATCTCCGGCGCTGCACTGTAAACCGCACAGTCCACCCCGGCTTCCCGGAAGCGTCCGCAGAGGTATTCCGCCTCGGCGTGCATGGCGTCGGGCTGCCGCAGACTGCCCTCATGGTTCACCAATGCCTTCCAGTCATCCAGGATCTCCTGATGATGCTCGTCAATATACCGGAATACCGCCTCTTTTCTCTGGTCCATGTTGATTCCTCCTCAGTTTTTATAGAGCAAAGGCCGGAGGATTTACCCCCGGCCCTGTCTGGAACGATTGTTATTCGGCCAGCGGCTGGAAGCCAAGTTCCGCATTGATGGTGCGCAGTGCCAGGATGCAGTGTTCCATCACCTGATCCAGCTCCATGCCCATCATCTCAGCGCCGCCGCAGATCAGGTCACGATCCACCTTGGCAGCAAAAGCCTTATCCTTGAACTTTTTCTTCACCGACTTCACTTCCAGGTCGAGCAGGCTCTTGCTGGGACGCATCAGAGCCACCGCGGTGATGAACCCGGTGAGTTCGTCCACGGTGTAGATCACCTTTTCCATCTGCTTTTCCGGCTTGACATCGGTGCAGAGACCATAGCCGTGGGACAGAACCGCACGGATAAAGTCCTCATCAAAGCCAGCTTCCCGGAGATAGCCGGGAGTGTACTGACAGTGCTCCTCGGGGTGCTCCTCATAGTCGAGGTCATGGAGCAGGCCAACCATGCCCCAGTATTCCACATCTTCGCCATAGAACTCAGCAAAGTGACGCATTGCGGCCTCAACCGAGATTGCATGGTGGATCAGCGACTGTGTATGGGTGTGTGTCTTGAGAAGTTCCAGCGCTGCTGCGCGGTCCATGGGAAGTGCCATTGTAATCAATCCTCCGATTTTTACTGAAAATCCCCCGTTCCGAACGGGGAGCCGAAGCTGCCGGTTTTTCCGGCTTTTATTGTAAGTGTATCACCGGTTCCCGGGAAATGCAAGGTCAGGGACGGAGATTTGCCTCCTTGATGGTACCGCTCCGGTAGGCTGCCAGCAGCTGCTTGAGGCCGTCGATCTGGGTCTGCAGCTCCCGTCCGATGTCCGAATCCGCCACCTTCTGGGGCTCGGGCAGCGACTCGAGGATCTCGGTCTTGGAGAGAATATCATCGTCCCGGGTGACACAATCCTCCCGGCTCTTGAACGGCTCATGGGAGATGAGCTTGAGGCCATGGGCGTTGTAAACCAGCGTATAGCCGGCAATGCCGGTGGTTTTCTGGTAGGCACGGCTGAAGCCGCCGTCGATAATGAGCATCTTGCCGCCGCCATGGATGGGACTTTCGCCGTCCTTGATCTTCACCGGCATGTGTCCGTTGATGATGTGGGCATGCTCCCCTTCCAGACCGAATTCCCGCAGGATGCGGTCACATACAGCCGGGTCGGCGGTGTGGCGGTAATAGGCGTTTTTCGGCTCAGTGTGGGCGGATTTGTCCTCAATGAGGCAGCGCTCAAAGGTGGTCATGCGGTCACGCCCGAACAGCGGGGACTTTTTGCCGCACCACATGTACCACATCAGGTCCACTGCCTTTCGCTCATCCTCCCCGCCCTTTTTGCGGTTGACCCAGGCGAACCGGGACTTCTGGTCAAGAATGTCCATCAGGTCCCGTCCGGCATACATTTTTCCGTCAATCACCAGTTCCGCAAAGCTGCCGTCCTCGTTCATGGGCAGACAGCCGTGGTAGAGCAGGTTTTCATTGAAGCACAGGTACATCGATCCCACCCGGTAGAGGAATTCCATATGTTCCTGGAGGCGGGGCGAATGAGCAAAGGAAGTTCGCAGCTCGCTGACAATCTCCTGCTCCTCATCGGTGAGGCGGTAGGGATCGTTCTTATCCACAGTGGGGAAGTCGCAGTCCTCCAGGGCATAGGTCACGCCGCCGATGGTAATGGAACGGTTCTGGTAGTCGATCTTATCCAGCAGCAGCCGGTCCTCCATACAGAAAGACGGATTGCGCATAATGGCCTGCCCCTCCAGCTTGAACTGGATCATCAGCACGGCCTTGTAGAGCCGGGCAATGCTGTCGGTGCCCGAGATCTCCCGGTCCATGGCGGAGATCACCTTGGGGGCGAAGCAGCCGCCGTCGGCATAGGTTTTCTGGGCAAAGTTGGTGAGGTGGCGCAGGCTGATGCCATAACCACGCTCGAGCATCTCCATATTGGAGTACTTGACGCTGATGCCCAGGATATTGAAGATGCACGCCTCACTGCCGCAGGCGGCGCCCATCCAGAGCATATCATGGTTGCCCCACTGGATATCCACGCTGTGGTGATGCATGAGCATATCCATGATGTGGTCGGGCCGGGGGCCACGGTCAAACACATCGCCGATGATGTGCAGACGGTCCACTGCCAGCCGCTTGATCACACCGGCAATGGCAGTGATGAAGGCATCCGCCCGGTTGATCTCGATGATGGAGGTGATAATGCGGTTGTAGTAGTTCTCCTTGTTCTTCACGCCGGGATCGGTGTTGAGCAGCTCATCGATGATGTAGGCAAAGTCCGCCGGCAGCGCCTTACGGACCTTGGAACGGGTGTATTTGGAGGCCACCACCCGGCAGATCTCCGAAAGACGCCGCAGGGTTACCCGGTACCAGTCGCCCAGATCGCCGGTCATGTGTGCCTTGATGTATTCCAGCTTGTGCTCGGGGTAGTAGATGAGGGTTGCCAGTTCCGCCCGTTCCCCGGCGGTGAGGGTATCGCCATAGACGGCGTCAATCTTATCCCGGACAACGCCGGAACAGTTATTGAGGATATGGGCAAAGGCCTCGTCCTCGCCGTGGATGTCGCTCATGAAATGCTCGGTGCCCTTGGGCAGCGCCAGAATGGCCTCCAGGTTGATCAGCTCGGTGCTGACCTCCTGGACGGTGCGGAATTTCTGGGAGAGCAGCCGCAGGTACCGGTCACTGTAATCAAAATGTTCCATTGCTGTGGAAAATGCCCCCTTTTCAGATGCGATGCGCCGTCTTTTCCAAAAGACGGCAGGATAACAAAAGAAACCCTGTCCGGCCCGGGAACATGCCGTCCCCTCCCGGACAGTATCAGATCATACACATGTCGGTTTTCAAAACCGGTGAGGACATTATAGCACATCAACGGGCGAAAGTCTTTGGCTTTTTGTAAACAATGCCGGATTTTTCCTATTCTGGATGCTGTTTTTTCTCCAGAGGGAGGGGTCACACACTCTCTCCGCATAGAAAAACAGACGGCAGGACTTCAGGTTCTGCCGTCTGTGATCGGTTGGATTGATGGCGCAGTGCGCTTTTTTATTGCGGGGTTTCCCCGTGTTTTACCAGGTCGGAGAACTTCACAGCGGTGAGCTTCTCCTTGACCTCCTCCGAAATCTCCCCATAGATACCACGGAACACACAGTTACAGTCCCCATCGCCGCAGCAGTTCTGACCGCAGTCATAGTCCTGACGCAGACAGCGGCTCAGGGCAAAGGGACCTTCCACTGTTTCGATCACATCATTGAGGGTGATCTCCTCCAGCGGACGGGCAATCTCATAGCCGCCCTGGGTTCCCTTATAGGACTTGATAATGCCGGCTGAAACCAGTTTGCGCAGGATTTTCAGGGAAAAACGCAGCGTCACACCCGTTTCATCCGAAATGCTTTTGGCGTCCATACGCTGACCGTTCTTAGCCAGACAGTGGACGATGCGCACGGCGTAATCCGCCTCCAAGGTGATATGCATTCTGATCCTCCCAGACAAAAAGTATACTATAATAGTGCGTTATTCTGTACCCAGTATACGCTTCCGGGCCGGATTTGTCAAGAAAGATCCGGTTAAAATCAGTCCAGGAAATCCTTGAGCTTCTTGGAACGGCTGGGGTGACGCAGCTTACGCAGAGCCTTGGCCTCGATCTGACGGATACGCTCCCGGGTTACATTGAATTCCTTGCCCACTTCCTCCAGGGTACGGCTGCGGCCGTCCTCCAGACCAAAGCGCAGACGCAGAACCTTTTCCTCCCTGGGAGTCAGGGTCTTGAGCACTTCGCCCAGCTGCTCCTTGAGCAGGGTATGGCTGGCTGCATCAGCCGGAGCCGGGGCGTCATCATCGGGGATAAAGTCGCCCAGATGGCTGTCCTCCTCCTCACCGATGGGGGTCTCCAGCGATACCGGCTCCTGAGCCACCCGCATGATCTCACGCACCTTGTCCACCGGCATATCCAGGGCAGCGGCAATCTCTTCTGCCGTCGGATCGTGTCCGTTCTGGTGCAGGAGCTGGCTGCTCACCTTCTTGACCTTGTTGATGGTCTCCACCATGTGTACCGGGATACGGATGGTACGGGCCTGGTCCGCAATGGCACGGGTGATGGCCTGCCGGATCCACCAGGTGGCATAGGTGGAGAACTTGAAGCCCTTGGTGTGGTCGAACTTCTCCACGGCCTTGATCAGGCCCAGGTTGCCCTCCTGGATCAGATCCAGGAACTGCATACCACGGCCCACATACCGCTTGGCAATGCTGACGACCAGACGCAGGTTGGCCTCTGCCAGACGCTTCTTGGCGTAGGCATCGCCCTCTGCCATACGCTGGGCCAGTTCCACTTCCTCATCCGGGGAGAGCAGCGGCACCCGTCCGATCTCCTTCAGGTAGACCTTTACCGGGTCATCGATGTTGACGCCGTCCACAAAGGAGAGGTCCAGGGCATCTTCGCTGTCCTCGCCTTCCAGATCCAGCTTATCCAGATCGTCATCCAGGGAAGCGCCTTCTTCTACGATCTCGATGTTCTGGCCTTCCAGCATGCTGTACAGCTTGTCGACCTGTTCCACATCGTAATCCAGTTCTTCCAGCGCATCGGTGATGTCCTTGGTGGACAGCTTACCCTTGGCCTTGCCGCTTTCGATCAGCGAACTGATCACATTCTTCTTATCGGTCGATGCCATGCACAACCACTCCTTTTATCCTCTTTTATTTTCTGCGATCTTTTTGATATAGTCATCGAGCTTGTCCGGAGACATCTGCGATACTTCCTCACTGCTCTTCTTCATCCGGCTGGACTGGATGCGGCGGATGTAATCCTCCACCTGTTCCCGGTCAAACCGGAGGCTGTCGTTGTCGGCAATGAGCCAGGAGAGCCGGGTCATCAGCGCCTCGTCCAATACCTCGGAAAAGGCGGTGAGGGACACCGGACGGTTCTCCTCCAGCCGGCGGCACAGCTCGGCAAATATCGTGCGGTTCGAATCGGTGACAAAGTCCTCCGGCCTGATCCGCTCCCGGATAAACCCGTAGAAATCATTGTTTTTGAGCAGCGCCGCAATGAGCTTGTCCTCCGCCAGTGCCGCACTCATATTCCGGGCACGCTGGGGGTCCTTGCGGTTGATCTCCACCTCCTGGGGGGCAGGACGGAGATCGGCGGTCTGCTGCTTCTTCTGTTCGGCGGTGCGTTTTTTCCGCCACTGGCTCTGCACCTGCTGCCGGAACGCCTCGGCGGAAACCCCCAGTTCCCCGGCCCAGCGGCTGATGTAAATATCCCGCTCCACCGGGTTCGGCAGCCCGGCGATGAGGTTCGCCAGCTCGCCCAGGAACCGCACCTTGCCCTCATCGGTGGTGAGGTCGTGCCGCTCCCGCAGCCGGGCGATGGCATATTCCGCCGCGCTGCTGCTCCCGTCCAGCAGGAGCTTGAAGCGGGTGGCGCCGTACTTCTTGATGAACTCGTCCGGGTCCTTGGCGCCTTCGATTTTCAGCACCCGCACCTTGACGCCGATCTCATCAAACAGCGCCGTAGCACGGCGGGTGGCCTTCTGTCCGGCCTCATCCGAGTCGTAGGCCAGGATCACCTCATCGGTGTAATGGGCGATGAGCCGGGCCTGCTCAGGGGTGAGCGCCGTGCCCAGGGTGGCAACAGCGTTGTCAAACCCCGCCTGGTGCATGGACACCGTATCCATGTACCCCTCACAGAGGATCAGCCGCTTGTCGGCGGCGTTCTTTGCGAAGTTCATGGCAAAGAGGTTCCGGCTCTTTTTGTAAGCCAGGGTATCCGACGAGTTGAGGTACTTGGGCCCCTTATCCGAGCTGAGCACCCGCCCGCCGAAGCCGATGACATTGCCCCGCAGGTCGATGATGGGAAAGATCACCCGTCCCCGGAAGGTATCGTAGACGCTGCCGTTCCGCCCCTTGATGACCAGGGCGGCATCCAGCATCTCCTCCCAGGAGTAGCCCTTCTGCTGGAGGTGATCCCGGAGGGCATTCCAGCTGTCCGGGGCATAGCCCAGGCCGAACCGGATGATCATCTTCTTGTCCATGCCCCGGTTCGCCAGGTATTCCAGTCCCCGGCGGTCCTCCCCTTTCACCAGACACCGGTGGAAGAACCGTGCCGCTTCCCGGTTCATCTCCAGGATGCGCATCCGGCGTTTGCCGGTGCGGTCCTCGGCGGTGTTCTCGGGCATGGGCAGTCCGGCTTTTTCCGCCAGGAACTTCACCGCTTCGATATACTCGAGATTCTCGGCCCGCATGATGAAGCTGATGGCATCGCCGCCGGCTCCGCAGCCGAAGCAGTAGAAGGACTGGCTCTCGGGATAGACCACAAAGGAAGGGGTCTTTTCCGAATGGAAGGGACAGAGCCCTTTGAGATTGCGTCCCGCCCGTTTGAGCAGGACATAGGAGGAGATCAGCGATTCGATGTCACACCGCTGTTTGAGTTCCTCCAGAAAACTATCCGGTATCATGGCGCTGCCTCCTTCCTGCCGGATCAGAGCTGCCAGAATTTCGGGATCAGCAGCTCCTCACACAGCGATACTGCATAACGGTCGCTCATGCCGGAGATATAGTCGCAGGCGGCACGCTCGGCACCCTCCTGCTCGGCGATGCGGCGGTATTCCTCGGGCATCTTTTCCACATGGGCAGTGAAGTGGGTGTAGAGATACTTCACCAGATCCCTGGCCTTGCCCTCCTCCCCCTTGGCCTTGGGGTTGCGGTAGACTGCCTCAAACATGAAGCTGATGAGCCGCTCATAGGTTTTCTGCATCTCCGGGCTCATGGTGATATCGTCTGCGCTGTTTTCCACAATATTCATCACCAGAGCGGTGATCCGGTCGGATTTGGTGCGCCCCAGCACATACTTGATGTCAAAGGGGATATCCTCTTCGGTGAGCACCCCGGCCCGGATGGCGTCCTCGATGTCGTGGTTTATGTAGGCGATCTTGTCGGCATACCGCAGCACCCGGCCCTCAAAGGTCTGGGCGGACGGACAGCCGCTGGAATGGCACCGGATGGCGTCCCGTACCTCCCAGGTGAGGTTGAGCCCCTTGCCGTCATTTTCCAGGCGTTCCGCCACCCGGACGCTCTGCTCGTTGTGGTCGAACCCCAGCGGACAGATCTCCCGCAGGGCATATTCCCCGGCGTGACCGAAGGGGGTATGGCCGATGTCATGTCCCATGGCGGCGGCCTCCACCAGGTCCTCGTTGAGGCCCAGAGCCCGGGCGATGGTCCGGCCGATCTGGCTGACTTCCAGCGTATGGGTCAGCCGGGTGCGGTAGTGGTCCCCCTCCGGGGAGAGAAAGACCTGGGTCTTGTGCTTGAGCCGCCTAAAGGACTTGGAATGGATGATCCGGTCCCGGTCCCGCTGGTACTCGGTACGGATGGGACAGGGCTCTGCCGGAAACTGCCGGCCCCGGCTCTCGGCGCTCAATGACGCCATGGGCGACAGGGTCTGCCGCTCCCGTTCTTCCAGTTTTTCCCGGATGGTCATGGACTTTCCCCTCCTTTCTGACAAAATCAGCTCTACTTTATATATACCGGATTTTTTTGAATCTCCCCCTTGATTTTTTGAAAAAGGGGAGAAGTTTACAAAATCCCCCGCTGCTTTTACGGCAAAACACCAAAAGCATGGGGGATCTGTTCGGATTTTCGGATACTCACCCGATCATTCCGGGATCTCGTCGAAGCGATGTTCCAGCTCATAGGGCACCACCGTGGCACTGGTGAGCTCGGTGAGCTCCTTCCGGAACGCCTCGATGTACTTGTCCTTGATGAGGATCTGCATGCGCACTGCCGCCCCGAAGTCGCTCTCCAGCGTGACAGTGTGGTACTTGGGCAGGATATAGGTGATCTTGCCGTACTGCCCGTAGTCAATGTCCATCTGCAGCACGGTACAGGGGCTCATCACCCGGGGACGGGCTGCCCGGACCGCAATGGCAGCGCCCTCGGTATAGGCACGCACCAATCCGCCGGCTCCCAGCAGGGTGCCGCCGAAATACCGGGTCACCACTACCACCGCATCCACAATACCGCTCTTCTGCAGCACATCCAGAACCGGGATTCCCGCGGTTCCCTGGGGCTCGCCATCGTCCGAATACCGGCGCACCTGCCCTTCCCGCAGAGCATAGGCATAGACATTGTGGCTGGCCTCCCGGTGCTGGGCACGGATCTCGTTTACAAAGGCGATGGCCTCTTCCTCGGTGGTCACCGGCTTGGCATAGCCGATGAACCGGGACCGCTTTTCCACAAATTCATCGGTACCATAGTCCGCCAGGGTGGTATACTCTGCCTGCATGGCAGTTCCTCCTCTCCGACAACAGAAATGGAGCGGTGCAAAAAACGCTTCTTGCACCGCTCCGCGATCATTTCTATTAAGACGCTGCCGTCCTTCTGCAAAGGTGCGATCAGCTTACTTGCCCATATTGAAGCGCTTGTTGAATCTGTCAACACGACCGCCGGAATCAACCAGCTTCTGCTTACCTGTATAGAACGGGTGGCACTTGGAGCAGACCTCGACTCTGATCTCAGGCTTGGTGGATCTTGTCTCAATCACTTCGCCGCAGGCACAAATGATCTTTGCGTCCTGGTACTTGGGATGGATACCATTTTTCATTTTTGTCACCTCTTTCGCCCACCGGCACAATTGTAACAGTAGTATGTTATCATAAACCGCCGCAAAAAGCAAGGGCTTTTCCGGCTTTTTACAAAAAACTTTTTGGGGATTTCAGGCTTACAGTCCGGCGGCTCCGGTCATGGCAGCACGCAGGGCACCATACCGCTGGAGGCACTCCTCCCGGCTGCCCGCCCGCACAGTAAAGTAGAGCTTGAGCTTGGGTTCGGTGCCCGACGGACGGACTGTAACCGCACAGCCGTCTGCCAGCTCCCAGGTGAGCACATCCGCCGAGGGCAGACCGGTTGCGGAGGTATCCCGGTAGTCGGTGAAACCGGTGACCGCAGTTCCGGCGATCTCCGGGAGATGCTCTGCCCGCAGATGGTCCATCACAGCGCCCATCCGATCCATGGCGCCGGCTCCGGCAAAGGCAAAGCTGTCTGCCTTGGTGTAGTAGGTGCCGTACTCGGCATAGAGTCCGTCCATCACCGCGCAGAGGGTCCTGCCCTCCAGCTTGTAATGGGCAGCCATCTCGCATACCAGCAGAGCGGCGTTCACGGCGTCCTTATCCCGGACATGCATGCCGGTGAGATAGCCGCAGCTCTCCTCAAAGCCCATGAGGAAGCGTTCCGGCTCCCCGGCGGACACGAGCTGATTCATCACATCGCCGATGTATTTGAACCCGGTGAGTACCCGGCGCATCTCCACGCCCCAGTGCTCTGCCACCCGGGCTGCCATGGGGGTGGACACAATGCTCATCACTGCCACCGGATTCCGGGGCATGGTGCCCTGGGCAGTGCGCTGCCGGCAGATATAGTCCAGCAGCAGGACACCCAGCTCATTGCCGGTGAAGAGCCGCCAGCTGCCGTCTGCTTCAGGGGCAGCCACACCGATGCGGTCGCTGTCCGGGTCAGTGGCAAAGGCGATGTCCGCCTGGATGTACCGGCCCAGATCCAGAGTCATCTTCATGGTGTCGGGGTTCTCGGGGTTCGGAGAGGGACAGGTGGGGAAATCCCCGTTGGGACGGGACTGGTCCGCCACCACATAGATCTCCTCCAGGCCTGCCCGGGAGAGCGCCGCAATGACGCTCTTGTGACCGGCGCCGTTGAGGGGCGAATAGGCGATCTTCAGCCCGCTCTTCCGGAAGATACCCGGCTCCAGCTGCAGCCGGAGCACCGCTTCGATATAGCCGTCAATGAACTCCTGGGTGAGGTATTCGATGGTTCCGTTTTGGAGCCCCTCCTCCAGGCTGCTCCGGCGCACGCCGTCAAAGGGGTCCACCGAGGCGATGGCTTCACTCACCCGCCGGGCAAACTCCGATACGATCTGACCGCCGGTGTGGTCATAGACCTTGTAGCCGTTGTACTCCGGGGGATTGTGGCTGGCGGTGATCATGATGCCGCTCTGACAGCCCAGTTCCCGCACCGCATAGGAGAGCGCCGGAGTGGGCATCAGCTCGGGATAGATCCACACATGCACGCCGTTGGCAGCCAGAATCCCGGCTGCCTCCTCGGCAAATTCCCGGGAGAAATGGCGGCTGTCGTAGGCGATGGCAACGCCGGGACAGTCATGATCCTCCAGCAGCACCCGGGCCAGACCCTGGGTGGCTTTGCCCACTGTGAGGCGGTTCATCCGGGCAGTGCCGGCATCCAGGATGCCCCGCAGTCCGGCAGTGCCGAATTCCAGTTCCCCGCCGAAGCACTCTGCCAGCAGTTCCGGATCAGCGGTGATCTCCGCAGCCCGGGCTGCCAGCTCCGCACCGGCCTTGTCCGGGTCGAGCCAGCGTCTGTCAAATTCCATCTTCATCGTCCTTTCCGCCGGAGTGGTCCGGCCTGTCTTTTCCACTGTCTATCATAGTATCCGCCCCCGGCGGGTGTCAACCGTTCTTTTCTGAATTTTCCGCGAAATCTTCCGCTTCCCTTTGCCTGGAAAAAGCGGTATAATTTTCCTGAGAACAGCTCAGAAAGAGGGTATTCCGTCATGTTTTCCAGTGTCAGCAGCTTCGGACTCACCGGCATCGCCTGCTACCCCGTCACCGTGGAGGCGGATGTGAGCCGGGCTTTCCCCTGTTTTGAAATCGTCGGCCTGCCCGATGCCGCCGTCAAGGAATCCAAGGACCGGGTGCGCTCCGCCATGAAAAACTGCGGCATGGAATTCCCGTCCAGCCGGGTGGTGGTGAACCTCGCCCCTGCCGACACCAAAAAGACCGGCGCCATCTACGACCTGCCCATTCTGGTGGGAATCCTCTGCTCCACCGGGGCGCTGCCGGCCCTGCCCGAGGGACTGGCCCTGGTGGGAGAACTCTCGCTGGACGGGCACCTGCGCCCGGTGAACGGAATCCTCTCGATGGTGGCGGATGCCCGGCGGCGGGGACTGCCCGGCATCATAATCCCCCGGGCCAATGCCGCCGAGGGAGCGGTGTTCCCCGACTTTCCGGTCTATGCCGCCGACTCGGTGGAGGAGGTACTGCGGCACCTCCGGGGTGAGGAGATCCTGCCGCTGGCCTCCAGCCTGCCCGTTTCCGCTGAACCCGAAGCCCCCTGTCCCGACTTTGCGGACGTCAAGGGGCAGCCGGTGGCCCGGCGGGCGGCAGAGGTAGCTGCTGCCGGCGGACACAACCTGCTCCTGCTGGGGTCGCCGGGCTCGGGCAAGAGCATGATCGCCCAGCGGCTCCCCTCCATTCTGCCTGAACTGAGCTTTGAGGAATCCATCGAAACCACCCAGATCCACTCCATCGCCGGACTGCTGCCCCAGGGGGTCTCGCTGCTCCGGAACCGCCCCTTCCGGGCGCCCCATCACACCGTTTCGGCGGCGGGGCTCACCGGCGGCGGCTCCAATCCCCGTCCCGGCGAGATCAGCCTGGCCCACAACGGCGTACTGTTCCTGGACGAGCTGCCGGAGTTTTCCCGGTCGGCGCTGGAAGCCCTGCGCCAGCCCATGGAGAACAGCCGGGTGACCATCTCCCGGGCCGGCGGCAGTGTGACCTATCCCAGCCGGATCATGGCGGTGGCGGCGATGAACCCCTGTCCCTGCGGCTACTACGGACACCCCGACCGCCCCTGCACCTGCACCCCGTCGGCAATCAAGCGCTATCTGGGACGGGTGAGCGGCCCGCTGCTCGACCGCCTGGACATCCAGGTGGAGGTGGCGCCGGTGCGGTATGAGGATCTGGCCTCCGCCTCCCGGGAGGAGGGCTCGGCTGCCATCCGGGAGCGGGTGGCGGCGGCCCGGAAGATCCAGCAGACCCGGCTGGCCCCCTATGGCGAGAGCTGCAATGCCCGCATTCCCGCCGGGGCACTGGGGGAGGTCTGTCCGCTCACACCGGCGGCAGACCGGATTCTGCAGATGGCCTTTGAACGGCTGAATCTGTCCGGACGGGCCTACGACCGCATTCTCAAGATCGCCCGGACCATTGCCGATCTGGATGGAAGTGAGCGCATCGACACCCCGCATATCACCGAGGCGATCCAGTACCGGTCCCTGGACCGGAAGTACTGGGCCGGACGATAGAAAACTGCATCAAAAAACGGCTGTCCTCCCGAAGCGGGAGCGGACAGCCGTTCTTTTTATATATGAAGCAGGGTGCGCACCAGGAAGATCGCCAGCAGATGGGCGGGATAGTAGCCATAGAAGAACCATTTGGGAATGCGCAGGCCGGTACGGGTACGGAAGAAGATGAGCGGCAGTGCCAGCAGAGCAAAGAACTCAAAGCTGATCCACAGCGGCCCCAGATGGCAGGCCAGGGGATCTTCCGGAGAGCCGCCCCACAGCGCCGGCAGGTAGCTGAGGGTATAGAGCAGCGCGCCCAGGGCTGGCTTCTGGCGGCAGAGGTAGAAGATCAGCATGAGCATCACGCCGGTGACCGAGTAGTCGAAGTTCACAAAGGCGAGCAGCAGCACGCAGCCCAGGAAGAGCGGCCAGTTGTGCTCCTTGAAGCCCCACATTGCCAGCAGCGAAACAAACAGCGTGAAGAAGATATTGAAGTTCAGCAGATTGCCCAGGAAGTCATCGGCATTGAAGGCGAGAATCCAGAACGGCTGGGAAAGGAGCGCTAACACCCCCAGCCGGGCAAGATAACGGCGGATGTCATGGGTGTAGAGCAGCCCTACTGTCATACAGTAGCAGAAGAGCGGGAAGGCCATGCGTCCGATCCAGCGGAACACTGGATACTCCGGGAAAAAGACCGCTCCCACATGGTCCACCGTCATGGACAGCACCGCGATGAGCTTGAGAAAATCGGTATCCAGATTGGTTCGGAGCTTGGGTTGGTTTTTCAGCCGTACCATAATAGAAATCCTCCTGTTTCCATGGAAAATTGCAAAATAAAAACCGAACTGCCCTCTCCAATGGCACTTCGGTCCTTATTTCGGCCAGACCAGCCGGTCACATTCTGGAATAGAACTCCAGTGTCTTCTGATAGGCTTCGATGCCCGCTTCCGCGTCGCCGGACTGGGCTACCGAACGGATACAGTCATTCACCTTGGAATTGAGCAGCATCTGTCCCACCCGGTGCGCTGCCTGTTTTACAGCGTTGATCTGGATAATGATCTCTTCCTCGGGGGCTCCTTCAGATACCATTTTCTCAATCCCTGCCACCTGTCCCGAAATCCGGTGCAGCCGGCTGATAATGGCTCTCTGTTCCTTTTCTGTCACGACCTTTTCACCTCCTGGATTCACAAATCCATATTACTGGATTAAGTCCATTATAACAGGTTGCCGCTCCTTGTCAACGGCAGCCGTTATTTATGATACTTCTGACCCCGGGAAATGGTCATCGCCCGATAGAGCTGTTCCAGTACCATCACCCGTGCCAGCTGGTGCGGGAAGGTCATCCGGGACATGGACAGCCGCAGGTCGCCCTTCTTCTTGAGCTCCTCCCACAGCCCGTAGGAACCGCCGATGAGCAGCACAATGGAACTCTTCCCGTCCACTGCCGCACGGTCCAGGGTCTGGGAAAATTCCTCCGAGCCGATCTGTTTGCCCTCGATGCACAGCGGGATCAGATAGCTGCCCGCCGGAATTTTGGCAAGGATCTCCTTTCCCTCGGCCTCGATCCCCGCCTGGATCTGCGCTTCGGACGGGTTCTGGGGCAGACGGTACTCGTCCACTTCCACCACCCGCAGACGGCAGTAGGCACCCAGCCGCTTTTCATACTCGGCACAGGCATCGGTGAGATACCGCTCCTTAAGCTTGCCCACCGCAATCAGCGTCACATTCAGCATGGGTCTCCCCCTCCCTTAAAAGATCATCATCGGCCCCGGTTCGGTGCGGGGCGCCACACTCAGCAGATAGTCCCCGCCCTCCGCCATGCCAGCCAGGGTCAGTTCACTGCGCACCGTTTCCCGGGCCAGTTCCGGGTGATTGTTCTCCTTGCTCAGATGCCCCAGCACCAGACGGGTGGTGCCGCTGTCCACCAGTGTCCGGGCCTCCAGCGCGCTGGAATCGTTGGACAGGTGTCCGCTGTCCGACGCAATGCGCCGCTTGAGCGGATAGGGATAGGGCCCGCACCGGAGCATGGCCTCATCATAATTGGATTCCAGCAGCACCAGATCGCTGCCATGAATGGCCTGATGCACCTCATCGCTCACATAGCCCAGGTCGGTGGCCACCGAGATCCTGCGCCCATCGGGCAGGTTCACCGCATAGCCGAAGCTGGACAGCGAATCGTGGCTGGTGGCAAAGGGCCGGATCTCCATATCCCCGGCCGCGATCACCGTGGAAGCGGAGATCTCCTGCACCGGCCCGGTGGACGGCAGTTCGCCCCTGTCTGCCAGCCATTCCAGGGTCTCCCGGGAGGCAAACAGCGGAATGGCGTATTTTTTCAGCAGCACCCGCACGCCCTTGATATGGTCGATGTGCTCATGGGTGAGGAACAGTCCCCGGATGGTATCCGGACGGATGTCCCGGGCGGACAGGGCGGTGAGCAGCGCCTTGCAGGATACACCGGCGTCCACCAGAATACCGCCGGTCCCGGTGCCGATATAGGTGCTGTTCCCGGAAGAACCGCTGTAAAGAGTACAGAATCTTGCCACTGTGGTAAACAATCCTCTCTTCCAAAATCAATCAAAAAGCGATCCGGCATTCCACACAGAAGCCGGATCGCTCTGTTTTCAGTCAGACAAATCAGGACAGCGCCCGCTCTGTTTCGTTGTCCGAGCAGGTCACCTTGCGGATATCCGCACCCAGCCGGTTGAGCTTTTCCACCAGATCGGAATAGCCGCGCTCAATGTGATGGATGTCCTCCACTTCGGTGCAGCCATCTGCCATCAGGCCGGCAATGAGCGTGGCAGCGCCTGCCCGGAGATCCAGCGCACGCACCGGCGCACCGGTGAGCTGCTCTACTCCCTCGATGACCGCAACCTTGCCGTCCACCTGGATATTGGCGCCCATCTTGCGCAGCTCGTCCACATACTTGAAGCGGTTGTCCCAGACACCTTCGGAGATGATGCTGGTGCCGCCGGCGCAGCAGAGCATGGTAGCCATCTGAGGCTGCATATCGGTGGGGAAGCCGGGATGGGGCATGGTCTTGACATTCACCGGCAGGATCGGGCCGGTACGGCGCACCCGGATGGAGTCGTCAAACTCCTCCACCTCAGCGCCCGCCTTGCGGAGCTTGTCGGTGATGGACTCCAGATGCTTGGGGATCACATTCTGGATCAGCACATCGCCGCCGGTGGCAGCAGCTGCTACCATATAGGTACCGGCTTCGATCTGATCGGGAATGATGGAATAGTTGGTGCCGTGCATCACATCCACGCCGTGGATCTTGATGACATCGGTGCCGGCGCCGCGGATATCCGCGCCCATGGAGTTGAGGAAGTTTGCCAGATCCACAATATGCGGCTCCTTGGCAACATTTTCCATGATGGTAACACCCTTGGCCTTGACCGCTGCCAGCATCACATTGATGGTAGCGCCCACTGATACCACATCAAAGTAGATGTGCTCACCCCGGAGCTCCTTGCTGTCCATGGTCACCATGCCATAGTTCACCGATACATCGGCGCCCAGAGCCTTGAAGCCCTTGATATGCTGGTCAATGGGGCGCACACCGCCGAAGTTGCAGCCGCCGGGCAGCGATACATCGGCCCGTCCGCAGCGGCCCAGCAGCGAGCCCAGGAAATAATAGGAGGCACGCAGGGGCTTTGCCAGCTCATGGGAAACCACCGGTTCCCCGATGTGGGTGGTATCGATCTCCACAGTGGTCTTGTCCAGCAGGCGCACCTTGGCGCCCAGATCCCGCAGGATATTGAGAAGCGCGGTGACATCGCTGATATTGGGGATATTTTCAATGACACAGACATCCCGCGCCAGAACAGTAGCCGGAATGATCGCCACCACCGCATTCTTTGCGCCGCTGATCGTGACCTCGCCCTTGAGGACTGCGCCTCCGGTAACTACATACTTTTCCATTCCCATTCTCTCCTGTATTGTATAGTACTCGTATTCTATTATCCATCTGCTGTGGGTTGTTCATTCCCTGCCCCAGCGGAAAACCACCAGAATTTTCTCTTCGGCCCGGACTAAAACTGCCTGACCTTGTCTGAGCGGTTCAGCGGGCGCAGACCACCATGCCCGGCTCGCCTGCCAGGCAGAAAATCCGCACCTGTTCTGTTTTGTATCGCCTGCCGTCCACAGGCGTTCCTCCATTCCGGGCAGGGGCATCACTCGGTTCCCCGGCTCCGGAACCCTCTGGTTCTGCACTGCCTCCTGCGCCTGTCCCAGGCAGACGCAGGATCATTCAGCAGTCTTTCTGAGGCCATTATACCATGCAGCGAAGCGAAATGGTATAATCGACCAATAGGACAAATCGTCCGGCCATAAAACATGTATAATAGCTGCCTTTGCAGCTATTATACCATTGACCGTACAAAAATAAAATAGCTTTTTTGGCAAAACAGCGCCGTCCCATCGGAAAACTCCCGGTTTTTCCGGGCTGTCCGGTTATTTTTCCTTCTTTTGGTATTCCCGCCACAGTTCTTCCACCGTCCGGGGCGCTTCCGGCTCGGGAGTGTCCTCTTCCGGCTCCTCCGGAACAGCCGGACCTGCTTCCGCACATGCCTCCGGTTCCGGCTCCTGTTCCGGTTCAGGCAGCGGCTGGGGCTCGGCTGCTTCGGCGGCAGCCTCCTCTTCCCTCTGGCGCTGGGCATGGCTCAGGAACCACCGCCGGGCCAGCACAGTCACCGCCGCAGTGGACGGCACTGTGAGCAGAATGCCGATGCTTCCCGCCACCGACTGGAGCAGTTCCACCGCGATGGTCTCCCGGTTGATGATGGAGCCGATGTCGTTATTGTAGGCCAGCAGCAGCAGGATCATGTGCAGCGAACTGCCCACATAGGCCAGTACCAGGGTGTTTGCCATGGTGCCCATGATGTCCCGTCCGATGTTGAGTCCCGAGCGCATCAGCTCCCAGTCCCGGATATCCGGCTTATGGTAGAGAATCTCGTCCAGGGAGGAGGCAATGGACATGGCTACATCCATGGTGGCGCCCAGCGCGCCGATGACAATGGCGGCAAAGATCACACCCCGGAGGTCGATGACCGTATCGGCGTTGATGTACATGACAAAGCTGGAATCCTCATCGATGAGGCCGGTGATGAACAGGGCGTCCTGCATGGCGATGGTGAGCAGGCCGGCAAAGCCCACACCGCAGGTACAGCCCACCGCCGCGGCAATGCTCTTGGGGTGGACGCCGATGACGATGCACAGGGTCATCACGATGGTGAACACCGCTGTGATGAAGGTGACCAGATAGATATTGTACCCCTTGATGATGGCGGGGATCATCACAAAGAATACGGCGGCACAGGTGAGCACCAGCGATACCACTGTATTGAAGCCCTTGAAGCGTCCGAAGCCGATGAGCAGCGCAAAGAAGGCCAGCACCAGGAAGAGCATGGGCATCTCCCGGAGGTGGTCGGCAATGAACCAGTCGGCATTCATCTGCGAGTCAAAGTTGAACCCCGCGAACACCTGATCCCCCACCTCATAGGGGAAGGTCTTATAACCCTCCTTGGGGGTCTGGAGCTGCTGATGGACTGTCACTTCCTCGCCCCGGAGCGCCCCTTCCCGCAGCCGGATGGTGATGTCCTGTTCGATATAGGACTCACTCCAGCCGTCGTAGGTATTTTCGATCTGCTGGGGTTCCCCCACAGCGATGACCTCCGCCCGGTAATAGGTGTCCGCCCGGCTGCTCTGGAAATAGGAGTTATCCTGTACAGCAATGCGGTTGCCCACATATAAAAAGAGTACCGACAGAATCATCACCACAAAATAGAGAATCCTGTCCCTGTTCAAAAAACGCTTTTTCATAGATTGTCCTCAACGCATGGAAATCCCCGGGCTGTTCCCCGGGGGAAAACTTCGCTTGGCGGGCAGAATCGCCCGCTCCCGGCTATTCTATCATGTTCCGGCTGGAAATAACAGACCAGAACTGTGAAAACCTGCCGTCCCCACAAAAAAGGACAGTACCGTCCGTTCGGGCTGTACTGTCCTTTCTGTGGTCTGTTACTGTTCGTCCTTCCGGGAACCGCAGCCGCCTGCCATCGGGCAGTGCATACAGTTGCCGCCGCAGCCGGAGCTGCCTTCGGTGCCGTCGGAATTCTTATAGACACGGTAGAGCGCATAGAAAAAGCCCACACATACTACCGCCAGAAGAATGACATTCTGCATGATCTGATGCCTCCGTAATTCTGATAATTCCACTCAGAAGCCCAGCAGCATTCCCACCTGGTAGACCAGGAACGCAGCCACCCAGGCCACACTGGTCTGGAAAGCCATTGCCGCAGCGGCGCCCCGCAGGCTGCCCAGTTCCCGGCGCACTGCTGCCATAGCTGCCACACAGGGCATATACAGCAGGGTGAATACCAGGAAGCTCACTGCCGCCAGCGGAGTAAAGAGCTGGGACAGTACCGGCACCAGCATGGCAGGTTCGCCCACATTCATCAGCACAGCCAGGGTGCTGACAACGGTTTCCTTTGCCATCAGGCCGGTGATGAGAGCGGTGGCGGCACGCCAGTCGCCGAAGCCCAGCGGCGCAAATACCGGGGCGATCACCTGACCGATGGCAGCCAGGATGCTGTCCGAGCTGTCGGTGACGATGGAAAGATGCGTACTGAAGTTCTGAAGTACCCATACAATTATAGTCGCCACAAAGATGATTGTAAATGCCTTTACCACAAAGTCCTTGGCTTTTTCCCACATGTGGCGCAGCACATTCTGGGCCGAGGGCAGACGGTAAGCAGGCAGTTCCATGACAAAGGGAATGGGATTGCCCTTGAAGATGGTCCCCTTGAGGAGCAGTCCCACCAGAATTGCCACCACCATACCGGTGACATAGAGTGCCATCATCACCAGCGCGCCGTGCTCCGGGAAGAAAGCGGCGGTAAAGACGCTGTAAATGGGCAGCTTGGCGGAACAGGACATGAAGGGGGTGAGCAGGATGGTCATCTTGCGGTCCCGCTCACTGGAGAGGGTACGGGAGGCCATGATTGCCGGGACACTGCATCCGAAGCCGATGACCATGGGCACAAAGGAGCGCCCGGACAGGCCGATCTTCCGGAGCAGCTTATCCATGACAAAGGCCACACGGGCCATATAGCCGCTGTCCTCGAGAATGGAGAGGAAGAAGAACAGCGTCACAATGGTGGGCATGAAGCCCAGCACACTGCCCACGCCGGCAAAGATGCCGTCGATGATGAGGGCATGGAGCATGGGAGCCACATCCAGCCGGGTCAGGGCTTCATCGGCCAGGTTGGTCACCAGGCTGATGCCCGCGGCAAAGAGGTCGCTGAGGGTGGAGCCCACCACGCCGAAGGTGAGCCAGAACACCAGCAGCATGATGCCCAGGAAGATCGGGATGGAAAATACCTTGTGGGTGAGGATGCGGTCGATCTGTACCGACCGCAGCTGTTCGGCGGTATCGCCGGGCTTGTGAACCGCTCCGGCGCAGATCTGCTCGATATAGCTGTACCGCATATCCGCCAGGGCAGCCTCCCGGTCGGTGCCGAGGGCGGCCTCCATCTCATCTGCCACATGCTGGACGATCTCCCGCTCATTCTGGTTGATCTCCAGTTTGTCCATCATCGCCTCGTCGCCCTCCACCAGCTTGGTGGCGGCGAACCGCAGCGGGATCTTCTTCTCCTCGGCATGGTCCTCGATCATGTGCGCCAGGGAGTGGATCGCCCGGTGTACCTCGCCCTTGCAGAAGTCATGGTGCTTGGGGCGTTCGTTGTTCTGGACCGTGCGCAGGGCCACGGTCACCAGTTCGGCGACGCCCTCATTCTTGGAGGCGGAGATGGGCACCACCGGCACACCCAGTCCGGCGGAGATCTTCTGGATGTCGATGCTGCCGCCGCTGCCCGCTACCTCGTCCATCATGTTGAGCGCCACTACCATGGGCATCTCCAACTCCAGCAGCTGCAGGGTCAGGTAGAGGTTGCGCTCGATGTTGGTGGCGTCCACAATGTTGATGATGCCGTCCGGCTCGCCGCCCAGCAGGTAATCCCGGGTGACGATCTCCTCCATGGTATAGGGGGAGATGGAATAGATGCCCGGCAGATCCACTACCACAGCGCCGCCGGAATTCTTGATGGTGCCTTCCTTCTTATCCACGGTGACGCCCGGGAAGTTGCCCACATGCTGGTTGCTGCCGGTGAGCTGGTTAAAGAGGGTGGTCTTGCCGCAGTTCTGGTTTCCGATCAGAGCAAATGTCATGGCAGTTCCCCTCACTTTCCGCTCTCACTGAGCTTTTCTACGGTGATCTTGGCAGCGTCCTCTTTGCGCAGGGTCAGTTCATACCCCCGGATGCGGATCTCAATGGGATCGCCCAGCGGCGCCATCTTGCGCACCATCAGCTTTGTCTTGGGGGTGATGCCCATATCCAGCAGACGCCGGCGCAGAATGCCTTCCCCGCCCACCGCGGTTACCACAGCACTTTCGCCGATCTTCAGTTCACTCAGTGTCATATTCTATCCCGCCTCGCAATTTAGTCTAAGCTAACTTATCTTACAAAAAAATCCGGCTCTGTTACCATTCTATGTGTCCCGGGCCCTGTAAGAGACCCGGAGCCATACAACTTAGCCTCAGCTAACATTTTATCCACCCCCTATCCGGCTGTCAAGACAGGGCAGGAGGATTTTTACATATTTCGTCAGAAACACAAACCCGGCAGTCTGCGGGAACGGGATTTTGTGCAGTCGGCTGCCGGAGTGCAGAAAGGCGTCCTTCTTCCGGGGAAGAAAGACGCCTGATTGGATTCTGTGAAGGACTGGGTCACACGCCGCCTGAAAGGCCGCAGCCCTGCGCCGGAGGGATCAATAATAGGAAACAGTGACCTGCTTGCCCATTTTCCGGAGGATCTCCGCCAGTTCATCAATCAGTCCCATCTTGATGACAATGCTGATGGGCAGGTCAGGGTTCTGATGGGCGGGATTGATGGCCCGTCCCACAATGAACCGGATGTCGGTGGCCTCCTCAAAGAGCAGCTGGGCAATCCGGGAGGCACCGTCCTTTTTGCCGGCCCAGGCAGTGGAGAGATCCTCGTTCTCCAGGTAGCCCTTGGCGAGCTTGAGCACATGACCGATGGTGATGACCCCTTCGGTCACCAGGTCGATGCCCTGGATCTTCGCCGTGGGCGGGATCTCGGGGTCAAAGTACTCGATGGTGGGAATCAGGGGCTTATCCAGCACCCGGGCCACCAGATTCGAGGTGGTGCCGCCGCAGACAATGGTCTTGCCGCCGCCGTCGAGCAGCTCCTCCACCGCCTTCTGGTCGTCCTCGGGGTGTTCCGGCGGGCCGATCATCAGGCTCACCGTCTGCCGGGGCCGGATGCGGATGGCTGCCACAGTGGTATCGTCTCCCGGGGCATGGTCATAGAGCCGGTCGCACTCCTCGGCTATGATGGTACAGGCCATCTTCGCCGAGAGATCCGGTTCGTACCGGGCCTCCAGATAGTCGATGATGTTGTCCCGCTGCCAGCCGTAGTTGTACATCTTGCCCACGCCGGCATAGAGGGCGCCGTCACTCATGGTGAGGAAAATGTCGTTGGGCTTGACCTTCACCACGCTCTTGATGACCTTCTTGCCGTCGATGACCAGCTCCTCCTGGGGATAGTGGATGGATACGCCGCCCCGGAGCAGGATCACCGAGGGGTTATCGAACTGGAGCAGGGTCATCTCGTCCTGGTGGTTCACCTGCATGACGGTGAAGGTGGAATAGGCCACCTTGCGCACCTTGCAGATGGGCAGGGTACGGGTAACGGTGCGCACGCACTCCTCCACCGGCATGCCGCTTGCCATCATGGTGGCGATGATCTTGGAGGTCAGCGTCGAGAGGATATTCGCCTTGACGCCGCTGCCCAGACCATCTGCCAGTACCAGGGTGGTGCTGTCCTCGAACCGCACGGTTTCCACCCGGTCGCCGCAGAGTTCCTCTCCCTTTTTGATGAGGCTCACATAGCCCACTTCCGCTGTGAGGCCGTTCATCGCTTCACCTCCCCGCCCGGTTCAATGGTATCCTTCAGCCGGGTCAGGGCAATCTTGGTCTCCGCTGTGGTCTCGCCCAGCAGCGAGGCGATCTCCTGTGCCACCCGCATCTGCTTTTCGATCACACGGTCCGCCAGCTCTGCTGTCCGGCGGCGCTCCTTGTCCAGTTCCTGTTCCCGGCGGGTCTCGTCGGTGATGTCCTTGATGATGCTGATCACCAGGTTGTATTCCGGGTCAAAGGCGATGGTCTCCTCCACATACTTGTCATACTCGGGCAGGTAGTGGCGGATGGACCCGTCCGGACGCTCACCGTCAATGGCCTGGAGATATTCCACCGTGCCCAGAATGGCATCGATGGGCATGCCCACCATCTCCCGGGGGCTCTCCATGCCGAACAGCCGGGCTGCCGACTCGTTGGCCTGCTGGATGATCAGCTTGGTATCCATTGCCATGATGGCGTTGGGGGTGTTGTCCAGAATGGCGCCCGAGAAGCTCTCTGCCCTCGCCTTGAGGAAGGGCAGGCACATGGTCAGGTCGGCCTTGCCCTGGCAGACCGCAATGGCCTTTTCCCGGCAGGTGCTGTATCCGCAGGTGCCGCAGTTGAGCTCGTCCTCGGGACGGTACTTGCCCAGCTTGTGCAGGACCTCCTGGATGGCGGTCTCGCCGGGCTTCACCGCGCCCGAACCGATGTACTGCATCGACTTGCGCAGATCGTCTGCCGGCTGGTCGTCAAAGTCCCGGCCGCTCTTGCCGCTGTACTGTTCCACCCGGGTCTTGCAGGTGATGGGCGCGCTGTGGTACCGGTGCATGACCGGGCCACCGATGCAGCTGCCCTCGCAGGCATTCATCTCCACAAAGCAGTTCTGCATGCCGCCCCGCTCGATCTCCTCCAAAGCGTCCATGCACCGGTGCAGGCCGTCGATGGGGATATAGCTGAACCCGTCGTCCAGATCCATCGACCGGATAATGCCTCCCGCTGTGGGGAAGAACCGGCTCCGGGCCTCAGTGCCGTCGGGCTGTTCTCCGGCGGGCAGTTCGATTCCCTCCTCTGCCAGCCAGTCGATGAACTCATCAAAGGTGAGCACACAGTCCACCTGACCGTACTGCTCCGCCTCGTCCTTCTTGGAGATGCAGGGGCCGATGAATACCACGGCGCTGCCCGGTACCCGCTCCTTGATGCTCTTGGCATGGGCGAGCATGGGGGAATCCACCTTCGCCAGATAGGGCAGGGCCTGGGGATAGCGCTTCTGGATCAGCAGGTTGACGCTGTGGCAGCAGGAGGAGATGATGAGCTTGTGTTCTCCCGAGGCGATCATGCGCTCATATTCGGTCTTGACGATCCTGGCACCCCGGGCAGTCTCCTCCACATCGGCAAAGCCCAGTTTGAGAAGCGCCTGACGCATGCCGTCCAGACCGCCCACGCCGAAGTCGGCAATAAAGGAGGGCGCCAGGCTGACGATCACCGGACGGCCCGAGGCGATCAGAGCCCTGGCCTTATCGGTATCCCGGCGGATCTCCTTGGCGCTCTGGGGGCAGGTAACATAGCAGTGTCCGCAGTAGACACACTCCCGCTCGACAATCTGTGCCCGGTTTTCGGAAAACCGGATGGATTTCAGCGCGCATTCCCGGATGCATTTATAACAGCTTTTACAATCCTCTTTTTTGAGGAGCAGCAGTTCACTCATCTCTCAGCTCTCCCAGTATCTCGGTTTCAAATTTTTCATCGAAGTTTTCCGCGTTCACGCCGGTGACCGTCTTTTCCCCGACCCGGACACAGACGCCATCGGTGCAGTTTCCCATACAGAACGATCCCCGGATGTTCACCCGGTCCTCCAGATGCTCCCGGCGGATGCGTTCCTCCATCTTTTCGATCACCGACCGGGACCCTTTGAGATGGCAGGAACTGCCGATGCAGATGTAAATATCCATGGTTCTATCCCTCCGCCTGAATCGTTACAGAATTAACAAGGTTAGTATACCGCAAAAACCACCCGGACGCAAGCGGTTCACTCCCCGCTGATCCAGACGAACCGGGGCCGGGTCTGTCCGTCCCGGGTGACTGTTTCCAGCCACATGGAGGCCGGACGCACCCAGTATCCCCGCTCGCCGTAGAGCGCCTGATAGACCACATATTCCTCGCCGGTTTCACTGTGCCGGGCCAGGCCCAGCACCTGGTATTCGCCGCCCTTGAAGTGCCGCCAGCGTCCCGGATGGATCACCTCGGCGGCAGTGAGTGCCCGGCGGAAGATGCCCACCCCAGCCGGACAGCCGGGGTATTCCTCAGTGCCGGAGAGCACAAAGCCCAGGCTCTCCTGCACCCGGACCGAAGGGATATTGTCCAGGCTCACATAGTTGACCATCTCCCGGGCGCCCAGCAGATCCGCCGCCATGGAAAAGGAGCGGGTCAGCAGTTCCCGGGCATAGCCCCGGTTCCAGTAGGGGCGCCCCAGATAGAGGGTCTGCTCACAGGCTGTCGGCCCGTACCGCCGCAGCACCAGCACGCCGGCAAAGGCGCCGCTCTCCCCCTCCAGCACCGCAAAGGGCAGCCGGTCGGGGTCGTCCAGATAGCCCTGCACCAGCCGGGCCGCCTCCTCCCGGGTGCGCTGCACCCCGCAGTAGAGCTGTCCGCCGATGGCCTCGTCCGACACCAGCTCCCAGACCGCGTCGGTATCCTCCATGCCCAGCGGACGCAGCCGCAGGCGTTCGGTTGTATACTGCATCACAGGTCGATCTCCAGTCCCACCGGGCAGTGGTCACTGCCAAATACATCGGTGTAGATTTTTGCCCCGGTGATCTTTTCCCCGGCGTCCTCGGACACCAGGAAGTAGTCGATGCGCCACCCGGCATTCTTTTCCCGGGCCTTGAACCGGTAGCTCCACCAACTGTAAATCCCCTCGGCATCGGGATAGAGCTTGCGGAAACTGTCCACAAAGCCGCTGTCCAGCAGCTCGGTCATCTTCTGGCGCTCCTCCGGGGTGAAGCCGGCATTCTTGGTATTGGTCTTGGGGTTCTTCAGGTCGATCTCCTTGTGCGCTACATTGAGGTCGCCGCAGACGATCACCGGTTTCTGGGCCTTGAGCTGTCCGAGATAGTCCCGGAACACATCTTCCCACTGGCAGCGGTAGTCCAGTCGGGCCAGTTCCGCCTGGGAGTTGGGGGTGTAGACAGTCACCAGCCAGAACTCCGGATACTCCAGGGTGATGACCCGGCCCTCCTTGTCATGCTCCTCGATGCCCAGGCCGTACCGCACCGAAACCGGCTCCCGCTTGGCAAAGACAGCGGTGCCCGAATAGCCCTTGCGCTCGGCACTGTTCCAGTACTGATGATAGCCGGGGGTATCCACTTCGGCCTGACCGGGCTGCATCTTGGTTTCCTGGATGCAGAAAAAGTCCGCGTCCTCCTGCCGGAAGAAGTCCAGAAATCCCTTGTCCAGACAGGCCCGGATGCCATTGACATTCCATGAGATCAGCTTCATATCCTTCACGCTCCTGTTCCGGGGAAAATTCCCCTGGAGATTGTAATAGTCCGCGCCGGGCAGTCCCGGCGGCATTCTGCCCTCATTATACACTATTGCCAACCGACTTGAACAGGGGGCAGAATGGTTCTTTTTTCCCCGGAATACAGCGGTTCTTTTCGTCAAAACAAGTGACAAAACCGGAAAACCATGCTAATATAATGAGTATTACGAAACTTTTTTGCCTTTTGGAGGAATCATCATGCAGAAATTTCTGACCGGTGCGCTGGCTGCTGTTTCCACCGCCGCACTGTCCGTATCCACCGCTCTTGCTAGTCCGGCCGCCACCCTGCTGCGCACGGAATATGAGCGTCAGCAGCAGGCTCTGCCGCTGTTTGAGCGGGACCATCTCATTGCAGAACCCGGCCTTCTGGTCATTGCCATTCTTCTGGCGATCTATCTGGTCTGGAAGCTGCGCCGGGATATGCGCAAGCGGGACGAGGCAGACCGTCAGTACCGGGAGATGATCGCGGAAGCTGAACGGCTCCAGGCAGAGGAAGATGAGGCCAAAGCTGCTGCCGAAGCCAATGCTGCCCTGGAAGCTGCCGCAGAGGCCGCAGCTGAGGAAACTTCCCCGGTGGTTGCCGCTGAAACCGTGGAGCTGGCGGAGGAAACCGAAGCCGAACTGGAAGCAGCCCAGCCTGAGGAAGATCCGGAAAAGACCGATCGCTGACCCTGCACACAAAAAAGAGCCCTTCCCGATGGGAGGGCTCTTTTCTTTTGGGCTGCGATCCGGCTGTGATGAAGAGCTTACAGCGCGGGAGGAAAACTCCCGCCTGCCTGTCCCTTCCAGCGGTCCAGCAGATCCTGCAGGGTAATCTCCTGCATCTTTTTCTGCATGGCGGTGAAGATCTCATCATAGGGCTCCTGGAGCACCGAGCGAATCCGGCTCCCCACCGGACACTGGGGGGAGGGATTGGGGTGCATACCCAGGAGCTCATGTTTTTCGTCCGATTCCAGGGCTGCATACACATCCCACACCGTGATCTCCTCCGGGCTGCGGAGCAGGACTGCGCCGCCGGTTCCCCGGGCCACCGACAGAATCCCTGCCTTCTGCAGGGCGCCGAACAGATTGCGGATCACCACTGGATTGCTGCCGGTGCTGGCTGCCAGTCCGGTGCTGGTCATCCGCCGCCCGTCAAATACCGCAATGCAGATCAGACAGTGCAGCGCAATGGAACATTTGGTACTGATGCGCATGGTGTTTCACCTCTGATTACAAGATACCATCTTATCGGAAATTTGTAAACTGTTTTGATGTAACCATTGACTTTACATTCAGCCTGTGCTATACTTCAGCCATAAGATGTAATAAATAAATTTACATCAATTCATCTTGCAGGAGGAATCAATCATGCTCAACAAACTCACTGTGCTCTGCTTCAGCCCCACCGGCGGTACTGCCAAGGCTGCCGGCTTCACTGCCTCGGCTCTGGCTGAATCGGTGGAAACTGTCGATCTGCTCCGTCCGGTTACTCCCCGCGTCTTCACCGCGGAGGATACTGTCCTCATTGCCATGCCGGTATTCGGCGGACGGATTCCCGCCTATGCACTGGAGCAGCTCCGGGCCTTCCAGGGCGGCAATGCCAGGGCAGTAACCCTGGCTGTATTCGGCAACCGGGACTTTGACGACGCACTGCTCGAGCTCAACGACGCCGCTGCCGCCGCTGGCTTCAAGGTGATCGCTTCGGCTGCTCCCATCGCCGAGCACTCGATGGTGCGCTCCATCGGCGCCGGCCGTCCCGATGCCCAGGACCAGAAGGAACTGGCTGCCTTTGCCGGTCAGGTGCTGGCAAAGCTGGAAAAGGGCGATGATTCCACCCCCGAAGTTCCGGGCAACCGTCCCTACAAGGAGTCCGAAAACAAGCCCTGGGCGCCGGTGGTATCCGAGGCCTGCATCAAGTGCGGACGCTGCGCCGCCGAATGCCCGGTTGGCGCAATCCCGGCAGACGCTCCCAACACCACCGATGCCAACCGCTGCATCCACTGCATGCGCTGCACCGTAGTCTGCCCGGAGAATGCCCGCTCCCTGGCTGCTCCCATGACCCAGATGCTCACCGGCTTCCTGGGCAAGGTTGCAGGCGGACGGCATGACAACTGCTTCTTCCTGTAAGACGGCAATAAAAAAAGACACCCGGTCGGGTGTCTTTTTTTATTGCTTATTCGGCGGTGCGGCGGCGCAGCAGCGCGGCGGGATTCACTTCCATCACCAGCAGGGAGAGGAAGATGATAGCTCCGCCCACCACCAGATTGACGGTAAGCGGCTCATATCCCAGCAGCACCGAGAAGATGCTGCCCAGCAGTCCCTCGCAGCCGAGGATCACAGCCGCCCGGGCCGGAGAGGTATGCTTCTGGGCATAGGTCTGGGCAAAGAAGGCAAAGGCGGTGCTGAGCAGTCCCATATAGAGGATGGGCATCCAGCCGGCAGCGAAATCCGCCTCGGCGATCTGGGGCAGTTCAAAGGCGAGGGTATAGAGCCCGCCCAGACAGCCAGCGGTGAGCATCTGCAGGAAGGTGAGCTTTTTCACCTCGATGCGTCCGGCAACCCAGCCCAGGTAGGAGATGTGCAGCGAGAATGCCACGGCACAGCACAGCACCAGCAGGTCACCGAAGCCCAGCTGCAGTCCTTCGCCCGGGGAGAGGGTGAGCACCAGGGCGCCCACCAGGCATCCCAGGGCCACCAGCAGCATTTTGCGGGTGGGACGCTGATGGAAGAAGCCCCAGCTCAGAAACGGCACAATAATGACATTGAGCGATGTGAGGAAGGCCGAATTGGAAGGGGTGGTCATACTCTGCCCCATGACCTGCAGCAGGAACGCCATGCCCAGGATCAGCCCGGCTACACAGCCCAGCAGGGCATCCCGCGGGGTGATGGTACGCGCTTCCCGCCGGAAGATGATCCCCATAACCGCTGCCGCAATGAGGAAGCGCAGCGCTACGATCAGCCCGGAGCTGAGCTGGGCATCAATGGCCATCTGGGTCACGGGGAAACCCAGTCCCCAGATCAGTGCCACTGCGGCAAGCATCAGATCCGAAATAAACGCAACCTTGTTTTTCTCCATAAACGACCTCCGTAATTTCAGAAATTGATCCATTCCGGCTCAAAAAAACCGCCCTGTGTTTTCGCACGGACGGCTGGGAGCCAGTCTTTGGATGGGGAATTTTCCCCTGCAATTCTATTTTATCAAAGGGATTTTGGTTCCACAACCCCCTGTTCCACCACAACAACCTGTATACTGTCACGATGGCAGTCCCCATTTCTTGTGGTTTTTCTACCTATCGTTGCCGCCAAAATCCCCGGCCCCAATAGATAGGGGCTGTCCCCTTTCATTATAATATCAGTTTATATCAAATATCAAATATATATATTTTACTTATGCTATTCCGTTGGGTATAATAAACATTGGCGAAAACAGCCATTTCATTCGTTTGTAAAAGAATCTGTTACTGATAAAAAAGGAGTTTACCGCTATGCAGAGGACCATTGGTACCGTTTCCCGCGGCGTTCGCGCACCCATTATCCGTCAGGGCGATGATATTGCCCAGATCGTGATCGACTCGGTTCTGGACGCAGTCAAGGCTGAAAACATCACCCTGCACGACCGGGATGTCATCGCTGTTACCGAGGCCGTTGTAGCCCGTGCTCAGGGCAACTACGCTTCCATCGATGATATTGCCGCTGATGTGCATCAGAAGTATGGCAGCAACACCATCGGACTCATCTTCCCCATCCTGAGCCGGAACCGGTTCAGTGTCTGCCTGAGCGGTATTGCCAAGGGCGCTGCTCTGGGCGGCAGCAAGATCGTGCTGATGTTCAGCTATCCCTCCGATGAGGTGGGCAACCCCCTGGTAAGCCTGGACGCCCTGGATGAGAAGGGCATCGATCCCTGGACCGATGTTCTGGATCTGGCCCGGTACCGTGAGCTGTTCGGCGAGAACAAGCACCCCTTCACCGGTGTGGACTATGTGGCTTACTACTCCGATCTGATCCGTGCCGAGGGCGCTGAGGTCGAGGTTATCTTTGCCAACGATCCCCGTGAGATCCTCAAGCACACCAAGTATGTCCTCAACTGCGATATTCACTCCCGTGCCCGTACCAAGCGCCGTCTGCGTGCTGCCGGTGCTGAGCTGGTATGCGGTCTGGACGATATTCTCACCGCTCCTGTAAACGGCAGCGGCTGCAATGAGAAGTATGGCCTGCTGGGCTCCAACAAGGCCACTGAAACCACTGTCAAGCTCTTCCCCAGAGAGTGCCAGGATGTAGTCCTGAAGATCCAGAAGGGCATCACCGAAGCCACCGGCGCCCATGTGGAAGCCATGGTATACGGCGACGGCGCCTTCAAGGACCCGGTAGGCGGCATCTGGGAGCTGGCTGACCCGGTGGTATCCCCCGCATACACCTCCGGTCTGGAAGGCCGTCCCAACGAGCTGAAGCTCAAGTATCTGGCTGACAACGACTTCGCTGACCTGAGCGGCGATGCTCTGAAGGAAGCCATTCAGAACTCCATCCGTGCCAAGGATCACGACCTCACCGGTGATATGGCTTCGGAGGGCACCACTCCCCGCCGCCTGACCGACCTGATCGGTTCGCTGTGCGACCTGACCTCCGGCAGCGGCGACAAGGGTACCCCCATCATTCTGATCCAGGGTTACTTCGATAACTACGCTGAATAATTTCTCCCTTATCATAGGAAAACAGCCGGGCCTGATGGTCCGGCTGTTTTTCTGCTGCTGGCTTTATTGTGCCCTGACAGCACTGAAGTCGGTGACGATCTTCCGGGCACAGGCCGCCGGGGAATATTCCCACCGGTCGATGTGATCGCCCTGGACAAAGTAGCTCATCTCCCGGGGCGCACCCGGCTGGTCAAAGCTGTCAATGAGGATCAGCTTCACCTTCATGCGGGCGGGATTGAGGCTCTTGATGGTCACTGTGGCCCGCTGCCCCGGATATACCCCCGGACGGGGCTCTGCCAGGCCCGCCAGGTTGGGGGTGAGCTCGATGAAGATGCCATAGTCCTCCACCGACCGCACAATCCCCGGCACTGTGTCCCCGGCACAGAAGGCAGCGGCATTTTCCTCCCAGGTGCCCAGCAGCTCCCGGTGGGTCAGGGTAATGCGGTTCTTCTCGTCCCGGCCCCGGACCACCACCCGGATCTCCTCACCCACCCGGAAGCGGTCGGACGGATGGGCGATCCGGGATACCGAGATGGCGTCAATGGGGAGCAGCGACGCGATCCCGCAGCCGATGTCCACAAAGCAGCCGAAGGGCTCCAGGTGGGTCACCCGGGCGCTGATGATGTCCCCGGGCACCAGGGTGTCCAGATACTCCTCCTGGCAGCGCTGCTGGGCCTGACGGCGGCTCAGCACCGGACGCGGGGTACCATCCGCCAGCTCCTCAAAACCGGTGACCACAAAGCACACCGGTTTGCCCACCCGGGTGAGCAGCGCAATATCCCGGGTGGAGCCGTCCTCCATGCCCAGTGCGCCCTCGTCATGGGGGATCACCCCCTGGATGCCTCCGAGGTCCACCAGCAGATCCGGGCGTGCCCCGCTGATCCGGGCGCCCCAGCCCTCGAGGATCACCCCCTCTGCCATGGCCTCCCGCAGTCCCTCAAGCGATCCGCAATACCGCTGATTGGCAGTGCCGGCAATCTTCCGGCCTTCCGGTTCATAACAGTTCATCTTTCCCATTCCTCCTGTGTGATAGTCCCGCAGCAGACTCCTCCGCTGTTTTATTTGGCTGTTTTCATGTATATTCCAGCGGGGTCCGGGGCATGCTCCAAAGCCCTGAAAAAACTTTTTGGTTTTTTGAAAAAAGCTGTTGACAAATCAGGAATATGTTGCTATAATGATAAAGCTGTCAGTAAGCGATGCCCGATTGTGTAAAGGTAGCACGACAGACTCTGACTCTGTTTGTCTGGGTTCGAATCCTAGTCGGGCAACCACAGCAAAGAAAAAGCACGGTTTATAACCGTGCTTTTTTCGTTATATCCGTCTTTCCCGAAATCCGGTCCGGAGGTGTCCTGTATGAATGAACTCCCCCTTCCCATCTGGTTTTTCCTGCTCTATCCGCTGTGCTGGATCGTCCTGTTCCCGGCGCTGACCCTCTGGAGCAGCCTGCTCTGCCTGGCAGCCTCCCGGCTTGACCGGAACAGCCTTCCCGCTGTCCTGCCCCGGCGTCCATGGCTGCGGCTGGGTGTGCTGGCCTGGGTCTGCCATGTGGGGGCGGCAGGCTGCACCCTCCTCCTGCTCCTGATCCCGCTGAGCCGGTTTGACTTCTTCTTCGGGTTCCCCGGTTCAGCCCTTGCCGCCCTGCCCGGATTCTGCCTCTCCCTCTGGCTGGGAGACCGCCTGATGGAGTGGTACGCCCTCCCCGGCACCGGACGCCGGTTCCGGTGGAGCTTCCTGCTGCTCACCGCTCCCTGGGTGCTGTTCCTGCCGCCGGTCACCATCCTGCTTCCGCCCCCTATGGGCTGATCCCCGCCGGGTCCCGATGACCCGGCTTTTTTGCTGCCCGGCAGACAGTTCATTTTTCCGGCGCTTCCCCATAGAATGGGAGGACAGGAGATGATACCCCATGAATCCTTGCCGGAAACTGCGCTCCCGGCTGCTGGCGGTCGCCGCCATGCTGACACTGGGAGCCATCATGCAGGCGGCTGCTCCGGTCCGGCCTGCCGCTGAACCTGCGGGAGTCCCCCTGGAGCCCCGGACCGTTTATCTCACCTTTGACGACGGCCCCAGCCGCAATACTGAAGCCATTCTCAGCGTCCTGCGGGAGGAGGAGGTTCCCGCTACCTTTTTTGTAACGCTGGCGGAACGGGAGGACTATTCCGATGCCTATGCCGCCCTCTGTGAAAACGGCAGCCGGGTGGCGCTGCACTGTTCTGTTCACGACTATGACCGGCTCTATGAAAGCGCCCGGTCCTACCGGGAGGATCTCCGGGAGCTGGAAGCGGGGCTGCGGGAGCTGGGCATTCCCTATGAAACGCTGGTGCGTCTGCCCGGCGGCAGTCTGAACGCCCAGGCCGATCCCCAGGTGCTCCGGGAGATCCTCACCGGGCTGAGCCGGGACGGGTACACCGTCTTTGACTGGACCGTCACCTCCGGGGACGACGGCGGGGAGGGACAGCCGGTGCCGCTGCCGCCGGAGGAGATCGCCCGGAACGCCCTGGAGCGCGGAGAGGGGCAGTCCTCGCCGGTGATCCTCCTCCATGACAGCCACCCCTTCACCACCACTCCCGAGGCCGTCCGGCAGATTATCCGGGCCTACAAGGCCAGGGGATACCGGTTCGGCGTCCTCACAGCGGACACCCGCCCGCTGGTCTTTTCCGACTGGTGGGACGCCCTGTCCGGGGACTGAGAAAATTTTCCTCAAACCCGTCCCGGAATGATTGCAGCCCAGCCCCCCAAAATGCTATACTGGACACAGGATACCGCACCATGAGGAGGGAAAGCATGAGTATCAAATTTGTCAATACACCGTCGCTGGAGGGAATGGACGCCCAGATCACTCCGGTGGTAGGGGAAAATCCCCTCTGCCGGATTCCATCGGTCCGGGCGCTTTACACCGCTGTGAGCCGTCAGGAGCTGATGGATCACAAGCCCAGCACTGTCCAGGGCTTTGTTCTGGCCTTTGAGGAGGGGCTCAAGAATATTGTCTTTGCCAACCTCGACTGCCGCCACGACCATTTCAAGCTGGTGAATACCGTGGCAGAAGCGGTGCGCACCGCTGTGGAGATGCACTCCCAGAACATCTTTGTCCCGGTGGGAACCGACTTCACCGATGAGGAAGTTTCGCTGATCTGTCAGGGTCTGATGATCGGCGCCTACCGCTTTGATCTCTACAAGACCGAAAAGTCCCCCAAGGTGCGTTTTACCGTCTATTCCGAGCGGGATTACTCGGCTGCGGTGCAGAACGGCAAGATGCTGGGCGAGTGCACCAACCTGGCCCGGGATCTGGTGAACACCCCCGGTTCGGACATGACCCCGGTGGTGCTGGCGCAGAAGGCTGCGGCTCAGGCAGAACTGTGCGGCGTCAAGTATGAGATTTTCGATGAATTCGAGATCGAGAAGATGGGTATGGGCAGCTTCCTGGCAGTGGCCCGGGGCAGTGTCAATCCGCCCCGTCTGATCGTGCTGCGCTATCAGGGCGACCCGGAGAACGACAGCACGGTGGCACTGGTGGGCAAGGGCATCACCTTCGACACCGGCGGCTATGACATCAAGGACGACGAGAGCATGTCCACCATGAAGTCGGATATGGGCGGCGCGGCAGCTGTGATCGGCGCTGTGCTTGCCATTGCCCGGGCAGGCATCAAGGCCAATGTCACCGCGGTGGTGGCTGCCTGCGAAAACCGGGTATCGGGCAATGCCTACCTGCCCGGCGATGTGCTGCGCACCATGTCGGGCAAGACTGTGGAGGTCATCAACACCGATGCCGAAGGCCGTCTGACCCTCATCGATGCCGTGACCTATGCGGTTCAGAAGGAAAATGCCTTCGCAGTTATCGACATCGCCACCCTCACCGGCGGACAGGTGGTTTCGCTGGGCTACCGGTATGCCGCCCTCATCAGCGACAGCAAGGTGCTCACCGAGATGATCCAGAAGGCCTCGGCAGCCTGCGGCGAAAAGGTGTGGCAGATGCCGGCCGATGAACTGTTCCTGGAGCCGATGAAGACCTCCACCATTGCCGACTACCGTCACACCGGCGGCAAGGGCGGCGGCACTATTGCAGCCGGACTGCTGATCCGGGAGTTTGCCGAGGGACGGCACTTTGCCCATCTGGACATCGCTGGCCCCGCCTTCCTGGAGAGCGGGTTCCCCGGCTGGGAGACCGGCGCCACCGGCTATGGCGTGCGTCTGCTCTACCAGACCCTGCGCCTGCTGGCTGAATAATTCTCCCCATCCATGCAAAAAGCCCCGGAGGACGATTCCTCCGGGGTTCTTTTTATATGCCTGCGGCTGGCTTGGGAGCTGCGGGCTGTTTTTTGCCCCGTCCGGGCTTTTCCGGCTGGGGCAGGGTATCGATGAGCCGCCGTGCTGTGAGGCTCAGCGCCCCGGACAGATTGGCAAGGTACAGCACCTGGGAGAACAGATCCTCTGCCTGGCAGTCCTTCATGTTCTCCTGGATAGCCTCTGCCAGCTTTTCCTGGCTGAGCTTCATGCGTTCAAAATCCTCATACCGGGCATGGACTGCCGCGGCGTCGTACCGTCCCTCCCCGGAAAACTCCGGACAGGCGGCAAACAGCCGTCCCACGTCCTCCAGCGACAGACTCTGCTTGAGAGTCTGGATCAGGGTGATCACCAGCAGATGCTCGGGGGTATACTTCTTCCCCACCGGCTTCTGCAGCAGCCGGGCCTTGGAATAGTTGTTGATGATGGTCTTGGTGATGGTTTTCTCCCCCGGCTGCCGGGCTCCGGACTGAAAGCGCTCCTCCAGCATTGCCAGTACCTGATCCATATAGAGGTCCAGCGGCGGCAGATCTCCGGTATGCAGCGGCGTGGTGTCCATTCCCGCCCGCAGCTGTTCCAGCAGTTCCTGTTCCGACATCTTTTTTCCGCTCCTTCCTGTTATGCTTTCTTCTGATCGGTCCCCGGACAGGCTGTCTTTTTCCGCTGCCTGTCCGGCTTACTGGGTTCATTATATCAAATCAGATTAAAAAACGCAATAAGTAGTTTACAAAACTACATAACAGAGTTATAATATCCACAGATATTCGGAAAGGAGAACGGTCAATGCTCTGGTACCATTCGTTTCAATCCGCCCGGGAGCCCATGAGCAGCTATACCCATTTTCTGGGGGTTCTGCTGTTCCTCATCGGACTGCCCCTGTCGGTACTGCTCTATTTTGTCAAAGGCTCCGGCGATCCCCTGCACCTGCTGGCTGCACTGATCTTCTGCTGCTCCACCCTGGCCCTCTATACCACCAGCTGTGTCTACCATTTCAGCCAGGGAACCCCGGCACACATCAACCACCTGCGCAAGCTGGACCATGCCATGATCTATGTGCTCATCGCCGGCAGCTACACCCCCATGCTCATGTCCTTCTATCCCAAAAAGGAGGCCCTGGTATTCAGCCTGATCCTGTGGATCGTCGCCGCTGTGGGCATCGGCGTCAAGGTGTTCTGGTTTTTGCCCCGGTGGGTGTCCACTGCCATCTACCTGCTCATGGGCTGGTCGATCCTCTTTGACCTCGGCCCCCTCACCCGGATTCCCACCGGTGCCATCGTCCTGCTGGCTGCCGGCGGCGTGAGCTACACCATCGGCGGCGTGATCTACGGCCTCAAAAAGCCGGATCTCTTCCGGGCCTTCGGCTTCCATGAGCTGTTCCACTGCTTTGTGCTGCTGGGCTCCCTGCTTCACTACCTGGTGGTGGCTATCTACATTCTGTAAAAAGATTCTTTAATATTACTCTCTGTGTCTGACAGCAAAACAGCCGGTCCCGTATGATGGGAACCGGCTGTTTTCATATTCAGATAATGCTTTTCAATCTTTAGTCAGAAGGCTGCGGGAATATGCAGATCAGTCTATACAGAAATCCCCTGCAAATTCGGACTCCGGACGCTCATCTGCACAAAGACCGAAGCTCAGGCAGTCCACAAACTGCCCATTGGCAAGGCGGCACATACCCCGGTGCAGACCCTCCTGCCGGAATCCCAGATGGCGCAGCAGTCCGGCAGACGCCTGGTTCTGACAGTCGCAGAAGGCTTCGATGCGGTGCAGTCCCACCCGGTCGAATCCGTAGTCCAGTACCGCCTGGACTGCTTCGCTGCCATACCCCTGCTGCCAGAAGGCGGAGCCCAGGCTGTATCCCAGTTCCGCCCGCTCGTCCATCAGGTCCTTGACCGTCAGGCTCACCCCGCCGATGACATCGCCATGGCTCTTGCGGGTGACCGCCCAGTGCAGACAGTGGGGATCATGGTATTCCCGTGCCCAGCGCGCCACCACCTGTTCGGTGATGAGCGGATAGCTGTGGGCACTCCATTTGAGATAGGTGGTTACACTGGCATCACTGCACCAGTTGCGGAAGGCACTTTTCCCGTCCCCTTTGGCAAACCGCCGCAGGATCAGCCTGGGGGTTTCGATGGTCTGTGTTCCAATGGCTGTCAGCACGCTTTTCTTGCACTCCTTTGGGTCAAAAAACTCACCCGGTTATTTTATCACAAAACCCGCTGTTTTACAAATCGGCCTCACCGCCCCAGGAACAATCCCACAGCGGCGGCACTCAGACAGATCCCCGCCAGATCTGCCAGCAGGGCCGCAGGCAGACAGTGCCGGGTATTGCGCACCTTTGTGGCGCCGAAGTACAGGGCGATGGTGTAGAAGGTGGTTTCGGTGGAGCCCATGAGTACGCTGGCGGTGCGCCCGATGAAGCTGTCCGGGCCGAACCGGGTGAGGATATCCTCAAACAGCGCCAGCGCTCCGCTGCCCGAAACCGGACGCAGCAGCGCCATGGGCAGCAGTTCCCCCGGGAGCCCCAGCTGTTCTGTCGCCGGGGCAAAGACGGAGCAGAGCAGCTCCAGCGCCCCGGAAGCCCGGAGCATGGTGACTGCCGTCACCAGGGCAATCAGGGAGGGCAGGATCTCCCCAGCGGCTGTGAGCCCCCTGGCAGCGCCGGTACGGAAGGCGGCAAACACATCCACCCCCTGCACAGCGCCCCAGCAGAGAATTCCGCAGAACAGAAGCGGAAGCAGCAGGTCAGCGGCCATGGGATTCCCTCCGTTCCAGCAGGGCGGCAGCCAGGAGGCCGCAGCTCACCGAGAGCAGCGAGGTCAGCCACACTGCCGGCAGGATCTCCAGCGGCGCTGCCGACCCATGCTGGGCCCGCAGCAGAGCGATGGTCGCCGGGAGCAGCTGGAAAGAGGCGGTATTCAGCACCACAAACCGGATCATGCTGCCGCTGGCGTCCGGTCCCGGGCCCTGGAGCTGCTCCATTTCCCGCATGGCTTCCAGACCCGAGGGGACTGCTGCCTCTCCCAGCCCCAGCAGATCGGCAGTGAGGTTCATGGAGATGGCGCCCATGGCAGGGCTGTCCGGGGGCAGGTCAGGGAAAAGCCGCCGGGTAATGGGCAGCAGAGCCTGACTCAGTGCCCGGGTCAGACCGCTCTGGACCGCCACCTCCATGGCACCCGACCAGAGGCAGAGTCCGCCCACCAGCCGCAGCATGAGCGAAACCGCGTCACTTCCGCCGGTGAGAAGGGCATCCGAAAGGGCAGAAAGGTTCCCTTGCAGCAGGGCACAGCCCAGAGCAAAGGCAGTCATACCGGCAAACAATACGGACATCATTGTGTTTCCCCGGCACCTCCTCTCATAGATCCTCCAAAAAAGAACGATGCTTATCTATATGTTTTCAAAAACTTCAATATTCCCCTGATAAACTTTCAAACTCTATTCATATACTTTGGTTGACAGTATTTGTAAGAATCTGTATACTTAAATCTGTAAATCGCAAAAACTGTCAGATCGTATACGCGGAATTTTTCCATTGGTATCCGCGTACTGGAAAGGGTGAAATCTATGAAATCTACTGGTATTGTCCGCAAGGTGGATGATCTGGGACGTATTGTACTTCCCATTGAGCTCCGTCGCACTCTGGACATCAACGAACGGGATTCCATCGAAATTTTTGTGGACGGGAATCAGATTGTACTGAAAAAGTATTCTCCTTCCTGCATTTTCTGTGGGGAAGCCGATGATGTCCGGGAATTCAAGGGCAAACTCGTCTGCTCGAAATGTATTGGTGAACTCTCTGGCAAGTAACTGGATCGGTCCATGATCCGGGAGCCTGTCTGGTGGGTTCTGTTCAGCCAGCCGGTTCCGTTTGAGCCGGCTGGCTTTTATATATAAATCCGTACTGAAAAACGGTCCTGTTCTGTATGGAACAGGACCGTTTTCTGTGTATTTATTCGGAAATGGAAAATTCTGCCGCTGCTGTGATCTCCCCGCCTGCACCATAGAATTCCTTGACAACCCGATAATGTCCCGCAGGCAGATGTTCCCGGTATTCCTCCGGCGCAATATTTTCACTGTTGATTCCATCCGGCTGAAGCATTACCCCGATGGAGGTAAAATAGAGTTCCTCCTCCGCCGGAAGAATATACCACTGGTCATCCAGGTATACTTCCAGGCGATATTCCGAACCATAGGTGTATTCTTCCCCGGTGTGGTTGGTGATCACCAGGCTCAGTTCACTGGGTACTGACCGGAACTCCTCCTGAGAAAGACGCATGGTCACATCGGAACTGAGTTCTCCCACAGTGGATTGTTCCAAGGTATTGGGGTCAAAATGATCTGATTTTCCACAGGATACCAATGCCATCAAAACCATCCCTACCGCTGCAGCGGAAATCCACTTTCTCATTGCTGAAATCCTCCTGTGTTCCAAAAAGCCGGGATTTCTCTACCCCGGCTGCATTCCGTATTAACAGTGCTGGATTCCGGCAGAATTATTGCAAAAAAGCGGCCCCACAGGAAAAATCCTGTGAGGCCATTTTTAGGAGAAAAAGAAACGAACAGGAAATCATATCCGCCAAACCGGTCAATAAGTTGGAGAGAACCGGCTGGTGAACATTCGACGGTGATCTCCTCTGTTTCTCCCATATTTATACCCAAAAACACTTGCTCTTGCATGGCCTTTTTGGGATCTATGGGCTGCCAGCTTTGCTCCGGGGAGAGCCATGGATCTCTCCCCAGGGGAAAACAGGCAGCCCGCCTGTTTTCCTGCCGATGCACTGAAATGCTGTCAGCATCAATGGATCAAACCAAGCCACGATATTTTGCGAAGCAAAACTCGCTGCGTGGATAAATCCATTGGATAAAGCCACGACATTTTGAGCGTCAGCTCAAAATTCGCAGAAACTACCCTAAGCCTCGATGTTTTGCGAAGCAAAACTCGCTGCGTGGATAAATCCGTTAGGATTTATCTACCAGTATCAGGGTTGTCCTTGCCACCGTCGGTGGTGCTGGAAGAAGTATCCTCAGTTACGGTCTTCTCATCCAGCTCTACGTCAGAGATGACATACTTGGTCAGCTTGCGGGTCTTGAACTCCCAAGCCTCGTAGTCCTCGTTCCAGGTAGCGTCGATAGCCTTAGCGCCGTCCTCGGTTACCTCGTATACGAAGGTGTCCTTGTCCTCAGCGTAGATGTACATAGTACCGTTCTTGTTGAAGGAAGGAGTACCCTCGAACTCCAGGAAGGACAGATTAGCGTAGTTGTACATAGCGCCGAAGTCCTTATCAAAGTCGGTGTTGAAGGCCATGTTCAGCTTGCCCTGGCTGGATACATCAACGGTGAAGGTAGCAACAGTACCAACAGCTGCATCGAAGTCGATATCGATCTCACCAGCAGACTTATCGAAGGAAACGATACCATCGTTGGTATCCAGAGTGCCACCGCTGAAGTTGGTGCTGGTGTAGCTATCATCCGAATTGGGCATGTAGCTCAGCTCAACCTTCATAGAGTTGCCCTTCTTGGCAGTGGTGCTGCTTGTGCCAGCCTGGATAGTACCAGCCAGGTCTACAGCCTTGTTGCCATTGTTTTCAGGCAGAGTGATAACGGCGCAGTAAACATACTCGTCGTTAGAAAGGCCATTCAGGACACCACCAGCAAACTTAACCAGTTCGAAGTCTACTTCAGCGTCGCCAACCTTCCAGTCAACCTTGAAGGAAGCCTTCTTGTAGTCTACATCCTTGGTGTACCACTGTACCTTATCGCCGCTATCATACTCGCCAACCTTGGAACCATCTGTGTCATCATCCCATACAATCAGCGGGATAGCCAGGCGGTTACCACCCTCAAACTTAGTACCAGAGGTAACCTTACCGTCTACCACATTCTCAGCTCTGGAGCTGTCCAGCTTATATACAGCTGTTACTGAGGAATCAGCAGTTGTCCAACCGGCAGTAGAGTCGGGCTGAATACCCACCTGAATACCATCGGGATCCTGGTCAAAGGTAGCAGCGAAGGCAACGGTTGCCATGCTGGCTGTCATGATAGCAGCCAGGGCAAGAGCAAAAATCTTCTTCATTTTTGTTTTCCTCCTAATAATAGGTTTATTTTGAAAAAAGCGGCCGGGCTTTCCAGCCGCCTTCTCCAACAAAACTATCTCTTTTTCAGGTCTTTGCCCGGCAGATGCCGCGCCTAAGACCCCGGACAGCTTATCCGTCATAAGCTATCCGCAAAATTCGCAGGTGGATAAGCGAAGCTTATCTACCAGTATCGGGATTGGGCTTGTCGCCATCGGCATCGGTGTTGGAACCGCTGGAAGTGCTGCTGGAAGAATCGTTATCCAGCTTTACAGAGGTATCCAGCTCCATATCGGAAATGACATAAGAAGCCAGCTTTCTGGTGCGGATGTGCCATGCGCCCTCATCCTCATCGTACTTAGCGCCGTTTACTTCCTTGATGCCATCCTCGGTTACCTCATACAGGAAGGTGTCCTCATCAGCAGTGATGTACAGGTCACCAGTGCGGTTGGCAGCAGGAGCAGCAGTCCAGGTGATGAAGTCAATGTTAGCCTTGGGGAACAGATCAGCAATTTCCTTGTTGAACTTGGTGGTGTAAGCAAGGTTCAGAGCGCCCTGACCCTGAGCATTGAAGGTGAACCAGGCATCTTCGTTCTCGCCGAAGTAGATGGTAACTTCCTCAGCATCAGGATCAAACTTTACAGCACCGTTTGCATCGGGATCGATGGTAACTTCATCCTCAACGCTGAGGAAGTTTTTGCTGCTGTCATACAGACGGTTGGTCAGGGACATATCAACAGGCAGCCGGGTGCCGTTCTTCTCGGCGCTGTTCTTGGTGGTGCCCAGGTACAGAGTACCAGCCAGATCCAGTTCCTTGGTGGTGATATCGTCCTTGGTCTTAACCTCTACCCAATAGGTGTAGGAAGAAGAATTACGGATTTCTACAGTCTTATCAATGGTAGAAACTGTGCCCTTGATTGTGGCCTCAGCAGCAGTCTTGGTAACAACAGCATCGCTATTGGCGGGTGCCTTACCTGCTACATAATCATCAGCGTCTACGGGTTCAACACCAGTAAAGGTATAAGCACCGCCACTTGCAGCTGCGAATTCTGTATCAGTATCATCCAAAGCAAGCAGATTTGTGATTGTGCCTACAGTTGCTGTATCAATGCTCAGAGACTTAGTGGAGTTAACGAAGTAATCTTCCTGGTTGTGGACACCACTTGTGGTATACGAACCCAGACCATTTGTGTCGCTGTCATTGACTGTTGCATTGGCAGTACCTGTACCAACTGCCCAGTCAGCATGATCTGTCAGCAGTGCTTCCAGACCTTCCTTGGTATCAGCGTAGTACTTGTTGTTATATACAAAACCACTTGTAGGATTTGTGTATTCGGACTCCAGGGCAGCAGCCAGTACATCTGCCGGCAGCTTGTTGCCCACCTCGGCGCCCGATGTAAGCTTAGTACCCGGAATATCAAAGGTTTTTGCGGTAGCGAAGTAGCCAGTTCCGCTAACAGTGTAGGTGTAACCGGTTACCTTGGAGTTACCCTTCTTGTAGATTACATCAATATCCTCGATGTACTCCTTGCCCAGCTTCCAGTCAGCATAGACATTGATGCGGTCGCGCTCCTTATCGGTGATGCCGTTGCCATCATCTGCGCCATCCTTCAGCAGGAAGTACAGGCTGTCGCCAGGATTTACAACACCGTCATCCAGAACGAGCAGACCATCGTCATTCTCCTCATAGGCAGCAGCGGTTGTGAATACCAGTGCCTGATCCTTTTTGGTGGCTTCAGCGAAAGCAGCGGTGGTAGTACCAGCAGCCATCAGAGCAGCCAGGGTCAGAGCCATGATCTTCTTTGTGTTCATTGCTTTTTCCTCCATTTTAATAAGTTTCAACACAGGTTCCCCCGTCCGGGAACTCTCTGTCGTAATGCAATTATACCCCCCCGGCACCTTGTCAACCCTTTTTTGAAGCATTTTTGTAATTTTTTTGTAATTTTCTCAGCCTGTTCTGCAAAATTGCAGTTTTAGATTCAAATTCTTGCTGTATCCTGGGATTTTCTGCTGATTTTCGCCAGATTTATGCCGTGTTTCCTGCAAAATTTACAAAAATCTGTCGCCTTGGTTTTGCACTTTGTGGAAAACTTTTTCCGGAAAACCGCTTCCTTTCGCCTTTGAAGCATAAAAAAAGCACTCAGTCCCATAGGGACTGAGTGCTTCAGTATCAATTCTTGGATTTTTACTTTTCAGCCGGAGCTTCCGGGCGTGAGTCCGCATTAGCGGACTCATCAGCTACGCCTGCCTTGGCAGGCGCAGCGGTTACACGCACCTGTACGGTGAGCAGCATCTTGATGGTATCCTCCCGGATCAGATCCACCATCTGGTTGAACATCTCGCCGCTTTCCATACGGAACTCAATGACCGGATCACGCTGAGCATAGCTGCGCAGATAGATACCCTTCTTGAGATCTTCCATGGCGTCGATATGATCCATCCACTTGGCGTCTACATTCTTGAGCAGGATCACACGCTCCAGTTCCCGCATGAGCTGCGGACCAAACATCGCTTCCCGCTTGGTATAGAGCATGTGCAGACGCTCCCGCAGGAAGTCCTTGAGCTTTTCAGGCTGTACCTGAGCCTTCTCCTCATCGGTCGCATAGACCATCTCATCCTTGGTGATGGCCCAGCCCAGGAAGAAGTCCCGCAGACCATGGAGATTCCAGTCATGATAATCGTCCGAAGTACCAATGAACCGATCCACTGTTTCACCCACAGTATCGTCCACCATCTTGCTGATGACAGCCGAAATATCTACGCCGTCCAGCACCTGCTGACGCTGCTTGTAGATGACTTCACGCTGACGGTTGGCAACATCGTCGAACTGCAGTACATTCTTACGGATGGCAAAGTTCCGGCCTTCTACCTTGGCCTGAGCACTCTCAATGGTATTGGAGAGCATCTTGGCACCGATCGGCACATCCTCTTCCACCTTGAGGGAATTCATCATGGCCTGGATACGGTCACCGCCGAAGAGCCGCATGAGATCATCTTCCAGCGACAGATAAAAACGGGTTTCACCCGGGTCACCCTGACGGCCGGAACGACCGCGCAGCTGGTTATCAATACGACGGGACTCATGCCGTTCTGTACCAATGATGAACAGACCGCCGGCTTCCCGGACCTTTTCCGCCTCAGGACGGATGGCTTCCTTATGCTTCTGAAGCAGGTCGGCATAGGTCTTGCGCAGAGCCAGAACCTCTTCATCATCGGTATCAAAGTAGCTGGTCGCTACCGAGATCTGCTCGTCCTCATAGCCAGCCTTCTTCATATCATGCTTAGCCATGAATTCCGCATTACCGCCCAGCATAATATCGGTACCACGGCCTGCCATATTGGTGGCGATGGTCACAGCACCCAGCTTACCAGCCTGGGCTACGATCTCCGCTTCCTTCTCATGGAACTTGGCGTTCAGCACAGTGTGCTTGATGCCGCGGCGATCGAGCATCTGGGAGAGCAGTTCCGACTTCTCAATGGAAACAGTACCTACCAGCACCGGCTGACCCTTCTTATGGCACTCGACGATCTGATCGATCACAGCATGGTACTTGCCCTTGGCTGTGGTGTAGACAAAATCATCATAGTCCTTACGGATGACCGGACGGTTGGTGGGGATCTCAATGACATCCAGGTTATAGATCTCCCGGAACTCACTTTCCTCAGTGGCAGCGGTACCGGTCATACCGGACAGCTTGTTGTACAAACGGAAGTAGTTCTGGAAGGTGATGCTTGCCAGAGTCTTGGACTCCTTGGCAACAGTTACGCCTTCCTTGGCTTCGATCGCCTGATGCAGACCTTCGTTGTACCGGCGTCCGATCATCAGTCGGCCGGTGAACTCGTCCACGATGATGATCTGATCATCCTTGACTACATAGTCCACATCCCGCTGCATCAGACCATTGGCACGGATTGCCTGGTTGATGTGGTGCAGCAGAGTCATATTCTCGGGGTCCATGAGGTTCTCTACGCCAAAGTACCGCTCTGCCTTGGCAACACCATCCTGGGTAAGGGTGGCACTGCGGGCCTTTTCATCCACGATGTAATCACCGTCCAGTACGGCGTCATTATCCTCCTTGGCATCCATTTCCGCTACACGGCAGACCTTCAGGCTCTTGGCAAACCGGTCTGCCAGCGTATACAGCTCCGAAGAATTATCGCCCTGACCCGAAATGATCAGAGGAGTACGGGCTTCATCAATCAGGATGGAGTCCACCTCATCGACAATGGCAAAGAAATGGCCCCGCTGTACCTGACGGTCCTTGGAAGTTACCATGTTATCCCGCAGGTAGTCAAAGCCGAATTCATTGTTGGTACCGTATGTGATGTCGGCAGCGTAAGCCTTCCGGCGCTGGGCACTGTCCAGACCATTGACAACCAGACCGGTTGTCAGGCCCAGATAGCCATAAACTTTGCCCATCCATTCCGAGTCACGCTTTGCCAGATAGTCATTGACAGTAACTACATGCACACCCTTGCCTGCCAGCGCATTCAGATAACAGGCCAGAGTTGCCACCAGGGTTTTACCTTCACCGGTCTTCATTTCCGCAATGCGTCCCTGATGCAGCACCAGCGAACCCAGGATCTGAACCGGGAAATGCTTCATTTCCAGCACACGCCAGCTGGCTTCCCGACAGGTGGCAAAAGCCTCAGGCAGAATATCGTCGAGGGTTTCACCATTTGCCAGACGCGCCTTGAGCTTGTCTGTCATACCACGGAGTTGGGCATCACTCATGGCAGCAAACTCATTTTCCAGCGCCAGTACCTTATTGACTGTAGGCTGGAGCCGCTTTATTTCTTTCTGTGAGTAGTTACCGAAAACCTTCTCAAGAAATCCCATTCAATCACCTCTTACATCTATGTGAAAAACACCGCTGGGACGCAGTGCGGCCAAACAATATAGCCAAACAACATACTATTTTACAATCTATTCCTGCCTTTGTCAAACGAAGCGGGGGATTGTTTATAATAAGTTCAAGAATGCAGTCCCGTACTATTATAGTATACCCTATTTTGGGCATCCCGTGGAGGTCTTTTCAAACTTTTGCCTTAAAAAATTCGGTCCCGCAGGGAAACTTCCGTGCGGGACCCTTATTAGGAGAAAAAAGAAACGAACAGGAAATCATATCCACCCGACAGCTGAAAAATTTGGAGAGAACTGTCCGGCAGATATTCGACGGAGATTTCCTAAGTTTCTCCCATATATAACCCGAAGACACCTGCTCTTGAACGGTAGTTCCGGGATTGTATGGGCTTGCTTGCCTTGTCCCCGGAGGACATCTCTGCCCCTCCGGGGAAAATGATCTGCAAAACCGCTGGACTGTCCGCTGTGTTCCGGCAAGGCCGGAGCCACAGCCGAACTGCCCGACTGCTGCCTGCTTTGCTCCGGGGAAAGGATCTTCCCTCTCCCCAGAGGAAAACAGGCAGGCTGCCTGTTTTCCTGCATAACAGCTTAACCAAAGCTGTTTCCCGTATGCATAAAACTAAGAAAGAACTGCAAAAAGCGCTTCAGACTGTCCATCTGTACAGACCAGCCCCGGAATCCCGAGGCAGCAGGCTCACAGGGAGGAGCCTGTCGGCGAACACCCCGGTTCCGTCCGGCTGAGGCCGGACATGGGGCCTGGTCCGGATGGAGTTCGGAAACCGAAAGTTTCCGGCTGCCCGGCGACCGTCCGCAAAATCGTTCCCGATTTTGCTCCCTGCGGGTTTTGATCACTCAAAACCCGGTTGGCAAACGGCTCTGCCCGGCGATATTTCACGCTTGCGTGAAATTCGCTGGGATACAGGTCGGTTTACCGACCTGTATCCGGGTTATCCTTACCGCCGTCGGTGGTGCTGGAAGAGTTGTCCTCGGTTACGGTCTTGTCGGTCAGCTCTACATCCGATACAACATAGCTGGTCAGCTTGCGGGTCTTGAATACCCAAGCCTCGTAGTCCTCATCGTATGTAGCGTCGATCTCCTTGGCACCGTCCTCGGTTGCCTCGTAGATGAAGGTATCCTTGTCAGCGTATACCATCATGGTACCGGTCTTGTTGAAAGCAGGAGTGCCTTCGAAGTTGAAGAAGTGCAGGTTGGCGTAATCGTACATGGCACCGAATTCCTTGTCAAAATCGGTGTTCCAGGCCAGATTCAGCTTGCCCTGACCGTCTACATCTACGGTGAAGGTAGCAATATCGTCGAAGTCGATGTCGATCTCGCCGGCTTCCTTATCAAAGGTTACGATACCGGTAGAACCTGTGGGCAGGTTGCCGCCGTCAAAGTTGGGGGTGTTGGTCAGGGTAGCATCCGAGAAGAAGGATACTTCCAGATCAAAAGCCGGGCCCTTCTTGGCAGCAGAAGAGGTACGGCCTACACGGATGGTACCAGCCAGGTCTTCTACCTTGGTGGTCTCGTTCTCAGGCAGAGTGATGATAACGCTCATGATCTGGGAATCGCTGGTGCCCAGGTTGCCCAGCTTGCTGTAATTTACCCAGTCAACATCAACCTCAGCGCCCAGATCCTTGCCAACCTTCCAGTCAGCACGAACGGTTACATTGCGGTCATAGTCCGAGGTGTAGGTCAGGAAGCCCAGGTCGGTATCATCACCGGCTACATACTCACCATCCGATACATCGTCCTTGTATACGCGTACAGGGATTACCAGCTTGTCGCCGCCCTCGTACTCATCGTCCGAAGCAGCAGCCTTGGCTCTGTTGTCAGAACCCAGTACATAGTAGTCGTCAGCGGGATCAATATAAACGCCTTCATTTGCAGCGAAAGCGACTGTTGTAGTACCCGCAGCCATCAGAGCAGCCAGGGTAAGAGCAAACAGCTTCTTCATTTTGTTTTTCCTCCTCATTGGGTTTCATCGTGACGGGCCCTTCCCCCGTCCGGCAGGATTTTTCCCGCGTATTTCCATCCATTCAATCAGCTTATCTGCCGGTGTCCGGAATCGGCTTGGTGCCGTTGTTATTGCCGGAGTTGCCGCTCTCGGAAGAAGACTCATCGCCATCCAGGGTGCGGGAAGTATCCAGCTCGGTATCGGAAATTGCATAAGCACCCAGCTTTCTGGTGCGGATATGCCATGCGCCTTCCTTCTCATCGTACTCAGCGCCGTTGATGTTCTTCACACCCAGAGCTGCGCTGACAGCGGCAGAACCAGTACCGCCTGCGGGCAGGTAAGCAACGGTCTTTACGCCATCGTCAGTTACTTCGTACAGATAGGTATCCTCGTCTGCTACGATGTACAGGTCACCAGTGCGGTTGGTGGCAGGCTTGGAGGTGAAGGTCAGGAAGTCGATGTTGGCCTCCGGGAACAGATCAGCGATCTCCTTGTTGAAGTCAAAGGTGAACTCCAGGTTCAGAGCAGACTGACCACGGGCATCGAATTCGAACCAGGCAGCCTCGTTCTCGCCGAAGTAGAGAACTACGTCCTCAGCATCGTCGCTGAACTTTACAACAGAACGGCTGTCAGGAGCGAAGGTCCACTCGTCCTCAACGGTTACATAGACACCGCCGGCATAGACACGGTTGTCCATGGAGGTATCCAGCTGGAACTCGTTGGTGGCGTCCTCTGCCTTGTTCTTGGTGGAACCGATTCTCAGTACACCAGCCAGATCCAGAACCTTGGTAGTATCATCTTCCTTGGTCTTGATCTCTACCCAGTAGGTGTAGGCAGTATCATAGTTGAAGCCTGCATCAGCAGCCGCAGCCTGAGCAGCAGCCACAACAGCCTCATGTTCTGCTACATCGTCAATGGTGGCAGAAATATCTGTACCATTCTCATCAATGTACTTGCCGTAAACAAGCGTAGCATAGCCTGCGGCATCCACATCAGCCATGGTTGCACTCTTCTTCATGAAGTCATAGAAGTTGCCCTTATTGTGCTTTACCAGATATTCCGAAGGATCAGCTACTTCATTCTTCCAGGTATTTTTTTCGTCATAGAAGAGGCCCTGACCGGTAACTGCATCTACATCTGCGTCAGCCACATAGAGTTTTTCCGGCTCGGTAAAGTTTTCACCAGCGCCGAAATCCTCTACCGATGTGTAGATGGTGCCGCCAGCTGCCTGGAGGCCAGACTCTACATAATGGGTTGCCTTCTGGGCAGCAATCTCATCAGCCAGGAAATTGGGATCCTTGGCAATCTGCTCATTGATTACATCTACAATCAGATCTGTCAGGGCTCTCTTATCCTTGGCCTCAATGGTGAAGGTACGGCCGCCAACCTCTACAGTGTAGCTCACAATACCATTTACAGAGGCTTCGCCCTTCTTGTAAACGATGTCGATGGACTCTACTGCGTCCTTGCCAACCTTCCAGTCAGCATAAACATTCATGTCGTCCTTCTCGTCCTCGATCTTCTTGTCGCCGTTGGCATTCAGCTCATCCAGACGGATGTACAGAGTGTCGCCGGGACGGAAGTCGGTGCTGGGAGTCAGAACGCCGTCCTCATTTTCATAGATGGTCTCATCATTGAAAGTAAGGGGACGCTTGTCATCCAGATCGCCACCTCTGTTGACAACATCGCTGTCAGCAAATGCAGTGGCAGTGGTGCCGGCAGCCATCAGAGCAGCCAGAACCAGAGCAGTGATCTTCTTAGTCTTCATTGCATTTTCCTCCATTTAATGTTTTTCAACTCCTGCTTTCCGGGGCCGGAAAGCCTTTGTTGTAATGCAATTATACCCCCCCGGCACCTTGTCAACCCCTTTTTGATGCATTTTTGTAATTCTTCTGTAATTTTATCTCCGCTTTTTGGAAAAACGCAGTTTTTGATGCATTTTGGCGCCTTTTTGGATTGGAAATCGCCGGTTTTTGCCGGATCTGGAAGCGCAAAATTCATTTTTCCGGGAAAATTTGCGGCTGATTTTTGCACATTGTGGAAAATTCACTGTGAAAAGCCCCTTTTCTGCCCCAGAAACATAGGATACCCCCTGGGCTTTCCGGGAAATATTTCAGGACAAATGGCTTTTTCCATTTTCGCCCCCGGGGTTTTGTGATACAATAAATAAGAACTGAACCGGCGGCTGGATTTTTCTCGCAGCCGTCACAAACCCGTCAATCCAACCCGAAAGGAGATTACCACGGTGGTTTATTCCAAGGAAGTAGAGAATATGTGTGTGGTAGCCCAGGGCCCCAATCATGGTCCGGCTCCCATTCCCGAAGAAGGCAAATGGGTGCGTCCCTATCAGATCGGTGATATCTCGGGACTTTCCCATGGTGTGGGCTGGTGTGCTCCCCAGCAGGGCGCCTGCAAACTCACCCTCAATGTCAAGGATGGCATTATCCAGGAGGCTCTGGTGGAAACACTGGGCTGTTCGGGTATGACCCATTCCGCTGCCATGGCTGGTGAAATCCTCCCCGGCAAAACTCTGCTGGAAGCACTCAATACCGACCTGGTATGTGATGCCATCAATGTTGCCATGCGGGAGATCTTCCTGCAGCTGGTCTATGGCCGCAGTCAGACTGCCTTCTCCGAAGGCGGACTTCCCATCGGTGCTTCGCTGGAAGATCTGGGCAAGGGCCTGCGCAGTCAGACCGGTACCATTTTCGGCACCTCAGCCAAGGGTGTACGGTATCTGGAAATGAGTGAAGGATACATTACCCGTCTGGCTCTGGACGACCATGATGAAACCATCGGTTATGAATTTGTACGGCTGGGCAAGATGATGGAGGATATCCGCCATGGAGTTCCGGCAGAGGAAGCGCTGCGGAAGAATACTGCTACTTATGGTCGGTTTGACCAGGCAGCCCGCATCATTGACCCGAGAGAGGAATAACAGGACGGAGGACGACGAACAATGATACAGTTTGAAGGAATGGAACGCCGGATGGCCGGAATCGAAGCCTGCCTCCGGGAAAACGGCCTGGATTCGCTCGAAGCGGCAGAGGCACTCTGCAAGGAACATGGCATTGATGTGGCTGCCATTGTCAAGGGTGTACAGCCCATTGCCTTTGAAAACGCAGTCTGGGCTTATACACTGGGTACCGCCATTGCCCTGAAAAAGGGCGCCCGTACCGCTGCCGACGCCGCTGAGGCCATCGGCCTGGGTCTGCAGGCCTTCTGTGTGCCCGGCTCGGTTGCGGATCAGCGCAAGGTGGGTCTGGGTCACGGCAACCTGGGCGCCATGCTGCTCCGGGAGGAGACCAAGTGCTTCTGCTTCCTGGCAGGACATGAGTCCTTTGCGGCGGCGGAAGGCGCCATCGGCATTGCCCGCTCCGCCAACAAGGTGCGCAAGGAACCCCTGCGTGTAATCCTCAACGGCCTGGGCAAGGATGCCGCGTACATCATCTCCCGGATCAACGGCTTCACCTATGTTTCCACCGACTTTGACTTTGCCACCGGCACCCTGAAGGTCACCGGCGAGCGGAAGTTCTCGGATGGCGAACGGGCTGCTGTCAAGTGCTACGGCGCCAACGATGTTCTGGAAGGCGTGGAGATCATGAAGCATGAGGGCGTGGATGTGTCCATCACCGGCAACTCCACCAACCCCACCCGGTTCCAGCATCTGGTAGCCGGTACCTATAAGAAGTGCGCTGTGGAAAACGGACGGAACTACTTCTCGGTGGCTTCGGGCGGCGGTACCGGACGCACCCTGCATCCGGACAATGTGGCAGCTGGCCCGGCTTCCTATGGCCTGACCGACTCCATGGGCCGCATGCACAGCGATGCTCAGTTTGCCGGTTCCTCGTCGGTGCCGGCTCATGTGGAGATGATGGGTCTCATCGGCATGGGCAACAACCCCATGGTCGGCGCAACCGTAGCCTGTGCCGTAGCAGTGGAACAGGCCTCCCGATAAAATTCGGCATTCGTTATAAAATTGGCAATGTATTTTGTCGAAAATAGACAGTTTTTCTCTTGCAGTCTGCGGAGCTATCCCGTATAATAAGGGAAAGAAGCTATTTTGAAATAAGGATAAAGGAGCGTTTTTCCCCTATGAATATCTGGCATGATATGAATCCCAGCCGCATTTCCCCGGAAGATTTCACCGCTGTCATCGAGATCAGCAAGGGCAGCAAGAAGAAGTATGAGCTGGACAAGTATACCGGCATGATCATTCTGGACCGGATTCTGCACACCTCCACCCACTATCCCGCCAGCTACGGTTTTATTCCCCGCACCTACGGCGATGACAAGGACCCGCTGGATGTGCTGGTGCTCTGCTCGGAGGAGATCGATCCGCTGGTACTGGTACGGTGCTATCCCATCGGTGTGATCGGCATGGTGGACAACGGCGAGGACGATGAGAAGATCATCGCTGTTCCCTTCAACGACCCCATGTACAACACCTACAAGGATATTTCCGAGCTGCCGGAGCACATCTTCAATGAGATGAAGCACTTCTTCTCGGTGTACAAGCAGCTGGAGCCGGGCAAGTTCACAGAGATCAAGAGCATTGCCGGTGCAGAAGCTGCCCGGAATGTGATCCGTCACTGCATGGACAACTACAATGCCAAGTATGTAGAGGAATAAGATTCCCCATGAATCACAAAAAGCCCGCCCGGCAGCTGCCGGACGGGCTTTTTTGCACAGTCATTCAGATGGCGCAATAAAAAAGGAGAGGGGGCGTTCCCTCTCCTTTTCTCATACTCCCGGAAATGTCCGCAGCCAGTCATCTGCTTCGGCCCGGCTGTGGAAAACATGCACTTCCCGCCCTTCGCCATACTGCTCCAGCAGGCGGCGGATCTCCGGGAGCTGATCCCGGCTGAAATCCTCGATCCACTGGCGGAACTCGGGATCGAACTCCTCTTCCACCCAGGGCAGGTCCTCCCGCTTTGTACCGATGCGGGCACGCGCCCCCTCCAGGCAGACCCCGGTGGGGTAGTCCAGCAGAAAGACGGTATCCGCTGCCCGCAGCCGGAGCTCCAGGGTGCGAAGGTAGTTGCCGTCGATGATCCACGCATCACCCCGGAGCAGCCCGGTCAGCCGGGCATCAAACTCCGCCCGGCTGACGGTGGCGCGGTCAGGACGGTGCCAGATCTGATCCAGGTACCAGAGCGGCAGACCGGTCCGGTCCCGGAGAGCCCGGGCAAAGGTGCTCTTTCCCGCCCCCGGGCAGCCGATCACCAGAATACGCTTCATCTCATCTTCCTCCCGTCAAAAAAACGGATGGCCTGTATCCCAGACCACCCGGTTTTATCCTTGCTGCAATCAGAATCAGCCCATGGGAACGGCAATGGCTGTACCGCCGCCGCTGATCATCACACCGCCGCCCACAGATACGGAGGTGCCGGCATTTCCGGTGGAATCCGAAGCTGCCGCGCTGGATTCCTCCTCGGTTTCCCCGGTGGTTTCTTCTTCAGTGGACTCCTCATCGGTGGTCTCACCGTCGGTGGATTCCTCCTCCGGGATCTCCCCATCGGTGCCTTCCATGCCGTCCATCGACACATTTTCGCCGGTGGGAAGGGCATCATCGCCGGTATCCGGCGCCGGGGTATAGGTCAGGGCAAAGATGGTCAGGGCAATGGCTGCAATGGCACCGCCCAGCACCATGAACTTCTGCTTTTTGCTCAGGATGCTCTGCTTATCCGGGTCAGGATAGAGGATCGAGCCAATAATCTTGCCGCCGATCCAGCCCACCAGCATGGCTGCCAGGATCACCAGCACCGCAATCACCAGGATCGCTGCCCATTCCGGCAGGAAGCTCAGCTTGGTCTTGAGCGAATCAATCAGACCCGTTCCGGCTGTACTGCCGCCCATCATTCCCATATCTCCATAGCCACCCATGGCCATCAACATCAATCTGTCCACTGTGAAAACTCTCCTTCATACAGTCGGCTTCTTTCCATGAAAAATGCCGGGTTTCGGTCGTGCCCGATGCAGAATCAGGTTCCTTACCATCATATCATGTTTCACCGGCGGCGTAAAGTGCCGGTATCTATTTTTTCAGTGTCGGTTTTCCGTTGTTTTCCTGCATTGTCCCCGGAGAAATTTTTAGGCTCGTTTAAGGATAAAATTTACGGTTTTCTTTCCAGCTGCTCACAATTTTGTAGTATAATAATAAATTAGAATCAAATTTCTCATCACAGGAGGTTTTTCTTATGGCTTCATTCAAAGGTGACATCAAATCCCGGGCACTGAATATGGACATTGCCCTCAATGTCATTCTCCCCTATGACCACCCCCATGACTATTCCAGAAATCCCTGCAAAACCCTCTGGCTGCTGCATGGTCAGGGCAGTTCCGCTTCCTCCTGGATGCGCTGGACTTCCATTGAACGCTATGCCATGCAGCATGGCTTCGCTGTTATCATGCCTGAAGTACAGCGCAGCTTCTACCGCAATACTGCCTATGGTATGGATTATTTCACCTTTGTGGCGGAAGAACTCCCTCGTCTTTGCCGGGAGATGTTCCGTCTGAGCGACAAGCGGGAAGACAACTATATTGCCGGTCTTTCCATGGGCGGATATGGCGCTCTCAAGGTGGGACTGACTCACCCGGAACAGTATGGCACCATTGCCAGCTTCTCGGGCGCTGTGGATCTGGGCAAGATGTTCCAGTCCATGGGCGATTCCCTGGACCCCAAATCCCTGGCAGAGTATCAGGGAATTTTCGGGACCGAAATGCAGCTGCTGCCGGAAGATGATATTCTCCATCTGACCCGGGAACATGCCCGTCTGCCCAAGGAACAGCAGTGCCGTTTCTTTATCAGCTGCGGCACCGAGGACAATATCCCCACCCTGTATGAGAGTAATGTGGAATATGTAAAGCTCCTCAAGGAACTGGGTCTGGACTGCATCTGGTTTGAACAGAAGGGCATCCATGAATGGGGCGTCTGGGACGAGGCTGTCCGGGAGGCTCTGAACCGGTTTGATGGGGAACGCATCTACTATGTATAATTTTCCGGAGAGGACTGTGAAAAACCATGGCATCACCTCTTGCCGATAAACTGCGTCCCCGGGCGCTGGAAGATGTGGTGGGACAGTCCCATCTGCTGGCCCCGGGACAGGTGCTGCGCAGCATCATTGAAGGCGGCACCATTCCCAATATGATCTTTTATGGGCCATCGGGTGTGGGAAAGACCACCGTTGCCAATATCATTGCCAATAAGGCCGGCAAAAAGCTCTACCGGCTCAACGGTACCACAGCTTCCACGGCAGACATCAAGGAGATCGTCAGCCAGCTGGATACCTTTGAAGGACGCAATGGTGTTGTGCTTTATCTGGACGAGATCCAGTACCTCAATAAAAAACAGCAGCAGAACCTGCTGGAATTCATTGAGAACGGCAGCATCACCCTCATTGCCTCCACCACCGAAAACCCCTATTTCTATGTCTACAATGCGGTGCTCAGCCGGTGTACCGTCTTTGAGTTCAAGCCGGTGGAACCGCCGGAAGTCCAGCGGGCTGTGGAGCGGGCCTTCCGGGTCTGTGCCGAGGAATATCCCGGCCTGACCGTCGAGGACGGCGTGGCGGAGCATATTTCCTTCTCCTGCGGCGGCGATGTGCGCAAAGCCCTCAATGCGGTGGAAATGCTGGTGCTGTCCGCTGTGAGCTCCAGCGAAGTGCCGGTGGCAACCCTCCAGGCTGCCAAAGAGGTATCCCAGCGCTCCTCCAACCGGTACGACCGGGACGGCGATGTCCACTATGACCTGCTCTCGGCCCTGCAGAAATCCATCCGGGGTTCCGATGAGAATGCCGCCCTGCACTATCTGGCACGGCTGCTGGATTCCGGTGACCTCATCTCCCCCTGCCGGCGCATTCTGGTCTGCGCCAGTGAGGACATCGGCCTGGCCTATCCCATGGCAGTGGTGGTGGTGAAAACCTGCATCGATGCTGCCATGCAGCTGGGTCTGCCCGAGGCACGGATTCCCCTGGCAGAGGCTGTGATCCTGCTCTGCACCGCGCCCAAATCCAACTCCGCCAATGTTGCCATTGACGCGGCGCTGGCAGATGTGCGCAAGGGCAAATACGGCGATGTGCCGCCCCACCTCAAGGACGGGCATTACGGCGGCGCCAACAAGCTGGGCCGGGCCATCGGGTACAAGTATCCCCATGACTTCGGCGGCTGGGTGGAACAGCAGTACCTGCCGGACGAGCTCCGGGACCGGGTCTACTACCACTTCGGACAGAACAAGACCGAACAGGCTGCCCTGGCCTACCGACATCAGCAGCGGGCTCCCAAGCCGGAACAAAAATAACAGCACCCCCCTCCATGGAGCCAGTCAGCTTATGTGGAGGGGGCTTATTTTTGCATAAACAACGGCGATATTCAACAAACTGTAATACTGTATGTTTTCTATACAGGATTTGTGCCTGATTGGAGCCGGATCTGACTGTCCCGCCGACATACTGGCGGGCACAGGCGCTAACCGGGCAGAACCGGATAGCAGCTGACCTGCGCACTGGCAACAAGAACCTCAGTCCTGTTTTCTGTGCTGTTTCAGCCTACGGCCCGTCGCAAAACCAGATAGTGCCCGGCTTATACCCCAGCGGAGAGTGTCATGGTGTGATTTCGCTGTACTGCCGACGCCCCACACCGGAAAGCGGACAGGTGCCCGGCCTGTGCACTGGCAGCGAGAGTAGCAATACGGTTTCACTGTGCTGATTCAGCTGACACCCCATCGGAAAACCGGACGGCGTCCAGCCCGCACCCCAGCTGCAAGAACCACAGTGCTATTCTCTGCGCTGATTCAGCCGACTACCAGTCACAAAACCAGATAGTGCCCGGCTTATGCCTCGGCAGCGAGCGGCACAGTACAGCTTTACTATGCCGCTTTTCCCGGGCGTCTGGCCTGTTTTCAGCCTGCCGGGCACCGCAATCCATCAACAATCTGTAATATATGGCATATTCTATACAGAATTGCGATTCAGCCGGGCTGGCTGCTGGTCGATATGGGCATGAAAAAAGCCGATCCGCAATTTTGCCGGACCGGCTTTTCTGGTATTCTGTTTGAAGGAAACTCAGCGATTGTAAACGGTGCCGATGTATCCTGCCGGGTCCTTCCGCACCCCATTGACACGCACTTCAAAGTGACAATGGTTTCCGTAAGCATTACCGGTGGCGCCGACTGCCGCAATCAGCTGACCCTGTTCTACCCATTCGCCAACCTGGACATAAACCTGGCTGTTGTGTGCGTAAAGGGTCTGAACTCCGCCGCCATGGTCAATAATTACATATCGGCCATAGGCGCCGTTGGTGTAGTTGAAGGCCGCTACAACGGTACCCGATGCCGAAGCACGCACCGCTGTGCCCATCTTGGCTGCAATGTCCATACCGCCATGGTTATAATAGCCATAGAAGCCGCAGGACAGGTATCCGCCGTCTACCGGCCAGATGAAGTAGCTGTCGGTGGTCATAGCCGAAGCGGGCAGCTGTGTGAGCGGCTGCTTACCGCCTACGATCATCACTTCATTTACCGGCTCCTTGAGGACAGTGGTGCTCAGAATGGTACGGGACTGCTCCACGCCGTCCACATAGACCACTTCCGCAGTGACCTCGTTGATGCCCTTTTCACCGATCTGGGTCACCTTGGTGTAACCCTGCTGGAGATTGGGGTCCTGTTCATGCTCAATGGAGAAGGGAACTTCCTCATTGTAAACCTCAGTGCGCTTGACCTGCACACCCAGGGTGGGAACTGCCTTTTCGATCAGGACTTCCTGACCAACCAGCAGTGACTTTTCCACATCGGGATTGAGTGCCTTGAAGTCAGCATACAGCATATCAAACTTCTGGGCAATGACAGTGGGAGCATCGCCTTCCTGTACGGTATAGGTCTGCTCTTCCGATTCATTTTCCTTGAGCTTCTCTTCCAGAGCAGCAATATTCACAATGGAGGTCTTGGGATACAGACCCTCCTTGATGGTTACAGGATCGGTGAATTCTACCACTTCATCGGGGTCACCGGTGCGGTATTCGTCCTTGATGGTTTCCAGCAGACTTTCGATCTCCTCGTCATCATAGGAAGCGCCTACAAACTTGTCCGCTACATACAGGCCGTATGCTTCGGTGAGTTCGCTGCCCGAGGAGGCGATCAGATTGTCGGTGAGTTCTTCTTCGGTATTGACCGAAGAACGGGATACGATGGTCAGTGTGTACTTGGGGACGGCATCTTCGGGATACTCGTACTCCTCAAACACAATACGCTCTCGCATCTTCTGATTGGCGGCGATGAACTCGGACTCATCGGTTACATAACCGACAAACTGTCCGTTGTACTCTACCGACAGGGCAAAGGTAAGATTGCTGTAAACTGCGATGGTGAGCAGCAGTACGGCAATACCGCCTACCGGTGCTGCATAGTTGAATGCACGGGAAGTGGTATCACTGCAGAGCTTTACACCACTGCGGAGGGTTTCGCCGAGCAGTTTGCGGTGATCGCCGGTTTCCTTGGCTTTCCGCAGCTGTTCAGCAAATTCCAGCGACCAGTTGAAGCCTTCCGCAAAGGGTTCTCTGGCACGTTCCAGAGAGGCCTTGGCACGGGCCAGAATGCGTCTGTGCCGCGGGCTGAGATGAATCTGCGGGCGATGGGATCTGACAAACCGCAGAGTCCGCCGACGAATCCGCTTGGCCTTGCGCACCAGCGCAATACCGGTCACATAAAAATATCGATAGAGCTGTGTCTCTTCAAATCGTTCGTAAAGATTCGATGTCCATTTGATGAAACTGTTCTTCCCCGCCTTGATGTCTTCACAAGATGAGGAGCTTTCAGTCACGATCTCCTCGCTTGTGTCAGAACTGTTGCGAGCCAAACGCATCATCTCCTTTCCAATATCTTAGCGATATTATACCGCAAAAATGGCTTCAAGTCAAAGGTTTCGGGCCAAAATAGAGCTTTTTAACGAAAGCGCTCTCCCCGATTTGTGAAAATTTGTTGCGGTTTTTGGTTCTGAGCGGAATTTTTGGGGGTTCAGTTAAGGTTGACTACCCTCCCCCCATTTGCAGCAAAACAGGGGCTGTCCCTCTCCATGAGGAGAGTTCCAGTCCCTGTCTTTGATCGGATTCTGTTTACTTGGCGTAATCCACTGCACGGGTTTCCCGGATCAGGTTGACCTTGATCTGACCCGGATACTCCATCTCGTCCTCGATCTTCCTGACGATCTCCCGGGCGGCTACCACCAGGTTGTCATCGCTGATGACATCCGGCTTGATCATAATGCGGATCTCACGGCCTGCCTGGATGGCATAGCAGGAATCCACACCGTCAAAGCTCTTGGCAATCTCCTCCAGCTTTTCCAGACGCTTGATGTAGTTCTCCACATTCTCACGCCGCGCGCCGGGACGGGCAGCGGAAATGGCATCGGCTGCCTGCACCAGAGCTGCCACCACAGTACGGGGCTCCACATCGTTGTGGTGAGCCTCGATGGCATGGATGACATCGGCGCTCTCTTTGTACTTGCGGGCCACATCCACACCGATCTGCACATGGCTGCCTTCGATCTCATGGGTGAGGGCCTTGCCGATATCATGCAGCAGGCCTGCACGCCGGGCAGTCTTGACATCGGCGCCCAGCTCGGCAGCCATCATGCCGGCGAGGTGGGATACCTCCAGCGAGTGCTCCAGCACGTTCTGACCATAGCTGGAACGATAGCGCATCCGGCCCAGCAGGCGTACCAGCTCGGGATGGATGTTGTGAATGCCGGCTTCGTTGACGGCCCGTTCGCCGTCCTGCTTGATCTTGTTGTCCACTTCCCGCTTGGCCTTCTCCAACATTTCCTCGATGCGGGCAGGGTGGATGCGTCCATCCTGGATCAGCCGCTCCAGGGCGATCCGGGCCACTTCCCGGCGCACCGGGTCATGGCTGGACAGGGTGATGGCCTCGGGGGTATCGTCGATGATGAGATCCACACCGGTGAGGTTCTCCAGGGCACGGATATTGCGGCCTTCACGACCGATGATGCGGCCCTTCATCTCATCATTGGGCAGCGGCACTACCGATACGGTCACTTCGGATACATAGTCCGAAGCGCAGCGCTGGATCGCGCCCGAGATGATCTCCCGGGCCTTCTGGTCAGCCTCGTCCTTCAGACGGGCTTCCATCTGGCTGATGCGTACTGCCTTTTCATGGGTCAGTTCATTTTCAAGGTTCTGGAGCAGGTATTCCTTGGCCTGGTCGGCGGTATAACCGGAGATCTTTTCCAGCAGCTCAAACTGCTGCTTCTTGACCTCCTCCGCTTCTGCCAGACGGTTTTCCGCTTCCCGGAGCTTTCCGGCAAGCTGCTCCTCTTTTTTCTCCATATTTTCGGACTTTTTGTCCAGGCTTTCCTCCCGCTGCTGCAGGCGGCGCTCCTGACGGGTCACCTCATTGCGGCGGTCCTTGATCTCCCGGTCCGCATCGCTGCGCAGCTTGAAGATCTCGTCCTTGGCCTCCACCAGAGCTTCCTTCTTCTTGCTCTCGGCGGTCTTGATGGCGTCGCTCAGGACCCGCTTGGCCTCTTCCTCGGCAGAACCCAGTTCGGCTTCCGCCACTTTTCTGCGGTATGCAATACCGGCGGGAAATGCAATGACAAGTCCCACCAGCAGAGTGATCAGAGGGATCAGAATGTCCTTCATAGATCCTGTCAGACCTCCTTTCAGATCTTTTTTCAGTTTTGAAAATGTGCATGGAATTTTTTTGATAGATAATATTCCCGGAGCCAAGACTGTACAGCCAATTCAGCCGCACTAAAATAAAGGCTCGCCCAAAAGCGTCCCGATTTTTTACTGTCTGTATCCGTCTATATAACCGAGGGGAGAGAAAATCGACCGTCCCTCACCCGAACAATCAGGGTTATAAAAAAATATTATATCATTCTTATTTTATAGAACTGGTGCACATCTGTCAAGATGAAACCCTTCCGGCTCAGGATATTTTTACCGGCTGCAGGTCTGTGTGACCCGGTCACGAAAGTTGTTCTCCCACTATTGACAACTGTCCCGCCCCGTGCTAATATGGGGGCATAGCAAAATCCCAAACAGCGAAATTGTTGATGAGGAACCCTGCTGCGTCCCCATTTTTCTTCCAGAGAGAACTGCCATCGGCTGAAAGCAGTTCAGAAAAATCAGCGGCTGTGGTACCGCCTCGGAATGCGTGTCCAAGGAACCCTGTTCCCAAAACGCGCCGCCTGGAACGCGTTATCCTTCCTGCGAGTGGCGGGCCTTCTGCGTCCGCAATTCGGGTGGAACCGTGGAGTTTTATAGCTTCACCCCGTATTTTTGGGGTGGAGCTTTTCTTTATTTTATCGGAAAAGGAGAAGACACACTATGATTCATGTAACACTCAAAGACGGATCGGTCAAGGAATTTGAAAATGGCATCTCTGTGATGGAGATCGTCAAGGGTCTGGGCGCTGGCCTGTACAAGGCTGCCTGCGCCTGCAAGGTAAACGGCGAACTGTGCGACCTGCGCACTGTTCTCAATGAGGACTGCGCCCTGGAAGTGCTCACCTTCGACAGTGAAGAGGGCCGCCGTGCCTTCAACCACACTGCTTCCCATATCCTGGCTCAGGCTGTGAAGCGCCTCTATCCGGGTGCCAAGCTGGCAATCGGCCCCGCCATTGCGGACGGCTTCTACTATGACATCGATGTAGAGCCCGCTTTCGGCCCCGAGGAGCTGGAAAAGATCGAGGCTGAGATGCACAAGATCGTCAAGGAAGCCTATGACATCGAGCGGTTCGAGCTGGACCGTGCCGGCGCGGATGCCCTGATGGCTGACGAGCCCTACAAGCTGGAACTCATCGCTGAGCACTCCGCAAACGGCGAGCCGGTATCCTTCTACAAGCAGGGCGAGTTCACCGACCTGTGCGCTGGTCCTCACCTGCCCGACACCGGCCGTGTCAAGGCTGTGAAGCTGATCCAGACCACCGGCGCCTACTGGAGAGGCGATGCCCAGAACAAGATGCTGTGCCGTGTCTATGGCGTAGCCTTCCCCAAGCAGAGCGAGCTGGATGCCCATCTGAAGATGCTGGAAGAGGCCAAGAAGCGTGACCACCGCAAGCTGGGCAAGGAACTGGAGCTCTTCGATATCTTTGATGAGGGCCCCGGCTTCCCCGCTTTCCTGCCCAATGGTATGGTAGTCCGCAACGAGCTGGAGAAGTTCTGGCGTGAAATCCACCAGAAGGCCGGCTATGTGGAAGTGCGTACTCCTCAGATCATGTCCCGTACCCTGTGGGAGAACTCAGGTCACTGGGATCACTACAAGGACAACATGTACACCACCATCATCGACGATATGGATTACTGCATCAAGCCGATGAACTGCCCCGGCGGTATTCTGGTTTACAAGCGCAAGCCCCACTCCTATCGTGACCTGCCCATCCGCATGGGTGAGCTGGGTATTGTACACCGTCATGAGCTCAGCGGCGCCCTGCATGGCCTGATGCGTGTCCGCTGCTTCACTCAGGACGATGCCCACATCTTCTGCACCCCCGATCAGCTGATGGATGAGATCTTCGGCGTTATCAACCTCATCGACAGCGTTTACAAGGTATTCGGCTTCGAATACGACCTGGAACTGTCCACCCGTCCCGAGGACTCCATGGGCAGTGATGAGGACTGGGAGGCTGCAACCAACGCTCTGCGTCAGGCTCTGGACAGCCTGGATCGTCCCTACAAGATCAACGAGGGCGACGGTGCCTTCTATGGCCCGAAGATCGACTTCCACCTGCATGACTGCATCGGCCGTACCTGGCAGTGCGGTACTATCCAGGTAGACTTCCAGATGCCCGAGCGCTTCGACATCACCTACATGGGTGCTGACGGCGAAAAGCATCGTCCCATCATGCTGCACCGTGTTGCCTTCGGCAGCATCGAACGGTTCATCGGTATCCTGATCGAGCAGTTCGCCGGTGCCTTCCCGCTGTGGCTGGCTCCGGTACAGGTAGAGGTGATCCCCGTTTCCGAGCGTCATCTCGAGTATGCCGCCAAGGTACGCGATCAGATGCGTGCTGCCGGCCTGCGCTGCGAACTGGATACCCGCAATGAGAAGATGGGCTACAAGATCCGTGAAGCCCAGATGATGAAGATCCCCTACATGCTGGTTGTAGGCGACAAGGAGATCGAGAACAACACCGTAGCCGTTCGCTCCAGAGCTGGCGGCGACCTGGGCGTAATGGAGCCCGATGCCTTCCTGGCAAAGGCCAAGGAAGAGATCGACACCAAGGCCCTGGAGTCGGTATTCTAAAAAACAAAACCGCTGCCTGATCCGGCAGTGATCTGAAATGAAAAACCGCCCCTGTGCTCCAGATGGCACAGGGGTGGTTTTTTATGCAATAAAAAAGCGGGCAGAACTGCCCGCTGGATATATCCTTTTTGTTTGATGGTCCGGTCCGGGGGAGATCACTCTGCCACACGGACGGTGCTTACCATGTCCAGACGCCCGTCTGCGTCGGCGGTAAAGAACTTGATCCCCGGGAAGCGGCTCCACAGGGTATAGAGGACGGAATCCTCGTCCCCGGGCTGACCGGTGATGACATTGACGGTATTGGTGGATTCGAGGGTTTCGGTAATGGCGCCCATAAAATCGCTGTTATAGGCGATTTCCAGCACGGACCCGTTCTCCTTTGCCGAATTGTAGAGGTACTGCAGGGCAGCAGGATCGCTGGTGCGGCCTTCGGCACAGATATGGAATACCCGCAGCTGGGTATGGGTAATGCCTGCAATGGCTCGACCGGCTTTGATAATGCGTTCGCACTGGAACTGATCGGTGACCAGAACCAGGGTCTGCCGGCGAAGAGGCTGGGCGCTCATTGCTGTGTAATCCATAATTAAATGCTCCTTTCTTCCCTGTTCTGCCAGGGAGGTCTTGCATCTCTTCTGATTCTCATTATACCGGTCATATATGAATAAACAAGCCGAAAAAAATAAACGCTTTGGAAAAAGAAAACTGTCCCCTGCAAAAATATGCAGAGAACAGCTTTTTTTCTGAATATTGACCGGAGGAAATTATTCCTGTTCCTCCTCCAGGGCTGCGGCACGATAGGAAAGGGTCATCAGGCTGTCCGCGATGTAGACATTTTCCACTGCCACATTGGAGAATTCGATATCAATATCATAGTGGGAGAAGTTGAGGAACGACCGCACACCCAGCTCCACCAACTGCGGTACCAGCAGTTCAGCACCCTCCTGGGGGATACACAGGATTGCTGCCTCGGGGTGATGCTCATGGCAGAAATCCTCCAGCTTATCGGTGGAGATGACCGGGTATTCCCGGATCTCGCTGCCGACCACCCACTCATTGGTATCAAAGATCGCCATCAGGTCAAAGCCCGAGCCTTCAAAATCCAGGCTGCCCACAATGGCCTTGCCTAGGTTGCCGGCGCCCAGCAGGATCATCTTCTTGCGTCCGTCCAGGCCCAGGATACGGGCAATCTCTTCCTTCAGAGCCGATACACTGTACCCATATCCCTGCTGACCAAATCCGCCAAAGCAGTTGAGATCCTGGCGGATCTGGGACGCAGTCAGATCCATGATCCGGGCCAGTTCCCGGGAGGAGATCTTTACCGTACCCTGTTCCTCCAGCCGGAGCAGGCAGCGGTAATAGCGGGGCAGACGCCGGATCACCGCACCCGAAACCTCGCTTCGTTTATTATTCATTGGTTGAACACTTCCTTTTCCGGCAGAATCCGGGGATTCGCTGTCCGTATATTTATCAGAAAAAGATATGGACCACTTTTATGGTTTTCATTTTATATCAAACTGACTTTGATGTCAATCTCACCCTGGAAAATCCGAAAAAAAAGAGGAACCGGATCTGGAAGCCGGTTCCTCTTTCGGTCAGAATAAGGGAATTGCTGGATTAGCCCGCAATGGTGGAGGTGGCATGCTGTGCCGGCTCCTTGACATCGGTGTTGCGGGTTACCTTGGCAGAGGTGGGGATCTCCTCACCGGGACGGAGCAGTCTGGCCTGTACAACAAACCGCAGGTCACGCTTCTCAACGCTGTCGGTGTACTTGTAAGCACAGGTGGACAGGGTCAGGATACGGTCAGAGGTGTTGACATCCACATCGTAGTCCAGACGGGAACGATCCTTGGCCTCCTGGATCATAGCCGAGAAGGTGGCATCGTCCGGGTTCTCCAGATGGTACTGGAAGCCCAGGTCGGTGAAGTAAGCGGCATAGATTACCCATACCATCTCATCATCGGTGGTGGAGAAGTAGATTACCGGATGCTCCTCAGCAAAGGAGAAGTCATTGGCGCTTGCCACATCATCACCAAAGATAGTGCCGTCGTTGTTGAAGTCTACAAACTTGAACAGAGCACCGAACTTCAGGGTATCCTTGGGGCCAGTGGTAACATTGTGCATGTTGTGGCCGTAGATAATGGTGTTCCGGGACAGGTCGTTGCGGTTGCCGAAGGTGTTGCCTGCATCGGCAAAGTAGCAGCCATAGAAGTCATAATCCGGCACGCCGTCACCGTCTGCATCCTTGCGGTCCCAGGACAGACGCTCATACTCAGTATTGGTATCGCCCTGTACAACCTGCTCGTCGATCTCAGTGCCGGGTACAGTCAGCCAGCCCACAACATCATTGTTGACAGCAAAGGCTGCGTTGATGTTGTCCAGAACGGTCTGCTCCGGCTCTACCGGATCACCGCTGGTGGGTTCAGTGATGGGGTTGGAAATGCTGGAATCCTCACTGCTGCCCCGGTCACCGGTGCAGGAAGTCAGGGAAAACACCATAACGCCGCACATAGCCAGCGCAATGGCCTTACGAATGAATGAGTTCTTTGTTTCCATTACTCTTCTCCTTTAAGTTCGCTATTGTTTCGGGAGGCCGCATTGTATACCAGGCCCTGGGATGCGTCCACTCCCACCGAGATCCCGCCCCGCAGGATCTTGGTGGCATCTGTGGCTCCCACGATTACCGGAATGGCACGGGTGATCTCCTCCGTGTCAAAATCCAGCTCCTCGGCTTCGGTAATCAGTCCGGAGGCCTTGCCAAGCAGGTCCAGAAGCGGTTTCCCGATTGCAGGTATTACTAATATATCATTTTGTTTGAATTTCTGCAATGCCTCTTCCGCATTTTTTGCAACACAAAGATTGCCAACCGTTTTATGGCTGTTGAGCCCTCTGCCGCGCACCAGGCTGTATCCCGCTACCGCCACCTTGAGCAGGTTGGTGGTGCCGGGAATGCCCAGCGGCACACCGGCTGTGAGCACAACCAGATCCCCATCCCGGCAGAGCCCTTCCTTCATGGCAGCTGCTACTGCCGCGTCAAAGAGCTCATCGGTGCTGGACTTCATCTGCATGATGATGGGAGTCACACCCCAGGCCAGGCTGAGCTGACGGAACACTTCCTTGGAAGTGGTGCAGGCAATGATCGGTACACCCGGACGGAACCGGCTGCACATCCGGGCCGTCTGGCCCGACTGAGTCACACTGATGATCGCCGCCGCATTCAGATCGTATGCCGTGGTACAGGTGGCATGGGAAATGGCATTGGTCACATCATCCGGATGGTAGTCATGGCTGTAAAACCGCCGGCGGTAGTCAATATCCTGTTCGGTGCGCCGGGCAATGGTTGCCATGGTCGCCACCGCTTCCACCGGATATTTGCCTGCCGCGCTCTCACCCGAGAGCATGATGGCACTGGTGCCGTCATAGATGGCATTGGCAACATCATTGGCCTCCGCCCGGGTGGGACGGGGGTTATTACTCATCGACTCGAGCATCTGGGTGGCAGTGATCACATGCTTGCCTGCCATGTACGCCTTCTTGATCAGCGACTTCTGATGGATCGGCACATCTTCCAGCGGGATCTCCACGCCCATATCACCCCGGGCTACCATGACACCGTCCGAAACCCGCAGGATCTCGTCGATGTTTTCCACGCCCTCGGCATTCTCGATCTTGGAGATGATCTTGATGCGGCGCCCGCCATGTTCCTCCAGGAACCGGCGCATCTCACCCACATCTTCGGCAGTGCGCACAAAGGACGCCGCCACAAAATCAAAGCCGGTTTCAATGCCGAAGAGCAGATCCTGCTTGTCCGCTTCACTGAGGAAGGGCAGTGTCAGATGCACACCCGGCACATTGACACCCTTGCGGTTGGAAACCCTGCCGCCGCTCTTGACTGTGGTGTGGATCTCCCCCTTGTCGGTGATATAATCCACCGTCAGTTCGATCAGACCGTCGTCGATCAGCACCCGGCTGCCCGGACGCAGATCCCGGCCCAGTCCGCCATAGGTGATGTAGGAACGTTCCTCTGTACCCGGCACCTGTTCCGGTGTCAGGATAAAGTGCGCGCCCGGCTGCAGCATAACCGCACCGTTTTCAAACACACCCAGCCGGATCTCCGGGCCCTTGGTGTCCAGCATGGTACCGATGGGGAGGCCGAGTTCCTCCCGCAGGCGATCCACAATCCGGAACTTTTCCAGATGTTCCTCATGGGTGCCATGGGAGAAATTGAACCGGGCCACATCCATACCCGCTTCCATCATACGCCGGAGAGTTGCCTCATCGGAACTGGATGGCCCCAGCGTACAGATAATCTTTGTCTTGCGCATCAAACCATTCACCACACCTTTCTCTACGCCGCTGTTGCAGTTCTGTTTTCATTGTATCGCAGCAGCCTGGAAAATGCAACGGAAAATGCGCCTGGGCTGCAAAACCGCAGTCCTTTTACAAAGTGCCGTTCCCTGCCCATTTTACTGCATCTTTTTCGTTCCCTTTTTGGTCCCCGGGGGTTTTTGGCCCCCTCTCCCTTGACAAACGCTCCCGGCTGTATTATGCTTACTGTATTAGCTATATTAGTACACTAAGTACAGATGCCGGTGCACTCCTTCTATTATTATAGGGGAAGCGATCCGGCACTGTCCCGCAAGCGAGGTGAGCAGATGTATCAGCTTGATTTACACAGCCGTGCGCCCATTTATCAGCAGCTCAAGGAGAAGATCCTGCGGCTGATTATGGCAGGCGCCATCGGTCCGGGTGATCCGCTGCCGTCGGTGCGGGTGATGGCCAGGGAACTGGGCATCAATCCCAATACGGTAGCCAAAGCCTATCAGGACCTGGAAAAAAGCGGTCTGATCTATTCCGTAGCCGGCAAGGGCAGTTTTATCAGCGGGGAGGAAACCCTGGACCGGCAGGTTGCAGTTTCAGTGCTGGATCATCTTCGGGAAGCGATCCGGGAAGCCCGCAGTTCGGGGGTAGACCGTCAGACCGCTCTGATCCTGATCGATGAAGTATATAAGGAGGGGAACGCACAGTGATCATCACACGGAATCTGACCAAACTCTTTGACCGCTATGAAGCGGTAAGCAATCTTTCGCTGGAGATCCAGCCCGGCTGTATCTATGGACTGGTGGGAACCAACGGTGCAGGCAAATCCACGCTGCTGCGGACTCTTGCCGGCATTTACCGTCCCAGTTCGGGGGAAGCCCTGCTGGACGACCATCCCATTTTCGACCATATCCCTGCCAAATCCCGGATCGTACTGGTCCCCGATGATCTGTGGTTCTTTGCGGGAGCCACCCTTTCGGAGATGGCAGCCTTTTACCGGGCCTGTTACCCCGGCTGGAATGAGGAAAAATACCACCGTCTGCTGACTGCCTTTCCGCTGCTGCCGGATAAGAAGCTCTCGGGATTTTCCAAGGGCATGCGGCGGCAGGCAGCCCTGATCCTGGCACTCTGCCGGGAACCGGATTACCTGCTGCTGGACGAGGCCTTTGACGGTCTGGACCCGGTGATCCGTCTGGCAGCCCGGAAGCTCATTGCCGACGAGGTATCCGGACGGGGCATGACCGCCCTCATCAGTTCCCACAACCTGCGGGAACTGGAGGACCTGTGCGACCATGTGGCGATCCTCCATGAGGGACGCCTGCTCATGACCCGGGAGATGGACAATCTGCGCACCAGCTACTGCAAGGTGCAGACTGCTTTCAAACCGGCAGTGGAAACCCTGGATCTGCCCGGACTTTCCATTCTGCGCACCGAACGGGTGGGCAGTGTATGGACCCTTCTGGTCCGAGGCAGCGAGGAGGAAGTCTTTCAGGCGCTGCGTCCCCTGAATCCGGTGATCCTGGACTGCATCTCCCTTACCCTGGAGGAAGTATTTATCAGTGAAATGGAGGCTGTGGGCTATGACTACAATCACATCATCTTCTAAATACGCCGGCCTGACAGCCATGCTCCGGCATGATCTGCGCCGCACCCGTCTGATGAGCGCCCTGTTCTTCCTGCTGGAATTCATCGCCCTGCCCCTGCAGCTGGCGCTCCTGCTCTTCAGCCGTCCGGAACGGGGATTTACCCTGCGCACAGCCACCTATGCACAGATCTACGGCAACCTCTCGGCTGTGCTGTTCCCCATGGTGATCATGCTGTCGGCAGCTGTCATCGCCATGCAGCTCATGAACTATAACTTCGGACGCCGCTCGGTGGATGTCTACTATGCCCTGCCCTTTACCCGCCGGCAGATGATTCTTTCCCATCTCATCGCCGGTACCCTGGCAATTTCGGTGCCCATTGTCCTCAACCTGGCTATTACTGCCGGTCTGGCTCTGGTCATCAATCCGGCTGTGGGACTGGGCTGGCTCGCCAAGGACCTCCTGCTGTGGATTCTCGTGGGCTACTGCGTGTTTATCAGCATTATGCTCACCGCCACTCTCATGGGCAATGCCGTGGACACCGTCCTCTATGCCGGTATGCTCAACCTGGAACCGGTGCTGCTCTTCCTGGCAGTGCTGGCTACCCTGGGCAGCTTTGTGATCGGCTTCGATCCCTCCTCGCTGCTCAATCGCAATATCCTCTACCTCCACCCCATTCCCATGCTCATTACCCAGATCTTCAGTGACACCTGGGTTCCCCTGAGCGGCTGGGCTGTGGGAATCTGGACAGTGCTGATTATCGGCGGCACCCTGCTCACCGTCTGGTTCTACTCCCATCGGGACGCGGAACTGGCGGAAAATGTTGCCCGGGACAACTGGTTCCGGCTGATCCTCAAGATCACTTCCTCCTTCCTGCTGGCGACTGTCTTTGCCTATATGATCTTCGCTGTCATCACCACCGGCGGCATCTACCGCTCCCCCTCGGAGGAAATGGCCTTCGTACTGGGCAGCGCTGCCGGCGCCGTCATCGGCTATCTGGTGCTGGAAGTCATCTTCGGACGCGGCTTCAAGACTGTCCGCGGCAACTGGTGGATCTGCCTGGCAGACATCGTGCTGGCAGCAGGAATTGCCCTGATGGCAGTCACCGGCCTGTTCGGCTACGAAACCGCTGTGCCCTCTGTCGCTTCGGTGGAATATGCTGAAGTGGACGGTTATCTCAGCCGCTATTACCGGTCTCACTCCGGCCTGGATATTCAGAATACCGTTCATTTTACCGATGAGAAGGCCATTGAGTCGCTGACCCAGCTGCATCAGAGCGCCATTGCCGCCGCCCAGTACCAGGCTGCGGAAGGCAATCCTGAATACAGCACCAGTGCCCGCCTGCGGGTGGTTTACCACCTCTACAACGGCAGCACTGTGACCCGCAGCTATTATGGCCTGGCCCTGCCCGAGGACGGAGCTGAGCGGTTCCGTGACCTGTACAGTACCGCCGAGGCTCTGGAACAGAAGAACCCCGTCATGCAGATCGGCAAGGACGAGGTCCGTCTGGGCGACATCACCGTGATGAACCTTTCCGGCGCGGAAACTCTGGTCAGCGATTCCCAGACCGAGCGTCTGCTGGAAGCGGTGCGGCAGGACATCTTCGATACCGCCGCTGAAAAGATCAACCAGTCGGGCGAGCCGCTGATCTATCTGAACATCGGCTATCACTATCCTATGATGGAATACTATTACGATGCTGCGCTGGGAAAGAGTGTGGAGCATCCCGCCGGCGAGGGCAGCGATTCCATCCAGCTCCCGGTATATGAGAGCTTTGATACCACCCTGTCCCTGCTGGGTGAACTGGGTATTGAGGGTAAAGCCTTTGATCCCACTGATTATATTGCTGTTTACGGCGTCTATGACCACTATGATCTGTGGATGGATTCCGCCACCTTCCGTGCCAATTCCGGCCTGGCCTACTACTGGGTCGGCGACTATCAGGTTATGGGCGAGACCTATTCCGGCCTGGCAGACGACCCCTCCACCATGGAACTGGTAGATGTGGAATGGTCTGACACCCCGTCCCAGCCGGCAGGCAAACTCACCGCCGAGGAGATCCAGATGCTCTATGATCTCTCCTCCCCCTGCGGCGACGGAGAAGATGAGTACAGCAACTGCCTGCTGCTCTTCGACACCGGCATCACCGACAGCGACGGACGCAATCATCTGATGCTGATCCGCTTTATCCCGGAGGAAACCCTCCGCTCGCTGGACACCGGTCTGCTGGAGCGCATGACCCTCTCGGTGGAAACAGATGCCGATGGACAGGTTTATATCGGACAGAACAACGCCCTGTACCTGAACAACTGGCCCCAGGCCAACCAGGACTAAGCCCCCCAATCCCTCTCCCTCTGTGAGGGAGAAATCCCAATACAAAAACCGGCAGCCCCTGCTTCCCGCTATGGGTCAGGGGCTGCCGGTTTTTTTGCTCTCTGCCGGGCCGGAGAGTATATCACATACTGCGGCACATCCCGCAGAACACCCTGGGACAGAGCAGTGCACCAAAGCAAACGCCCGCTTTCCTCTCGTCCGGAGGAAAGAGCCGGGGCACTGGATTCGGTTGGGGGAATCACATGAGCGGTGCCATCAGACGCAGCAGCTTGGTGAAAGCCCGGTGATGGAGCGGGGCACGGTTCAGCTCATCCAGTTCCACCGGCTGGCACACCTTCAGGGTCCGGAGAATATCGTCCCGCACCTTGGCAGCCATGGTGGACTGATAGAACGAAACCCCGCATTCAAAGTGGAGATAGAAGCTGCGGTAATCCATATTGGCAGTGCCCACGATTGCCACCTGATCGTCCGATACGAACATCTTGGAGTGGATAAATCCGGGGGTGTACTCATAGATCTTGACGCCGCCCCGGATCAGCTGGGCATAATAGGAACGGGTCACCATGTGGACATACCACTTATCCGCCACATGGGGCGTAATGATGCGCACATCGATTCCGCTCTGGGCGGCGTTGATGAGCGAAGTGACCATTTCATTGTCCAGGATCAGATAGGGCGTCGTGATATAGACATAGTCATGGGCCCGGTTGATGATCTGCATATAGGCAGTTTCCGACACATTGAGGTTGTCCAGGGGGCTGTCGCCGAAGGGCTGCACAAAACCATCGCTGGGCAGGTTCATGGTGGGACGGTACCGGTCAAAGTCCGCCTCCACTGTGGTGGTGAACTGCCACATCATCAGGAACATCAGCGTGAGGTTCCACACCGCCTGTCCCCGGAGCATCACGGCGGTATCCTTCCAGTGTCCGTGCTTCTCATAGGCGTTGATATACTCGTCCGCCAGATTGAGTCCGCCGCAGTAGCCGATATTGCCGTCAATGACGGTGATCTTCCGGTGATCCCGGTAGTTCATCGCCATATTGAGATGGGGACGGAAGGGGTTGAAGATAGCTGTGCGGATGCCCGCCTTTTCCAGGGTGGAACGGTAGTTGGTGGGCAGGGTCTGGAGGGTGCCCACATCATCGTAGAGCAGCCGGACTTCCACACCGGAAGCCGCCTTCTTCTTGAGAATCTCCAGGATGGGGTCCCACATCTGGCCCTCCCGAATGATGAAATACTCCATGAAGATAAACTTCTGCGCCTTCTGGAGCTCCTCTTTCAGCGATTCAAAGAACGCCTCACCAATGGGGAAATACTCACCCTGGGTGCCGTCCCATACCGGGAAGCCGGATACATTTTCAATATAGGCCGCTTCGGTGGCAAGATCCCGGCCCACCTTGGAGAGATCCTCCCAGCAGCGGAAATTAGGGTGGACCCGCTGAATGGTGGCATCATAGAACTGCTGGATGCGGGCTTTCAGATCGTCCGGGGTGCGCTGGTTGCCGAACATCAGATAGAACAGCCCGCCGAATACCGGCACAGCTGAAATCAGCAGCACCCAGCTGAGTTTATAGGCAGGGTTGGCCTCGCCGGTGACCACCCAGACGGACACACCCACGCTGAGCACCAGCAGCAGCGGATAGGCATAGACCAGATGTCCTTCCAGGGTGACCAGCAGCGCCACCAGGAATGCCAGCTGCAGGAAGATGAGCACGCCCACAATGACCATCCGGCTGAACAGGAAGCGCAGGATCTTGCGCAGGGATATTTTCTGACGCAGGGTGCGTCGGTCATGCTTCTGTTTACTGCGCCTGCTCATGGGGAACACTCCTTTTTCCTGAAATCGTCATACGGGAATACAATTTTTCATACAATTTCAGAATACCACCCCTGTTTGACAAAATCAATCCATTCCCTGTAAATATTCCCAGGGGTTTCGGTTTTATGTGAACTCTAAGTAACAGTTTTTTGAATGGACTGGGCAGGGAAGGGATTTATTGTTATAATAAGGCTGGGAAAAAAACCGCAGCTTCTGTACCGGCACCGAAAAACTGCCGGGGATTTGAGTATAACAGACCACCAATCAGAAAGGAGAAACGACAATTTGGAGAATATAACATTTGAACGCATCAAGAACGATGAAATTATCCGGGAATACATCCGCCGGGCTGACCGGAACCTGGCAGCCATGGGCTATACCAAGCATTCCTTCGGGCATGTGACCAAGGTAGCCGAAGGCGCCGCCGAGATCCTCACCGCCCTGGGCTATGACGAGCGCACTGTGGAACTGGCCCGGATCGCCGGCTTCCTGCACGACATCGGCAATGTGGTGAACCGGGCGGATCATGCCCAGTCGGGCGCCATTATGGCCTTCCAGCTGCTCACCGGCATGGGTATGCCCGCCAAGGAGATCGGCTATGTGGTATCGGCAATCGGTCACCACGATGAGGGCACCGCCTTCCCGGTGAATGCCATTGCCGCCGCCGTGATCCTGGCAGACAAGAGCGATGTGCGCCGCAGCCGGGTGCGCAACAAGGAGAACACCACCTTTGATATTCACGACCGGGTTAACTACGCCGTGGAAAAGTCCTCGCTGATCCTCAACCGCAGCGCCCGCACCATTTCGCTGATCCTCTCCATCGACACCAGCATCTGTGCCGTCATGGACTACTTTGAGATCTTCCTCACCCGCATGATGCTCTCCAAGCGTGCGGCGGAATATCTGGATCTCTCCTTCAAGCTGGAGATCAACGGCACCCAGTTCCTTTGATCCCCTGCGCCCCATCGCAAAAAAGCTCCCCTGGCGATGCCGGGGGGATTTTTCTTTGCCCGGCATGATGAACCCGGCTGTGCGCCGGACCGCATCGGGGCCTCCCCGATTTCGCCGTATACCCGCACTCCCCGGCTTCCACCCCGCTTCTCCCTGCATAATAAAAAGGTATGGCCCTCGCAGGTCATACCTTTTTCTGTTCTATTCCGACTGTTCCCGGGATTTGCGCCGGAACAGTCCCGCTGCCCGGCTGTGGTTCTGCTGCCGCCGCCGGAGGGTTTCCTCCCGGTCGATCTGCCAGCTGCCGTCCACGCAGACCAGGCAGTCCCCTTCCCGCACCCCGGCGGGAAGTCCGGCAAGGGGCAGTTCCCTGCGCCCGTCCTCCGTTTCACAGACAGCAATGCCGCCTTCGATCCGGTCAATCACCAGCATGGTCCCTTCCCCCTTACAGGAGCTGTTCCGGCTCCCCGTTGTCACTCTCCACCCACAGGGAAACCCCATCGGTGGTGATGCGGATCTCGCCCAGCAGGTCGGTGCGGTAAACCGGGCCATACTCATTCAGGCGCTCCAGCGTTGCCGCTGTGGGATGCCCATAGGAATTGCCCTCGCCCACCGAGATCACCGAGCAGACCGGGTCCACTTCCGCCAGGAAGTCCGCTGTACTGGAGGTGGAGGCGCCATGGTGTCCCACCTTGAGCACATCTGCCGAGAGATCCGCTCCGGCGGCGATGAGGTCATTTTCCGCCTTCTTCTCCATATCCCCGGTAAAGAGGAAGGAGCGGTCACCGGCGTCCACCCGGCATACCACCGAGGTGAGGTTGAGGTCATCATAGTCCGCCACCGGGCCGAGAATGGTGAGTGTCACCCCGTCGCCCAGGGAATAGCGGTCTCCGGGCTGTGCCGGGATTACTTCGGTTTCCGGACTCTGCTCCAGTGCTGTGAGCAGGTTCTCATAGACCCGGCTGGTGGGAGTGAGATCCTCCGGCAGCTCGGTCATGATGAAGGTCTTTGCCGGAACGGCTTCCAGCACCTCTGCCATACCGCCCATGTGGTCGGAATGCATGTGGGTGGCAATCACCAGATCCAGCTGTTCCACCCCGTACTCCTTCAGAGCGCCCACCACCGTATCGGCATATTCTGCCTCGCCGGTGTCAATGAGCACCGTCTGTTCCTGGGTGCGCAGCAGGAAGCTGTCCCCCTGCCCCACATCCAGGGCAATCATCTCAAACAGCCCGTCCACCGGCTCTGCCGGGGTCTGGCTCAGATCCGATACCGCATCACTCACTTCGCCCAGGGCGTCCGATACCGCCGGGAGGTCGATCCGTCCGCCCCGCAGCAGGGTTGCCGCCGCCATAAACAGACAGATCAGCGCTGCCGCCAGTCCGCCTTTATTCTTCTTTCGTTTTGCCATTGTGCCTCGCCTTATTCTGATTTCTGCAGTTTCATCTCATACCAGCGTTCCTTGCTGATGAGTACCTGCCGGGGTTTGGAGCCTTCAAACGGGCCTACAATGCCCATCTCCTCCATCTCGTCCACCAGACGGCCTGCCCGGGCATAGCCCACCTTGAGCCGCCGCTGGATCATGGAGGTGGAGGCTTGTCCGGCTTCCACAACGCATTCGATGGCGTCCATCAGGAGCTCATCGTGGTCGTCAAAGCCGCCGCCATCCTCACCGGAAGAGGACTTTGCGCCCTTCTCCGCCGGGATATTCTTTTCAATCTCTTCCATGACCTGATTGTCATAGCTGTGGGTCTGGCCTTCCTTGATGAAGTCCACCACCCGTTCCACTTCCTTATTGGATACAAAACAGCCCTGGACACGCACCGGCTTGGGCGAACCCACCGGCGCATAGAGCATATCGCCGCGTCCCAGCAGCTTTTCAGCGCCGCCGGCATCGAGGATGGTCCGGGAGTCCACCTGGGAGGATACCGCAAAGGCAATCCGGGAGGGGACATTGGCCTTGATGATACCGGTGATGACATCCACCGACGGACGCTGGGTGGCAATCACCAGATGCATACCCGCCGCACGGGCCATCTGAGCCAGACGGCAGATGGCGTCCTCCACATCCTTGGGGGCAGCCATCATCAGGTCGGACAGCTCATCGATGATAATGACAATCTGGGGCATGGTGGGCAGTGTTTCATGGCTGCGGGCCATCTCATTGTAGCTCTCCAGGTCCCGGACATTGTTTTCCGCAAAGGTCTTGTACCGGCGGAGCATCTCACCCACTGCCCAGTTGAGGGCACCGGCTGCCTTCTTCGGGTCGGTGACCACCGGCACCAGCAGATGGGGAATACCGTTGTAAATACCCAATTCCACCACCTTGGGGTCGATCATCAGCAGCTTGACCTCCTGATCGGTGGCCTTATAGAGAATGCTCATGATAATCGAGTTGATGCACACCGACTTACCCGAACCGGTGGCACCGGCAATGAGCACATGGGGCATCTTTGCCAGATCCGCCAGCATGATGTTGCCGGCAATATCCCGTCCCAGCGCCACCGAGAGCTTGCTCTTGGCCTCCACAAAGGCGCCCGAGTCGATGACCTCCCGCAGAGTGACGGTGGCAATATCCTTGTTGGGCACCTCGATGCCCACGGCGGGCTTGCCGGGGATGGGTGCCTCGATGCGCACGCCCGACGCCGCCAGATTCAGGGCGATATCGTCTGCCAGGTTGGTGATCTTGCTGATCTTCACACCGGCAGAGGGCTGAAGCTCATACCGGGTGACTGCCGGACCCCGGCTGATGTCGATGATCCGGGTCTGGACGCCGAAGCTCTGGAGGGTATCCACCAGACGCTGGGCATTCTGCTTGAGCTGCTCGCCGTCCAGTGCTGTATTGCGGGGCTGGGGCTCATTGAGCAGCGTAATGGACGGGAACACATAGCTGCGCTCGGGCTGGACCGCTGCCGGTGCCGCAGGCTCCAGGCTCTCCTGGGGCGCGGCAGGCTCTGCCGCCGGCTGGGGCACCACTGCCGCCGCTGCCGGTCGGGCTGCTTCCGCCTTCTCCCGGGCTGCGGCCTGCTTCTGGGCCATGCGCCGGATAATCTCGTCGATGTATTCGTGATCCGGCTCTTCCGGCACTTCCAGTTCCTTTTCTCCGGGCTCCGGCTCCACGGCCTGGGGCTCGGGCGCAGGGACTTCTACTTCTGCTGCCTCTGCCGCCTCCGGAACTTCCGGCTCCGCGGGAATCGCCTCCTCAGCAGGCTCCTCCCGGCTGCCGTCCCCGAAGGCTTCCGCTGTGGCGGAGACCTCCCGGCGGGCGGGCTGGGGCGCCGCTGTATCCGGCGAGAAGAACCGCCGTGCCGCCTCGGTCAGGGCATTGCGCGCGCCGGACTGCTCCGGCTCCGGTTCCTCCTCGTCCTCTTCCTCCGCCAGCGGGTCCACCGGCGGTTTGGTGGGCATGGGTACATCAATATTGAACTTGGGACGCCGGGGCTCTGCCTCTGCCATGCGCTGGCTCAGGGTATCCACAGCGCCGCTGTATGCCTCGCTCACCTTCCGGGCGGGCTTTTCCACCATGCCGGAATAGAGTCCCACCAGGGTGGACCCGGTGAGGAACATCAGGCAGATAAAGATACCCAGCCCCAGGATCACCAGAGCGCCAACCTTGCCGCAGGCGTTCACCAGCGGCACACCCAGCAGCGAACCGATGAGTCCGCCGCCCTTCATGGCAGCGCCCTGGGCATAGAGCTCAGCGACCATCTCAGTGAACTTCTCACTTTCGGGGACAGTGCCGCCGCCCGCCTGTACCGCTGCCGCAATCAGCACCGCCAGCAGGGTGAGCAGGATCGCCTGCACCTTGAAGCGGGTATACCGGCTGTCCGAGGAGAGCACGGCCGCCAGATAGACCGGGATCAGTGCCGCACCCCAGGCCACGATTCCCAACAGGCCGAACATGGCTTTGTGCGCGGTATTCCAGATGCCTTCGCCGGGCAGGAACACCAGCGCGCAGAACAGCAGACCCACTGCCATCAGGATAATGGCGCGCATCTGCCGCTGGGCACGCAGCCGGGCTTCCCGGGCTTTGGCGCTCTCCCGGCGGCGCCCGGTGGATTTTTTGGTTGTGGATTTTTTTGTGCCAGTTGCCATGAACGGACGGGCCTCCTCTTTTATTACCAGACCGGAAAACGATCAAATCTATCCTTATCAGTATAACACAAATCCGGAGTCGAACCAAGGGTGAAACAAAAAAGGCGGACAGTCCCGAAGGAGGACTGCCCGTCAGAAAAACAGGGAAACATCACGCCAGCATACCGGTGATAGCCTGCTGGATCACATGACCGGAGAACAGTTCGATGATGCCCAGAATCACCACAATGGCACCGGCGATGAGGGTATAATAGGCGAAGTAACGGAACTTGTCGCTGACCACCAGCCGGTTGACCAGGGCGATTGCCAGCAGGCCGAACACCAGCGAGGTGACAAAGCCGATGATGACAATATGCAGCGGCAGGGCGAGGCCATTTTTCACCACTTCAGGGATCTCCAGGATCACAGCGCCCAGCACAGCGGGAATGCCCATGATAAAGGAGAAGGTGACGGCGAACTTCTTGCCAAGGCCCATCATCATGCCCACCGCCACGGTGGAGCCCGACCGGGAGATGCCCGGCATGGGGGCAATGGCCTGGGCCAGACCGATGGCAAGGGCATCGGAATACTTCATACTGGCGGCATTCTTGCCGGTATCGGGGCACTGGCAGGCCAGGGTGAGCAGGATACCGGTGACGATCAGGCAGAGGCCTTCCACAATGATGCCGTCATCGGTGGAGAAGCTCTCATAGAAGTCCTTGAGGAATACCACAAACACCAGCGGCAGCAGGGAAACGATGAGCAGGAAGATCATCTTGCGCTTGGGGGAGACCCGGCGGAAGGTAAACCGGCCCCGGAAAATATCCCCGAGCATGGCAAAGGCCTCACAGATCAGTCCCCAGATGGTGGGGAAGAAGGCGAGGATCACTGCGAACAGGGTTCCCAGATGCAGGACAATGGAGAAAAAGGCGCCGCTTTCACCGGAAAGACCGGTGAAATACTGGAAGATGGAGAGATGTCCCGAGCTGGACACCGGCAGAAATTCGGTGAGCCCCTGGATCATTCCCTGCAGAATTGCTTGCCATACAGACATAAGATGCCTCCTTATGTAAAACTTGCCGGCAGGGTCAGAGCCGCTGCCGGACTGAGCGGTCATCAGGTCCGGAACCGGGTCCCGGGCCTGTGCCTTTTTATGATTGATCTGCCTGTTCCGGCAGGGTACAGCCGGGCTGCCAATCCGCCCGGAGATAGTCTGCCGGGCAGGTGGAGCAGAGCCGGGTGATCCGCACCCCGCTCCCGCTGCGGATGCCTGTGAAATACCGTCCGTCCCGCTCCAGCGTGACCGGTTCAGGCTGCCGGACAGGAAAGACCATGTCCATGGGAACCGGAGTATAGAGAATCATTCTCTCCCCTCCTCTTCCCGGCTGGAACGCTCCTCTTCGATCATGGTATAGAGGCAGTCGATGGCTTCCGCCAGCCCGCCCAGATGATCGATGAGCCCTTCCTCCACTGCGGCTTCGCCGTCCAGGACTGTACCCACATCCATCATCAGTTCGCCGGTGGTCATCATCAGTTCCCGGAACCGCTCCGGCGAGATGGAGGAATTATCGCACACAAAGCGGACGATACGCTCCTGCATCTTATCAAAATAGGAGAGGGTCTGGGGAACACCCAGCACCAGGCCGTTCATACGCACCGGATGGATGGTCATGGTGGCAGACGGCGCAATAAAGGACTGCCGGGCACTGACTGCCAGCGGCACGCCGATGGAGTGTCCGCCGCCCAGCACCAGCGAAACGGTGGGTTTGTTCATGCCGGCAATGAGTTCGGCAATGGCAAGGCCCGCCTCCACATCACCGCCGACGGTATTGAGAATCACAATGAGCCCCTCAATCTGAGGGTCCTGCTGGATCGCCACCAGCTGAGGGATCACATGCTCATATTTGGTAGTCTTGTTCTGCGGAGGCAGGATATAATGCCCCTCCACCTGCCCGATAATCGTCAGGCAGTGGATCACATACTTCCCGCCCGCAGGTGTCACCGACCCGGTTTTCACGATCTGCTGATCCTGATCAGCCCGGCGTTCGGTGAGCAGTTCCTCTTCTGTTTCCTCCTCGCAGCTTTTCGGCTTCTGGTCCTTATCCATGCCAGCTCCTCCTTTGCACAAAATTCCGGTTTTTACACCTTTATCCTGTGCACTGCCGCCGGTTTTATACCGGCACAGCGAAGGTCCGAAAATCAGAACAGAACCCGCTTCAAAAACGCGTCAGCATTTGCTGCCAGGATATTATAGCACACTCCCATTCCCGGTGCAATTTACCAGCCCCTTCGTTTTCAATATGTTCAAAATTGCAAAAAAAGAACCTCCCCCAGCCGGGGAAGGCTCCTGGATCAGTACGGACTCAATAGCCCCGTGTTTCCTCCAGGGATTCGTCCTGGAGAATGTACTGGTTGTGGACATTGTAGACCCGGAAATGTTCCTTGTCGTCCCGGATCACCACTGTTTCAATACCGGCGTTGATAATCATGCGCTTGCACATGGCACAGGGATTCGCCCCCTGGACATACTCGCCGGTCTGCACTTCCCGTCCCACCAGGAACAGAGTGGAGCCCAGCATATCCATCCGGGACGCCGAAATAATAGCATTGGCTTCGGCATGGACCGAACGGCACAGCTCATACCGCTCTCCCCGGGGGATCTGCAGCTTTTCCCGGGTGCAGTAGCCCAGGTCACAGCAGTTTTCCCGGCCCCGGGGCGCTCCCACATACCCGGTGGAGATGATCTGGTCGTTCTTGACAATGATCGCTCCGAAATTCCGGCGCAGACAGGTTCCCCGAGCCAGTACAGTTTCAGCAATATCCAGATAATAATTCAGTTTGTCCCGGCGCATGACAGTCCTCACTCTCTTGTTTTGACAAAATTCGGCTTTTCTCCTATTGTACGGCAAAATGTTCTGGTCCGCAACAGAAATCTATCATTCCGTGCCCGGTTCTTTTATGCTATAATATCCACAGAGAAAACGGTCCTGTATCAATCCCGACCGGTTCCCATCAAACGGCTTTGTCCGCTTTCAGGAGGCATCCATGCAGAATCTGTCCAATATCTCGGTGATCCGGGATCTGCTCACCCGCTATGGCTTCACCTTTTCCAAGGCCCTGGGCCAGAATTTCCTCATCAATCCGTCGGTCTGCCCCCGTATGGCAGAACTGGGCGGCGCTGCGCCCGGCACCGGTATGATCGAGATCGGCGCCGGTATCGGTGTGCTCACAGCCGAGCTTGCCAAGCGGGCGGATAAGGTGGTCTGTGTGGAGATCGACAGCCGTCTGCTCCCCATTCTGGACGAAACCCTCGGGGAATTTGATAATATCAGAATTGTCAACGACGACGTGCTGAAAGTGGATCTGCACCGGCTCATTGAAGAAGAATTCGCCGGCATGGAGGTGGCAGTCTGTGCCAACCTGCCCTACTACATCACCTCGCCCATCCTGATGCACCTGCTGGAGGAAAAGCTGCCCATCCGCTCCATTACAGTCATGGTGCAGAAGGAGGCCGCCGCCCGGCTCACTGCCGAGCCCGGCACCCGGGAAGTGGGCGCCATCAGCATTGCTCTGCGCTACTACTGCACCCCGTCGGTATTGTTCCAGGTGAGCCGGGGCAGCTTCATGCCCGCCCCCGATGTGGACTCCACAGTGATCCGGCTGGATCTGCTGCCCGAACCGGCAGTGAAGGTCCGGGACGAAGCCCTCTTCTTCCAGACAGTGAAGGCGGCCTTTTCCCAGCGCCGCAAGACTCTGCCCAACTGTGTGAGCGGCTTCTTCCGCCTGCCCAAGGGGGAAGTGACTGCCCTGCTGGAGGCAGCGGGAATCCCAGCCACCGCCCGGGCGGAACAGCTCTCGATGGAACAGTTCGGCGCCCTGTGCGAAGCCCTGTATGACCATGGCCTCCGGGGAACTCCCGGCGCCTTTTCCGAATAACCCCACAGAAAATCAGAACCGCCCGGCCTGTACAGATGCAGGCCGGGCGGTTTTTTCTGGTTCAGCGCAGGTTCTCCCGGTTCAGGGCGTCCATCATATCGAGAATGAACCGCTTCTGTGCCGGAGTACAGGCCTGGAACTTTCCGGTGAACTCATCGGCAAGATAGGCAGACTGCTCGGTGGCAGTCCCCAACAGGACTGCGTCCGGGGTAACTCCCAGGGCATCGCAGATCCGCACCAGCGTTTCCAGGCTGGGAATGGAATAGCTGCGTTCAATATGGGAGAGAAAGTTATTGGTGATCTCCGCCTTTTCTGCCAGACTGGCCTGGGTCATGCCCCTGCTTTTCCGCAGCTCGGCGATCCGTTTTCCGATCCGATTGTAGTCTACTGCCATCTTGCTTCACCTCTCCTGTTTAGGATAGTGCAGGACAATGGCGAATCAAACAAAATATAAGTACTATTATACTTGTAATGATAATCAATCTGCTTTATAATACAATTATACTTTTAATTACAATCCTGGAGGCAGCCCAGTGTTCAAATCCTCCCGGACAGCGGACACCTTCTTTGAAAACCTTGTAAATATCTTTATCCATGCATGCGCTCTTTTGCCGATCCTGTTGACAGTTTTCGTGCTTGCGGTGATGTTCCAGCAGACTTTCTCCTAAAAAATCGCAGCCCTGACAGCAGATACTGTCCGGGCTGCGCTTGCGTTTATGAATCTTTGGGGAACCTTACTTGTGGTCTACCTCATACATATGGTTGATGAGTTCCAGCACCTTGCAGGAATAGCCCCACTCGTTATCATACCAGGCCACCAGCTTTACAAACCGGGGATTGAGCATGATACCGGCCTTCTCATCAAAGATGGAAGTACGGCTGTCGCCGATGAAGTCGCTGGATACCAGATCTTCATTGGTATAGCCGAGAATGCCCTTCATCTTGCCTTCGCTGGCTTCCTTGACGGCAGCACAGATCTCCTCATAGGTGGTATCCCGGGCCAGACGGACGGTGAGGTCTACGACCGACACATCCAGTGTGGGTACACGGAAGGACATACCGGTGAGCTTGCCCTTCAGCGAGGGGATTACCAGGGCGCAGGCCTTGGCAGCACCGGTGGACGAGGGAATGATATTGCCCGAAGCTGCACGGCCGCCTCTCCAATCCTTCTTGGAGGGACCGTCCACAGTCTTCTGGGTTGCTGTGGTGGAGTGTACAGTGGTCATCAGGCCTTCTTCAATGCCAAAGGTATCATGGATTACCTTTGCCAGCGGGGCCAGACAGTTGGTGGTGCAGGAAGCATTGGATACAACAGTCATATCCGGAGTATAAACTTCCTCATTGACACCCATGACAAAGGTGGGGGTATCCTTATCCTTGGCAGGAGCCGAGATCACAACCTTCTTGGCGCCGCCCTTGAGATGAGCCGATGCCTTTTCTGTGGTGGTGAATACACCGGTGGATTCTACAATGTATTCCGCGCCGCATTCGCTCCACGGAATCTCCTCGGGATTCATGCAGCCATAAACTGCTACTTCCCGTCCGTTTACAACCAGCTTACCGTTCTCTGCCTTTACTTCGCCGTTGAAATGGCCATGGATGCTGTCATACTTGGTCATATAAACCATGTAGTCCAGATCCACAAACGGGTCATTGATGCCGACGATCTCATACTTTTCCGGCTGGGCCACCGCTGCGCGGAATACCAGACGACCGATGCGTCCAAACCCATTGATGCCAATTTTCACTGCCATGTTATAAAACACTCCTATCCACAGTTTCATTGTTTATGAGCTTATGTTTATTGTACCTGATTTGCCTGCGTTTTTCAATATATCCCGGAAATCCCTTCCGCAGAAGTTCAGCTGTCCGGTTGAAATCCGATTTCTCCTTCTGTATAATAATGGTATATGACAGTTTTCGACAAAATTCGACCATCTCCGGCTGATGGATCTGTACACCACGGGTTATACTAAGTTCCGGTTGATTTTTTCACTGCGGAGGACAGCATCATGCAGCAAACTCCCTCTCCCATCGAACAGATCAAAATACTCTATACCAATACCAATCTTCCAGCAGCTCTCTATGCGGCAGACGGCAGTGTGATCTGGCAGAATGCTGCCGTGCTGTATCTGGCACAGCTTTTCCCCTGTGAGGAATGGTCCGCTGCGGCTGTCCGGGAAACTGCTGCCCGTATTGCCGGCAATTCCGGACAGCCCCTGTCCTATCAGACCGTTTCACTGGCCCATTATACCCTCACTATCCTGCCGCTGGATCAGGAAGGCCCCTTCTTGATCACCTACCTGCCCGGCGTCCGGGAAGCCGAAACCCCGAACCTGATGCCGGCACTCCTGGCAGGGAATGCCCATCTGCGGCAGATCGTCGGGAGTCTCTTCTCGGCGGTGCTGGGACTGTGCAATGTGGAGGAGCTCTATGAGGATAAGCAGGGCTATCCGCTGATCCGGCAGATCAACCGGGACTGCCAGCGCCTGCTGGGCTCCGGGGAAAATCTGGAGCTCTATGCCCGACTGTCAGCAGGACAGTCCGGAGAACCGGAGGTCTTTGATCTCACCGCCCATCTGGAGGATCTCTCCCGGGCGCTGACCTCCAAGCTGCGGCTGCAGCCCGGCATTGACTACTCGGACAAATTCTGCAAGGAACCGCTGGCAGTGCGCATCGATCCCCATCAGCTGGACTGCGCTGTCCTCAACCTGGTGGACAACAGCCTCCAGGCCCTGATGGAGAGCGAAGCCGCCACTCTGCGTCTTTCCCTGCGGCACAGCGGGGACGAAGCAGTCATCACCCTCACCGACAATGGCCCCAGCCTGCCTGCGGAATATGCCGAGCAGGTCTTTGAGCCCTTCTTCAGCCTGGACGAGAGCCGCCGCTCCCTGGGTCTGGGTTTGACTGTGACCCGCATGATCCTGGAACGCGCCGGCGGACGGGTGATGGCCTCCTTCCGGGAGGGCTACGGCACCACCATCTCGCTGATCCTGCCCCTCCAGCCCGGTCTGGAACTGCGCTCGGGCAAACTCCCCTCCGCCTCGGCGGACTACTTCGCCCGGGATTCGGTACTGCACACCCTGCTCTCGGACATCATCGAGCCGCCCATGCCGTAAATTTTTGCGCAAAACAAGAACAGCCTGTCCGCTCCGGCATAAACCGGACCTGCGGACAGGCTGTTTTTATTCTGCTGTTATTCTGAGAGGTCGGATTTCTCCCGCTTGAAGAAGTAGAATCCATCCGCTTTCTGCACCAGTTCCCAGCCCTCGGCTCCCAGCGTATTGAGCAGATTCTCCAGTTCCTGGGCCTGCTGTTCATACTGCCGGGTGGTCAGCGCCAGATTCACTGCCGGTGCGATCACCTTGTACTCAAACTGTTTCATGCCGTGCTCTCCTTTTTACTGCCGTCCGCCCCGGTCAAAGAGGCGGTTCATCCGGGCAATGCGCTGGGCCAGCCGGTTGGTCAGGCTGCCACGGCGCAGCCGCCAGGTCCAGTTGTCCGCCGGGTTCTCAAAGCCCGAAAGCCGGGACGAACTGCCCAGCTCCAGGAAATCCTGCACCGGCGAGAGGACAATCGCCGCCTGGCTCAGCCACATGGTGCGCAGCACCGACCAGGCCTGGTCCCGGGGCAATGCCGTGCCGATGTACTCATTGACATCCTGTGCTGTGGCCTTGTCCAGGGTCTTGATCCAGCCCCGGATGGTATCGTCCGAACAGGTGCCCACATAGGCAATGGCAGTGCGGTCATACCAGTGGGGCAGATGCCGGGCAGCCGCCCGTTCCCCGAACCCCTTCTGGAAGGCATGGGTATAGCGGCCTGCCGCAGCCAGATCCCCGGCAGAGGCCCGTCCGATCTGCAGGAGGGTCTCGCAGAAGTCATCGGCTGTGACCCAGGTGGGCTCATAGAAGGCAAAGACCTCCTCCCCGTCCACCCGGCGGTAGACCTTGGTAATATCATAGAGCCGGCGGCTCCAGGCAAGGCGCTGCTTCCAGCGGTCGGCAAAGGCGTCCCGGAAGCTCACATCATTGGCAGCGGGATCGGTCCACAGCTCCACACTGGTTTCGGGCAGCTCGAAGGTCATCGACCCCATGAGCCGCACACCCTTCTGGGCAGCATACCGCCGGAGCTGTCCCCACTGTCCATAGAACAGGTACTGCAGGTACTCATAGAACCGGATGCGCCGGTCCAGACGGATGCGCAGCCGGTCCAGCTCCGCATGGGAACGCCGGGCCACTCCATCTCCCCAGAGAGGCAGGGGCAGATACTGGAACTGCTCATAGATGGCGGCAAAGAGGGCATAGTCCTCCAGCCAGTCCTGATTGTCCTCCCGGAAGCGATCAAAGCTGCTGTCCGGCAGGGAACCCAGGGCATCAAATACCATTTCCAGCGCCTTGTATTTGGCGGCAGCTACCTTGGAATAGCTGATCTTGGCACGGTCCCGTCCCCAGTCCATCCGGGAGAGCTCCCGGCTGGAAAAGACACCCTGATCCACAAAGGGCTGCAGGTCGATGAGCAGGGGATTGCCTGCCCGGGCACAGAGAGCATTGTGCGGGGAGAAACTGCTGTCGGTATGGCAGATGGGCATGATCTCCCATACATGGACATCCGCCGAAGCCAGGAAGTCGATGAAATCACAGGCATCCCGGCCCAGTGTTCCAATGCCGAAATCCGACGGCAGTGAAAAGATGGGCATTACCACTCCGCTTGTACGCACAGATCTCCCCCCTTTATGATCGGCTCCGTCCGTCCCAGCCATACCGGCTGAGATCCACATGAAAATCCACCACTTCTACTCCTTCCGCCCGCAGACGCCGGGCCTGTTCCTGCCGGAAGGACCGGCTGGACAGTTCTCCCGAGGCGGACACCACCCGATGACAGGGCAATAGTTCCCCATAGGGATTGCGGGCCATGAGCATTCCCACCGCCCGGGCTGCCCGGGGACGCCCCGCCAGCAGAGCCAGTCCTCCATAGGTCACCACCCGTCCGGGCGGAACCTGCAGAAGCGCCTCTTCCACCCGCTGGGCAAAGGATGGTTCACTTGGATTCTTTGGTTCCATACTTCTCCTTCATATAGGCCTTGATGGGAACGGCTTCCCCATTCTGTCCCGCTACGAATACGCCGTCCAGCATACCGTCCAGTCCGGCCCGGAAGGCTTTGACATACTCCTGACGCAGCCGCTGCTGTTCGGCCTTTTCCTCCTCGGTCAGACCCACAGTCCGGGATTTCTGTGCCAGTTCATTGATGCGCTTGACTCTTTCGTCCAAACCTGCACACTCCTGTTCCTATATAATAATAGTATTGTAACATAAAGTTCCGTTCCCGGCAACGGCGAACGCAAAAAGCACGAAACGGCAACGCAGCCATCTCGTGCTTTCTGCTCAACAGGAAAAAGAAAAACAGGGGACTCTCCCCGCTGAACGCAGGGAAATGAAGGGGAAAACTTACTTCTTGGCGCCCATGGGACGGGGCTTTACACCTGCCGGAATGGGGCAGACATAGCCGTCTCCCACCCGGGCCGCATGCTCTGCCTTGGCCTTTTCCAGCAGCTCCGGGGACTCGAACAGATCAATGGCAGTTCCAGCCATGACCCGTCCGGCCTGAAGCATGGCGGCATGGGCCACCGGTGCCTTGCCCTGGGCTACCAGCTGCCAGGAATGTCCGGGAGTACCCGAAGCATAGCAGGCGGTATTCACCTGGGCAGTGGGACAAACCCAGCTCACATCGCCCACATCGGTGGAACCAGCCATTGCCAGCTCCGAAGAGTGATAGGGCACAATGAAATCGTTGAGCGGATCGCCCAGATGCTTCCGGTAGAGCTCCTTCTCAGCGGGATCAGTGGCCTTGTCCAGCAGGGCTGCCACGGTGTCGCTCTTGTTCTCGATGCTCTCCCGGATCTGACGGGCAAATTCCCGGTCAGCGTCGGTGTGCTCCGGCAGGCCGGCTTCACACAGGTTCTTGTAGATCAGCTCCTCCATCACCGTATTGGGGATCAGGTTGGAGCAGGCTTTGTAGAAATCAATGGTCAGGTCGGTTTCGGTCATCATAGCCGCACCCTGGGCGATCTTGTTCACCCGGGCATAGATCTCCTGCACCTGGGCATTCTTGGGCGCCCGGATCAGATAGAGCACCTCGGCCTCCGGCTGCACCACATTGGGGGAATAACCGCCGGTATTGGTGATGGCATAGTGGATGCGTGCCTCCGGGATCACATGCTCCCGCAGGAACTGCACGCCCATGTTCATCAGTTCCACGGCGTCCAGGGCACTCCGGCCCAGATGGGGCGCCGCCGCTGCATGGGCTGCCACACCCTTGAAGTGGTAGGCCACCTGCACATTGGCAAGGCTGCTGCCGGTCATAACGGCATTGAGATCCGAAGGGTGCCAGGCCACAGCGGCATCCAGCTCGTCAAAGACGCCCTCCCGGGCCATGAATGCCTTGCCCGAACCGCCCTCTTCACCGGGGGTGCCGAAGTAGACCACCGTACCGCTGTGTCCGGTGTCCTCCAGGTACTTCTTGACGCCTACGGCGGCGGCAATGGAACCCACGCCGAACATATTGTGTCCACAGCCGTGACCGGCGGCGCCGGGACAGAGCGGCTCCCGAACCGCGCAGCCCGCCTTCTGGCTCAGGCCGGACAGGGCATCGAACTCGCCCAGGATACCGATCACCGGCTTGCCGCTGCCATAGCGGGCGGTGAAGGCGGTTTCAATGCCAGCCACCCCACGGGTGACGGCAAAGCCCTCCTTTTCCAGCTGCCGGCAGAGTGCCTCTGCCGACTGATGCTCGGTAAAGGCCAGTTCCGCATAGTCCCAGATGGCGTCGCTCAGCGCCGCAAACTCGGACGCTTTGGAATCAATCACCTCATACACTGCTTTTTTATCCATGATACAGGCTCCTTCCATCGGTTCTCCCCTGCCCCATACCCGGGACAGGAGCTGTATTGATACCTTTATTTATTGTAGCACGCTTTTTCACCGGGGAAAAGCGCTGCTTCAGTCTGCCAGAGTGGCGGTCTCCGCTGCGGGCGCAGTCCGGCGGGCGCTGACCCGGCTGCCCACAGTCACAACTGCCAGGATGGCCCAGAACACACCGGTCACAGCCAGCGAGAACAGGAAGTTCGCCATGGTGCTGCCCGAGGCGATCACTGCCAGGGTCAGGGGAGTGGTGATCAGGCCGGACAGGGACAGCAGCGAGAAGCCCATGGAGAAGTCGGCCAGAGCGGGGGTCTCATAGTCGGGATCGCAGATCTTCAGGAGCATCATACCGGTGATCATAACGCCGGTGGCAGTACCCCAGGCAATGATGGAACGCTCAAAGGCATAGTCGCCTTTGTAGACGATGTCCCCCAGCTTAAATACGAAGATGTAGGTGAGTACAAAACCGATAGCGCACATTACCAGGATGGGCACAGCATACTCCATAACGGCCTCAACGGGCAGGCTGGCGATGGCGGCAGTAATGGCGAAGTCGGACATGGCACCGGAAATCCGGCTCTTGACCTTGGTATCGATGGCCCAGTCGAGGCCCAGCTTGATGATGAGGTGGTTGACGCCGAACATGATAACCATGGCATAGATCCACACGGGCATGCTGGAGAAGGCGGAGATACCGGTCTTGGCGAGGAGATCCAGCAGGCCATAGGCAGCGCCGCAGACGCCGAGAATGATGGCAAGGTGCAGGGAGATGGTCTCGATGGTGGAGGGCATGAAGGTCTCACGGCCCATGGAGGCGTGACGGCTGGTGTCGGCTACATAGCCCCTGGACATCTCAGCGGGAATATCGCCGGGCTTCTTGAGGACGGCGGTCTTACCCTTGGCAGCGGCGATGTTGATGAAGATGATGCCCAGCAGCATACCGCCGATGATGCCGATGGTGGCAGTGGTAACCGCTACGCCCTGAGCGGTAGCCCAGTAATCCAGGCCCAGGCCCTCAAGGATCTTGCCCACAGCGCCGGCAGTGCCGTGACCGCCGCAGAAGCCCTGGCTCAGCTCATAGCCGAAGGTGCGGTAGAGATCATAGTCACCGGTGCTGCTGAAGAACAGGTTGGTTCCGAAGCCGATGGCGGACTGCATGAAGCTCAGTGCCGCAAACAGGGCGAAAGCCTTGAGCACATTGGGAGCGGTCTTTTTGCCGCTCTCGGCCTTGGGGGAACGGTTCATGAACATTCCCAGGGGAACCGCCGCAAAGATGGGAACGATCAGGGTGCCGGGCAGCAGCGACCAGTCGTTGATGTAGGTCTCAGGTACCCGGAGAATGGCATAATCACCCAGAATCATCGGCCCGAGCAGCAGTCCGATGAAGCCGCCGATCACCGATGCGGGCAGGAAGAGTTTCTGGAACAGTTTGACCTTGGCCCGCAGGAAGGTCCCCAGCAGAAGCAGGCCGCCGATAATGGAAAGGCTGCAGAGCAGCTCGGTAAGAAGCGAAGATGTAAGCATGATAATTTCCTCCAAATAACAAAAAATGGGACTGTGCTTTGCATCGCACAGTCCCTACACAACAGTTTATAGATTTGCTATAAAGCTGCCTTGGGATTCACATGGCGTTTCAAAGACTTGAGCCCGCTGGCCCTCGTCTTTTATCCGCCCCTGCCAATTCCCTTGCAGCAAGGCGTTTTCGCTTAAGCCAGCGCCTTATTCTGATTTCGTTCGGTCCGCTGCTGTCGCTGCGGCTGCTGTTCAGGCAGCACAAACTGGCAGGACTGCTGGCCCTGCTGTCGATTGGCATTATTCCGTACGAAATCAAAAGATCGGTCGCTAAGCATGAGTGAAAACCTCCTTCTGGCTTTTGCTTTTTGGATAGACCGCTGCCGCCTTTTTGCACCGGCGGCTGGTTTATGTTTTATTATACACACTTTGCTTCGCTTTGCAAGACTGAAATTTTCCGCCGCCTTTCGCAAGGTGAACCGCCGCACATTTCACTGTTGTATAAAATTTACAGTTTATTCAAATTATGCGAACGCTCTGTTGTTCACTTTATCGATTCACCATGATGAAATTCCGGCTTCCTTTGTAGATTTAGCTTGTTTGGCTTGGAAATTCACCGGCAAATGCAGTGATTTTTTACAAAATTTACAGAACACCCCTTTTTCCCATCAAAACCGGCCTGAGTGTCTTGCCCGGATTTGTGTTCAGTTAAAGAACAGCTGTGCCCTGTCAGCGCAATTTTCTCTAAAAGAAGCCGCATAAAATTAGACATTTCGGCTATTTACAGTGCCAAAAATGAAATATCCCTTGCAGGAACATTCATGGTGGTATATAATGTTATTCAATCAAACCAAGTAGTGAAAGGAGATCAGTATCATGGGCAAGCAGAATATCAAGGCAAATATTGCCAAGCACAGAGAAGCTCTGGAAAAGATGGCTCTGGACATCTGGGCAAAGCCGGAGGCCGGCTTCCGTGAGTTCAATGCCACCAAGCTGCAGCAGGATTATCTGAAGAATATGGGAGCTAAGATCACTTCACCGGTGGATGTGGTTGAAACTGCTTTCATCGCTGAGTATGGCAGCGGCAAGCCGATCATCGGTATTCTGGGTGAGTTCGATGCTCTGCCCGGTCTGAGCCAGAAGGCCGGCCTGACTGTTCAGGACCCGCTGGAGCCGGGTGCTTATGGTCACGCCTGCGGTCATAACCTGCTGGGTACAGCCGGTGTACTGGCATTCGCCGCTCTGATGGATACCATGAAGGAGGAAAATCTCCCCGGCACCCTGCGCTTCTATGCCTGTCCGGCAGAGGAGAACCTGTCCGGTAAGTCCTATATGGCAAGAGCCGGCGTCTTCAACGACCTGGATTGCTGCCTGACCTACCATCCGGGCAACCAGGACGCAGTCAGCGGCGGCAGCAACAATGCCTATACACTGATGGAATTTTACTTCAAGGGTATCCCCGCTCATGCCGGCGGCGCTCCGTGGCTGGGCCGCAGCGCCCTGGATGCCGTAGAACTGATGAACGTGGGCTGCAACTACCTGCGTGAACACATCATCGACGGCGGCCGGATGCACTATATCATCATCGACGGCGGTATGGCTCCCAACATTGTGCCCGCTACCGCTGCGGTACGGTACTCGGTACGCGCTCCCAAGATGGATCAGATGCAGGATATTGTCCGCCGCCTGATCCTCTGCGCGGAAGGCGCTGCCCACATGACCGAAACCACCATGACCTACTCGGTCAAGAGTGTCATGCACAACATGATGCCCAACTACACCATGAACGAAATTATGTATGAGAACCTCTGCCAGGTAACTCCCACCGAGTTCACCGACGAGGAAAAGAAGTTCATGGACGACATGGTTGCCACCTATGCTCCCGAAGCCATCGCGGCTGCCTGCAAGCAGTACGGATTCAGCCCGGCGGAACTGGAGCATGGCATGCGCATGAAGCCGGTTCTGTACGGCGACAAGAGCCAGTGCGGCGGCGGCAGCACCGATGTGGGCGATGTCAGCTACATCACCCCCACTGCCCAGTTCACCACAGCCTGTGCTCCCATTCCCGTATCGGCTCACACCTGGCAGTCCTGTTCCTGCTATGGTACTTCGGTTGGTACCAAGGGCATGATCCGTGCCGGCGAAGCTATGGCACTCACCGGCTATGACCTGTTCACCGACAAGAAGGATGTCATTGAAAAGGCCAAGGAAGAGCTGAAGGCCGACCTGGATGGCGCCACCTACACCCCCATCCCCGATGACATGATGCCTTACTACGATTGATCCAGTGCTGTGATCCACAGCCAAAAAGCCCGGAAAAATTCCGGGCTTTTTTATATGCTCCGGCGGAGCTGGGGACAATCGCCGGGATTTGACAGCAGACGCGGAAATGCGGTATAATTTACCGCAGAAACTTCACAGGAGGAACATTATGACATCACAGAACATCCGTGTCAAAAACCTGGTGATGGCTGCGCTGTTCACCGCCATCGGAGTTGTGCTGCCCCAGGCTTTCCACATGATCCCCAACGCGGGAAGCATTATTCTGCCCATGCACATTCCCGTTCTCATCTGCGGCATGACTGTGGGTGGTTTTTACGGTGCCATTGCCGGAGCCCTCACTGTTTCCCTTTCCATTCTCATCAATGGAATGCCCCCGCTCTTCCCCACCGGTGTCTGCATGATCGTGGAACTGGCTGTGTATGGCCTGGTATCCGGCGTGGCCTATAAGGCCCTCGGCTGCCGCATGAACCGCAAGCGCACCTATGCAGCTCTGATCATCGCCATGCTGGCTGGCCGTGCCGCCAATGGCCTGGCAATGACTGCCGCTATGGGTATGGCTGGCAAGGCCTATACCCTGCAGGCATTCCTCACTGCCGCATTTGTCACCGCTCTGCCCGGCATCATCATTCAGCTGGTGCTGATCCCGCCGGTTGTGATGGCTCTGGAAAAGACCCATCTCACCGCAAATGCCTGATAAAAATCCCCCGGCTTTCCCGCCGGGGGATTTTTTTGTGCGGAAAACCGCATGTGACAGGTACACTTGTAAAAACGAACACCCTGGACAGGGCAGGCGATGGACAGACTTCCGCTCCCGATTTCTGTATCTTCACATTGTGTTCCTTGCTCTCCTGCCAGTTTTTTGCAAAGAACACATGTGGGCAGGCACACCTGTAAAAACGAACACCCCGGACAGGGCAGGCGGCTGCTCGCCTCACTTCTCTGATTTCCGCATCGCCCTGCGGTCCCGCAGACCGGGAGGATTTTTGCGGGCAGTGTGCGCCAGACAGCCGGATCTGGAGGGCGGCGGTCACTTCCGCCGAGATGGTCTATCACCGGGCAGCTCCCCCTCTGGCAGAGGCGGGGGCATTCTGCTGAAACGGCTTCAGTCCGGCGGGATTTCTGTATAGAAAAAGGACAGGCCCGAAAGCCTGTCCTTTTTTGAATCGATGGGAAAAAGATCGATTAATAGTTGGTTGCGTGGATCTGGAAGAATGCCTTGGGATGTGCACATACAGGGCAAACCTCGGGAGCCTTCTCGCCCTCGTGGATGTAGCCGCAGTTGGAGCACTGCCATACAACCTTCTCGCTCTTGGCAAATACTTCGCCCTTCTCTACATTAGCCAGCAGCTTGAGGTAACGAGCCTCATGCTCCTTCTCGATCAGACCAACCTGCTCGAACAGGAAAGCAATCTTGGTGAAGCCCTCTTCCTTAGCCTCAGCAGCGAACTTGGCATACATGTCGGTCCACTCGTAGTTCTCACCAGCAGCAGCGGCCTTCAGGTTCTCAGCAGTGGTGCCGATGCCCTTCTCCTCAGTAGCCAGCTTGAACCAAATCTTGGCATGCTCCTTCTCGTTGCCGGCAGTCTCTTCGAAGATGGCTGCGATCTGATTGAAGCCCTCAGCTCTTGCCTTGGATGCGAAGTAGGTGTACTTATTGCGAGCCTGGCTCTCACCAGCGAAAGCTTCCCACAGGTTCTTTTCGGTCTTGCTACCCTTGAATTCCATAGTTCAATACCCCTTTTCCAATAATGATAATTATTACTACTAATATATTTACAGTATAGCATCAAGGGCATTTTTTGTCAACAGATTCCCCCAAAATATTTTCATGTTATGGGACAAACGGTTCATTTTATGCTATAATACCCTCAGCACACTGGATTTTCCGGCGGTTCTGTCCGCTGTTCCAACCACTGTTTTTTGTCCCATCTGACAGGAGGAGATTGATTTATGCTCACCCGGCTTCAGCCGTTTTTTGACGAGCATTTTGTGTTCGCTACCCTGACCCAGCTCAAAAAGACCAGCTCTGCCCCCTACAAAAAAGTGCAGATCCGTCCATTCCTGCAGGGCGGGGAGCTCACCTTCCAGCTGACCTATGTCTATGACAAGTAGGTGCTGCATGAAAACCTCTCGGCGCCTGAAGCAGCTGAGGCCGTTGCCGGACTGCTGGAGAACACCTTCTGCCAGTGCATTCTGCACACCACCGAACACGACTACCACATGACCTGTTTCAGCCGGCTGAAGATCAAGACCCAGCCGCCTACCAAGGCCGGAGAACAGAACCTCTCCCACAACAAGCAGAAGGCCTATGCCATTCCCGATGGGGAGCCCTGTGATTTCCTGATCCATCTCGGCGTGATGAATGCCGACGGACATGTACTCAAAGCCCACTATGACAAGTTCCGGCAGATCAACAAATATCTGGAGCTGGTAGCCGGCTGCGTGGACAGCCTGCCCAAGGACCGGCGCATCCACATCGTGGACTTCGGCTGCTGCAAGAGCTATCTCACCTTCGGACTGTATTACTATCTGGTGCGGCAGCTGGGGCTCAATGTCAAGATCATCGGTCTGGACCTCAAGGACGATGTCATCCGCTTCTGTGAACAGGTGGCCCGGGATCTGGGCTATGACGGGCTCTCCTTCCTCACCGGCGACATCCAGAGCTATGTATCCGGCGAGCCCATTGATATGGTGGTCACTCTGCACGCCTGCGACGTGGCAACCGATGCCGCCATTGTTCAGGCCATCGGCTGGGACTGCCGTATCCTGCTCACCGTTCCCTGCTGCCAGCATGAGCTGTTTCCCAAGATCAAGAATGACCGCATGAAGGTGATGCTCAAGCATGGCATCATCAAGGAGCGGTTCTCGGCGCTGCTCACCGACAGCATCCGCGGACAGCTCCTGGAAGCCTGCGGCTATGATGTGAACATCATGGAGTTCATCTCCCTGGAACACACCCCGAAAAATATCCTCATCAAGGCGGTGCGCAACGGTCGTCCGGACCGGCAGAAGTACCAGGAATACCTGGCCTTCGCCAAGGACTGGCAGATCCGCCCCTACCTCGAGGAAGAACTGGCGCGCATCGGACGGATTCCGGAACGACAGGACTGACTTTTATATGGAAGCTCACTGGGACTGTTTCCAGGGAGCTTTTTACTGCAACAAGAATCCCCCTGCCATTTTTCTGGCAGGGGGATTCTGTACATTCAGCGAATTTTACTTGTCGTCCTGAACCCGGATATGCAGTACATCCAGATCCTTCTGATCCACCGGCGACGGGCAGTCGGTCATCAGGTCGCTGGCGTTCTGTACCTTCGGGAAGGCAATGACTTCCTTGATGGAATCCTTGCCCAGCATGAGCATTACCAGACGGTCCAGACCGTAAGCCATACCACCATGCGGCGGTACGCCGTACTTGAAGGCGTTCAGCAGGAAGCCGAACCGCTCCTGGGCCTGCTCATCGGTGAGGCCGATGGCCTCGAACATCTTCTGCTGGATCTCGGGGTCGCTGATCCGGATGGAACCGCCGCCCAGCTCTACGCCATTGAGGACAATATCATAGGCACGGGCATAGGTGTGACCGGGATCGCTCAGCAGCTTGTCCACATCGCTGAGCTTGGGCGAGGTGAAGGGATGGTGCATGGCTACCCAGCGGCCTTCCTCCTCGTCATATTCGAACAGCGGGAAGTCGGTTACCCACAGGAAGTCGAAGGTGCCTTCCTCATAGAGGTGCAGCATCTTAGCCAGATGGTTGCGCAGAGCGCCCAGGCTGTCGAATACCACCTTGTTCTTGTCTGCCACGATGAGCAGCACGTCGCCTTCCTCGGCGCCCATACGCTCATGGATGGCCTTGACCTCGTCCTCGGTGAGGAACTTCTCGAAGGAGGAGGATACACCGTCAGCGGTGAACCGGGTGAAGGCCAGACCCTTGGCACGGTAGGTCTTGACGAAGTCGGTGAGCTTGTCGATCTCCTTACGGGTCAGAGTGGCGGCAGCGCCCTTGACATTAATACCGCGGACGCTGTAACCCTCGGCAGTGGCGCCGGCAAATACCTTGAATTCGGTGTTCTTCAGAAGGTCGGTGAGGTCGCACAGCTCCAGGCCGAACCGGGTATCCGGCTTGTCCACACCGTAACGGCTCATTGCCTCATCGTAAGGCATCCGGCGGAAGGGAGTCTGTACCTCCACACCCAGTACCTCATGGAATACCTTCTTGATGAAGCCTTCGTTCATGGTCATAACATCTTCTTCGTCCACAAAGGACATCTCGATGTCGATCTGGGTGAATTCCGGCTGACGGTCGGCCCGGAGGTCCTCATCACGGAAGCAGCGGGCAACCTGCATATAGCGGTCATAGCCCGAGAGCATCAGCAGCTGCTTGTAGAGCTGGGGCGACTGGGGCAGAGCATAGAACTCGCCGGGGTGTACACGGGAGGGCACCAGATAGTCACGGGCGCCTTCGGGGGTGGACTTGATGAGCACCGGGGTTTCGATCTCCACAAAATCGTTCTTATCGAAGTAGTCACGGGCGATCTTGACGATGCGGTGACGGGCCATCAGAGCCTGCTGCATGGGGCTGCGGCGCAGGTCCAGATAGCGGTACTTGAGGCGCAGTTCCTCCTTGACATTGGTGTTGTCCACGATCTCGAAAGGCGGGGTCTCGCTCTTTGCCAGTACCCGCAGATCGGTCACTTCGATCTCCACCTCACCGGTCTTGATCTCCTTGTTCACCGATTCACGGCGGCGCAGAACACCCTTCGCCATGAGGACATATTCGCCCCGGACACCGGCTGCCTTCTCAAAGATGGCACGGTCGGTCTTGTCGCCGAAGGCCAGCTGAACCACACCGCTGCGGTCCCGCAGGTCAATAAAGATCAGATTTCCCAGGTTGCGTGCCCGCTGTACCCAACCGGACACTACCACTTCACTGCCAATGACGGCCTCAGTCACTTCCCCGCAGTAATGGGTACGCTTGAGACCCTGCATTGTATCTGCCATGTTGTTTCACTCCTCTTATCTTCTCCGATGGGGACTTGCCCCGCCGGCAGTCATGCAAACTTTATTCCTGGCCCAGGACGCCGGAGAGCTCCTCCAGGCCGAACTGGGCATCGGCGATCTCGCCGTACAGACGGCTGGCTTCCTTTTCCATCAGCACATCCGCCAGACGGTCAAAGGCAACCTCCTGCTCCTCGCCGGAATCCATATCCTTCAGCCGTGCCTTGCCAGCCTCCAGCTCGCTGTCGCCGATCACTATGGTGTACCGGGCGCCGATCTTGTTGGCATACTTGAGCTGTGCCTTGAGGCTGCGGTTCATCAGGTCAGTTTCGGCATAGAAGCCATCGGTGCGCAGATCTGCCGCCATGGCGCTGCACCGCACCGAAGCCTTGGCTCCCAGCGGGATCAGGGCGATGTCGCACCGGGGCTCTTCCGGCATGGGAGCGCCGCAGGCCTCCATCACCAGCTTGAGCCGCTCCAGACCGATGGCGAAGCCTACGGCCGGCTGCTTCTGACCGCCCATGAGCTCTACCAGGCCGTCATACCGTCCGCCGCCGCACACAGTGCCCTGGGCACCGATGGTCTCGGTCTTGAACTCGAACACGGTCTTGGTGTAGTAGTCCAGGCCCCGGACGATGGTGGGATCTACCTCAAAGGCAATGCCCATGGCCCGCAGACGCTCCTGGAGCTCCTCAAAGTGCTCCCGGCACTCGTCGCAGAGGTAGTCCAGGACGATGGGGGCATGTTCAGCCAGCTCGTGACAGTGCTCCTCCTTGCAGTCCAGGATACGCAGGGGATTGCGCTCCAGACGGTCCTGACAGGTGGGGCACAGCTCATCATAGTGGGCGGAGTAGTAGTCCTTCAGCGCCTGCTGGAACTTGGGACGGCAGTTGGGACAGCCGATGGAGTTGATGAACAGACGGATCTCAGTCACTCCCAGGGTATCCAGTGCCTCCTGTACCAGGCCGATGACTTCCGCATCGGCAGCCGAGCTCTGGGCGCCCAGCAGCTCCACGCCGAACTGATGGAATTCCCGGTAGCGTCCGGCCTGTGCCTTCTCATACCGGAAACAGGGGGTGATGTAGCTGAGCTTCAGCGGCAGGGCTTCTGCCAGCAGGCCCCGTTCCAGAGCCGCACGCACTGCGCCAGCGGTGCCCTCGGGCTTCAGGGTGATGGAGCGTCCCTTCTTATCCTCAAAGGTATACATTTCCTTCTGGACCACATCGGTGGTATCGCCTACCGAGCGGACAAACAGTTCGGTATGCTCAAAGGTGGGGGTGCGGATCTCGCCGAAGCCATGCAGACCGGCGATGCGCATCAGTGTATCTTCGATATACCGCATCCGGGCGCTCTGGTCCGGGGTGAAATCCTGTGTGCCCCGGGGCGCCTTGGTAATCAGTGCCATAGTATTTCCGACTTCCCTTCCTCTTTGGTTTGATCATAGGTTTGATATGAAAAAACTCCGTCCCCTGGCTTCCCGGTTGGTTCCGGAAAACGCAAGGGACGGAGAAAATTCCGTGGTGCCACCCTTGTTGAACCGGCTGTATGGACACAGTTCCGGTTCCACTCGAGAAATTCCCTTAACGCGGGAAGGATTCGGGCCGGTTTCGTCCCTGGGACGCACCAGCCGGCTGATCGGGTGTCCTTCCTCCCGGGTCAGATCGCAGACCGCTTTCAGCCGCGGCGGTCCTTCTCTGGTGCGGAGCCCGGGGATACTGCTCCCGTTTTAACGCCTTTATGGTATTATATCAGATTCTGCCGTGCCTGTGTAGGGCCCTCAGCGGAGATTTTCCGCTGAGGAAGCTCATCTGCTGGGGTTGACAATGTCACGCCAGTCCAGGTCACCACGCTCCAGCGCATGGATCAGAGCTTCGGCTGTGGCGATGTTGGTTGCCACGGGAATATTGTGGACATCGCACAGACGCAGCAGATCCGCACCATTCTTTTCAGCGGGACGGGGTGTAATGGGGTCCCGGAAGAAAAGCAGCAGGTCGATCTCATTGCAGGCAATCCGGGAAGCGATCTGCTGATCGCCGCCATGGGTGCCGCTCAGGAACCGGAAGATCTCCAGGCCAGTGGCCTCAGACACCATCTTGCCGGTGGTACCGGTGGCGCAGAGGTTGTGATGAGAAAGAATGCCGCTGTACGCAATACAGAACTGTACCATCAGTTCTTTTTTGGAATCATGAGCCATCAGGGCAATATTCATCTTCTCTCAGCCTCCTGTCAAATACTTCACCCGAAACAGTACAAATACATTTTTGCCGTTTCAGGGGATTTTTTCTCACAATTCATTTTATCATAGAAAAATGCAATGCACAATAGATTTTTCCAAATAAAAGACAAATCCGGCGCTTTTTCCAAGGGAAAATCCGCCGGACTGTCCAAAAGCAACGAAACCTTCTGAATCCCCGTTTTATGGGATCATTCAGCCGGTTCCGGTTTTCTGCATACAGAAAAACACGAAAAAGCTGTTTGATATTTTACAACCTTTTTCCTGGTCTGTCAATCTTTTTCTGTCACGGGAGCAGAGTGCCCGACTGCTGGGGCTCCTGGGCTGTGACATCCGAAGAGAAGTAGGCATCCAGAATATCCCGGGCCACCGGGGCGCCGGTATAACCATGCCAGCCCTGTTCGATCACCACGCTGATGGCGATCTGCGGGTCATCTGCCGGTGCGAAGCAGATAAAGGTGGAGTTGGGCAGGTCAGCCGTTTCCGGGGTACCGGTCTTGGAGGCCACATCCACCGGATAGCTGCCGAAGTAGGAAGCAGCGGTACCGGTCCGGGACGCTGCCACCATGCCCTCAAAGATGGGATCAAACAGCGACGGGTCCACTGTGGACTCCTGCAGCACTTCGGTTTCGTGCTCATACAGGGTATCGGACATGCTGTAATCCTTGATGCTCTTGAGAATGGTCACCCGGTTCTGGGTGCCCCGGTTGGCAATGTTCATGCAGTACACTGCCAGCTGCAGAGGGGTGTACTTGTTGAAGCGCTGTCCGATGGAGGACTGGAGCACATCACCATAGTACCAGTTCTCTCCCGCAGCCTCAGCGGCCTCGGGCGAGGAAATGGTGCCGGGGTTGGTCCACAGCTCGAAGCCGTTGTCCACGCCCAGGCCCAGCATCTTGGCAGACTCCACAATGGCGTCGATGCCCACCCGGCGTCCGGTATCATAGAAGAAGATGTTGCAGGAGTACTTGAGGGCGTCCATGACGGTGATGTCGCCATGATAGCCCAGACAGGTGGGAGTAAACGCCTGGGAACCATAGACCGAGGTGTAATAGGTATACACATGGCTGCAGTTCACAATGCTTTCGGAGGTGATCTCCCCGCTCATCAGGCCAGCCAGTGCCACCACCGGCTTGAAGATGGAGCCGGGGGTGTAGGTATCCAGCAGCGCCCGGTTGCGCAGGGGCTTGTCCGGGTCGGCATTGAGTTCGGCATAGTCCTCCGAGAGGGTGTTGGGGTCATAGCTGGGATAGCTTGCCAGCACCAGCACCTCGCCGGTCTTGACATCGATGGCACAGACCGCACCCGCATTGGCTTCCTTACCCTGTCCGGCCGGAGCGGTTTCATTGAGGTAGTGGATCTGGTCCTCCAGCGACTGCTCGGCGATCTTCTGCAGACGGCTGTCCAGGGTGAGCATGACGGTATTGCCCGCCTGGGGCTCCACCGAAATGGTGGAATCGGTCACTTCGCCGTTCTCATTGACATAGACCAGCCGTTCACCATCCTCACCGCTCAGCTCCTCTTCATAGAGCTTCTCCAGCCCGTCCTGACCGATGATGTCGTCCAGCTCATATTCGATGCCGTTCTCCTCGAACTCCTGGATGTTCGCCTCGGTGATCGGTCCCACATGTCCGAGGATATGGGCTGCCATGCTGCCGCCCGGATAGCTCCGGGCCGAGCCCTGCTCCACCGATACGCCCGGCGAGGCAATGCTGCGCTCCGAGATGATGGTGGCAGTGCGGGTGGAGATGTCCTCAGCGAAGGTATAGGGGCTGGAAAGGCTGAAGCCCTTGCGCTCCATGGTATACAGCACGCCAGCCAGCCGGCGCTGTTCCTGCTGGGTATAGATGCGTTCCGGGTCCACCAGCTCGCCGTCTTCATTCTTCACCTGGGCATTGTCCAGGCCGAAGCGCTCCAGCAGCCAGTGCATGACCTCCTCGGCATCGGCATAGTCGTTGACCCCGGCGAACTTCTTGAGCGCCGCAATCTCCGAATCGGTGCCGTCAAAGGTATAGGGCTGGGTATCCGAAACCGGCAGTTCATCGATCCACTCCTCCCCGCTCTGCTCCAGCAGCTGCATCAGCGAGAGAATGATCTCATTCTGGGTCTCGGCGGGCAGGAAGGCCTTGTCCAGTACAATATTCATGCTCACCCGGTTGGTGACAATGGGATTGCCGTACCGGTCGGTGATCTCACCCCGGGCCGCTTCCACGGTCTGGGTCTTGATGGTGCCCTTGTAGATCTGGCTTTCGTATTCATCGCCCTGGATCAGCTGCATCTGCAGCATCCGTCCGATGAAAAATACCAGCACCAGTCCAAAGGCCAGTACCAGGATATTATCCCGTTTTTTCAGAAATGCAGGCATAGGGTCTCCTCTCTCAGATCTCCTCGGTGCGGCGGCTGAAATAGTCGAACAGCTTCCGCTCCCCGAAGTAGAACAGCGGCATCACAAGGCAGGTATACAGCACCCGCGGTGTGAGCTGGAACAGCAGTACCTGCCAGTTGCCCGCAAAGCCATACAGCAGGTAATAAAAGATGTATTCGATCAGCGCCATGCCTCCGGTATACACCAGGCAGCAGAGCACTGCCGTTTTCCGGTCATTTTTCATCAGGTAGATGAGTGCCAGGCCCACCGCTGCCCCGTACAGGAACAGGGTGAGGGTATAGAACCCATAAAAAGTATTGGCGCCCATATCACAGAGCATGCCGCCCAGCGCCCCATACAGCGCCCCGGTGAACTCCCCCTCCTGCATGGCGATGGCAATCACCGCCGGGATCACCAGAAAGGGCTTGACGCCGAAGATCTGCAGAAAGCCCGGAGTGGTCTGCAGCACATAGCAGAAGATCAGCCCGAAGCAGTAGATCAGATGTTTGCCGGCAATCAGTGCCCGTTTGCGTCCCATGGGTCTTTCCTTTCCCCGGCCCAGCCGGAATTATTCAAAAACCTGTTCCCCCTGGCCTTCAAAGGAGGTGATCACCAGGACATCCTTGACCGTTTCAATATCGCTGAGCGGGTCGATGACCGCATACATGCTCATGCCGCTGGAATCGGTATGGATCTCGGTGACCTCGCCGATGGCAAGATCCTTGGGGTACAGTCCGCCGTAACCGGTGGTATAGATAAGGTCGCCCTGGCTGACCGTACAGTCCTTGGGCAGCATGTTGAGCCGGAGCTGTCCGTTCCGGGCCAGAGTAATATCGCCCGAGGTGGTGCCGATGTCCCGGGTACGGATGTCATAGGCGCCCACTTCGATGGTGGTATCCAGAATGGTGAGCACCTTGGCGTAATTCTTGCCCACTTCGCTCACCAGTCCCACCAGGCCATCCGATGTGATGACCGGGTCGAACTTCTCAATGCCCGCCTCACTGCCGGCATCGATGGTAAAGGAGTAGAACCGCTCGGCGGTGTCCCGTCCGATGACCGAAGCGCTGGCAAAGCTGAAATCGCTGTGCTCCTCCTTGATCTCCAGATACTCCCGGAGCTGTTCATTTTCCCGGCGGTACCGTTCCAGGTCTGCCACCTGCTGGGTAAGGGTACGCACCTTCTCTTCCAGCTGGGCATTTTCCTCCTCGATCTCGCCGGCCTGGAACAGATGCCGGTACAGTCCGCCCACACTTTCGGAAACGCCCGAAGCTGCCGACTGCAGCGGTGTGGTGACCACCGAGAGCAGCTGGGAGGTGAGCGGAGTCAGGCCGCCGGACATGGTTGCCCGCAGCATGAACGCGCACAGCACGACAAATACTGCCGCCAGGATCTTGAATTTTGTACTCTGGAAGAAATCCTTCACCCTTGGGGCCCTCCTGTGAATTGCGGGAATTTCCGACCAAATATGGAAATCCCCCTGATAAAACAAAACACTACTTCGTCAACCGCAAAATAGTGTTTTGGTCCTGATTCGAATGTGTCAAAAACGCCGCTTACAGCGAGCTGTCGTCATTGTCCAGCACTTCCCGGAGCTCGTCCAGGTTCTCCAGTACCATACCGGTACCCAGTGCCACACAGTCCAGCGGATTCTCAGCCACCCGCACCGAAATGCCGGTTTCCCGCTCCACCAGCTTGTCCAGACCCCGGAGCAGCGCGCCGCCGCCGGTGAGGACAATGCCGTTGTCGATAATATCAGCCGAAAGCTCCGGAGGAGTCTTTTCCAGGGTGCCCTTGATGGCATCGATGACCGAAGCCAGCGGATCAGCCAGTGCTTCCCGGATCTCCTCGGGATAGATTTCGATATTCTTGGGCAGACCGTCTGCCAGGTTGCGGCCCTTGATGGTGATGGGCTGCTCGTCCTCATAGGGATAGGCAGAACCGATCTTGATCTTGATCTCCTCAGCGGTGCGTTCACCGATGAGCAGGTAATACTTCTTCTTGATGTACTGGATGATGAAGTCGTCGAACTTATCGCCGCCGACCCGCACCGAACGGGCCGATACAATACCGCCCAGCGAGATGACAGCCACTTCACTGGTACCGCCGCCGATATCCACTACCATGCTGCCCTGGGCCTCGGCAACCGGCAGACCGGCACCGATAGCCGCAGCCATGGGCTCCTCAATGATGGCAACCTTCCGGGCACCGGCCTTGATGGTGGCCTCCCGGACCGCACGGCGCTCCACAGCGGTAACACCCGACGGAATGCAGACTACCACATTGGGACGGGAGAAGAAGGAGCTGTTGGTGACCTTCTTGATGAAGATCTGCAGCATGTTGGCAGTGATGTCGAAGTCAGCGATGACGCCGTCCTTGAGCGGGCGCACTGCCACAATGGAACCGGGAGTACGGCCGATGACATCCTTGGCCTCCTGGCCCACATAACGGACGGTATCAGTACGGGTATCCACCGCCACTACCGACGGTTCCCGCAGAATGATGCCCTGACCGCGCATGAATACCAGGGTATTGGCAGTACCCAGGTCAATACCTATATCTTTTCCGAACGAAAAAATCGGACGCATTTTCAGTTTTTCCCCTTTCAAATTCCAAGACCTCTCACAAAAAGCCGTCCGGACCCGGAGGGTCGGACCGGCTGAAGCATTTTTTCAAGTTCCGAACCTATTATACAATTAAACACCCATGATAACAACCGGAAATCCAAGGTTCGAAAAAAATTTACATTCTTCCGGGAAAATCCCCGTAAAAATCCGCTCTCTGCGCCATTTTCCACCGGCTGATCCGGTCCGGGGACGCCTCTGTGCGGCTCCGGTGCGGGTGCGGATTTCACACTGAAGAGCGCTGCCCCGGATGCCCCCGGGAAACACCGCCAGCCAGGATGCCCCGCCCGCTCAAAACAGGCAGAGCATGCGGCACAGGCTTCCCCAGAAATGCCTTAAATCGCACAGAGTTCAGGGCTCAGAGAATCAGGCCTCCTCTAAGATGCCTAAATCGCACAAGGCCCGGTAGAGCATCTGCACCGGCAGGCCCATCACCGTGTAGTAATCCCCCCGGATGCCGGTGATGTACCGGCAGGCATAGCCCTGGATGCCATAGGCCCCCGCCTTGTCCATGGGTTCGCCGGTGGACACATACCACTCGATCTCCCGGTCGGTCATGGGGGCGAAGTGCACCTCAGCCGTGCTCACCAGCGAACGACTGCCCGTCGGCGAGAGGATCTGCACCGCGGTGTGGACCCGGTGCTCCCGTCCGGACAGGCGCCGCAGCATGGAAACGGCCTCCTCCCGGCTGTGGGGCTTGCCGAGGATCTCCCCGTCCAGCTCCACCACCGTATCCGAACCGATGACCGCCGCCTCCGGGAACCGGGACGCCACTTCGGACGCCTTCTTCTCCGCCAGGCGGGCCACCATCTGTTCCGGCGAGAGGGTTTCAGTGACATGTTCATCCGCGCCGGATACCTCCACCCGGAAATCCGGGCAGATCAGTCCCAGCAGTTCCTTCCGGCGGGGCGAACCCGATGCCAGTATGATCTCCATATCCGTTCCCTCCTCAGATCTTTTTCAGTGCCCAGCGATAGCCGAACAGCGACAGGATAATGCAGCCGATCTGGGCAATGGAAAGCCCCATCTCCAGGCCAAAGGCCACCCGTACCACCGCCAGATCCAGATAGGCGGGATTGGCAGTGGGAATGCCGATGGTCTCACTGTAAGCCAGCCAGGAGAGCATGGGCACTCCGGCTGCCGCCGACGCGATGAGCGAACCCACCATGGCACCAGCCAGGATAAAGAAAAGCAGCAGGATATTTTTCTTCATGATCTGTATCTACACCTCGATTTTATGTCAAAACATACGGTCAGTTCCGACCGCTGGAACCAAAGCCCTTTTCCCCTCGTTCCGAACTGCCCAGATCATCGGTGAGGGTCAGTTCCGGGGTCAGCACCGGCACCACCAGCATCTGGGCGATGCGCTCGCCGGGCTGGACGGTATAGGGTTCGCTGCCCTGGTTGCGCAGCGGCACCTTGATCTCCCCCCGGTAATCCCAGTCGATGACGCCCACCGCGTTGGCGGGCACAATGCCATGCCTGGCGCCCAGGCCGCTCCGCCCGAATACCAGACCGGCTGTCTGGGGCGGCAGGGCCACACCGATGCCGGTGGGCAGCAGCTTCGACTCCCCGGGCTGGATCACCTCCGGCTGGGACAGGTCAGCACTCAGGTCATAGCCGGCACTGCCCTCGGTGGCCCGGCGGGGCAGAGCCGCAGTTTCAGTAAATCGCTTGATGAGCATGGACTTCCTCCTTCGATCCATAAAAAAGCCCATCCGTCCCGGAGCGGTTCCCCCGGGGACGGACGGACCTGACTGTCAATTTGATTCTGTCCGGACTTACAGCACGGTCCGGTAATAGAGCCCACGGGTCTTTTCCGACGGCGCTCCGGGCATGGGTCTGCCCTCGGCATAGCTCTGCACCACCGCTTCGCACTGGGCAGCCGATTCCCGGGTAAACCACAGGGTCAGGAAGGAGAGCCCTTCCAGCTCGCCAAGGCGGTCCGCCAGCCAGAGCGGCACGCTGTTGTAAAGCTCGCTCACCTGCCGGGGGTGACCGTCATGCCGTCCGCAGTCCACAGTGAAGCGGACCCCCTTGCGGTCGGTGAGGCTCTCATAGCCCCGGCACTTGCCGCAGCCGATGGCTGCCTTGATGGGACAGTTGCGCAGTGCCATCAGCGGCAGATAGCCATAGGCCAGGATTCCCTGGGGCAGGAAGCCGCCCAGGCTCCGGGCCCGGGTCACCGGCAGTTCAAAGCTCAGTTCGGTATCAGTAAGGCCCAGCGCCGCGTATTCCTGCACCGCCGCCGAATTGGTGATGTTGAGGCTGTAACCGCCCACCGGCGAAAGTCCGGCATTCCGGGCCATATCAATGGCGCCCAGGTTGCCGCACCAGGCCCGGGTCACACCCAGTTCCCTTGCCTGACGGAGCACTTCCAGCACCGCGTCGGTGCCCTCAAAGAGCAGCCGGGGAATCTCCACGATGAGCTGTTCCGGCTTTGCCTTGCCCGATGCGACTGCCTCCGCAATGTCCTCATAGGGCAGGATCAGATCCGGGCACCGGGCAGCGATCTCCGGCGTGAGCTGGGAAAGCCGCAGCCGGGCCCGCAGGGTGGGGATCTTCCGGTCCCGGGTGCGGGGGAAGGCCCGCTGTGCCCGGTCGGTGAAGGCATGGGACTGCACATCGCTCCGGGCAGCGGTGAGCTGCTCCAGGGCCTCCCGGCGCAGGGCATTGAGCTCCGAAGCCGGAATCATCAGCCCATCGTCCAGATCGCAGTCCATTTCGTCCGCATAGAAGGGGGTGCCGCCGGTCTTGCCCAGATTCTGGGCTGCCCGCTCGGGTGTGGTGGGCTTGTTGATAGCTGCCTGGGGCACACTGCCCTCCACAGTGAAGGTGTGTCCGTCCCGGTCGGATACGGTCAGACGGGTGGGCTGTGCCGCACGGGCCTCCAGACGCATGGACACCGGCACCAGCGGATTTTCCCGGTCATAGAGCCGTGCCAGTTCGCCCAGCACGCCCGCCGCCGAGGTGACATCCTCCTTCTGGCGGTAGCCGAACATCTCCCGGTCGATGCGTCCGTCAAAGTAGCCCTTGGTGAAGCCGCTCCGGGAAAAGACGCTGCGCAGGGTTTCAAAGTCCACCGGACGGTCCTCGCAGGCAGTGCGGATGGCACTTACCGCCGCCGCCACATATTCCGGACGCTTCATGCGGCCTTCGATCTTCAGCGAGGCCACGCCCATTTCGGTGAGCTCGGCGATGCGGTCCGCCAGAGACAGATCCTTCAGGGAGAGCGCATAGGGTTTGCCGCCCTCGGCCTGGAAGGGCAGACGGCAGGGCTGGGCACAGAGTCCCCGGTTGCCGCTGCGTCCGCCGATCATCGAACTGAGATAGCACTGCCCCGACACCGACATACAGAGCGCGCCATGGACAAACACCTCCACTTCCAGCGGGGTGTTTTCACAGATATGGCGGATCTCGGCGGCGGTGAGCTCCCGGGCCAGCACCACCCGGGAAAAGCCCAGCTCCTCACAGAGCCGTGCGCCCTCGAGGTTGTGGATGCTCATCTGGGTGGAAGCATGCACCGGCAGGGTGGGAGCGCACTCCCGCACCATCCGGGCCACTGCCAGATCCTGGGTGAGCACCGCGTCCACACCGGCTTCGGCAGCGGTGCGGATGGTCTCCACCGCCTCATCGATCTCGTCCTCAAACATGACGATGTTGATGGTCTGGTAGACCTTTACGCCCCGCAGATGACAGTATTCCACTGCCCGGCGGAGTTCCTCGGCGTCAAAATTGCCGGCATTGCGGCGGGCATTCATACCCTTGCCGCCCAGATAGACCGCATTGGCGCCGCACTGTACCGCAGCGATCAGCGAATCAAAGCTCCCGGCAGGTGCCAGGATCTCCGGATGCTTCATTCTCTTCTCTCCTTACAGCTTGGTCTGACCGTCCTCGGAACCGCCCAGCATTTCCAGACGGCGCTTCAGACGCTCATTTTCCCGCTTGGTTTCGTCCAGCTCGATCCGGGCCAGAGTGGCATCTTCCAGATAATCGGTGAGCTGGGTACGCATATTGTCAGCGCTTTCCTCGCTCTTTTTATAGGCATTGGCATAGTTGAGACAGCACAGCACCAGTGCATCGTTGAGGCTCACCCGGTCATTGCCGTCCATCAGCTGACGCACCTGGGCATCGATCTCCCGTCCCAGGGACAGCACCCGTTCTTCCCCTTCCGGGGTGGCGATTACATAACGGGACCCGGCGATTTCAATTCGTACCTTGTTGACCATAATCTTCTCCTCCACATACGAGATGCAAAGCCGTTTTTTGCCGGAAAACGACTGTCAGCTCAAAATCTGCTCTCCTTATTATATACTATTTTTCTCCGGCAAAAAAGGGGCTGTTTCCTGCTTTTTTCGGAAATTCTTCCCGATCCCGACAATTTCCCTGCAGTAAAATTCTTCCTGCCTGTCACTATATGAATACACAATCGCCTTTTTGGAGGAGGAATGACCGGATGAAACTGTTTCACCGTATGATGATGCTCACCCTGATCCTGTGCCTGGTGTTCGGCCTGGGCGGCTGTACACAGGAGAACTCCCCGTCCGAACCGGAGCAAAGCTCCATGCAGACGGTGGAGCCCCCGGAAGAGCCCGGGACAGAACCCCTGACCTTTGAAAGTGCCGATCTGGGGATCTCTTTTGACCTGCCGGACAGCCTGCGGGGACATTCCAAGATCATGGTGGGGGACCGGAACGCCGGGGAACACCGGGTGGACACCGTGACCGTCTACTATATGGAGAGCCCCGAACGGCAGGAGAAGGATATTCACCTGCTCACCGTGGAGCTCTGGCCTGCCGGCGCCTGGGACGACAGCCAGTCCACCGGTACCCCCATCGGAGAATCGGCAGACGGACGCACCGCTGTGCTGCACACGCTCCAATCGAACCCCTTCAGCGAAGGGGACGAGGAATATGAGCTGTTCCAGACCCTGGGCAGCGAGATCGGCGTGGTATCCGAAACCTTTGCCTTCACCAATGTGGGATAATGCCCTGAGAGGGCAGCTGGTACCGGCAGCTGTCCTTTTTCTTTTGACGTGGATGTGGTACAATAGTTCCAATGAAACCTCTGGCTCATCTGAACCATCGAAAGGAAGGAATAACTATGCCGAACTTCAGATCCATTCTCCCGGCGGAGCTTTCGGGCAATGCCATCCAGCGCATCTCCAAGCAGTGGGCCCTTGCCTCTGCCCAAAAGCCGGACGGTGCTGCCAACACCATGACCATCAGCTGGGGCGGTCTGGGATACCTCTGGAATCAGCCGGTGGCATTCCTGTTTGTACGCCCCCAGCGGTATACCTATGAATTTGTGGAGTCCGCAGATGGATTCTCCCTCTGCTTCTTCCCGGAAAAGTACCGCAAGGAACTGCAGTACTGCGGCACCATCTCGGGCCGGGACGAGGATAAGATCGCACACTGCGGCTTTACTGTGGCCCATCAGGACGGTGTTCCCTATTTCGAGGAGGCCGAAGCTGTGCTGATCTGCAAGAAGATCTACGCCCAGGATCTCACCGGGGACTGTGCCCTTTCGGAGCTGGTGACCAACCAGTATCCCACCGGCGACTATCACCGGATGTATGTGGGCGCCATCCAGACCGTTCTGGTGCGGGACGATGCGTAAACCCAACCGGGTCTGTCTGCTGGATGAGCTCCGGGGACTGGCAGTGCTGCTGATGATCTTCTATCACGGCGCCTATGACGCTGTGTACATCTTCCGGTTTACCGGCTCCGGCTGGTTCACCAGCGTCCCCATGGACTTCCTCCAGCGGTACATCGCTGTGAGCTTTATCCTCATCGCCGGCATTATGGGACGGTATTCCCGCAGCAACTTCCGCCGGGGTGTGAAAACCTTCCTCTGCGGCCTGCTGGTGACTGCCGTGACCCTGCTGGTCATGCCCTCGGAACGCATACTGTTCGGCATCCTGCACTTTCTGGGCGCCGCCATGATGCTGCTGGGGCTCTGTGAACCGCTCCTGCGGAAAATACCGGCAGCAGCTGGCGTACTGTTCTCAGCGGTGCTGTACCTTGCCACCGATTCCATCGGACAGGGCTGGATCGGGCTGGGCCCCCTCCGGCTGGAACTGCCCCGGGCGCTCTATGACGCGGGCTTTCTCTTCCCGCTGGGGCTGCACCCATTGATCTTTGCCTCAGCGGACTACTATCCGCTGCTGCCCTGGATCTTCCTGTTCCTGGCGGGCTACTGGCTGGGCGAGGCCTTTCTCCAGCGGCGTGCCCCGGAGTTCTGCTACCGGGAACACCTCCCGGCGCTGGGCTGGATCGGGCGGCATGCCCTCATCATCTACCTGGCGCATCAGCCGGTGGTCTATGGCGTGCTGTGGCTCGCCGACTGGCTTCTCTGATAAAACCCCCACTTCTGTTCCGCTGGGACAGAAGTGGGGGTTTATCATTCCCTGCATATTCCGGGACTGCGTTCTCCCCTTTGCGGAAAATTTCCGGTGGAAAGCATCGTCGCCGGAGCGTAGAAAAGCCCGTCCGTTCCCCTGATCGGGGACGGACGGGCTTTTTGTTCTGTTTATTCCGGGAAAGGGGATCAGCCGTTCTGACGCTTGTCGATCACTTCAGGGCTGAACTCCTCAACGGTCTTTTCGTTGACAGTGAGCTCGGGCAGGGCTGCGATCCACTCCTGTACCATGGCGTCAAATTCGTCAGACTTCATCTCCTGCAGCAGGCTCGACTTGCGGGCAGTCAGCTCGCTGCCGTCCGGGTCCAGCTCCAGCTTCTCTACCACATAGTAGTAGTTGTCGCTCTCGATGATCTTGACCTCGCCCACTGCCATGGCATGGCTCTCGGTCCGGTATACCTCCGGCACCGAAGTATTGTTGATGCTTACCACATTGTCATACTCGGACGGATCGGTCTCTTCCTCAGCAGTTTCCTCGCCGTCGGTGGTCTCCTCCTCCGAATCCTGCTCCTGCTCGGCTTCCATCTCCTTGATGATGGTGATCATATCCTCGCCATTCTGGAGCCGTGCCAGAGCTGCTTCTGCCTGGGCCTTGCCGCTCTCAGGCAGGGTCTCGCCCTCCTCCAGCTCCGCTTCGGCTGCTGCCAGCTCGTCCTCGGTCATGGTGTCCACGCTGGTCTTGGCATAGCTTACCGCACGGGTACGGTCATAGTTGTCGTTAAAGTACTGCTTGTACTCCTCCTCGGTGGGAGCCAGTTCGCCGCCTTCGCCATAGAAATGCTGGAACAGATCACCGGTCTTGGCAGTGTACTCCAGCATCTTCTGATAGGAATCCCGGTTGACACCCATCAGGGTATAGGATTCACCATAGCTCTTCCAGACGCTGTCTACCATGCTCTGGATATTGGTGTTCTCCGCCTCGGTGAGTGTAAGACCCAGTTCATCAAACTTGAGGGTCACTGCCAGATACTGCTTGGTGAGGTTCATGGCTGTATCCCGAATCCACTGATCGGCAGTCTTATCCTCGATGGAGCTTTCCAGCAGGGTATCACCGCCGGTGGCATACTGACCTGCCGCGCTGTATGCTGTATACATATTCTGTACATAGATGCCGGTGGGTACTTCCTGATTGTCATCGCCGTACTTGAGAATCCAGCTGGTGCTGCCCAGAGTACAGGCCGACAGGCTAAAGGACATTGCCACAGCCAGTGCCACGGCAGAGAGTTTCTTCATCATCATTCGTTCTTCCCTCCAGTCCCATACAGGAAATAATCCTCCTGTCTGTGGGACTCCGATATTTTTGCAGGCAGAAAAATCCTGCTGTCCCGGCGCAGAATGCCGGATTTTCATACAAGTGCTATTCTACCACACCACAGTGGAAGAAGTCCACCGGCAGAGGGTAAAAAAGCATGAACTTTCTTTTAATTTCCAGCCGCCGGAGCCGGCAGGACAGATTCCATGGCTGCCAGAGCTTCCTCAATGGCGGCAATGGGATTCTGTCCGGCCTTGGGACGCACCAGATAGTAGGGCTTCTGACCCGAAGCACCCACCATGACCCGTCCCTTGAGAGTGGAGGCCAGTCCTGAAGCCAGGGTCATATCCACCCGCTCGGGATAGAGGAACATACCCTGATCCCGCTGGGCGATCTCCCGGATGCCCAGAGCCGCGGCCCGGCCCCGGACCAGTGCCACATCAATGAGCCCCTGTACGGCCTTGGGCGGATCGCCGAAGCGGTCGATGAGCTCATCGGTGACATCAAAGGCATCGTCCTTATTCTGGATGGCAGCGATTTTCTTATACACATCAATGCGCTGGGACAGCCCCTTGATATAGCTCTCAGGGATATGGGCGCCGATGTTGAGATCCACCATGCACTCGGCACTGGTGCGCTCGGGGGCTTCGCCCTTCTGTTCAGCGATGGCCTCTCCCAGCAGCCGCAGGTACATATCATATCCCACGGCCTCCATGTGTCCGTGCTGCTGGGCGCCCAGCACATTGCCGGCGCCGCGGATCTCCAGGTCCCGCATGGCAATGCGGAAGCCGGAACCGAAGGAGGTGAACTCCTTGATGGCGGAAAGCCGCTTTTCCGCCACCTCGGTGAGCTGCTTGCCCCGGGTGAAGGTGAAGTAGGCATAGGCCCGGCGGGTGGAGCGTCCCACCCGTCCCCGGATCTGATAGAGCTGGGACAGTCCCATGCGGTCGGCGTCCTCGATGATGAGGGTATTGCAGTTGGGCACATCCACGCCGGTTTCGATGATGGTGGTGCAGACCAGAATATCGATCTCCTGATCCACCAGCTGCTGCCAGATGCGGGAGAGCTGTTCCTCGCTCATCTTGCCATGAGCGGTGACGATCCGGGCATCCGGCGCCATCTCGGCGATCTTCCGGGCACAGGCGTCAATGCTCTCCACCCGGTTGTGGAGGTAGAATACCTGTCCGCCCCGGCGCAGTTCCCGGCGAATGGCTGCCGCCAGGATCTCCCGGTCATATTCCAGCACATAGGTCTGTACCGGGTGACGGTCCTGGGGTGCCTCCTCGATGACCGACATATCCCGGATGCCGCTCATCGCCATGTTGAGGGTCCGGGGAATGGGGGTCGCCGAGAGGTTGAGCACGTCCACGGTGTGGAACATCTCCTTGAACCGCTCCTTGTGCGCCACGCCGAACCGCTGTTCCTCGTCGATGATGGCAAGGCCCAGATCCTTGAACTGCACATCCTTCTGGATCACCCGATGGGTGCCGATGACAATGTCCACCAGGCCCCGGCGGATATCCTTGACAATCTCCTCCTGCTGCTTGGGGGTACGGAACCGGGAGAGCAGTTCGATGCGCACCGGATACCCCTCCATGCGCTGCAGGAAGGTCTGGTAGTGCTGCCAGGCCAGAATGGTGGTGGGCACCAGTACGGCGCACTGTTTGCTGTTCATCACGCACTTAAACGCCGCCCGGATGGCCACCTCGGTCTTGCCGAAGCCCACATCGCCGCAGAGCAGCCGGTCCATGGGCTGGGGGCGCTCCATATCGTGCTTGATCTCATCGATGCAGCGGAGCTGGTCATCGGTCTCCTCATAGGGGAACCGGGCCTCGAATTCCCGCTGCCAGTCGTTGTCCGGGTCAAAGGCATAGCCCTTGGCCTGCATGCGCTGGGCATAGAGCCGGATCAGCTCATCTGCCATATCCGCCACAGCCTTCTTGACCCGGGCCTTGGTCTTGCTCCACTCGGCGGAGTTGAGCTTGTTGAGCCGGACGCCGCCGTCCTCTCCGCCGCCGATGTACTTGGACACCAGGTCCAGCTGGGTGACCGGCACAAAGAGCATATCGGTGCCGGCATAGCGGATCTTGATGTAATCCTTGACCACCCCGTGGATCTCCCGCTTGATGATCCCCTCGAACACGCCGATGCCATGGGTGACATGCACCACATAGTCCCCGGGGGTGAGGTCTGCCAGCGAGCGGATGGGGTCGGATTTCTGCTTTGTCTTGCGGCGCTTTTTAAGGGAGGCACCCACCCGTCCATGGGTGAATACCGCCAGTTTGATCTCCGGGTACTCAAAACCCGCGGACAGGCTGCCCGGCAGCACATAGACCTTTTTAGGGGTCAGGGCCGGGAGATCGGCGGCATAGTCGGCATTGTAGCCCTTGCCCACCAGGTCGCTGGTCAGGGCCCGCCCGGCCTTCTCGGTGCCCGCTAAGATGCAGACGGTATAGCCGCTGTCCAGATAGGCATCCAGATCCTCGGTGAGGTGGGCCAGTTCGCCGCCCCACACCGCCAGCTGGACGGCATCGATGTTGTAAAGCCCCTTGAGGGGAATATCCCCGATGCTCCGGGTAAAGGTGTCCATAAAGAGGGTGGGACGCACCGCCGCTTCCTCGGCAATGCGGTTGTAATCCATGAGGTACCGGTCGCAGCCCTCAAACAGCACGCCCTCCTCGAAGAGCACCTTCATATCCTCGGTCATCAGGCGGTTGGCGCTGCGCAGTTCCTCCCGGACTCCCGCCGGTTCGCACACAAAGAGCGGCGCGTCCTCGGGAAGATAGTCCAGCAGGGTGCAGCGGCGCTCATAGAGCACCGGCAGGTATTTGTCGATGTTCTGGAGGGTCAGGCCGTCCCGGAGCTTGCCCACATCGCTGAGCAGATGCTCCTTGGCCGGAGCCGAATACTTGCCCCGGAGCTTCTTGGCCCGGGCTTCCAGATCATCGGCAAAGCTCTCCGGGGAGTCGTAGAGCACTTCCCGGGCCGGGGTGATCATACAGCGCTTGCAGTTGTCCTCCCGGCGCTGGGTATCGGTCTTGAATACGGCAATGCTGTCGATCTCGTCCCCCCAGAACTCCAGACGGAAGGGATCGGGCATGTGGGGCGGGTAGAAGTCGATGATGCCGCCCCGCTGGGAGAACTGACAGACGCCGTCCACCTGATCCCGGCGCTCATAGCCCGCAGCCAGCAGCCGGGCGATGACCTCCCCGGGAGAGATGGACTGACCGGCGGTGAGGGTAGTACAGTGCTGCCGGAGGGTTTCCGGGGGAATGGTGCGCTGGAGCGCTGCCTCGGCAGACGCCACCACCACCATTTCCTCCCCCCAGGCCAGGGATTCCAGCACCCGCAGCCGGGCAAACTCATATTCCCGGGATACACCCTCCACCTCCCGGAAGGAGAACTCCCGGGTGGGAAAGACCACAGCCTTTTCCTCACCGTAAAAACGGTTGAGATCCTCTGCCATCCGCACAGCGGCAGGTTCGTCCGGGGTGAGCACCAGACGGCTGCCCCCGGTGAGCGCCCAGGCAAAATGCACCTTGTGGATCTGGGAAAGGCCGGTTGCCAGCATGGGAGTCACACCCTCTGCCAGGTTCCGGCGGATCTCCTCAAATGACCCCAGCCGCTCTGCCGCAGTCAAAAAGCCCTTCATCTCGTCTCCTCCCTCCTTTGGAGTCTCTCATTCCTCACAGGAATTTGCGCATCATCTTGTGGGGCTGACCCTCATCATAGATCAGGTCCCCCTCTTCCTTATAGCCCAGTGCCTCATACATCTTCATGGCATGCAGCTGGGCGGAGAGTTCGATCTCTTTGGCATCCAGGCCGCGGAGATACTCCTCCAGCTCCTGGACAGCCCGGCTGCCCAGCCGATGGCCCCGGCGCTCCCTGAGCACAGCCACCCGGCCCAGTACCCAGACGCCGTCCGGCTTCTGATAGCTGCGGGCAGTGGCAATGCCCTCTTCCCCGTCATAGATGCACAGATGCACCGCATCGGCATCGTGGTCGTCAAACTCGTTCTTGTAGCCCTGTTCCTCCATGAACACCGCAGTGCGCACCTTCCGGGCGCCGGGGTTCTCCTCCAGGGTACGGGTGATCCGTGTGGTGTACATAAAAACTGCCTCCTCAGCTGTTGTAGCGGTTCATGGCCTCGTCCAGCCGCCCGGCTACAAACAGCCGGACAATGTCATCGCAGTGGCTGCAGGCCTGTTCCAGTGCTTCGCCCTGCTCCTTGGTGAACCGGCCCAGCACCCAGTCTGCCAGGTCATAGTCAGGATGGGGCTTTTCTCCCACGCCCAGCTTCACCCGGGCAAAATCGTCCCGGCCCAGCAGATAGATGATATTCTTGAGCCCGTTGTGACCGCCGGCACTGCCCTTGCGGCGGATGCGCAGCCGTCCCGGTGCCAGGGAGATGTCATCACAGATCACCAGCAGTTTTTCCACCGGGATCTTGTAGAACTGCATGGCATCCCGCACCGATTCGCCTGAGAGATTCATAAAGGTGGACGGCTTGAGAAATGCCACCCGATGCCCGTCTATGACAGTATCGCCGATCAGGCCCTTGAATTTCAGGCGTTTGATGTCGAAGCCCAGTTTTTCTGCCAAAATGTCCATGGCAATGAAACCGGCATTGTGACGGGTGCATTCATATTGGGAGCCGGGATTTCCCAGCCCTACCACCAGATATTCCGGTGCCTGACCGGCAGTGGTTTTCTGTGAACGAAACAGCATCTGTTTTCCTTTCCTGTGGGCAAAACTTTTTCTTGAGACGCCGCAAGGGCGGGATGGAGCGATCTCCACCCCGCCTGCAGCGGATATTGATTGATGGAAGCGTCCCGTCTTGGGAACGCCTGAAAACTCAGTTAAAGAGGGGAGATACCGGCTGATCCTCATAGATGCGCTCAATGGCATCGGCAAAGAGGGGGGCTACCGGCAGCTGAACGATCTTCTTGCAGGAGTTGTCGCGTACCGGAATGGTATCCAGCAGAACCATCTCCTTGAAGACGCTGTTCTCAATGCGCTCAATAGCCGGGCCGGACAGTACGCCATGGGTGGCACAGCCGTATACTTCCTTGGCACCGCCGCGCTCTACCAGAGCAGCTGCGGCATTGCAGATGGTACCGGCAGTATCAATGATGTCGTCCACAATGATGCAGGTCTTGCCCTGTACATCGCCGATGATATTCATCACCTCGGACACATTGGGACGGGGACGGCGCTTGTCAATGATGGCAATGGGAGCGCCCAGACGGTCGGCGAACTTTCTGGCACGGGTAACCGAACCCAGGTCAGGAGATACTACAACCAGATCCTCCCGGGAGAAGTCCTTGAACTTTTCCACGAAGTAGGGAGCCAGCAGCGGAACGCCCTGCAGATGATCCACCGGAATATCGAAGAAGCCCTGGATCTGTGCGGCATGGAGATCCATGGTGAGCACACGGTCAGTACCAGCGGCAGTGATCAGGTCTGCTACCAGCTTGGCAGAGATCGGGTCACGGCTCTTGGCCTTGCGGTCCTGACGGGCATAGCCGTAATAGGGGATAACTGCTGTGATGCGTCCGGCGGAAGCACGCTTGAAAGCATCGATCATAATGAGCAGCTCCATCAGGTGATCGTTGACCGGGCTGCAGGTGGACTGGACTACAAATACATCGGAACCGCGTACCGACTCGTTGATGGAAACCGCGATCTCACCATCCGAGAAGGTCTTGACTTCCGCGTCGCCCAGAGGCAGGCCCAGATGCCGCGCGATCTGCTCGGCAACATGCGGAACGGAGTTGGCTGCGAAAATTTTGATGTCCTTGCCGTGTAAATTCATCTTTCATTTCTCCCTCTTTTATATTCACTCCCCCGGAGGCGGACCCTCCGTCCCGGCGGTTGTGATCCCTGTTGATTTTCCCACCGGATTTACCGGCGGTATTTTCCCTTTTCCCTGGCCCATCCGGGTCTGGTCTCCTGACGGGCCCGGCCCACAGCCAGCGCGTCCTCGGGAATATCCTCGGTGACGGTGGTGCCGGCGGCGATCACACTGCCCGCTCCGGCTGAAACCGGTGCGATGAAATTGGTGTTGCAGCCGATGAAGGCCCGGTCGCCGATCCGGGTGCGGAACTTCTGTTTTCCGTCATAGTTGGCGGTCACCACGCCGCAGCCCACATTGACTTCCTTTCCTACATCGCTGTCTCCCAGGTAGCTCAGATGGGCCACCGAGGTCTTTTCGCCGATCCGGGAGTTCTTGATCTCCACAAAGTTGCCGATCTTGGCGCCGGCTCCGATGCGGCTGCCGGGACGCAGACGGGCATAGGGCCCGATCCGGGCGCCGCCCGCTACCTGGCTGTCCTCACCGGTGCTCTGTTCCACCCGGGCGCCCTCGCCGACCTCACAGCCGGTGAGCATGGTATACGGCCCGATCAGACACCCCTCGGCAATGCGGCTCCGGCGCAGAATGCAGCCGGGCAGCACCGTGGTATCCCGTCCGATGACCGTATCCGGGCAGATCACCACCGAATCCGGGAAGGGGATATTCACTCCCTGATCCAGCTGGCGTTCGATCACCCGCTTCCGGGCGATCTCATTGAGCCGGGCCAGTTCCTTCCGGCTGTTGGCGCCCAGAATCACATCGGGGCTCTCCGCCCGGTAAATCCCTGCCGGACGGTGCTCCGATACGGCAATCGCCACCGTATCGGTGAGATAGTATTCTCCCTGGGCATTGTCGGTGCCCAGTTTATTGAGGGCGTCCAGAAGGAACGCCGCCTCAAACCAGTAAATTCCCGAGTTGACCTCCTGGATCAGCCGGGTCTTTTCATCGGCGTCCCGCTGCTCCACAATGGCCCGCAGTCCGCCATTCTCGTCCCGGATAATCCGTCCGTAGCCGGTGGGGTCCTCCAGCCGGGCTGCCACCACCGTCAGGTCATGTCCGTTCTCCCGGTGCTCCCGCAGTGCCCCCCGGATGGTCTCCTCATCCACAAAAGGCGCGTCGCCGCACAGCACCAGCACCGAACAGTCCCGGTGCTCTTCCAGAAAGTCCGCTGCCATCATCACAGCGTGTCCGGTGCCCAGCTTTTCTGCCTGTTCCGCTGTACGGCAGCCCTCGGGCAGCACTGCCCGCACCTCGTCGGCATCCGGAGCCACCACCACACACAGCTCCTCAATCTCCGCAAGCCGGCAGCTGTCAATGACCCAGCTCAGCATCGGCTTGAACAGTACTTCGCACAGCACCTTGGGGTGACGGGATTTCATCCGTTTCCCGTCCCCCGCCGCCAGAACCAGCGCGCAGGTTTTATCCATTTTTCATAACACCTCCACAGAGAGTATATGAACCGCCGGATTTCTCATGCCGCACGATCTTCTCTGCCTTTATTATCGCAATATGCGCCGTTTTTTTCAAGAGGTTGCAGCGAACCCGTCAAATTTCCGGACAATTTCCCCAAGAAACGCCCCGGCACACCCGCTGAATTGTGAAATTCTTCACGCCTCACAGGGTGAAGAGCTTGCGGCTGTTGTGCATGGAAACGCTCATGGCCAGTCCGATGCCCAGATAGGTCGCCACCACCGAGGTGCCGCCGCCCGAGAAGAGCGGCAGAGTGACGCCGATGACCGGCAGCACGCTCAGGCACATGCCCACATTCATCACCGTCTGGGCGGCAATCATCGAAAAGACGCCCACACAGATGAACCGTCCCAGCCGGTCCTTGGCCCGGCGGCCCACCTGCAGAACCCGCAGGCAGAGCGCCGAAATGATCCCCAGCACCGCCAGACAGCCGATAAAGCCCAGCGCCTCGCCGATGAAGGAGAAGATGAAGTCGTTGTACATCTCGGGAACATACTGATGATTCCCGGAGAAGATGCCCTTGCCCCAGAGCTTGCCCGAACCCAGGGCAATGCGTCCCAGCCGCTGCTGATAGCCGCTGCCGGTAGGGTCGAGGTCGGGGTTAAAGAGGGTGATGAAGCGCATGCGCTTGTCCTCGTCCATGAGGCCGTACCAGATCACCGGCAAGGCGGCGATGGTCAGGCCGCCGGCGGTGAGGATATACTTCCAGGCCAGGCCGGCGGAAAAGAGCATGCCGCAGGCGATGAACAGAAAGACGATGGCAGAGCCATGGTCGCCCTGGAGCATGATGAGCAGCACCGGAGCGGCGGCATGGCAGAGCACCGGGATCAGGACGCCCGGCTGATTGAGGTTCTCCTCCACCTTCTGGAGGTGGTAGGCAAAGGTGACAATAAAGGAGAGCTTGAGCAGCTCCGAGGGCTGGAAGGTGAGCCCCACAAAGGGGATCTCCAGCCAGGCCATATCATCGGCACGCCCGATGCCGAGGATAAAGGTGAGCAGCACCAGGAAATAGGCGGCAGGCAGATGGAACCGCCACAGATCCGCCATGGTCTGGTAGTCGATGCGGGAGATCACCACCATGGCGCAGCAGCCCAGGCCGGCGGCGATGATCTGTACCACAATCCGGCTGGGCTGTACATAGCCCGAATTCCAGATGCCGGCGAGCAGCAGGACACTGAAGGCAGACGAAAACAGACACAGCCCCCAGATGATCTTATCGGTGAGTTTATAATAGCGGACGACGCCGCTCCAGATTTTTTTCATTTGTTCCCTCCACACCCGGACAGAAGCCGGGAACGGGATTTTTCCCTGTCCTTTTATTATAAGCCCCGCACCTTTCCGGCGCAAGCCGGTCAAGGGAGAATTCACAGTTTGGATACAGCTGACGGAAGGTGTTTCCTTTCTTGTATGGGAGCCGCTTTCGTGATATAATATCCCAAAAGCGGATATTACAGTTCTTTCCGGAAAATCCCGGGAATCTCTCCCGGCTTTTCCGCCGGATATTCCAGCAGCCTTTCGGATGAAAGGGTTTCCAGTGCCTCAGTGAAAAACAGTCAGAAAACAAAAGAAACGCAAGGAGGTCAAACGAAATCATGCTCAGTGACATTGAAATCGCTTCCGCAGCCAAGATGCTGCCCATCGACCAGATCGCGCGGTCTCTCGGTGTGCTGCCCGAAGAACTGGAACCCTATGGACGCTATAAGGCCAAGCTTGCCGAAAGCATCTACAAGCGTCTGGCTGACCGGGAAAACGGCAAACTGATCCTGGTTACCGCCATCAACCCCACTCCCGCCGGTGAGGGCAAAACCACCACCACCGTAGGTCTGGGCGAGGCGATGCCCCGCATCGGCAAGAAGGCTATCATCGCCCTGCGTGAGCCCTCTCTCGGCCCGGTATTCGGCGTCAAGGGCGGTGCTGCCGGCGGCGGCTATTCCCAGGTTGTCCCCATGGAGGACATCAACCTCCACTTCACCGGCGATATGCATGCCATCACCGCCGCCAACAACCTGCTCTGCGCCCTCATCGACAACCACATCCAGCAGGGCAATGTACTGGGCATCGACCCCCGCCGCATTCTCTTCAAGCGCTGCCTGGATATGAACGACCGTGCCCTGCGTCACACCATCATCGGTCTGGGCGGCAAGGCAAACGGCACCCCCAGAGAGGACGGCTTCCAGATCACCGTAGCCAGTGAGGTGATGGCGATCCTCTGCCTGGCTGCGGACCTGCCCGACCTCAAGAAGCGTCTGGGCGATATTCTGGTGGCCTATACCTATGCCGGAGATCCGGTCTACTGCCGGGATCTCAAGGCTGAAGGTTCGATGACTGCCCTGCTCAAGGACGCCATCAAGCCCAACCTGATCCAGACCCTGGAGAACACCCCTGCCCTGATGCACGGCGGTCCCTTTGCCAACATCGCCCACGGCTGCAACTCGGTGCGTGCCACCAAGCTGGCCCTGAAGCTGGCAGACTACTGCATCACCGAGGCCGGCTTCGGCTCCGACCTGGGTGCTGAAAAGTTCATGGACATCAAGTGCCGCATGGCAGGACTGGCGCCGTCGGCTGTGGTGCTGGTAGCCACCATCCGTGCCCTCAAGTATAATGGCGGCGTCGCCAAGGCCGATCTCTCCCAGGAGAATGTGGAGGCGCTGAAAAAGGGTCTGCCCAACCTGGAAAAGCATATCGAAAACATGAAGAAATTCGGCGTGCCGGTAGTGGTTGCCATCAACCGGTTCGGCACCGATACCGATGCTGAAATCGCAGTCCTCTCCGAGGCCATGGAGAAGAACGGCGTAGCCTTCTCGCTGTGCGAACACTTTGCCAAGGGCGGCGAAGGCGCCATGGACCTGGCAGAAAAGGTCGTGGCTGCCTGTGAGGAGCCCTCGGACTTCCACCCCATCTATGAGCTGGATCGTCCGGTGGAGGAGAAGATCGAAACCATCTGCCGGGAGATCTACGGCGCTGCCGGTGTGGAATACTCCGCTGCCGCAAAGAAGGCCATCAAGGACATCACTGCCCTGGGCAAGGGCGGCCTTCCCATCTGCATGGCAAAGACCCAGTACTCCCTGTCGGACAACCAGAAGCTGCTGGGCCGTCCCGAAGGCTTCACCATCCATGTGGGAGAAGTACGGCTGTCGGCTGGCGCGGGCTTCATCGTCGTCCAGACCGGCGACATCATGACCATGCCCGGCCTGCCCAAGGTACCGGCTGCCAATCAGATCGATGTGGACGAGGACGGTCAGATCCTGGGTCTGTTCTGATTTTTCCCAAATCAAAAGGAGCGTAACCAATTTGCAGAAATTCATCAGTTCCTCCCCGGCAGAGACCGAACAGATCGCCGCGGAGTTTGCAAAGACCCTCCGGGGCGGCGAAGTGCTGGCTTTCCGGGGCGGACTGGGCATGGGCAAGACCTGTTTTACACGGGGGCTTGCCGCCGGTCTGGGCATCGACCCCGCCGAAGTATCCAGTCCCACCTTTGCCCTGGTCAATGAATACCGGGGCGGTCGGCTCCCGCTCTGGCACTTTGATATGTACCGGGTGGAGAGCTTTGACGCCCTCTATTCCACCGGCTTTTTCGACTATCTCGACCTCGGCGGCGTCCTGGCGCTGGAGTGGAGCGAAAATATCGACGGCGCCCTGCCCGAGGGCACTATCTACATCACCTTTGAACGCCTCGGGGACGAGAGCCGTTCCATCACCATTGAAGGAGGTGCCGGAAAGTGAAGATCTTTGTACTGGATACCTCCTCCAAGGCGGCTTCGGCGGCGGTATGGGAGGACGGTCACCTGCTGGCGGACTGCTGGCAGAACACTGGACGCACCCATTCGGTCACCAGCCTGCCCATGGCAGAAAATCTGCTGGCAGACTGTTCCCGCACCCTGGAGGAGATGGATGCCCTGGCAGTCACAGCCGGACCGGGGTCCTTTACCGGACTGCGCATCGGTATGGCGATGATCAAGGGCATGGGCTTTGCCCTGGGCAAGCCCTGTATCCCCCTCTCCACTCTGGAGGGGCTGGCCTGGAATCTCCGGGGCTGGCCCGGACTGATCTGCCCGGTGATGGATGCCCGGGTGGGACAGGTCTACACCGCCCTGTTCCGGTGGGAAAACGGGAAAATGCACCGGCTGATGGACGACTGTGCCATTGCGGCGGACGAGCTGCGGGAACATCTGGCAGAATATGGGGCAGAACCGAAAATTCTGGTAGGCGACGGAGCCATGCTCTGTTATAATAAATTTGAAGGACAGCTGGAGAACCTCTCCATGGCGCCGGATCATCTGCTGCATCAGCGGGCAGGAGCCATGGCAGAGCTGGCGGCATCGCTGCTGGCAGAGGGCAAGACCGTTTCTGCCGGAGAACTGGCGCCGGTCTATCTGCGGCTGCCCCAGGCTGAACGGGAGCTCAAGCTCCGGCAGCAGAAAGGCGAGTGAGGGTTTATGAAATTGGCACTTGGCTGTGACCATGGCGGTTATCTGCTCAAGGAAGAAGTAAAAAAACACCTGGACGAAAAGGGCATCGAATATGTGGACTTCGGCTGCCACAGCACCGAATCCTGTGACTATCCCGATATGGCGGATGCCCCCTGCAAAGCGGTAACCAGCGGCGAGTGCACCTTTGCGCTGCTGTTCTGCGGCACCGGCATTGGCATCTCCATTGCCGCCAATAAGCACAAGGGCATCCGGGCAGCCTGCTGCTCTGATTGCTTCAGCGCCCGTGCCACCCGCATGCACAATGACGCCAATGTACTGTGCATGGGCGGCCGTGTTGTAGGTCCTGGTCTGGCCTGCCAGATGGTGGATGAGTTCCTGTCCGCTTCCTTTGAGGGCGGACGGCATCAGCGCCGTGTGGATAAGCTCACTGCCCTGGAACAGTGATTCCTGTATGAGAAAAGGCGGTTCCGTCTTTTGCTGATAAACCTATATCGAGAGGAGTTTTTTATATGGCTATTACCCCCTTCATTGCGGACCATCCGCTGATCCAGCACAAGCTGACCCTGCTCCGGGACAAGAACACCGGCTCCAAGGAATTCCGGGAACTGATCGCAGAGATCACCATGCTGCTCTGCTATGAAGCAACCCGTGACCTCCCCCTCAAGGAAGTGGAGATCGAAACTCCCATGGCTGTCACCAAGACTCAGGTGATCTCGGGCCGCAAGCTGGCCTTTGTACCGATCCTTCGTGCCGGTCTGGGCATGGTGGACGGTGTTATGCAGCTGGTTCCTGCTGCCAAGGTAGGTCATATCGGTCTATACCGTGACCCCGAGACCGCTCTGCCGGTGGAATACTACTGCAAGCTCCCCAATGACATTGCCAACCGTGAAGTCATTGTCCTCGATCCCATGCTGGCAACCGGTGGTTCTGCCATTGATGCCATCACCCAGATCAAGGCCCGGGGTGTCAAGAACATCAAGTTCATGTGCATCATTGCCGCTCCTGAGGGTCTGCGGGCTCTGCAGGACGCTCACCCCGATGTGAAGATCTACTGCGCCTCTCTGGATGACCATCTGGACGAGCACAAGTACATCATTCCCGGTCTGGGCGATGCCGGCGACCGTATCTTCGGCACCAAGTAATCCCTGTCGTGAATCAGAAAAGCGGAGGAAACTTCCTCCGCTTTTTTCTTTTATGGCATGGCTTCCATTCCCGGCTGTGTGATGCGGAAGCGTCCATAGCCCCACAGCGCCCGGCAATGGGCTGTGCGGTTTCCGGGACGGAGAGCTATAAAGCAGTGTTCCTCCGGCGGCTCTGCCGGAAAAGTCCCCTCAGCTTTCCTGCTTCCGGCTGGATGGTGTGAAAGCGCCAGTGCCCCCACTGCGCCCCGGCAATGGACTGTGCGGTTTCCTAAGCAGCGAGCCGTAAATCAGTGCCTCCAGCGGGCTCTGACGGAAAAGCCCCCTCGGCTTTCCTGCTTCCGGCTGGGTGGCGCAGAAGCGCCAGTGCCCCGACAATGAGCCATGCGGTTTCCGGGGCGGAGAGCCATAAAGCAAGTGCCTCCAGCGGCTCTGGCGGAAAAGCCCTCGGCTTTCCCAGCTTCTGCGCAGCAAAAAAGGGAGAGGCATTCCTGCCTCTCCCTTTGATCGTCCGGACAATCGGCTTAGCCGTTATACAGCTCGCCGAAGGTCTTGAACTCAATATTCTCGATGATGACATCATCCACGGGCATATCGTTTGCATCGGTTTCAACGCCGGCAATGGCATCTACCACATCCATGCCCTTGATCACCTGACCAAAGACAGTGTGACGGTAATCCAGCCAGGGAGTGCCGCCGATCTCCTCGTACTTGGCGGCAACCTCATCGCCGAATACATCGGGCAGATCCTTCATCTGGCTGATCAGCGACGGGTCGGTGGTGTTGGCCTGTACGATGAAGAACTGGCTGCCATTGGTGTTTTCACCGCTGTTTGCCATGGACAGGGCGCCGCGGAAGTTGTGCAGTTCCTTGGAGAACTCATCTTCAAACGGCTCACCCCAGATGCTCTGACCGCCGGTGCCGTTGCCATTGGGATCGCCGCCCTGGATCATGAAGCCATCAATGACCCGATGGAACCGCAGGCCGTTGTAATACCCCTTTTCTGCCAGGGTAGTGAAGTTCTCCACTGCCTTGGGAGCCTGTTCGGGGAAGAACATGATCTGAATCTCACCCATGGAAGTGGTGACAACCGCAATCTGTGCGTCGTCAGCAGGTTTTGTGAACTGAAGCAATGTGGAACCCTCCTCAAAAAGATAATCCGAGCTGCCGGTGGTTTCAGCCGACTGGCTCTGGGACGATGAGCTGCTCTGGCTCTGGGAGGATTCCTCCCCCGACGGGCTGCAGGCTGTCACCAGACCCACTGTCAGCACCGCCGCAAGCAGCAATGCAAGCTGTTTCGGCATGCTTTGAAATTCTCCTCTCCATCTGCCATGGCGCGCTGATTCTGTATCAGACAGACACCAGGCTTTTCTGGAATTTTGGTACCAGAATATTGTAGCGCAAAAGTCCTGGTTTGTAAAAGCCTTCCCCTGAAATTTTTTGTAAATAATTTTTGGCTGAATGTTAAAAAAGCACAGCAAAAAGCCACCTCATCATCTGGGGTGGCTTTTTATATCGCAAAGTCTACATTCATTTATGATACCTGTCCATGGTCTGACTGACTAATCACTCCAGCCCGACCGGACTGCCTCTTTTTTCATTCGTGGTTTTCCGTTTTACGATTGGGCTTTTGTTTATGAATCCTTATTATGATCGGATCTTATGCGTTCATCGGACTCACCTTGTATCAAATTGTATCCTTGACTTTTGCTTCTTTATTATTCACTTGTCCCTAGACCTGAAAACATTGGCACTCTCATACCGTTTTCAAGTTGTCGTGTTCGGCCTGCTCTGCCAGGACATCCCGACTCTCTGTTATCGGGTCAGCCTGTGTTCTGTCGGACCGCTCCTTCGGCAAGCTATGGTTATCACCTGTGGATTATGGGGAGATCTGTTTCACTCATCTGTTTTTACTCCCCGGATATTGCCCGTTGCGGCTATCGGTCAGAACCTGCGGTGCAGGCGTCTGAATGCTTCGGTTCCTCGTACATTGGCGACGCCTCCTATCTTTTGTTTTCCTTCTGACTCTTGCTCGGAAGCTCTGGTTGCTTTCCTTGTCTATAATATAGCATTGTTAGTCGATATTGTCAATAGTTTTCCACGAATTTTATTTTTTATGTGAAGTTTTACTGCCGGCACTTTGTTATTGACTTCTCATCACCGGCGAATTATAATTATAGACAGTGATACGGAAACCCGTTCCGGATTACAAGCTCAAATGATTGTTTCAGGAGTACAGAAATGGACAATACTATGGATTACGGCGCCGATATCCTCACCCTGGTGGATGATGACGGCGTAGAGCATCAGTTTGAAGTAGCCGATACCATGGACTATGAGGACCATCAGTATATGGCTCTGGTTCCGGTATTCGATGAAGCCGAAGAGCTCCTCGAGGACAGCGGCGAACTGCTGGTCCTGGAGATGGTAGAGCATGACGGCGAAGGCTACCTGGAGCCCATCGCAGACGAGGATCTCTTCAATACCATCGCTCATATGTTTATGGAGCGTCTGGAAGAGGAATTCGACTTCGTCGAGGAATAAGGCCTGCGCGATTCCTGCTGTGTTCGCCTATAAGCTGTTTTATTTAATCCAACATGTTTAATTAGGGAGCTACGCTCCACCGGCAGACTTCAGACCTCCCGCCCCCAGGGCGGAAGAAGGGAGGACGAAACCGGCGGGCAGGCACCCACCTGTCTTTACGATGGGTTACAATCATCAGCATTACGGCACAGCGGGTTTCTTTTACCTGCACACGGTCCCCGGTATTTTGGCCTGGGACCGTTTTTCTGTCTTAAAAAGCCGGCACAGCTGCCGGGAAAGGAGCATCAATATGGACAACTGGCTCGCACGCACCCGGCTGCTGCTCGGGGACGAAGCGGTAAACTCCCTCCGGCACAGCCGGGTGGCAGTCCTGGGACTGGGAGGGGTCGGCGGTGCCGCGGCGGAAGCCATCTGCCGCAGCGGCGTAGGAGCCATGCTGCTGGCGGACTATGATAAGGTGGACATCACCAACCTCAACCGGCAGCTCATCGCTGTGACCTCCACCGTAGGCCATGACAAGACCGAAGCAGCTGCCCGGCGGCTCCGGGACATCAATCCGGAGCTGGATCTCACCCTCCGGGAAGGCCGCCTCACCCCCGAAAACCTGCCCGAGGTGCTGGACTGGCAGCCCGACTATATTCTCGACTGCATTGACAATGTCACCGCCAAGCTGGCGCTCACCGTCCTCTGCCGGGAACGGGGCATCAGGCTCATCACCTGCCTGGGCACTGGCAACCGTCTGGACCCGTCCATGCTCCGGGTGGGGAACCTCCCGGACACCGCCGGCACCGGCTGTCCCCTCTCCCGCATCATGCGCAAGGAACTGCGCCGCCGGGGCATCACCGACCTGACCGTGGTCTACTCCCTGGAGGTACCGGTGGAGCCTGCGGGCGTACCTGCCGCCGACAACGGACGCCATCCGCCTGCCAGCATGGCCTTTGTGCCGCCAGCTGCCGGATTCCTGATGGCCTCCTATGCGGTGCGGGACCTGCTGGGTTTGCTGCCCCCTGCCGGACGCTGAATCCCTTTCCCCCCCTTTATAAAAAACAAAGAACCGCCTGTCTGTCCTGACCGGGATGGACGGGCGGTTTTTTATGCGCAAAAACGGCGGAAAATTCTGCCTCCGGCAAAAATTCCGCATAGAACCGGCTTTGCCGGTGAAACTACGGCTGTGGGAAAAATTTCAGAGCGAAAGGCAGGCGATCCCCGATGAAACTCTCACAGAAGGCACTGGGCTGGCTGGGCGGCGGTGTCACCGGACTGCTCAACGGGCTGTTCGGGTCGGGCGGCGGCATGGTTGCGGTGCCGCTGCTGGAACACGGCGGTCTGGAACCCGCCCGGGCCCATGCCACTTCCATTGCGGTGATCCTGCCCCTCACCGCTCTCAGTGCCGGGAGCTATCTGTTTTCCGGGTCGGTGGATTTTTCGGAGGCTCTGCCCTACCTCCTCGGCGGTCTGCCGGGGTGCTGGGTGGGCAGCCGTCTGCTGGGCAAGCTCTCCTCCACCGCCCTGAGCCGGATCTTCGGGGTGCTGATCCTGTTTGCGGCCGGAAGGATGTGGCTGTCATAGACTGGGTTGCGATCCTGGCCGGATTCGGTTCGGCAGTGCTGGCCTCCATGGGGATGGGCGGCGGCAGTATCCTGATCCTCTACCTCACCCTGATCGCCGGTGTTCCCCAGCGGGAAGCCCAGGGCGTGAATCTCCTGTTTTTCCTGCCCATCGGCGCCGCTGCCCTGTGGCTGCACTGGCGGCAGGGACGGGTGGACAAAACCGCCGTACAGCAGTTCCTTCCCACCGGACTGCTGGGCGCTCTGCTTGGCACCGGGCTTGCCATGCTGGCGGACGAGAGCCTGCTCCGCCGGGGATTTGCGGTGTTTCTGCTGCTCATCGGATTGCGGCAGCTTTTCCCCGGTAAGCCAAAGAAAAAGAAAACCGGACCGGAAGCATAAGTATTGCCGGTCTGTCCAAACTATAACCGGAGGTGCAGAATATGATGAATGATAAAAAATCCCCTGTACAGAAATTCCTGGAGGGTAAAGGCTTCTACATTGCCCTGGCCCTCTGTGTGGCGGGTACCGGCACAGCGGCCTGGCTGGCGGTGAACCGCACCATAGACGATATTGACGATCAGAACCAGAAGATCCTGGAATCCCGGCCTCAGACCGAGGATTTTACCGATCCCGGAGAGGTGGACGCCGAACAGAACGGTGTGACCATCTCCTCCGAGGGGGAGGATTCCTCCTCCGATGCCTCGTCCTCGCAGGAGCCTGCCGCACAGCCCAGCGGCGGTTCCGCCTCATCGGTGCCGCAGAACACATCGGCTCTGCAGTTCTCGCTGCCCGTAGCCGGTGAGAAGCTCAACCCCTATTCCGGCGGCAAGCTGGTCAAGGACGCCACTCTGGGCGAATGGCGCACCCATGACGGCCTGGATCTGGGAGCCGCCAAGGGCACCCCGGTCTATGCCGCTGCGGAGGGCACTGTGGCCTCGGTGAAGGAGGACGGCCTGTGGGGCACTGTCATCACCATCGATCATGCCAATGGCCTCTCCACTGTCTACTGCGGCATTGCGGACGCCGCTGTCCATGAGGGGGACGAAGTGGCTGCCCGGGAACAGATCGGCGCAGTGGGTCAGATCCCCTGTGAACTTTCGCTGGAGGACCATCTCCACTTTGCGGTGCAGAAGGACGGCAAATGGGTGGACCCGCTCTCCTCGCTGGGTCTGGCCTGACCCCCATACAAAAACAGGGAACCCGGAAGAAATTCTTCCGGGTTCCGCTGCTTTTTAAGCCAATGGCTCGATGTATTCTGAGATTATTCCTCGGGGGTTACCTTATCGGAAGAAATCTCTTCCTCAGGCTCATCTTCCGCACCCGTGGGAGGCTGGGAGATGTTCTCATCCAGATCGCCGGATACTTCCTCGGCTTCGGAGCTGGACTCCTCTTCGGAGCTGCTCTCCTCGGAGCTGGACTGCTCAGTCTGGCTGCTGGACTGTTCCGGGGTGGACGAAGAACTATTCTGAGTATTGTTGGAGCACGCTGTTACAGCCAAAGCCACCATAAGAGCCATTGCTATAATCGCTAACTTTTTCATACTGTTACCTCCTGTTATCTGCGAGAGATTCTTTCTCTGCATCTTCATTGTCGCTGATAAATATAGAGTGCCGTTGTGTAAATTGTAAAAAAACTATGAATTCTCAGCGGCATTTATCAGTTCATCTGCCAAAGAACGGAGCTCATCCAGGGTGCTGACCATACCGCTGCGCCGCCGGAAATCCGAAGCGCCCCGCACCCCTTTCATATAGGCAAAGCAGTGCCGGCGCATCTCCCGCATGGCGGTGTACTCGCCCTTGTAGCGGCAGGCCAGCTCGGCATGTTCCAGCATCACTGCCATCCGCTCACGCAGCGGCGGGTCGGGCAGCAGGGTGCCGTCCCGGAGATAGGCCTCGATCTGCCGGAACACCCAGGGGCGTCCCAGAGCCGCACGGCCCACCATCACCAGATCACAGCCGGTCTGCTCATAGAGGGCTGCGGCACTCAGGGCATCGGTGACATCGCCGTTGCCCACCACCGGCACCGAGACCGCCTCCTTCACCTGGCGGATAATATCCCAGTCCGCCGAGGGCTGGTACATCTGCTCCCGGGTGCGCCCATGGATGGTCAGCGCCGCGGCACCGGCCTCCTCACAGATTTTCGCGAACTCCACCGCATTGACATGGTCCTTGTCCCAGCCCTTGCGGAACTTCACTGTCACCGGACGGTCCACGGCTTCCACCACCGCCCGGACGATCTCCCCTGCCAGCTCCGGACGCTTCATCAGGGCGCTGCCGCTGCCGCTTCCGGCAATCTTCGGGGCAGGACAACCCATATTGATGTCGATCCAGTCGGGGTTCCAGGCCAGGGCTTTCTGTGCCGCTGCCGCCACCAGTTTTGGATCGTCCCCGAAGAGCTGTACCGCTCCGGGACGCTCCGCCTCCCCCAGACAGAGCAGCTCCTCACTCTTGCGGTCGCTGTATATCAGGCCCTTGGCGCTGGTCATCTCCCCGATGGAACAGGCCGAGCCATACTTCCGGCAGATCTCCCGGAATGCCCGGTCGCCCACCCCTGCCATCGGCGCCAGAACCGCGGTCCGGGGCAATGTGATGTTCCCGATCTTCAAATTCCCGTTTCTCCTCTCCCATGGACAGGCTGAAATTCCCGTCCTGTTTTTTCTCTCCATAGCGGCAAAAGGTGCAAATCTGCCGCTGTTTATGCTATAATAGGCTGGTGAAGGTCTCCCTGTCCCCATGAGGGGACGGATGCCTTTCCGGTCCTGTTTTTATCGGTCTGTCCCCGGCGCCGGTCTGTTCCGGCAGGGGTACAGGTTATTATACCATTACGCGAAAGGATTTTACAAGTATGAAGCTGCTCGCCATCGACTCCAACAGCATACTCAACCGGGCTTACTACGGCGTGCGCCCTCTCACCACCAAGGATGGCATCTATACCAACGGCATCTATGGCTTTCTCACCATCTTTCTGAAGATCTGTGAGGAAACTGCCCCGGATGCGGTTGCCTTTGCCTTCGATCTCAAGGCGCCCACCTTCCGGCACAAGCTCTACACCGAATACAAGGCCGGACGCCATGGCATGCCCGACGAACTGGCAATGCAGCTGCCCTATCTCAAGGATCTGCTGGAGAAGCTGGGCTATCCGGTGGTGACCTGCGAAGGCTATGAGGCCGACGATATTCTGGGCACCCTGGCCCGGCTGTGTGAGGATTCAGGCAATGAGTGCGTCATCGCCACCGGAGACCGGGACAGCCTGCAGCTGGTGAGCGATGCCACCACGGTACGCCTTGCCACCACCAAGATGGGACGCCCCGAGAGCACCTTCTACGGCGTGGCAGAGATCCAGGAGAAGTACGGCGTAACGCCCCGGGAACTGATCCAGGTCAAGGCGCTGATGGGGGACAGCTCGGACAATATCCCCGGCGTGGCAGGCATCGGCGAAAAGACCGCCCTGGCGCTCATCAGCCAGTTCCACACGGTGGACGGGGTCTATGAGCATCTGGACGACCCCGCCATCAAGCCCGGCGTACGCAAGAAGCTGGAGGCGGGAGTGGAATCCTGCCGCATGAGCCTGACCCTGGCGGAGATCGACCGCAATGCCCCCATCGAATCGGATCTGACCCGCTACATTCCCAAGCCCCGGGACACCGCCGGCTGTTCCCGGCTGATGACCGAGCTGGAGCTGTTCAGCCTGATGAAGCGTATGGAGATCCCCGGAGTTGCCGAGCTGGAAGCCGCCGGCGAGCCGGTGCCCGAGGAGATAAAGCCTGCCGCCGCGCTGCGGCTCTGCCCGGCTTCGGCAGAGGCGGCAGCCCGTCTGCTGGGCGGGGAGACCCCCTACCTGCTGGGCCGGTACGAAAACGATGCCATCACCGCCCTGGCGCTCAGCGACGGCGGGGAGCTGCTGCTCTGCGCAGCAGGGGAACCGGCCTTTGAAGGGGTCTGTGCTGCCCTCTACGGGGCAAAGGGGCTCATTACACGGGATTCCAAGCTGCTCTACCGCCACTGCATGGCAGGGGAGCACCCGCTGCCCCAGGTGAAGCTGGACTGTGAGCTGGCAGCCTATCTGCTGCGCCCCACCGCCAGTGACTACACCACCGACCGTCTGGCGGCGGAATATGCCGTGGTTCCGCTCCCCTGTGAGAGCGAGGACCCCCTGGCCCAGGAGATGGCAAAGCTGATCCCCCTGGCTGCGGCACTGGAGGCGAAGATCGCCCAGCAGGAGCAGCAGTGGCTGCTCACCGAGGTGGAACAGCCGCTGGCAGAGGTGCTGGCTTCGATGGAGCTCATCGGCTTCTCGCTGGATACCGAGGGTCTCGCCGCCTACGGACAGGAGCTGGACACCCAGCTCACCGCCCGGGCCGAGGAGATCTATGAGCTGGCAGGGGGACAGTTCAACATCAATTCCCCCATGCAGCTGGGCAATGTGCTGTTTGAAAAGCTGGGACTGCCCCACGGCAAAAAGACCCAGCGGGGCTATTCCACCAATGCCGATGTGCTGGAATCCCTCCGGGACAAGCACCCCATCATCGACTGCATTCTGGATTACCGCAAGCTGGCAAAGCTCAAGAACACCTATGTGGACGGGCTCATCAAGGTGGTGGGCGAGGACGGACGGGTACACAGCATCTTCAAGCAGACTGAAACCCGCACCGGACGCATCAGCTCTGCCGAGCCCAACCTGCAGAATATCCCGGTGCGCACCGATGTGGGCAGTGTGTTCCGCAAATTCTTCTATGCCGCCGGGGACCGCACCCTGGTGGACGCTGACTACTCCCAGATCGAACTCCGGGTGCTGGCCCACATCGCCCAGGACGAGAATATGATCGAAGGCTTCCGCTCCGGCGCCGATATTCACACCCAGACTGCCGCCCAGGTATTCGGCATGCCGCCGGAGTATGTCACCAGCCAGATGCGCAGCCGGGCCAAGGCAGTCAACTTCGGCATTGTATACGGCATCGGCGCCTATTCCCTCTCCAAGGACATCGGCGTCACGGTGGCGGAGGCCAATGCCTATATCAACGGCTATCTGCGTACCTATCACGGCGTGCGTCAGTATATGGAGGACACCAAGCAGTTCGCCAAGGATCACGGCTATGTCAAGACGCTGTTCGGACGCCGCCGGGATCTCCCCGAGATGAGCGCCACCAACCGCATCACCAAGGCCTTTGGCGAACGGGTGGCAATGAATACCCCCATCCAGGGCACTGCCGCCGACATCATCAAGATCGCCATGGTGCGGGTCTACCGGCGGCTTCAGGCCGAGGGGCTCAAATCCCGGCTGATCCTGCAGGTACACGATGAACTCATCGTCGAGACCACCCCGGACGAGATCGATACCGTCAAGGCACTGGTTCAGCAGGAGATGTCCGGCGCGGCGGAGCTGTCGGTTCCGCTGGTGGTGGATGTAGGCGTGGGCAAGACCTGGTATGAGGCAAAGTGATATGGATACAAGGATCACTCTCCTCCCCATGACCGAAGCCTATGCCCCCGGCGCTGCCCGGCTGGATCAGATCACCTTCCCCGGCGAAGCCTGGAGCGAAGAAGCCTTCCTCCGGGAAGCACGCACCCCCTCCTCCTTCTATGTAGTGGCAGTGCTGGGGGAAGAAGTGGTGGGCTTTGCGGGTATGCAGCAGGTGCTGGACGAGGGGTATATCACCAATATCGCTGTGGCGGAGTCCTGCCGCCGAAAGGGTCTGGGACGGGCTATGCTCGGCGCTCTCATCGACCATTGTCGGGAGAGCGGAGCTTCCTTCCTCACCCTGGAAGTGCGCCAGTCCAACGCCCCCGCTATCGCGCTCTATGAATCCATGGGCTTCCTCCCCGAGGGACGGCGGAAGAATTTCTACCGTCAGCCCACCGAGGATGCCATTCTGATGACCAAACGGGATCTCTCCCTTTGAAAGAGGTGGAATTGTTTGAAAATTTTAGCCATTGAATCCTCCTGCGATGAGACCGCTGCCGCCGTGGTGGAAAACGGACGCACTGTGCTCTCATCGGTGGTGAATACCCAGATCGAGGAACACAAGAAATATGGCGGTGTTGTGCCGGAGATTGCCTCCCGCCGTCATACTGAAAATATCTGCGGCGTAGTGGAAAAGGCGCTGTCCGACGCGGGGCTCACCCTCCCGGAGATCGACGCCGTAGCTGTGACTGCCGCCCCGGGACTTATCGGCGCCCTGCTGGTAGGGGTTGGCTTTGCCAAGGGTCTGGCTGCCGCCGCCGGCAAGCCCCTGATCCCGGTGAACCATCTCCGGGGACACATCGCCGCCAACTACATCGCCCACCCCGACCTGGAACCGCCGTTCCTGTGTCTGGTGGTGTCGGGCGGTCACACCCATATCATTGATGTACAGGACTACACCCATTTCCATGTCATCGGACGCACCCGGGACGACGCTGCCGGCGAGAGTTTTGACAAGGTGGCACGGTCCATCGGCTTCCCCTATCCCGGCGGCGTGAATATGGACAAGGTCAGCGGACAGGGCAATATCCATGCCTATCAGTTCCCCCACCCCAAGGTGGACGGCAGCGAATTTGACCTGAGTTTTTCGGGGCTCAAGACCTATGTCATCAATCTGGTACATAACGCTGCCCAGCGGGGGGAGGAAATCTGCCGGGAGGATCTGGCTGCCAGCTTCGGACATACCGTGGCAACCATCCTCTGTGAAAAGCTGTTCCTGGCCCAGCAGCATACCGGACGCAAGACGATCGTTGTAGCCGGCGGTGTCTCTGCCAACAGTCAGCTCCGGGCCATGCTCACAGCGGAATGTGAAAAGCGGGGTCTGCGGCTGTGTCTGCCGCCGCTTTCGCTGTGCGGCGACAATGCTGCCATGATCGGCGCTCAGGCGTATTATGAGTACCTGGCTGGCAATACAGCGGACAGCTCCCTCAATGCCATGGCAACCATGTCCATTGACAAGAGCTTTGCCGACTATGCCGGACAATAACTCTGTGCTATAAGCAGTCATAATATTACAAGGAGGAATCAACATGACCGAGATCGTACGCAAGGAAAGCTTCCATTCCAAGGGCTGGCATGCCATTATTGCCATGCTGATGGTAGTAGGCGGCAGTGCCTGCTTTGTACTGAGCTGCATTTCCGCCATGCTCATTATGAAAAAGGCTGACTGACCCCAGACAGACAAAACAGCCCCCTGTCCGACCCGGGCAGGGGGTATTTTTCTGCATAAAAAAGAGCCCCCGCAGAAAAACTACGGAAGCTCCTGGAGAAAAAGAAACAGACTGTACCGGAAACCGGCAGCTAAATAAATTGGAGAGAGCCGCTCAGAATGGCACAGCGTTTCATCCAAAACACCCGGACACCTGCTCTTGAAGGGGATCAACGGGTATCTGTTTTGGCAGACTGCATAGAGGGAAATCCCCTCTGTTAAAACCGGGGAGCCTGTGTTCCCGGTTTTAACAGAAAGGAGCGTCCCCGGCTGGGAACGCTCCCTTCCATGCCGCCTGCCCGCACTCGACGCATGACAGGCAGGTGCTTAAAATTCACAGGTAAACCACGATGTTTTGCGAAGCAAAACTCGCTGCGTGGATAAATCCGCTAGGATTTATCTACCAGTGTCGGGGTTGGTCTTGCCGCCATCGGTGGTGCTGGAGGTGTTGTCCTCAGTAACGGTCTTCTCGTCCAGCTCTACATCAGAGATAGCGTAGGCACCCAGCTTGCGGGTCTTGAAGGTCCAGGCCTCATAGTCCTCGTCCCACTCCAGGCCCTTGATAGCCTTGGCGCCGTCCTCGGTTACTTCGTATACATAAGCATCCTCATCAACGTAGATGTAGGCAGTACCGATCTTGTTGAAGGAAGGAGCGTACTCGAAAGTCAGGAAATCGATGTTAGCATAGTCATACATAGCAGCGAATTCCTTGTTGAAGTCAGTGTTGTTCTTCAGGTTCAGCTTGCCCTGACCAGTAACATCAACTTCGAACTCGAACAGGTCGCCAAAGGTCAGAGTCTCTTCGCCTTCCAGCTTCTCGCCAGCCTTGTCCTTAAAAGCAACCAGCTTGGCATCGGTCAGGTCAGAAATATCATACAGATTTTCTGCCTCAAAGCCGTACTCAGAACCAATAGCAGCAGTGATATGCTTCTTGTAAGCATTGCTATCCTTCAGATCAGAAGAATTCTTGTAGATAGAAATTTCACCGCACAGATCAGTGGTCTTGGTTGCTTCACCCTCGGGGACGGTGAAAGTAATAGCATAGAAGTAATTATCGCCAATCTTCACCAGTTCAATTTCAGGCTTCTCTTCCAGCTTGCCAACAGTCCAGTCAGCCTTAACCTTCAGACCCTTAACGGTATCCTTATCGCTGAACATAACCTCTTCACCCTTAGCATTACGGGTATACAGAGGCAGAGCAACCTTAGTACCGCCCTCGATAACGCTTACATCAGCAGCCTTATCTACGGAATAGGGAATAGCACCCTTGTCATGGGAATCCATGTCATCATCGTCTGTGTAGAACTTACCATCGTCATTAACGTCTACCAGCACAGAAGCGCCAGTGCCAGGAACAATCCAAGCCTTGGGTTCCTCATTGGCAGCGAAGGCAACAGTTGTCATGCCAGCTGTCATAACTGCAGCCAGAGCAAGAGCAAAAATCTTCTTCATGTTTGTTTTCCTCCTAAAAATTTTTCTGTGAAACAATCAACAAATTTTCCCGTCGATTGAAAATCTGTTGCTGTAAGGCCATTATACCCCCCCCCGCACTTTGTCAACCCTTTTTTGATGCCTTTTTGTAATTTTTCTGTAATTTTCTCAGCTTTTTCTGCCTGATCCTTCCATTTTGGAGGAAAATCCTGCATTTTTCGGGCAATTCGAGGGGAATTTCCGCTCTATTTTGTCATTTTTCCTGCATATTTTGGAAAATTTCCGGCCTGAGTTCTTCACTTTGTGGAAAACTTTCTGTGGAATCCTGTGTCCCGGGCATAAAAAAACCGGCCCTCCCCAGCGGGAGAACCGGTTTTTGATCTGTATGTGTTTTTGCCCTATGGCAGGACAGGGACAGACAGGCCGCAAGTTCCGTCAGTCAATATTCGAGAATACCCGGAAAGCCAGTCCGCTGGACTGGAGATACCGGTAAAGCGGCAGACCGATCACAAAGCAGGCAATGAATTCACCCAGGCCTACGCTGCCGAAGTTGAGCCAGAAAATACGCAGGTCAAAGGTGGGCGACATTACCATGGTCAGCTCTCCGCCCACCACCAGTGCATTGAGCAGCACCGGCATCAGAGCCGAGAGAATCGGCAGGCCCCGGAACTGAATATCCCGGAACTTATAGGTGAGTACCGCAGCCACAAAAGTAGCACCTGTACCCAGGAAAATATCCCAGATACCAATAATATTGGTACCCAGTGCCAATCCATAAATATTGGAAAGCGCACAGCCAATGGTCACACCCCAGATGCCTGCCGGTGTGAAAAGCGGCAGCAGGGTGAATACTTCGGCAAACCGTACCTGGATCTGTCCGAAGGAGAGTGCCGGAAACGCGGCGCAAAGTGCCAGATAAGCAGCGCCGATCAGTCCGGCTGCGGCAAGACGCCGCGCGGAACCTGTTTTAGTCATGATTCTGATGTCCTTTCGTAGTGTGGTTTATAGTCAGGAACTTGCGACTGACTCTGTCTTTCTCCCCCTGTCTGAGAAACCAGGGAAAAATACAGGCCTGATCGGGAGCTTCTCCGGTCAGGGGCGTCTGACATTATACAACTTTTGTCGGGAAATTGCAAATATTTTTCGCCCCCTCTCTTGCCAATTTTCACCGATTCCATTAAACTGTTGTATAGAGATTTTTTCCGTCCGGGGAAAAATCGGGTAATTATTACAGGAGGGCGTTTTTATGTCGTATATACAGAATGTATATCCTATCCAGTCACGGGACGCCATTGCCCGGGATGTATTCGACTATGTCGTTGCCTGCCCGGATATTGCTTCCCAGAGCCATGCCGGACAGTTCGTGCATATCCGGGTGGCAGGCCATACCCTGCGCCGGCCCATTTCCATCTGTGAAGTGAACCGCGAAAAGGGTACCCTGCGTCTGGTATTTGAAGTACGCGGTTCCGGTACAGAAGCCATGTCCATGCTGTCGGTGGGCGATCTGATGGATGTCATGGGTCCGCTGGGCAATGGATTCACACTGCTGTCCCCGGATTCCCGGGCGATTGTAGTCGGCGGCGGTATCGGTACCCCGCCCATGCTGGAAACTGCCAAGCATTACGCGGAAAACTGTACCGCGATCCTGGGCTTCCGGGATGCGGCCCATGTGATCCTGGACGAAGATTTTGACGCCTGCGGCTGTGATGTGCGTCTGGCTACCGATGATGGCTCCAAGGGACATCATGGCTTTGTAACCGACCTGCTCCGTCAGCGTCTGGAAGAAGGCGGCGCCGACATCATCTATGCCTGCGGCCCCAAGGGAATGCTGCAGGCTGTGGCTGCCATTGCCGAGGAATTCGGTGTGCGCTGCGAAGTTTCGCTGGAAGAGCGGATGGCCTGCGGCATCGGTGCCTGTCTGGGCTGCGCTACCCCCATCCGGACTGCGGATGGCGGCATGACCTATAAGCATGTCTGCAAGGATGGTCCTGTATTTGACGCGAAAGAGGTGATCTTCTGATGGCAAACCTGAAGGTAAATATCGCCGGTGTGGAGTTCAAGAACCCCATTATCACTGCTTCCGGCTGTTTCGGATTCGGTCGGGAATATGAGAAGATGTATCCGCTGGAAAAGCTGGGCGGTATGTCCCTGAAGGGGACAACCTATGCCGAGCGTCTGGGCAATCCCCCGCCCCGGATCGCAGAGACCGCTTCGGGTATGCTCAATAGCGTTGGCCTGCAGAACCCCGGCGTCAAGCATTTTATCAAGGAAGAACTGCCCTATCTGCTGGATAAGGGTACTGTAATCATTGCCAACGCTGCCGGCAGCGCCCTGGAGGACTACCGGATGCTGGCTGAGGAACTGGATCAGTCCGCTGTGGATATGATCGAGCTGAATATTTCCTGCCCCAATGTCAAGAGCGGCGGCATGACCTTCGGCGCCAGCTGTGAAAGCGCTTCGGAGATCGTCCGGGAGATCCGCAAGGCCACTTCCAAGCCGCTGATGGTCAAGCTCTCCCCCAATGTCACCGACATCGTATCCATTGCCCAGTCGGTGGAGGCAGAAGGCGCAGATGCTGTCTCCCTCATCAACACCCTGGTGGGCATGCGCATCGATATTGAGTCCCGCCGTCCCATTCTCCATCAGAACACCGGCGGCCTGTCCGGCCCGGCTGTGTTCCCGGTGGCCCTGGCCATGGTATGGAAGGTTGCCAATGCCGTGAAGATCCCCGTTGTAGGTCTGGGCGGCGTGGAGAAGTGGCAGGATGCCATTGAAATGATGCTCGCCGGTGCCACCGGTGTGCAGGTGGGTACTGCCATGTTCTATGATCCCTATGCCCCGCTGAAGATCATCGAGGGCATGAATGAATGGCTGGACCGCAACGGCATTGCCGATGTGGGTGAGATCATCGGTCAGGTGCGTCCCTGGTAAGGAGCGGCTATGAAGATCCTTGCAGTGGACTACGGCGATGCCCGCACCGGCCTTGCCATCTGTGATGCCGGTGAGCTGCTGGCTTCCCCGGTGGGAGTGATCCATTCCCACCGCATGGACGAAGTGGTGCAGAAGGCAGCAGAAGCCGCCTGGGAACAGCGGGCCGAACGGATCGTGGTCGGAAATCCCATCAATATGAACGGCACCCGGGGCCCCCGGAGTGAGCTCTGTCAGGAGTTTGCCGCAAAGCTGGGGGAAGCGTCCGGTCTGCCGGTGGTGCTCTGGGACGAGCGCAGCACCACTGTCACCGCCATCAGCTACCTCAATGCCACCGATACCCGAGGCAAAAAGCGCAAGGCTGTAGTGGATGCTGTGGCTGCGACCATTATCCTGGAAAGCTATCTGGCCTGGCGGAAGAACAATCCCGAATCCTGACCCCCGATGAAACTAAAAAGGACCGGTCTCCCCATAAAACGGGAGCCGGTCTTTTTTGACGCAAAAAAGAGGACACCGCTTTTGCAGTGTCCTCTGATTTTCCAGAAAGGATATCCGATTAAGCAGCAGCCAGTGCGCCAGCCAGCAGATCGTGGTCCACTTCGGTGTAGCTGTCCAGATCGTCCGGGAAGGATACGGTTACAGCGTCGCCAACAGCGTTGTATACGATGCTGACATCCACGCTCATGGCAACTTCCTGACCCTCAGCGGTCATATTCATTACCATGTGTACCTTATCGCTCAGAACATTGTAGTCCTTGTCGATAACGCAGGTACCGGTCATCTCGCCGATGGTGTAGCTGCCGGTATCGCCTACCAGCTCATCCATGCCTTCCAGAGCATCGCTCAGGTACTCGTTCATCTTGTCCTGTGCAATGGTGTAGTTGAAGACATAGTTGCCGTTTTCATCTTCGGTCATCTCCAGCTTGTCCATGAAGTCACGGGAAGTGGCAGTGTTCATGGTAGCCTGACCGGCAATCTCCGAATACTCAAACGGAGCCTTTACCTTGGTGCCGGCGCCGTCATTCATATACAGATAGCCGTCCTTGAAGTACTCTTCGATTACAACTTCCTGACCCAGGATGCTGGTGTTCATCACCATAGCCATCTCCGACTCAGTGTCCGAGATCTTCTTGATCTGCATATCCGCAGACATCTTCATGCCCAGAGTCATGCCGCCCATATCCATGTCCATGGCGATCTCCATATCGCCATCCAGCGCATCCAGCGACATGCTCTTGACCAGAGCCTCGTCATAGATCTCTTCAGGAGTCTTTGCGGTTTCCTGGCTGCAAGCGGCCAGTGACAGTACCATCGCAGTACTCATCAGAACTGCAAGGATTCTTTTCATTTGTTATCCCTCCATAACATTTTCTGTGGAAACTCCACATGGTTTACACCATAAATTTATGGTATCAGATTCCAGCCAGCGGCGCAAGTACTTTTTTATACAAAATCATCGTTCCGATTCTTACAGAGATTCCCCTGTTTGGGCAAAATGTTGAAAAAATGCGGTACTGATGCCATTTTTGCGCCCCCTGCTCCCGGAAGCAGGGGGCTTTCTTTTTTTCACAGAATCCGGTTTTCTGTACTAAAAAAGGAGGGCCGTCAAGCGGTCCTCCTCTTTTACAGGGAACTTGATTCAGTTGTTGGAATCCCCATCCAGCAGCTCATGCAGCACCAGTACGACTTCGTCATACTTTTCCGGATGGTAGGTTTCATACTTGTTGGGGTTGCCGGCATCTGCCAGCAGAGCCTTGCTCTCCTCACTTTCGGTGAGGATCTCCGCCGCGGCAATGCCCACAGCTTCCCGGCCTTCCCGCAGACATTCCAGGGTGGTTTCATCGGCCTGGGCCATCCAGGCTTCTACGCTGCTGCGCAGGGTGTCCTCCATGGAGGAGTCATACTCCTCGGCATAGTTGAGGACGCCGCAGGCTGCTATATAGACCTTGAGGCTGCTGCCCGCAGTACCCGGCTGATAAGCCGCCAGGGCATCCATCATCTCCTGGACAGCGGGGTCAATCTCCCCTTCTGCCGCAGACGAGCTCTCTTCCTCCTGGGAAGAACTCTCCTCCGCCTGGGACGAGGAGCTCTGCTCGGTTTCCGGTTCGGACGAAGAGCTCTGCTCTGCCGAACAGCCGGCAAACATCATCAAAGACCCGCACAGAAGTACAGCCAGAATCTTTTTCATAGCCAATACACTTGCCTTTCTTTCCTTGTATGCCCCTATCATAGTTCGGAAAATCGCACAAAAATATCAGTCAATTTTTAACAGGGTATGAATTCTCACTTTTATTTCCAGCCATCAGGAACGGGCGACTTTCTGGAAGGCGATTCGCTCCTCTCCGCCCCGGACATAGACGATTCCGCAGCGTTCAAAGCCGTTTTTCGCCAGGGCGCCCTGCATGGGCAGATTGTCCCGGTGGGTATCGATGCGCACATTGCCGCACTGCTCAAAGCACCACTGCAGGCAGAAGCTCCCCACACCCCTGGGAGCGCCCTCGCCCCGCTGGCTGGTGATGCGGTGCACAACGCCATAGGGGACCCGGTGATCCTTCCAGTCCCCCTGTTCGATCACCTTGTAGCTCTCGTCCTCGCCCACGAAAAAGACAAAGGTGCCTACAACCCGGCCCTGATCGTCCTCACACACATAGCTGACCCCGGCCCGGATGTCCTCCTGGAGCATTTCCGGTTCCGGATAGCCATTGGCCCACTGGGTGGGATTGCCATGCTCCGCCATAAAGACACGGGCATCGGCATAGAGCCGGAGCATCCGCTCGAGATCCTCCGGACGGCTTTTGCGTATTTTCATTCTGATCCCCTCAATTCTGTTTTTCTTTCATCATAAACGCAAAGACGCTTTGATGTCAATTCCCTGATTCGACAGATTTTTTACGGCTTGTAGCAAATGATACAGAGAATCCGCGATTCAACTCGGTAAAATAAAGATAATTATTTACACATTTTTCATAAAAAACTATGAAAAATGCTACATTGCGGAAAAGGAGAGGGTATTATGCAAAATGCTGCAACAAGCAAACCAAAGAAAAAAGGCCTGAAAATGCCCCATCTGCTGGTACTGATCCTATCGCTGCTGGTCCTGATGAGCCTGATGACCTACATTATTCCCGCAGGTCAGTTCGGCACCGATCCGGAAACCGGCGCTATCCTGAGCGATCAGTTCCATCTGCTGGGCTATCAGACCCCGGTCAATCCCTGGCGGGCCCTGACCCTGATCCTGGACGGTCTGACCAGTTCGGGCATGATCGTCGGTCTGCTGCTGGCAGCCGGCGGTTATACCGGCGTGGTACTGTCCACCAAAGCCATTGATGAAACAGTGGACTATGCCATCTACAAGCTCCAGGACAAGGGTATCAATGTCCTGGTGCCGGTGGTATTCTTCATCTACTGCTTCATCGGCGCATTCGCCTCCGGTGACCAGATCATTGCCATGGTCCCCGTCGGCCTGATGTTCGCCAAGAAGCTCCGTCTGGACCCCATCATCGGTATGTCCATTGTAATCCTGGCCTACTTTGTGGGCGGACTCAGCTCCCCCACCGGCGCGATGCTCCCCCAGCTCACCATGGGCCTGGAACTCTATTCCGGCTTCTTTGTACGGTTTGTCATCTTCCTGGTGCTCAGCACCGTTGCCATGCTGTTTGTACTGCGGTATGCCAAGCGGGTTGCCAAGGACCCCAGAAACTCTGTGATGGACCCCGCTGACTGGCTGGATCAGGAATCCACCGGCGCCGCGGACTCCCTCAAGGCTGTGGAACTCAGCCGCAGTTCGGCAATCGTTGTTGTGCTCTTCCTGCTGCAGCCCATCGTCAGCCTGATCCTGGTATCGGTGATCGGTGAGCCCCGGGGCGCCATGGTGGCAGTCATGCTCATCTGGGCCTTCCTCTGCGGCAAGATCAAGGGTCTCTCCACCGATGAGATCGGCGGACGCTTCGCCAAGGGTGCCGGCGGTATGGCCTTTGTAGGCTTCATCATCGGCTGCGCCGCCAGCATGAGCCTGGTAATGAGCCAGGGCAATATCCTGCATACCATCGTCTACTACGCCTGCCTGCCCCTCAAGGAACTGAGCGTCGGCACTGCTACGATCGGTATGTCCTTTGTCATCACCCTGATCAACATCGTAATCCCGTCGGCTTCCGCCAAGGTTGCGATCCTCTGCCCCATTATCCAGCCCATGTGCGAAACTCTGGGTATCCCGCTGCAGGTGGGTGTCAGCGCATTCATGTTCGGTGATAAGCTCACCAATATCCTGTCCCCCTTCCTGGGCATCACCGTTGGTTCGCTGGCCCTTGCCAATATCCCCTACAACAAGTACGCCAAATGGGTACTGCCCATCCTGGTGATCCTGGCAGTGGTAAGCTATATATGCCTGTTCGTACTGGCACAGATCGGCTGGCAGGGCTGATTCCCCCGTTCATTCACTCCTTTCTCAAAATGCCGTATCCCGAAACTGACGGGATACGGTATTTTTTTGCGCCTCGCCCCGGTATGCGGCGGACAGCCCACACAAAAGGGGACAGCCGTACGGCTGTCCCCTGGGGGCATTGCGGCGAGAATCGGCCTGCATCTTGCCGAAGCCCTGCGAAAAGGCCATACGCACACAGAAGCCACTGGACTGCGCTCCTGTGTGGCCTCCCATCTTCTACGCAAAAAGGGACAGCCGTACGGCTGTCCCTTGGGTGTATCAGTTCTGGGAAGGATCAGAGCACCTTGCTCAGGAAGTCCTTCAGACGGGGGTTCTGGGGGTTTGCAAACAGCTCTGCCGGTGTATTTTCCTCCAGCATCTTGCCGTCCGCCAGGAAGATCACACGGGTGGCAACCTCCCGGGCAAAGCCCATCTCATGGGTAACCAGCACCATGGTCATACCAGCCTTTGCCAGCTCCTTCATAACATCCAGTACCTCACCGACCATCTCCGGGTCCAGAGCCGAGGTGGGCTCATCAAAGAGCATGATCTCCGGGTCCATGCAGAGGCTGCGGGCAATGGCAACACGCTGCTTCTGACCGCCCGACAGCTTGGAAGGATAAGCGTCCCGCTTGTCAGCCAGACCCACACGGGCCAGCAGTTCCATAGCACGCTGTTCCGCGGCGGCCTTGTCCATGCCCAGCACCTGAATGGGCGCCAGGGTGAGGTTCTCCAGCACGGTCATGTGGGGGAAGAGATTGAAGTGCTGGAATACAAAGCCCATCTTGATGCGCAGTTTTTCCAGCTTCTTCTGGTCCTTGGAGTGGAGATCCAGGCGTTCGCCGTCAATCCATACCTCGCCTTCCTCGGGGTCCTCCAGACCGGCAATACACCGCAGCAGGGTGGATTTACCCGAACCGGACGGGCCGATCAGACAGATGATCTCCCCTTTTTTCACTTCCAGGCTGGCGTCATCCACCGCCTTGAGGGGTCCGAAGCTCTTGGAAACATGTTTAAGACTAATCACTGAGTGCCATCCTTTCCTCCAGCTTCGAGGAGAAGCGGGAAATCGTAAGTGTGAGTGCCAGATAGACCACCGAAGCCATCAGCAGCGGCGGTACATAGTTGTAGGTATAGGTACCGATGGTTTTGGCGCTCTGGAGCAGTTCCACAACGCCGATGGTGGAAAGCAGCGAGGAATCCTTGATCAGGGTGATGAATTCACTCACCAGCGGCGGGATAATGCGCTTGAATGCCTGAGGCAGGATAATGAAGCGCATCATCTGCCGGTATCCGAGTCCCAGGGTGCGGCTGGCTTCCCACTGACCGGCATCCACCGCCTGGATCGCCGAACGGATCAGCTCGGTGGTATAGGCGCCGGAGTTGATGCTCAGCGCCACCACGCCGATGAGATAGACACTGGGGTTAAAGGGATTGCCGGTGATGGAGCGCACAATGGACGGCACGCCCAGATAGAAGAACAGAATCTGCAGCATCATAGGAGTACCGCGGATGGTTTCCACATAGAAGGTGGCGATGCCATGGGCGACCTTGTTTTTGGAAATGCGTCCGGCTGCGCCCAGAATGCCCAGACAGAGGCCGAAGGTCAGCGCCAGGGCCGCGATCACCACCGACACCACCGCTGCCTGCAGCATAAAGGTGATATTGTCGGGAGTCAGATATTTTTCCAGCAGTGTTTCCATAAAATTCCTCTCTGTTTGATTTTTTATAAGAACAGGAAACAGCTTTGCACCCCAGAACTGGGATGCAAGGCTGTTTTTCAAAGCGATTCAGGCTGATTTTTTAGGCAGCTTCCGAAGAACTGCTCTCCTCAGGAGTGGATTCAGTGCCCTCGGCTTCCGAGGATTCCTCAGTGCCTTCGGTTTCGGTGGTCCCGGTCTCCGCGGCGGTCAGACCCCACTTCACCTGCAGATCCACATAGGCCTCCGATGCCTTGAACTGAGCAATGGCATTGTTGACTTCAGCCAGCAGTTCCTCATTGCCGGTGGCAACGATCACCGAGTTCTCCTCCAGCACCAGCGGCTCTTCCATGATGACAAAGCCATAGGTGTCGGCATAGTTCTGCGCTACGATGCCATCGCAGACCACAGCGTCCAGAGCGCCGTTCTTGAGGGCTTCGAACATAACGGTGTAATCACCGGGGTTGGTCACCTTGGCGCCGGTAAGCTGCTCCTTGGCAGCTGCCTCACCGGTGGTACCCAGGCCAGCGCCGACAGTCAGGCCATCGAACTCATCAAAGGAGGTGATGGTGGAACCAGCCGGCAGAACGACCACCTGCTTGGACTCCAGATAGGGGTCACTGAACAGGCATTCCCGCTCGGGGTCATAGGTGAAGGCCGCAACACCCAGGTCGATCTGACCCGACTGCAGGGCTGTGATGATGGTGGAGAATTCCATCTGCTTCCGTACCACCTTGACCTCCTTGCCCTCGGCGCCCATGTAGGTAGCCAGAGTCTCGGTCATGTCAATATCAAAGCCTTCCAGCTCGCCGGTGGAGGGGTTCAGGCTCTCATAGGGCGGATAGTCAGCGGATACGCCTACCACGATCTCACCGGGGGTGAGGATCTCCGACTCGTATGCCTTGCCGGTGTAGCTCTCTGCTTTTCATCACCGCCGGAACAGGCGGTCAGGGACAGTGCCATCATAGCAGCCAGCAGTGCCGCGGCAATCTTCTTCAGCATATCAAAAACACTCCTCAATCTAAATTTCAGTCAGAATTCTCTATCGTGTAATTACAGCAAAACCATCAAACTCATATCGTCGCAGACCGGCGCTGCCGATCTCATCCGGCTCCTTGCCTGCCAGGATCTCCGCCAGGGCATCGGCGGTTTTTCCCAGCATCTCGCCGCCCCGTACCGGTTCATTATGGGAACAGATCAGGGTGTATCCGGAAAACTCCTTGGCAAGCAGTGCCATGGTCCCCTGGTAGATCTTCAGCAGCTCCGGGACCGGACGGTCCGATGCCAGCGCCACATAGAGCGCCGCCGGATAGAAGGTATCTCCGGTGAAGAGCAGCTTCCGGTCGTCCTCTGCCAGCATGATGCTGTCCGGGGAATGTCCGGGGGTGTCGATGACCCGCAGCTTCCAGCCGCCCAGGTCAAAGACCGTTCCTTCCGGCGCCGGAGTAAAGGCACAGGGGGCAATGGTGTAATGGGCCGGGTCAAAGCCCTCGGGCCAGGGTCGGGCATTGGAGCCCTCGGTGACCTCCGCTGCCAGCTCCGCGGCAGTGGCTCCAGCGGAAAGCCGTCGTCGTGCCTCGGGATGATCGGGGGCATAGACTGTATCAAACAGGGCATTGCCGCCGATGTGATCGAAGTGGGTATGGGTATTCATCACAATGACCGACAGGCTGGTGAGCTCCTCCACCACCTTGCGGATATTCCCCATGCCGAGTCCGGTATCCACCAGCAGGGCCTTTTCACTGCCGGTGATGAGATAGGAGATGACCTCCTGGAAATGCCCGGGCTCATAGATGGCATACAGATCCGGCTGAATCCGGTAGACCTCAAACCAGTCCTCTGTCACCGGGACCCGTTCCAGCGACGCATACGCCGGACGGGGCAGGGCATCGTACCAGTGTTCCGGCTGCATGGCGCTGTCCGGCTTCTGTACGGCTGTTTCCTGCATGAGTGCCACTTCCTTTCCGCAAATTTATGTATAATTATACAATCCTTCCCGAGGATTGTCAACCCCTATTCCCCCGCTTTCCCGGCGGGAAATCCACAAAATCCCCTGGGAATATCCCCCTGTTTCCCCGCAGTTTGCCCAAAGAGTGCATAAAAACAGCCGATATACAGTATATCTGCATATCGGCTGCATAAATTTGCAGTGAAACCGGGCTACTTCACAAAGCCCATGCGGAACTGCTTGCGGAACTGGGACGGCGATACACCGAAGGTATCTTTATACGCCCGGGACAGATGGAACGCCGACGAGAAACCCATGCCGGAGGAGATCTCCTCCATGGTCATATCGGTGAAGGCCACCATCTCTTCCACCCGGCGCATCTTCATATTCATAAAGTACCGGCTGGGCGGGATTCCCAGTACATCATTGAAGGTCTTGTTGAGGCGGCTTTCACTCACGCCCAGATGCCGAACCAGGCTCTGGATGCGCACCGGACCTGCCAGTCCTTCCGCTGCCAGACGCACTGCCCGGTCGATCAGGTCTGCCTGGGACCGGGTATAGGCATAGGGTTCCGCCTTGGGATCAAAGGATTCATCTGCCATCTGGGGCAGCACGGCATACAGCACTGCCCGGGCCAGAGCCGGTGCATTGCCGGAGCCCGCGTTCCAGCTCTCCAGGAGCATCTGCATGAGCGTATGGATGGCATTGGGGTCCGAGGGCTTCACAGCCAGCCCGGACTTGCTGTGGAACATACCGTCAAAGACCCGTTCCATATAGCTGGGTGACAGCAGGAAGTGGATCGACAGACAGCGCAGCGGCTGCCCCTCCACCGGACAGACGGTATACGGTGTAAACGGGGAGAGCAGTACTACATCACCGGTCCGCGCGTCGGAATGATAATCCTTCTGGGTAAAGGCAGCTTCGCCCTCCAGCAGGAAGAGCAGCTCATAGTTGCTGAGCACTGCTGTAACCGGCTGATTGGCGCCATCCCAGACGGCTTCGTTGACGCTGCGCACAGTGAACACTGCCTGGTCGAGCAAATTGCTGTGGGTATCGGCCTGGTATTGGATCGGACGATCTCCTACTCGTTTCAGTGTCATATTCATCGCCTCCGCATCGTTATTTTTATTATATCGTATCTTTCGGCAGGCTTCAAGGTTTTATGACAATTTTTGAGCTTAATTTTCTGTTTTTTTATATAAATTGTGTAAATTATGCCTCATATCGCACTGATTTTATGAATGAATCTCCGGATATTTCCAGAACAAAAAAGCCCCCGGCAACTGCCGGAGGCTTTATTTGCATATCTTCTGGATCTCAGCGGGCCTTGATGATGAACCGTTTGCCCAGCTTTTCCTGTGCCAGTTCCCGGATGGCCTGCTGCTCCTCGGGAGTGGCATCGCTCTTGGCCAGGGCAAGGGCCTGGCTCTGGCTGATATAGAACAGGAAGGCATTTTTCAGCTCATAGGCTTCCAGCACCTGTTTCCAGGTGAATTTGCCCGCCGCCTTGCCCACATAGGACGCGACACCGTTTTCATTGAATACGATGCGGTGGGACTGGCCTACCACTGTCTTGTCGCCGGTGGACATCCGGTGGATCTGATATTCCAGCAGTCCGATCAGGACCGGCGGGAAGAACAGATAGATCACACAGGCATAGAAGGTAAACATTCCGAACGCATAGCTGTCCACGGTATAATAACCGGTCAGCTTGGCAATGACGGTACCTGCCGCCAGCAGATAAGCCACAATTCCAAAGGGCAGCGTAGTACGCTTTCTCCGGAACATCTGGAAATAGACCATCTCCCGGTACAGGGATCTGGATATGGTGGCCTGGATCTCGATCTCACGCATGGGCAGGTTCCTCCTTGGTGGATTTGGGACAGCTTACTTCTTGTTGATTGCCTTCATACGCTGGGAGTTGGAGAGGATGCGCTTACGGATGCGCAGGTTCTCGGGAGTTACTTCCAGCAGCTCGTCCTCGCCGATGAACTCCATGCACTCCTCCAGGCTCATACGCTTGTAGGGAGTCAGACGCAGGGCGTCATCCGAACCGGACGCACGCATATTGGAAACATGCTTCTTCTTGCAGACATTGACTGCCATATCCTCACCCTTGGGAGAATAACCCACAACCATGCCCTCGTAGACCGGAACACCGGGCCCGATGAAGAGCATACCGCGCTCCTGGGCATTGTAGAGGCCATAGGTAACCGACTCACCGGTTTCAAAGGCGATGAGCGAACCCACATGACGGGTGGGAATATCACCCTTGTAGGGCTGATAGCTGTCGAAGATGGTGTTGAGGATACCCTCACCCTTGGTATCGGTGAGGAACTCGCTGCGGTAGCCGAACAGACCACGGGACGGAATGATGAACTCAATGCGCATCCGGCTGCCGGACGGTGCCATGTGCACCAGTTCACCCTTGCGGGCGCCCAGCTTCTCCATTACGGAACCAACGCAGTCCTCAGGCACATCGATGAGCACACGCTCCATAGGCTCCAGCTTTTCGCCGTTTTCCCCGGTGTGGAACAGGACATGGGGCATGGATACCTGGAACTCATAGCCTTCCCGGCGCATGGTTTCAATGAGGATGGACAGATGCATCTCACCACGGCCCGCTACCAGGAAGCTCTCGCTGCTCTCGCCGTCAGATACACGCAGGGATACATCCTTGAGCAGTTCCCGCTGCAGACGGTCACGCAGGTGACGGGAGGTGACAAACTTGCCTTCCCGACCGGCGAAGGGGCTGTTGTTGACCGAGAAGGTCATTTCCACGGTGGGCTCGGAAATCTTGACGAAGGGCAGGGGCTCTACGGCATTGGGATCGCAGAGGGTATCACCGATGGTGATGTTCTCGATACCGGACAGGGTAACAATGTCACCCACCTTGGCCTCGTCGCAGGCCACACGGTTGAGGCCCTCGATCTGGTAGAGGTTGACTACCTTGCCGCGGTAGGGCTCATGGGAACCATGGTACTCACAGATCACCACGTCCTGACCCATCTTGATGGAGCCGCGCTCCACACGGCCGATGGCAATACGGCCCACATACTCATTGTAGTCGATGGAGGACACCAGCAGCTGGGTGGGGCCTTCCGCATCGCCTTCGGGAGCGGGGATCTGATCGAGGATCTTCTCGAACAGCACGGTGAGATCCTCACCCAGCTGATCGGGAGAAAGACCTGCCTGACCGGTACGGCCCGAGCAGAAGATAATGGGGCTGTCCAGCTGTTCCTCGCTGGCATCCAGGTCGAGCAGCAGTTCCAGGCACTCATCCACTACTTCATAGGGACGGGCATCGGGACGGTCTACCTTGTTGACCACCACAATGACCTTGTGGCCCAGTTCCAGTGCCTTGGACAGTACAAAACGGGTCTGGGGCATGGGGCCTTCAGCAGCGTCCACCAGCAGAACGACACCGTTTACCATCTTGAGCACACGCTCTACCTCACCGCCGAAATCAGCATGTCCGGGGGTGTCGATGATATTGATCTTCACGCCATTGTAATGAGCGGAAGTGTTCTTTGCCAGAATTGTAATGCCGCGTTCCCGTTCCAGAGCGCCGCTGTCCATGACACGGTCCTCAACGGCCTGATTGGCACGGAATACACCGCCCTGCTTGAGCATCTGGTCTACCAGAGTAGTCTTGCCATGGTCAACGTGGGCGATGATAGCGATATTTCTCAAATCATTTCTAACCAAACTAAGCGTCTCCTTCTATTCTAAAACGACTCGGTTTTTCCATACCGAACTATTATATCCCTTTTTTGCCGCCTGCGGTAGTGTCTGTGCCGCCTTTTGGAAAAATTTCTTGGATTTCGCCATGCCGGGGGATTTCCAGGGCGGGGATTTTTGCGCATTTTGCATAGTTGCATCGGCTCCAAACCCGCTCTGTCAGCCAGTTTGCGGCCCTTTCCCACAAAACAAACGCCCCGGCGGAAACCAGGGCGTTTTACCGAAAAAGCTATTCGTAGTTGCGCACCACCGAGATCACCTTGCCGAGGATCGCCGCCTCGGTGACAATGATGGGTTCCATGGTGCTGTTTTCCGGCTGCAGACGGAAATGTCCCTTCTCCTTGTAGAAGGTCTTGACCGTGGCCTCGTCCCCTACAATGGCAACGACAATCTGTCCGTTTTCCGCCACCGGAGTGCGCCGGGCAATGATGATGTCCCCATCCAGAATGCCGGCTTCGATCATACTCTCGCCCTTGACCCGCAGCGCAAACAGCTCCGAAGGGTCATACCGTCCCACCGCAAAGGGCACATACCCCTCCAGCGATTCCACCGCCAGAATGGGCATACCGGCGGCGACAGTACCCAGCAGCGGCACCTGGACCGCCTTTTCCTCCTGCCGTCCCACCAGGCGGATGCACCGGTTGCGGTTGCCTCCCATGGTGATATAGCCCATCTCCTCCAGCTCCCGGAGGTACTTGTGCCCGGTGGAGGTGGACTTGATGCCCAGGGAATCGCAGATCTCCCGGACTGTGGGCGGAACACCATCGTCCACACACCGGCGGATATAATCCAGCACCCGCTGATGCTTCTGTGTAAATTCCTTCATACCGTTTCCCTCCATCCGGCTGTTATCCATTTCAGTATACCAGAACCCCCGGAAAATTGCAAACAAAAGTTCGTTTTCGATCCTGATTTCCGGGAATTTCTGACTTCAAACAAATTTCAAAAATTCCGTCAAGACTATTCACAACACCCGAAAGGGATTTGGGTATAATATAGCTGTACCCGAAAAGGTGACCGCAACACCATCGGCTGTCAGAAAGACGGCGGGCCGCAGCAGCAAACCGGCAAGCCGATCCAGGCCGGCGGGTATCGTCAAACCCTCCTCAATTACAATACACCACAAACAGCAAAAAACGGCTTCCTTCCCCGGGAGCCGTTTTTTGCGTCCTGTTCAAAACCCGCCCCGGATATGCTATAATAGCCTTGCCAGGCGCTGCCTTTCCGGGAAAAAAGCCCGGTTCCGGCGGCATACTAAGACTGTACCGGCTGCCTGCCCGCTATGGGAAGAACCGGCAGCCCTGTTTTTCTAAAAATTACCGCTCCATCAAGGAGGATACTGACTATGATGTACGACAATACCGAAAAACTCCCCCGTGCCATTCTGGTGGCGGTGGACACCGGCGAATATGACGCTGAAACCTCCCTGCTGGAGCTGGAGGAACTGGCCCGCACCGCCGGGGTGGAGGTGGCTGCCACCTCCATTCAGAAGCGTCCCGCCCCCGATTCCGCCACGGTGGTGGGCTCGGGACGGCTCCGGGAACTCACCGAGGATCTGGAACGGCTGGAGGCGGACATGCTCATCTTTGACTGCGAACTCACCGGCAGCCAGACCCGGAACATCGGCGATGTCACCGGCGTGGCGGTGGTGGACCGCACCATGCTGATCCTGGACATCTTTGCGGCCCGGGCCCGGAGCAGCGAAGGACGGCTCCAGGTGGAGCTGGCCCAGCTGCGCTACCGTCTGCCCCGACTGGCGGGCAGCAGTGAGAACCTCTCCCGGCTGGGCGGCGGCATCGGCACCCGGGGCCCCGGTGAAACCAAACTGGAAACCGACCGCCGGCACATCCGCTCCCGCATCCAGAAGCTGGAGGAGGAACTGCGGGATCTCACCCGCCGCCGGGAACAGATGCGCTCCCGCCGCAAAAAGGACGGCATCATCACTGCCGCCATTGTGGGCTACACCAATGTGGGCAAGTCCACCCTGCTCAACGCCCTCACCGATGCCGGTGTGCTGGCGGAAAACAAGCTCTTTGCCACCCTCGACCCCACAGCCCGGGCTCTGCTGCTCCCGGACGGGCGCTCGGTGATGCTCATCGACACCGTCGGCCTGGTGCGGCGGCTCCCCCACAACCTGGTGGAGGCCTTCAAATCCACCCTGGAGGAGGCAGCCTCTGCCGATGTGCTGCTCTGTGTCTGCGATGCCTCCAGCCCTGAGATGGACGAGCAGATCGAAGTCACCACCAGCCTGCTGGCAGAGCTGGGCGCCGCCGACACCCCGATGATCAAGGTGCTCAACAAGTGCGACCTGGTGCCGGGGCTGCGTCCCCTGGACCGCAAGGACACCGTGCTCATCTCGGCCCGGGAAAAGACCGGCTTTGAGGAGCTGCTCTCGGCGATCATGGCGGCGCTGGAGCCCTCCCAGAAGCGGCTGAAACTGCTCCTGCCCTACACCGCTGCCGGGCTGCTGGCAGAGATCCGGCAGGAGGGCAAGGTCTTTTCGGAGGAGTACACCCCCGATGGCATTCTGGCAGATGCCCTGGTGCATATCCGGGTGCTGCACAAGGTGGCCCCCTATCAGATCTCCTGACCCCATGGATACAGAAAAGGCGTATGGAACGATTCCATACGCCTTTTTTATTGCGGTATTCCGTTTTATTCCGGCAGGATCACCTTGTTGATGCGGCGCTGGCTGCGTCCGGAAGGAATCATATCGGTGAGATAGGGCAGAAAGCCCAGCAGCAGCGGGATATAGGTTGTCACAAAGGCCAGCAGTGCCAGCAGAGCCGGGGCTTTTTTCCGACCGGCGGGGACAGTCATGCCCACCAGCAGTCCCATGCTGAATACACAGATTTTCAGCAGGGCGAAATCCTGCCAACGGCTGTTTGCGGCATAGCGGTCAGCGCATTCAAACAATTTTCTCATAGTGGTGTCCCCTTTCATCATATCCTGTTTTAATCCTACCATATCCCACAAATTTCATCAAGCATCTGGGACGAAAATTCAAAGAACCGTAAAAAACAAAGCGGTCTTTCCAGTATGGGCGGCTCCGGTCCCCGCTATGCAAAAAATCCCCGGCCGGACAGCTGCCGGACCGGAGATTTTCAGAATACAAGGGATCAGCCCCGTGCCAGCTTGACACGGATCTTGGTGGAACCGTATTCCACCACCAGCACCAGCACGATCAGCCCCGCCAGGATCGCGCCGGCTTCGTTCCAGCGGTAGGCGTTCATGGCAAAGATCAGCGGCGCGCCATAGCCGCCTGCACCCACCAGACCCAGGACAGTGGCATCCCGGAGGTTGATGTCAAAGCGGTAGATGGCAGTGGATGCAAAATTGGGAATGAGCTGGGGCAGAATGCCGTACCGGATCTTCTGGAAGGTGGTACAGCCTGCGGCGTCCAGCGATTCGAGGATCTTGACATCCAGGTCCTCAATGGCCTCGATATACATCTTGGACACCATGCCGATGGAGGAGAGCGCCATGGTCATCAGACCGGGAAAGGCACCCATACCGGTGACCCGGACAAACATCAGGCCATAGACCAGCGACGGCACAGTACGGATGGCCATGATTGCCATGCGTCCCGCAAAGGCGATGGGCTTGGGCACCAGGTTGGATGCGGTGAGGAACGAGAGCGGGATCGCCAGCACAGCGCCCACCACAGTACCCAGGAAGGCGATACAGATGGTCTCCAGCATGAGATAGGGCACGCCCTCGGTGGTGAAATTGAAGAGCAGGCTGAGATCCGGGTGCAGAATGCCCGAGATGATGCTCGCGGCAATCTGACCGCCGCCCGACGCGCCGGTATAATCCACGGCGGCAGTGGCGGACCAGGCCATCAGTGCCACCAGTACAGCGCCCAGGGCCAGACGGCTCCAGAGGGTCCGGGGACGGTTCTCATAGGCGGAAAGGATTTTATTTTCCATGATGCGGCACCTCCCTCAGACCAGTTTCCGGCGGAAGTACCGGCTGATGGTTTCGATGATGAATACAGTGACAAACAGCATGATGAGGATCATACCGGCGCCGCTGTAATCCCGCCAGCCCAGGCGCTCGTTGAGCACCAGGCCCAGACCGCCGGCGCCCACATAACCCAGAATGGAGGCGTAGCGCACATTGCCCTCAAAGCAGAAGAGGGTATTGGAGATATAGGACGGCAGCACCTGGGGCACAATGGCACACACAAAGGCACGGGGCTTGGAAGCGCCCATGGCTTCAGCGGCTTCAAAGGCGCCCATATCCACCGTTTCGATCTCCTCATAGAGGATCTTGCCCATATAGGCGAAGGTGAACACGGCAATGGCAGTGGTACCAGCCAGGGTGCCCAGGCCAAAGACATAGGTGGCAATGAGTGCCACAACCAGGGTGGGCAGGGTACGCACCAGGCTGAAGAGCAGCCGGGACAGGGAAACGACCACACGGCTCCTGATGATGTTGGTGGAGGCCAGCACCGCAAAGGGAATGGCAGCCACCGTACCGATAAAGGAGCCGAGCAGCGACATCTTGATGGTATCAAAGAGCGGGCCCCAGACCTGGGAGGAATACTTCCAGTTGGGCGGGAACATATCGCCGAGAATGACAAAGAACTGTTCGCCGCGCTTGGCAAGGGTAGCGAAGTTGAAGCCGGTGACCTTGACCGACACCGCGCAGCAGATCAGCACCAGCACAATAATCAGCGGCATCCGGGAAACGGGCTGCTGTACTGTCTTGCCGTTTTCCAGGGTGATGGTCCTGGGCAGGAAGATCTTATCGTAAAGGGACATACATCACACCCCCGCTTCGAACTGACCGCCGTATACCTCAGCCAGTACCGCTTCATTGACTTCGGAAGCCGGACCGTCATAGACCACTTCACCGGCCTTGATGCCGATGACACGGTCGGCATACTGCAGCGCCAGATCCACATGGTGGATATTGATGAGCACCGAGATATTCATCTCCCGGTTGATGCGCCGGAAGTCGTCCATTACCTGCTTGGCAGTGACCGGGTCCAGCGAGGCCACCGGTTCATCTGCCAGAATGATCTTGGGGTTCTGCGCCAGGGTACGGGCCAGGGCAACACGCTGCTGCTGTCCGCCCGAGAGCTGATCCGCCCGGACAAAGGCCTTATCCAGAATACCCACCTTATCCAGGGCTTCCAGGGCCTCCAGCTTGTCCTTCTTGGGGTAAGCTCCCAGCAGAGCCCGCCAGAACGGCAACTCCGGTACCCGGGAGGTGAGGACATTCTTGATGACGGTGGTACGGGTCACCAGATTGAAGGACTGGAAGATCATACCGATATTCCGGCGGAACTGACGCAGCCGGGCTCCCTTGAGTTCCATGACATTGACACCGTCTACGGTCAAGGTGCCGTCGGTGATGTCATGCATCCGGTTGATGGTACGGATCAGGGTGGATTTACCGGCGCCGGACAGACCAATAATGGCTACAAACTCCCCCTGTTCAATGGTGAGATTGATGTCCTTGAGCGCCTGATACCCATTGGGATAGGTCTTGCTGACATGGTCGAATACTATCATCGTGAAACCTCTTAACTTCCTTGATGGTTCTGTCTGCTGTTTTTGTAAGGGGGAAGTTCCTGTACGGACCCTCGCCTCCCCTTTACAAAAACAGGGGAACGATCCATTCCCGTTCCCCGTTTTTTTACGAAATACTTCGATCCAGGCGGGCAGATCGGTTTCTTTTGGATGCCATTTTTTACTGAGCCGCAGTCATTTCCTGAATGAGCTGCTGAGCTGCACGCTCGTTGTCATAGTCCTCAGACTTGGCAACCTGGTAGCCCTGATGGCTGTAAATTGCGATAACTTCCTTGCCTTCTTCGGTGTTGCCGATGTTGATGAAGGCATTCTGCAGAGCGGTCTTGAACTCATCGGTCATGATCTCAGAGGTCTTGCTCACGCTGACAGTATCGTTGTAAATGGCAGGGGTTACACCAATGACATTGGTTTCGTCCCAGATGGAAGCGGTACGGCCGTACTCGCTCTGCCACTGGTCGGCATAGTCACGGCGGACATCGGCATAGGATACCAGCACATCCACCTGACCCGAAGCCAGACGGGCCATAGCGCTGCCGTAGGAATCCGAGGGAACTGCATAGGCCAGGTCAGTAATGCCCTTGCCATAGTTCTCCTGGAGCCACAGAGCCGGATAGATGTAACCAGCCGGCGAAGAGGGAGACATTACGCTCCACTTGGCGCTGTTCAGATCGTCCCAGGTCAGTTCCTCACCGGCATTGACCTTGGCACCCAGCTCCTGACCCTTCTCAGAAGGACCAGCAATAATCAGGGCACGATAGGATACAGCCTGATCGGTGGTAGCTTCGGTGGGCTTGTTGTCGTTCCAGTCCTTGGCGCTGTCCGAATCAATGCTCAGACCGTCACGGGTGGCAGTCAGGATTACTTCGGCGCCATCGTCATACAGTACATAGGTACCGCCGGGGATCAGACCTACATCGGCTGTACCGGCAGAAAGGCTCTCGCCTACGGCTTCATAGCTGGTACCAACTGTGATCTCCACATTGCCTACATCGTAGCCTTCCTTTGCCAGCTCGGTCTTGAGCATCTCCTTGAGGGGCTCGGTAGCAGTGATGATCTCATCGGGTTCCCGGGAGGGAACAAACGCAACTCGCAGGGTATCGATCTGGATATTGCCGCTCTCAGCAACCGACGAGCTGTTGTCGCTGCTGGAGCAGGCTGCCATGGAAGCGCACAGAGCCGCTGCCATCAGCACTGAAAGAATCTTTTTCATAACTTTCCTCCAAATTTCCTTTTCCATTTTTACCGGGCCCGCCCGGCTGGAACCGGCAGAAGAAGTCCGTATTTATGCCGGATCTGCCGCCTTCCACAAAGAACATTATATACACTTGTATCACTTTTTTCAATATGGCAGCCAGGAATCTACCGGTGGTTTTACATAAATTTAACTCCCCCGGATATAAAAAGACAGGGACTTTTCAGTCCCTGTCTTTTCTGCAAAGCTGTTTGTATATTAAGGATACACAAACCTGATTCAGTTGGCCCGGCCGGTCCGGGCAGGCATCTGGCCTATAATTATTATAGCATTCTGCACCTTTCTCTGCAAGAAACCTGCATCGCTTTTGGAGGAACGCCACAGACCCGGCCTGTAATTTTATGCACTATGCTTTGGTATCCGGCTCCCGGGAACTGCGGTTTTCGCCCGTTCTCTCCCATTTTAGGGAATCCGGGCAGATTACACATTCGCTCTCCGCTGGTTTTATGCAGCTTCGCCCATTCCCGATTCCGGTTTATTTTTGCATCTGTACAAATCCTATCCTGCAAAAACAAAAAGGACCGGATAAACCGGTCCTTTGTTTTCTGATTTTCCAGAAAGGAAGTGCAGGTTAAGCCATTTCGTAAGATACGGTGGGCTTGGCCTTGCCGCTGCCAGTTCTGTAGAAGGCCCAGATGAAGCCAACAGCCATTACTGCTACGTTGAAGATGATCAGCTGAGGAGTCATCGACTTGATCATGAAGGATGCCTGGATCAGGATGGCGATGCAGGTGATGATCATCAGGGTGTTGAAGACAGGAGTGGGAACCTTGTACTGGCTCTTCTCCCAGGCCTCGGGGAACATCTTGGGAAGCTTCATGGCGGTGATGGTGAAGATCAGGTTGTTGATGTAACCCAGAATCTGCACGATCGAGGAGATCTGAGAAATCTGGAGATCCAGCAGGATCGGCACTACCAGAATTACATAGTAGATAACCAGGATCTTCCACGGAGTCTTGAACTTGGACAGAGAAGCCAGGCTCTGCGGGAACCAGCCGTCCTCACAGGACTGCATGACAGGCTTTGTGCAGGACATGATCTGAGAGTTCAGAGTGGTAGCCAGAGCGAACATAGCACCGCCCACGATGAAGAGAACATACAGGGGCTGGGGCAGGATCTGGTTAGCAACCAGAGTCAGGGGCTGGTTGGCAACTTCAGCTACGGGCAGAACGCCGGCAGCAGCGGTAGCTACCAGGCCGTACAGGATTGCAACGCTTACAGTGGAAACGATGATTACGAAGGGGATATCCTTGGTGGGGTTCTTACACTCAGCGGATACACCGAGAATTACGGTAGCACCGCCGGTAGCGAAGCCCAGGTAAGCGGTAGCAGTCAGGAAGCCGCCGATACCATCGGTCAGGAACAGGCCATCAGCATTGCTGAAGTAGTTGACCAGGTCAACATGAGGCAGGCCGAATACGGCGAACATGGACAGCGAGAGAACCAGTACAACAACCAGCAGGTTCTGGATCTTGGCCATCAGGTCAACGCCGAAGTAGTTCAGAACGAAGAATGCTGTACCAACGATCAGAGCGATCATCTTTTCACTGCCGCCCGAAGGAAGCAGAGCGATTGCATACTGAGCGAAGGACAGAGCGTACATTGCCAGGGACATGTTGGTGATGAAGTATACTACCGAGTAGTAACCAGCCCACTTGTCACCGGCGAAGATCGCCATCTGAGTGTACATACCGCCTCTCATACGGATACAAGAGGTGATGAAGATGGACGGGAAGAAGGTGCACATGGTGAATACGGCGGACAGCATGAACGCCAGGTTAGCCGAACGACCGGTCATAGCGATAGCAACGCCCATCATGGACATGATACCGGCGCCGATGATCTGGCCGATCGCGATACCCATCAGTTCCTTCTTACCAAGGGTACGAGCAAGGTCCTTGGTCGAGGAAGCTACGGGCGCTTTTTTCTCTGTAGACATAAGCGAAACCTCCGTGTCTGTTTTGGAATGTCTGCCAGGCGTCCCTGACAATTCACAGCAGCTGCTTCAGATCGTTTTTATGATAACACCTGCAACAAAATCCCGCAATACTTTGTTCAATTTTTCAGCCATTTGATTAAAAAGCCATTTTGGATTTTTGTGAAAATCAACCTTGCTGTTTCAGCGATTTTCTGCATTAAATTGTTAACAAAATCACAAATATTGCAGTTTGCACATTAAAATCAACTCTGATATGTTCACTTTGTCTGAATGCCGCTTTTCTTACCTTTTCATTCCCTGCAAATCGGTCCTCCCGACGGACGATTATACCGGCCTTTGTACAATCCGCGCAAATATCCCCCGTTCTTTTATGCGCTATACGCAAACAGCCGGACAACATCAAGCTGTCCGGCTGCTGCGGTCTGTTATTCTGCTGTCAGCACGAAGGAGGAACGCTCTGTATGGGAATCAGGCCATTTCATAGGATACAGTGGGCTTTGCCTTCCCGCTGCCATAGCGGTAGAATGCCCAGAAGAATCCGAAGGCCATGGTGGCTGCGTTGAAGAGGATCAGTTTGATGTTCATCGAGCTGAGCATGAAGGACGCCTGGATCAGGATCGCGATGCAGGTGATCACCATCAGGGCATAGAACACCGGAATCGGTACCCGGAACTGGCTCTTTTCCCAGGCTTCGGGGAACATCTTGGGCAGCTTCATGGCGGTGGTGGTCAGAACCAGGTTGTTGATATAGCCCAGAATCTGTACCAGCGACGAGATCTGCGCAATCTCCAGATCCAGCAGGATCGGAACCACCAGCACGATATAGAAGATGAGCATGATCTTCCAGGGGGTCTTGTACCGGGAGAGTTCCGCCAGGCTCTTGGGGAACCAGCCGTCCTCACAGGCCTGCATGATCGGCTTGGTTGCCGACATGATCTGGGAGTTCAGGGTGGTAGCCAGAGCGAACATGGCGCCGCCCACGATGAAGAAGATGTACAGCGGCTTGGGCAGGATCTCCGCGGCAACCAGGGTCAGGGGCTGGTTAGCTACTTCCGCCACGGGCAGGACACCGGAGGCAGTGGTGGCAACCAGGCCATACAGCAGAGCCACACCGACGGTGGAAGTTACGATCACGAAGGGGATATCCTTGGTGGGGTTCTTGCACTCCGCGGATACGCCGAGGATTACAGTGGCGCCGCCGGTGGCAAAGCCCAGGTAAGCGGTGGCGGTCAGGAAGCCGGTCACGCCGTTGGACAGGAACAGTCCGTCCGCATTGCTGAAGTATGTACCGAAGTCCACGCTGGGCAGGCCGAATACGGCGAACATGGTCAGCGAGATGAGCAGGACGATCACCAGCAGGTTCTGGATCTTGGCCATCAGGTCCACGCCGAAGAAGTTGAGGATAAAGAAGATGGTGCCCACCGAAAGAGCGATGATCTTCTCACTGCCGCCGGAGGGCAGCAGAGCCACAGCATACTGGGCAAAGGACAGGGCATACATCGCCAGGGACATATTGCCGATGACCGATACAACCGAAGAATAACCCGCCCACTTATCACCGGCAAAGACGGCGAACTGTGTATAGGCGCCGCCTCGCATACGGATGCAGGAGGTGATGAAGATGGATGGGAAGAAGGTACACATGGTAAATACAGCAGACAGCATGAACGCCAGGTTTGCCGAACGACCGGTCATGGCGATGGCGACGCCCATCATGGACATGACGCCCGCACCGATGATCTGACCGATTGCAATGCCCATCAGTTCCTTTTTCCCCAGGGTCCGGTTCAGATCCTTGGTCGAGGAGAAGGTCTGTTTGGTTGCGGTTGACATGGAAAAGCCCCCATTCTGTTTGAGATAGTTGGAAATACCCAGTGAAACAGTAAAAAACGAAAGCCGTCCGTTCCCGCCGTGCTTCCTCCTTCTCCAGCAGAGCCGGTCCCAGGCATTTCTTCGTTTCACTATCAGAATATGCGCGCTCTGTCCTGATTTACCACTCCCATTCCCTGTATCCCCGCAGCCCGGAAAGAAAACTTTCCCGCCGGCGTCTTTCCCCCGACCCGACTGCTGTCTGTATGGCATAAGAAAAGACCGGACAGTCTTGAAACTGTCCGGTCTTTGCGGTCTGATATGGTCGTATCAAAAAATCGGAAGGGTTCCGGCAGGGTTATGCCATTTCGTAGGATACAGTGGGCTTGGCCTTGCCAGTACCGGTTCTGTAGAAGGCCCAGATGAAGCCGGCTGCCATTACAGCTACGTTGAAGATGATCAGCTGGAGAGTCATCGACTTGAGCATGAAGGATGCCTGAACCAGCAGAGCTGCGCAGGTGATGATCATCAGGGTGTTGAATACAGGAGTCGGTACATGGAACTGGCTCTTCTCCCATGCTTCGGGGAACATCTTGGGCAGCTTCATAGCTGTGATGGTCAGAACCAGGTTGTTCAGGTAGCCCAGAATCTGTACGATGGAGGAGATCTGAGCAATGTTCAGGTCAGCCAGGATCGGCACAACCAGAATGAAGTAGTAGATAACCAGGATCTTCCACGGGGTCTTGTACTTGGACAGAGAAGCCAGGCTCTGCGGGAACCAGCCGTCCTCACAGGACTGCATAACAGGCTTGGTGCAGGACATGATCTGAGAGTTCAGAGTGGTAGCCAGAGCGAACATAGCACCGCCCACGATGAAGAAGATGTACAGGGGCTTGGGCAGGATCTCAGCGGCAACCAGAGTCAGAGGCTGGTTGGCAACCTCCGGAACAGGCAGTACACCAGAAGCGGTGGTAGCTACCAGGCCGTACAAGATTGCAACGCTTACAGTGGAAACGATGATTACGAAGGGAATATCCTTGGTGGGGTTCTTACACTCAGCAGATACACCAAGGATTACGGTAGCACCGCCGGTAGCGAAGCCCAGGTAAGCAACTGCGGTCAGGAAGCCGCTGATGCCTCCGGTCATGAACATACCGTCAGCGTTGCTGAAGTAGGTAGCCAGGTCAACCTGGGGCAGACCGAATACTGCGAACATGGTCAGCGAGATCACCAGCACGATAACCAGCAGGTTCTGGATCTTGGCCATCAGGTCAACGCCGAAGTAGTTCAGGACGAAGAACAGGGTACCAACAATCAGAGCGATTACCTTCTGGCTGCCGCCGGTGGGCAGCAGAGCCAGTGCATACTCAGCGAAGGACAGAGCGTACATAGCCAGAGACATATTGGTGATGAAGTAGACCACCGAGTAGTAACCGGCCCATTTGTCGCCGGCGAAGATGGCGAACTGGGTGTACATACCGCCTCTCATACGGATGCAAGAGGTGATGAAGATGGACGGGAAGAATGTGCACATGGTGAACACGGCGGAGAGCATGAACGCCAGGTTAGCCGAACGACCGGTCATGGCGATCGCAACGCCCATCATGGACATGATACCGGCACCGATGATCTGGCCGATGGCAATGCCCATCAGTTCCTTCTTACCAAGGGTACGCTTGAGGTCCTTGGTAGAAGAGAAAGTTTGCTGTTTCTCAGTAGACATAAAAGTTTGACCTCCTAAAGGTGCTCCCGGCGGAGCAGAATATACAACAGCTTTGCAGGCTGAACGCAGGCAATCCCGCCAGCCGGCCCTTCCGAAGTGACCATGCAGAAATCAGATCGCCTGACAGGTTATAGTTTATCATTTCTTGTCTACTTATGCAATATAGCTTAATAATTTTCATTTACTTTAGTCAAAAATTATTCATAGGAATATTGCAACTCATACAAAAGACAAATTGGAATTTGAGTAATATAATCAAATTTATACGATAGTTTTAGTTCAAATTAACCTATAATATGCCTGATATTTCCATGTACAAACTATGCTTTGTCGGGAATCTCTGAAAAACTTTGCCATTCTCTACAAGTTAAAGAACTATATTTAGGCAATTATATCCATTAACTTTACATTTCTACTGCTTTATCAGGCTAACAGACTGCAAATAAAGGCGCATAGGGTCAATTTAGCTAATAATTGCTATTCATTTTTGTCTGATAAATCGATGGAAGGCAAAAATCCCTGCTGATCCGTCCACTTTCCTGGAACTGACAGACCATCCATGAACTGGTCCGGCTGCCTCGAGTGCCTGTCCGCATAAAACAGACGACCGCCCATGCATGGCATCAACCCGGGTCTGGCTGTTCCGTTATACAGCGAAGTCCCGGGCGACAGCACACCGGCGCACACTCGGACATACTCCCACGGGATCAGTTTCAGGAAATCCCAGTGCCGCCCTATTATAATAAGGTATCTGTGATCTGGCAGCGAAACAATCGCATATCCCTGTGGGCTCCCGCCTGCCCCGTTGCCGCCTAAGCAGAGAGCCGTCCAGTGCCGCCGGATCGTCCGTGCCGCTGCCATGCGGTGACTATCCTGCTACACTCCCGCAAAGGGCACAAAGCCGGCACAGTGCCCCTCCTATGGGCATCAGTCGGGAACGGACCGGGAACGCCTTCAGAGAGCTCCGAAATATCTGCGGACTGCATGGAGCTCTGTGACGCCCATCTGAAACCGTATTCCCCTTCCCAATCCCGATAGCCCCAGGAAAGCCCAGGCGCTCCTGGGGAGCTGGCGCAGAGTCTGTGCAGCGCTTTAGCGGCAGTATGGACATAGCGGTACAGGAAGGCCACCCGCGGCGTCTGTGGCGTACTCTCTGGTCAATGGGCGGGTATTAGCCTTTGTCTTTCTTCCCTGCCCATCTGAACGCTGCACAGCACCATTGCAGACAAGGACAGTGCCCTTCGTCAGCCTGGTGTCGGATTGCCCTGAGGCCCGCCCTTGACCGCACGAACCAGGGAAGCAGATTCACGCTTCTGCTTAATACCTGTCTGGCAGCATAGATGGCACTGCATTCCCAGAGTAAGTACAGGCAAGTATGTGCAGCGCCAGCAGGGGCCAGAGAAGGGGTGCCAGGGCTTTATCCTGATAGCGTTCCATGTCGTCATCTGTCCGCACTCTCCACTGCCTGCGTGACGTGCTGCAGCAAGGGTCTGTTTTGTCGACAAATTGCGCCCTATTATAAATAGGTATAAGATGGAAGCCGTACACAATATTGGAATCCTGTTCAGAGGCTTCACAGCACCCCCTTAGCCCCGTGCCGCAGCATTCCATACCCGGCGCCGGAGCCTACTTTCAACACAGCTCTGTGGAAAACTCCGCTGCTTTAGATCAGGGCAGTCCCACAGTTGTCAGAAAACAAAAAAGAAGCACCCGAAAAACGGATGCTTCTTAGCATGGCTCCCCAAGTTGGACTCGAACCAACGACCCTGCGATTAACAGTCGCATGCTCTACCGACTGAGCTATT
>NZ_JACSNR010000002.1 GCF_016901815.1 Hydrogenoanaerobacterium saccharovorans
CAAACAAACTTGGCTTTCGCTTCGTCTATCTGTTCCTTTGAATTACTCTCAAAGTATTGTTCAAGGGTTCTACTTACTCGTTAGTTCCTGTTCAATTTTCAAGGTTCTTTGCTGTCCTCTCGGGACAGCTTGTTTATCTTACCACAACTCAGGAGCTTTGTCAACACTTTTTTTCGGTTTTTTCAAAGCCCTTTTTGTCGGGCGCCGTCCGCATCGGACAGCTTAGTTATAATATCATGCTTTCCGGCAGATGTCAACACCTTTTTGCAAAGTTTTTTCATTTTCTCTTCCAGAAACAAATACAGCGGGTCTTAAAGGCCCGCTGTACTCTGGATTCATTTTACTCTCAAACGCTCGGATAGCTCCTTGTCGGGGTTTACAATGGCGGTCTGATAGGTTTCATAGATCACCATGCCCGGCTTGGCTCCGTTCGGCTTCTTCACATAGCGCACCTGGGTGTAATCCACCGGTACCTTTGCCGATTCCGCTGCCTGGCTGTGGGTCGCCGCCAGAATGCACGCCTGCTCCAGGGTGCGGTTGGGCACCTCCCGGCCCTCGGTCACCACAATGACATGGGAACCCGGAATCTTCTGGGTATGGAACCAGATGTCATTGCCACGGCTCTCCCGCAGGGTCAGCCGGTCGTTCTGGACATTGTTTCGTCCCACCAGAATGGTAAAGCCGTCATCTGACTCAAACCGCAGCGGCGGCAGCTTCTCCTCCTTCTTCCCCTTGAAGGCATAGTGCTTGAGATACCCCTCCTGGGACAGCTCCCGGCGGATGGCAGTGAGGTCCGCATCGGTCTGGGCCCGGGCCAGCAGGTCGGACACCGACTCAATATAGGCCAGCTCCGCCTCGCCCGAGGCAATCTGCTCCCGGAGTTTCTTCTCAGCCGTATCCCGCTTGCGGTACTCGTTATAGTACTTCTGTACATTCTGATTGGGGGTCAGACGGGGATCGAGCTGGATCTCCACCTCGGGGTACCCCTCCTCATAGTAATTCTGCACCACAGCCCGACGGTCGCCCTTCTGGATGGAGTACATATTGGTCGCCAGCAGATCGCCGTAGATCTTGTACTTCTCCCGGTCGGCGCTCTCCTCCAGCTCCCGGTGCTGGTTGTCCAGACGGCGGGCAATACGCTCCTGAGTGGCAGCCAGCAGCTTCTGCAGATCCAGCGAACGCTGGCGCATCCGGTCCGCGGCGTCCTTTTCTGAATAGAAGGCGTCCAGCAGCTCCCCATAGGTGGAAAACTCCCGGGCGGTATAGCGGTCCCCGTACTGACGGATCTCCACAAAGGAGAAATCTTTGGGCTTGCCGCTCTCATCCACCAGCATCATGGGGGTGCAGCGGCCCTGCTTCATATTGTCAGTGAGGGTTTCCAGGTAGAACCGCAGCCGGTCCGTTTCCTCGGGGGTGAGTTCAAAGACAGTCTTTTCCACGCCCCGGGCCGCAAAGCTGGCGATCTCCCGGCAGAGCAGCGGCGAAACACCCTGCAGACACTCCTGGAGACGGCGGGAGAGTTCAATCTGCCGGGGTTCGCTGCGCAGTTTTTCGATGACTGCATCCGCAGATGCCTCCAGCAGATTGAGTTTTTCAGCCGGAGCCGGCGGCAGGGTATAGGTCAGCCCGGGCAGAATGGGACGCACCGACGACATGGATGTGTCGATGCGCTTGATGGAATCCACGATCTTCCCATCCGGGCGGCGGATAATCAGATTGCTGTGCCGTCCCATGATCTCCACGCAGAGAGTCAGGGTCACATGGTCGCCCAGCTCGTCAATGGTATCAAAATCCAGCTCCAGAATACGGTCCAGTCCTGCCTGACGCACCTCAGTCAGCTGGGCTGAGCCCAGGAGTTTGCGCATGAGCATGCAGAACATGGGCGGGGTCTTGGGGTTCTCCACCGCCGCCCGGGTAAAATGCACCCGGGGACTGGCGGCATTCACCAAGATCAGCAGCCGGTATGCGCCCTGCCGGCCCCGGAGCGCCACAATGAGCTCTTCCCGGCCCGGCTGGGTGATCCGGTCCACCCGGGCCCCCACCGCTGTTTCAATTTCCTGTTTTACCTGACTGAGCATCGCTCCGTCCAGCGGCATAACAGCACCTCCTTACTCTTATGGGCAGCATCTGCCCGCCCTGCCGAGCGCAGGGCTGTATCATAATCAAACTTATTTCTGTTTCAGATCATATCGTTCAAATGCCCGCTCGGGGTCCCAGCGCACCTGCCGCCAGAACAGCACCTGCCAGACTGCCAGTGCCGGCAGCGCAGCCCATGCGCTCCAGAGAGCGGAGGCTCCGGCCCCTGCCAGGAGCAGTACGCCCCAGCCCAGAAACCGCCGGGCATAGTCCCGGCTCAGAGCGGCGGTATCATACCGGGCACGCTCCGAGGGCGGCAGAGTACCGAACCCGCTCACAAACAGGGCAGCCTTCGGCCCGGCGAGGAAAAATCCCCCGCCCAGCAGGCAGAACAGCACTCCCAGAGCGGCACAGGCCACGGTTCCTGCCAGGCGCAGATCAGCCACGGCAGCCACCGGTAAAGCAGAGCGCGTCTCCGCCGCAGCCCACCGCAAAGCGGACATCCGGACAGCAGGCGGTCAGGTACTCCGCCAGCGGACGCAGTACCACCTGTTCGGTGGCATAATGAGTGGCATCCAGCAGGGTGATCCCCATGCGGACTGCTTCCAGATATTCATGGTGCTTGGCTTCCCCGGTGACCAGAGCATCCGCACCGGCAGCCGCTGCCGATTGGAGATAGTCCCCGCCGGCACCGCCCAGCACTGCCACCTTCCGGATGGTGCGGCCCTTGCGGTTCCAGCGCACCCCGGCATTCAGGCGGTCGGCGCACAGCCGGGCAAACTCCTGGGGCGAGAGGGGCTCAGGCAGTTCGCCGATCCGTCCGATGGCGATCTCCTGGCCTTCCCGCACCGATTCCACCACATCAAAGGCGGGCACCTCATAGGGGTGCGCCTGACGCATGGCTGTCAGCACCGCATCCAGTTTTCCGGCGGGCACGACTGTTTCCAGGCGTACTTCCGCTGCCGATTCCTCCTGTCCGGGCTGTCCCAACCAGGGGTTTGTCCCCTCTCCGGGTACAAACCGTCCGGTGCCCTCCACCGAGAAGGTGCAGCCGGTATAGCCGCCGATGGTCCCGGCTCCAGCCCCGATCATGGCATGGCGTACAGCTTCGGCATGGCTCACCGGTACAAAGACAGCCAGCTTATAGTGCTTCTCCCGGCCTTCCACAGCATAGTTGGTGACATGTTCCAGTCCCAGTGCCGCTGCCAGGCAGTCGTTGCCCCCGCCCCGTGCCTTGTCCAGATTGGTATGGGCGCAGATGGCAGAGATCCCCGCCTGAGCCAGTTCCCAGACCACACTGCCGCTCTCCACCTTCTTGAGCGGGTGGAAGATCACCGGATGATGGCTGATGATAAGCTCTGCCCCGATCTCCCGGGCCTCCCGGACCGCCTCAGCTGTGATGTCCAGCACCACCAGCGCGGTCTTTACTTCCGCATCCGGGTCCCCGACCAGCAGACCGCTGTTATCCCAGTTCTCCTGGGTTGCAAAGGGTGCCAGCGAATTCAGCTTCCCATAGATCATCGAGACATTCGACATGATATCCACGCTCCTCCAAAATCATTTCCAGCATCCGTACCACGGTTTCATATTCGGTGCGGCGGACCGGGTCACCGCTGCGGGAGCGGTCAATCCCGGCGATCCGTCCCAGCAGGTTGCGGCGGATGCGCATGAGATAGCGGTCGGTATCGGCAGAATCCCCGTCCAGTACCCGCCCGATATATCGCTCCAACAGGCTGAGTTCCCGGGGTATCCCGTCATAGACCGCAGAAAATACGGTATAGACAAATTTGCCGCTGATCACTGCGTTTTCCAGTTCCAGCCGGAAGCCCTCCCGACAGAGATACTCCCGCAGATGATCCGGTTTGGTCATGGGCTGCAGAAGCAGCCGGGTATGATATTCCCGGACCCAGGGGGCAGCATCCAGGATGCGGGCTGTGAGGTCCCCGCCCATTCCGGCGATGACCACCGTATCCACACTCCCCGGCTGGAGACCATCCAGTCCCGAAGCCAGTACGCATTCGATCCGGTCCTCCAGGCCGTAATCCGCAATGATCTGCCGGGCTTTATTCAGTGGTTTTTCGTTGATATCGCAGGCATAGCCCCGGCGGATTGTGCCGTTCTGTGCCAGATAGACCATCAGCTGTCCATGGTCGGTGCCGATGTCCGCCACCACACTGCCCGGTTGGACCATGCGGGCGATCTGTCCCAGTCGATTGCTCAGTTCTATCAAGACAGTCCCTCCTGTTTCAAATGCCCGAGGGCAATTTCGCAGCTTTCCTGCCTATTGTACCACACCTTCCGGAAAATTCCTACCGCAAAACGAAAAAGCCCATCCACCGGAGTGGACAGGCTTTGGTTTCGTGTCAGTTCAGAGGGGAGAAACCCTTAGTGGCCTTCCTTCATCTCAGCGAAGCACTCGCTGCAGTAAACCGGACGGTCCTCACGGGGACGGAACGGAACCTTGCAGGGCTTGCCGCAGTTGGCGCATACAGCGTCAAACATCTCTCTCTCGGGGCGGGCATTGTTCTTGCGGGCATTTCTGCACTCTCTGCATCTCTGCGGCTCGTTCTGGAAGCCCTTCTCTGCATAGAACTCCTGCTCACCAGCGGTGAATACGAACTCCTTGCCGCACTCTTTGCATACCAGTGTCTTGTCTGTGTACATAGCTTTTACCTCTCTTGAAGAAAATGGTTTTTACCCCGGAGAAACGAAAAAGGTGAACTTTTTGAATATGCCGTGGGTAGATTTATTGCAAGCCTTTTTATATAAAAAAGACTCAAAAAACAAAGCTTTGAGAAAATGCCCGGCTCACACCGGTTCTGCCAGTGCCCGGCGGAGTTTCTGTCTGGCTCGGCCCAGGGCCCGGTCCACCGACTTGACAGTGCGTCCCAGACGCCCGGCGATCTGAGCATAGGAGCAGCCGTCCAGCAGAAGCTGCAGACAGGCCAGCTCATATTCCGATAGTTCCGCCTTCATGCGGTGGCTGCGGTCCCGGCTCTGTTCCTGCCGGATCACGATCTCCTCGGGTTCGTCCTGACTGGGCGCCGATACATTCCCCGCCTCATCCAGCGGAGCGGTGAGGGCCAGCGGGATATTCCTTGCCCGCAGCTGGGAGGCCGCCACTTTGGCAAGCCCATTGGAGATGCACCGGGAAGCATAGGTGCGGAACGCCGCTCCCCTGTCCCCGCGGTAAGTGCGGATGGCCGAAAGCAACGCAATCATGCCCTCCTGCATCAGATCCTCCTTTTCCAGGCCGAGGTAACAGTACCGCTCAGCATAGTAGAGAACCACCGGGGTATAGCGGACAATCAGTTCAGCCGATGCCGCATATTCACCGTGCTGGCTGCGCTCCAGAAGCGCTTCGTCTGAAATCCGGGTCAAATCCTGCACCGTGCCTTTCTGCCGGCAGCTCTCTTGGCTGTCTGTGAATGCTCGTGATGTGGTTTCATTCTATTCCAAAAACCAACTTTTGTCAAGTAGAATTATTTTTGTCGAAAAATAAGATTATTTTTTGTAAGTATTCGATAAAAATCAAACAGTCATATCCCGAATCCAGCGGCCCCGGTATACCCGGACTGCTCCGATGACGCTTTTGATCATCTCATCGCACTTGATGATGAAGTAGACGATGGGAGCAGCCAGTCCCAGACGGAGACCCGCTATGTAACCCAGGGGAATGCAGATCATCCACATGAAGATGACATCGATGACCATGACGAACTTGCCGTCCCCGCCGCCCCGGAGGGTACCCATCATGCTGACACTGGACTGCGCCATAAAGAACACCAGCACCGAGGTGATCGCCATAAAGGACATGGCATAGCCGCGGGTGACTTCGGTGATATTGTAGAAGCCGAGGATAAAGGGCCGGATGGTGAAGATGAGCACACCGGCTGCCACGCCGATCATGGCGGCGATGTACATCAGGGTGCGGGCACGGTCCCGGGCACGGTCGTATTCGCCGGCGCCGATGGTATTGCCGATGATGGCAGCCGCCGCTGAGCTGGTACCCATGAGCGCCACCGAAGCAAACTGCATCACCACCGAGTTGATGGAGTTGGCAGCTACAAATTCCTTGCCCATGCGGCCCATGATGATGGTGATCATCGAGTTGCCGATGGCCCAGATCATATCATTGAAGATAATGGGGGTTGCCGCCCGGACAAAGGCCCCGAACATCACCCGGTCAAACCGGCGCAGGTCATGGAGGTGGAACTGGATCTTATGCTCCCGCCGGAACAGGAACCAGGCCACAATGAGGAATTCCACCACACGGGCGATGGCAGTAGCCAGTGCGGCGCCCTGGATCTCCAGACGGGGCGCGCCAAGGTTGCCGAAGATGAATACCCAGTTGAAGAAGGCATTCACCACAAAGGAGGTGGAGTAGACCACCAGCGAGATGCGCACTGTTCCCACGGCCCGCAGCAGCATAATGGTGTTGTTGCCCAGGGCATAGAGGGGGTAAACCCAGCCGATGACAGTGAGGTACCGGCAGCCGGCGGCAATGACTTCGGCGTCATTGGTGAAGATGGACATAATGATCTCGGGACAGCAGAGGGCTCCCAGGGAGAAGAGCAGCGAAATGCAGACGCTGATCCGGTAGACAATGGAGAGCACCTTGCGGATCTCCGCCGGTTCGCCCTTGCCCCAGTACTGGGCCACCAGCACATTGGCGCCGCCTGCCAGTCCGAAGTTGATTACGGTGAGCATAAAGAACCACTGGTTTGCCAGGGAAGAGGCGGAAAGCTGTACTTCACCCATACTGCCCAGCATGAGGGTATCCAGCATGCTGACGCCCACTGTGATCAGGTTCTGTACCGCCACCGGAATGGCAATGGCCCGAAGCTGCTGATAGAAGGGCGGGTCATTTGTAAAGATCTTTCCCATATACGCTCCTCTCACCAAAAAGGCCCTCTCTTCGTTGGCAGCCCGAAAGGGCATCGGTCAAACGGAAAAAGGGCCGAACTCATCTTTTTTCACTTTTCACAGCGCTGCTTCCGCCGCTGCGGAAGGGCTGTAACTGAATCTTAACATAAACCATCCGATTTGTAAACCGCTGGAAAATCCTCCCGGAAAAGTTCATCGTCCCCGACAATTTCCCGGTGGTTTTGGGATAAAAACACAGCATTCCGCTGTTCCTTTTGAATATAAAAGAGAAGGATCTCTGTCATTCCGGGCTTTCCAAAGCAGATCCTCTGTCGTTTTGTCCCGGGATTTTACCGTCCGGTGAGCCGGTAGGACTGCCGGTATGCCGCCAGCGAAATGGTATAGCTCATGCCCTGGACAAAGTCGAAGAAGTCCTCCTCCCACTCCCCGTCCAGAACCCGGGCGGTCATCTCCTCCAGCGGATGGCGCAGGTACCGTTCAAAGAAGACGCACCCCTTTTCCAGCACACCGCCCTTGGTGCCGTGGTTGCGGGTGTTCTCATGGAGTTTTTCCCGGGTCTCCAGCTGCACCGGCAGCACATTCAGCTCAAAGGACAGGGAGTTGATATGCCGCACCGTTTCCAGCGGAATGGTGTAGGAAAGGCTGCCCGCATAGGCTTCGATGCCGGCATACCAGGCCAGGGTGAGCCGCCGCATGAACTCCGCCACCCGGTCGGGCAGGCCGTCATAGCCGCAGGGACAGAGCTGGGGCAGCTGACAGTCGGGCATCGAGAACCGGGCCGCCCGCACTGCCGAACCCAGCTGGGCCAGTGTCACCGGGATGCCCCGGCTCCCGCAGACATCCGCCACCGAGAAGCTGATCTCGTAGAAGATGTGGGCGGTGATCTTCACTGCCAGCAGCGCCAGGGAATCGTCATCGGTGAGGAAGATATTCTCCCCGAAAGGCGAGAGGAACCGGCAGAGCTTTTCCCGCTCCGCCTCCGGCCAAGGAGCCCGGGGGTCCAGGGAGATGAAGTTGGTGCCGATGGGCGCCATGTTGATGGAGCCGATGCGGTCCACCACATTGGGCAGGATCTTGGCTGCCAGTGTCCCCTCCCCCAGCTCGTCCCGGAACCAGTCCGCTGCCGGTGTGGGGGCAAAGGTGTAGATCACCGGGAGTTTTCTCCCCTCCCGGCGGCACCGCTCAAAGTAGGGCGCCAGAATCTCCCGGACAATGCCCGGCACCTCGGTGGGCGGCGGACACAGCACCAGGATGCTGGGATGCTCCCGCTCCAGTACAGCTGCGGTATCCCCCACCGAAATGGCGTAGGGATACTGCTGCCGCAGCTCCTCCAGTCCCCGGGTGCTGGCCTTGACCGCCAGTACATTCCCCGGGCCGGGCTGCCCCAGCAGAGCCTCATAACAGGGCGCCAGATACCGCCCGATGAATCCGAACCCGATGATAAAGATCTTCTCGTCCATACCGCTGTCCCTCCTGTGCCCGGCAGATCTGCCCGCCGGGATCTTACCCTTCCATCTTACAATAGCCGGGCCGCTTTTGCAAGGCTGTCCGCACCGGACTGCATTTTTCTACCGGCTGTGGAAGGTGGGCATCGGGTCGGGATCGCTGCCATGGAACCGATGGCTGCGCTGTTCCTCCTCCAGATGCACCGCCCGCCGGATGATCTCCCTGCCGTACTTCTGCCGCAGCTGGTCCACCCGGCTCTCCACTGCCTCCCGGCGGCAGGCCTCGGAAAATCCGCTGTACAGGCTGATCTGGGCGGCCTCCCCCTCATCGGTGAGCTCGGTGGCACGCAGTCCCACCGCCCGCACCGGACGATCCCAGCGGTACCGCTCCTGAAAGGCCTCCATCGCCGCCCGGGCCAGATCGGTGGAATCCCGGCAGCTGTATTCCAGGCGCCGGCTGTGTTCGGTATAGCCAAAGCGGCTATCCTTGATGGTGACCGTCACCAGTCCGGCACAGAGCTGCTTTTCCCGCAGCCGCCGGGAGACCGACTCCGCCACCAGCAGCAGCACCGACCAGACTTCCCCGGCGGTCTGCAGATCCCGGGGACAGGTCACCGAGTTGCCCACGCTCTTCACTTCCTCTTCGGCGTTTTCCAGCGCCACCGGCGAGCGATCCTCCCCGTTGGCGCACTGCCACAGGGCATCGCCGTGCTTGCCCAGCTTTTTGCCCAGCAGCTTCCGGTCAAACCGGGCCAGCTGTCCAATGGTGTACACCCCCATGGACTCCAGGCGCCGGGCTGTGGAATCCCCCACACCGATCATCTCCCGGGCCGACAGCCCCCAGACAATCTCCCGGAACCGGTCCGGCGGGATCTCCGAAACCGCGTCCGGTTTTTTGAGGTCACTGCCCAGCTTGGCAAATACCTTATTAAAGGAGACCCCCACCGAAATGGTCACTCCCAGTTCCTCCCGCACCTCCCGGCGCAGGCGTTCGGCAATCTCCCGCCCGCTGCCGAACAACAGGGTGCTGCCGGTCATATCCAGCCAGCATTCGTCGATGCCGAAAGGCTCGATGCGGTCAGTGTACCGGGCATAGATGGCACGGGCTGCCCGGGATACCTCATAGTAGCGCTCGTAGTGGGGCGGCACCACCACCAGTTCCGGACATTTCTGCCGGGCCTGCCAGAGGGTTTCCGCTGTCTTGATGCCGAACTGCTTTGCCAGCTCGTTTTTGGCAAGCACGATGCCATGCCGGTTCTCCTCCGAACCGCCCACTGCCATGGGCACTTCCCGCAGCCGGGGATCGTACCGGCATTCCACCGACGCATAGAAATTATTGAGGTCACAGTGCAGGATCACCCGTTCCTTTCCCATGAGCCTTTTTCCTCCCTTCCGGCGTTTCGTTACCTCTATTATAAACGAACATATGTTCTTTGTAAAGGTGAAAAAACTGCCTTCCGGGGCGGAAAAACCTGCCGGAAGGCGGAGTAAAAATCACAGTTCTGCGGCTCCGGCCGGGCGATGGTCCAGCAGGAACCGGCGATTGTACTTGAGGGCGGCATAGTCCAGCAGACGGGCGGTCAGGCGGCTGTCCAGCACACCGCCCACAGCGCCTGCCAGCGGGATTCCCTGAAGAAATTTGGCTGCCAGCAGTTCTTCCGCCAGCTTGCCGGCCACCCGGTCCGCCAGCTCCTGTTCCGAAAGGCCGGTCAGCTCTGTCCCGGACAGCACCTGATCCAGCTGGTCGGAAAGCGCCGGGTACTCCATTCCCCCGGTGAGAGCGGCGTCCAGCACCAGCAGCATGATCCGGCGCTCCTTACGGGTGGAGGTGATGTAGCCATAGCCCCGGGCGATCTGTCCCAGGCTGCGCAGCAGGGACGCCGCAAAGAGCGGAATATCCGGCAGGCCGATGCCCAGCAGTCCCAGCCCCGAACCCCGCACAGCCGAAGCCGCGGCAGCGGAGAGCACCGCCGAGCGTCCGGTTCCCCGCACCGAGCTGAACCGTTCCGGCGTCCGGAGCTGTTCCTCGGCCCGGGCCAGCCGGCGGACCTCCGCTTTCGGGGAGGCCGTGCGGCGCAGCAGAGGTTCTCCCGCCAGCGCGGCGGAAAACGCTGCCCCAAAGGCGGCAGTCAGCGTATCACGCACCGTCTCCGGCACTTTTTCAGCGATCCGGGCCTGCAATTCCCCGGGTTGACGGTGCATCGCCTTACGGCGCCAGCGGTTCTCCTCCCGGAGCTGCCGGGCCCATTCTCTCTGCCAGCTCTGCGGATCGGTCATGACTGCTTCTCCTTTCTGAGATCCACCACCGTCAGACCGGCGGGATCATAGGCAATTTTGGCGTGGTTGCGGCGCAGCAGCACGGCCTCTGCCTCCTCGCCTGTATGGACATCGATCTTGTGCCGCCAGATCTCATTGTTGCGGTAGACTCCGTCCTCCTCCCGGGAGAAGAACTCATTGCGGCACTCAATGTGATAGCTGTACTGCTGGGGACGATCCGCCAGCAGTTCCCCATGCAGGTACTCCCCGTCCGTCCAGACGGTGAGCTGATAGGTGCGGTCGGTATTGTTTTGAAAGCGGTAGTCCAGATAGTTGTACAGGATGGAGGTGCCGGTGCCGAAGGGGATCTGCCGTCCGTAATCGGGGAACAGATCCATGCCGTCATGGTGGTGATGTTCGATGATGTCCAGGTCGCTGTGCAGCACCATCCAGTGGATCAGGTTGGTGAACTGGCACATGCCGCCGCCCACGCCGCTGCCGGTCTTGCCGCCGGCGATTACCAGGCCGTCCCGGAATCCACGCCGGGCTGAGGGATCGCCCACCAGCGTCCAGAAGGAGAAGATCTCCCCGGGACGGATCAGCACCCGGTCGATGCAGGGGGCTGCCAGGCTCAGGTTCACCGCCTTGTTCTCCTGCAGCTGCATATCCACATTTCCCAGCCGCCGCCGGATCAGGGAGGCGTGCTTTTTGATCCGCACCGGCAGCAGTTCCTCCTGCTTGACCCGGGCAAACTTCCCCCGGAGCGGCAGATCCCGGATTTTCCGCATCAGAATCTCCTTTTTGGTGGAGATGCGGTAGGTCAGCGGGGATATTTCACAGAACAGCTTTCGTTTCATGGTACTTCCTCCTTGCCCGTGCAGCGGCATCTGTCTATGTCCATTATACAGCGGATCGTCCCAAAAGGAAAGCTGTCCCCGCACCGCATGACATCCCGGCGAAACTGTGCTAAAATAAGGTATCAGAGCCGAAAATCCACTTTTTAACTACAATTAAAGCGGACGGTATATACTGGAAACTGGAAATTCCAGCTCCATGCCGGAGACTGCTGATGACTGGAGGGATATATATGCGGCTGCTGCTGGCAGAAGATGAAAGAGCCCTGTCCAAAGCGCTCGCCACCATTCTGGAGCGAAGCAATTATTCGGTGGACACAGTATATGACGGAGAAGCCGCTCTGGAATATCTGGCGGCGGATAACTATGACGGTGTGATCCTGGACATCATGATGCCCAAAAAGGACGGCATCACAGTGCTCAAGGAACTGCGGAGCCGGGGAAGCAAGATCCCGGTACTGATCCTCACCGCCAAATCGGAGGTGGACGACAAGGTGCTGGGACTGGACAGCGGTGCCAATGACTATCTCACCAAGCCGTTCCATTCCCGGGAACTGCTGGCACGCATCCGGGCCATGACCCGGGCCCAGTCCAGCCAGACCAGCTCGGTGCTGCAGATGGGCAATATCACCCTGGATCAGCGCACCTACGAGCTCTCGTCCCCCACCGGCAGCTTCCGGCTGGCGAACCGGGAGTTCCAGATCCTGGAGCTGCTGATGCAGAATCCCGGCAACCTGATCTCCGCTGAACGGCTGATGGAAAAGATCTGGGGCTATGACAGCGAAACCGAGATCAGCGTGGTATGGGTCTACATCTCCTACCTGCGCAAGAAGCTCTCGGCCCTGGGCGCCAATATCCAGATCCGTGCCACCCGGAATGTGGGCTACTGTCTGGAGGAGATCGCATGATCCGGCGCCTGCGCATCCGGCTGGTGGCAGTGTCCATGCTGTCGCTCTTCATTGTACTGACGGTCATCATGGGAACCATGGCGGTGGTCAGCTGGCAGAATCTCACCGACAATGCCGATTTCACCCTCTCCATTCTGGAGGATAACGGCGGTGTCTTTCCCAAATCCGAGGATTTTATCCTGGAGGGACGGGTTCCCGGCAAGCCGGACAAGATCCGGCAGTTCTCTCCGGAACTCCCCTACGAAACCCGCTATTTCACCGTCCAGCTCAATGAAGAAGGGGTGATCCTGTCCACCAACACCGGACGGATCGCCGCCATTGACAGCGAAACTGCCATGGAATTCGCCCGCACCATCTGGGAAAAACAGAGTACCCGGGGCTTCCTGGGGGATTACCGCTACCTGGTTCACGCCAACGACCAGGGGTATCAGATCATCTTCCTGGACTGCGGACGGAATCTGGATTCCTACCGCAACTTCATGCTCACCGGCATTGGAGTCTGCTTCGGCGGTATGCTGGCGGTGCTGTTCCTGCTGATCCTGCTCTCGGGGCGGATCATCAAGCCGGTGGCGGAAAGCTATGAAAAGCAGAAGCGGTTCATCACCGATGCCGGACATGAGCTGAAAACCCCGCTGACTGTCATTGACGCCGATGCGGAGATCCTGTCGATGGATCTGGGGGAGAATGAATGGCTCACCGACATCCAGACCCAGACCCGGCGGCTGGCAGAACTCACCAACGACCTGATCCTGCTCTCCCGGATGGAGGAGGACCGGGCGCCCGTTGCCATGATCGAATTCCCCATCTCGGATCTGGCAGAGGAGATGGTGCGCTCCTTCCAGGCCCTGGCCCGTACCCAGGAAAAGACCTTCACCAGCCGGATCGAGCCGATGCTCTCCTACAAGGGCGATGAAAAATCCCTGCGGCAGCTTCTCTCCATCCTGCTGGACAACGCTCTGAAATACTCCGAACCCGGCGGCACCATTTCGCTGGAGCTGGGGCGTCAGGGGAAAAACCTGCACCTCTCGGTGTACAATACCTGTCCTGTGATGGAAAGGGAACATCTTGCCCACCTGTTTGACCGGTTCTACCGCACCGACAGCTCCCGCAACTCCCAGACCGGAGGCTATGGGCTGGGGCTCTCCATTGCCGCAGCCATCACCGCTGCCCACCGGGGACGGATCTCCGCCTCCACCGAGGACGGGCATTCCCTGCGGATCACCGTCACCCTGCCGGTGAACTGATCCTGTATTGCATAGTATCTATCTGCCTGCTGGCTTTGGTCAGCAGGCTGTTTTTTTGCCCCTGGGCAGGCCGCTTTGTCCCTGAACTGGAATTTTAAGTAAATTTAAGCCCTGATTTTAAGTTTGGTTAGGGTTAGCGATCTATAATAACCTCATTCCAAAAAACACAAGGAGGCGACCCGCCATGGCCTGCATCACCACTATGCAGCGATATGAAATCAAATACCTGCTCGGTGCCCGGGAAAAGGAGGCGATCCTCCAGGCAATGAGTCCCTATATGGAACTGGATGAGTATGGACGCACCACCATCCGCAATGTCTATTTTGATACGGACTCCTTCCGTCTGATCCGCCGTTCGCTGGAAAAACCAGCCTATAAGGAAAAACTGCGAATCCGGAGCTATCAGCCGGCCTGTCCGGATGATCCGGTGTTTGTGGAGCTGAAAAAGAAATACCAGTCGGTGGTCTACAAACGGCGGGTGGTGCTGCCCGAACAGGAAGCCCTCCAGAGCTTTCGGGAGAACACCCCTCTGCCGCTTCAGTCCCAGATCGCCGATGAGATCGAATACTTCCGGAGCTATTATTCGCCCCTGCGGCCCACTGCCTTCCTCTCCTATGAACGGGAGGCCTTCCGCATGACCGACGGCAGCGATTTCCGGGTCACCTTTGATGAGAATATCCTCTGCCGGAACCGGGATTTTTCCCTGGGTTCGGAGATCTACGGCGTTTCGCTGCTTCCGGAGGGCTGCACCCTGATGGAACTCAAGACCCCCGGCGGTCTGCCATTATGGCTCACCTCGGTGCTGACCCGTTTCCACATCTACCAGACTTCATTTTCCAAATACGGAACTGCCTATCAGAAGTTCCTGTACCAATCTGTTCGAGGAGGCTCTTTCCATGATTGACAATCTGTTCCGCGGTCTGTTCGATACCGATATGACCGTCATCATTACCCCGGCGGAGTTTCTCACCTGCCTGGGCGTTTCCCTGGGCATCGGCCTGATCCTGGCTGCCCTCTACCAGTACCATACCCGCTATACCCGCAGCTTTGTGGTCACTCTGGCCCTGCTGCCTGCTGTGGTCTGCGTGGTCATTATGATGGTCAACGGCAATGTGGGCACCGGTGTGGCGGTTGCCGGCACCTTCAGCCTGGTGCGGTTCCGTTCCGCTCCCGGCACCGCCCGGGAAATCTGCGCCATCTTCCTGGCAATGGCAGCCGGTCTCATCGCCGGCATGGGCTATCTGGGCTATGCCGTGCTCTGCACCCTGGTGCTGGGCGGCGCCGAACTGCTCTTCCGGATGCTGAGCGCCAAAGCCGACGGCGGCGCTTCCCTCTACAAGACCCTGCACATCACCATCCCCGAGGATCTGGATTACAGCGATGTCTTTGACGAGCCGCTGCGGGAATTCACCCGGGAATATGAACTGACCTCGGTGAAAACCACCAATATGGGCAGCCTGTTCCGGCTGACCTACAACATCACCCTGCGGGACAGCCGCACGGAAAAATCACTCATTGACCGGCTGCGCTGCCGCAACGGAAACCTGGAGATCACAGTATCCAAGCAGGAAACCGCCATCGGCGAGCTGTAAAAAAGGAGGCCGCAGATACCCATGAAGAAAAAATTCCTGACAGTCCTGCTCTGCTGTGCTTTGCTGCTGAGCGGCTGTTCCAGTCAGACTACCACCACCGCGGAGGATTCCTCCTCCCAGACCCAGACCCTGCAGGTTGGCCTGGCAGCTTCCGATCTCTTTACCGCACGGGATCTGGAAACCGGCTACGATGCTGAAACCGCTGCCCGGATCACACTGGAAGGCGATACTGCCTCCTGTGATTCCGATGCGGTCACCATTGACGGGAGCACCATCACCATCACCGATGAGGGCACCTATGTAATCTCCGGTACCCTCGAAAACGGCATGCTGATGGTGGACGCTGAAGACACCGACAAGGTGCAGATTGTCTTAAACAATGCCAGCATTACCAATGAAACCTCCGCCGCCCTCTATGTGCGGGAGGCAGACAAGGTATTCCTCACCACTGCCCCGGACAGTGAAAACAGCCTGTCCAGCGGGGACAGTTATGTCGCCATAGATGACAACAACATTGACGCCGCTGTCTTTTCCAAGAGTGACCTCACCCTCAACGGCAGCGGCACCCTGACCATCTCTTCTCCGGCTGGTCATGGGGTCGTATCCAAAGATGACCTGGCTGTAACCAGCGGCACCTATACCATTACTGCCGCCAGCCAGGGACTGTCCGGCAAGGACAGCGTCCGCATTGCCGATGGTACCCTTACCATCCAGTCCGGCAAGGACGGCATCCACGGAGAAAATACAGATGATTCTTCCCTGGGCTTTGTGTACATCGCAAACGGCAGTTTCTCAATACAGTCGGAAGGCGATGGGATCAGCAGCAGCAGTATCCTTCAGGTCGATAACGGCAGTTTCTCGCTCCAAACCGGAGGAGGCAGTGCCAACGCGCCGGAACACACTTCCACAGAGTCCTTTGGCGGGGGTCGTCCAACCGGAACGCCGCCCGCAGATCGTGAAACCGGCACGCAGCCCTCTGCTCCTCCGGAAAACCAGCCGGACGACCTGAGCTCCGAAGCGGGGACAGATGTTCCCACGAGTGTTTCATCGGCATCGGTCAATTCTCCCTCCAACACAGACGATGCCGCTGCTGATCCCGCCGCTTCCGATACAACAGATACCAGCTCAGACGAGACCGGCACCAAGGGTCTGAAAGCCTCGGCACAGCTGATGATCACCGGCGGCACCTTCTCCCTGGACACTGCCGATGATGCCCTTCATTCCAATGGAGATATATCCATTTCCGGCGGAACTTATACCATCGCCACCGGCGACGACGGCATCCATGCCGACAACGCCGTTACCATAACCGACTGTGATCTCACCATTGCGGACAGCTATGAGGGGATCGAAGGCCTGAGCATCGACATCTCCGGCGGTACCATTTCGGTCAAAGCCAGTGATGACGGACTCAATGCCGCAGGCGGAGCGGACTCCAGCGGATTTGGCGGACGGGGCGGTGACGCCTTTGCCGTAACCGAAGGAGCCTGCATCACCATCTCCGGAGGCGCCCTGACTGTGGATGCGGACGGCGATGGTCTGGATTCCAACGGCGATCTGCGGATCACCGGCGGCGTAACCTATGTAGCCGGACCGACCAGCGGTGCTGACTCGGCTCTGGACTGCAATGGGGAAGCTGAAATCACCGGCGGTACCTTTGCCGCTACCGGCACAGTCGGTATGGCGCAGACCTTCGGAGACAGCTCCACCCAAGCCTCGATGCTGATCGCTCTCAGCCCGGACTCCACTCCCTGTACCATCACCGTTCTGGACGCAGACGGCACGGAACTCTTCTCCTGGGACAGCACCAAGAACTTCTCCTCGGTACTGTTCAGCTCTCCGGAACTGGAACAGGGTGCGGCCTATACGGTGACTGCCGGCTCCAATTCTGCCGAAGTCACCCTCGATACCATCAGCTACCGGGCTGACGGCATCGGTGGCGGCATGGGCGGCGGACGCGGCGGCAGCCGGAACCCCGGCGAACGCCCCGACCAGGGTACGGCTCCTGACCCGTCCGCTTCCCAGAGCAGTGAGGCACAGACTTCCGGTACATAATTCCTTCCTCCAGTCCGGAAGTCTGTGCGGGCCGGACCTGCCGAACTGATACGGGAAACAGTTCGGTCCCCATTCCCGGTTCAGGCCACTCAGATACTGCAAAACAAAAGGAGCGCTTCCACCCCCAATGGAAGCGCTCTTTTTCTGTCTTGTCCTGTCTTACAGGAAGCAGTGCCGCTCGTCAAAGGACTCCTCCCGGGCGGCAATCAGAGTGTCCAGCTCTGCCAGCTTCTGTTCCAGCCGCAGCCGCTTTTCCTCCAGATCCTCCTCATGGTAATCCACAAAGCGGACCCACTGTTCCAGATTGGCCCGGATATCGTCCCGCAGCTGCCGGCAGAACTCCAGCATGCTGGTATGGGAGATCTCATGGAGCACCTCCTCCGGGTTCAGGGGATCACGGTCATCGTCCTCCACAAGGACATGGCAGTTCCAGTAGCTGACCACACAGATCATCCGCATGGGCTCCAGAAATCCCTTGACGCAGAAGGGCTGCAGGGTTTTCAGCCCATGGATAGCCTGGTCCAGCCATTCGGGCGCAATGTCGTCCAGATAGCTGAGCAGCTGGGATTCGGTGCCCTCCAAGGAGAACAGGGTCCATCCATTTACCGGACAGCTCAGCATCCTTATTCCTCCTCAGGCAGCGCGGCGGCACGGATCACCGCAAAGACGCCGCCGCCATTGCCTTCCTTCACCGGCTGGCTCTCGTTGACCAGGGTGTAGACAGTCTGACGGCGCTCCTCCGGACGGAAGCCGGTGCGCTCCAGCAGTGCTGTAATCTCCGCTGCCGAATGGAAGGTGGCATGGCAGTAGATGGGGTCTTCCATCTTGAACTGCTCATACTGGGCACCCAGCTCGGTTTCCCGGTCCAGGAAGGCGATGACAAACTTTCCGCCCGGCTGGAGCACCCGATGGATCTCCCGGAAAGCTGCCTCCGGATCGGTGAGGAAGCAGTCCACTGTCACCATCAGAGCCAGATCATAGGCTGCATTTTCCAGCGGAAGCGCCTCAGCCTCGCCCTGCACGAACCGGATGCCCCGGCGCTCTGCCCAGGAACCCATATCCGGCGAAGGGTCCACGCCTGTGCCGATGCCGAACCGGGACGCGAAAATTCCGGTTCCCACGCCGATTTCCACGCCATTGCGAAACTCCGGCATCACCTGACGGATGGCCTCTGCCTCCGACTCCAGCAGCAGCGGGTTCTCATCGAACCAGCTGTCATATCCGGCTGCTTTTCCCTCAAAAATATCCATGGTACTACCCCTTTTCCTTTATATAATTCTGTTTTTAGAGTAACAATCCCCTCTGCCGCTGTCAAGAGCAAATCTTCGGTTTCTTGTAGCAGATGATATTTTCATGCTACAATGAAAACAGGATCATTCTGCTTTGGAGGGCGCCTATGTATTTTCCGGAAAATATGACCGCCGCGTATTTTTTCTTTGATACTTACCCAGGCTATTTCCTGCAGGCTCTGCCCACTGCCCTGCTCGCCGGCGGGCTTTGGGCTTTCCGGCTGCGGAAAACTGCCCTGCCCCTGCCGGAACGGCTGCGGTCGGTGCTCTTTGCCTGCTACCTCACCGGGTTATTCTGCCTGACCCTGTTCCAGCCGGTGATTGCGGAACTGTACCGCCTGCTGTTCGGCCTGCCCAGCGCCGGGCTGCGCTGGTCGGTGAATTTCAGCTTCCGGCTGAGCCTGGACTTCCATCGCCGCTTCGACAGCGAAAACCTCTTCAATCTCCTGATGTTCCTGCCCTTCGGCTTTCTCTGCCCCGGGAACCGCACCGGCTCCGGCTGGCTGCGGACGGCATCTGCGGGACTGGGGCTCTCCTGCGCCATTGAGCTGCTCCAGCCCTTTTTCGGGCGCAGCTTCGACTGCAATGATATTCTGCTCAATGCCCTGGGTGCCCTGATTGGCGCAGCGCTTTCGGGACTGCTGGCCCGGCGGCATGCCGCACGGAACCGGTCGGTGTCTTTGTGACTTAGTCACGGATAAAGCTGCCCCGATGGGCTATACTGATATCAGTGATAACGATTATCATTATTGATTCCGAACCAAGTTTTCAAACCCATACATCAAACAAGAAAAAGGAGTTGCAATTATGGCTAAGAAGTTTTACAAGTGTGCAAAGTGCGGCAACATCATCTCCAAGTATGTGGATTCCGGCGTACCGGTTGTATGCTGCGGTGAACCCATGATGGAGCTGGTAGCCAACTCCACCGACGCTGCCGGTGAGAAGCATGTGCCGGTTGTGGAAGTAAACGGCAACAAGGTCATTGTCAAGGTTGGCGAGGTAGCTCATCCCATGACTGAGGCCCACCTGATCTCCTGGATCTATCTGGAGACCAACTTCGGCGGTCACGAGAGAGTTCTCTCCCACACCGATGAGCCCAAGGCTGAGTTTGTACTGGCTGACGGCGAAAAGGCTCTGCGTGCCTATGAGTACTGCAACCTCCACGGCCTGTGGAGCGCTGAAGTCAAGTAACTGACACCCATCTCCTCTGTAAATTTACCATACACCTTCGGACAGCCGGTTCCTGCGATTGATCCCCGCAGGGCCGGCTGTCCGGCATTGGGGAGAAAATAAAATGTGACTGCATCACGGAAAGAATCTTCCCGGCTGCGGTACAATACAATCAGTACAAGAAAGGGGACTGACTTATGAGCAATGTCATCATCATCGGAAACGGACCGGCAGGTGTATCTGCTTCGCTGTACACTGCCCGTGCCGGCGTGGAGACCACCATCATCGGCAGCGGCCTGGGTGCTCTGGGCAAGGCTGAAAAGATCGAGAACTACTACGGCTTTGCAGAGCCGGTGGATGCCAAGGAACTGGTGGCTGCGGGCATTGCCCAGGCCAAGCGTGCCGGCGTCAACTACATTGAGGACGAGGTTGTGGGCATCGGTTTCGGTCAGAAGCTGATGGTCTCCACCAAGACCAACTCCTATGAGGCGGATTATGTCGTACTGTCCACCGGTGCTTCCCGCTCCACTCCTCCCATTCCCGGCCTCCGGGAGCTGGAAGGCCATGGCGTCAGCTACTGTGCTGTCTGCGATGCCTTCTTCTACCGCGGCAAGGATGTGGCAGTGCTGGGCAGCGGCGAATATGCCATGCATGAAGCCGGCGAACTGCTGCCGGTCGTGGGCAGCGTCACCATCCTGACCAACGGCGCCGAGCTCACCGGCGTCCTGCCCGAAGGCGCCAAGCTGGATACCCGGAAGATCGCAGCTTTTGAGGGCGACGGCGTTGTGGAGAAGGTCACCTTTGAGGATGGCGAGAGTCTGGCCATCAGCGGCGTATTTGTTGCCGTAGGCGTAGCCGGCAGCACCGACCTGGCCAAGAAGCTGGGCGCTGCCACCGAGGGCAACCGCATCCTGGTGGATGAGAAGATGGCTACCAATGTACCGGGGCTGTATGCCGCAGGCGACTGCACCGGCGGTATGCTCCAGATTGCCAAGGCGGTTTATCAGGGAGCCCAGGCTGGTACCAGCATTGTAGCGGAGATCCGTAAGAAGAAGTAAGGCCTCCCGGGCCTTGATCGAATTAGGAGCCGGTTTCCAGCGAGGAAACCGGCTCCTGGTTTTTATATTCAGCGGCAGCTCTTGAAAACGCCGCTAAATTATACTAAAATAATGGTAGATTCCAATCCTTTGAAACCGAGGTGATTCCCATGCTTTCAGAACAGGATATGAAACTCGCAAAATGCACCTATACCTTTTGGGATAAACTCACACCGGAACAGCAGGAGTTCCTCTGGGAAAACCTCTATCCGGTGAGCTATCACAAAGGGGACATCATACACAACGGGGAGTACAGCTGTATCGGCGTTGTCCTCATCAAGACCGGCGGACTGCGGGTATTCATGCTCTCGTCCGAGGGCAAGGAGATCACCCTTTACCGGCTGGGACCCCAGGAGGTATGTGTGCTGTCGGCCTCCTGTATCCTGCAGAATATCACCTTTGATGTCTGTGTGGAGGCGGAGGAGGATACCGAAGCCCTGCTGATCCCCTCGGCCCAGTATCAGAAGCTCATCAAGCAGAACATCTATGCCGAAAACTTCACCTATTCGCTGGTGATCGACCGGTTTTCCAATGTGATGTGGGCTATGGAACAGCTGCTCTTCATGCGGTTTGATAAGCGTCTGGCCATCTTCCTGCTGGACGAGCTCTCCAAGACCGGCAATCCCCGGATCAGCCTCACCCATGAACAGATCGCCAAATATATGGGAAGTGCCCGGGAAGTGGTATCGAGAATGCTCAAGTACTTCGCCAAGGAGGGCATGATCGAAATGTCCCGGGGCGGCATCCGCATTCTGGATAAGGAAAAACTCCGGGAACTCACCGTCTGACTTCCCCATCTCCCCCTGAAACAGGAGGTATTGCGATGACCTGGATCTTTCTCCATGGCCTTGGGCAGGCGCCATCGGCCTGGCAGCCGGTACTGCGCCGCCTGGAACCGGAGCTCACCGTCCACTGCCCCTCCCTGCCGGAGCTGGCAGCCGGTGACCCCCGCTATCCGGCCCTGCTGAGCGCCCTGGAAACTGCCCTGGATTCCATACCGGGACCGCTGCACCTCTGCGGGCTGTCCCTGGGCGGTGTGCTGGCGATGGACTACGCCCTCCGCCATCCGGAGCGGGTGGCCTCGCTGGTGCTCTGCGGCACTCCGCTCACCATGCCCCGGAATCTGCTGCGGCTGCAGGATTTCCTGTTCCGCCTGATGCCGGAACGGGCCTTTGCAGGCAGCGGCTTCAGCCGGGAGGCCATGCGTCAGCTGGCTGGCTCCATGGCAGAGCTGGACCTCCGTCCCCGGCTGCCGGAGCTGAGCTGTCCGGTGCTGGTGCTCTGCGGCAGCAAGGACCGTGCCAACCGCAAGGCTGCCCGGGAACTGGCAGAACAACTGCCCCAGGCCCGGCTGCACTGGATCGCCGGAGCCGGACATGAAGCCAACCTGGATTCGCCGGAAGTGATGGCAGAACTGCTCCGGGGCTTCTATCAGAGCCTGTCCTGACCGGCAATCTTCTCTATCCCTGTACATAATAAAAAGAGCGTCCGCAGTCGGTGCGGACGCTCTTTTTGCATGGGAACTCAGTCCCAGATAAAGAACCAGATATTCGAACGCATCAGATCGCCTGCCAGCCGTCCCAGAGAGGCATCCTCCCCGCAGGTGAGCACCCGCTCGGGGCAGAAGATTCCCTGCTCGGCAGCCAGCTCCAGGCAGCGTTCCCGGGGCACCGGCTGCTCCACCGCAAATTCCAGGATGTCATGGCTCACAGCCGCGGGCCAGGCACCGTACTCCTCATACCAGCGCCGGGCGGTCATCATCATGGCAAAGGGGGTCGGACAGTTGTTCCAGCCGCCCATGGGCAGCCAGGCCATAGCCTGCCAGGGCTCCTTCACCGGGATCTCCGCCAGCAGGATATAGTCGGTGCGTCCGGTGCGTTCGTCCCAGTAGGAGTTAAAGCCTTCGATCTCCCCGCCTTCGTCCATGGCAGCCTCATCTGCCTCACCGGGAGTCAGCAGCTCCTGTCCTCCCGTGGGAATCACAGCGATGGTCGATCCGGTTACCGGCATGCTCAGCAGGCTCTGACGGTATTCCTCCACTGCCCGGGGGGAGAATTCCTCTCCGTCGCTGTCCGGGTCACTCTGCTCCAGCATTCCCTCCAGCAGCAGGTCGTCACAGCGCACCAGCACCGGCACAAAGCCCTGCTGCTGACCCCGGCGGCGGGCTTCCCAATAGGTTTCCATAATATCGCCGTCCTCATCTGCCGGACGGATCAGTTGGCAGGGGCAGGAGAGATACTGCTCCATCTGCCGGATCAGTTCCAGCTGTTCCGAGTCAATTTCCTTGATATCCCGTGCGTCCATAGACAGCCTCCTGTTTCAGATCAAAAATTCTGTGTACCAGTATAACACATTCTCCCCAAAAGAAAAACACCTGCCGGTATAAATCCGACAGGTGTTTCAGATGCAATGCTGTTTAGCGGTCCAGCAGAGCCAGGATGGAAGCCTTGGGCTGCATACCGATGGAGGACTTGTAAACTGCGCCATCCTTCATAACCACCAGAGTGGGAATGGACATTACACGGAACTGGGAAGCCAGCTCGGGCTGCTCGTCTACATTGATCTTGCCCACCTTGTAACTGCCGTCCGACTCCTCGGCGATCTCATCCACGATGGGGGATACCATACGGCACGGACCGCACCAGGTAGCCCAGAAGTCAAGCAGGACCGGAACGGGGCTCTTGAGAACCTCAGACTCAAAGTTATCCTTAGTAATGGTAATAACGCTCATACCCTTTATCTCCTTTCGACTATGTATGCCTTGCGGCTTGGTTTCGTTGTCTATGGTTTTATTATATCCATCCGCAGCTGATTCGTCCGTGACAAAGTCACCGAGAATCAGTCTGGGCCGGAAAGCCAGGATTTACACAGTCATAGGGAGAAAAAAGGGATCAGCCTCTTGCCACAGCGGATTTGCAGAGTTCATAGCCGCCGCCGGCTGCCAGGGAAACCAGTACGGCATTGAGCAGGCTGAGCATGCCGCCGGACAGGGTGAGTGTGCCGGTAAAGAGCTGGGCTGCCAGCAGGATTGCCGCCGCGGTGAGGTAACTCAGCAGACGGGGCGGCAGACCGGGCAGCAGGCCCTTGAGGAATTCCACCAGGATTCCGGTGGCGACACAGGCTCCTGAATAGGTAGCCAGCAGTTCCCAGGTAAAGAATTCATTCATCGAAGCATTTCCTCCCTCAGTTCATCGATGCGGTGATGGGCATTTTTCTCGCTGGCTTCCAGCTGATAGACCCGTTCCACCAGATTGTTGTGCTTATCCATCTTCTGTTCCAGGTACTGGATGCGTACCATCAGGCGTCCGTAGACCGCCGCAAAGGAACACGCATAGGCCAGGATCTGGACCCAGAATTCAGTGCTGAGCTGCATGGGTAACTCCCTCCTTTTCGCACAGGCCAAAGTCAGAGGAAGAACCTCTGCAACCATACACGGAAAAACAGCCGCCTGACGCAAAGATCTGCGGCAAAAACGGCTGTTTCTGAATATATTTTCGAATTTTCGGAATTATGCACAATCACAATGAAAATCAACCATAGGGAGCTGTGCAGAAATCAGAGATCATCGGTGACGATCCGGGCCTGACTTCCTCCGGAGGGCAGTTTGGTGACCAGGATCTTGCGGCTGATGCGGGTCTTGAGGGAATCCACATGGGAAATGATTCCCACCAGACGGCTGCCTTCGGAAAGGCTGTCCAGTACAGCGATGGCCTCGGATAGACTGTTCTCGTCCAGGGAGCCGAAACCCTCGTCCACAAACATGGTATCCAGCCGGACACCGCCGGCAGCGGACTGGATCTCGTCCGAAAGCCCCAGCGCCAGTGCCAGCGAAGCCTGGAAGCTCTCGCCGCCCGAAAGGGTACGCACATCCCGGCGGGTGGCATTGTAGTGATCCACCACATCCAGATCCAGACCGCTCTGGCTGCGCAGGCTCATGGCCTGTTCCCGCCGGGCCAGCTCATACCGCCCGCCGGTCATCGCCATCAGACGGATATTCGCCCGGGCAGTAACCCGGTCAAAGGTCGTCATCTGCACAAAGGTTTCGAGCATCACCTTTTCCTTGCCGGTGATGGTGCCCGAAGCGGTATCGCTGAGCGCGCCCACCCAGCCCAGCTCCTGTTCGGCTGCCGCCAGGTCGGCACTGTGCTTCTTGTAGCCCTCGGAAGCCCGGCGGTTGCTGCGCAGCCGTCCGGCACATTCCTCCTTCCGGGCCGTGAGCGCCGCTGTCTGCTCCCGGAGCTGCTTCTGCCCCTCGAGCAGACGGGGCAGCTCCTCCGGATCACTGCCTGCAAGCTGCTGTTCCAGCGTCTGGATGCGGCTCAGACAGGCGGTGCGCTCGGTGCGGGCAGTTTCCAGCCGGGTCCGGGCGGATTCCGCCGCCTGACGCAGGCTTTCCAGCTCCTCTTCCCAGCGCCGGATCTCCGCCTGGGCCTCCTTCTGTCCCGGATGCTCCAGCCCGGCCCGGAGCTTGTCCGCTCCCTCCCGGGCCGCTGCCAGTTCCCCGGTCAGACGCACCCGCTCCTCTGCCGCGGGCTTCTCCTCCCGGGCAGCCTGATCCAGCTGGCTCACCAACTGGGGCAGCTCCCGCTTTTCCAGTACTTCCAGCCGGGTGCGGGAGGCCTCCAGACGGGCTTTCTCCTGACGGAGCCGGGTCTGTTCCACCCGGGCGGCTGTCCCACTCCGGACAATCTCCTCCTGGGCTGCTTCCAGCGGGATCTCCTCTGTTCCCAGCCAGGCGAACAGCTCCCGCCGCCGGGCATCCCGGTCGGCCTTTTTCTGTCCGGCCTCGGTGCTGGCCCGGGTCATCTCCTCCTGGGCGCTGTTCATCGACTTCTGGGCGGAGCGGAGCTGCTGCTGGGTGGGGGCGTGCTCGGGCAGCCGGGCCGGAACCGGATGGCTCCGGGAGCCGCATACCGGGCAGGGCTCCCCCTCCCGGAGTGTCCCCGCCAGCACACCGGCCTGGGCATCCAGATAGGCCTGGTGAACCCGCTCATAGCTCTGGCGCTCCTGCTCATAGGCGGTCCGGGCGTCCAGGTAGGCCTGCTGGGCGGCGGTGAGCTCGGTCTCCGCCCCGGCTGCCGCCTTCCAGAGCCGGTGGGCTGCCGCAAGGTGCTCCAGCTGCCGGTCCTGCTCTGCCAGTGCCGCTTCAGTACGGGCCAGCGTCTCCCCGGTTCCCCGCAGGGATTCCCGCTCCTCTTCCAGCTTGCCCCGGCGCTCGGTCAGGGACTGCGCCAGTGCCTGCATCTGCTCCAGCCGGGACGCCGCCCGGTTCAGGGCGCTGCCGCGTTCCTCTGCCGCCAGCATGGCCCGTTCCAGCTCGGCATACCGGGGCAGTTTTTCCCGTGCCACCGCCAGACGGTCGGTGAGGGCTTTCTGCCGCTCCGCTCCCGCCTCGGCCTGCTGCTGGGCCTTCTGCGCCGCTTCCTCCTCCGCCTGGGCAAGGGTCAGCGCCTTCTGCTCTGCCGCAAGCTGCTTCTGAGCCTCGGCACGCTGTCGGGCCGCTCCCAGCTGCTGCTCCATCCGGCTGGACTGCTCTGCCAGCTGTTTCAGCTCCTGATCCAGCGCTTCGGTCTCCGCTGTGTCCCCGGCGATGAGCTGATCCAGCAGCCCCGGGATCTCAGCGGCGGGCAGCTCGTCCGCCCGGGCCAGCAGCAGATCGCCATAGAACGGGCTCTCCGGCGGACACTCCACTGCCTCCAGATACTGCCGCAGTCCGGTCAGCTCGGTCTGGCGGCGGTTTTCCAGCGCGCGTTTCTCTGCGGCAAGGCGCTCCTGCAGCTTTCCGAACCGCTCGGTGCCGAACAGCTGCCGGAAGATCTTCTTGCGCTCCTCGGTGGAGGCCAGCAGCACCCGCAGGAAGTCCCCCTGGGCGATCATGGCAATCTGGGTGAACTGCTCCTTGGTCAGCCCGATGATCTCCACGATCTTCCGGGTGACTTCGGTGGGTTTGGTCAGCGGCTGGGTCAGGCCGGTGCCGGTGAGTTCCGCCTTGGCAGTCTCCCTGGTGACACCGCCGCCCCGCAGTGCCGGACGCTCATAGGCCGGGGTGCGCTTCACCCGGTAGGTCTTGTCGCCATAGGCAAATTCCAGCTCCACATAGGTGCGGGCAGACGGCTCGGCATACTTGCTCCGGAGCATTCCCGGCTCCCGGTTGGAACCACTGGCTTCGCCATAGAGGGCAAAGGTGATGGCGTCAAAAATGGTGGTCTTGCCGGCGCCGGTATCCCCGGTGACCAGATAGAGCCCGCTTCTGCCCAGGTCTGCCATGGGCAGGGTCACTGTCCCGGCATAGGGACCAAAGGCGGACAGGGTCAGACTGAGTGGTCTCATGCTTCTTCCTCCTCCCAGATCTCCCGGATCAGCCGCTCCAGCAGCCCGGTCTGTTCCGGACTCAGGGGAGCGCCGTTCTGCTGCTCATACAGCGCCGCAAACAGCTCCATAGGCGTACGGCGTTCCGGCTCGGCTTCGGCAGTGATCTCCCCGAACGTCCGGGTGCGGGCATTGTCGTACCGCAGCTCGAGGATATTCGGGTAGATGCTCCGCAGTTTGGCAATGGCGTCGGGAATATCCTGCTCGTCGGTGAGGGTCACCTGCAGGTAGTCCTCCACCGCTGTCCCCTGCCAGGTGCTGCGCCGGGTGAGCTCCTCATAGCTGCCCCGGATCTTCCGCAGCCGCCGCAATGGGCTGAGCGGAACGGTGCGCACTGTCACCTCACCCTTTTTGCCCAGCTCGGCGATGGTGACGCTCTTCTCCTGCCCGGCCTCGGATACCGAATAGGCCAGCGGCGCCCCGCAGTAGCGGATGGTGCCGGCACCCCGGATCTCCTGGGCCGAATGGATATGCCCCAGCGCCACATAGTCGAAGGCATCAAACACCGAAGCATCCACATTTTCCACGCCGCCCACGGCAAATTCCTCAGAACCGCCCGGCGCCGCCCCGGTGACAAACTGATGCGCCACCAATACCTGACGGTCCGCCGCAGGGGCAGCCTGTGCCAGCGCCGTCTGGACCGCCTGGGTATAGGAGGTGATCTCCGCATCGGGGTACACCGCCCGGACATGAGCCGGACGGATAAAGGGCAGCAGCCACACTGCCACTGTGCCGTACTCGTCTTCCAGGAGGTGCGGGGTCAGCTCACCGTCATACACCGGTGAAAGATACACTCCTCCCTCGGAGAGCAGCCGTCCGCCGAAGGCCAGGCGCTCGGCGGAATCGTGGTTGCCGCTGATGAGAAAGACCGGGATCTTCTCCCCGGCCAGGGCGGTGAGAAAGTCGTCCAGCAGGGTCACAGCCTCAGCCGGCGGCAGGGTGCGGTCATAGACGTCCCCGGCAATGAGCACTGCATCCGGCCGCTCCTCCCGGGCAATATCCAGGATCTGCCCGAGAATATACCGCTGATCCTCCAGCAGAGAGATATTATTAAGGCGTTTGCCGATGTGCAGGTCCCCTAAATGCAGGAATTTCACTCTGCCTCACTCCTTTCAGAACCGGGAATTTCCGCCGGGCGCAGGAATTCCTGTGCCGGACTGCCGTCCACCTCCACCAGCCTGCCGGGACAGAATCCCAGCCGCTGGTACAGGCTCCGGGCGGCTTCCCCCTCGGGCACCCCTGCCCGATAGGTGATGAGCTTCACCGGACGGGCCGGGTCCAGCTCCCGGAACATCCGCTCTGCCAGCTTCCGGGCAATTCCCTGACGGCGATGCTGCGCTGAAACAGCCAGGAAAGCCAGCTCATTTTCCGCCCGGGAAAAGGCCAGCACCCCGCAGACCGTTCCGTTTTCCACAGCGCAGAGCGCCTCCTGCCGGGAAATGGCTCCGGCAATGTCCCGGGCATAGCCCTCCACGCTCTCCGGGGTTTCCAGCCCCGGGAAAAGATGGCGCATCGCCTCCACCAGCTGTACCCAGCCGGACAGGTCGCCGTTCTCTGCCAGTCGGATCTCCATATTTTCGCCCTCCCTTGGATGTAATGGGTCTATTATAGCATACTCACCCCGCTTCCGACAAAAAAGACCTCCCCGGAATGCGGGAAGGTCTTTTGGAGAAGCGGAAATTACTGCTGGCTGCGCAGCTTGATGTGTACTTCACGCAGCTGCTGCTCGGTTACCTCATTGGGGGCGCCCATGAGCAGATCCTGTGCGTTGGAGTTCATCGGGAAGGCGATAACCTCGCGGATATTCTCCTCGCCGGTGAGCAGCATCACCATACGGTCTACGCCAGGAGCCATACCGGCATGGGGCGGTGCACCGTAATGGAAGGCATTGTAGAGAGCCGGGAACTTGGAGATCATAACCTCCTTGGGATAGCCGGCAATCTCAAAGGCACGGATCAGGGTATCCACATCGTGGTTGCGCACCGCACCGGAAGAAAGCTCTACGCCGTTGCAGACAATATCATACTGCTGGGCATAGATGGTCAGCGGGTCCTTGGTGTTGAGTGCTTCCAGACCGCCCTCGGGCATCGAGAACGGGTTGTGGGTGAAGCCGATCTCACCGGTTTCCTCATCCAGCTCGTACATGGGGAAGTCCACAACGAAGCACATCCGGAAGCTGTCGGTATCAATGAGGTTCAGGCGGCGGCCCAGTTCATTGCGGATCTGGCCTGCCAGCTTGGGAGCGGTATCCTTGGCGTCCGCGATGAAGTAGAGCACATAGTCGGGCTTGAGGTTGCCGCGGCGGGCAATCTCAGCACGCTGCTCGTCGCTGAGGAACTTGTCAATGGGGCCGGCATAGGTCATATCTTCATTGACCTTTACATAGCCCAGACCCTTCATGCCGATGCTCTCAGCAAACCCCAGCATCTGCTCGAAGAAGCTGCGGGGCTGATGGGCGCAGTCCGGCACCGGAATGGCACGGACAGTCTGACCGCGGAAGGGCTTGAAATCGCTCTCCACAAACAGGTCGCTCAGGTCGATGATGCGCAGGGGATTGCGCAGGTCGGGCTTATCTGAACCAAACTGCAGCATAGCGTCATCATAGGAGATACGCATAAACGGAGCCTTGTCCACCTTCTTGTCCGAGAACTTGGCGAAGGTATTGGACAGCACTTCTTCTGCCACAGCGAATACTTCTTCCTGAGTGGCAAAGGCCATCTCAAAGTCCAGCTGATAGAACTCACCCGGGCTGCGGTCCGCACGGGAATCCTCGTCACGGAAGCAGGGAGCGATCTGGAAGTAACGGTCAAAACCGGATACCATCAGCAGCTGCTTGAACTGCTGGGGAGCCTGGGGCAGCGCATAGAACTTGCCGGGATGCTTCCGGGACGGTACCAGATAGTCACGGGCACCCTCAGGGGAAGAAGCAGTCAGGATGGGGGTCTGGATCTCAGTAAAGCCCAGACGCTCCATCTCACTGCGCAGGAAGGAGATCACCTTGGAGCGCAGGATAATATTATCCTTGACCTTCTTATTGCGCAGATCCAGGAACCGGTACTTCAGGCGGACTTCCTCCTTGGTATCGGTGGACGCATTGATTTCAAAGGGCAGATTCTCCATGACCTTGCCCAGAATGGACAGGCTTGCGGCACGCAGTTCCACAGTACCGGTGGAGATCTTCGGGTTGACAGTTTCGGGATCACGCCGGGTGACCTCACCCTCGATGGTGACAACAGTCTCCTTGCGGACACCGTCGAGCATGCTGTCCTCGGGAATGACTACCTGTACGATGCCGTACTGGTCCCGCAGATCGACAAACCGGATGCCGCCATGGTCGCGGATGTTCTCCACCCAGCCGGCCACACGGATCACTTTGCCGATATCGCTTTCGCTCACTTCGCCGCAGGCACGGGAGCGATACTTGTTTTCGATAATCATGAAAGCAACCTCACCTTTTCCTCTATTTATCGGCAGCACAGTACTTATGGGAGCTGTCCGCCGGTATCAGACTTGATTTTCAGGGGTATGCCCAGCAAATAGACATACCGATACCTTATAATAATACCGCATAGCACCCATATTGTCAATGAAAAAACCCAGGCTCCACCCTGCAAAAACCGCCCGGCAAGGGGATTTTCGGGGATTGGGGCAGGTGGAAGCGCAGTATTTCTCATGGTGGATTGCAAAGCCGGTGCGGACGGGAAATCCCCCGCCCCATACAGGCTGCCTGTATATGAAAAAAGCACCCCCGGAGAGGTGCTTTCTATCTTTAGTTAGGCATTGGCGTCCCAGCCAATAAATTCAACTACCCAATAGCTAATTCCTCCATCTCGATAGACACCAACCCCCATATAATTGCCGTACGCAGAATAGTCAGCCATAATTGCAGCTCTATGACCAGAAGAGTCAAGCCACAATTTAACTGCATCATTAGGAGTTTTGCTGCCTTTTGCAATAATTTCAGCAAAATTGTAATGACTGTACGTCATGGTTGAACCATCTGGCCGTATGTGAGAGAATTTTTCTGCCAATTCCTCAGCACGAATCTGTGCGAATTCCATCGCAGTAGAGTTTTCATTCAGTGGCTCCAAACCTTCATCTTTGCGAGCATCGTTAATCAGTCGGAAAAGTTCACTTCTGTACTCATCTTCATCATATTCACTGCTGGAGCCAGAACCAGAAGAATTGGATCCAGAGGAACTATCACTGGAACCGTTGCTACTCTCTACACCACGGTACTCATTGAAGGCATTAACGAACCAACTGAACTGAACCTCCGACTCGGCCATGCCCAGTCCATTGGCACGAAGCAACTGAGTCACAACATCGGAAGGCACCATGCCTACGACATTGCTACTGGCATCGCGCAGTACATAACCGGCTTTGCCATTATAGGATTCACCCAGACAAGTAGTTGCGGGAGTTTCCCAGTCATAAACCTCAATGTTGTAGCCGGACATTGGTCCCTTGCCGCTGCTGGTATTGCTGGTCTGGGCCGGGGCGGTCTGCTGGACCGGCGCGGCAGAGGAGGTCTGAGCCGGTGCAGAGCTGGAGGCGTTGTCCGCCGGGGTACTGCCGGAAGCGCTGCTCCCGCTGGTATCCTCCCCTTCGCCGGAGGCGTCAGGTTCGGTGCCGTCCTCGGCTTCTCCATCGGTTTCTCCCTTGAGCTCGTCCAGTTCCGCCTGGAGCTGTTCGTTCTGCTCCTTGAGGGCGTCATATTCCTCCTGTGTAACAGTACTGCCGGAGGATTCCTCCCCGGAGGTCGTCCCGGCACAGCCGGTCATCGAAAGCAGCATCAGAAGCGCCAGCATACCGGCAAATGCCCTGTTTTTCAGACTGTACATGGTTTCACCGCACCTTTCCAATCGACAGATTCTTTCATTATTATACAGCTTTCCTGTGAGGTCTGCAAGGCAGATCACTTCTCCCGGCAGACCTGGAAGATGTAGAACTTGAGGTAGTAGGACTCATCCGCTGCCCAGAGGATGGGGTGGTCGGGGGCCTGGGTGCGGTATTCCACCTGACGCAGCCGCACATGGGCGCTCCGGGCGGCCTGGGCGATGGTCTGAGTAAACAGCTCATAGGTCATGAAGTGAGAACACGAACAGGTAGCCAGATAGCCGCCGTCCCGCACCAGCTTCATACCCCGGAGATTGATGTCCCGGTAGCCCCGGGTAGCATTCTTCACCGAAGCCCGGCTCTTGGCAAAAGCAGGCGGGTCGAGGATCACCACATCAAACTGTTCGCCCTGGCGTTCCAGCTCGGGCAGCAGGTCGAATACATCGGCGCACTGGAACTGTACCCGGTCAGAGAGCCCGTTGAGTTCGGCATTGATGCGGGCCTGATCCACCGCCAGCTGGGAGGCGTCCACACCCAGCACGCTGGAAGCCCCGGCAATACCGGCATTGAGGGCAAAGGAACCGGTATGGGTAAAGCAGTCCAGTACCCGGGCATCCCTGCACAGCCGCTGGATGGCAAGGCGGTTGTATTTCTGGTCCAGGAAGAAGCCGGTTTTCTGACCGTCCTCCACATCCACCTCATAGCGCACACCGTTTTCCACGATCTGCACCCGGGTGGGGAATTCCGCCCCGATAAAGCCCTTCTGCCGGGGCAGACCCTCCTGCTCCCGCACCTTGGCATCGCTGCGCTCGTAGATGCCCCGGATCTCCACGCCGTCTGCCCGCAGCACTTCCACCAGCAGGCTGAGGATCTCCTCCTTCATGCGGTCAATGCCCAGAGCCAGCGACTGCACCACCAGCACATCCGAGAACTTATCCACCACCAGGCCGGGCAGGAAATCCGCCTCGCCGAAGATGATCCGGCAGCTGGAGGTATCCACTGTCTTTTTGCGGTAATCCCAGGCGTTCTGCACCCGCATCCGCAGGAAGTCCCGGTCAATGGGCTGACCGGCCTTGCGGCTCATCATGCGCACCCGGATCTTGGAGCGGCTGTTGTAGAAGCCGGTACCCATGCCATAGCCATCGAAGTCCCGCACCTCCACCAGACTGCCGTCCTCAGGAGTGCCCTCCACCTTGTCGATCTCATTGTCAAAGATCCAGGCGCCGCCGGCTTTCAGGGTCCGGCCTTCGCCCTTTTTCAGAATCACTGCTGCCTGTTCCATATTCCTCTTCCTTTCTCACTAAAAACGGGGAGCTGCCTGTGCCCCCCGTCGGTTGTTTCCAGTATTGCTCAGGCTGCCGAAGAACTGCTCTCAGACGAAGAGCTGTCCTCTGCTTCGGAGGAGGCCTCCCCGCTGAGCTCCTCGGCGGTGAGCGGTGCGATCTCACGCACTTCAGTATCGCCGGTGACCATATTGCCGCCCATCAGCTCGCCGAGCATGATCTTGAAGTTATTGGCGGAAATGGTGGCGCCCGCTACATTCTCCATAGCGGGAAGATCCCCGTCTGCCCGGTTGAAGGCCGACACGATCTTGCCCAGATAGACTGCCACACTGTCGCCGGGAGCCTTGTCATTGTCCTTGAGGGACTGGGCAAAGGAGGAATCCGCCGACTTCTTGGTGCCGGACTCATTGAGGGAATCCAGCTCCACGATCACCACATTGCCATGCCATACCTGGGCAATGACATAATCCTTCCAGCCGTTTTCAAACTCGCTCATCTCCGCCTTGTAGACCCCATCCTTGAGGCCGCTGCCATCGCCGAGCACATCCACAGTATCATCGGTGCTGTACCGCAGGTGAGCGTTTTCCAATGCCCGCTCCACCAGCAGACGGAAGCAGTCACTGCTCTCGGTGGCGCCGGTGACGGTTTCAATGCCCTCCACCGTCCTGGCGCTGTTGAAGGAGTCCATCAGGGCCGGTACCGACTCGGAATAGGGCACCTTGGGATTGATCTCGGTATCCTCACTGCGGAGCTTGCCCTCCTCGTCCACGGCATCGAATTCCTCCACTGTGGGCACGCCGCCGGATATCTTCAGCACGATATATTCCTTATAGCCGCTCAGGTCGAAATCCTGGACGGTCACTTTATAGCTGCCATCCGCATAGTAGGGCACCTCCACCTGGGTGGACCCGCTCTCCGAATCCGCCTTTGCCGGGCCATCCAGCACCGCATCCACCAGCGCTGCCAGCCCCAGACCATATTCCGGGCCGCCGGCGGTCAGTGCCATGCTGTCCGGATCGCCGCCGGCTGCGGCAAAGCCCTCCATGGCCTTCTTTGAGAGGTTCGCCGGGGTCGGCTCAAAGGTCAGGTACTCCGAAGCCCCCGCCTTCATGGAGTCTGCCAGCTCAGTATCCGCGCTGCGCAGTGCCCCGGAGGCATTCTTTCCGTCAAATTCGGTGACGCTCACCTTGTCGCTGGCGATCTCCACCACCGCATAGGTGGTATAGCCATCCGCACCGGCTGTATCAAACTGCGCTGTATAAGTGCCGTCCCGGTAGAGCCGGGTTTCAGTCTGGGGCTCTTCCTTCTCCCCGCAGGCCGCCAGCCCGAAAGTCAGCAGCGCCGCACAGCCCAGTGCCGCAGCCCGCCGCAAAAGTGATGTATTCCTCATAAAAAACTCCTGTTCAAGATCATTCTCTCTGCTCTGATTCCGGCGGGAAATCCGCCCGGGAACCTGTCTGCCCTGTTTTGACAGAATCAATTTCTATTATACAACACTCCCGTCCGCTGTGTAAACAGATTTTTCCCCGGTCAGAAAATGCGTCTGTTCCAAAAAAAGTTCGTGATTTTTACAGACTTTTATGCTACCATAGTAGTGTTATGGAGGTGTCTGACTTATGACTGTCAAGGAGAGAATTGCCGCCCTCAGAGATAAGATGAGAGCAAACGGCATTGATGCATATATCGTGTTCGATTCCGATGAACACATGAGCGAATATCTGCCGGAATACTATCGGGAGCGCAGCTGGATCTCCGGATTCACCGGATCGGCGGGCACGGTTGTAGTAACCCAGCAGGAGGCCGGTCTCTGGACCGATGGACGCTATTATCTGCAGGCTGCCAGCCAGCTCAGCGGAAGCGGTGTCACCCTGTTCCGGGCTTCGGACGCCGGTGTGATTTCCCTGACGGACTATCTGTTCAAATCGGTAGCCTCCGGCGGCACCATTGCCCTCAACGGACGGGTGGCTTCCACTGCCATGGTGCTGGAACTGCGGGAAAAGTGCGCTGTGAATGACATCACCCTGCGCACCGATCTGCGTCTGGTGGACCAGCTCTGGACCGAGGACCGTCCGGCACTGCCCTCCGGCATGGCCTTTGCCTATCCCGAGGACTATGCTGGCCTGTCGGTCCGCAAGAAGCTGCAGCTGGTGCGGGAAAAGATGGAAAAACTGCGTCTGGACTACTATGTAGTCGGCGCACTGGACAGCCTCTGCTGGCTTTACAACCTGCGCGGCAGCGATGTGGATACCAGCCCGCTGTTCACCGGCTTTGCCATGATCTGTCAGGACGAGGCAGTCCTGTTCGGCGACCGGGAACGCATTCCCGATTCCCTGGCGGCTTCGCTGGCAGAGGCAGGCGTGCAGATCCTGCCCTGCGATGATATTTACTCGAAGGTTACAGCACTGCCCGGACGGGGCCGGATCGGCTTCTCGGCCCGGACAGTCAATGCTGCCATCTATGATAACCTGGGCGAACGGGTGGACCGTGTCCTGCTGGAGGACGACATTGTCGAGCATCTCAAGATGGTGAAGAACCATGTGGAGCTGCAGCATATCCGCACTGCCCACAAGCATGACGGCGTTGCCATGGTGCGCTTCCTGATGTGGCTGGAAAAGGCCATCAAGACCAGCCGCCTGACCGAGTGGAGCATCTGCGAGAAGCTCTATGAGCTGCGTTCGGCTCAGCCCGAGTTCCGTGGGCTCTCCTTTGCCACCATCGCCGGCTATGGAGCCAACGGTGCCATCGTCCACTATGCGCCCTCTGCTGACCACTGCGCGGAACTGCGGGAAGGCAGCTTCCTGCTGGTTGACAGCGGTGCCCAGTACCTTGGCGGCACCACCGATATTACCCGTACCATTCCGCTGGGTGAGGTTCCGGGCAGCTATCGCCGGGATTACACCCTGGTGCTGCAGGCCTTTATCCGGCTGCACGCCGCCCGGTTCCCGGAGGGCTGCACCGGCAAGAGCCTGGATGTTCTCTCCCGTCAGGTGATGTGGGAGAACTATCTGGACTACAAGCACGGCACCGGTCATGGCGTGGGCTGCTACCTCAACGACCATGAGGGCCCCACCAACTTCGCCAACGCCCGTGTGCCCATGGAAGAGGGCATGGTCATCAGCATCGAGCCGGGAATCTACCGGGCCGGTATGCTGGGTGTCCGCACCGAGAACCTGGTTACCGTTGTCCGGGATAAGCGTTCGGACGAGTTCGGTCAGTTCTTCCGGTTCGAACCCCTCACCCTCTGCCCCATCAACACCCAGGCCATCGAAACCAAGATGCTCTCCCGCAGCGAGGTTGCCTGGCTCAACCAGTACCACAGCTATGTGTTCGAACAGCTCTCGCCCATGCTGGAGCCGGAGGAGCGCAAGTGGCTGGGTGCTGCCACCGCTCCCCTGCACATCTGATTTCCCCAATGCCATTCAAAGCCGTCCGGTTTGCCGGGCGGCTTTTTTGTGCCCGGAATCGCCCTGTTCCTGTATAAATCTGAATGGAATATACAATCAGGATATAATTCTATCCAGTCTGCTCCTGTTTTCTCGCTGCGGGAGCACAGAAAAGGCCCGCACATGGGACAGGCAGGTCAAAGTATGCGATGATATAGATGTAAGAGGTCACACAAATTCCAAACGGGAAACGGCAGGTGTCTGTATGGAGCTTTTGATCTTCGGGGGAATCCCCGTTCTGACAGTGGCAGCGATATTCCTTGTAAAACGGAAACTTCTGTGGGCCGCCCCGGTGATTTCGGCGGCGCTGGCTTTGATCGTTTACACGGTCGCCCTCGGCCCTGTTTCCATGGCGGAGGTATTCCGCAACAGCGAATGGCGGGGCTTCCTGCTGCTGGACATGCTGATCCAGTTCGGAATCACCGCCATGCTCTCGGCTATTGCCGGTTTCACCGCATACATCATCAGGCGAAAACAAACCGGCTCCGGTCTCTCCGACTGACGGCATCTGTTCTGTCCGGGGAGGGGTCAAAATATACCTATCTCCCGTCAAAGTTCACAGGCAAAAGAAAAACCGCCGGAGCGTGCTCCGACGGTTTTTGCTATGAGAGAGGTAAAAGATTATTGCCAGGCCGGCAGTTGCAGAGACCGACCCGGGACAGGGCAAAGATGCCCTTCAGTATATTCCAAACCGTATATTTATATTACAAATATACGATACGGAGGCTTATTCACCATAGAAAGCACGGTGGATGGCAGCCACAGCCTTGTTGGCTTCCTCCTCGGCAATGAGCACCGAGATCTTGATCTCACTGGTGGCGATCATCTGGATGTTGATGTTGGCCTCGCCCAGTGCCTCGAACATCTTGGAAGCTACACCGGCATGGGTTTCCATACCGGCGCCCACAATGGATACCTTTGCCACATTGGGATCGCAGATCACACTCTTGAGGCCCAGGGTATCCTTGCGCTCCTCCAGCAGGCGGACTACCTCATCGGCGTCCTTGGCAGCCACGGTGAAGCTGATGTCCTGGGTACCGTCCCGGCCCACTGACTGAAGAATGATGTCCACGCTGACCTTGTGCTTTGCCAGCAGCGAGAACAGACGGAACGCGATACCCGGCTGGTCGGAAACGCCCATCGCCGAGATCCGTGCGATATTCACATCCTTGGTAACACCCTTGATCAGCAGTTTTTCCACGTCGGTAACCTCCTTGACAATCGTACCCTCGGCACCGGTCATGCTCGAGAGAACTTCCAGATTCACATTGTATTTCTTTGCCATCTCCACCGAGCGGTTGTGCAGCACATTGGCGCCCAGCGAAGCCAGCTCCAGCATTTCATCGTAGGTGATCTCATCGATCTTGATGGCATTGGGCACGATCCGGGGATCGGCAGTATAGACGCCGTCCACATCGGTGTAGATCTGACAGAGATCCGCATTGAGGGCCGCTGCCAGTGCCACAGCACTGGTATCCGAACCGCCCCGGCCCAGGGTGGTGATGTCCTCATACTTGTTGACGCCCTGGAATCCCGCCACAATGACGATATTGCCCTTATCCAGCTCATTGCGGAGCCGTTCGGTGTCGATGCGGCTCACCCGGGCAGCTCCATGGGTGCTGTCGGTATGGATGCCCGCCTGCCAGCCGGACAGGGAAATTGCCGGCATGCCCAGACGCTCCAGCGCCAGAGCCATCAGAGCCATGGAAGCCAGCTCACCGGTTGCCATCAGGGCATCCAGCTCCCGCTTGGACGGGTTGGGATTGACTTCCTGGGCCTGGGCGATGAGATGGTCCGTGGTCTTGCCCTGTGCGGATACAACTACGACCACCTGATTGCCCTGGCGGTAGGTATTGGCGATGATCCCCGCCACATGGGAGACCCGCTGGGCATCTGCCACCGAGCTTCCTCCGAATTTCTGTACAATAAGTGCCATGTTATCTTCCCTCCTCTGCGGTCACGATCCGGGCGCCTTCACCGGCCCGGAGTCCCAGCACCTGCCAGCCGCACAGTCCCTGGGCATCCAGAAATGCCCGGGCAGCCTGACAGATGTCCTTCATACGGTCAGCCGGGACCAGACCCATCAGGGTGGAACCGGCGCCGCTGATATAGGCAGCATACGCCTGCTGTTTGTCAAAGAAATCAAAAACCTGCTCCGCACCGGGGATCAGCTTCAGCCGGTAGGGCTGGTGCAGCCGGTCCTCTGCGGCAATGCGCAGGTTTTCCAGCTTGCCCTGGGCCATGGAGATCGCCATCAGGGCGCTCCGGGACAGGTTGTAGACCCCGTCCGCCCGGACATACTGATCGGGCAGAGCCCGGCGGGCATCGGCGGTTTTCAGTTCAAAATCGGGGATCACCGCCACAAATCCCAGTTCCTCGGGGAGGGGGCACTGGGCCCAGAATACATGCTCTCCCTCCATGGCTGCCGCCACGAAGCCGCCCAGCAGCGCCGGGGTGGAGTTGTCCGGATGGCCTTCCATTGCCGCCGCCAGATCCACCAGCTGAGCCAGTTCACAGGGACGGCCCAGCAGTTCATTGGCGCCCAGCAGTCCTCCGGCTATGCAGGCCGAGGAACTGCCCAGCCCCCGGGCTGTGGGAATGCGGTTCTCCTGACGGATATGCAGTCCCCGGAACGGACGCCCGCAGCGCTCATACAGTGCCTTCGCCGTCTGGTAGATCAGGTTGGTTTCATCGGTGGGGACATCGGTATCGTCCAGGATCTCGATCCAGCAGCCGTCCCACTCCTCCATCCAGATGCAGTTATAATAGTCCAGTGCCGCCCCGAGGCTGTCAAAGCCAGCGCCGAAATTTGCCGTTGTTGCCGGCACCTTCACACAAATCATGCCGTTTGCCTCCTGTCAGCAGTCAAACATACGGATATACGGGGCAGCATCCAGTCCGCTCAGGATCTTTTCCAGCTCGCCTTCGTTCACATTGTACACCAGGGCAGCTGTTTCACCGTCTTTCTCCCAAATGGGCTCGCAGTCCTTGAACAGCTTCTCCACCGCCGCAAAGTCCATGCCCTTGATGCGCACCAGAGCGTGAATGTCATAGTCCCGGCGGTCCGCCAGATGGGCGTCGCCCTCGTCAGTCCAACCAATGATGCCCGCATTCCGGCAGCCGCCCCGGACGATCTCGATCACATCCGAGAGCACAGCCGATGCGGTGGGCAGATCACCGGCGCCCCGTCCGTAGAACATCACATCGCCGACGCCGTTGCCGTGTACCATCACGGCGTTGAATACATCGTTGACCTCTGCCATGCAGTGTTCCTTCCGGAGCAGAGCCGGAGTCACCATGCACAGGATCTTGCCGTCTGCCATGCGCCGGGCCTGACCGATGAGCTTGATATTGCAGCCCACCAGACCGGCTGCCTCCACATCGGCGGCTGTGATCCTGGTAATGCCCTGGGTAAAGACCTTGTTCGGATCGGTATGCTTGCCAAAGAGCAGATCTGCCAGGATGCACGCCTTGCGGCAGGCATCGGTGCCCTCGATGTCGGCGGTGGGATCGGCCTCAGCATAGCCCAGACGCTGGGCCTCCCGGAGAGTCTCCTCAAAACCGGCGCCCTCCTGCACCATCTTGGTGAGGATATAGTTGGTGGTGCCGTTGAGAATGCCCGCTGCCAGGTCCAGGTCATTGGCCCAGAGACACTGGCTGATGGGGTGCAGCACCGGAGTACCGCCCGCTACACTGGCTTCGAACAGGAAGCCCGCATTCTTCTCCCTGGCGATGGCAAGGAGCTCGGCGCCCTTTTCTGCCACCAGCTGCTTGTTGGGGGTCACAACACTGCGGCCCGATTCCAGTGCGGCCTTCACATATTCATAAGCCGGGCCCACGCCGCCGATGGCCTCCACCAGCAGCTTCACTTCGGGATCAGCCAGGATCTCCTCGATGCCCGATGCCCTGAGCTGCTCTGCCGGAGTGCCCTCCAGGGGCTTGGGGTCCAGCACATACTTCACTTCGATCTCCTCGCCGGCCCGGGCAGCGATTTTGTCCCGGTTCATCAGCAGAAGCTCATGGGTGCCGCGTCCTACGACGCCATAACCTGCGATAGCAATTTTCATGGTAAAAACTCCCCTTCCCTATGCGTTGACAGTGCGCACCGACACAACGCCGGCGATCTGGCGCACATGGCTGACCACATCTTCATCGCCCCGTTCCCGGTCGATGCGCAGCGATACCGATACCGGTGCCACGCCGTCCACAGGGATATTCTGGTTGATGGTGATGATGTTTGCCCCGATCTGATACAATCCGGTGATGAGCGAGGAGAGAATACCCGGCTCATCCACCAGTGTCACCGTAAGGGTGAGCACCCGGGTGAGGGAATTGCTCTCGTAGGGATATACCTTATCCTTATACTTATAAAAGGCGCTGCGGGAAATTCCAGCCATTTTAGCCGCGTCGGAATAGCTTTTCGCCTTGCCCTGCGCCATATAGCGCTTGGCCTCCACGACCTTTGTGAAAACCTCCGGCAGTACCGAAAGATCTACCAACAGGAACTTGTTCTGTTCCGCCATTGCGTCCACCTCCAAAAAACTGTTGTGCTTCGTATGAACACAAATATACCATAACAAATGAGAGAATGCAAGACAAAACTTTGAAAAAGCACAAAAAACTGTCATCAGCTGAAAAACAGCCCCTGAAACCGGAAACCCGGGGAAAGGCTCATAACCCGGCGGGGACTGCCGTATACTGAAAGCAGATTATCAGGAGGGAGGAATGCGGATGGAACAGACGACCCATGCCCCGGGACAGCTCCGGCGCATCCTGCCCGGCGTGCTGGTGGCTGCCGGACTGGTCTGGCTGATGACCGGGCTCTTTGCGCCGCTCACCCTGGGGCTGCTCCTCGCTGCCCTGATGGCCCCGATGGCTGAAGCCCTCTCCCGGCACACCGGCTGTCCCCGGCGGCTGGCTGCAGTGGGAACCATGGCGCTGTTCTATCTGCTGCTGGGGCTCACCCTGACCGCCGCTGGCTCCTGGGCCGCCGGACAGGGCGCACAGCTCCTCCGGCAGCTGCCCCAGCTGTGGAATTCCTCCCTGCTTCCGGCTCTGGAACTGCTCCTGCCCCGGCTGGAGGAGTTTTCCGCCCGGTATGCCCCGGTCACAGCGCCGCTGGTGGACTGGGCTGCCGCCGCGCTGGAGCGCTCCCTGCCCGGCCTGCTCTCGGGGCTTTCCAGCCGGGCTGCCAGCCTGACCGCCCGCTGGCTCTCCAGGCTTCCCGCTCTATTGCTGGGCAGTGTATTCACGGTGATCCTCAGCTTCTGCGTAGCTGCTGACTATCCCCGGCTCTGTGCGCTCCTCCGGGACAAAGTGCCGCCCGGGCTGACTGCCCTTCTGGGGGAACTGCGCTATTTCGGCAGCCGGGTGCTGCTGCGGATGCTCCGGGCCTGGGCGATCCTCTCGCTGGTATTGCTGGCAGTGCTGTCCGCCGGGCTGTGGCTGCTGGGGGTGGCACACCCGCTGGCAGCGGCCTTTGCCATCACCCTGCTGGACCTGCTTCCGCTCATCGGCAGCGGTATGATCCTGCTGCCCTGGGGGCTCTGGGAGCTCTGCCGGGGCCGTGCTGCCCTGGGGGTGGGGCTCTGGCTGCTCTTCGGCTCTGCCGAACTGCTCCGGGCCATCCTGGAACCCCGGCTGCTGGGCGCCGGCGCCGGACTGCCTCCGCTGGTACTCACCGCGGCGCTCTTTGCCGGGCTGCGGCTGGGCGGGGCACTGGGGGCTATGCTGCTCCCGGCAGCGGTGCTGTTCCTGTGGGATCTGGGCTGCCAGGGGAAGCTGCCCTGGTTCCAGAAGGAGGGCACAGACAGCTGACTTTCCTTTTTCAGGGCAGCAAAAAAGCGCCCGCCCCACACAGGGCAGACGCCTTTGGTCTTTTTATGCCAGAACTCAGCAGCAGGGCAGGATCTCCAGCCAGTAGCCGTCCGGATCATTGATGAAGTAGAGGTTCTTCTTGGGGTTCTCATAGCAGATGCAGTCCATCTGCTGATGCAGTTCCCGGGCCTCTTCAAAATGTTCGGTGGTAAAGGCAATGTGTGTTTCGTTTTCGCCGAGGTCGTAAGGGTTCAGCCGGTCCTCATGGGCAACCAGCTCGAGCTTTACATCACTCTGTCCGTCGCTCAGGCTCACCAGCGTAGCCTGTCCGTCCTGGGATTTCCGGCGGGATACTTCCCGCAGCCCCAACGCCTCCCGGTAAAATGCGATGCTCCTCTCCAGATCCAGCACCGTGATACTGTTATGCGCGAATTTGAAATCCATATTCTCTCTCCTTTGCGCATATCATAGCATATTGTATAAAATATTTCAGCCTTTTTTGATGAAAAAGCGGTTACAGTCCGGTGACATTCCCTCTCAGCTCATAAAATCTTCCAGCCGGCGGTCCAGTTCAGTCTGGTCTTCCACCGGGATTCCCTCCCGGAGTGCCTGGGCATCTGCCGGCGGCAGCAGACCAAGATAGACATCCAGCACCGAATCCGGTTCCGATTCCCCGGTCCGGTATACTGCCAGCCGTCCTTCCCATTCCCCCAGGATATATTCATGGTCCTGGGATTCCGGCTGCACAGCCGGGGGCTGGGACTGTTCCGGCAGCTGCGGCGGCTGCACCTCTTCCCGGATGGCTGCGGCAGTGGCTGTCACCGCGATCAGAGCCGATACCGCTGCCGATGCTGCACAGCAAAGAATGAGCTTGCGTGTTTCCATGGATCTCTTGCCTCCCTTTCCGGCGGATCTCTCCCCTGTCCATACCGGACAGGCTCTGTCTGCCTTTTTCTGTATTTTGTGCCTGGTTTCGGCGATTATACAGCCGGAAACCGGGAATATTCAAAGTTTTGTAGCATTTTGATGTAATTATGTGCTATAATAGCTTCAGCATGACCCTTTGCCGGATTTCAGTCGGAACCCCCGGTATCCTGAGCCGTAAAGCGGTCTGCTGTTGATTGGATCGACCCGGCAGAACCGGCTGTTTTCCGGCCTTTTTCCGAAGTGTTGTGCCCGGGTCTGTACAGGCAGGAAATCCCTGGTATTTTCATATCCGGGCAGGCCCTGTCTGGTATCCCTGTAAAGGAGTAGATTCTGAACATGGCAAAATCCGCAAGACCAAACCGGCTGGAGCGGCTCCCGAAAGTATGGTACAATCTGGGAATTGCTCTGTGTCTGGGAATTATTGCTGCCTGTGTCATCGGCTGTGCGCTGACTGTGTACATATTCAAGTATATCGCCGATGAACCGGTGGTGGATCTCGACGCGGCCCAGATGAGCTATACCACCATTCTCTATGGTAAGGACGCCAATGGCAACGACATTGAAATGGAACGTCTGCATGGCGATGTAAACCGGATCTGGGTGGATTATGATGACATTTCCGAAGATATGGTCAACGCCGCCATTGCCCTGGAGGACAAGCGCTTCCGGGAACATCAGGGCGTGGACTGGAAACGCACCATTGCCTCGGCTGTCAACCTGGTGATCCCCATCTATGAGGGTACCCCCGGCGGTTCTACCATTACCCAGCAGGTGGTCAAGAATGTCACACACGATGATGATTTCTCCATTATCCGAAAGGTCAAGGAAATCCTTCGTGCCATGAAGCTGGAAAAGCATTATTCCAAGGAACAGATTATGGAGGTTTACCTCAACACCATCGGCCTTGGTAATAATACTGCCGGTGTACAGGCTGCCGCCAACCTCTATTATGGGAAGAACGTCAGCGAACTCAACGTGGCAGAATGTGCCTCGATTGTTTCCATCACCCAGAACCCCACCAAATACAATCCCTTCACCAACTACGACAATCTGGTAGAGCGTACCCAGACCTGTCTGTATCTGATGCATGAACAGGGATACCTCAGCGATGAGGAATATGAAGAGGCCTCCAATTACCAGCTGGTGATCGCGGAGAATACCGGCGGTCAGGTCAACACCTATACCGACTGGAGCTGGTTCACCGAACAGGTAATCAGCGATGTGCTGGAAGATCTGGGGGCTGAGAAGGGCTATACCGAAGAGGAAGCCTATGACCTGCTCTACAACAGCGGTCTGCGTGTTTACACCACCTGTGATGTGGAGATGCAGGACTATCTGGAAAAGGCCTTCAATGTGGATACCAATTCCACCATCTTCCCGGCGGTCATCAATGAGGAATATCCCGAAGGCGCCTTTGTGGTGCTGGGACTGGATGGTCAGATCAAGGCCATTGCCGGTTCCGACCGCACCAAGACCGGTGCCCGTACCTTCAACCGTGCCCGTGACGCGGTGCGTCACCCCGGTTCTACCATCAAGCCTATCGCATCCTATTCGCTGGCTGTGGAAAATGACATCATTCATTTCTCCTCGCTGGTAGAGGATTCCCCCATTACCATCACAGAAAACGGTGTACAGCGTACCTGGCCGGTGAACTTCTATGGTTCCTACCTGGGCAATATCACCGTCAATATCGCGATCCAGCGCTCGACCAACACCATTCCGGTCAAGCTGCAGCAGATCATCACCCCGCAGGTGAGCTTCAACTTCCTGAAGAACAAGCTGGGCATCTCCACCCTGGTGGAGAGCCGTACGGAAAACGGCCGGGTTCTTTCGGACATCAACCTGGCTCCCATGGCACTGGGTGAAATGACCGATGGCGTCACCCCGCTGGCAATGGCCGGAGCCTATCAGATCTTCGGCAACGGCGGTATCTATACCGAGCCCTATTCCTACACCCGTGTGGAGACAGCTGACGGCACTGTGATCCTGGAACACACCCCCATTTCCAACCGGGTAATCTCCAGTGAGAGCGCCACTGTGCTCAACCACCTGCTCCAGGGCGTTACCACCGGCACCTATGGTACCGGTACCACTGCGAAGTTCAGCGCCATGCCGGTAGCCGGTAAGACCGGTACTTCGGATAACGATAACAACCAGTGGTTCATCGGTGTAACCCCCTATTATGTAGGCGTCTGCTGGCTGGGCTACGATATTCCCGAACAGATCCGCTATTACTCCTACGCCCCGCCGATCATCTACAAGAACATCATGGGCCCGATCCATCAGAACCTGGCAGTGGTCCAGTTCCAGGATGACCCGGATGTAGAGGTTCTGGAGTACTGCACCATCACTGGTGACCTGGCTGGCGACGACTGTGAAACCACCGCCACCGGCTGGTACAAACCCTCCAATATCCCGCCTGTCTGCGACGGCGACCACGATGTCAACAAGAAGGACGAGGATGAGGAGGATCAGGATCAGGACGAAGACGAGAAGAGGGACGAAGATGAGGAGGACGATCGCCGCAGCAGCCGCGACGATGAGGACGAAGAATAATCCCGTCTGACTTCCCCCAAACTGAACATGAACCCTTGAAAGAACACCCTGTCTGACGCGGGGTGTTCTTTTTGCCGGAATGGCACGAATAAACAACAGGAGAAGTGATACTATGCTGGATATACTGCTGGATGCCGGGCTGGACAGCGTCAAAATGCTGCCCTTCCTCTACCTGGCCTATCTGCTCATCGAATGGATCGAACGCACCCGGGGCAGCCGGATCGAAGCCCTGCTGGCGGAGGGCAGCCGCTGGGGCGCGGCTGTGGGCGCATTGCTGGGCACCATTCCCCAGTGCGGATTCTCTGCCATGGCAGCCAGCCTTTACGGCAGCGGGGTCATCACGCTGGGAACCCTGATGGCTGTCTTTATTGCCACCAGCGATGAGGCCATTCCCATGCTGCTGGCTGTGCCGGAGCGCTGGCCTGAGCTGGCAATGCTGATCCTTATCAAGCTGTGCATTGCGCTGGCAGTGGGGCTCCTGCTGGATCTGGTGGTGACCCGGCTGCTGCCTGCCCCGCTCCGGGGCGGATTCACCGGCAAGGCCGCCGCCGTGGACTGCCACGAGGAACATGAGGAGGAACAGGGCATCTGGATGGCAGCCCTCACCCATACGCTGCAGATCTTCGTCTATATCTTCCTGTTCAGTGCCGGCATCGGAATCCTCATCGCTCTGGTGGGAGAAGAACAGTTTGCCGGCTTCCTGCAGCAGACCGGCCCCTTCCAGCCGGTGATTGCCTCGCTGGTGGGACTGATCCCCGGCTGCTTCTCCAGCGTGCTGCTCACCGAACTCTATCTCTCGGGGACCCTGCGCTTCAGCTCTGCCCTGGCAGGGCTGTGCAGCGCCACCGGTGTGGGACTGGTCACCCTGCTGCGCACCAGCCGCAGCCTGCGCCAGACCCTGCTGGTACTCCTGCTGCTCTGGGGCATCGGTGCGGCCTCCGGCCTGCTGCTGGGCACCCTGGGGATCTGACCCCCCTCCGTGACTCAGTCACCGACTTTCCCCTTCAAAAAGCCTATACTTGGGACAACTCAAACGGCGGTGCCGCACCGCCCGGAAAACCCTGCTGACCCAGTCTTTTTGAATGGAGGAACCCATTATGAATAAACTGCCGAATCTCCCGATCCAGATTGTGGGCCGGGACAATGTATCGAATCTCTATGACCTGCTGGGCAGCCGTCCGCTGGTTCTGGCACTACACCGGTTCTTCGGCTGCACCCTCTCCCAGTATGAGCTGGGCAATCTGATCCGGGAGTACCGCTCTCTGGAAAACCCCGGCTTTGATCTGGTAGTGGGCGTACAGTCCTATCCCGCCTACATCCACTCGCTCCAGGACCGCTTTGACGGCGTTCCGGTGATCTGCGATGTGGAGGGCGAACTCTACAAGGTTCTGGGCCTGGGCAGCGCCGCCGACCGGGAAGAGTTGGGACGCAATCCCATTGTCGCTGAAACGGTTGCCAAGGCCAAGGAAGCCGGTCTGGTGCATGGAGAGGACTCGGGCAATCCCCTGCAGTACCCCGGGCTGTTTGTCATCGCCCCGGACGGAGAGGTCCGCTATGCCTTCCGTGCAGATGCCCCTGCCGGTCTGCCCTCGCTGGCAGACGCGGTCAGAGAAGCCGGCCTGCGCTGACTGTCTTACACACAACAAAAAAGGGAGAGAAACCATCTGGTTTCTCTCCCTTTTTTGCAATTCACTGGATCGGGGCATAGCTCCCGGTGACCTCCTGCCACTCATAGAGATGTTCCCCGTCCTTGGAAACCGCATAGCTGCCGGTTCCCTTTTTCACCAGCCAGCACTCGGTGTCCTCCACTGTGACGGTCCCTTCGCAGGTAAACTGGCTGTTCTGGAGCATGGCGATGTTTTCATCGGTGGTGCAGAGCTTCTGGCTGTTCGAGATGAGCAGTTCCCGCACCCGTTCCACCGCTTCTTCCTCGGTGATGCCCTCAGCTGCCGGTTCCGCCGCGGACACCTGGCTCTCCGGCTCCGAAGAAGAACTCTCCTCATTGCCGGCAGCACAGCCGCCCAGCAGCAGGCAAAGCCCCAGAAGAAGGCAGAGCATACGCTTCATGGGCTCAGACCTCCTTGGGATAGATCACAAAGAGAATGCCCTTCTCCACCGAGATGGTGGCGATGCGTTCCTCTCCGATGCGGTTGCTGATGCCCAGCGGGAAACGGTTGGTCATCACCGCATTTTCCAGCCCGAACCGGGCGCCCCGGATGGTCACACCCTCGGCCCGGTCACTGTGGCACAGCACTGAGAAGGTGCTCTCCGGCTTGCCCTGAATGGACAGGCTCCCGCCATCCAGCAGCCAGACCCGCTCATGGGAACCGAGGATCTCTGCCGCTGTTCCCGGAGCTTTCTCGGAAATAAAGGCCAGGATCTGCAGGTTGCCCAGCAGATGATCCAGCCGCCCGCCGGTGGCTGCCACCAGCAGGATACTGTCATAGCCGTGTTCCAGCGCATACCGGACGGCAATCACAGTGTCGGTGTCGTCCTTGTCACGGATGTACCGCTGCACCGGAATATCCTCGGGCAGCGCGCCGGTATAGGAGTCAAAATCCCCCAGCAGCAGGTCGGGACGCACCCCCAGACACTGAGCCAGCCGGTAACCGGCATCACAGCAGATCACAAAGTCATCATGGCGCAGGCCGATCTCATGTTTTTCGATTCCATGCTGATCCCCTGCGGTAAAAATCACACAGCGCGGCATCTTCCTCACCCTTTCTGACGATAACCGGGCAGTTCCCAGTCGTTGAGTTTTTTTGCGTCCTCATAGAGGGTGCAGTAGCTTTCAAACCTGCTGCAGGCAATCTCGCCCCGCTGCACCGCTTCCACCACGGCGCAGCCCTTCTCTCCGGTATGGGAACAGTCCCCGAACCGGCACTGATCCACATAGGGCTGGAATTCCCGGAAGCATCCGGCAAGCTCCTCCTTGCGGATCACAGCGAATTTCTCCAGTTCCACCGAGGAAAAGCCCGGTGTATCCGCCAGGAAACCGCCGCCCACCGGATAGAGCTCCACATGGCGGGTGGTGTGCCGGCCCCGGCCCAGCTTTTCACTGACCTCGCCGGTGGCAAGGCTCAGGCCGGGTTCCAGCGCGTTGAGCAGGGAACTCTTGCCGGCGCCGGTATTGCCGCTGAACACCACCAGACGGCCTCCGGTGAGCTGTTCCCGCAGTTCTGCCACGCCCTCCCCGGTAGCCGAGGAGAGTTCCAGGCAGCGGTATCCTGCCTTGCGGTAGTCCGCAAGAAGTTCCGGGTCCCGGCGCAGGTCGCTCTTGGTCACTGCCAGCATGGGCTCAATGCCCTTGTGTTCCGCCACGGCCAGCATCTTATCCAGCACAAAGCGGTTGGGCGCCGGGCTGACAGTGGATACCACCAGTACCAGCAGGTCGATATTTGCCACCGGCGGGCGGATCAGGAAGTTCTTCCGGGGCAGGAGTTCAATCAGATAGCCCTTGCCTTCCCCGGTGAGTTCCGCCCGGGCCAGATCCCCCACATAGGGAGTGACGCCCTCCTTGCGGAACACACCCCGGGCCCGGCACTCCACCAGACCCTCCGGTGTATCGATATAGTAGAACCCGCCCAGGGCCCGGATGATCCTTCCCTGGACTGTGGCTGTTTCTGTTTTCTCTGTCATTTCTGTCATACTCTGCCGCCTCAGTCGATCTGGGTGGAGGTGCCTTCATCGAAGTCCACCTCATAGGTGCGGTAGTGCTCGCCATCCAGCAGGATCTCCACCTCAGCGGTGCCATAGCCGGTCAGGGTGGGCTTCCACACATTGGTGAGGTTGGGCTGCACCTGACGCTCCATCACCACATTGCCATCCTGGACCGCGGTGGCGGTCATAGTGGCAGAGCCGTTCTCCGGCAGGGTGATATAGAGCTGAACGCTGCCGATATCCCGGTCACCCGAGCTGAGGGTCAGGTTGACATAGCTGCCCTCGCTGACCTGGGAGCCAAAGACAGGGTCCTGTCCGATGACGGTATCGGTACTGCTCTCACTGGAGCGATAGGTGATCTCACCCACCTTGAGGCCGGCCTCTTCCAGCTTGGTTCTGGCCTTCTCCAGCGACAGGCCGCCCAGATCCGGGACTTCAGCTGTCTTGGTTTCGGGGCCCTGGCTGATCTGCAGGCTGATGGGGGTGGAGGTGGCTACCTCACTGCCCTCGCCGGGATTGATGCCGCACACCAGACCGGACGGCACCACATTGTTGTAGACCTCCGACCGGGTGATCTGGGTAAAGCCCTCTGCCCGGAGAGCACTTTCCACGGTATCCGGGTCCTTGCCCATCACCACCGGAATGGTGCCCAGTTCGGTGCCCTGGCTCACCTTGACCTCAATGGTCGCGCCGCTCTTGACGGTACGCCCTTCGGACGGGGACTGGTCATAGATCTGTCCCACCGGATATTCGGCATTATAGCCGCTCTCCTTGACGACGATATTGAAGTCCGCATACTCCGCGCTGTCCTTGATGGATTCATAGTCCAGACCCAGCAGGTTCGGCACCTTGATGTCCTCCACCCGTTCGAAGGGGTTATTGAGCAGCAGCATGGTGCCCACAAAGATCATCGAACCGATGACAAAGGCACAGGTTACACCCACCAGTGTGGTGAGCAGACCCCGGCGCTCGCCCCGTTTGGAAGTGGTATTCTTGCGGGCTTCTTCGGTCAGTTCCTCATTTTCCCGTGCCACTCTGCGGCGCTGGGAAGAACTGTTCCGGGAACGGGAAGATCCGTTCCGCTCCGATTTTTTATCCTTTTTCCGGTTGGAAAACACGGCTGCGATCCCTCCTGCTTTGGCCTGCCGGGCCGAATGGCGGCCTTCCTCATGGCTGGCCTGCTGAACTCCGCTGACCTCCTTTTCAATCCGTGCCTCATGGGCGGATTCCGAAGGAGTGCGGTACTTGTATTCAAACGATATGGACGGGTCCTTCTTGAAGGAGTCGATGTCCCGGAGCATTTCCGCTGCCGAGGCATACCGGTCTGCGGCGTCCTTCTGCATGGCCCGCATCACAATGGATTCCAGGCCCGCCGGAATATCCGGGTTCCATTCCCGGGGCGGTTTGGGAACCTCTTCAATGTGCTTGATCGCCACTGCCACTGCCGATTCCGCTTCAAAGGGAAGCCGGCCTGTGAGCATCTCATAGAGCATGACGCCCACCGAATAGAGATCCGCCCGGTTGTCGGTGACATCGCCCTTGGCCTGCTCGGGGCTTATGTAGTGCACCGAGCCGATGGCCTTATCGGTCATGGTGTGCATGCCGCTGCGGGCAAACCGTGCAATGCCGAAGTCGGTCACCTTGATGGAGCCGTCCTTGAGCAGCATGATGTTCTGGGGCTTGATGTCCCGGTGGACAATGCCGTTGTCATGGGCATGCTGCAGAGCCCGCAGGATCTGGATGGTGAAGTAAACAGCTTCCTTCCAGTCCAGCACACCCTTGTGTTCGATATATTCTTTGAGGGTGATGCCGTCGATATACTCCATCACGATGTAATTCACCCGGTCAGAGAAGTTGACATCATACACCCGGACAATATTGGGATGGGAGAGCAGTGCCACTGCCTTGGATTCATTCTTGAAGCGGCGGAGCAGTTCTCCATTCTGCACATATTCGTCCCGGAGAATCTTCACCGCCACAATGCGTCCATTGGATACATCGGTGGCCTTGTAGACATTTGCCATGCCGCCGATGCCCACCAGTTCATCCACCAGGTACCGTCCATCCAGACGCTTGCCGATATACTTATCCATCGATCTTCTCCTTTGCATCGCCGGACAGGATCACGGCGGTGATATTGTCGCCTCCGCCGCCGGCATTGGCAGCGTCTATGAACCCGGAAGCGTCCCCCGATTCCAGTGCTTCCCGCACCAGCCGGGGGAAATCGGTCGGGTCGGCATAGTTGTAAAGGCCATCGCTGCACAGCAGCACTGCGTCCCCTTCGCCCAGTTCTGCCTGGGAAAATTCCACCCGGATCTCGCAGTCCACTCCCACAGCACGGGTGATATAGTGCCGCTGGGGATGGCTGAGCGCCTCCTCTTCGGTGATCTCGCCCCGTTCCATGAGCATCTGCACAACAGTGTGGTCATGGGTGAGCTGGGAGAGCTCCTCCCCATGGATCAGATAGGCCCGGCTGTCTCCGGCATGGGCAATGGTCACAGTATTGCCCTCTGCCACTGCCAGCACCACCGTAGTCCCCATTCCCCGGAGCGCTTCGGTATCCCGGGCAGCCCGGTTCACCACCAGATTGGCATGGGAGATGGCCTGTTCCATAATGGTGCGCAGATCCTTCTGCTCTGCATCGGAACCCAGAGCGGCGGAAAGCTCCCGGCCAATGTCCCGAACAGTCAGTTCACTGGCTACATTGCCTCCATTTTCGCCGCCCATTCCGTCACAGAGCACTGCATAACAGAGCGTATCCGAGATCTGGCAGAAGCTGAAGCTGTCCTGATTGATCTCCCGGCAGAGTCCCCGGTCTGTTTTTCCGAATCCCCTCACGCCTTTGCCTCCTCTCCCTGTTCATACTGCCGCCGCAGCTGTCCGCAGGCGGCATTGATGTCGCTTCCCAGCTCCCGGCGCACTGTGGCATTGACTCCCAGCCGTCCCAGCGTATCCACAAACCGGCGGATATCCTGCTGGGCTGTGCGGTCATACCCCCGTTCCTTGACCGGGTTCACCGGGATCAGGTTCACATGGCAGATCATGCCGTCCAGCAGCTTTGCCAGCTTCTGGGCATCTGCCGGGCTGTCGTTGACCCCCTTGATGAGCGCATACTCAAAGGAGATACGCCGTCCGGTGGTTTTGAAGTAATCCCGGCAGGCCTGCATGAGCTGTTCCACCGGCCAGCGGCGGTTCACCGGCATGGTCTTGTTGCGGGTTTCGTTGTCCGGCGCATGCAGGGAAATGGACAGGGTAATGCCCAGATCCTCCTTGGCAAGATCGTAGATGCGGTCCACCAGTCCGCAGGTGGACAGGGAGATGTGCCGCTGTCCCAGATTGTATCCCTTGGGATCGGTGAGCAGCCGCAGGAACCGGATGACATTGTCATAGTTGTCCAGGGGTTCGCCGATGCCCATAAGTACCAGACTGTCCACCCGCTCGCCGCTCTGACGCACGGTTTCATAGACCTGCTCGAGCATTTCCGAAGGCGTGAGATGCCGTACCAGGCCGCCCAGGGTGGAGGCACAGAAGTTGCAGCCCATGCGGCAGCCCACCTGGGTGGAGATGCACAGACTGTTGCCATGCCTATATTTCATCAGCACCGTTTCGATGCAGTTGCCGTCCGCCAGCCGGTAGAGGTACTTCTGGGTGCCGTCAATGGACGATACCAGCCGGTGCAGTACGGTCAGCTGGGTCAGGGTGCAGCGCTCCGCCAGCTTCTGACGCAGGGCTGCCGAGAGGTTGGTCATCTCCGACCAGTCCCGCACCCGTTTTTCATGCAGCCAGGAAAAGAGCTGCCCGGCCCGGAACCCCGGTTCTCCCCAATCCTTCATCAGGGCAGTCAGTTCCGGCAAAGTCATGGATTTGATGTCGATGCGCAGCTCCTCGCTCACGAGATCCTCCTTACTGCGGAGAAGAAGAATCCGTCACTGCCGTCTGTCTCAGGCAGCAGAGTGCGGAAAAATCCTCCGTCTTTCGTCACTGCATAGGGTTCGAACTCCGGATGCTCCCCCAGGAAGCGCCGGATTACCTCTTCGTTTTCCTTCCGGTTGAGGGTGCAGGTGGAATAGACCAGCACACCTCCGGGCTTTACCAGCCGGGCACAGGCGGTGAGAATGCCATACTGCACTCCGGGCAGCCCTTCAAACTCCGCCACCGGCTTGTACTTGAGCTCCGGTTTGCGGCGGATAATGCCCAGTCCGGAACAGGGCACATCACACAGCACCCGGTCAAAGGTGCCGATGCCCTCATCAGGCGCTGAGGCGTCCATCACCCGGGGATGGACAATAGAGAGCCCCAGCCGTTCCGCACCCGACTGGATCAGACCCACCCGGACAGGATAGAGGTCGCAGGCCACCACTTCGCCCTGGTTTTCCATCTGTTCCGCCAGGGTGAAGGTCTTGCCGCCGGGGGCCGAACAGGCGTCCAGCACCCGCATGCCCGGACGGACATCCAGTGCCTGGCAGCAGAGCTGGCTGGAAAGATCCTGCACATGGAACCGTCCCTCGCCGAATGCGGCATAGGCGGTGACATCGCCGGGCTTTTCCAGCCGCAGGCAGGCCGGGAGGACCGTTTCCTCCACGCCGGTGCCGGCCTGTTCCAGTTCTGACCGGAGCTTTTCCGGGGTGACGCGTGTGGTATTGGCCCGGACAAAGACCGGCGCCGGTTCCAGCGAATCCAGCAGGAACTGCCGGGCTGTCTTCTCGCCGTACTGCTCCATGAGCAGCCGGCAGAGCTCCTCGGGAGCCGAAGCCTCCGCCGAGAGCCGCTCCAGGGGCGAGAGTTTCTCCGCGCCCGGGCAGAGGGGTTTGCCGTCCCGGATAAAGGCCCGCAGTACGCCGTTGACAAAGCCGCTGGCGCTCTGCTTGCCCAGCTTGCGGGTGAGCAGGACGCTCTCATTCACAGCGGCCCGTTCGGGCACACTGTCCAGAAAGAGCAGCTGATAGAGCCCCATCTCAAGGGCACACAATACCTCGGGGTCGAGCTTGTCCACGGGTTTGCGGCAATAGGAGGCCACAATGCGCCGCAGGGTGATCTGCCGTTCCAGTACGCCATAGAACAGCGTGGAGGCAAAGGCCCGGTCCCTGGGGGAATCCAGGGTATCGAACCGGGATTCTGCCACCAGATTGGAGTAGGCAGACTGGCGCATCATCTGTAAAAGAGCGTAAGCGACCACAAGGCGCGCAGATGGTTTTTCCTTCCGCGCACCCCGGGTCGCTTTCGCCTGGGTATTCGATTGTTGCTTTGATTGATTTGCGTTCATGTCAGTCCCTGTCCCGCCGGCCGAACAGCAGGATCAGACGGAGCAGCTGAGCCACAGCTGTGATCAGGGCAGCCACATAGGTCATGGCAGCAGCTCCCAGTACGCTTTTGGCACCGGCGAGTTCGTCCCGATCCAGATAACCGTCCGCAGCCAGAGTTCGGATGGCGCGGTTGCTTGCATTGAATTCCACAGGCAGTGTTACCAGCTGGAACACCACCATCAGCGAAAAGGCCAGAATTCCGATCTGTACCAGCGGCTGTGCCGAGAAGAGCAGACCCGCAATGATCAGCGGAATGGACAGCCGGGAGCCGAGATTGGTGACGGGAATAATGGCATTGCGGAGGGTAAGCGGGGCATAATCCGTTGCATGCTGGATGGCATGGCCCACCTCATGGGCGGCAACACCGATGGCAGCAATGGAAGTGGAAGTATACACCGAATCCGAAAGCCGTACCACATTGGAACGGGGATCGTAATGGTCGGTGAGGCTGCCCGCTACCCGCTGGACCTGTACATCATACAGGCCGTTTTCATCGAGGATATTGCGTGCCACCTGGGCGGCGGTGATGCCGCGGTGGCTGTATACCCGGCTGTACCGGTTAAAAGTGCTGCTGACCCGGGCCTGTGCCAGAAGCGCAATGAGCATAGCCGGAACAATCAGCATAAAATAATAGGGGTCAATGTACCAGAACATATAGAAGATTTCCTCCCAGTAAAATAGTTCCTCCCGCATGGCTGGTCCCGCAGAGGGCGGGGAATTTCCAGTTCCAGGGGAATGGAATCATCATACCGTGCGGATATTAATTGGCTGTTAACGATCTGCCAACAAAAATTTTCTTGCCCCGGAGAAATTCCTCGGCACTCATACGGCGGCTGCCCTCGAGCTGTACTTCGGTAAAACGCAGGGCTCCTTCGCCGCAGGCAATGACAAACCGGTCGGCGTCCAGCACGGTGCCGGGTTCCCCGCTGCCCTGTTCCACCCGGGCGGCAAAGACCTTGAGCTTCTTGTCGCCATAGTGGGTATAGGCCACGGGCCAGGGGTTGAGTCCCCGGATCAGGTTGTGCAGTTCGGCTGCCGGACGGGTGAAGTCCAGCTCTGCCATGGTCTTGTCCAGCATGGGGGCATAGGTGGCCTTCTGTTCGTCCTGCTTCACCGGGGTAATGCGCTTTTCCTCCAGCGCCCGGACGGTCTTTTTCAGACAGTCCGCACCCATGGGAGCCAGCCGGTCAAAGAGTTCCCCGGCGGTTTCCTCCGGGCCGATGGGAGTGCGCTGCACCAGCAGAATATCGCCGGTATCCAGCCCCTCGCCCATATACATGGTGGTGATGCCGGTTTCCGCTTCGCCGTTGATCACCGACCACTGGATCGGGCCGGCGCCCCGGTACTTGGGCAGCAGCGAACCATGTACATTGATGCAGCCATAGGGCGGAATCTCCAGGATCTCCTTGGGGAGGATGCGCCCATAGGCCACCACCGCAATGAGATCGGGAGCCAGTTCCCGCAGCTGGGCCGCTACGGTGCCGTCCCGCATCTTGGTGGGCTGGTAGACCGGCAGGCCGTGTTCCAGCGCCAGTGCCTTGACCGGCGGCGGGGTCAGTACCTGCTTGCGGCCCACCGGCTTATCGGGCTGGGTGTAGACCGCCAGGATCTCATGACCGTCGTCGATGAGCCCCTGCAGCGACGGCACTGCAAAATCCGGGGTTCCCATAAATACGATCTTCATGCTCACAGATCCTCTTCGTCCAGCATCTCGATGGCGATGGTCTTGAATACCTTGCCGTCCAGATGGTCGGTTTCATGGCAGAAGGCACGGGCCAGCAGGTCATGTCCGGTCATGCGGAAGGTCTTGCCATGCCGGTCCTCTGCCTCGATCTCCACCTCGGTGGGACGCTCCACCAGGCCATACTCCCCGGGGAAGGAAAGACAGCCCTCGCTGGTGGTCTCACTGCCGGCGGTGCGCAGGATGCGGGGGTTCACCAGCTCGATGATGCCGTCGCCCACATCAATAACGACCACCCGGCGCAGAATACCCACCTGGGGCGCAGCCAGTCCCACACCATTGGCCTGATACATGGTCTCCGCCATGTCGTCCAGCAGTTCGCCCAGCCGCTCATCAAATTTTTCCACCGGGCGGCAGACTTTATACAGCGCCGGATCGTCATACTTGCGAATTTCTCGAATTGCCATATCGTTAATCCCTTCTTATCGGTCAGTTTGTATTGCTGCTGTCGGTCAGACAGGTCATATATATTTTATTTTACCACAGTTTTCCCGGAAGAAAAAGGGGGCTGTTGTCAAACATTTGGGGCAGTCAGTCCAGATCGGGGATGGCCTGCACCCCTGCCGGCGCCTGGGCATAGAACTGTTCCAGCACCCGGCGGGTCAGCTCCCGCATCCGGCGGTCATTGCGGCATTTGAGGATCAGATGGCAGCGGTACTTGCCTGCCACCCGGTAGAGGGTATCCCCGGCAGGGCCCAGCATCCGGATGGGCAGGTCGGCATATTCCGCCTGAGCCAGCCGGGTGAACAGCCGGGCAAAGAGTCTGGCTCCGGCGTGGGAGTCCGCCTCGGACACCGAGGTAAACTGCACCGTGAGCAGGCTGCAGAAGGGCGGATAGAGGTTCACCTTCCGGAAGAGGATCTCCTCCCGGTAGAAGGCCTCATAGTCCTGGGCCGATGCCAGCGCAAAGACCGGATTGTGAGGCTGGGCGGTTTCAATGAAGGCCCGGCCCGGGAGGTCAAAGCGTCCGCTGCGGCCCACCACCTGGGTGAGCAGCGAAAAGGTGCGCTCAAAGCTGCGGAAGTCGTCCGAATAGAGGGACATATCGGTGCCCAGCACTCCTACCAGCGTCACCTGGGGGAAGTTGAGCCCCTTGGAGACCATCTGGGTGCCCACCATGACGTCGTACTTCCCGGCGGCAAAGTCGCCGAACTTCTCCTCATAGGCGAACCGGGACATGGTGGTATCCACATCCATGCGCAGGATGCGGGCCTGGGGAAAGAGCCGCTGGAGCTCCTCCTCGGCCTTCTGGGTGCCGATACCGCTGAACCGTACCAGCGAACTGCCGCAGTGGGGACAGACCGCCGGGACCTCCTGGGTGTGGCCGCAGTAATGGCACATGAGGCGTCCGTTCTGACGGTGGTAGGTCATCGCCACCGAGCAGTTGGGGCAGGTGACCGCTTCGCCGCAGGAGGAGCATTTCATCACCGTATGATAGCCCCGGCGGTTGAGCAGCAGAATGGACTGCTGGCCCATCTCGAGGTTCTTGAGCAGCTCGGCGCAGAGAGGTTCCGAGAAGATCTCCCCCACCCGTTCGGTGCGGGTGGTGTCCACGATGGTGACATCGGGGAGCTGGCCCGAATACCGTTCGGTGAGCCGGGCCAGGGTATAGCGCCCGGTGCGGGCGGCATGATAGCTCTCCACCGACGGCGTAGCCGAGCAGAGCAGCAGCCGTGCCCCATGGTACCGGCAGCGCACCCGTGCCACCTCCGCCGTGCGGAACCGCGGGGAGGACTCGGACTGATAGGTGCGCTCCTGTTCCTCGTCAATGACGATGAGGCCGAGGTTTTCCACCGGGGCAAACACAGCGCTGCGGGTGCCGATGATAATATCCGCCCCGCCGTCCCGGATGCGCCGCCACTCATCGGTGCGCTGCGCCATGGTGAGGGAGCTGTGCAGCACCGCCGTGCGGCTGCCGTACCGGGAGCGGAACCGCTCGATAACCTGGGGGGTCAGGCTGATTTCCGGCACCATGACAATGGCCCGCCGCCCTTCGGCAAGGGTCTGGTCGATGAGCCGCAGGAACACCTGGGTCTTACCGCTGCCGGTGACGCCATAGAGCAGCACCGGCTTGCCCGGGTCCCCTGCCAGGATGGTATCATAGGCGGCCTGCTGGGCATCAGTGAGCAGAATGGGTTCCGCCTGGGATTCTTCGTCCCGTCCGGCATAGGGGTCCCGGTAGACGATCTGCTCATAGAGCTCCACCGCCCCGGCTTTCCGCAGGTTTTCCACCACGATCCGGGTGACGCCGCTGTAATAGCACAGCTCCTTCACCGAAACACTGCCGAATTCCTCCAGCACTGCCAGCACCAGTTCCTGCTTTTTGGTCAGGGGTTTCCGCGGCTCAAAGTCCGGTGCCGGGCGCACCATGGTCACCCGCTCATCCAGTACCCGGCGGCGGTCGTTGATCTCACTGCGCACCGCTCCGCACTCCATCAGGTATCGCAGCAGCCGGTGCAGGTCCTTCTCACCGGTCTCCTCCGCCAGCTGCTCCGGGGTCTTGCCCTGTCCGGCCCGGATGGCCTCCAGCAGCTTTTCCGCTCCCTTGGGGGCATCGGCGGGAAGCTCCGCTCCCGGCTCCGCCAGGAACTGATCCTCCAGATCCATACCCAGTCCCGCCGGGATCAGCACCCGCACCGCGTCAAACCAGCTGCAGAAGGTGTGTTCCCGCAGCCAGCGCATCAGGCCGAGCTGTTCCTCCCCGATGAGCGGCTGACGGTCCACCAAGGAGGCGATCTTCTTGAGTCGGGCAGTGTCCTCCGATTGGCTCAGGGACAGCACCAGTCCCAGCCGGCGGCGGTTGCCCCGGCCAAAGGGGACAGTCACCCGGCAGCCCACCTGGACCGGCAGGCCGTCCGGCACCAGATAGCTGTATTCCCGGTCAAACTGCGGGGTGGCCTTATCCACAGCCACAGCGGCAATCTGTGCCATCGCTCATACTCCTTTCCTGCTCCCTGACACAAGAAATACCGGCTGAGAATCCCGGCCGGTATTGCTTCTAACGATTGATTCGGTTTTGGGGATTACTGCTCGTCGTCGCTGCCGATGTAACGGATGGGAGTCCGGGGATAACCGCTGGCAAATTCCTCCACAGCCAGCTGTACCGGCTTGACATCCAGTACTTCGCCCCGCTCCTCGGCTTCGTTGACGATCTCACGGGCACGGCGGGCTACTTCGATCACGAATTCGTATGCGCTTTCATCTTTCTTTACAATCTGAGACATGGCAGGTCTAAGCATTGTTATTCACCTCATCAATAAAGTCTTTCATATATTTGGGCATGGCCTTGGCGGCTTCCAGAATCACTTCCAGCTGGCGTACCGCCTCGTCCACATCATCGTTTACCAGAATAAAATCATAGTCATAGGCCAGCTGCATTTCGCTGCGGGCAATATCCAGCCGCTCCATGATTTTCTCCTCGCTCTCGGTGTTCCGACCGTGCAGACGGTTGGAAAGCTCCTGGAAGGACGGCGGCATAATGAATACCGAAATGGCCTCGGGACAGCGCCGGCGTACCTGCTGGGCGCCCTTGACCTCGATCTCCAGAACCACATCCAGTCCCGCAGCCAGGTTCTTTTCCACCGCAAACCGGGGAGTACCATAATAATTGCCGCTGTAACGGGCATATTCCAGCATCTCATCATTTTCAATGAGGTTCTCGAACTGTTCCTTGGTGACAAAGTGATAATTCACTCCGTCGATCTCTCCTTCCCGGGGAGCCCGGGTTGTAGCAGAAACGGAATATTTTACATTTTGATTGCGCTCCATAAAGGGACGCATGATCGTGCCTTTGCCCACGCCGGACGGCCCGGACACCACGACCAGAAGGCCTCTTGTATTATTCATCGTCCCCATCCTCGTCTTCGTCGTCCAGTCGGTTTGCCACCGTCTCAGGCTGGACTGCCGAGAGGATGACATGGTCGGAATCGGTGATGATCACCGCACGGGTCCGACGCCCATATGTAGCGTCGATCAGGGTGCCGCGTTCCCGGGCATCCTGGATAATGCGCTTGATCGGCGCTGATTCCGGGCTGACAATGGCTACCAGACGGCTGGCAGACACCATATTTCCAAATCCTATGTTGATGAGCTTCATTCCGGGATACACCGCCTATTCAATATTCTGGATCTGTTCGCGCACCTTTTCGATCTCGCTCTTGAGTTCCACCACAATGCGGGCCATCTCAGCATCCTGCGCTTTGGAGCCGATGGTATTGGCTTCCCGGTTCATCTCCTGCACCAGGAAATCCAGCTTGCGGCCCACCGGTTCCTCCAGGGTGAGGATATGCCGGAACTGATCGATGTGGCTGCGCAGCCGGACTGTTTCCTCGTCCACTGCCACCTTGTCCGCAAACAGGGCTGCTTCGGTGAGCACCCGGCTGTCGTCAATCTGACGGTCCGCCAGCAGTTCGCCGAGCTTCTTGTAAAGGCGCTGCCGGTAGGCTTCCACCGTTTCAGGACTGCGGCGCTCCACTGCTTCCACCAGAGTGAGGATATTGTAGAGCTTGGCTGCCAGGTCTGCCGAGAGCTTTTCGCCCTCCCGCCGGCGCATGGCAATAAAGCTGTCCAGGGCGCCGTCGGCTGTTTCCGAAATATCCCGCCACAGGGCATCCTCGTCCACTTCCGCCATACGGGTGGTGAACAGATCCGGAAGCCGGCAGAAATCCGAAAGGGTCAGATCATCGGTGAGACCGTTTTTCCGGGCGAAGATCCGCAGCTCTTCCAGGTAGGAGAGCGCCAGTCCCTCATTGAGGGTAACCCGGGAAGCAGAGCCCTTCTGCTCCGCCACAGTGACCGAAACCTCCACCTTGCCCCGGGCGATCCGGGACTGTACCTGTGCCTTGAGCTTGTCCTCGATAAATCCAAGGCTCCGGGGAAGCCGGGAAGAAAATTCCAGGTACCGGTGGTTCACCGCTTTGATTTCTACGGTAATGTCCCGGCTGCCCAGCGTTTTCTGACAGCGCCCGAATCCTGTCATACTCTGTATCATTGCAGCACCTCTGTCCTGCCGGCAGATGCAGGTCTGCCGTCTGTGTTTTCTCAGTCCTATCCTATTATAATAGCGTCTGGCAATGGCTTTGTCAATTCACAAAGCCGGAAATTCCGCTAAAAACCGCTGCTCTGACCCTTGCAGCTGTGCCGTCCGAAGAACCGTTCCAGTTCCTCGGCCTGATCCAGCGCGTAATCGTACACCTCAAAGGCCCGGCGATACTCCCCGGCAGCCTCGCCGGAGACGAAATACTCCTTCACACCCGCAGAACGGGCCGCATCAAAAGCTGCCCGCACCAGACCATCCAGCAGGCCATAGTCCTCGGGGTCCTCCAGCCAGCCGCTCCGGTACCAGACAGTATCCTCCCGGATCTCCGCCTCGGCCCGGCCCAGCTCTTCGCCCCGCTGGGTCGCCCGGCAGAGCAGGGTGTTCCCGGACTGCTCCAGTTCGATCTTCAGCATGGCCTTACCTCCGTCCCAGCGGGGTACGGCCCTTGCCGGCGGGCTTCACCGGAGCCTTCTTTGCCGGACGGCTGCCCCGCTCTGCCGCAGCCTTTTCCCCTTCGGCATTCTGCCGGCGGTTCACTGCCTTGTTCATGTAGCCCCGGATGGCACTCAGTTCCGCAGGGGTCAGCTCCCGGTACTCACCCGGCTGGAGCATGCCCAGCTTCACCGGGCCGATGTAGGTGCGCTTCAGACGGGCCACCTCCAGTCCCACTGCCTCGCACATCCGGCGGATCTGCCGGTTCTTGCCCTCGGTGATGGTCATCTGCAGCACCACACGGCCGGGCTGCTGATCCAGCACATGCACCTGGGCAGGCTGGGTGGTGTAGCCGTCATCCAGCAGCACACCGGAGGAGAGCTTCACCAGCTGATCCTCGCTGATGCCCGGACGCACTGTGACCCGATAGGTCTTGCCGATGTGGTTGGCAGGGTGCATCAGGGTGTTGGCAAAGTCGCCGTCATTGGTCATCAGCAGGAGGCCCTCACTGTCCTTGTCCAGCCGTCCCACCGGGTAGAGCCGCACCGGGAAGTCCGCCACCAGGTCAGCCACACTGCGGCGGCCCTTTTCATCGCTCATGGTGGTGACATACCCACGGGGCTTGTGGAGCATTACATAGTAGTTTTTCTTCTTTTTCTGGAACCAGACCCGTTCGCCGTCGATGGCAACAATATCCCGGCGGATGTCGATGGGATGGCCGGGCTGGGCCGGGCGTCCGTTGACGGTGATCCGTCCCTCCTTGATGAGTTCCTCGGTGCGCCGGCGGGAGAGGATTCCCTGATCGGACAGCACCTTCTGGATGCGTGCTTTATTTTCCATGTTCATTCTCCTGACTCTTTTTATCTTCTCACGGCGTCACCGCCCCAGCAGCGAGCCGATAAATTCCAGTATTCCCTGGCGTTCCCGGGTGAGGGCAGGCACATCGCTGTCCGCCATCAGAGCAGACTGCCATACCACCTTGTCGCCGCTCAGCAGACGGATCTCCCCCAGCACCTGACCGGCCTGCACCGGCGCATAGACAAACCGGGGCAATTCCACCTCCCGGGTGAGCTCGTCATATTCCCGTTCCAGCAGGGCCGCTTCCGGCTCGGCTGCGGGAACCGCCGCCACACTGTCCCGGGTACCGCCGGTCACCGGTACGCTGAGCCCCTCGGTAAAGCCCGAGAGGTCCACCCGGGCCAGCAGCGGGAAGAAGTGCTCATACAGCCGCATGTGGGTATTCACATCGTCCTTGCCATTGAGGGTGACGATGATCAGCCGGGTGCCGTCCTTTTCCGCCGCTGTCACCAGACAGAGCCCGGCGTCATCGGTATACCCGGTCTTGACCCCGATGGCATAGGGATAGCGTTCCAGCAGCTTGTTGGTGGTATAGAGACTGCGGTTATAAGGGGGATTGCCAAAGGCCATGCGGATCTCCTGCTTGGATACAATGTCCTCAAAGTCCTCGTTTTCCAGAGCATGGGCCGCCAGAGCCGCCAGATCCCGGGCAGAGGAGTAATGCCCCTCGGCATCCAGTCCGCTGGGATTGCGGTACTGGGTATTCTCAAGGCCCAGCTCTGCCGCCCGCTGATTCATCAGCCGGACAAAGGCCTCTTCACTCCCGGCAATCTCCACCGCCGCCGCGTTGGCTGCGTCGTTGCCCGAAGGCAGCAGCATGCCCGCCGCCAGCTGATGGAGGGTCACACTGTCCCCGGGCTGCAGGCCCATGGTAGTGCCCTCCACCTGGATAGCATCGGAATCCACTGTAAAGTACCGGTCCTGATCGGGCTGCTCCAGAGTGAGCAGCGCTGTCATGATCTTGGTGGTACTGGCATTGGCAAGCCGTTTATCCGGGTTCTGGGCGTAGAGCAGCCGTCCGCTGTCCGCGTCCATGACCACTGCCGCTTCGGCATTCACTTCCAGATCCCCGGCCATGACCGCTACGGTCATTTCCCCATAGGAAAACCCCAGGCTCCCCCACAGGAGCCCCACTGCCGCCGCTGCGGCACAAAGAAACTTTTTCTGCACAAAATCACCGCCTCTCCACCATTTTTATGGCGGGGCGAATGATTTTATCCCTGCTTATCCCAGCTTATTCCTGGGGCGCGGCGGTGGGTTCCGGCTTGTGATGAGGTTCCGCGGTGTTCTTGGAGAACAGCCCCGAGATCTTGTCCACCACATCGGGCACCAGGTTCATGGCACGTTCCGCGGTGTTGTTTTCCCCTGCCAGCTGTACCAGCTGCACATTGCCGTCCTTGACAATCAGGAAGGCGATGGGCTGGATGGTCACGCCGCCGGCTGTGGCGCCGCCGAAGGCCTCTCGCTTGTTGGTGGGCAGGTCACTGCCGCCCATGCCGTAGCCGAAGGTGACCTTGGACACCGGAATAATGGTGGTGCCGTCGGGGGTGGTGATGGGATCGCCGATAATGGTGTTTACATCAATGAGCGTCCGCAGGTTTTCAAAGCTGTCGCCCATCAGTCCTTTTACTTTGCTGTCCATAATTTACTGCACCTCAGTTTCATTGGGATCAGCTCCTGCCGCCTGGGCGGAACTGTCATTGGTCTGTTCACGTTCCTGCCGGCGCTTCACCAGCCGGATCACAAATCCGGCTCCAAAGGCCAGCAGTGCCACGGGCCGCAGGGTAACACGGCTTTCGGCATAGATATTGTCCTCCTCCCGGAAGAAATCCGGCAGGATCAGGATCTCAGGATAATCCACGGTGAAGATCCGTCCCAGCGCCAGATAGACGCTGTATACGGCGGCACTGGTATGTCCCGCCCGGACAGCTGCCTCTGCGGCATCACTGCCCGTTGTGAGAACCCGCACCGCGGTATGGTGGATATGCACCCGCCGGAGCAGTTTTGCCAGCGGCGCCGGAAGCGATGCCGCCAGATCCAGCACCAGCCCGGCATTCACCTTCTCCGGGAACAGGGATTTCTTTTTCTTCTTTTCCTTTGGTGTGTCCTGCTTCTGTCCGGGTTCCGGCTTGGGCGGTTCCGGGGATTCCCCGGTGGTCTCATAGACCCGGGCCAGCAGTGGCCCCACCCCGGCCCAGACCGTCAGGCGGGAATTATAGCGCACCCGGACGCTCAGCGGCAGCCAGAGCAGAACAACCAGCAGGACCGGGATCAGCAGCAGCCATTTCACGGCTCTTCCCCCTGTCCGTCTGCCGGGGTCAGGGAGAGCTGTTCCAGCTGCTCCTGTGCCTGAGCCGCCGCGGTGATGTCCGGCAGCTCATCCAGGCTCTGCAGCCCGAAGCACCGCAGGAAATTGGCAGTGGTCCGGTAGGCGATGGGTCGTCCGGGCAGTTCCAGCCGTCCGGCTTCCTCCACCAGGTCCCGTACCACCAGCGAATTCACCGCTGAGCTGGAATCCACGCCCCGGATCTGCTCCACAAAAGCACGGGTCACCGGCTGGTTGTAGGCGATGATCGCCAGCACCTCCATCGCCGACTGGGACAGCGGAGTGCTGCGCTTCTGGCTGAGCACCGAGCGGATCAGGTCGCCGTATTCCTCCGCTGTGGCAAGCTGGACATTCTCCTCCAGCTCCAGCAGCTCAAAGGGGAGCCCGGCTTCCCGGAGCCTGCCCCGGAGCCGTTCCAGTGTCTGGCGCATGGCAGCCTTGTCCACTCCCAGCCCCTCGGCAAGCCGTTCCAGTTCCAGCGGTTCCCCGGCTGCAAACAGCACTGCCAGAATCCGCCGGTCCCCGGCATCAAAGAGCGGTATTTGTTTCTCGTTCATCTTCGTCCTCCTGCTCTGTCTGCGGTGCGGCAAACTGCCGGTCCGCTTCTGCAAGTTCCTCATCGGTCAGGCTGCGGTAATCGGTCACTTCCACATCGCCGTCGTCATTTAGGCACACCCGTCCGGATTTCATCAGTTCCAGCAGGGCCAGAAAGGTGGCGACCATCTCACTGCGTTCCCGGCTGTGGGAAAAGAGCCCGGCAAAGCTCACCCGGCTGGAATGATAGAGCCGGCGCAGGATGGAAACAATGCGGGAGCCCACCGATACGAACCGGGCTGCCACCAGCGGACGGAACACCTCTGCCGGCGGAGGCTTGAGCCGTTCGCCCTTGCCCAGGGCACTGCGGTATGCCGCAAGGAGCAGTGCCGGGGAGTGACTGAGCCGGTAGGTGAGGTCCACATCCAGCGGCATGGGCTGTCGGGTAAACACACTGCCCATCCGGCTCTGGGCACCCAGGAGTGCCGCCGCCTGACGGCAGGCCTGGTATTCCAACAGCTGTCCGGTGAGTTCCCGGCGGGGGTCCTCGTCCTTTTCATGCTTGGGAAGCAGTTCCACCGTCTTGATATAGACCAGCCTGGCTGCCATCTCGATGAATTCGCTGCCCACTTCCAGGTCTGCTTCCTCCATCTCACGCACAGCAGCAGTATACTGTTCCACCAGGGTGGAAATCTCGATGTCGTAGATATTGAGCTTGTGCCGGGCAATCAGGGTAAGGATCAGGTCAAGAGGGCCTTCCACCTCACCGGCCCGGAAGGAAAGTTTCTCCATCTGGCGCCCCCTACACGATCAGCTCCGGGATAAAGGCCGTAATGGCATACATGCCATCGAGGATATACCCGGTGAAATAGTAGATGATGTTGGTAAACACATCGGTAAAGAGCAGCACAAACAAAAAAATGGTATTGATGGCTCTGGCATAGCGGTAATAGGTCATCAGCCAGCGGCGGGGCAGCAGATATTCCAGCAGGCGGCTGCCATCCAGCGGCGGCACCGGCAGGAGGTTAAAGACTGCCAGCGATACGCTGATGGAGGCGATGGTCTGCAGGATCAGCACCATATAATAAAGTGTGTCCACATTTGCGCCGTTATAATAGCCCCGGACCCAAAATCCCAGCGAAACCTGTGCCAGGATCAGGAACAGGAAGCCCATGATCAGGTTGGCAAAGGGGCCAGCCATGGCGGTGATGACCATATCCCGACGGGGATTCTTGTAATAGCGGGGGTCCACCGGTACCGGTTTGGCCCAGCCGATGCCCACCAGCAGCATGAGCAGCGATCCCACAGGATCGAGATGCACCAGCGGATTGAGGTCGAGCCGTCCGTCATTGGCGGCAGTGGGGTCCCCGAGGGCATAGCTCACCCGGGCATGGGCGTACTCATGCACCGGCAGGAGCAGCAGGAGCACTGCCGCCCGGCTGAGGAGATTGATCATCATTGTATTGTCCATGGGGTTCCTCCCGTAAAAAATCAGATACTGTCACAGGATATATTGTAGCATAAACCCGCTGGTTTTTCCACCATTCCCGGTGATTTTTCCTCCTTCCGCCCGGGACAGAAAAAACTCCGCCTGCCCTCCGGCAGACAGAGTTTTCCACAAATGGGAATTCAGTTGGTGGAAAGGGCAGCTGTTTCGCCGCTGTCCCCGTTCCGGTTCAGTTCAGCTGGGAGGCCATCTCCTGCGCATAGAGCGCCAGGCACTGGTCAAATACGCCCTCCGGCACCTTCCAGATCACCTGGTTCTGGTAGTCAAAGAGCTCGTCCGTCCCCCGGAACATATAGTACAAAGTCCCCTTGGGTGTTTCCGCGGCGATATAATAGATCGTCCCGCCGGTGACCAGCTCAAACGGCACCGTTTCGGTGACGCTTTCCAGCGCCGCTGTCAGCTCTTCTGCCCGCTCCCCGTCTTTCAGGGTCAGGAACAGGGGCTGATCCTCCCAGTTCCACACACAGAGCTTCAGGGTGCTGCCCTCCGGCACCGCAAGCGGCCCGGCAGGCTCTGTGCCCCAGGCGTCAGGCTCGTCCTCGGGCCAGGCAAGCTCAGTGCGCTCCACCCGGGACTCTGCCGCCGCAATAAACCCGGACACTCCCCGCTGGAACGAGAACGCCAGCTGATCCATTCCCAGCCAGTAGGTCTGTCCGTTCTGCTCGGTGCAGAGCCCGCCGTCCAGCAGCACCCGGTAGACATAGTCCTCGCCGTCATCGGTGATGGTGAGCTCCACCCCCGTCTGGATCCAGTCCACGGTTTCCGGCGGGGTCTGGGGCGTCAGGGCGCCCAGCCCTTCCAGAAAGCCGGTGTCAAACTCCCCGGCCTCCAGTGCCGGGGACCGCTCTCCGTCTCCGGTCAGGCAGAAGGTCGCCGCCTGTACCTCCCCATCGTAGGTGTGCAGCACGGCATCGGTGCTGCCCCACTCGGTTTCGGTCCGGGCTGCGGCTTGACTGCTCCCGCCGCCGTCATCTGCGGCTGGGGAAGGATCTCCGCTCCCGGTGCAGCCGGTGAGCAGCAGGGAAATCGCCAGCATCATGGCAAACCATTTGGATCGCATCGGAACTCCTCCTTTTTAATCGGCTGCGCAGCGGCAGCCGCTTCTCTGATTTTATCCTATCACATCCGCCAGGGAATGCAAAGCGGTTTCCGGCAAAGCCTTGCATTTTGTTCCGCCCCGTGGTACAACAGAATTATTCCCACAGTATTTCAGAGAGGAGGCAGAAGGATGGAACCCTTTGGCCCTGATTTCCGGTTCCGGGAGGCGCCTCCCGCTTTTGCGGATTACCAGCGGTTTATCCTGGAACACTATGACGCCGAGGAAGTCCCCATCAGCGCCTTTTCCCATTCGCTGGACCGGATGCTGCGCTTTAACTGCTTTCACTCGGTCGATAACCGGCCCCGGCGCAGCATGGATGACTTTGTCTTTACAGCCTATCTGCTGCCCCGCACGCCCCGGAATGAAGAACTGTACGAACGCCCCTGGAACGGGAAAAAGCCCCACTATGTGGTGCTGGAGCAGCTGCTCGGCGTTGTGGACACCAGCTGCGCCAAGCTCTCGCTGCTCATGCATATCGCCATGGGCATCACACGGGAGGATTATGAGAGCAAATCCCTGCGCTATAAAATCCATCTCCGTTCCGTGGAGGCACTGGAAAAAGGCGAGTATTAAAATTTCAAAAAAGGCTTGCTTTTCTTCTGGAAATCTGATAGAATACCAATGTTGACTTTACCGATACCCAGAAGGAGGTGCAGACAAATGGCAAAGTGCGATATCTGCGGTAAGGGTGTAACTTTCGGCATTAAGGTTTCCCATTCTCATAGAAGATCCAACCGGACCTGGAAGCCCAATGTAAGACGAGTTAAGGCTATGGTAGACGGTTCTCCCAAGTACATTCACGCCTGCACCCGCTGCATTCGTTCCGGCAAGGTAACCCGCGCCATCTAACGAACGCTCAATACTGTAACACAAAGGCTGTTCCGATTCCTGGGACAGCTTTTTTGTTTGCCCGGCAGACTCTCCTACTCTCCTATGCAAAAAAGGACTCCCCTCTTTTTTCCGAGGGGAGTCCTTTTTGTATTTCTGATTCCGGCTCAGCGGGAGAGATTTCCCTCCTGCAGCCAGGTGTATTCCGATTCGTGCCGGCGGGGACGGCCCATCAGGTCGGCAATGGCCTGACGGATATCCTTGCCCTCATACAGCACCTTGTACACTTCGTTGGTGATGGGCATTTCCACACCCAGACGGCGGCCCATCTCATAGGCGTTCTTGGTGTTGGTGTAGCCCTCAACGGTCATGCCCACCTGCTTGACTGCCTCAGCGCCCGAGAGGCCCTGTCCCACCAGGATACCGCACCGCCGGTTCCGGGAGTGCATACTGGTACAGGTCACGATCAGGTCCCCCATGCCCGACAGTCCGCCGAAAGTCTCGGTACGGGCGCCGCAGGCCACGCCCAGACGGGCGATCTCAGTGAGGCCGCGGGTCATCAGCGCCGCCTTGGTGTTATCCCCCAGACCCAGACCGTCCAGGGCACCGGCTGCCAGCGCAATGACATTCTTGAGGGCGCCGCCCAGCTCTGCGCCGATGACATCATCGGTGACATAGATGCGGAAGGTGTCGCCCGAGAGGGTCATCTGTACCCGCTCTGCCATATCCAGATCCCGGCAGGCTGCCACCACCGTGGTGGGGATTCCCTTGGCGACCTCCTCGGCATGGCTCGGTCCCGAGAGGATCACACAGGGATTCTCGGGCAGCTCCTCGGCGATGACCTCATCCATCCGCTTGAGGGTCTCGGGCTCAAAGCCCTTGGATACGCAGACCGCCACAGCTCCGAGAGCCAGTCTGCCATGCAGCTGGGCCGAAACCGACCGCACTGCCGAACTGGGGACAGCGATGAGCACCAGCTCCGCTTCGCCCAGGGCAGCGAAATCGGTGACAATGGCGATCTCCTCCGGGATCTTCACACCCGGCAGCAGACGGCGGTTTTCCCGGTCAGTCCGGAGCTGTGCCGCTTCGTCCTCCCGGTAGGACCACATGGTCACCTCATGTCCGTTTGCCTGGGACATCACAGCCAGCGCCGTACCAAAGCCACCGGCGCCCAGAATAAACAGTTTTGCCATATTCATTCCTCCAAACAGCGGCGCCGGAAGTTTACTTTCCGGGACGGCCGATTTTTTTCTCGGTGCCATTGAGCAGGCGCTTGATATTCTCCCGGTGCATATAGAGGATCAGCGCCACACAGATGAGCGCGAAGGTCACATCCAGCAGCGGAGGCCGCCCGATCAGCCGGCATTTTATGTACACCAGGATCGGGTAGGCCGAAGCGCCCAGCACCGAAGCCAGCGAAACGATCCGGGTGATGAAGGCGATGGGCACAAATCCGATGAACAGCACCACAAACAGATCCGGGTTCATCAGGAGGATAGCGCCGCAGGCTGCCAGGATACCCTTTCCGCCCTTGAAGTGGAAGAAGATCGGGAACAGATGCCCCAGCAGCACGCCGATGGCGCCCACCCAGCCCCCGTCAAAGGGGAGTTCCACACCCAGGGAACCGATGATGGTCCGGGCGATGAGCACCGACGCGGTGCCCTTGAAGAAGTCGCCCAGGCCGGTGAGAAAGGCTGCTTTTTTGCCGTAGGTGCGCAGCATATTGGTCATGCCGGCATTGCCGCTGCCGTAGTTGCGCACATCGTCATGGTAGAGCAGCCGGGACACGATCACCGCAAAATTCAGGCTGCCCAGCAGATAGGTCAGCACAAAGGAGAGTCCCATGGCAAGAAGCACATCGGAACCAAACATACAGAAATCAACCCTCTTTCCTTACAGCCTGTATTACTTGCTGTCCTTGCCCCGCTCCCGGGGAATGATGCGGATCGGGGTACCGTCCAGACCGAAGGTCTCCCGGATCTGGTTTTCCAGATACCGCTGGTAGGAGAAGTGGAACAGATCCAGGCTGTTGCAGAAGATCACAAAGGCCGGCGGCTTGGTGGAAGCCTGAGTGATATAGAAGAGCCGCAGCCGCTTGCCCTTATCCGATGGGGGCTGTACCCGGGCAGTGGCATAGGCCAGCATATCATTGAGCATACCGGTGGAAATACGCCGGGCATTCTGCTCACAGACATAGTTGATCAGGTCGTAGAGTTTGTCCACCCGCTGACCGGTGAGCGCCGAAATAAAGATGAACGGCACATAGCTCATGAAGGAGAAGTCATTCTCCAGCTTCTTGCGGTACTCATCCATGGTCTTACCGTCCTTTTCCACGGCGTCCCACTTGTTGATGACCACAATGCTGGCCTTGCCCTGTTCATGGGCATAGCCTGCCACCTTGGAATCCTGTTCGGTGAAGCCCTCAGTGGCGTCGATGACGATGAGGCAGACATCCGCCCGGTCCACTGCCATATAGGCACGCAGGACGCTGTACTTCTCGATGTCGTCATCCACACGGGATTTGCGGCGGATACCGGCGGTGTCGATGAGCACATACTTGCCGTGTTCGTTTTCCAGGATGCTGTCGGTGGCGTCCCGGGTAGTGCCGGCAATATTGGATACAATGGCCCGCTCCTGACCGGTCATGCGGTTCACCAGCGAGCTCTTGCCCACATTGGGCTTGCCGATGATGGCAACCTTGATGTACTCCTCGTCATACTCTTCCCGGTTCTCGAAGTCGATGTGCTCGAAGCAGGCGTCCAGCAGGTCACCGGTGCCATGACCATGAACCGAGGAAACGGGAATGGGATCACCCAGACCCAGGTTGTAGAACTCATAGTATTCCGGCGGAACATCGCCGATGGTATCCACCTTGTTGACACAGAGCACCACCGGCTTGCCGCTCTTGAGCAGCATGGAGGCCACTTCCTGGTCGTTGGCAGTGACGCCGGTGCGCAGGTCGGTGACCAGTACGATGACATCAGCGCTCTCGATGGCGAGCTGGGCCTGGCGGCGCATCTGGGAGAGGATCACATCATTGGAATAGGGTTCGATACCGCCGGTATCCACCAGCATGACCTCCTTGCCCCGCCATTCGCAGGGGGAGTAGATGCGGTCCCGGGTCACGCCGGGGGTATCCTTTACAATGGAAAGACGCTGGCCCACCAGCTTGTTGAACAGGGTGCTTTTTCCCACATTGGGACGTCCCACAATGGCAATAATCGGTTTCGCCATAAGCATTTCCCTCCTTCTTCTTTATAAAAGGACAGCCATGGATTGCAGACTGTCCGGGAGAATCATTTCCTGCATTTTCATACGATCATTCTGAGTATACCATAAAATCCGGCGATTTAACACCTTTTCCGGCTGTATGATGAGAAAATGCAGACAAAAAGCCGGGCAATCGAACAGGGATTGCCCGGCTTCTATCATCTTTCGTTATAAAACAGATCCGGCAATGCGATTAGGCATTTACTTCGGGATCCATCTTGATCACTTCTCTGCCCTTGTAGAAGCCGCAGTTCTTGCAGACTCTGTGGGGAACAGTCAGTACGCCGCAGTTGGGGCACTTGCTGAACGCAGGAGCGCTGATCTTCCAGACATTGGATCTTCTCTTGTTCTTTCTTGCTTTGGACGACTTTCTCTTCGGTACTGCCATGATGGCGCCTCCTCAAATCAAAATAAATGGTTTAATCTTCATTTTCGTCAAGGAGCGTAAGAAGCACGCTCAGACGGGAGTCCACCTCTTTTTCCTGAGAACAGTTGCAGGTCGACTCATTCAAGTTCGTTCCACATTTCGGACATAGCCCCTTGCAGTCTTCCCTGCAAAGGATCCTTGTTGGTAGCTCAAGAAGAATGTCCATTGCCACAAGCTCGTCCAAGTCCAGGGTATAATCCCCACAGACGATGAATTCCTCCTCGTCTTCGCCGGCCAGCTCATGCACAAGAATGTGTTCAAAGTTCATAGAGAGATCTCTCTCAACGGGGGTCAAGCAGCGGTCGCACAGCGTATTTAGCGTAAACGTGGCCAGGTAACCTAAAGTAACTATGCCCGTTCTGTTTTCCACCGTACCTATGATATGAACCGGCTTTACCAGCGGATGCCCTGCTCCGTGCCGCAGATGCGACAGGTCCAGATCGTATTCAAACGACTGCTTTTCCCCAGCCCTGTCGAAAAGGTCTTTCAGCTGAAGAACCATCGTTTGAACCCTCCTCCCATTCCGGTAAAACACTCGATCCACCTTGATTTTGGGCGCAAAAACACCGCAAAACCAGATGGTACTCAAATATTATATATAGAGAAACTCCCTTTGTCAAGCGGTTTCCGGCAAAATTCCTGTTCTTTTTCCGAAGAAACAAAACAGCCGGGTTTCTCCCCTCTGCCCCATTAGGCGCCGGACAATACCGGGTCCACTTCGATCTTGGCCCGGGGCGAACCATCGGTCAGGGAGGTGGACACACTGTCGAACTCCTCCATGCCGGACAGCCGTTTCCGGATGGATTCCGAGGCGGTCTCCAGGTCGCCGAGATCCGGACCGCTCAGCCGCAGTTCCACACCGCTGCTGCCAAAGGACATGGACTCCTGCTTGGATACCTCCACCGAGCAGTTTTTCAGGCCGCTGGTCTTTTCACGCAGGTTCTGCACATAGGTGTCGGTATCCACCGAGGCATCGTCCTTGAGGGTGATGGACACCGAACCGGCAGAACTGCTGCCCATCATGCCCATGCCGCCGCCTCCGCCGCTGACACGCAGGGAGTAGCTTTCCACATCGGGATCTTCGCTGATCATGCTCTCGATCTCTTCCATAATGGCGTTGGTGTTCTCCAGATCCAATCCGGAGCGGGTCCCCACCGAAACACTGATGGTGTTGGTGCTGCCGGCGGGCATCAGCTCCATATCGATCTGTGTGAACAGGAAGCCCGCTATGGCAAGGCAGGCAATGGCAGAGGCCACCACAGTTTTTCCGGCCCGCAGCGCCCGGCGCAGCAGAGCTTCATACTTGCCCTCCAGCACATGCATCATCACATGGGAACGGGAGGTGAGCTTTTCTCTCGGACGCATCTTCACAAAGAGCAGCGGTACCAGCGTGAGGGCGCCGAGCATCGAAGCCAGGGCGGAAGTGATGTCCTGGTACTTGTCATCGGTGTCCACATCGTAGCCAAATTCCAGCATGATCATGGAAGATCCCTCACTGGAGGTGGAGGTCATCGACTCCACTTCGGTGATGCCCGAAAGAGCCGATTCGATCTTCTGGGTGACCATCTCGTCCACCTCATCCGGCGAGGCATCGGGATAGCTGGTCATAATGGTCATGGTGGGCATATTCATCTCCGGCGTGGACTCCAGCGGCATCTCAAAGACCGAGGAAACACCGAACAGAATCAGGCTGACCAGACAGATAAAGACGCAGACCGGCCGCTTGACTGAAAAATCCGGCAGAGAAAACATCATTGAGCCTCCTTCTGTTCACTGGGGGCAGTCTGAGCTGCGTCACCGGCTTCCGGACTGGTTTCCGGGGCTGCTTCCCCCTCCCCGTCCGGTGTTTCCGCGGCGGAGGATTCCGCCATCCGGTGCGACACCCACAGCCCCATTCTGGAGGTGCGGCAGATTGCCCGGAACCTCAACGCCATGGTGGAGGAACTGGGGATGGTGGAAACCCTGCGGGAGGACTTCATTGCCGGGGTATCCCATGAGCTCAAGACGCCGCTCACCGCCATTGAGGGCTATGCGGTGCTGCTGGGGGAACCGGACATCACCGCGGCGGAACAGCGCCAGTATACTCAGGAGATTCTGGACAGCTCCCGGCGGCTCTCCCGGATGGCGAGCAGCATTCTGCACCTCTCCAGCCTGGACCATTGCAGTGAACTGCCCGGCTACCGGGAATTCTCCCTGGACGAACAGCTCCGGCAGTGCCTGCTGGAACTGGAGCCTCACTGGACCCGGAAGCATCTGGAACTGGATCTGGAGCTGCCGGAGGTGCGCTGTACCGGCTCGGAGGAACTGTGCCGGCAGATCTGGCAGAACCTCTACTCCAACGCCATCAAATTCACGCCGGGCGGCGGCACCATCACCACCCGGATCACCACCGAACCGGGCTGGGTGACCGTTTCAATCTCGGATACCGGCATCGGAATGCCTGGGGAAGTACAGAAGCACATCTTTGAAAAGTTCTACCAGGGGGACGCCTCACACAGCACCAATGGCACCGGCCTCGGGCTGGCGCTGGCAAAGCAGATCACCGACCTGCACGGCGGCTCCATCTCGGTGCGCAGCGCCCCGGGCGAGGGCTCCTGTTTTTTCGGTGCGGCTGCCGGTGCAGCCCGCCTCCCGGCGGCTCTGTGCCAAATCAGGTCAATCATAAAAAAGGAGCCGTGGGTCTCCCCTGTTCGGGGAAAACCCACGGCTCCTGCCACAGTCCGTTTCCGGTCAGCCGGGAACGGATCTTTTTTTACTTATAGTACTTTACAGCGCCCTTGAAGACCGGCTGATACTTGTGGCCCTCAATGTTGCGGTATACGCCCTCGGAGAAGCGCTCGAAGTGCGCCATCTTGCCGAATACACGGCCGTCCGGCGAGGTGATGCCCTCCACGGCGTAGCTCGAACCGTTGGGATTGTATTCCACTGCCATGCTCGGCTTGCCGCTGAGATCCACATACTGGCTGGCGATCTGACCATTTGCTACCAGCTCGGCAAACTGCTTCTCGCTGCAGACGAACCGGCCCTCGCCATGGGACAGACCCACAGTGTAGACACCGCCCAGTTCGCACTCGCTCAGCCAGGGAGACCGGTTGGAAACCACCTTGGTGCGCACCATAGTGGACTGGTGGCGTCCGATCTTGTTGAAGGTGAGGGTGGGATCGCTGGCCTTGATGTCCACGATTTCGCCGTAGGGCACCAGACCCAGCTTGATCAGAGCCTGGAAGCCGTTGCAGATACCGTTCATCAGGCCGTCCCGGTTCCGGAGCAGCTCCATCACTGCCTCGGTGACAGCCGGGCTGCGGAAGAAGGCTGTGATGAACTTGCCCGAGCCATCCGGCTCATCGCCGCCGGAGAAGCCGCCGGGGATGGAGACGATCTGGCTCTGACGGATCAGCTGGGCGAAGGCGTTAGCCGACTCCTCGATTTCAGCGGAGGTACGGTTGCGCACCACGAAGATCTCGGGGACAGCGCCCTCCATGGCAAAGACTCTTGCCACATCGTATTCGCAGTTGGTGCCCGGGAATACGGGAATCAGCACACGGGGCTTGGCAAACTTTTCGCTGGCAGCGATCACCATGCCGCCGTCCCAGCGCACTTCCGGAGCAGCCTCCTTGGGGGTGGGCATGTGGTAGGGATAGACGCTGTGGAGGGTCTCCTCCCAGCGGCCCCGCATATCCAGGCCGCCGATGGTCTCGCCGTCCAGACGAATCGCAAAGTCCTCGGTGGTGTGGCCCAGCAGTTCGCCGCCGTCACACTCGCCCACGCACTCCAGCAGGATAGCGCCGTGCAGCGGAGCAAAGACACGGTCCACATCGGTGCCCTCTTCAAAGGCAAAGCCGATGCCGTTGCCCAGAGCCATCTTGGTGATGCCCTCGCAGATGCCGCCGGCACCCACTGCCCAGCCGGTTACCGCTGTGCCGTCCGCAATGCGGTCCCGGACAGTGTCCAGCATGGTGCGCAGGCTCTCGAAGTCAGGCAGGCCGTTTTCGTCAGTCCTGGGGGCGAACAGATAAACCGGATGTCCTGCCGCCTTGAACTCGGTGGAGATAATGCGGTCGATCTTCTGGGTGGAAACCGCAAAGGAGATCAGAGTCGGAGGAACATGGATGTCCTCGAAGCTGCCGCTCATGGAATCCTTGCCGCCGATGGCGCCGGCACCCAGCTCGAGCTGTGCCCGCAGCGCGCCCAGCAGAGCGGCAAAGGGCTTGCCCCAGCGGTCAGCGTCCCGGCCCAGCTTCTCGAAGTACTCCTGGAAGGAGAGCCAGCAGTGCCGCCAATCCGCACCGGCTGCGGTGAGCTTGGCAATGGATTCGATCACGGCATACATGGCGCCGTGGTAGGGGCTCTGCTCGGACAGGTAGGGATCGAAGCCCCAGGCCATCATCGAGCAGGTAGTGGTCTTGCCGTCCAGGACGGGGATCTTGGCAGCCATCACCTGAGAGGGGGACAACTGGTGCTTGCCGCCGAAGGGCAGCAGCACAGTACCGCCGCTGATGGTGGAGTCAAAGCGCTGTACCAGGCCCTTCTGGGAGGCCACATTCAGCGAGCCGACCCGCTGCATCCAGCGCTCGGAGGCCGAACCGGTCTCCTGCTCGGGCTGACGCAGGGCGGGGGCAGCTACCTCCACCGAAATATGCTTGGCAGCGCCGTTGGAGTTCAGGAAGTCACGGGACAGGTCCACGATGGTACGTCCGTTCCAGTGCATAACCAGACGGTTCTTGTCGGTCACCACTGCCACGGGGGTAGCCGAGAGGTTCTCCTTCTCGGCAGCGGCGATGAAGCGGTCAGCGTTCTCAGCCGAAACCACCACTGCCATACGCTCCTGGGACTCACTGATTGCCAGCTCGGTGCCGTCCAGGCCCTCATACTTCTTGGGCACACGGTCCAGCTGGATATCCAGGCCGTCTGCCAGCTCGCCGATGGCAACCGATACACCTCCAGCACCGAAGTCGTTGCAGCGGCGGATCAGACGGGTGACCTCCGGGTTGCGGAACAGGCGCTGGATCTTGCGCTCTTCGGGCGCGTTGCCCTTCTGCACCTCTGCGCCGCAGGTGGTCAGCGACTGGGCGGTATGGCTCTTGGAGGAACCGGTGGCACCGCCGCAGCCGTCCCGTCCGGTGGCGCCGCCCAGCAGGATCACCACATCGCCGGGGGCGGGAACTTCCCGTACCACAGCGTCAGCGGGAGCAGCACCCATGACTGCGCCCACTTCCATACGCTTGGCTACATAGCCGGGGTGATATACCTCTGCCACATGACCGGTAGCCAGACCGATCTGGTTGCCGTAGGAGCTGTAACCAGCGGCAGCGGTGGTGACGATCTTGCGCTGGGGCAGCTTGCCGGGCAGGGTCTGGGAAGCCGGGGTGAGGGGATTGCCCGCACCGGTGAGGCGCATGGCCTGGTATACATAGCTGCGTCCCGACAGCGGGTCACGGATGGCGCCGCCCAGACAGGTGGCAGCACCGCCGAAGGGTTCGATCTCGGTGGGGTGGTTGTGTGTTTCATTCTTGAACATCAGCAGCCAGTCCTCAGCCTTGCCGTCGTGATCCACGGTGATCTTCACCGAACAGGCGTTGATCTCCTCGCTCTCGTCCAGGTCGGTGAGAATGCCCGCCCGGCGCAGTTCCTTGGCGCCGATGGTGGCAAGATCCATCAGGGTCACCGGCTTGTTCTTGCCGGCATGGACAGTACCCCGCAGTTCCAGATAGTTCTTGTATTCCTCGGCAATGTAGTCACAGCCGATCTTCACATCGTCGATCTGGGTGGCAAAGGTGGTGTGCCGGCAGTGATCCGACCAGTAGGTGTCGATCATCTTCACCTCGGTGATGGTGGGGTCACGGTGCTCGGTATCCCGGAAGTAGGCCTGACAGCAGAGTGCGTCGTCCAGATCCATGGCAAGGCCCTGGGTACGGATAAACTCCTCCAGACCGGCCCGGTCCAGAGCGGTAAAGCCCTCTACTGTGGCAACGGTCTCCGGAACAGCATAGCGGGCCTCCAGGGTCTCAGGCATCTCCAGCGAAGCCTCCCGGGATTCCACCGGGTTGATCAGATAGGTCTTGATCCGCTCGAGTTCCTCATCGGTGATGTCGCCCTCCAGTACATAGACCCGGGCATTCTGCACGGTGGGACGCTCGCACAGGGTGGCGAGCTGGATGCACTGGGCGCAGGAATCGGCCCGCTGGTCGAACTGACCGGGCAGGTACTCAATGGCAAAGACCTTGCCGTCACCGGCAGGGAGCTCGTCATAGACCATATCCACCGGGGGCTCGGAGAAGACGGTATCCCGCACCGAATCGAATACCTCCCGGCTGATGCCCTCCACATCATACCGGTTCAGCAGCCGGACATGGCGGAGCTTCGAAAGCCCGAGATCGTTCCGGAGCGACGCCAGAACCCCGGCAGCCTCCACGGCAAAGGGTTCCTTCTTCTCCACATAGATCCTGTAAACAGACATATTGCACAACTCCTTAAACCTCTGCCGCCCCGAAAGCGGCGTTTTTTGTTTTGCACTGTTTTTCCTGTTCTATATCGTTAATCCCTGTCCTGTCAGGGAGAAACGGCTCTGTTATCCGGCAAAGACGCCGGTACAGCCCTCCGGGCCGGCCTCTGTAATCCGGACCGGAAGGAGCTCTCCCCGGCGGTCATCCGCACAGCGGACCCGCACCGGGGTGTAGTTGGGAGTATAGCCCCGGACCCAGTCCGGCTCCCGCTTCTTTTCAATCAGCACCATCTGCACGGTGCCCACCTGGGCCTCGTAAAACGCCCGGGCACTGCCGGCGGTGATCTCCGCCAGTTCCGAAGCCCGGCGGCGGCGCTCCTCCATGGGGACCGGGTCGGGCATGGAAGCAGCCGCTGTGCCCCGGCGCTCCGAATAAGGGAAGATATGTACCATGGCGAAACCCATCTCCCGGACAAAGCCGCAGGTCTCTGCGAACTCCTCGGGAGTCTCCCCGGGGAAGCCGGTGATCACATCGGTGGTGATGGCACACCCGGGAAACTTCTCCCGGAGCGCCCCGGCGATCTCCCGGTAGCGGGCGGTGGTGTAATGGCGGTTCATCCGGGCCAGAGTGGCGTCACAGCCGCTCTGGAGCGAGAGATGGAACTGCCCGCAGAGCTGCGGCATTGCCGCCAGCCGGGCGATGTCCGCATCGGTGAGCAGTTCCGGCTCCAGGGAACCGATGCGCACCCGGTCGATGCCCGGCACCGAGGCCGCTGCCTCCACCGCGTCGGGCAGACGCAGCCCCAGCTCCCGTCCGTAGAGGGAGAGGTTGATGCCGGTGAGCACCACTTCCCGGTAGCCTGCCGCCGCCAGTCCCGCTACCTCCTCCCGGAGAGCGGAGAGCTCCTTGGAGCGCAGCGGCCCCCGGGCATAGGGTATGATGCAGTAGGCGCAGAACTGGGTGCAGCCGTCCTGGATTTTTAAGAAGGCCCGTGTGTGATCTTCGTCCCCCAGGGCCTCCAGCGGCTCGAAGGGCTCGCTCTTCTCATGGGGCAGCACCCGCACCAGCCGCTGCCGGTGGGTGAGGTACTCCTCCACCGCGTCCACCACCGCCCGGCGCTCCCGGGTGCCCAGCACCAGGTCGGCTTCGGGCAGTTCCTCGGCGGCATGGGGATCGGTCTGGGGCAGGCAGCCGGTGAGAGCCACCACTGCCAGCGGATGTTCCCGGCGCAGCCGCCGGACGATCTGCCGGGTCTTTTTATCACCGGAGGAGGTGACGGTGCAGGAGTTGACGATGTAGAGATCCGCCTCCTGTGCCGGCGGTACGATCTCATACCCCCGGCGGCGGAACAGCTCCTCCATGGCCTGGGATTCATACTGGTTGACCTTGCAGCCCAGCGTATAAAATGCGGCCTTCATCGTCCACCTCCATGTGGGAAATCAAAATGGCGGCAAAAATCCTGTTATTTCTGCCGTCCTACCTTAGATTATAAACAATCCGGCAGGAAATTACAATCTCACCGGGCATTCCGGGCCGCATTTCCCGGCAGTTTGGACAGTTTCACACAAAACCGGAAATTTCCCGGCAGCTTTTAAGCGATTTCCCCATTCCCGGGCTGTCAATTTCTTTGGGGCTGTGCTATGATAAAGACAAATCCAAGCGGTACGGAAAGGAAGGAAGCGTATGGTCTTCGCAAACAAAGGCTGGGAGAATACTCCCGAAGCTGCCCGGCTGGCCTGTGACTATGCCCGGGAACACGGCATCAAACATGTGGTGATCGCCTCCAAAACCGGCTATACCACCGACATCTTCATGGACACCTTTGCCAAGGCAGGTGTGGATGTCCACTTTGTGAATGTCACCCACTGCTATGGCGACCTGGGCCCCGGTCAGTGTGAAATGACCCCCGAAAAGCGCCGGGAACTCACCGACAAGGGCGTGACTGTCATCACTGCCACCCATGCCCTCTCAGGTGCGGAACGGGGCATCGTCAACAAGTACGGCGGCGTCACCCCGGCTATCCTCATGGCGGACACCCTCAAGATGCTCGGACAGGGCATGAAGGTGGGCGTGGAGATCTCCCTGATGGCTATGGACAACGGCGCTGTTCCCTACGGCGAGGAGATCCTGGCGGTAGGCGGCTGCGGTCATGGCGCCGACTATGTCATCAGCCTGATCCCCGGCCACTCCAACAACCTCTTTGAAACCAAGGTCATCGACATCATCTGCAAGCCGAGAATTTCCTGACCCCTCCCGAAAAAGACAGCTCCCGGGCTGTCTTTTTTCTTTTTCCTGCCGGGGATCACAGCTATTTGTCCCCTTTGCCGCATAGATATAAAGGGATCGTATCCGATTTTTTTGCGGACAAAGGAGTGCTGACCTATGAAAAAACACCTGTGCAGAGCTCTGCTGGCTCTGACGCTGGCACTGGCGGTGACGGGAACCACCCTTCCCACCGCCTGGGCCGCTGAATCAGAGGAGAATGCCCCTCTGGACTGTGCCTCCGCCCTGCTGATGGAAGCGGAAAGCAGACGGGTACTGTTTGAATACAATGCCGATGACCGCCATGCTCCGGCCTCCATCACCAAGATCATGACCATGCTGCTGGTCTGCGAGGCGGTGGACGCCGGGCAGATCTCCCTGGACGACACTGTCACCACCTCCCCCTATGCCTCCTCCATGGGCGGATCGGAGATCTGGCTCGAGCCCTATGAAACCATGACGGTGGACGAGATGCTCCGGGCCACTGCCATTGCCTCCGCCAATGACGCCGCTGTGGCCCTGGGAGAACACCTGGCGGGCACCGAAGCCATGTTCGCCGATAAGATGAACCAGAAGGCGGCACAGCTGGGCATGGACTCCACCCACTTTGTTAACGCCTGCGGGCTGGACGAAGAGGGCCACTACACCACCGCCCGGGACATTGCAGTCATGGCAAGGGAACTGCTTCAGCACCGGTGGATCACCGACTACACCACTGTCTGGCAGGATACCCTCCGGGGCGGCGAAACCGAGCTGGTGAACACCAACCGTCTGGTGCGGTTCTATGACGGGTGCATCGGGCTCAAGACCGGCACCACCGACGATGCCGGCTGCTGTGTCTGCGCGGTGGCGGAGCGGGACGGCATGACCCTCATCGCCGTGATCCTGGGCGCCCCGGACAGCGACACCCGCTTTGAGAGCGCCAAGAGCCTGCTGGACTATGGCTTCGCAAGCTATGCCCTGGCCCCGGCTCCCGAAGTGGAGGGTCAGCTCTCGCCGGTACCGGTGCGCCATGGAACTGAACCCACGGTGACCCCGGTGCCGGACGCTCCGGAGGGCATTCTGGTGGAGAAGGCCCGCCGGAACGACCTGACCTGCGAAGCGGAACTCCTGCCCGAAGTGGAGGCGCCGGTGGAGGAGGGACAGGTGCTGGGAAGCGTCAAAGTCCTCCTTGACGGCGAGGCTCTGACAGAATATGATATTATCGCCTCCCAGGCAGTGCCCCGTATGGAATTCGGTACGGCGTTCTGTCGGCTCCTGAGCGCCCTTTGCGGGGCTGATGTAGAGTAAATCAAGAATTATTTGTTAATAATCAATAAAATGATTCAGGGGAGTAAAGTATATCTTGAAAAAATGAACAAGATAGAGTAGAATAGTGTTAAAGCACAAAGGAGTAAAAAAGATGTCCCTGATTTTAGATGAACAGTTTTTGAGCGGCTTTGTTACCCAGTCGGAACTGGACGCGTATACCGGACGGCTTGCGGCAGCGCGGGAGCGCCTGCACACTCCGGACGGACAGCCCAAGGGCTGGCGCACCCTCCCGTGTGATACCGGAGAGGAACTCCTCTCGGCTGTGGAAACCGCAGCCCGGACAATCCGGGAAGAGGCGGACATCCTGCTGGTGATCGGCATCGGCGGCTCCTATCTCGGTGCCAAGGCCGCACTGGACTTCCTGCCCGGTGCCAATGGCCCCGAAGTGCTGTTCCTCGGCAACGATATGAGTCCCTCCCATCTCTCGGAGGTCCTCTCCCGGTGTGAAGGCCGGGAGATCGCCGTCAATGTCATCTCCAAATCCGGTTCCACCACCGAGCCGGCCATTGCGTTCCGGCTGGTTCTGGAACTGATGCAGCGGCGATATGGCAGCGAGGCTGCCCGCAGGATCTGGTGCACCACCGATCCTGCCAGCGGTATTCTCCGGCAGATGTGTGAGGAAGAGGGCTGGGGCCGGTTCGAAATCCCCCGGGATGTGGGCGGACGGTTCTCGGTACTGACTCCGGTGGGACTGCTTCCCATCGCCGCCGCGGGACATGACATCCGGGCCCTGATGGAAGGTGCCCGCACCGCACAGCGGCTCTATGATGAGCCGGACCATGATCTGCTTCTCAATCCGGCATACCGTTATGCCGCGATTCAGGATATTCTTTCCCGGAAGGGAAAAAGTGTGGAACTCTTCGGCGCCTATGAACCTTTCGCCAGCGGTCTTTCCCTGTGGCTGATCCAGCTGTACGGAGAGAGCTGCGGCAAGGACGGAAAGGGGCTGTTCCCCGCTTCGGCGCAGTTTTCCACCGATCTCCACTCTCTGGGACAGTACATCCAGGAGGGCCAGCGCATCCTGTGTGAAACAGTGCTGGACTTTGCCGATACCGGCTGCGGTCTCACCGTTCCGGTACTGGGCAGCGACCATGACGGTCTGGGTTATCTGGAAGGCAGAAGCCTTGGCGAGATCAACCGCATTGCCCTGATGGCGACTGCCGAAGCCCATTGGAACGGCGGCGTACCGGTGACGCTGGTCACCGCACCCCGACGGGACGCGCAGACCCTGGGCGAACTCTTCTACTTCTTCGAACTGAGCTGTGCTGTATCCGGGTATCTGCTGGGGATCAATCCCTTCGACCAGCCGGGTGTGGAACAGTACAAGCGCAATATGTTCCGTCTGCTGGGCAAGCCGGGCTATACCGGAACAGAGGCAAAATAAAGATTGTTGTAATCACTGTATTCGTTACAGCGGATATACAAATTAAAGTGACAGGGAGGAATTTACTATGATTAGACTGATCGTTGGACTGAAAGGCAGCGGCAAGACCACAAGACTGATTGAAATGGTCAATGAGGCTGTGGCAGCGGAAAAGGGCGATGTGATCTGCGTGGAAAAGACCACCAAGCTCAACAATGACCTGGACCGCCGGGTACGCCTGATCGACATGGACGACTATGAGGTTGGCAATTTTGATGGCCTCTATGGGTTCCTGACCGGTCTGTATGCCGCAAATTACGACACAACTGATATCTTTGTGGACCAGACCCTGAAGATCGCCGGCGATGACCTCACCGAACTGGCGAAGATGATCGAGCGGCTGGACGCCACAGCTGCGAAGGAAGGCTTTGCCATTACCTTCACTATTTCGGCTGATCCCTCTGCTCTCCCTGCAGCGCTTGGTAAATATGTGATCTGACCTAATTCAGAACCGTATGGAAAAACCGGCGCGGCCCTGCGGCTGCGCTGTTTTTCTGTGTCAATCTCCCCCTGTGAAAAAAGCGGACCGTCCTCCCCGGACGATCCGCTTTTTTATGCTGTTTACCGCTGTTCTGCCGGGACTACTTCCCGGAATACCGCCTGCTGCCGGGGCGGGATCTTTTTATCCTTGTGCAGCCGTCCGAAATACCAGCTGCCGAACTGCATCTCCTGTTCCACCCGGTCCAGGAAGGCCCCCAGGGGCGAGATTTCGGTGCGGTCGCCGCCCAGGAAGATGCGCATCCGGTCGGACGGCTGATGGGTGATGATAAGATCCACCCCGCCGCTTTGGGTCAGGCGTTCTTCCGCGGCTGCCAGCTCCTCGGCTGTGGGCATCTCCTCACTGTGCCAGGTGCCGCTCTCCAGACGCTCATCCATATCCTCGCTGACTCCGCCGCCCAGGAAGAATACCTTCTTCCCCTCCAGCGTCAGGATCGTCCCGCGTTCGGCATAGAGCAGATTCCCTTCAATGCGGCGCACTGTGCCGCCGGCATATTCCTCCTCCGGGAACTTCCGGATCATGGGCAGGTTGTCATGGGTGCCGTCCACAAAGATGGTGGTGTACTTCTGCTTGCCGATCTTCCGGCGCAGCTTCAGTTCTGCCGGGCTCCCATCCCATACAAAGCCAAAATCCCCGCATACCAGCAGGGTATCCCCTTTTTTCAGCCGCCGGAGCGCCTTGTCCGAAAGCCGTGCCGGATCACCGTGCAGATCACCTGTTACATAAATCAAAGCTCCATCCCTCCCGGGGAATTGTAAAAATTTTTACCCGGCTTTTAATCCCCGGGCAGGTTTGCTATAATGATATTGTATTGACTGTTTTCCTGTGCCCGGAACAATCCCGGTGAAAATCCCGCCGGAGATGCCATATGCCGGCACAGCGGTCATTGTACCGCCGTTTCCCTCTCTGGGGAGAAACAGTCCGATGCAGCTATTATACCATGTTTTTCGCCTCATGGAAAAACAGGGGCATCTTTTTCATCTGCCCTGTCCAGGACAGGTACCGGACCTCAGAGGCCCATTATTATGACTGCATACCGGTCATTATATCATATTCATTCAGCCGTGGGAAAGGAATATCAAACGGATGCGTAAACTCAAAACTGTCGCCAGTCTGCTGCTGGCTGTTGTAATCACCGGACTTTCTGCCATCACACCAGCCTTTGCCGATTATGATCCGGGCTTCGATGTGGATGCCGAAGCGGTTTACTTCATCAATCTGGATACCGGCAAGGTGATCTATGAAAAGGACGCCGATAAAAAGGTCTATCCGGCGTCCACCACCAAAATCATGACCGCCCTGCTGGCACTGGAAAATATCCCGGATCTGGACACACCGCAGATCGAGCTCAAGCTCTACATCCAGAATGCCCTGAGCGGCACCGGCGCTTCGCTGGCAGGTATTCTCCGGGGCGAGACCTTCACCCCCAGGGAACTGCTCTATGCGGCGTTGCTCCCCTCGGGCAACGAAGCCGCCATGATGCTCGGCGACTATGTGGGCGACGGCAGCCTGGACTACTTCGCCGAGATGATGAATGAAAAGGCCGCGGAACTCGGAGCGGTCAACACCCACTTTGTCAACGCCAGCGGCATGCATGACGATGACCATTACACCACTGCCTATGATATGTATCTGATCACCATGGCAGCCCTGGAGAATGAAACCTTCCGGGAGATCGTTTCCACCAACTACTACTATGCCGGAGAGGATCAGAACGGCAATCCCCTGCACTGGAACACCACCAACTTCCTGATCTCGCCCGGCAGTACCTATTATTATCCCTATGCAACCGGCGTCAAAACCGGTACCACCGATGAAGCCGGACGCTGTCTGGTGAGCACCGCGGAAAAGGACGGCTATCACTACCTGATGGTGATGATGGGTGCGCCCCAGTACGATTCCAATGGCGAAAAGCTGGAGGAAAACATGGTCTTCAAGCAGACCATTGAGCTCTATGACTGGGCGTTCAGCTCCTTCTCCAACAAGACCCTCATCGAAAAGGATGTGGGTGTGGGCGAAGTCCCGCTGAAGCTCGCCCGGGGCGGCAAGGATTACCTGCTCATCAAGAGCGGTGAAGTATTCACCGACCTGCTCCCCAATGAGATCGAAGCCAGCTCCATTACCATGGAACTGGATCTGCCCGCCGTGGTGAATGCCCCCATTAAGGAGGGCGACCAGGTGGGCACCATCCGCCTGATGCTCGCCGGTGAGGAGATCGGCAGTGTCCCGGCTGTGGCAGCCGAAGATGTGGACGCCAGCCTGATCGCCACCCTCATCGATCAGTTCAAGCGTCTGTTCCGCAGCTTCCTTGCCAAGTTCATTGTGGTCTTTGTGATCCTGAGCATCATTGCCTATATCACCATCACCGTCCTGCGGGGCCGCAATAAAAACCGCTATTACCGCCGCCGGGGCTGATTTCTCAGTATAATACCGCAGAAATTCAACAATGCGTATAAAAAACACCGGGCTTTCCGCAGGGAAAACCCGGTGTTTTCTTCTATTGTCAGAGGCGTGCGGCTCAGTCCGCCCGGAACAGATCCGCCACCAGGACAGTGATGTCGTCCTCCCGTCCGGGCTGCTGACGCTCCCGGGCAGTCCTGGCAAGATCCTCCGCCAGCTGCTGGGCCGAGAGTTCCGCCCCGGCTTCCAGCTGGGACTTGACCCAGTCCGCTCCGGTGGCTGTGACTCCGTCCGACACCAGCACCAGCCGGTCCCCCTCCCGGAGGGTCAGGCTGCTCTTTTCAAAGGCGGCGCCCTCCAGAATGCCCGCCGGCAGCGAATCAGACTGCACATACCCGGCCCGTCCGTTCTTTACCAGGAAGGTGGGAGCGGCACCGGCCTTATAGAACTCTGCCCGCCCGGTGAAGAGATCCACTGCCGCCACATCGGCGGTGGCAAGGGTCTCCTCCCCGCTCTTGAGCAGCAGCGCCGAGTTGACGATCTTCAGGGCGGCATCACAGCCCACCCCCGCTTCCAGCAGCCGCCGGAGCAGATCGGAGGTCATGGCGCTGTCCACCGCCGCATTGCCGCCGGTGCCCATGCCGTCCGAAAGAATCAGCACAAACCGTCCGGTGTCGGTGGTCAGGCTGCGGTAGGCGTCCCCGGTGATCCTCGACCCCGTTTCGGTGAGCTGACTGGAACCCCAGTCCACCGTATAGACTGCCCGCTCCTGCCAGCTGAGGTAGGCATGTCCGCCCACTGTGCGCACCTGGGGCAGTTCCAGATCCCGTCCCAGCAGCTCCCCCATCTCCAGAGCCAGGGCTGTCTTGTCCAGCCTCGGCAGTTTGAGGGGGTTGATCTCACACTCCATCAGGAGTCGGTTCTCCCGGTCCAGATTGCAGCAGATCTCCCCCGGGTCCAGTCCCTGGGCTGCCAGACAGCTCCGGGCCTTCTCCTCAAGTTTCGCGTCCCGGCGGCAGAAGTTCTCCCACCGTCCGGACAGCTCCTCCACCAGCATAGCCAGCCCTTCAAACTGATCGGTGACCACACCCCGGATCTGACTGACCTTCCGGCGGCTGCCCAGCTCTGCCTGGTACCGGGCATAACCCGCTGTCAGGGCAGCTGCCAGCTCATCCGGCGCCCGGCAGACACTCCGGAGCGTTTCGGGGATCTGTCCGCTCTCCAGCTGACCGTCCCGGCGCAGGATCAGCATACAGTTGTTCACGGCGTCCATGGTCTGGTCGAATTCACTCTGCCAGCACCGGTATCGCCGGGGACATTTCCGACAGACAGTATCCATGGTCTGCTGCCACACATCTTCCACACTGCACAGGTGCATGCTGCCCAGCTTCCGGGATACCTCCCGGGTGGTGTCGCCGATCTCCCGCAGCGCCTGGGCAAACCGCTCCATCTGCATCCGCAGAGCCATCCGCTCGGCGGAGGTCTCCCCGGCGGCATTCTCCCGGGCGGGCTGGACAAACCGCACCACCTTGCCCGGCAGCACCAGCACGATCAGGCAGGCCAGCAGGTTTTCCGCCAGAGCGATCTGCATCATCCGGGAGGATGGCGAGGTCACCGAGACCAGTGCCGTCACCGCCAGATAGCACAGCGCCGTGGGAATGCGCCCGAACCGGTTCGCCATCCCTGCCAGCAGGCCGCCGGCGGCATAACTGCCCATGAGGAAGGCGGTGTCCTTGCCCAGTGCCAGAGCCACCAGGCCGGCGCCCACTCCCAGCACGGCTCCGGCAGCGGGCCCCCCGGCAAAGGCAAAGAGCAGCACTCCGGCGGAGGCCAGCACCCGTCCGGCGGAGATCCCCGCTACGGCGACCTGACCCAGTCCGGCGGCAATGAGCAGAAAGGTGACATAGAGGCAGCCCAGTTCCTCCTGGTAAGCGGAGGCCACCCGGCTGCGGAGGATCACAAAGGACCGGGCAAAAAACCAGGCGCTGCCCGCTGCCAGCATGGACACTGCCACTGCCATGAGCAGACGATAGGGGTCACCGCCCAGGGCGAAGGCCGCAGCCACCCCTCCCACCAGCATGCAGCCCCCAGCCAGCACAGCCGGCGCCTGGGGAATGCGTTTCCACAGGCTGCCGCTGGAGAGGGTCCACCGCACCCCGCCCAGCAGCAGGATGGCAGCGGCATATTCCATGGCACTGCCCGGCGCCGGGAACCAGAGGTATCCGAACAGCGCCCCGAACAGCGCCGGCAGGAACAGTCCCTCCGGCACCGCGGCAGCCAGCGCCACCCCGAATGGAGCAATCCCGCCCAGGATATGCGCTCCGGCAAAGACAGCGCCTCCGGCGGCAGCTGCTGCCATTTCCAATGCGCGCCGGTACTGTCCGGCGGTCTGCCTGAGCCTGTCCCGGATGGGAAGCCCGGCATAATCGGTTCTGTTTTGCATACGCTTTCACCTGTTTCTGTGCATAACCTGTCCGTTTCCGGTCAAAAATTTCCCGGAATCCGGGCAGGCCTGTCCATTTATAGTATTTTACAGCCTGATTATAACTTTTTGTATAGTGCGAAAGCAGTCAGAACCCGGTGTCGAAACCCGGTGTGTCCCCGGGAAAACGAATGGTTTTTCTTGACAAACATACCCCTGAGAGATAGTATTATTAGTAAGTATCTTTTTGTGCGGTTTCTGCAAGCCGCCTGTCAATAAACATTCCAAAACGGAGGCTTTGACCATGAAATTTGACCATGTACGCACCCGATTTGCCCCCAGTCCGACCGGCTATATGCATGTCGGTAACCTGCGGACAGCCCTGTATGCCTATCTTACTGCCAAGAGCATGGGCGGTAAAATGATCCTGCGGATCGAGGATACTGACCAGGAGCGTCAGGTGGAAGGCGCCGTGGATATTATCTACAACACCATGCGGGACACCGGCCTGCTGTGGGACGAGGGTCCGGATATCGGCGGCCCGGTAGGCCCCTATGTACAGAGTGAGCGCATAGGCATCTATAAGGAATATGCCCTCAAGCTGGTAGAGCTGGGCGCCGCTTACTACTGCTTCTGCGACAAGGAGCGTCTGGAGGAGGTCCGGGAGCTGCAGAAGGCTTCGGGCATTGCTCCCCAGTATGACCGCCACTGCCGCAACCTCACCCCCGAGGAGGTTCAGGCCAAGCTGGATGCCGGCGAACCCTATGTAATCCGTCAGAAGGTGCCGCTGGAAGGCACTACCACCTTTGATGATGTAGTCTATGGCTCCATCACGGTGGAAAACAGCACCCTGGACGATCAGGTCCTGCTGAAGGCTGACGGCTTCCCCACCTATAACTTTGCCAACGTTGTGGACGACCATCTCATGGGCATCACCCATGTAATCCGCGGCAGTGAGTATCTCTCCTCCGCCCCCAAGTACAACCTGCTCTATGAGGCTTTCGGCTGGGAGATCCCGATCTATATGCACTGCCCGCCGGTTATGAAGGACGCCACCCACAAGCTCTCCAAGCGCAACGGTGACGCCTCCTATCAGGATCTGGTGGCTCAGGGCTACCTCAAGGAAGCCATCCTCAACTACATCCTGCTGCTGGGCTGGAGCCCCAAGGGTGAAAAGGAAGTCTTCTCCCTCCCGGAGATGATCGAGGCCTTTGATATCCATGGCATTTCCAAGTCCCCGGCGATCTTCGATACCGTCAAGCTGCGCTTCCTCAACGGTGAGTATATCCGTGCCCTGACCCCCGAGCAGTTCCATGATATGGCTCTGCCGTGGATTCGCAAGGGTGTAAAGCGGGAAGATGTGGATACCAAGCTCATCGCTTCCCTGCTGCAGCCCCGCTGCGAAGTTCTGGGCGATATTCCCGAGCAGCTGGACTTCATTGACGAGCTGCCCGACTACTCCACCGACCTCTATGTGAGCAAGAAGATGAAGACCAACGAGGAGACCTCGCTGGAGATCCTGCGTCAGATCCTGCCGGTGATGGAGGCCATGGACGACTTCTCAGACGAGGCTGTTCATACTGCCATGTTCGACCTGATTGCCAAGCTGGGCGTCAAGAACGGCTACCTGCTGTGGCCGCTGCGCATTGCCCTGAGCGGCAAGCAGTTCACCCCCGGCGGCGGCGTGGAAATTGCTGCGATCCTCGGCAAGGAGGAGAGCCTGAAGCGCCTCAAGAAGGGCATCGAAAAGCTGGAAAACCGCTGAATCAACCCATAAGAAAAAGGCTGGAATTTCTTCCAGCCTTTTTGTTATGCCTGGGCAGAGCTGTCGGGCGTGAACAGTTCGTCCACCCGCACCCCCAGCTCCGCAGCCAGATGGAACGCCAGTGCCAGGGTGGGGTCATACTTGTTGTTCTCGATGGCGTTGATGGTCTGGCGGGATACGCCGCAGCGCCGGGCCAGTTCCTCCTGGGAAAGCCCCTGTTCCCGCCGCAGATCCCGGATCTGGTTCTTCATAGTCAGTCACCGTACCGTCTTTTATAGTAGCAGAGGGAAACACAGTAGACCAGCGCCGCTGTCATCAGCAGCACCAGCGGATTCTTCTCCCCCATGGGAATGCCCTGGGTGATGCTTCCCGCCACACCCAGAATGATCTCCAGCAGCAGCATTCCCACAAAGGCGGAAAAACTGGTGCTCCCGGCATGGAGCAGGATCAGCCTGCGGCGTTCATCGCCCTGGCGCAGGATGGAAACAAACATCACCCCGGTCAGCCCCAGCAGCAGAAAGAATCCCGCAAAGAAAAGCCAGCCCCACCAGGGCATTGCCTGTGCTGTATTCATTCTTCATTCCTCCTTCAAGATGTCAAATACTTTTTACATCTTTACTGTATCACACCAAAGGAGGAATGTCAAATATTTTTTACATTTTTTGAAAGTTGCCCCGCTAAAGCGGTTTCTACTTTTCTTCCACCCGGGTTTGTGCTACAATAGAAACAGTATTTTCCGGCGGATTTCCGCCAAAAGGAGTTGAGGAAAATGCAGTTCCATCGTTCCGCCCATGCCGGATCGCTGCGGCCCACCGCCGCCAATAAAATCCTGGACATGGGTGCTGATCCCGCCATCATTTCGCTGGCAGCAGGCAATCCCGCACCCGAGGCCTATCCCATCGCCGCGGTACAGGACATCACCCGCCGGATTCTGGAGGAGGAGCCTCTGGAGGCGCTCCAGTACAGTGTCCCCCAGGGCGACCCGTCCCTGCGCCGGGCTGTGACCGACTGGATGCGGTCCCGCTATGGCTGCGGCAGGGAGTTTGATGACTGTGTCATCGTCTCCGGCGCTCAGCAGGGCGGTGATCTCACCGCCCGGATTCTCTGCGATCCCGGCGACATCGTCCTCTGTGAGGAGCCCACCTTCCTGGGCTGTCTGGATGCCTTCCGTGCTGCGGGAGCCCGGCTCCGGGGTGTGCCCATGCAGGAGGACGGTATCGATGTGGACGCACTGGAAGCCGCTCTGCGGGAAGGCGGTCCCATCCGTTTCCTCTACACCATTCCCAACTTCCAGAATCCCACCGGCATCACCATGTCGATGGAAAAGCGCCGCCGGGTCTATGAACTGGCAGTGCAGTATGACATTCTGATCCTGGAGGACAACCCCTATGGCGATCTCCGCTTCCGTGGGGAAGCCCTGCCGCCCATCAAGAGCCTGGATGAAACCGGTCATGTGATCTACATGGGCAGTTTTTCCAAGATCCTGGCTCCGGGAGTGCGCACGGGTTATGTCCTTGCCCACCGGGATCTCATCGCACAGTATACTACCCTGAAAAGCGCCTGTGATGTCCATTCCAATATCCTGGCGCAGAAGATCTGTTACCGGTTCCTCACCGAACAGGATATGGATGCGCACCTTGCCGGCCTGGCCGCAGTATATCGCCGCAAGAGTACGCTGATGCTCGATGCATTCGACCGCTGCTTTGACAGCCGTGTGACCCGCACCGAGCCGGACGGCGGCCTGTTTGTTTGGTGTACCCTGCCTGAGGGCTGTGATTCCCAGCCGTTTGCCGCGTCCGCCGCCGAAGCCGGTGTGCTGGTTGTGCCCGGAGCCGGATTCATGACCGAACCGGAAACCATCAGCCGCAGCTTCCGGCTCAACTACTCCACCCCTTCGGATGAGGCCATTCTCCGGGGTATGGAGATCCTGGGCCGGCTCACCCATTCTCTGTAATTCAATGACGATTTTGGAGGAATAAATACCATGGATAATCAGAATCAGAAAAAGCCGGTTGTATTCTCGGGCATTCAGCCCACCGGTGTGATGACACTCGGCAACTATCTGGGCGCGCTCAAGAACTGGGTCAAGCTCCAGGACGACTATGACTGTTACTACTGCATCGTGGATATGCACGCTCTCACTGTGCGGCAGGACCCGGTGCAGTTCCGCAAGAATATCCTGGATGCCTATGCCCTGATGCTGGCCTGCGGCATTGATCCCGACCGCAGCACTGCCTTTATCCAGAGCCATGTCAAGACCCATGCCGAGCTGGCCTGGGTACTCAACTGCAATACTCCCTTCGGGGAACTGAGCCGTATGACCCAGTTCAAGGACAAGAGCCAGAAGCACCCTGACAATGTCAATGCCGGTCTGTTCACCTACCCCACCCTGATGGCAGCGGATATTCTGCTCTATCAGGCTGACCTGGTACCGGTGGGTGTGGATCAGAAGCAGCATCTGGAACTGACCCGGAACATTGCCCAGCGCTTCAACCAGGCCTATGGCGATACCTTCGTAGTGCCGGACGGCTATATCCCCGCTGCCAATGAGGGCGCCAAGATCATGTCCCTGCAGGAACCCACCAAGAAGATGTCCAAGTCGGACGAGAACCCCAACGCCTTCATCACCATTCTGGATGACAAGGATACCATTGTGCGCAAGTTCAAGCGTGCGGTCACCGACTCGGATATGGAGATTCGCTATGCCGAGGGCAAGGACGGCATCAACAACCTGCTGACCATCTACTCGGTGGTAACCGGCAAGAGCATTGCCGAAGCAGAGGCAGAGTTTGCCGGCAAGGGCTATGGCGACTTCAAGCTGGCTGTGGGCGAAGCAGTGGCAGACCACCTGAAGCCCATCCGGGATCGCTTTGCCGAGCTGCGTTCGGATAAGACCCAGCTGGAGGGCTTCTACCATGCTGGTGCTGACAAGGCCCTGTATGTTTCCCAGAAGACCCTGAGCAAGGTTTACAAGAAGATCGGCTTTATCCGCTGACCTCTATACGAATAGTAAAAAACAGGACGGAATATACAGTTCCGCCCTGTTTTTTGCTGGATCAGCAGACCTTTGCCTGTATGGAGCCGGGCTGCTGTTCCATGTGCTGTGCAGGCCAGCCCCGCTGCCCACATGCTGCCGGCGTTGGCAAATGCCATCTGGGCAGCAATCCTCAGACCCGTGGGGTGGGCGCAAGCGGCATTCTGCGGACTGCGCATCCGGAGTCTGTCTGTCCCCCAGCGGGGCCATGGAAAGCCGTCCTGCAAATGCTGTCCACAGTCGAAAATCTGTGATATTCTATCCGGTTATTCTAATCTGTATAGTGGCTTCTGTGCGCAGTAAAAGCCTGTCAGAGCCAGTCACACCTCTCCCCTGCCTCAATGGAGCTGCCGGGTGACCTGTGGCAGGCATTATTTCTCCACATGCCGCACCCGGTTCCCGCTGCCATCAAAAAAGCCGTCCCCGGCCGGGGACGGCTTTTTCTATGCGATGGGATCATCAGATCTTGGTGATGTCGACCAGGTCCACATCGTTGATGGTTGTATCCATGAGCAGGCACTCGGTCAGAGCCATGGCAGTATCCACGGCAGTCAGACAGGCGATGGACCGCTCAACAGCCTTGCGGCGCATCTGCACCGAATGCTCAGCCGGCTTGCGTCCGGTGGCATTGGTGGAGATCAGGTAGTCGATCTTGTTCTCCTCGAACAGGTCGAGAATGTTCGGCGACGGCTCCTCGATCTTGCGCACCACATTGGCAGCGATCATGTTGCTGTTCAGGGTCTTGGCGGTACCGGCAGTAGCGTAGATGGTGAAGCCCAGCCGCTCGAACCGGTCTGCCACCTCGATGATCTCCTGCTTGTCGCCGTCCTTCACCGAGATCAGCACGCCGCCTTCCTTCTTCATCTTGTAGCCGGCTGCTACCAGGCCCTTGTAGAGAGCCTCCTCAAAGGTCTTGGCAATGCCCAGTACCTCACCGGTGGACTTCATCTCCGGTCCGAGCTGAATATCCACATCGTGCAGCTTTTCGAAGCTGAACACCGGTACCTTGACAGCTACATAGTCGCCCTGAGGATAGAGGCCGGTGCCATAACCCAGGTCAGCCAGCTTTTCGCCCAGCATTACCTTGGTGGCGAGATCCACCATGGGCACATTGGCAACCTTGCTGATATAGGGCACGGTACGGGAAGAACGGGGGTTTACTTCGATGACATAAACTTCGCCGTTATAAACCACATACTGGATGTTCACCAGGCCGACCACCTTCAGCGCACGGGCCAGACGACCGGTGTAGTCGATGATGGTGGCACGGACCTTCTGGCTCAGGGTCTGGGCCGGGTAAACCGAGATGGAGTCGCCCGAGTGGATACCGGCACGCTCGATATGCTGCATGATACCGGGGATCAGATAGTCGTTGCCGTCACAGATGGCATCGACTTCCACTTCGGTACCCATGAGGTACTTGTCCACCAGGACGGGGTTCTCGATCTCATGAGAGGTGATGATACCCATGTACTCCCGGACATCCGACTCGGAATAGGCGATGATCATATTCTGACCGCCCAGTACATAGGACGGACGCAGCAGCACCGGATAACCCAGCTCGTCAGCAGCCTTGACTGCTTCCTCAGTGGTAAATACGGTGGTACCCTTGGCACGCGGGATACCGCACTGCTCCAGCACCTCATCGAAGCGCTCCCGGTCCTCGGCGGCATCGATGCTGTCTGCCGAAGTACCCAGGATATTCACGCCCTTCTCCTGCAGATGCTTGGTGAGCTTGATGGCGGTCTGACCGCCGAACTGTACCACAGCACCCCAGGGCTTCTCGATCTCCAGAACGCTGTCCACATCTTCGGGGGTCAGCGGGTCAAAGTACAGACGGTCGGAGGTATCGAAGTCGGTGGATACGGTTTCGGGGTTGTTGTTGATGATGACAGCCTCGTAGCCGTGCTCCTTCAGCGCCCAGACACAGTGTACCGAGCAGTAGTCGAACTCGATGCCCTGTCCGATCCGGATGGGGCCGGAACCGAATACCAGGACCTTCTTCTTGTCGTTCTTGTTGCGCTCCAGGAAGATCTCCGCCTCGTTCTCCTCATCAAAGGTGGAGTAGAAGTAAGGGGTCTGGGCCTGGAATTCCGCAGCGCAGGTATCTACCATCTTGTAGGCAGCCTTGCGGTGATACGGAGCGCAGCTCACGCCGGAAATGCGCTCGATGGTCTTGTCCAGGAAGCCGGCGTCCTTGGCCTCGAGATAGAGCTCGTTGTCCAGGCTGCCCTTCTCCAGCTCATGTTCGATGCGGGCCAGGTTCCACAGCTTGCCCAGGAACCACTTGTCGATCTTGGTGGCGGCATAGATGGTATCAAAGTCGATGCCGCGGTAGAGTGCCTCGAATACGGCGAAGATACGCTCGTCGTCCTGCACATGCAGCAGTTCCCGGATCTCGTCGTCGGTCTTGTCGGCATTCTTGGGCAGACGCAGGGTGTCGAGACCCAGCTCGATGGAGCGGACCGCCTTCATAATGGCCTGCTCGAAGCTGGAACCGATGGACATTACCTCACCGGTGGCCTTCATCTGGGTGCCCAGGGTACGCTTGCCGTATACAAACTTATCAAAGGGCCACTTGGGGAACTTGCAGACGATGTAGTCCACAGTGGGCTCGTTGCAGGCCCAGGTGGAACCGGTTACCGCGTTGCGGATCTCGTCCAGACGGTAGCCGATGGCGATCTTGGTGGCAACCTTGGCGATGGGATAACCGGTGGCCTTGGAAGCCAGTGCCGACGAACGGGATACACGGGGGTTTACCTCAATGACGGCATATTCCTTGGAGCCCGGCTCCAGAGCGAACTGACAGTTGCAGCCGCCCTCAACGCCCAGCTCGTTTACAATGTCAATGGCAGCTTCCCGCAGCATGCCGAACTCCTCGGTGGAGAGACTCACTGCCGGAGCGATTACGATGGAGTCACCGGTGTGGATGCCCACAGGGTCCATGTTCTCCATGGAGCAGACGGTGATGGAGTTGCCCACGCTGTCCCGGATGACCTCGAACTCGATCTCCTTCCAGCCGGAGATGCACTTTTCAACCAGGATCTGGGTAATGGGCGACAGACGCAGACCATTTTCAGCGATCTCATGGAGTTCTTCCATGGTGGTGGCAATACCGCCGCCGGTACCGCCCATGGTGAAGGCCGGACGGATGATGACAGGCAGGCCGATCTCCTCGGTGAAGGCGATGGCATCAGGCAGATTTTCCACAACCTTGGAGGGGATACAGGGCTGACCGATCTTCTCCATGGTGTCCTTGAACATCTGGCGGTCCTCTGCCTTATCGATGGTGGAGCGCTTGGCACCCAGCAGACGCACATTGTGTTCCGCCAGGAAGCCGTCCTTATCCAGCTGCATCGACAGGGTCAGGCCGGTCTGTCCGCCCAGGGTGGAGAGCAGGCCATCGGGCTTTTCAATTTCAATGATGCGCTTGACCACATCCAGGGTCAGCGGTTCGATATAGACCTTGTCTGCCATGGCCTTATCGGTCATGATGGTAGCAGGGTTGGAGTTGACCAGTACCACTTCCAGTCCCTCTTCCTTGAGGGCCCGGCAGGCCTGGGTACCGGCATAGTCAAATTCGGCAGCCTGACCGATGATGATCGGACCAGAGCCGATTACCATTACTTTCTTCAGATCATTTCTCAGCGGCATTGTACTCAGTTCCTCCCTGTCGACATCAGTTCCATAAACCGGCGATATACGGCGCCCTTATCCCGACCGCCTACCACACTCTCGGGATTGTACTGTACCGAGAAGGCCGGCATTCCATCATAGACAATGGCGGCAGTGGTATCATCGTTGAGGTTCTTTTCAGTGACCTTTGCAAAGGCCGGCAGGCTGTCCGCCTTGACCGCATAGCTGTGGTTCTGGGTGGTGACATACACATGACCGGTCTCCAGGTTCTTCACCGGCTGGTTGGCGCCCCGGTGACCATGGAGCAGCTTTTCACAGGCAGCGCCCTGGCTCAGTGCCATGAGCTGGTGACCCAGCCCCAGGCCCAGTACCGGTCTGCCCGACTCCATCAGAGCCTTGACTGCCGGCAGATACTTCTCACAGGCAGCGGGATCGCCGGGGCCCTCGGAGAGGACATAGCCATCGCACTTCACTGCCAGCAGCTCCTCCACCGGAGTAGTGCAGGGCAGGACAGTCACGCCGATGCCATAGTGGTTAAGGGCAGCCACCGAGCCGTTTCTCCGGCCAAAGTCCACCATGCAGACATGCTTCTTCTCCTCTGCTGCCGGGTACTCGCCGCCGGCAGACACAACGCTTTCCACAGCCTTTTCCATCTTCCAGGAGCGGATCTGTTCCAGCACCTCAGCGGTGGGCTCCAGATGCTCGGTGGAGATCATGGCGTTCATGGAACCGAAGTCCCGGATATGCCGGGTGATGGCACGGGTATCCACATCTTCGATGCCCACAACGCCCTGCTCAGTCACGAACTGACCGAGGGTTTCGGTCATCTTGTAGTTGGAAGGCAGCTCGGTGACGCTGCGTACCACATAGCCGCTGAGATGGCAGCGGTCGGAGGCATAGTCGTCCTTGTTGACGCCGTAGCCGCCCACAGACGGGAAGGTCTGCACCACGATCTGACCAAAATTGGAGGGATCAGTCAGGGTTTCCTGGAAGCCGGATACACCGGTGGTGAATACGATCTCACCAAAGACAGTGCCGGCAGCGCCGAAGCTCACACCCCGGTAAACAGTCCCGTCGGCCAGAATCAGCGCGGCGGATTTACGATTTTCGCTCATACTCAAAAGACCTCCTGTGTCTGGGAATTAGAGTCGGATTTCGGGAAGGTACTGGGTGATGTCGTCCCGCATGCGGATCGCCTCGTCCCGGGCGGCAGCGGCATATTCGCTGCCGGGACGGTTCTGCTTCTGCCAGGCAGTGAGAACCGCACGGGAGGAGTTGACGATGGCACCGAGGCCCTTCTCATCAAAGGCGCCGATGACATCCTTGGCGCCGCCGCCCTGGGCACCATAGCCGGGTACCAGCAGGAAGGTGTGCGGCATGGCCTTGCGCATCTCAGCCAGCTGCTCGGGATAGGTAGCGCCTACCACAGCGCCCACAGCCGAGTAACCCAGCTCACCCATGCAGCTCTCGCCCCACTTCTCGCACATCTCACCCATGGCGGCGTAGAGGGGACGGCCTTCCAGGCTGCGGTCCTGCAGCTCGCCGGAAGAGGGGTTGGAAGTCTTGACCAGTACAAAGATACCGGCGTCCTTCTTGACGCAGATGTCGGTGAGCGGAGAGATCCCATCGGTGCCCAGGTAACCGTTTACAGTGAGGGCATCGCCGCCGAAGGGAGTGTAAACCTCGCCTTCCACCTCCACATCGCCCAGGTGGGCCACTGCATAGGCAGTCATAGTGGAGCCGATGTCATTGCGCTTGCCGTCGATGATGACGAACATGCCCTTTTCCTTGGCATAGGCAATGGTTTCAGCCAGTGCCTTCATGCCCTGCCAGCCGAACCGCTCATAGAAAGCGCACTGGGGCTTGACGGCGGGAACCACATCACAGATGGCATCGATAATACCCTTGTTGAAGCTGAGAATGGCTTCAGCAGCGCCTTCCAGGGTCTTGCCGTACTTGGCATAGGCCTCTGCCTTCAGTTCTTCGGGGATATATTCCAGCTTGGGGTCCAGACCCACTACGGTGGGGTTCTTGGTTTCCACGATCTTTCGGATCAGTCGGTCAAATGACATAATTCTTCTCCTCCGTCTTGTCAGTCTTTATGATCACACGCCAGGGCGTGTCCGCTTACTTCTTGAGCTGCCAGGTGATCTCGCCGCCCTTGATGGTGCAGTGTACCCGGCCGGTGAATTCGGTGCCCAGGAACGGGGTATTCCGGGACTTGGAGCCGATGTCTGCCTCGGTGAAGGTCCAGCGCTCCTCCGGGGCCAGCAGCACCAGGTCTGCCGGGCCGCCCACCCTGATCTCGCCGCCGGGGATCGAAAGAATCCGGCAGGGATTGACGCTCATCAGTTCAATGAGCCGGGCCAGGCTCATCCGGCCCGAGGCCACCAGAGCTGTGCAGCTGGCTGCGAAGCTGGTTTCCAGGCCGATGATACCGTTGGGGGCCTTTTCAAAGTCGGCCTTCTCCTCCGGGGAGTGGGGAGCGTGGTCGGTGATCATCGCATCGATGGTCCCATCGCAGAAGCCCTCAATGATGGCTTCGCAGTCCCGCTGTTCCCGGAGCGGGGGATTCATGCGCCAGTTGGCGTCCCGCCGCAGCAGTTCCTTGTCGGTGAGCAGCATATAGTGGGGAGCACTCTCGCAGGTGACCTGTACGCCCCGCTTCTTGGCGTCCCGGATCAGCGCCACCGAAGTTTCGGTGGACACATGGCAGATGTGGATGCGGGTGCCGGTGCTCTCTGCCAGGGTCACTTCCCGGGCAGTGATGGTGTCCTCACTGGTGCGGTCCATGCCCTTGACCCCCAGCGCCTCGGACACAGCACCCTTGTTGATGATGCCTCCGGCGATGATGTCCAGATCCTCGCAGTGGCTCACCACCGGCAGATCCAGCTTGTAACAGGCTTCCATACCCGCCTGCATCACTGCGGCATTGGCTACCGGCTTGCCGTCATCACTGGCGGCAACCGCTCCGGCTGCCTTCAGCGCCGCAAAATCGCTGAGCTCGGTGCCCTTCATGCCCCGGGTGATGGTGCACACCGGATAGACCCGGGCTTTGGCATGTTCCGCCTTTTCCAGAATGTAGCGGATGGTATCGGTATTATCAATGGGGGGATTGGTATTGGGCATGCATACCACTGAGGTGAATCCGCCCCGGGCTGCCGCTTCACAGCCGGTGAGGATATCCTCCTTATAGGTCAGGCCCGGGTCCCGCAGATGGACATGCATATCCACCAGACCGGGAGCCAGCACCAGACCGTCTGCCTCCAGGACGGTGTCCGCCTGGGTGCGGGTGCTGTCCAGTTCGGTGATGACGCCGTTTTCCACATAGACATTCATCACACGGTCAAGGTCATTTGCCGGGGAAAGTACCCGGGCATTGCGAATCAGGATACTGCTCAAAATCTTCCCTCCTGTCACTTTACAATGGCTACGCAGTCCTCAGGACCGCCGTCTGCCTGGACCTCCACCATCTCCTCCTTGGAGGTGGGCAGGTTCTTGCCGATGAAGTCCGCCCGGATGGGCAGCTCCCGGTGGCCCCGGTCCACCAGGATCGCCAGCTGGATGTTCCGGGGGCGTCCCCGGCTCATAATGGCATCGATGGCAGCCCGGACACTGCGTCCGGTATAGATTACATCATCAATGAGCACCACACGCTTCCCGTCAATGGAGAAATCCAGGCGGGAATGGTCCTCATAGCCCTCCGGCGCGCTGCCGTCGTCCCGGAACAGGGTGATGTCCAGTTCCCCGCATTCCACCGGACGGTTTTCGATCTCTCCGATGCGGTCAGCGATCCGACGGGCCAGTACGGCGCCGCCGCTGCGGATGCCGATCAGACACAGATCCTCCGCACCCCGGTTGCGCTCTACGATCTCAAAGGAGATCCGGGTAATTGCCCGGCTGATGGCCTGGGCGTCCATAATTACGGTTTTTTCCGCCATAACTGCGGTTTCCTCCCCTCCGGCTGCAAAAAGAAAAAGCCTTATCCGCATGGCAGATAAGGCTTCAGCTATCCAAAATCACTCCGGAATCCCGGGAAACTTCCCCGGTGTTCCGTACAGGATCTGTTCTCTATTCGACGCAGCCGATTCCTTGTCAGCCTCACGGGACCAACTTAAAGGTTTTGCTTTGTCCTTATTATACTCTCCCATCCGCCATTTGTCTATAAAAAATTGCGGATTCCGGACGAAATTTCCATAGAAGTTCCGTCCCGGAATAAGCAGATTTTAAGGCAATCTGCCGGAGCGGTCAGTCGGTGTGGACAGCATTGGGATAGACCCGCCGCATCCGCTCATCGGGATAGTGTTCGTCCAGGAAGGTGCTCAGGGCAGTGGGCGGTGTATCCACGCCCGAAGCCCGCTGGGAATACCGGGCCAGAGCCAGGCCGGACAGGGTGATATTCACCGACATGAACACCACAAAGACCCAGGTGAGCACCCGGCCCAGCCGGATGGGCAGGCGTTCGATGCGGTCGGACAGGAAGGGATAGACTCCCTTGATCCACACCACTGCCGCCATGCCCCAGAAGAAGCAGTAGAGCAGGTTGATGCGTCCGCCGAGGTTGAATTTGAAGGCGCTGTAATCCCAGAACACCGTTCCGAACATCACTTCGGTAAAGACGCTGCACACATATTCATACACGCCGCCCAGAACAGTGCCTGCCAGAAAGACAGCGACGCTGTCCCGGTGGCGGAGGCGTTCGAGCATGACGGTCATCAGTACGGCGCCCAGTCCCCACACGATGCTGAACGGACCGTACAGCACACTGCTGCGGCTCATCCACACCCCCGCGGTAGCATGGCAGTAGATGGTTTCGATGATGTCACCCAGGAAAGCGCCGATGCCGAAGAGCCATACCAGCTTATAGAAGCCGCAGCCATAGGCAAAGACGCCGCTGGCAGCTTTCTGGTGTTCCCGGAAGGCCCGGGCAGCTTCCTCATGCCGGGAGAGCTGGGGAACGGTGCGCTCCATACGGCGCTGGATGCGTCCGAGGATGGCTTCGCTGAGCCGTCCCGGGAGGCTGGCAGCCTGTTCCAGGGCCTCCATCTGCTCGGGGGTAAGGGCAAACTGACGGCGCATCCGCACCATGGTGCCGGCGGTGGCGATCAGGTCCAGGCCGAGCAGGATCACACAGCCCAGCAGGATCACCCGACCGACGGGAACGGGGATCAGCTGCACCAGCCGGACAACCAGGGGGTTGATCCAGCGGACGATGGCCACAGCGCCCGCGCCCCAGAAGGCGGAAAACGGCAGGCAGACATAGCCGCCGAAGTGGAAGCGGAACCGGCTGTAATCCCACCACTTGGTACCGGTGAGGCCTTCCAGGAAGCGGTTGGTGGCATATTCCAGCACGGTGGCAACGACGGTGCTGCCCACAAAGAGGAAGAACAGATCATTCCGCAGTGGTTCCAGGAAGCGCAGGATAAACAGGATGCCCACGCCATAGATGGGACAGACCGGGCCGGTGAGGAAACCGGTATTGACAAACTTTTTGCGGCTCACAGCCGAGAAGGCGACTTCAGCCAGCCATCCGAAGAAGGAATAGAGGAAGAAGAGCCCCAATGCAAGATACAGCGAATCCATAAAAAACACTCCTTATACACATACAGCCAACACAACACAGTATACCTTTTTCTGGCATAAAAGTTGTAACCTGGGGCTGAACATTTCCAGAATCCTGTGAATTGCTGTCCATGAATCATTCACAATCCAGACATTTTTACCGGCATACAAAAAAGCGAACCGGAGAAGGATCTCTCCGATTCGCTTGATTGGTTCATATCAGGGGATCACTCAGTAGAGCTTGGCGCCGGCGGGGATGCGGTCGTCCACCATCAGCAGATTGAGCCCTTCCTTGCCGTCCTCACTGTGTACGGCGCTGATAAGCATGCCGCAGGAGTCGATGCCCATCATCTTCCGGGGCAGCAGGTTGGTGATGGCAATCAGGGTCTTGCCCACCAGCTCCTCCGGCTCATAGTACTCATGGATGCCGCTGAGGATCACACGGTCCTCACCCGAGCCATCGTCCAGCACGAACTTGAGCAGCTTCTTGCTCTTGGGCACTGCCTCACAGGCCTTGACCTTCACAACCCGGTAATCCGACTTGGCAAAGGTCTCGTAGTCGATCATATCCTGGAACAGCGGCTCGATCTCCACCTTGGAGAAGTCTGTCGGCTCTGTGACTGCTTCCTTCATGGGAACCGCAGCCGGAGCGGCAGCTGCTGCCTTTTCCTCCCGGCGGTCACCGGTGCCCAGCGGCTTCATGGTGGGGAACAGAATTACTTCCCGGATTGTATCCGAGTTGGTGAGCATCATGACTGCACGGTCAATGCCCATGCCCATACCACCCGTGGGCGGCATGGCGTATTCCAGTGCCATGAGGAAGTCCTCATCCAGCATCTCAGTTTCATCATCGCCGCGGTCACGCAGTTCCACCTGCTTTTCAAACCGCTGACGCTGGTCGATGGGATCGTTGAGCTCGGAATAGGCGTTTGCCAGCTCGCTGTGGCAGACAAACAGCTCGAACCGCTCGGTCAGGCGGGGGTCCTTGGGGCTGCGCTTGGTCAGCGGGGATACCTCCACCGGATACATGGTGATGAAAGTCGGCTGGATCAGCCTCTCTTCTACCTTCTGATCGAAGCAGGCATAGAGTGCGTTGCCCCAGGTCTTGTCGGCAGTTTCAGCCAGCTCCACGCCCACGGCCTTGGCAGCAGCCACAGCTTCAGCATCGTCGGTGATGGCATCAAAGTCAATGCCCACATACTCCCGTACGGCCTCTACCATGGTCAGACGGCGCCAGCCGGGGGTCAGGTCGATGGTCTCGCCCTGCCACTGGATCTCATAGGTGCCCAGGATCTCCTTGGCAGCGCCCGAGAGAATGCCCTCGGCAATATCCATCATGCCATGGAAATCAGTGTAGGCCTGGTAGAGCTCCACCGTGGTGAATTCGGGGTTGTGCTTGGGGTCCATGCCCTCATTGCGGAAGATGCGTCCGATCTCATAGACGCGCTCCATACCACCCACGATCAGACGCTTCAGCGGCAGCTCGGTGGCGATGCGCATATACATATCAATGTCCAGCGTATTGTGATGGGTGATGAACGGACGGGCAGCGGCACCGCCGGCAATGGTATTGAGCACCGGGGTTTCCACTTCGATATAGCCCATATCGTCCAGATAGCTGCGCATGAACTTGATGAACTTGGAACGGGTGATGAAGGTCTTCTTCACATCGGGGTTCACCATCAGGTCCAGATAGCGCTGACGGTACCGGGCATCGGTGTCCTTAAGGCCATGCCACTTTTCCGGCAGCGGACGCAGGCTCTTGGAGAGCAGGGTCAGCTTTTCAGCCTTCACCGAGATCTCACCCCGGCGGGTGCGGAATACTTCGCCTTCCACGCCGATGATGTCGCCCAGGTCCCACTTGCCGAACTGACGGAAAGCTTCCTCGCCGATCTCATTGATCTTTACATAGATCTGGATGCGGCCGCTGCCATCCTGCAGGTCGATGAAGTTGGCCTTACCCATATCACGCCAGCTCATAATACGGCCGGCAATGGATACATGACGGCCCTCAAAGCCATTGTCAAAGCCATCCACAATTTCCTTGGCATGGGCATCTACATCAAAACGGGTGATCTCATAGGGATTCTGACCCGATTCCATCAGTTCATTGAGCTTGTTCCGTCGGATCTGGAGCAGTTCCGAAAGGCTCTCGCCGGTCTGAACTTCCTCCTGTACGGGGGTATTGTTCCGTTCACTCATCTATTTTACACTCCCTGTATAATTAACGTTACCTTTTTATTTTATCATGTTTTAGCCGTTTGTCCAGCGGCGGAATTTGACTTTTTCCCATAGAAACACAAAATGCGGACATTTCTGTCCGCATCTGTCAAAACACTGTTCTTTACCGGGAGATTTCCAGGATCTTGAAGCTGATCACGCCAGCCGGAGCCTGAACCTCTACCACTTCGCCCACCTTATGGCCCAGCAGAGCCTGGCCTACCGGCGACTTATCGGTGATGGTTTCTCCTTCGCCGCCCGATTCCAGGGACGATACAATGCGATAGGTCATCTCATCGCCGTATTCCACATCCAGGATCTTGACCAGCGAACCAACCGATACAGCATCGGTGGCAATATCATCATGGTCGATGATCTCCACATGCTTGAGCTGTTCCTCCAGCTGTGCGATGCGGGCTTCCATGACAGCCTGGTCATTCTTGGCCTCATCATACTCACTGTTCTCGGACAGGTCACCGAATCCACGGGCTATACGGATCTTCTCGGATACTTCCGCACGACCAGTGGTGCGCAGCTGATGCAGTTCTTCCTGGAGCTTGTCAAAGCCCTCCTGTGTCATCAAAATCTTATCCAAAGCAATCACCCTTTCTGGTGCAGTTCAGTCAAACAAATGTGCGTCCTGCGACGCATAATATCAGTATTATAGTAAAATCAGTCCCCGGTGTCAAGTGCGAAAGCTGTCTGATCCGCACTTCCCGGTGATTTATTTTGGCAAAACAGGCGGCAGATACTGGAATCTGCCGCCTGTGGGATTTTTCCCTTGGTATTCAGTTGGAGCTTATGCAGCTTCGTCCTCGGAAGAGCTCTCTTCGCTGCTCTCCTCCTCCGACGAAGTCTCCTCCGAAGCGGTCTCCTCTTCGCTGGAGGTATCCTCCTCGGTCTCCTCCTCCGAGCTGCTCTCGGGGATCTCGCTCAGGCCGTCAAAGCCGCCGGTCTTGATCACCGCTTCCGCCAGCTCCAGTGCCTTCTTCAGCTGGGGATCGGTCTCCTCGTACAGCTCATAGAAGTTGCGCTGCTGTTCCGCTGTGAGCTGCACCGCGTAATCCGGCTTGACGCCTACCCCGTCAAAGTTCTCGCTCTTGGGGGGATTGTACTTGGCTACGGTGATGCTCAGGGCGCCGCCGTCGCTCAGGGGATAGATGGTCTGCATTACGCCCTTGCCATAGGTCTGGGTGCCTACGGTACGGCCCTTGTTGTAATCCTTGATGGCCTGGGCGAACAGCTCTGCCGCACTGGCGGTATTCTCGTTGGTGATTACCACCATGGGGAGGTTCACCTCATCGGCGTCACTGGTGCCCAGCACCTCGGTGTGACCGTCGTGATAGGTAGCCGATACCAGATCGCCTTCGGGCAGCAGGGTATCCAGCATATCCACCACCGAGTCAATGGTGCCGCCGGGGTTGTTGCGCACATCAAAAATCAGCGCCTTGACGCCATTGCCGGTGAGCTGCTTGAGGGCAGTATTGAACTGGGCAGGAGTATTGTTGTGGAACTCCTTGATCCTGATGTAGCCCACATCGCCGTACTGTTCCCAGGTGACCATGGGCACTTCGATATTCCGGCGGACGATCTCCACATCATCGTCCTGGCTGTCCCGGCGGACCACCAGATTCAGGGTGGAGCCTTCCTCGCCGCCCATGGAGGTGCTCAGTTCCGAATAGTTATCGGCAGTGACCATGGTGCCTTCCACTTCCACGATGAGGTCGCCCACTTCAATGCCGGCTTCCTCTGCCGGGGAATCGGCAAAGACCTCGATGACCTTCATATAACCGCTGGGGTCCATGACAACGCTGACGCCGATGGAGGCCTTCTGGCTCTCATAGGCTTCCATCTGTGCCTGATATTCCTCGGGGGTCATATACCGGGCATACTTGTCGCCCAGGCCGCTGACATAGCCCTTGGCTACGGCATTCATCAGTTCTTCCTCATCAATATCCCCATAAAAGTTCTGACGGACATATCCGTCGATCTCATTGAGTTTGCTGTACATGACTTCACTTTCCCGCAGGCTTTGCATCCGGCCGTTGAAGTCGTACATGGAGTAGCCTGCCGTAATGACAATGGCTACCGCCGCTGCCAGGGACATCAGCGCAATGGCGACGCCCAGTGAAATTTTTCTGTTCATTGATTCAACTCCTGCCTCTGGTTCTGCCGCATGGGACGGCAGAGATCTACCGGTATAGTATAACACAGTTTCCACAGCCTTGGGGACAGAATCTGTGCCCCGAAGGTAAAAATTCTGTGAACACCCGGGATTTTCCCATGAAAAACAGGCTGCCGCCTCCCACGGGGAAAGCCGCAGCCTGTCTGAACATGCTGTTCTGTGTGATCAGGGCTTGAGATAGCCGCTGAGCGGATTGACAGCGGTACCGTTTTCACGCACCTCGAAGTGCAGATGCGGGCCGGTACTCCAGCCGGTGGAACCCACCTTGGCAATGGCCTGTCCGCGGGTGACATGATCGCCCTCGGATACCAGCAGCTGGCTGGTATGACCATACAGGGTGGAGATATTGCCGCCATGGTCGATGATGAGGTACCGTCCATAGCCTACGCCCTGGACATAGGTCTCCTGGGCCTTGATGACAACGCCGTCCGCTGCCGCCACGATATTCTGTCCGTAGATATTGGAGCCGGAAATATCAATGCCGGTGTGGAAGTCGGTGTTGTTGAAGCGCCAGCCATAGTAACTGGTGATGCCGGTGTAACCGGGTACAGGCCAGGTCATGACGCCGCCGGTATATTCGCCCTGGGACTCATAGGAGGCATAGATGTCGTTGATTTCGCTCTGTACCTGCGCCATCATCTTGTCGATCTCTGCCTTGTTGGCCTCATACTGCTTCTGCAGGGCATCGATGTCCTCGATCTGCCCCTGGATCTGGCTCACCTGACCATTGAGCTGCTGCTTCTTCTCGTCCAGGGTACCCTTGGACTCGTTGAGATCCGCCTTGTTGGCCTCATTTTCCTCCTGGAGCTTTTCCAGCTCCGCAATGTTGGCTTCCAGGCCGGCAATGATCTCCCGGTCATTTTCCGCTACCCGGGCGGTGATGTCCGCCTTCATCAGGAAGTCGGAAAAGCTGTCAGCACCCAGCAGCAGGCTGATGGTGCTGCTGTCCCCGGACATATAGGAAGCCCGGGCCCGCTGACGGAAGATCTCATAATCCTTGTCGATCTCCTCTTCCAGATCCGCAATGCTTGCGTTGTTCTCCGCGATCATATTGTCCAGCAGGGTGATCTTGTCGGTGAGCACATTGATCTGCGCCTGGGTATTGTCGATCTGACCATTGAGCTGATTCTTCTCTGCCAGATACTTGTCCTTTTCACTCTTGGCTGCGTCGATCTGCGCCTGGATCTCCTTCTGATGTTCCTCCAGTTCTTCATACTGGTTGTTCAGGTCGTCGATCTGCGCCTGGTCATCCGAGCTCACGGTGGTGTCCGCATAGCTCACCTGCCAGAGCTTCTCCGACTGTGTACTGAATGCTGTGGTGATCAGGCCGGCACAGAGTGTCAGCGCGATCAGCCGTCTGTATGTCTGATGCATGGGGTATCGCCTCTTTTTCTGTCCATCCCCGGGGGAATGGCCGCCGTTATACTTTCAGGTATTTACGCACAAAGATTATGCTGCCCAGGGTGCCGATGGCAACTCCCACAAACAGGAAGCAGCCCATGAGCGGCAGTGCCATAGAGCCGAAGGGCACCAGGTTCTCGGTGAGGAAGGTCAGCCAGCCCACACCCTCGCCTGCCAGCCAGTGTACCAGCAGGGAATAGAGCCCCCAGATCAGCAGGAAGGCCACCGAAGCGGAGAGCAGGCCGAGCAGAAGCCCTTCCACAATAAAGGGCAGGCGGATAAACATATCCGTTGCGCCCACATACTTCATGATGCTGATTTCCTTGCGGCGGTTGAATACGGTGATCTTGATGGTGTTGGCAATGATCATCGATGCCACGCCGATGAGCAGCAGCACAATGGCTGCGCCGCCCAGGTTGACAGCATGCTTGATGATGGTGATGGTCTGGGCCACCTGTTCCGGCGCCCGGACATAGTCCACATCATCGTAATCGGACAGCACCTGTACGGTGGCGTCCAGCTGGGAAAGATCCCGGATGGTCACGCTGAAGGAATCGGGCATGATATTGTCCTCATAGAGGGGGGCAAACAGCTCCTCGCTGTTTTCAGCCACACCGCTCATGGACTGTACCCAGCTGTTCAGACCCTCTTCCTTGCTGATGAACCGGACTGCCGATACATTCTCGGTATTCTTCAGCTGCTGTTCCACTTCGGAAATGCGGTCGTCACTCAGGTTATCCTTGAGGAACACCACTACTTCATTCTGTGCTTCCACATAGCCTACAAAGCTGTTGGCATTGAAGCTGAACACAATGGAAGCACCGATCAGCAGCATACAGGCCACCAGTACACCGATGGCTGCCACCGACATCTGTTTGTTTGCATAGATATTCCGGGCGCCTTCCCGCAGAAGGTACCCGATACTACTTCCTCCCATTGTGACCTCCTATTTTGCCGGTATCCGCCACCAGGCGGCCCTTTTCGATCTGAATGATGCGATGATCGAACTGCGCAACCAGTTCATGTTCATGGGTGACCATCACAATGGTGGTACCCACTTTATTGATCTCGGTGAGCAGTTCCACGATCTCATAGGAGAGTTCCGGGTCGATATTGCCGGTGGGCTCGTCCGCCAGGATGAGATCCGGATTGTTGACCAGCGCCCGGGCCAGGGCCACACGCTGCTGTTCGCCGCCGGAGATCTGCTCCGGCATGCTGCGGGCTTTTCCCTGCAGGCCCACCAGATTGAGAATATAGGGCACACGCTGCCGGATATCCTTATTGGATACATTGGTGGCACGCAGGGCAAAGGCCACATTGTCATACACATTCATTGTGGGAATCAGGCGGAAATCCTGAAACACCACGCCGAGCGTCCGCCGGAAATAGGGGATATCACGCCGCTTCATCTCCCCTACATTCCGACCATTTACAATCACACGGCCGGAAGTGGGAGTTTCTTCCCGAAGCAAAAGGCGCATCAGCGTACTCTTGCCCGCTCCCGAAGAGCCGACAATAAACACAAATTCGCCTTTATCGATATCCAAACTCACATTGTCGAGTGCCAGATTTCCGGAAGGGTACCGCTTGGATACATTTGTCAGTTTAATCACACTCAATTACCGCCTTGCAGACAATGACTCATTTGGGATTATACGGTCTTTTTCAGAACTGTCAGGTGCTGGTTCCCGCAGCGGGATCAATACTTGACGGGATTGGCTGTCAGATACTTCTTGACCATCAGGGCAACCTTGAAGATGATGGCGTGATCGAACTCCCGCAGATCCAGACCGGTGAGCTTCTTGATCTTCTCCAGCCGGTAAACCAGGGTATTGCGGTGTACGAACAGCTTTCTGGAAGTTTCCGATACATTCAGATTGTTTTCAAAGAACTTCTGGATGGTGAACAGAGTCTCCTGATCCAGGCTCTCGATGGAACCCTTCTTGAATACTTCCTTGAGGAACATTTCACACAGGGTGGTGGGAAGCTGATAGATCAGACGGGCGATGCCCAGGTTATCATAGCTGACAATGGCCTTTTCGGTATCGAATACCTTGCCCACTTCCAGCGCGACCTGTGCTTCCTTGAAGCTCTTGGCCAGATCCTTGACGCCCACAACAGTGGTGCCGATGCCCACAACAACCTTGGTATAGAACTCGCCGCCCAGAGTATCCACAATGGAACGGGCCAGCTTTTCCAGGTCCTTGGAATCGATGCCGGCCTTGATCTCCTTGACCAGCACGATGTCACTCTCGCTGATATTGAAGACAAAGTCCTTCTGCTTGTTGGGGAACAGGTTCTGGATCACATCGAAGGCGGAGATATCATTGGAGGAGACGATCCGCACCAGCAGAACCACCCGGCTCACATCCGAATTGAAGTGCATTTCCCGGGCCTTGACATAGATGTCGCCGGGCAGGATGTTGTCGAGGATTACATTCTTGATGAAGTTGTTGCGGTCATACTTCTCGTCATAATACTGCTTGATGCCGGACAATGCCACAGCCAGAATGCCGCAGTACCGGGCAGCCATTTCGTCCGAGCCCTCCACAAAGACCGCAAACTCCGGCTTGGACTTGGAACCGAACGGCTTGTAGGTATATCCATCCCGCACAAACAGATCCTGATTTTCCCCCATGTCCAGCATGAGATATTCACTGGTCTCCCCGATGCGGGTGAGATCGCTGCAGGAGATAACGGTAGCAGTATCGTCCACAACGCCGATCACACGGTCGATGGAATCCCGCATCTGGTGGATAATGCCCTGGAATAACCGGTTAGACATAATTCTTTACCCCTCTTCGCTATGATTTCAGTGCAAACTTTCGTCAGTATAGCCAATACACACACTATTGTACATAAAACCCGCCTGTTTTGCAATAGAAACCACGATAAAAGTTGCAAGTTTTTGTCTATTTTTTGCTAACTTTCCGGCAGATTGCCTATTTTGCGCCTGGATTTCCCTGGATTTTGTATTGAAGCACAAAGCTTAGGTTCCCAAAACTCCCCCCTTTCTTCTGACAGATTCCACTATACTGTGCAGGATTTTTTAGATATTATTGCAGAGAATTTTTTCCAGAACGGGCAGGTGCTGGGAATGCTTTGTGCAATTTGACGCTATCCCCCGGCCTCCCTGCATTTTCCCCGGCTGCTTGTGCAGACCGGCAAAATAGGCGGTATTTCCCCGGATTTTTTCGTCCGGTATCCCACTTTCTTTTTCGTCTGCCCCGTGGTAGAATCTCGGGTGCGGGCGTGGAAGGCTTCTTCTGCCTCCCTATTTTCAGAAAAAAGAGAGGTCTTTTGCTCCATGACTGCTTCTGTGTCCATCGATCCGGCCGTGCGCCGGGAGGTGCAGAGTGATTACTTCCGCTATCTGCTCCCCACCCTCATCGGACAGATCGCCCATTCCTTCTACTGTATGGCAGATGTGTTCTTTGTGGGGGCGGCTGTGGGCAGCGACGGCCTGGCTGCCCTGAATGTGGCCTTGCCGGTATTCACCCTCTTTTCCGCTTTCAGCCTGATGGTGGGCGTCGGTACTGCCACCACTGCCTCCATCCTCACCGGACAGGGACAGACCCAGCAGACCAACCGGGTCTTTACCCAGTCGATGGTACTGCTGGCAGTTGTGGGCCTGACCCTGACCCTGCTCACCTCGGTGTTCATTGTGCCGCTGGCCCGGGTATTCGGCGCCACTGACCGCATCCTCACCGAAGTGGTGGACTATATGCGTCCCATCAACCTGCTCGCCTTTGCCTATATCTTCTCCGGCGCCCTGGGCGTCATCATCCGGGCGGACGGCAACCCCCGTCTGGTGATGATCGCCGGCACCACCGGCAATATCTGCAATATCGTGCTGGACTATGTCTTTACCATGAAGCTGGGCATGGGCATGTTCGGCGCCGGTCTGGCAACCATCCTCGGACACTGTGTGGCTGTGCTGTTCTACCTGCTCCACTTTGCCCTGCACCAGAACCACCTGCACCTGACCCGGAACTTCTTTGACCCCGCCGCCTGTGTCCGGGTGCTCCGGAACGGCATCGGCTCCAGCATTCTGGAACTCTCCGCCGGGCTCATCGTCCTGCTTTTCAACATCGCCCTGCTCCGGGTCAGCGGCGAAGCGGCTGTGGCCATCTTCTCGGTGCTCTCCAACATCGCCTATGTGGGCAAGGGCGTCTTCAACGGCATGGCCCAGGCTGCCCAGCCCATCCTCAGCACCAGCTACGGCGCCGGACGGTATGACCGTGTCCGTCCCGCCCTGCGCTGAGCCCCGGCCCTTGCCATAAACCAAAAATCCCCTTCCCGGAATCACGGGAAGGGGATTTTTTACTGCACCGGCAGATGGTTACATCCGGGTGCCGGACTTTTCCAGACGGTAGATGCGGCTTGCGTTGGCACGGGACACCAGCGAATTGCGCACAGTGGGAACCATGCCCAGCAGCAGGAAGAGATAGAGCATCACCAGGTTGGTCCAGTAGGAGGAGGCCTCGATGATGTCTGCCTCAATGAGCGCGGGGATCAGGCGGAAGGAGGTCAGGAAGCTGTATCCCAGCTCCCGGGACACCAGGATCGCCCAGTCCAGACGGTCGCCCACGAAGGTCATCGCCAGCATGAGCACCACGCAGAGTGCCACACCCTTGCGGGAGAGGTTTCCGCCGAGCATTTCATAGCCCTTGAGGGTGCAGACTGCCATGATCACGCCCGAGAGGGCCGCCACATAGCCCAGCTGGCTGAAGATGATGATGCTCACCACGCCCACCAGACTGCCGAGCAGGGCGCCCACCAGACCGCCGGTGATGTTCTCGCCCTTGCCGGCCTGCCGCATGGACTCCTGGTTTCTGCTCTGCTGGAGGGCTGCATAGCAGTCCGGGCAGAGGTGCTCATAGGCGCCTGCCACACAGCACGGATCGGTTTCTGTCACCTTGCCGCAGGACTGGCAGCAGTCGGTGAAGCCGGCGCCGCGCAGGTAGGCGGTTGTATCCTCCAGCGACTGCACAAAGTTTTCCCGGAGGTGCTTCTGTCCCATGCCGCCCCGGATGACCATGGTGATCTGCCATCCATTCTGGCTGAGATCCGCCGCGGCCTTATGCTCCTTGAGGAACTGCTTGCATTCCTCCTTGGTGAGGGGGCCATCCGGACGGCTGGAGGAGAACACCGCGCACATCTGGTACGGATAGGAAGGGTTGGGGGCCAGGACTGCTACGCCATACCCCTTGTAAGTGCCGTACAGGGCACCGCCCTCGGGGTCCAGGCGCAGGCCGGACATCGCAGCCAGCTCCTCGTAGAACCGACGGACTTTTCCATTCATTTCTGTTCACTCCTCTGATCTGATACTACAATACACTACCCGGATATTCTATCACAGGGCATCGGGTGAATCAATTCAAATGGTGGTTTTTGTATCACTGTCCAAACAAATTGTATATAAAAAGCACCGGCTCCGGAGAAGGTCTCTCCGGCCAGGTGCGGCTGCGTATTTATGTACGGCGGCGCGGGCGGCTGCGCTCCAGACGGCGGGTTGCCCGGCAGACGCCCAGGAACCCTCCGGCGGTCCACACTGCCGGCGGAATCCAGACCAGCTTGCTGATCTTCCACAGGCGGAACCGCTGCACCGTCCCGGCTGTGAAGATGCCCGCAGCCATGCTCAGGGTTCCGGTGAATACCGACACGCCCCACCGGAGCTGCCGGAATCCCCGGGACAGACGATCCCATCGTTTCACTGTGCGTCCTCTCCTTCCTTCTCCTCCAGACGGTGGAGTTCCTCATCGGTCAGCTCCCGGCAGGCGCCCTTGGGCAGGGCGGGGTCCAGGGGCAGACCGCCGATCTGTTCCCGCTTGAGGTAGATCACCCGATAGCCGAACCGCTCGAACATCCGCTTGATCTGATGGTACATTCCCTCGCAGATGATCACCGATACCCGGGGGTTTTCCCCGTTTTCCAGGATGGTGAGCTCTGCCGGCAGGGTGTGATCCCCGCCGCCGATGTCCACGCCCTTTTCAAACTCACCGATCACCGCCGGGTCCAGACGGTGATCCAGCACTGCGGTGTACCGCTTGGGGAGCTTGTTCTTCGGGGCGAGGATGCGGTGGGCGAAGGCGCCGTCATCGGTGATGAGCACAAAGCCCTCGGTATCCTTGTCCAGCCGGCCCGCAGGGAAGAGATTCTTCCGGCGCAGTTCCGGCGGCACCAGATCCACTACAGTGGGCTGATGCCGGTCCTCGGTGGCGGATACCACCCCCTGGGGCTTGTGGAGCATGAGATAGACATGTTCCCGCACCCGCAGCGGGACGCCATCCACCTCAATCACATCGGTCAGCGGCTCCACCTGCCGGTCCGCTGCCTTTTCCGGCTGACCATTCACTGTCACCCGGCCTTTCCGGATCAGTTCCCGGACCTCCTTGCGGGTCTGGGTGCCCTGTCCGGCCAACAGCCGGTCCAGACGCATCTTTGCCATGGGGTACTCCTCCTTCGGTTTGCTGATTCAAGGATACCATACCCCGGCTGTTTTCTCAAGTGCGCAGGTCAGGCAAGCTGCTCCAGTCCCAGCCATACCGACGAGGAGGCGTCAAACCCATGCATGAACCCATCCGCTGACGGCGAACTGATGTCCCCGCCGATGACCCGGTCCTTGTAGATCAGCAGGGTAATGCGCGCGTCCTCCACGCCGCCCGGGTACCCCGGCAGCGCATAGACATACTTCCGGCACACCTTGCCCCGGTACCGGCTCAGATCAAAGCCCTGCTGCTTCTGGATGTAGTTGTATTTCTCATAGGTTTCGTCAAACTCGCTGGGGATCAGCACCTCCTGGATCTCCAGCGGTTCCTCCTCCACCTCCCAGCCGTACGCCGCCATAAAATCCCGGCGCTGCTGTTCATTGGCGGCAGCTGTATTCACCTTCCGGGCGGATACGGTGCTCTCCGCCGGCAGCACATTCTGCCAGAGCATCTGCTTGGCGCACACCGCTCCCGCCCCTGCCAGAGCCAGGGCCAGCACCAGAGCCGCCAGACGCTTCTTATCCATACGCAGTGAAATGGTAATCATACTATCCCTCCTGTCCCCATATTTATCCCCTGGGGCGGAAGAATATGCGTCCATGTCCCCGCTCCCGGGCCGGATTCTCCGCCGCATCCGGCAACTTATTCATAACAATAAGTTGGTTCAGTTTATTTTGCAGTAATAAAAATAGAAAAGTATATATTTTTTGTTGATTTCTTCCAAGTCTTGTGCTATAATAAAGCTGAACAAAGAGAATCGGAACTCTTTGATCCATCGTCCGTTTTCCGGATATCTATATAAGAAAGAAGGGCTGTTTATGAAAAACAACACCATCATTACCATCAGCCGTCAGTATGGTTCGGGCGGACGACTCATCGGTCAGAAGCTGGCAGAACGGCTGGGCATCCCCTTCTATGACAAGGAACTGATTACACTGGCTGCTGAGGAAAGCGGCTTTGCAGAACATCTCTTTGAAAAGAATGACCGCAATATCACCAACAGCCTGCTCTATTCGCTGTCCATGTACGGGAATACCATGGGACTCTACGATATGCCGCTCAACGATAAGCTGTTTATCGCCCAGTCCAAAACCATCCAGAGCGTGGCAGAAAAAGGCCCGTGCGTTATTGTCGGGCGCTGCGCGGACTATGTCCTGCGCAATAAGCCCAATGTGCTCAATGTCTTTATCCACTCGGATATGGAGAGCAAGGTCCGCCGTGTTGTAGAGGATTACGGCGTGGAGAGCGACAATGTGGTTGAGCTCATCAACAAGACCGACAAGCGCCGTGCCAACTACTACAACTACTACACCGGCATGAAGTGGGGCCGGGCAGAGAACTATCATCTGGCCCTGCGCACCGACTGCATCGGCATTGACGGCGCAGTGGAAACCCTGATCCGTTTCATCGAAGCCAAGAATGCTGAAATGGAAAAGGAAGCGGCGGAAGCCAAGTAAATTCTGAATCTCATCTGTTTTCTCCTCCTTAATACAAAAACCGTCCGGGGCTGTATCAAACAGCTCCGGACGGTTTTTGCGTATAAAGAGGGATCACACTTCCCGGCTGTGCACCTCGAAGAAGCCCTGGGCCTTGCCGCAGAGCGGACAGCGCATCGGAGCCGCCTCCCCCTCGTGGATATGCCCGCAGTACCGGCAGATCCACACAGTCTTTTCGGCACGCTTGGAAAGGGAGCCCTGTTCCAGATGCCCGATCAGGCTCCGGTACCGGGCCTCATGCTCCGCCTCCACCCTGGCAGTCAGCTCAAAGGCCGCCGCCAGACGGGTATAGCCCTCCTCCCGGGCGATCTCGGCATAGTCCTTGTACATGCTGCTCCACTCAAAATGCTCGCCCTGGGCCGCGTCCTGGAGATTGACCAGGGTATCCGGCAGGGCGCCTTCATGGAGGGCTTCCAGCCAGATTGACGCATGGGCCAGCTCATTGGCGGCAGTGGCCCGGAAGATGGCCGCGATCTGCTCATAGCCCTGTTCCGAAGCCTTCTGGGCATAATTTTCATACTTGGTCCGGGCCTGACTTTCACCTGCAAAGGCACTCATCAGATTGGCCCAGGTCCTGCTTTTCTCAAATTCCATGGTACCACGCTCCTTTTCACCCATCAGTGTGGACATGGGAGCTGTGGTTTATGCGCGGAAAAAACTCCCGCCTGTGATCCAGACGGGAGTTTTTCACTCAGCGGCGATTGATCAGCTTCTGCAGCATGGTGACAATCTCTTCAGGTTCTGCCTGGGTGTCGCCGCGAATCCAATCCATTGCCAATCCGATGACTGCATGGGCATAGAACCGGGCAGCCATCTCCTGTTCCGCCAGAGAAAGCTCTCCCGGGCGGCGGGCCAGCAGGCTGCTTACCATCTGGCTGCAGTCCTCAAACAGACAGCTGCTGAACCGGTCCTGACCCTGATTGCGCAGGATACCGGCATAGAATACCCGGCTGCGCTGCAGACGGGCCAGCAGCTCAGTCAGGGCTTCATTCCAGGTGCGTCCGGGGCGGCTGTCCCGGAGCACCGGACCAAGATCGGTATGGAAGATCCAATCCACCAGTTCCTGTTTATCCCGGAAATGGTAGTAAAATGTGTTGCGGCTCACTTCGCTGCACTCGGTGATGTCCGCCACAGTGATCTGGTCGAACTCCTGACTGCGCAGCGCAGTTTTCAGCCCTTCGGCCAGGGCTCGTTTGGTCTGTTCCGAATTTGCCATGGTACTTCCTCCTGTCCTTTAGGCGATATGTTAGATTATAGAATGTTTCCCTCCATCGGTCAAGAGGTTTTCAGCAGTTGCTTAGTATAAGTGCTAATTCATAGAATTCTAATTGTATTTTTTGGAAATCTGCGGGGAAACCCATTTATTTTTGCTGAACCAAATGAAGATTCTTTGGCACAAGTTAAAAAACAGGGCCCCGGCTGTATACCAGGGCCCTGCATGGATCGTGGGAACCAGACGGGAGATTTACTTCTCCTCGCTGGCATTGTCCTCGATTACAACCGACTTCTGTGCGTCATCATCAATGGCGCATTCACCGCAGTATTCATCCGAGGCATCTTCGTCCTCATCGAAATCGAAATCATAATCGTCATATTCATCGTCACCGATCAGACGGCTGCCATTGCGGCTGATATAGATGGCGATAGCTGCCAGGGCGCCCGCTACAAAGATAGCAAATGCCGCCAGGGAGATCCAGATACTCTTTTTCATAAAAACAACTCCTTTGCTGGGGTTTTTGATTTCTGTGTCAGATGGCAACAATCCTATTGTATGTATACCTGTTCTTATTATAAATCTTTTCAGCGAAAACCTCAACCGGTTTTCCTGTGAATACTGGTGAAAAATCATCAATTTTCTGTGAACAGGGCTGAAGTTTTTTACATAATCAGCGATGTGCCGGTCATTTCGTCCGGCTGGGAAAGTCCCATCAGTTCCAGGACAGTGGGAGCCAGGTCTGCCAGGCGTCCGCCGGAGCGCAGTTCCAGCCCCGGGACAGTCACCCACAGCGGCACCGGATTGGTGGTGTGGGAGGTCTTGGGGCCGCCGTCCTCTGCCAGCATCTCATCGGCATTGCCGTGGTCCGCGGTGATCACCGCCGCCATACCGGCCTCCTCTGCCGCCGCCAGCACTTCACCCAGGCACTGGTCCACTGTTTCCACCGCCAGTACGGCTGCGGGAATGCTGCCGGTATGCCCGACCATATCACAGTTGGCAAAGTTGAGCACGATCAGCCCATACTTCCGGCTGCGGATGGCGGCGGTTACCTTTTCGGTGACCTCCGGGGCGCTCATCTCCGGCTGAAGGTCGTAGGTCGCCACCTGCGGGGACGGCACCAGAATGCGGTCCTCGCCCGGGAAGGGCTCCTCCCGTCCGCCGTTGAGGAAGAAGGTCACATGGGCGTATTTTTCGGTTTCGGCGATGCGCAGCTGGGAAAGTCCCGCCTGGGAAACCACTTCGCCCAGGGTCTGGGACGGGCGCTCGGGCGGGAAGGCCACCAGCACCCCTTCGAAGCTGTCGTCATAGACGGTGGTGCAGACATAGCAGAGATCCTTCGGGGCTGCCTTCTTTTCAAAGCCGTCAAAGCCCGGCTGGGTCAGCGCCCGGGTGAGCTCTCTGGCCCGGTCGGGACGGAAGTTGAAGAACATCACGCTGTCCCCGTCCGAAATGCGTCCGCCCTCACAGCAGGCCGCAGGCTTCACGAACTCATCGGTGATCTCCTGGCGGTAGGACTCCTCCACCCACTGTTCCGGATCGGCGATCTCCGCCGGCGGCAGGGTCAGGGCATCATAGGCCTCTGCCACCCGCTCCCAGCGGTTGTCCCGGTCCATGGCATAGTACCGTCCGCAGACGGTAGCCAGTGTTCCGGCGCCGATGGCAGAAAGCTCCTGCCGCAGTTCCTTCACAAAGCCCAGGCCCGACTTGGGCGGACAGTCCCGTCCGTCCAGGAAGGCATGGACATAGATCTTCTCAGCGCCCAGGCTCCTGGCAGCCCGGATCATGGCATAGAGGTGGGTATTGTGGCTGTGGACACCGCCGTCCGAGAGCAGCCCCATAAAGTGCAGGCTGCCGCCGGTGGCACGGATATGCTCCACTGCCTGCCGGAGCGCCGGATTCTGTTCCAGTTCACCGTTCTGAGCGGCACGGGTGATGCGGCTCAGCTCCTGATAGACCACCCGTCCGGCACCGATGTTGGTATGTCCCACCTCGGAGTTGCCCATCTGACCAGCGGGCAGACCCACATCTTCCCCCGAAGCGGAAAGCTGGGTATGGGGTACCTCCCGCCACAGACGGTCGGTCACCGGGGTCTTTGCCAGCGCAATGGCATTCCCCTGGCTGTCCGGCGCAATGCCGAAGCCATCCAGGATAATGAGGATCACCGGCTGTTTCATGCCTTCGCCTCCCCTGCTTCACAGGCGCGGATAATGGCGGCAAAGCTCTCCGGCTTGAGGGAAGCTCCGCCGATGAGCCCGCCGTCGATCTCCGGCTGGGCCAGCAGTTCCGCGGCGTTCTTCTCATTCATCGAGCCGCCGTACAGAATGCGCACCCTGTCGGCTGCCTCTGTACCATACCGCTCTGCCAGCAGGCGGCGGATCTCGCCGCATACCCGGTTGGCCTCCTGTGCAGTGGCGGTGCGTCCGGTGCCGATGGCCCACACCGGCTCATAGGCGATCATCACATGGGCCAGTGCCTCTGCCGGAATCTCCGCCAGGCCGCCCGCAAGCTGGGCAGCACAGGTTTCGATCTCCTGTCCGGCCTCCCGCTGTTCCAGGCTCTCGCCCACACAGAGGATACCGCAGAGCCCTCCGGCTACCGCAGCCGCCAGACGCTTTCCGGCGGTTTCGTTGGTCTCGCCGAAGTACTGCCGGCGCTCGGAATGTCCGATGATGACATGGGTGCAGCCCACTCCGGTGAGCATGGCGGCAGATACCTCGCCGGTATAGGCACCGGACGGGGCAAAGTGGCAGTTCTGGGCGCCCAGGGCAATGGCGCTGCCCCGGAGGGTGTCGGCTGCCAGTGCCAGCGCTGTTGCAGGCGGGCAGACTACCACCTCACAGGCCGGAGCCTTGGGGCAGGCCTCCAGCAGACCGCCCAGCAGAGCCGAAGCCTCTGCCGGACTGCCGCTGTTCATCTTCCAGTTGCCTGCGATCACAGGCGTTCTCTTTTCCCGATTCATGCTGTCCTCCTGCGCTTACTTGTCTTCCAGGCAGGCGATACCCGGCAGCACCAGACCCTCCAGGAACTCCAGCGACGCACCGCCGCCGGTGGAGATATGGCTGATGCGGTCGGCATAGCCCAGCTGAGCCGCAGCCGCAGCCGAATCGCCGCCGCCGATGATGGTGATGGCATCGCTCTCTGCCAGAGCCTTTGCCACTGCCTCGGTACCGGCAGCGAACTTCTTCATCTCAAAGACGCCCATGGGTCCGTTCCAGACCACAGTGGCGGCATTCCTGATCTCCTGGGCAAACAGTTCCCGGGTGGCTTCGCCGATGTCCAGACCCTGCCAGCCGTCCGGAATCTCCCCGGCGGCAACAGTGCGGGTATTGGCCTCCTCACTGAAGGCATCGGCAATCACAGTGTCCACCGGCAGCAGCAGGCGCACACCCTTTTCCCTGGCCTCTGCCAGCAGATCCCGGGCCAGATCCAGCTTATCCTCCTCGCAGAGCGAGTCACCAATGGCGCCGCCCTGTGCCTTGATAAAGGTATAGGCCATACCGCCGCCGATGAGCAGGCTGTCCACCTTTTCCAGCAGGCTGCGGATCACACCGATCTTATCCGATACCTTGGCGCCGCCCAGAATGGCAGTAAAGGGACGCTTGGGGTCTTCCAGCGCGCCGCCCAGGAAGCCGATCTCCTTCTCGATGAGGAAGCCGCAGACAGCGGGCAGATAGTCTGCCACACCGGCAGTGGAGGCATGGGCACGATGGGCAGTGCCGAAGGCGTCATTGACATAGAGCTCTGCCAGGGAAGCCAGTTCCTTGGCAAATTCGGGGTCGTTCTTTTCCTCTCTGGGATCGAACCGCACATTTTCCAGCAGCATGACCTGACCGTCCTTCAGGGAATCAGCCATCCGGTGGGCATCTTCGCCGATGATGTCAGCCGAGAGCGGCACTTCGCAGCCCAGCAGCTCCGAAAGCCGTGCTGCCACCGGAGCCAGGCTGTACTTGGGGTTCACCTGACCCTTGGGGCGTCCCAGATGGGAGCAGAGGATCACCCGTCCGCCCTGTTCCAGCAGATAGCGGACGGTGGGCAGCGCCTCGGTGATGCGCTTATCGTCGGTGATGGTGCTGCCATCCAGCGGCACATTGAAGTCACAGCGCACCAGGACCCGCTTTCCTTTGGGAGAAATATCCCGGATGCTCTTCTTGTTCAGCATACGATTCATAACTAAGACACCTGCTTCTCTTTTATTTTGATGGTCATGGGACGGGAAAACTCCCGTCCGACTCAATCGGACTGTTTTTCCAAAAACCGCTGGGCATCCAGAAGGCCGAAATTCCGGTACCGTGCCATGGCAAAGGCCCGGCGTTCTTCCTCTCCGGCGTCCTCGGACAGGGTCAGCTCATAGAGCTCACAGGGGAACTCCTCACATTCGCCGCAATGGGAAACTCCTGTTTCTGCCGCACAGGTCACAAAGGGGCAGACCTCCACATCCAGACTGGCACACCACTCCGCTTTTCCGCCTATGGCCGCACAGCCGGGACACTCCCCCGGATACCGCTCACATTCATCACAGCGGTTTCCGCAGCAGGATATCAGCATGGCTTCATCTCCTTTTTTACTCTCACCAGTTGGTGATCTTTCCCCTCTATTGTAGAATATCCGCCGTCCTTTGGCAAGCCGAAAACCCACCTGCCTGAAAATCTTCTCGCCCCCTCTTGACAAACTACACTTTCACAGTATAATTATAGACGAAAAACACCCCCTCCCCCGGGGGAGGGTTAACCTACATGAAACTGTTGAGGTGAAACCATGAAACAGAAATTCCTTGTCACCGGCATGACCTGTTCGGCCTGCTCGGCACACATCGAAAAGAGCCTTTCCAAAGCGGAGGGCATCCGCTCGGTGAATGTGAACCTGCTGGCTAACAATATGATGGTGGACTATGATGAATCCACCCTGAAGCCGTCGGATATTTCCCGGCTGGTGGAGGAGGCCGGCTACGGCGCTTCCCCCGCTGACGCGGCCCGGCAGAAATCCGCCCGCCCCGAACCTCCGGAAAACCTCACCCTCAAGGAGGCCGAAACCAAAAAGCGGCAGTTCCTGCGGTCGCTCATTTTCCTGGTGCCGCTGTTCTATCTCTCGATGGGCAGCATGGTGGGACTGCCGGTCCCCGGCTGGCTGGACGGCATGCACAATCCTCTGGCCTTTGCCTTTACCCAGTTCCTGCTCACCCTGCCCATTCTCTATCTGAACCGGAACTACTTCTTCACCGGCTTCAAAACCCTGTGGCACCGCTCCCCCAACATGGATTCCCTCATCGCGGTGGGTTCCTCGGCAGCGATGATCTATGGCATCTATATCATCTATCAGATCTCCTTTGCCTTTGTAGCCGGGGACCATGCGGCACTCATGGCCTATTCCATGGACCTCTACTTTGAGGGCGCCGCCACCATCCTGACCCTGATTACCTTCGGCAAGTGGCTGGAGGCCCGCTCCAAGAGCAAGACCTCCGAGGCCATCACCAAACTGATGGACCTGGCCCCCAAGACTGCCACCGTGGAGCGCTCCGGCGTGGAGGTGGAGATCCCGGTGGAGGAAGTCGTGCCCGGGGATATTGTGGTGATCCGTCCCGGACAGAGCATTCCGGTGGACGGCGTGATCCTGGAGGGACGCACCTCGGTGGACGAATCCGCCCTCACCGGTGAGAGCATCCCGGTGGAAAAGACGGTGGATGACCGGGTGATCGCCGCCACGGTCAACAAGAACGGCTCCATCAAGTTCCGGGCTACCCGGGTGGGCGACGACACCACCCTGGCCCAGATCATCCGCCTGGTGGAGGAGGCTTCCTCCTCCAAGGCTCCCATCGCCAAGCTGGCAGACCAGGTGGCGGCGGTGTTCGTCCCCACTGTGATGACCATCGCCCTCATCGCCACCATTGTATGGCTGCTGCTGGGGCAGAGCTTTGACTTTGCCCTCTCCATCGGCATCTCGGTGCTGGTGATCTCCTGTCCCTGCGCTCTGGGCCTTGCCACTCCGGTGGCCATCATGGTGGGCACCGGCAAGGGCGCTGAAAACGGCATTCTCATCAAGAGCGCCGAGAGCCTGGAAACCGCCCATCTGGTGAACACGGTCATTCTGGATAAGACCGGCACCGTCACCGAGGGCAAGCCCCGGGTGACCGATGTGATTCCCCTGGGCGGCACCGACGCAGCCGAACTGGTAATGCTGGCTGCGGCAGTGGAAAAGCGTTCGGAGCATCCGCTGGCAGATGCCATCGTCCAGTATGCCGCTGAATCCGGAATTGCCTGCCCCGAAGCCGAGGACTTCGGCGCCGCTGAAGGTCAGGGCGTCCGGGGCCGGGTGAACGGCGTCACCATCCATGCGGGCAACCGCCGCCTGCTCGGCGCCCTGGGCGTTGACTCGGGCGAACTGGAAGCCGAGGCCGACCGCCTGGCAGACGAGGGCAAGACCCCGCTCTTCTTTGTGCGGGAAGCTGAGGGCAGCCGCATCGTCATCGGACTCATCGCTGTGGCGGATGTGGTGAAGCCCACCAGCCGTCAGGCCATTGCGGAGCTCAAAAAGCTGGGCATTGATGTGGTCATGCTCACCGGCGACAACAAGAAGACCGCCGAAGCCATCCGCCGCCAGACCGGCATTGACCGGGTGGTAGCGGAGGTTCTCCCCCAGGATAAGGAGGAGGAAGTGCGCAAGCTCCAGGCAGAGGGCAAAAAGGTCGCCATGATCGGCGACGGCATCAACGATGCCCCTGCCCTGGCAAGAGCGGATGTGGGCATTGCCATCGGCGCCGGCACCGATGTCGCCATCGAATCCGCCGACATCGTCCTGATGAAGAGCGACCTGCTTGACGCTGTCGCCGCCATCGAACTCTCCCGTGCGGTAATCCGCAACATCAAGGAGAATCTGTTCTGGGCCTTCTTCTACAACTCCATCGGCATCCCGCTGGCTGCGGGCGTGCTGTTTATCCCCTTCGGACTCAAGCTCAACCCTATGTTCGCCGCTGCCGCCATGAGTTTCAGCTCGGTGAGCGTTGTCACAAACGCCCTGCGGCTCAAGCTCTTTAAGCCCAGCGTCTCCGCTCCGGCTGCCCCTGCGGCTCCTGCGACACCCAGGGCCGAAGCTCCGGCCTGCCCGGCAGCTGCCTGTGCCGTCTGTCCGGCTGCCTGCGATCCGGCAGAACCCGCACCGGCTCCCGCTGGCTCTGCTGTGCGTGTGATGAAGGTGGAAGGCATGAGCTGCGCTCACTGCTCTGCACGGGTGGAAAAGGCGCTCTCCGCCGTGGAGGGCGTGGAAAGCGCCCATGTGGATCTGGAGGCCAAAACTGCCGCCATTACCCTGGCGCACCCGGTGGAGGATTCGGTGCTGGAAGCCGCTGTCACCGAGGCGGGCTATGAGCCTGCCGGGTTCCTGTCCGGCGAAGCGCCTGAGCCCATCGTCCGTGTGATGCAGGTGGAGGGCATGAGCTGCGCTCACTGCTCTGCCCGGGTGGAGAAGGCTCTCTCCGCCGTGGATGGCGTGGAAAGCGCCCATGTGGATCTGGAAGCCAAAACTGCCGCCATTACCCTGACGCACCCGGTGGAGGATTCGGTGCTGGAAGCCGCCGTCACCGAGGCGGGCTATGAGCCTGCCGGGTTCCTGTCCGGCGAAGCACCCGAGCCCATCGTCCGTGTGATGCAGGTGGAGGGCATGAGCTGCGCTCACTGCTCTGCCCGGGTGGAGAAGGCACTCTCCGCCGTGGAGGGCGTGGAAAGCGCCCATGTGGATCTGGAAGCCAAAACTGCCGCCATCACCCTGGCGCACCCGGTGGAGGATTCGGTGCTGGAAGCCGCTGTGATCGAGGCAGGCTATACGCCGGTTTCGATTTCTGATACAATAGACTCAAACAACAAAGGAGAATTTGCTATGAACAAGAAGATTGTCATTGATGGTATGATGTGCATGCACTGCGCCGGTTCGGTGGAGAAGGCTCTGAACGCTTTGGACGGCGTAACCGCCAAGGTGGATCTGGAGCAGAAGTGCGCCAATGTGGAACTGACTGCTCCGGTGGCAGATGATGTACTTGCCAAGGCTGTGACCGATGCCGGTTACACCGTAGTATCCATTGGCTGAGGAGGGCTCTGCCATGAAAGCCGACCGTGACAAGGTAGTCCCTCTCATCAAAACCGCCCGGGGACAGCTGGACGGAATCCTCAAGATGATCGATGAGGACCGGTACTGCATTGACATCTCCAATCAGGTGCTGGCAGTGATCTCGATCCTCGGCAAGGCCAACAAGGAGATCATCCGGGCCCATCTGGCTGGATGCGTCAAGGATTCCCTCACCGGCGGCACTCCCGAGGAAGTGGAAACCAAGCTGGATGAAGTCATGTCCGTTCTGGATAAGATGTCCCGCTGACCACCCCGATTCAGACAACAAAAGCCGAACGGCTCACCGGGTATTTCCGATGAGCCGTCCGGCTTTTGTTATTCAAAGGGGGAATTTCTTTCCTTTCGGGAAAACACAATTATTCAGCCTGCTTGCCAGCTTCGGCAATGACCTTTTCCTCCAGCTGCTTGGGAAGCAGTTCATACCGGGCAAAGTCCAGTGTGAAGCTGCCGCGGCCCTGGGTAATCGAACGCAGCACGGTGGTGAAGTCGCCCATTTCGCTCATGGGCACATCACTTTCGATGGTGGTCAGGCCCTTGCCGGCGGGCTCCATGCCCAGCACACGGCCACGGCGCTTGTTGAGATCGCCCATGATGTCGCCGGTGTAGCTGTCCGGAACAGTGACCTTCAGGTTGCCGATGGGCTCCAGGATTGCCGGAGATGCCTGCGGCAGCGCAGTCTTATAAGCGATTGAAGCAGCGGTCTTGAACGCCATTTCAGACGAGTCTACCGGGTGGTAGGAACCGTCCACCAGAGTGGCCTTGAGGCCTACAACGGGATAGCCGGCCAGTACGCCCTTCTGAACGCACTCCTGCAGACCCTTTTCAACAGCCGGGAAGTAGTTCTTGGGCACAGCGCCGCCGAACACATTCTCTTCAAAGACCAGAGTCTCGCTGTCGCAGGGCTCGAATTCGATCCATACATCGCCGAACTGACCATGTCCGCCCGACTGCTTCTTGTGGCGTCCCTGTACCTTGACCTTCTTCTGGATGGTCTCACGGTAGGGTACCTTGGCCTTTTCCAGACTGATCTCCACACCGAACTTGTTCGCCAGCTTGGATACGATCACATCCAGGTGCTGGTCGCCCAGGCCGGTGAGTACCTGCTGCCGGGTTTCCTTGTTCTGCTCAAAGCGGATAGTGGGATCTTCTTCCATCAGGCGCTGCATGCTCTGGGCTACCTTGCCCTCATCTGCCTTGTTCTTGGCTACCACAGCCATGGACAGGGTGGGCTTCGGGAATACCAGTTCCGCGAACTTTACCTTGTAGGCGGGATCGCAGAGGGTATCGCCGGTTACAGCTTCGGGGAGCTTGGTGATGGCGCCGATGTCACCGGCGGAGATCACAGTGGTCTCCTCCTGCTTCTTGCCGCGGGTGTGCAGCATCTTGCCCAGCCGCTCCACATTGCCGGTGCGCATATTATAGAGTTCGGTATCGGCAGTGATCTTGCCGGATACAACCTTGACATAGGAGAGCTTGCCCACAAACGGGTCAGCTACGGTCTTGAATACCAGAACTGCCAGGGGCGCTTCATCGGTGCAGGGAACATCCACCGGATCACCGGCTTCGTTTTCAGCAACCAGACCGGCGCTCTCATAGGCGGACGGCAGGTGGTCCACCATAGCGTCCAGCAGCATATCGATGCCGTCCATGGTCACAGCCGAGCCGCAGAATACCGGCGCAATGGAACCGCTCTTCACACCCTGATGGATGCCGTGCAGGATCTCGTCCCGGGTAAACTGTTCGCCCGAGAAGAACTTCTCAAAGAGGCCTTCATCGGTTTCAGCAATCGCTTCGGACATCGCTGCGATCAGGCCTTCCAGACGGTGACCGGTATCGGGCATTTCAGCCTCAGCGATCACGCCGTTTTCATAGCGGTAAGCCTTGTTGTCGATCAGGTTGATGTAGCAGTCCACCTTGCCGTCCTTCATGAACGGAACTACCAGCGGGCAGACACTCGGGCCGAATTCGGATTTGAGCTGTTCGAGCACCTTATAGAAATCCGCATGGTCCATATCCATCTGAGTGACAAAGAACATCTTGGCACGGCCCAGACGGTCTGCCAGTTCGTAGGCCTTTTCGGTGCCCACTTCCACGCCGTCCCGGGCAGATACAGTGATCAGTGCGCTTTCGGCTGCGATCATGCCTTCGTACATACCGCCCTCAAAGTCAAAGAGTCCGGGGGTGTCGATGAGATTGATCTTGGTACTGCCCCATGCAAACGGTGCCACGGTGGAAGATACCGATACCTTGCGCTTGATCTCCTCCGGGTCAAAGTCGCAGACAGTATTGCCGTCCGCTACCTTGCCGAGCCGGTCGGAATAGCCGGTCTTGTAAAGCAGAGCCTCAGCCAGTGTGGTCTTACCACTGGAACTGTGGCCCGCCAGCGCAACATTCCTTATTTTACCTGCCAGATATTGTTTCATGGCGTCATCGCCCCTTTCCATTTTTTATTAAAAGAGCCCGCCTGCAGTCCATCGGGGACTGTTTCGGCCTGGTATTCGTCAAATTAAATAAGTTGCGAACTTCTCTTTCAATAATTATAGTTTTATTATACAATCCCGGCGAAGCAAGTACAAGAGAGGAAGCGCAAAAAAATACACCACCCATATACAATTTACGGGTGGTGTATTGTGCATTCTGCTTGTTTTATCAGTAGCGCCGCAGGTTGGGCAGCAGCATGGTGATGAGTCCCCAGAACAGCTGGTAGGCAATGAGCAGAGTAAAGCTCAGAGTACCGAAGCCATTGCCGTTACTGTTGGTGAAGGCCAGCAGGCAGACCGCAAAGTAACCCAGTGTCATACCCACGCCCTGGAGGATCACACCCAGCAGGATGGAGGTCTTGGCGGTGATGATGCCGCTCAGGGTGCGCACCTTGGAAGCCAGCGAACCATTGTAGACGATCTCGGCTCTCGCGCGGTCCTTGTGGGCCATCAGGCGGTCACACTGACCATGGAGCTTGTAGGGCACGATCTCCACCATATCCTCCGGGAAGTCGAAGAGTTCCGAAATCTTCTGGGGGGTGATGTTGGAATCGGTGGTGTAGACCGAGATACCGATATCCCGATCCACCAGCACGCCCAGCTCGTCCACAATATCCGGATCAGCGGCATAGCTCAGCACAAAGATGGCGGTGAGCTCGCCGGAATTTGCCAGGTAGAGTACTTCCCGTCCGTCCTTGACGAACTTCTTTTCATAGTCCTTGGACGGGATCTCGATGTTGTGGTTCATCATCAGTTCCCGGTTGCCGATCAGCACCCGTTTGCCGTCCACCCAGGCGGAGATACCCATGGAGTCCTCATAGACGATGCTGTCCGCCTTCTTGAGGATCTTCTCATTGCCGCCGATCATCTGGGTAAAGATGTAGCTGAGCACACAGTCGCTCTTGCAGACAATGCTGGCGGCATCCACCATGGCCTCATCAATGCGCTTCTGATCGAAGGTCTTGATGCCGTGGAGGGTGATGGACTGAGGCCCGAACAGCTCGCTGTCCCGGATGACAAAGCAGTTGATGTCATCAAACCGGTCCAGGGCAGTATAACCCGCTACCATCGAACCATCCTGGGAGAGCGCCTTGTTCATGCGGCGCAGGGGAAGGTTGCCGACAATGGTGCTGGTGAGAGGCGCACTGAGCAGGGTCGCCGCCGAAAAGACGGTGAGTGCCAGGAAGGGGTCCCCGTAGATGACCATCACAATGATGGAGCAGACCAGATCCGCCACCAGGAAGATGGGGGTGGTGATGCGGGACACATTCTCGCCGAAGTCCTCGGTGAAGGAGAGGTGCATGAAGTTGGTGAGGAAGTCAGCCGGCTGGCTGTATCCCACCACCGGCTGCTCCAGATCCAGGTTCTGGGTGAGTTCCCGGGCGAGGTTGCGGTCATTGATGATATTGAAGGCATGGCGCTGGTAGCCGCCTTCCGCCAGCAGACGGAAGTTCTGGTCCACCCGGTTGATCATGAAGAGTTTGCCGATGAGGTTGAAGATCAGCACCAGGATCACCACGGCGAAGTAGTAACCCACATTGTCACTGGTGACCTGATCCGGGAAGACGATCAGCACAATGCCCTGGATCACCGCCGCCAGAGCAGCCACAGCCACCGGGCCGTCGCCGCTGGGACGGAGGGTAAAGAGCGCCTTGAGGCCGCCCAGGATAGTGGAGATATTGAGCAGCACTGCCAGCACCAGCACACCGAGGTTGACGCCCATAAAGACGCGCATATTCTTCTCGGGGAGCATGAAGGTGAGCAGCGGCAGATTGATATTCTTGAGGGATACGGTGAGGTAGCACATCAGGGCAAACAGCACCACCGAAAGCCCCAGCCGGATCATCAGGCCCTTCTTGGTCTTGCGGATGCGGGCATAGACCTTGTTGGCGTCCTTGGGAGTATTGAAGTCGTCCACCTCATCGGTGAGGTCGTCCAGCTCCTCCTCCACCACCGGTTCGCCCTTCTCCTCCTTCTGACGGCGGCGGCGGTCCCGGCGTTCGGTTTCCGCCTTGGAGTTGCCCTGCTCGTCCATGGAGTAGAGGTCGATATTCATCTGGGTGGCGGTGTAGTCGTCCGGCACCGGAGGTTCCTCCTCTCCGGAGACCTCCTTCTGGATGGCGGCGATGTCCTGCCGGCGCTCGGCCTTGGCTGCATCAAAATTCCGGGTGAAGGACTGGGTGCGGCCCCGTCCGAAGTTCTTGAGGATATCCTCCCGGCTGGTGATGATGGTCTCACCCGATACACCCTGGGGTGCGGCAGGCGCTGCCGCCGGTGCGGAGGATTCTTCCTCCTCCAGGTCGGCAAACCGGCTGCGCCGGGGAGTGTTGTCGCTGATGCGGTCCCGGAGAATGCTCAGATCATCGTCCGGCTCGCGGCTGCGCTCGGGTTCCCGGGTGCGCTCCGGCTCCGCCTTGCGGGGCGGCTCCTCATACTCGTCCCGACGGCGGCGGGGCGGTTCCTTGTACCGCTCGGTACGGGCTGCCGGCATCTCGTCTTCGGCCTCCCCACGGAACCGGAATCCGCTCCGGGGTTCTTCGTCCCGGCGGGATTCCCGGCGCTCGGGCGGATAGTCCTCATACTCCCGGCGGGGCTCCGGACGGCGGCGGGGACGGTCGTCATAGTCATCGTAGTCATCATAGTCCCGGCTCCGGGCAGGACGGGCCGCGTAACGGTCGTCGTACCGGTCATCGTCATACCGGTCCTCCCGGCGGCGTGCCGGACGGCGGGGCTCCTCATAGTCCTCGTCATACCGGCTGTCGTACCGGCGGGATTCCCGGCGCTCTGCCGGATAGTCCTCATACTCCCGGCGGGGCTCCGGACGGCGGCGGGGACGGTCATCATAGTCATCGTAATCGTCATAGTCCCGGCTCCGGGCAGGACGGGCCGCATAGCGGTCCTCATACCGGTCGTCCTCATAACGGCTCTCCCGACGGCGGCGGGGCGGCTCCTCATAGTCGTCCACCGACCGGCTCCGGGTATAGCGGGTCTCATAGGAAGCCTCGTCCGGCTCCTGGTCATAACGGCTGTAAACCGGCGCTTCGTCCTCGTCCTGCGCCCGCCGTGAGGAGATCATACTGCCTGACCCGCTCTTCTTGCGCTTGATCTCCTCGAGAATATCATCGACATTGTATCGGTCTGCCATTGTCTATCCTCCTGCCGCAGCAAAATTTCCTTATCTGGCCTTGATACCTGCCCGCTGCCGGGCGATCTCATACATCACAATTCCCGCTGCCACCGAAGCATTCAGCGAGTTGATCTCTCCATACATGGGAAGAGAGGCGATAAAATCACACTTATCGGTGAGCAGACGGCTCATGCCCTTGCCCTCCGAACCGACAATCAGCGCCACCGGACCGGTGTAATCGATCTCACACCAGCACTGGCCCTCCATATCGGTGCCGTAGACCCACACGCCGTCCTTTTTGAGCTGATCCACTGTGGCAGCCAGGTTGGATACCCGCACCACCGGCAGATGCTCCACCGCGCCGGCAGAGGTCTTTGCCACAGTCACGGTGAGGCCCACACTGCCCCGCTTGGGGATAATCACGCCATGGGCGCCGGCGATCTCGGCAGTCCGGATAATGGCGCCGAGGTTGTGGGGATCGGTGATCTCATCGGCAATGATGACGAACAGCGGCTGATCCCCGGCTTTCTTATAGATGTCCTCCATGGTGGAGTAGTTGGCGGCGCCGGTGACAGCGATCACACCCTGATGGTTCTGGTGTCCGCACATGTTGTCCAGCTTGGCGGGGCTGGTCTCCTTGACCGGAATGCCCTGTTCCTTTGCCATGGCAAGGATCTTCACAATGCTGCCCTGGGTTTCGCCGCCGGTGACCAGGATGCTCTCCACAGCCCGACCGCTCTTGAGCAGCTCAATGACTCCATTGCGGCCAATGACAATATCCTCCCGCTGCATACCCCGGGCAGATTCTTCCTCCTGGGGACGGGACTGGGGCCGCGCGGGGCGGCGGGACGCTTCCGGACGGGTCTTGTCACGACCAGCCGGGCGATAATTTCGATTGTTTTTCATACTCTCTCGCTCCAATGAGCCGTCCGTCCAGTCCGGAGTCCTGTGTCCCGGGGCGGCGGCGCTTTTCGATATACATATTTATCTTAACACATTTTCTGACGATTGACACTATAAATCTTCATCTTTTATAGCCTCTCCAAACAAAAACCACCCGCAGATCCATGATCCACAGGTGGTTTAATCAAAATTTGAGAGATTCTGGAAATGGTGAGCAGTCCCGAGCCGGACCGCCTCAGAGCAGTACCAGCGCCGCTGCCAGCAGCAGCAGCCCTGCCGCCGCCCCGGCCCGGAACAGCAGCTTTCTGAGCCCGACCCGCTCCTTGAGCAGGGTGGCGGACGGCGCGGCTGTCCGGGTGCGGCCCATCTCCTCACTGGCGGCACGCAGGTACTGTTCCGCCTGTTCGTCGATCTCCTTGGGCGCCCAGTCCCCCTGGCGTACAAACAGGATCGCACGCTCAAAATAGCGGCTGTCCGGGTCCCGCACTTCGATGATCTTCCGATTGACTCCCTTGAGCATCTTTTTCCCCTCTTTCCCCTTTTTCCGGTTTCATGTCATTTCGCTGATAGTATCACCGGTCCGGCGGCGCTTTATGCGCTGTCTGCGCATTTTTCACAACGGATTCCCGGGGTCTGGCGCAGTGTAAAGAAATTTTGCTTTACAGATAGCCCCGGAGATATTACTGCTTGTATAAGCCGGGATTTCCACAGTTTCAACTGGTGCTTCCACAAGCCGTGTTGAAAACTCAGTTGAAAGTGTGGAAAACTCCCATGGAATCGTGAACGAATTGAAAACAAAACATCTGTTCCCTGTTAAAAACCCGGATTTTGCCAGTTTCTGGTCTGTAATCCGACGGTCACATGGCTACAATCCGTATTTTACACAGACGGGCCAAGGGTATGGCATTTTGCCGAACCCCTCCCCCTCCGACCCATTCCGGCACGCTTTTCAAGGCGGGGATTTAATGGTATAATAGCCGCAAAGCGGCTATTATACTTAATTTTACGGCCGGACGATCCGCAGGCTTTGCCCGCTCCCGTCCCAATGGCCAATTATACCATTTCGCTGGCGCTTCATGGTATAATAGCCGCAAAGCGACTATGATACTTTTTTGTGCCGGACGATCCACAGGCTTTGCCCGCTCCCGTCCTGTTGGCCTATTATACTTTTCCCACCCCTTTGAAAAACCCAGCGCCGGAACCGGCAGGAGGACAAGCTATGACACAATATACCGCCCGGCTCACCGGTGCCGTTCCCTTCAATCTTCAGGAGACCTTCGAATGCGGGCAGTGCTTCCGCTGGCTGCCCGGTGATGACGGCAGCTATACCGGCGTGGTAGGGCGGAATGTCATCACCCTGCGGACAGACGGCGATGACCTTCTGGTTGCCGGCCTGGATCAGGCTGAAGCTGAACAGCGGCTGATCCCCTATCTGGCACTGGATGAGGACTATGCCGCCATCCAGGAACAGTTCCGCAGAAACACGCAGCTGGCCCAGGCTGTTGACTATGCCCGGGGCATCCGGGTGCTGCGCCAGGACCGCTGGGAGGCGCTCTGCTCCTTCATCATCAGCCAGAACAACAACATCAAGCGCATCCGGGGCATTGTGGAAACCCTCTGCAATACCTGGGGAGAACCGCTGCCCGGCGGGCGCAGTTCCTTCCCCGGACCGGAGGTGCTGGCGTCCCTCACCGAGGAGGATCTCCAGCCGCTGCGCAGCGGATTCCGGGCCAAGTATATCCTGGATGCCGCCCGTAAAACCGCCTCAGGCGAAGTGGACCTGGACCATGTGGCCTCCCTGCCCACCGAGGAAGCGGCTGCCGAGCTCTGCCGCATCCGGGGGGTGGGCATCAAGGTGGCCCACTGTGCGCTGCTCTACGGGTTCCACCGCATCGAATGCCTGCCGGTGGATGTGTGGATGAAGCGGGTGATGTCCACCATGTATCCCCAGGGACTCCCGGAGGAACTGCTGCCCTATGCGGGCATTGCCCAGCAGTATCTGTTCCACTATTCCCGCAGCCATCCGGAGCTGTTTGAAGCCTGACTCTCTTATATAGAAAGGAACTGCCATGTCTGTATCTCCCCTGCCGGAATCCCGGCCGATCCTCAGCCAGATGCCCTCCGACCCGGAACTGGAACGGCTCAGCGAAGTGTTCAAGATCTTCTCGGACAACAGCCGTCTGCGCATCATTGCCGCCCTGCTGGAAAAGGAACTGTGCGTCTATGACCTCACCCAGGCCCTGGGCATGACCCAGTCGGCGGTATCCCATCAGCTCCGGCTGCTGCGCAATGCCCACCTGGTCAAGACCCGCCGGGAAGGCAAAAGCATCTTTTACAGCCTGGATGATGACCATGTCGTCACCATTATGAGCCAGGGTCTGGCCCATATCCGTCACACCGGACGCTGACAAAATTCCCGATTTTTCCATATATTCCGGCAGCTCTGCTATACTTTCCGTATTGCAGAGCATTTTTCTACTATAAGTAAAAACTTTCCGGGAGTTCTGCGCTGTTTTTCGGAAATTCGACACAGCCTACCCGCTATAATAAAGGCACCGGGGACACAGAAGTCTGCCCCGAGGCCCCTTGTAACCGGAAAGGATGATCAAACATGACTACCAAAACCATAGCCGCGGAAGAATATCTGTGCCAGCTGCAGCTGGAAATTCTCCGGCTGCGTGAAGTCGTATCCGGACTGTACCGTGCCGGCGAGGACCGGCAGAATGATGTATTCTATCGCTATGAGAATCTGCTCAACCACAAGTGCGCGGAATACCTGGAGCTTGTGGAGGCTTTGGAGCAGGCGGAAAATCAGTAAACCAGCATCTGCGCATTTTCCCACAAATTTCTCTGGTAATCCGGCGCTGTTTTGTGTATAATGGGGCTAAGAATCGAAGCCCCGGGAAACAGGACTGTTTCCCTGACAAAATACACAGAGGTGCCAAATGAACATGAAACAAATCATATCCACCCTGACAGCCGGACTGCTTTCCGCAGTATTGCTGGCTGGCTGTACTATCTTTGTGGACGGCGATGCAGTCACTTCCATGGATCTGGTGGATGAAGGAGGGGTGACCCTCAGTTCGGTGAGCGACTGGACTCCGGGGGAAAGCCGTACCTTCCATCTCAATGAGCTGCCGGAGGGCTGCGAAGTCAATGTGGTTTCCTCCGACCGGGAACTAATGACCGCCGACTATGCCGACAATGCCATCACCCTCACAGCTGTGGAAAGCGGACATGCCATTGTGACGGTGGAGCTTTCGATGAACGGCTCCAGCCTCTCCAAGAGCTATGAGATCCAGATCACAGCCCGGCACATGCAGGCCGGCATGACCCTGATCGACTCCCGGGCTATCCAGCCGGAAAACGCCCTGGAAAGTGCCTTCCACCCCGAGCGGGAAAACTTCGGCTCTGCCACCTTTGCCTCGGGCTATCTGGAACTGCAGGCCGGCAATCAGGCCACAATCCTGTTCACCGGCTTTGATGTCACCGACGGCGAACCCAAGCCCCTGGAAACTCCGGTGACTGTGCGTTCCTCCGAAAATGAGGTCACCTTTGACGGAACCTACTACCTCTCGGAGGACCGGGTGATCCTCCAGTGCCCCAAAGCCGGACAGTATACCCTGGATCTGGTGCTGAGCTGTGAAGGCTATGCCGATCTTCCGGTACAGATCCAGATCAGCGTATCCGAACCCTCCCAGAGCATTGCCCTCTCCGCCAAGGGATTTGACGCCTACGCTCCCACCGTGGAAGTGGGCAGCAGCATCATTCTCGATGCGGAGACTGTTTCGGAGGATACTGTTCTCACCGTCACCGCGGACAACAGCATCGTCACTGCCACAGTGGGCGAGGACAAGCGCATCACCATCACCGCTGTGGAGGAGGGCACCGGCAGTGTGACCATCCACGCCTCCACTCCCGGATACCAGGATGCCCAGCTGACCCTGCAGGTTCACTCGGTGCCGGAACTGATCTCGATGACCATTCTCGGAGACCGTCTGGAGCGCAACAATGTAGTTCATCTGGCTGAGGGGGAGATCGTGGAACTGACAGTCCTCAACCCCTCGGAAGGCGACCTGTCCCATGAGATCGATGACCCCGCCATTGTATCGGCTGTACAGAAGTCAAACAAACTGGAACTGGAGGGCCTTGCCGCCGGTGAGACCACCATCACACTCACCTGCCAGCGCAGCGGGTACAGCACCAACACCAAAACCCTGACCATTATCGTCACCGAAGCGGAACCCGAAGAGTAATCCCGCACTGAAAAAGACGGAGCCAGCTGGCCCCGTCTTTTTTGTTCACAAAATTGCCCTTGTATCGTCCACAGGATCATGCTATGATCTCTGTATCAAGCATATAATACAGGAGGGATCGTATGCAGCAAAGCCGCTTTTTTCAATGGGGTCTGAGACTGGGTTCCGCCGGCGTCCTGCTTCTATTGGGCGTAATCATTTCGGGCATCGCCGCCCCGAATCCGTTGTTTTCTGTCCTCACCCTGTCCGGAATAGTTCTCTGCGGCACAGGGGTTCTGCTGTTTGGCATCAGCTGGCTCCAAACAATGATCCAGGCGCTCCGCAGCCGGGACTACAAACGGGCGCTGCTGCTCCTGCTGGGTGCAGCCCTGATCCTGCTGCCTGACCTTCTCCGGCGATGAATGCCGCCCGCATCCAAAAAAGCCCTCCTCCCGCAAATGGGAGAAGGGCTTTTATCGTTTCTACTGAATCCGGGAGAGCACTTCGCCGATCTTTCCCCGGATCACAAGGTCTGCCTTCTGGTCCATGGGGGTGGGCGACAGGTTCACCAGCGCCAGACAGTCCCCCTCAAAGTACCGGATCAGCCCGGCGGCAGGATAGACCGCCAGCGAAGTCCCGGCAATGAGCAGGGTATCCGCCTGGGAGATGGCATCCACAGCCGCTGTCAGGGTGCGGGGGTCCAGTTCCTCCTCATAGAGCACAACCTCCGGCTTGATAATGCCGCCGCATTCACACCGGGGCACGCCGTCGGTGGTGAGAATGGCCTCCAGGCCATACTTCCGTCCGCAGCGCATGCAGCGGTTGCGGTGGATGCTCCCATGCAGTTCCAGCACATTTTTGCTGCCCGCCATCTGGTGCAGGCCGTCGATATTCTGGGTGACCACCGCGGTCACACGGCCCTCGGCTTCCAGTTCCGCCAGACGGATATGGGCCGCGTTGGGCTTTGCCCTGGGCCAGACCATCTCCCGGCGGTAGAACTCATAGAACTCGTCCGGGTGCGCCATAAAGAAGCTGTGGCTCACCATCACTTCGGGCGGATAGGCATACTGCCGCCCATAGATGCCGCCGGCGCTCCGGAAATCCGGGATGCCCGATTCGGTGCTCACTCCGGCGCCGCCGAAAAAGACTGTCTTACGCCCCGGCGCCATTGCCTGGGCCAGCGCTTCCATCTGCTTGTCCATCTTGGTTCCTCCACTTCTGTTCCGCCAGCGCCAGTAGCGCCGCCGGAGTATTCTCCGTTTCTCCCGCTATGACCGCTTCCAGCAGTTCCCGGAGAAGCTGTCCCAGTGCCGGGCCAGCCGGGATTCCCCGGGCAGTCAGCTCCCGCCCGGACACCGCCAGCTCCCGCAGGCTGCGGCAGTAACCGCCGCTCTCCACCCGGGAAAGCCAGTCCAGCTCCTTTTTTCGGGCCGAGTCCGCTGCCGCAGCGGCTTCCAGCGCGGCCCGGTAAGCTGAGGGGGAATCATCTGCCGACCTCCGCCACACCTCCCGGAACGACTCTGCCGGAGGCAGGGCCAGACAGCCCGCCGCCTCCCGGAAGAGACGCTCCCGGTTTCCGGACAGCCGCAGCGGGGCGCACAGTTCCCGGACGGCTCCGTCCCAGTCCTCCGTCCCACCGGGGGCTGACCCATGCCGCACCTCCCAGAGGCCGCCTGCCAGCAGCAGGGCCCGGCTCTCCGGGGAAGGTGCCTGGCAAAGGGCCTCTTTCCATGCTGCCGGGAGCCGCCCCAGGCCGGGGAAGACGCCCTCCCACAGGGGCAGCAGTTCCAGCGCCCCGGCAAAGTGATGTCCGGCGAGGTATTTTTCCCACTCGGCAGTGATCCGCTCCCGGGACACAGCTGCCGCCTCCCCGGCGAGTTCCTCGCCCGCCCGGAGGGTGGCCTCCTCCACCCGAAACCCCAGTTCCGAGGCAAACCGGGCACACCGCAGGATGCGCAAAGCGTCCTCCCGGAACCGCCGGCAGGGGTCTCCTACACAGCGCAGCAGACGGGCGGCAAGATCCGCCTGTCCGCCGAAGGGGTCCCGGAGTTCGCCCCGGCAGCTCAGAGCCATGGCGTTCACTGTGAAATCCCGCCGGGCCAGATCCTCCCGGAGGTCGGGCACAAACCGCACCGATTCGGGGTGGCGGTGATCCCGGTACTCGCCGTCGGTGCGGAAGGTGGTCATCTCCAGGACGCCGCCCTCGGTCACCACTCCGATGGTACCGTGTTTACGCCCGTCCTCCACCAGCCGGTGATCCCGGAACAGCCAGGCGGTGCGGTCAGGCAGACAGGATACTGTCAGGTCATAGTCATGCACCGGACGGCCCAGCAGCCGGTCCCGGACACAGCCGCCCACCAGCCAGGCCTCTTCACTGTTCTGTTCCAGCCGCAGCATCGCTTCGGTCACCCAGTGGGGCAGGGGTTCTCTCATGGCTGTTTCACTCCTTGGGGATTCACCCGTTCATACAGTGTCCTGCGTCCGTCCTTGCCTGCCGGGCGCACCGCTCCCAGCTTCATCAGCGCCGAAAGCCCGCCGCTCATGCCCCGCACCGAAAGCCGGGTGAGCTTCCGCAGTTCCTCCCGTGTAAACGGGTCGGGCAGTCCGGGCGGGAGCAGTGCTCCAAGCTCCGTCGGGAAGGCCAGGTCCAGTTCCTCACCAAAGGCGGTGGGCACCCGGTCCAGCCGCCGGCAGAGGGAGCGCCCCACCCGTTTGGAAGGGGTTTCGGTGCGGTATTCGTCGGCGTCCACCAGGATCAGCCGCAGCCGCACACCCGGACGCTCTGCCAGCGGCAGCAGCCGGGGCAGCTGGTAATAGGCCTCCCACCAGCCGCCCTTTTTCGGGGAGCGGCGGCGGGAGAGCAACTCCCCCTCTTCCGACAGGATGACCAGGGTCTTTTCCCGGACAATGGGCAGTACAATGGTCACAGGATATTCCTTTGGCAGACGCAGCAGTTTCTTCACCAGCGGGGTCACACTGCCGGTCTGCACTTCCAGGAGCTGTCCGTCCCGGAATATATCCGCCACAAACCCTGCCACCGGTACCTCCTGATACTGGCGGTTCGGTTCCAGATAGTCCTTCACCGCCCGGTGCAGGGTGCGTTCACTCAATGTGCTGAACCGGAACTCACAGTCCCCGCTCACGCAGCAGTTCCTCCATCAGGTCACCGGCACGGCGCATCAGGTCCTTGCAGCCATCGGGCTGACCCTTTACCCAGCCCTCCTTGAGCTCCCGGCAGAACTCGCTGCCGAACTCCTGACAGAACCGCTCATGGTACTGGGCAGCCAGTTCCCGCAGTTCGGGGCAGCTGTCGCCGATGGGGGTGCTCCCCTCGGGCAGACGGCTCACCATGTACCGGCCCAGGGCGCTCTCGGCGCCGATGAGTGCTCCGCATACGCTGCCGCAGCCCATACCGCCGCCGAATGCCGCCATATACCGGGCATCTTCCAGGCCGCCGCCGATCCCCAGGGCATCGGTCAGCGCCATGGAGGTATTTTCCGCACAGTTGATGTGTGCGTTCGGCATGGTCAGATACTTTTCCAGTTCCTTACGATACTCGCTCATGTGTTACAGATCCTTTCCATTCAGTATATCAATAAACTCGCTGAGTCCGGACACAGTATAGGTGGGGGCGGGCATGTCCTCCGGCAGTGCCTTCCCCTTGGGGTTGAACCAGCAGGTGTCGATGCCGAACTGCTGTCCGCCTTTAATATCCGAGGTGAGGGAATCTCCGATGATGATGCATTCGCTCTTATCCCCGGCGCCGCTCACCGCAAAGGCACGCTCAAAATACCGGGGATCGGGCTTCTCTGCCCCGGCATCGTCCGATACCACGACTTTATCCAGCCAGGGTTCCAGACCCGAGGCCGCAATGCGCCGGTGCTGGGTGGCCGATACGCCGTTGGTGGCGATGATGAGCACGCCGTTTTCATGGATAAACCGGCAGAGCTCCTCGGCGCCGTCAATGGTACGGGTACAGAGCGCCAGGTTGTTCAGGTAGTCGGCATTGTACTGGGCCGGGTCGATGCCGGTGATGCCCAGCTCCTCAAACAGCTCCCGGAACCGGCGCACCACCAGGGCCTCCTTGGTGATCTCCCGGCGTTCCATCATCTTCCACAGCGGGGCATTGATGGCCTGATAGCGCTCCAGTTCCGCTTCCCCGAAAGAAAGCCCCCGGCTCTGGGCAGTATAATAAAAGGAGTACTCCTCTGCCGCTTCAAAATCCAGCAGGGTATTGTCCAGATCCACAAATATATATCGGTATTTCACTTGCCATTCTCCTTTTGGAAATATCAGAATCAGATCCTGTTCCAGTATATCACCCTTTCACCCGGAGCGCCAGTGCATGCGCGGGGATTTCACTGTTTGTTCATTGACTTGCCCAGTCCTTTCGTCCTATAATAGTACACAATGAAACCGGACAGTCCGGGACAAACTTCTGCTGTGAACCACAGCTGTGATACTTCGGCAAATGGAAAGGAGATTATTCTCATGCGACCTGTGATTGGAATTACCCCTCTGATGGATACAAAACTGGACAGCTACTGGATGCTGCCGGACTATATGCAGGCAGTGCAGCAGGCGGGCGGTCTGCCGCTGATGCTCCCGTTCCAGTATGATGACGAGTCGATCGACCGGATGGTGGAGCTCTGTGACGGACTGATCTTCACCGGCGGTGAGGATATTGATCCCTCCTGGTACCATGCCGAGCGTCTGCCGGTATGCGGCGAGAGCATTGCTGTCCGGGACGAACTGGAGATTCGTCTGCTGCGTGCCGCACTGGCTGCCAAAAAGCCGGTGCTGTGCATCTGCCGCGGCCTGCAGCTCTTCAATGTGGTGATGGGCGGTACCCTGTGGCAGGATCTGCCCAGCCAGCGCCCCTCTGAGATCAAGCATTCCCAGGGCAAGCCCTATGGCGCCGCCACCCACTCTGTGGAACTGGTTCCGGGCAGTCCGCTCCATACCCTGCTGGGACAGTCCACCATCGGCGTCAACACCCGTCACCATCAGGCCATCCGGGAACTGGCTCCCAGTCTGGCAGTCATGGCAACTTCGCCGGACGGCCTGATTGAAAGCATCTGTCTGCCGGGCAGCCGCTTTGCCTGGGGCGTACAGTGGCATCCGGAACACATGGCTCCGGATGATGCCAACAGCGTCAAGATCTTTGAGGCTTTTGTCGAGGCCTGCATCGACTGAACCAGCGGCTTTTCTGCCGCAGAAAAGGAATGATGATTCATCTATGTCCACCAAGGAACTCAAGCCCTACCTTCTGCTGATTACCTATGCCGGCGTGGTCTTTTTAACTGTGACCCATCTGGACCGTATCCTCGGTCAGATCAGCTGGATCACTTCGGTGATCATGCCCTTTACCATCGCGCTGGTCATCGCCTTTGTGCTCAACCGTCCCTATAAGCTGATCCGCCACCGGTTCTATACCCCGCTTCTGCAAAAAGCCGGACTCTCCGAAAAGAAAGTCGGTTCCATCTCCGGTGTGTTCTCCATTCTGAGCGTCTATTTCCTGCTCTTCTTCATTGTGGGAAAGCTGGTCAGCTCGGTGATCCCGGAACTAATCGTTTCCATCGAAACCTTCAGCAGCAATATGGACGACTACCTCAGTGACATGACCGCACTGATTTCCAGAATATCCACCCAGTTCCAGCTGAACAGTGAAATTGCCAGACTGCTCAATACCTACTGGCAGGATCTGCTCGCCGGCATCTACCAGACCCTCAACACCCTGCTCCCGGCTCTGGTGGACTTCTCCATGGGCGCTGCCACCAGCATCTACAATGTGTTCAGCGGCCTGATTATCTCCATCTATCTGCTCACCGGCAAGGATAAGCTGATCCGCACCTTCAAGAAGATGCTCTATGCCTTCCTGCCGGACCGCTGGGCGGATTATGCCATGCATGTGGGGCATGTGGCAAACCGCTCCTTCGGCGGCTTCCTCACCGGACAGATCATCGACTCGGCTATCGTGGGGCTGCTCTGCTTCCTGGGCATGAGCGTGATGAAGATGCCCTATGCCATGCTCTCGTCGGTGATCGTCGGCGTCACCAACATCATTCCCTACTTCGGCCCCATCATCGGCGCCATTCCCGGCGTGGTGCTCCTGCTCCTCTCCAATCCCATCAAGGCGGTGCTGTTCATTATCCTGATCGTCTGCATCCAGCAGTTTGACGGCAATATCATGGCGCCCCGGATCGTGGGCAGCAGCATCGGTGTATCCGGCGTGTGGGTGCTGTTCTCCATCATCGTCGGCGGCAGCCTGTTCGGGGTCCCCGGCATGGTGGCGGGTCTCCCGGCCTTCAGCGTGATCTATGTGCTGGTGCGGGAACAGGCGCACCGCCGTCTGCTCGCCAAGAACCGCCAGATCAACAATCCCGAGGAACACCTCTGCGAAGGGGACAGCTGTGTGCTGGATGACTCGGTGGCTGAAATCTTCGGAAAGGAGCCGGAACAGCCCCAGTGATCCAGTTTCGTACCAAGGTTTCCGGCTGCCTGCTGTGTGCTGTTCTCTGTCTGGGACTGCTTGCCGGCTGCACCGGAACAGAAGAACCCTCTGTATCCGAACCCGGTTCCGAGACAGTTTCCCAGCTGCCGGAGGAATCCTCCCAGCCCGCGGAAAATGGGACGGAATCCGGTTCCGACTCTGAGCCGGATAGCCCGGAAACGGTTTCCGTGACCGGCTATCTCTTCGATCAGCAGATGATCCTTGATGAGATGAACCGTTCGCTGGAACAGTACAGCCAGCTTTCGCCCGAGGCGGAGCTCTTTCCCCAGCGCTCGGTGGAAGTGATGCGGATGATGCAGGAGCAGTTTGAGAAGATGGCTGCTCTGACCCCGCCCGAGGGCTATGAGGAGATCGTCCCGCTGGCGGAAGGGGCCGCCTCCACCATGGAGGAAGTCGCCAGCCTGGTGGAACAGGCCTTTGCCGCCGGACTGGACACCCAGGAGGGCGCCGGGCTGCTCACCCAGGCCCAGGGGAAATTCTCCGGGGCGGTGGACGCCCTGGAGGAGATCACGGCCCTGCTCAGCCGGAATCCCGATGAACTCCTCTCCGGCAATACAGCTGAATAGCGCAAAAAACAGGGACTGTCCCCATGGGGACAGTCCCTGTTCTGTTTCAGGTCATTTGGTGCGGGACACTCAGTCCTTGACAGCGGCAGTCACCGACATCTCCACCTTGATGCTGGGAGCAGCCAGAGCGGCTTCCACACAGGCACGGGCCGGCTCATTGCCCTTGGCAACCCACGGGTCCCAGACGCTGTTCATACCGGCGAAATCGCTGATGTCCTTGAGGTAGATGGTGGTGGAAAGGATATGCTCCTTATCCGAGCCATGCTGCTCCAGCAGCTCCTCGATGCGGGCCAGAACAGCCTTGGTCTGCTCCTCCACGCTCTCACCGGCCTGACCGGCAGTCACACCGCTCAGGAACAGCATATCACCATACTTTACCACACGGCTCATCCGACCGGTGCAGTCAAAACGCTCAATTTTCATAGGGGTTCCTTCTCCTTTCGCTTCTGCGGGTTTTGGTATCTTCAGTTTACCACAGACGCCCGGGTTATTCAACCTGCTTTCCCCAAAACACAAAAACAGGAACGGTACAATACCGCTCCTGTTTTCTGTATCCGGAATGGATTATTCGCACATCATTTCCAGCACACGGACAACCAGGTCCACCATGCGCTTGTAGGAGTTGAGATCCAGCTGCTCCTGAGGGGTGTGGGCACCGGTGGCATCACAGCCGATGGCTGCAATGTCCAGCCCCGGCATCTTGGACAGGAAGGCGCCGCCCTCCAGACCGCCGTGGGTAGCCTCCACCTTCATCTCCTTGCCGGTGAGCTCCTTGTAGGCCTTTGCCAGCATATCCCGCAGTTCGCTCTTGGCAGTGTACTCCCAGGTGGGGAAACCGGGACGGAAGATGGCTTCCGCACCGAATACATGGCAGAGCAGGTCGATCTTCTCGCCCATGTCGTCCAGGAAGGAGTTCACCGAGCTGCGCAGCGAGTAGAGGATATACAGCCGTCCGTCCTCCTGGGTCTTGACAGCTGCCAGGTTCTGGGAGGCAACAGTCAGTCCTTCCAGTGCCATGCTCTTGGCAACCAGACCAGCCGGCATCAGGTAGAGCATCTTCAGGAAGGCATCGCTGTCCTCATCGCAGATCATCTCAGCCGGGGCTGCAGCAGGCTCCAGTGTGATGGTCAGGCCGGGATCGCTGAATTCCAGCTCACTCTTTACCTTCTTTTCCACCTCAGCAGCGATCTCAGCTGCCTTGGCGGCATCGGCTACGGCTGCCACTGCGTCGCACTCTCTGGGGATGGCGTTCATCATCATGCCGCCGTCCATGGATACCAGGTTCACCTTCATCTCCTTGGCGATGGCATACAGCACACGGGCTGCAATCTTGTTGGCATTGCCGCGCTCCTTGTCGATGTCGCCGCCCGAGTGACCGCCCTTGAGGCCGCGCACCTTGAGGGATACCGCTTCTCCGGCAAAGGGCACACGCTTGACAGTCTTATAGATGTCGATGGTGGTGCCGCCGGCAGAACCAGCTACGCAGACACCCTCCGGGCCGCAGTCCATATTGATCATGCGGGTACCCTTGAGGTCATAGGGATCGAAGCCGATGGCGCCGATGAGGCCCACTTCCTCCTGGGAGGTGAATACGCACTCCAGCGGCGGATGCTTCATATCCTTCCGGGCCAGGAAGGCCATCATGCAGGCCACAGCCTGACCGTTGTCCGCACCCAGTGTAGTGCCGTCTGCCCGCAGAATATCGCCGTCCACAACCAGCTTGATGCCGTCCTTGGTGAAGTCATGCTCCACATTCTTGTTCTTCTCGCAGACCATATCGGTATGGCCCTGGAGGATCACCGGGTCGAGATGTTCGCAGCCCGGAGAAGCCGGCTTCTTGATCACCACGTTATAGAGGTCATCCATTCTGGCTTCCAGCCCCTGCTTGGCAGCAAAGTCCAGCAGATATTCACCAATCGCCTTCTCATTGCCCGAACCACGGGGAATGGCGCTGATCTCCTCAAAATACCGGAGCACATCCGCCGGTTCACGGTTTTTGATTACATATTCCATCTTGATACGACCTCCTGTATGGTTATAATTGTAAAATCCTGCTCCAGCACCGGGAACCCGCTCTGGAACAGGGACAGCCGCCGCGGGAGCTGACAGACCAGCCTTATGGCGGTTATCAGCCAATTAAAGCCCGAAAGCGGCTCGCTAAAATCATTATACCATAACCCGGCTGTTTTTCAATGGAATTTTCGAAAACGCAAAGGATTTTTATATCAGCCCAGGCTAAGATTCACCATACAAAAACGGCGCCCTGCCATATGACAGAGCGCCGTTTGCATATTCAGCAGATCAGGCCCGGGTGTGTTCTTCCCGCAGGATGGAACCCAGCAGCAGCACAAAGCCCAGGGCAGCGGGGATCGACCCGAAGGTACCCAGCGGTGCGCAGGCCCAGATGCCCAGCACCGCCCCCAGTGCAAAGGAAAAGACCATCACGAAATAGAGCCCGGCAGTGCGCAGGGATTCCCGGTCGTGCACCGCAATGGCGGGATAGAGGTACTGACCCAGGTTGCGCAGGTTTCCGGTGCAGATGGTGGTGGAATGGCCCTTACCCTCCCACTTGCCGAACACCGAGAGCTGTGCCTCGGTGACAAAGGAGAAGACACAGGCGATGAGCATATCATGCCAGCCCGAAGCGATGAAAGCCGCTCCCACCAGCACCAGGATCTCAAAGGCGAGCATATTCTTCTGCCAGCTGCCGAAGGCAATGCCCGAAAACCTGTGCCGCACCAGCTCACTGAACATCACGCCCAGCAGGGCGGCCAGGATCGGCGCCAGGTACTGCCAGCTTCCGGCGAAGTTTCCGCCTGCCAGGCTGATGCCCAGCTTGGACATATTGCCGGTGTGCATATTGGCAAAGATCCCGCCCCGGGTGGCATAGGTATAGGCATTGAGATAGCCGCTGAGCAATGTGAGCATCACCATGAAGGCTGTACTCTCTGAAATGGTCTTATAACGTTTTGCAGTCTGTTCCACTTGTTCCATCCTTTTTTCCGCCGCAAAAAAGTTCGGCAGAACCAAAATTCTGCCGAACTCTTTTATCAAATTGTTGTATCCCCAGCGTGATACGCTTTTCAGTCCGTACTGCTTACCAGGAAGCTACATGACCATCGCATCTGGGCTCCGAAGCGCCAACCAGCACTTCATCGTCCCAACGCCAGATGATCTCACCACGGCCCATGGAGTAGGTATCGTTCATGATCTCTACCTCATGACCCATAGCAGCCAGCTTCAGGGCAATATCGGTGGGAACGGCACGCTCCAGCTGTACCTTCTTGCCGCCTACCCACTGGAATCTGGGAGCATCCAGAGCTTCCTGAGGATTCATGCCGAAGTCGATGGTGTTCAGCAGCACCTGCAGGTGACCCTGAGGCTGCATGAAGCCGCCCATTACGCCGAACGGGCCAACTGCCTTGCCATCCTTGCACAGGAAGCCGGGGATAATGGTGTGGTAAGCCTTCTTGCCGGGCTCCAGGAAGTTGTCCTTGGTGGGGTCCAGAGAGAAGTTGGCGCCACGGTTGTTGAAGGAAATACCAGTGCCGGGAACCACGATACCGGAACCGAAGCCCATGTAGTTGGACTGGATCCAGGATACCATGTTGCCTTCCTTATCAGCGGTGCACAGATATACAGTACCGCCGGAGAAGGGAGTGCCGGGCTCAGGCATTACAGCAGTGTCGGTGATGAGCTTTCTGCGCTCAGCAGCATACTCTTCCGACAGCATGTCAGCTACCTTGGTCTTCATGGCCTTGGGATCGGCTACATATTCCTTACCATCTACAAAGGCCAGCTTCATGGCTTCGATGGTCTTGTGGTATACGTCTACGCTCTCACGGTTGTTGCCCAGGTCAAAGCCCTTGAGGATATTCAGGGCCATCAGTACAGTGATGCCGTGTCCATTCGGAGGCAGCTCGTATACATCATAGCCATGATAGTTGGTGGTGATGGGCTCCACGAACTCAGCACGGTAGTCCTCGAGGTCGTCAAGGCGCATCCAGCCGCCGGTCTTTTCCGAGTAGGCAGCGATCTTCTTTGCCAGCTCACCGCGGTAGAAGCTCTCCGCATTGGTGGCACCGATCTCCCGCAGGGTATCAGCCATAGCCTGGCAACGGAATACATCGCCGTCGCTGAGCATCTTGCCATCGGGAGCAAAGGTCTCGAACCAGCCCTCGAACTTCTCGGGGCCGCCGGCCTTCATGAAGCGCTTGTAGCCCAGTACCCACTGCTTGCCGATGTTGGGAGCCAGCGGGTAGCCTTCCTCTGCGTACTTGGCAGCAGGCTCGAGCACTTCAGACAGGGACAGATTGCCGAACTTCTTTACAGCTTCTGCCCAGGCGGAAGGTGTACCGGGAACCATGACCGGGTCCCAGCCATCACTGGGAACAGCCTTGAGGCCCTTCTCCAGCAGCTTTTCGCCGCTGATCAGACGGGGGCTGCGACCGCTTCCGTTGAGGCCATACAGCTTGCCCTTGTACCAGATCAGTGCAAAAGAATCTGCACCGATACCATTGGAGGTGGGCTCGATGACCGACAGTGCAGCTGCGGTAGCAACTGCGGCGTCAATGGCATTGCCGCCCTTCTTGAGCACATCCAGACCTACCTGTGCAGGCAGGGGGCTGGAGGTAGCAACCATACCGTTCTTGGCGAACGATACGGTACGGCGGGAGGCATAGGAATACTTTTGAGTATCGAATTTCACGCGTTACCCTTCCTTTCAAAATACTTGGACTAAATCAATTACCGATTCTGTCAGCGGATCAAAGCAGGTTCTGGAAGAAACCGGCAATGACGATGGAGAAGGATGTAACAGTGGCGAAACCAGCCAGTACATAGGCAGGCTCGATCCGTGCTGTAATGGCATCCACTTCTTCCTCGGTCTTGCCGACGGTACGGGCAATCTCCTGGGTGATCAGGTATGTAGCGGGATAACCCAGCAGCTGTGCCATGGCAATACCCACAGCCAGATTCTTGGAACCAACAATCTTCCAGCCGGGCAGAATGTACAGGAAAATAAAGGTACCGATCAGTACAGCGCCGAAGATGATGATCAGGTCAACGCTCAGATCCATCAGGTCAGCGAAGGTGATGGTAGCCAGCGATGCGATGATGCTGACATAAACCAGTACCATGAAGAAACCGCTGGACTTGGCACGATCCAGGATCTTGGGAGGCACAATGCCGATTTCAGAGCACAGGCAGCCCAGGATCAGGCACCAGATCGAGCTGGTGATGAAGTTATTGGTCAGACCAGCCAGGATCACACCTACTTCGTTGGCTACATAGACAACGAACAGGCAGACATAGGTGGTCCAGATCTTGTCGTGCTTCTTCCAGAAGGGAACCTTGGCGGCAGAACCATCCTTGTGCAGTTCAGCGTCACGCTCCGCATACCAGGAGTAGTTGGGATCAGCAGCCTTCTTGCGGCGCAGTTCCTCTACAACCAGGTTGGCTTCAGCCAGACCCATCTTGGAAGCGGGAATAGTACCTACGAACTTCTGAACGCCGTAAGCCAGAGTACCCAGGGCAGCAGCCATGGTAGCACCCTTGGCCAGAGCAGCATCTACCATCAGGTTGGTGGCAACAATACCGCCGTTAACGATCGGAATGGTAACTACGGCAGCATCCCAGCCAACCAGCGGGACCACTGCGAATACCGATACCATCGCAACCACCATGGAGATGATAGCCAGTGCCAGAGTTCTCCACTCCTTGAGCAGCTGGCGGATGTTGATGTTGGTACCCATGTGGAATACCAGACCCTGACCGGCGATGGCAGCAGCGCCCTGCAGACCGGAAATAGTCATGATATCCCCGGGCAGAATGCCGGACATGAACAGGGCCAGGAAGCCGATCAGTGTAACGAACACAGAGGAAACCCGGGCGCCTGTGGCCGAGCTGATGGCATCACCGATGGCAAACAGACCCAGCACAATGACAATTGCAATCCATTGATTCATTTTTCACTTACCTCCTTATGGAATAAACCGCGGCATCCCCCCTGGGTTCCGCAGGGCTGAATCAGGCGCTCTGCAGAGCCGTCGGCTATAAGGCTAATTGTAAATCGGTAAATTGTGAAATTTCAGTAGCATCCGTCACACTTTTTTCGCAATTTATACTATTTTTCTTAAAATGTTCCGGCATTTCTGGACCCGGACCGGGTTTGTATTCAAATGAAGGACGAAAGAATGGAAATTGCATTTATGCCAGACCCATCGCAAGGTTACACAGATGGTTGACATCCACAAGGATCAGACAGCCCCGGACCTTGGTCACCAGGGCATTTTTGACCAGTTCTGAGATGATCCGCGCCACGGTGACCCGGTCGGAATGGACGATGTCAGCGATCTGCTGATGGGTCAGGCGCAGCGGGATGCGCAGCCCCTCCTCACAGTCCTCACCGACGCTGCTGCACAGGCTCAGCAGCAGGGTGGCGATCCGGCAGCGCACGGTGGGAATGGAGAGCAGCTCGATATGCTGGACAAATACCAGCGATTTGCGGCATTCGTGGTGAATGATGTGCTCATAGTTGCGGCGGTCCTTTTCCACCCATTGCAGCAGGATATGCCGGGGCACATGGCAGACCTCGCATTCACTCATGGCGGTGAGGGAGGTGCGGGTGGGCAGGGTGACATCATCGACATAGGTACTGGGCATTCCCCATACAGCTCCCGGCCCGATGATGTGGGTAACGATTCCCCGTCCGCTCTGGAGCACGGTTCCCACCTGGGCAACCCCTGACAGCATGATGGTGATCCGGGCACTGGTATCGCCGCCCGGGCGGATGATCTCTCCCCGGCGGTAGGAGGTGGGTTTTACCTGGGCAGCCAGTTCCGCCCAGACCTCCGGTTCAAAACTCAGATAGAGGGAATACCGTTCAAATTGCGAGATGATCCCCCGTTTGCTGCCAATATACATATTTGCATTGCTCCTCTCCAGGGGAATTCCCCACAGGTTCTCTATATTTCATTGTAACATAAAATGTTTGTAACATCTACTACAAAAATCGGGGTATATTTCCCCGCTCGGTGACAAAACTCACGGAGAGAGTCCTCAAAACCCGCTATACTGAAAACAGCGGATCAATCCCGCGGAAGTCAATGACAAAGGAGGCTGCAGCAGATGGATCTGGAACAGATCATGCAGATGAATACATTCGCCGTGGTGGGAGATACCCTCAACCCGGAAAAATACGCCTACAAGATCAAGGAGGGACTGCTGGAACAGGGCTATACTGTCCACAGCGTGGGCAAGGAGCTCCAGTCGCTCAACGAAATCCCCGGTGACCTGGACATCATCGACCTGTGCATCAACCCCGCCAAGGGCATCCAGCTGCTCCGGGAGTGCCGCAAACCCTTCCGGTGCATCGTGATCCAGCCCGGCGCTGAAAGCCCGGAGATCCTCAGTTATCTCCAGGAGCAGAACCTGCCCTATATCGAGGGCTGTCTGCTGGTGGGCATGCGGCTCTATCCCCGGAAAAAGCAATAACCCCCGGTTCCGGCCTGGTACCGGAAGTTCCATAAAAATACAGCATGGTACAGCGCCATGCTGTATTTTTTGTGCCGCTGCGGGAATTTGTACAAAGTTTTTTGCCAAAAGCATGACAATCCTGCCGGTTCGTGCTATACTCATAGCTGAATTTCACGCCGGAGGTCCGGCACAAGGAGGGCTCTGCCATGCAGCAGAATTTTCATCGGGAAAGCGTCAACTACTTCTGGATCACCATTGGTTCCCTGCTGTTCTGTGCCGGGCTCAACCTGTTCATTGTCCCGGTGGGGCTCTACAACGGCGGTACAGTGGGCATCTCCCAGATCATCCGCACCTTGCTCCAGTCCCGGCTGGCACTGCCCGCCGGCTTTGACATCGCCGGTATCCTCAACCTGATCCTCAATATCCCGCTGCTGGCTCTGGCCTTTCTCCAGTTCGGGCGCCCCCTCTTCCTCAAGACGGTGTACAGCGTCCTCACCCAGACCGCCTTCTTCTCGCTCATTGCGATCCCCTCGGTGCCCATCCTCTCGGACCGGCTCACCGCCTGCATCATCGGCGGCCTGCTGGCTGGCGCCGGAGTGGGACTGACCCTGCGGGCAGGCGGCAGCGGCGGCGGCAATGACATCATCGGCCTCTATATGGCGAAAAAACACGAGTCGTTCAGTGTGGGACGCATGACCCTCATCATCAACGGCATCATCTATCTCATCTGCGCCATGCTCTTTGAGCTGCCCACTGCCCTCTATTCCATCATCTATTCGGCAGTCTGCGCTCTGGTCACCGACCATGTCCACCTCCAGAACATCAATATGAATGTGCAGATCTTCACCAAGGACCCGGAGCTCTACCATGTGATCCTCCAGAAGCTGGGCCGGGGTGTGACCTACTGGAAGGCCGTGGGCGGCTACACCGAAACCGACACCTATGTCATCATCACCATCATCTCCAAATATGAGATCGCCCCGCTGCGCCAGATGCTGCTGGAAAAAGATCCCCACGCCTTTGTGATCATGAGCGAGGGCCCGGAGATCTTCGGCAACTTCGAAAAGCGCCTGTGACCCCGCTGTCCCTGCCGGCTGGACCCAGCCCCGCCGGAACCGGGAAGCAGCATACACCACAGGACACCGCCCATGCGCCCGCCGCCATGCAGCCGGTGTTCCCCATTGCAGCAAAAAAGATCCGCCCGGACAGAACCGGACGGATCTTTTTCTATGCCCCGGGCTGGTCAGATCAGCCAGATGGGGTTGGTCCAGGCCTTGCGGCCCTCAAAGTCATAGCACTCGATGCGCAGGTACTTTTCATTGCCCCGGAGTTCGCCGCTTATCTCGGTGAGGGGATGCTCCGCGTCCTCAGCCACAGCGCAGTGGATCTGGCGCACATCGCCGTTGGCATAGATCTTCTGCACCGGCGAACACTTGAAGTAGAAGCGTCCGTCCTCGATGTAGAAGTCGTGGATCTCCGGGCCCATGGAGGCATAGAAGCTGCCCGATGCCAGTGCATTGCAGATGGCACGCTCCGAGAGTTCCTCCGCCTTGACCTGTACAAAGCCGCCGAAGCTGTCGCACTTGGCAGAATCCAGCGGGAAGTCGTTGTGGTTGTCGTCCACAGCAGTGCACCAGAGCTTCATGCCGTTCCGGAGCAGGGCGTCATAGCAGACATTGGATTCGCCCATGTTCTCAAGGATCTGGGAACAGTAGTTGAAGATCTCCACCGCAAAGAGGTTGTTGAGCCCCAGGATCTCATCGTACTCGATGCGGGACCAGAACGGGTGGTTGATCATCACCATATAGCCCCGGCGATAGAGGTCATCAATGTAGGCCTGTACGCTGGCCTTGTCCGAGAGCATGGGGATCTCCAGACGCTCCCCGTGGGCAAACTTCTCCCCCTCTGCCGCTTCCCAGTGACCATCCGGGCCGGGCAGCACAATGAAGTGATACTCCCGGTGGTTGTCTGCCGGAGCCCGGAGGTTGCCCTCCACGCCCTGGATCATCACAAAGCGGTCGGTGTTATAGCAGGTGTAGTGGGAAAAGACATTGTGATCAGTGATCGCCAGGAAGTCATATCCCTTGTCCTGATAGGCCTTTACAATGGCATCCGGGCTGAGTTTTCCGTCCGAACAGGTGGTGTGGCAATGGATGTTGCCCTTGTAGAATTGTCCGTTTTCCAGAAATGTGGTCTTTTTCATTGCAAACTCTCCAAAAACAGTTTCTTATCAGCTCTGATTATAAACTCAGTCCGGGTTCTCGTCCAGGATCTTCTGGCACTTTTCTGCGGCGGATTCAATGGCTGCCTTGGCGTCTGCCGAGGTATCGGTCATGCAGGCCTTGAGTTCGTCCAGAATCACAGTGTACATATTCTTCCAGTTCTTGGTCATGGGACGGCTGTGGGCATACTGCAGCTGATCCAGTGCCCTCTGATAGGAGGGGAAGTCTGCCAGATGCTCCTGTACAATGGAGTGCTCCATGGAGGTCTCGGTCACAGGGAAGTAGCCGGTCTCCTGGTTGTGCTTGGCAGCGATCTCGTCGGAAGCCAGGAATTCCAGGAACTTGGCAGCGGCTTCCTTTTCCGCGTCGGAAGCGGACTCAAACATGATGATGTTGTTGCCGCCGGTGGGCACAGAATACTCGGTGCCCATGGGCTGGAAGGCCAGGACAGTTTCAAAGCCGTTCTCCCGGCCCAGGCGCTGGATCTCGGAGGAGCTGGCAATGGAGGTGATGAGCATGCCGATCTTGCCCTCGATGAACTTGCTCTTGAGAATATCCCAGGCCTCGCCCTGCATGGAATAGGGGTTGAAGAGGGTGCCGGCATCTGCCATATCCTGCATGGTCTCTACGATCTCGTAGCTGGCAGGAGTCTCATCAAAGAGGACGGTTTTCAGGTCATCAGAGATGATCTCGCCGCCGTAGGAATAGAGCATCGACTCCCAGATCCAGGCATCGGTATCAAAGTCCTGACCCCAGCCATAGACGCCGTTTTCCGGATCGGACATGGCTTCGGCATACTGGTAGAACTCCTCCCAGGTCTTGGGGCCGTCGGTGGAAAGACCAGCTGCCTCCACCAGGTTCTTGTTCATATACAGAATGGTACTGCTGCGTCCGAAGGGAACTGCCTTTACCACACCGTCAATGGTGCAGGTGTGCATCAGGCCGTCCACATAGTTGTCGATCACTTCGGCCGGCAGATACTGGGACAGATCCGCTGCCACCGGCGAGAACCGCTGCACATGGGTCTCCTCCACCGTAGCCAGGGTCGGAGGATTCTTGGCAACAATGGAAGCCTCCAGCTTTTCGGCGATGTCGTCATAGCCGCCCTGATTGGAGATATTGATCACGATGTCCGGGTTCTGGGCCATGAATTCCTCGGCTGCTTCCCGCAGCACCTTGCCGCTGCCGGTTTCAGCATCGGTCTTCCAGACAGTCCACAGCTCTACCACGGTCTTTTCCCCGTCGGCTGCGGCACTGCTGTTCTGGGAACTGCTGCACCCGGTGAACATGGACAGCATCATCAAACCCGCAAGGATCGAACAAAATACTCTCTTCATTCTCGTACACTCCTAATTCACTCACTTACAATCTATCCCGAACTGTCCCCGGCTCAGATGACCCGGGGCAGGATTTCGGCGGAAAAGGGAAGGAAGATGGGCTCCCGGGCCCGGTAATGACACGCCCCGGCAAATCCCAGCTCCTGCAATAGCCTCCTGGTCTGGACAAAGTCCGCTGCCAGATCGGCGGTACGGTGGGCATCCGATCCTATCGTGATCCTCCAGCCGCCCAGCTTCCGGTACCGCTCCAGCAGTTCCCGGCCGGGCAGCGGGCCGCCCATGCCCTGACGCCACCCCGAGGAATTGACCTCCAGGCTGCGTCCCCGGATGATCACCTCTGAGAGGATGGCATCAATGAGCCCGGAAAACCGGCCCAGATCCACCTGGACTCCATGCTGTCCTTCAAAATACCGCAGCGGGTAGGTCAGATGGGCCAGGCTGTCGAAGTCCACCGACCGCACCAGTTCCAGCACCTCCCGGAAGTACTGTTCCAGCAGGGCATCGGGGTCATAGCTGCCGGGTGCCATATCACAGAAGTCCGGCTGGCCCCGCACCAGATGGCAGGACGCCAGGATAAAATCCAGCGGCAGCCCGGAGACCGCCTCTGCCGCCTCCCGGAGATCATGATGGGGCTGGCCCAGCTCGGCGCCAAAGCCGATGTCCAGCATGGGGAAGCGCTTCTGCAGTCCCCGGACATAGTCCAGCGAATCCAGCAGGTTCTGGCGGAAGCGTCCGGGCTGTCCCACGCCGATTTCCAGGTGGTCGGTGACGGTGAAGCCGGAAAGCCCCAGCGCCATAGCCCATTCCCCCAGGCCATCGGAACAGCCGGGAACGCAGTCAAAGGAACATTCGGTATGCAGATGGGAATCCATCATCACTTGATCCCTCCATAGATGAATGCCTGCTTGATCGACCGGTTGGCGAGCAGGTAGATGATCAGCATGGGCGCAAAGAGGAACACATTGCCTGCCATGACCACATTCCAGTGGATCATGCCGTCCCCCACCGAGAGCAGTCCGCTCACCGCCATGGGGAGGGTGCGCACTGTTTCATCGGTGGTGAGTACCTTGGCCCAGAAGTAGTCGTTCCACTTGCCCACGAAGGTGAACAGTGCCACCGTGATGATCACCGATCGGGCTGAGGGAATCAGGATGCGGGTGATGATCTGCCATTCCGAGGCATGGTCCATTCTTCCGGCGTCCAGCAGCTCATCGGGGATGGTGCGGAAGGACTGGGTGAGGAAGAAGATGGTAAAGGCCGAGTAGAGGAAGGGCAGCACCAGCGAACGGTAGGTATTGAGCAGGCCGGCATTGCTGACAATCACATAGATGGGCAGAAAGACGATCTGTGCTGGCACCAGCAGGTCAAAGAGGAGGGCGGGCATCAGGACTTTCTTCAGCCGGAACTGCTTCTTGGCAAAGGCATAGGCGGCGGGCACGCAGACAAACATCTGCCCGATGATGGTGCAGCCGGTGATGATCACCGAGTTCTTGAGGTAGTGCAGCACATTCATCGAGTCCCAGGCCTCGGCATAGTTCTGGAACTGGGGCTCCTCCGGCAGCAGCCTGGGCGGCATCATGTTTGCCTCGGCAAAGGTCTTGAGCGAGGTGCTGAACATGTGGAAGAACGGGAAGATATATACCACTGCCAGAATCAGCAGCAGTGCCCCGGAGAGCAGGGTCAGGATCAGTTTTTTATGGTCACGGATCGCTTGGGTCATGGTATCAGCCTCCAGAAATCAGTAATGGGCCTTGCGGTTCGAAATGGTGAACACCAGCACCGAGATGGAACCCACCAGCATGAGCAGCACCACAGCGCCTGCCATTGCCGGTCCCACCCGGTAGTAGGAGAAGGCATTCTCATAGATCCAGTACACCATCATGTTGGAGGAGTTCTTCGGGCCGCCCTTGGTCATCAGGTCGATGATGTCGAAGGAACAGAACGAACTGGTGACATTGTTGGTGATGAGAAAGACCAGGGTGGGCGAGATCATGGGAATGGTCACATGGAAGAAGGTCTTGACCTGTCCGGCCCGGTCCATCTTGGCGGCCTCATACACCTCCCGGGGCACACTCTGCAGCGCCGCCAGGATAATCATGATATTGTAGCCGAGCATCTTCCATACAAAGACGATGATGATGGAGAGCAGCGAAGTCTCCTCACTGAGCATCCATTTGAGCTGCGGCAGTCCGAAGAAGTCCAGCACCAGGTTGAAGATACCGGTCTGGGGGTCCATCAGGAACATGAACAGCACCGCGATGGAGGTATAGGAGATGATGTGCGGGGTGTAGACAATGCTCTGCACCAGGTTGTAGACAGCACGGTTCTTGTTGAGAAAGACCGCCAGAGCCAGAGCCAGCGAGATGCCGATGCCCACGGTAAAGAAGGTGAAGATCAGCGTATTGCCCACTGCCTGCAGGAAGTCAGCGTCTGAAAAGATGGAGCGGAAGTTCTGCAGGCCCACCCAGGATTCGGTGCCCATGACAAAGTCGATCTGATAGAAACTGCTGCGGATCACATAGGCCACCGGCAGCAGGCTGAAGATCAGGCAGAGGATCATGGCAGGAGCCAGCAGCACATAGGGACAGGCCACCACCGGGTTGAGATACTTCATAAAGAGGGGTCGCAGGCTCCGGGGACGGCGGAACCCCGCCGCCGGGGTCATGGAATGGTTGACAGTCTGATCCATGCCGCTCACCCCACTCTGCGGGCCTGACAGGCAACGGGCTCTGCCAGGGTCAGGGTATAGGAGGCACCCTCCGATTCGGCGGGCAGCTCCTCCAGCGGGATACGCTCCTCATTCTCATGGAAGGCGTAGAGATCCTCCCGGCTCACAAAGAAGTCGAGCAGCTGACCGGTGGGGAGATCCTCCTCACTGCGGATCACGATCTCGGTGGTGCCGTCCAGCATGACGGTGTAGTTGAACTCGCCGCCCAGACGCTCCTTGGTGGAGAGCTCTGCCCGGAACTGCAGGCCCAGGGCGCCGTCGCCCCGGCCCAGCCGGACCTTCCGGGACCGGAAGCCCACATAGCCGCCCTCAGGCAGGTGCAGGCAGTTCATACCCGGGTCACCGATGAACCGTGCGGTGAAGAGATTGGCAGGATTGCTGTATACCTCCTGCGGGGTATCGTACTGCATGATCTTTCCGTCCCGCAGCACTGCGATATAGTCGCCCATGGTCATGGCTTCCACCTGGTCATGGGTGATGTAGACAAAGGTGGTGCCCAGCTTCTGATGCATGCGCACCAGCTCGCTGCGCATCTGTACCCGGAGCTTTGCGTCCAGGTTGGAGAGGGGCTCGTCCATCAGGAACACCTTGGGACGCTTGGAAATCGCCCGGGCCAGTGCCACACGCTGCCGCTGACCGCCCGAGAGCTGTCCCGGCTTGGCATGGCGGTATTCGGTCAGACCCACCATCTCCAGCACCTCGGTCACCGACGCCTCGATCTCCGCCTTGGAATAGCCCAGGTTCTTGAGCCCGAAGGCGATATTCTTTTCCACTGTCATGTGCGGATACAGGGCATAGTTCTGGAATACCATGGCGATTCCCCGTTCACCGGGCTCCTGATGGGTCACCACTTCCCCGTCGATCTTCACATCGCCGGCGGTGAGCTCCTCCAGTCCGGCGATCATCCGGATGGATGTGGTCTTGCCGCAGCCCGAGGGACCGACCAGCACGGTAAAGGAACCGTCCCGGACATGGAGATCGAAATTCTCCATCACAGTCTTGCCGCCGGGGTAGGTTTTGGTCACCGAACACAGATCTATACTTGCCATACTGTAACCTCCATGTATTGCCGTGGTTTTTATTGCCAAGGCAAATTACGAGCCCTCCGGCTGTAACATCCAAAAGACAGCCCCGGTTAAATCCCCGCCGCTTTTTCCACTCTGGCGCTGTCCGCGGAATTTGTGCTTTTCCATGGCAGCCCGGGTGGATTCTCCCCGGATTTTTATTCACAATATCCTGAAGATGATTCATTTCCCCAGGGTCTGACCGGTTTTTCTGTGACGGAATGTTGCATCTGTGAAAACAATTCCGTTTCCGGAGGTGAACAGTCCGTTGCGTCCGGATTGCGGCAGGCCCGGCTCCGGAGATATTTTTTGTATGGCGCCCGCAGACCGGACTGGCTCTTTTTGAAATCACAGCGTATAGAATGACATGAGCAACAGCTCAATTCCCTTTGTAAAGGAGCAGGTATCACTATGGGTGTGCCAGTAATCACCCCCAGTACAACCACCCGGGAACAGGCCATCACCGACCTGTTCGAGTCGGTGGCTCTGCAGCAGACAGCGCTTTCGCACATTCTCAACGCCGAAGGGGAAAAGCTGCAGCGGATCTTTGCCTTTGACAACATCACCCCTGAAACAGTCCTGGCTGCCAACCACTCGGTGGAATCCACCGTCAATGCCATTGCCGGACTGGAGAGCGTACTGGAGATGAAGCTGCGCCTGTTCACCGACTGCGCCTGCAACCCGCCCCGGAACTGATCACCCCGCCCGGGAATGAAAAAAGCCCGTTCCCGGGCAGTCCATAAAACCAAAGGAGAGATGCAGATGAAAGCGGCGATCCTCACCATGTTCACCGGACTGTCGCCCACCTATTCGCTGGTCAATGTGGCGGCGGATCAGATCCGGATGCTGCTGGACTCCTTCTGACCTGCCGCAAAAACAAAAGAGCCCCCGCTTCTGTACCGGACAGAAACGAAGGCTCTTCTATATATAAGGTGTGCGGAAAGGGAAATCCACTGTGTAATTCCTGTGTAAATGCTGCTCAAAAGGGGCTGTTCCCGGGGAGAAAGCAGGAAAAATGAAAACCGGCCTGGTTTGCCCGGAAAGCATGCGGGAAAAGGCACGGTTTACAGCGCATTGGAGCGAACCGGCGTCCCCATTGCGACAATCGCTTTCCAGAGGAATTCTCCTGGAAAAATAAAAGAGCACCCGTTCTGATAGTTCCCATAGGTACATTTTCTGAACCTTGTGAATTGTCCGCCTGTTGTGTTTTATGCCAGCAATCGCTTGATTTCTTCAATATCTGTAATCTGCTTTGCGATATGCGGTGCTTGCTCTCCCTCCTGCATAGGGCTGTCCACTCTGCCGATGTCTCGGTACACGATCCTGACGCTCTGTCCCGCAGAGCGGGAATACTTTTGGCTCCGCTCGCCCACTTCGATCCGCTGGATGAAGAGCCGCAGCAGCTCCGGCGTCAGTTCGTCGATGGTAGTGTACCGTTTGGCTTTCTCAATGAAGGCGTCCACATTGGCGGCTGAGGCTTTCAGTTTCTCCAACTGTTCCTCCTTGGCTGGAATGGCGACAGACAGATTTTTTTGCTCGGCGTTGTAGTCTGCGGACAGCATGCGGAACTGTTTATCGCTCACTCGCCCCAGGACATTGTCTTCACAGAGGCGCTTGAACAGCGCGGATAGCTCATCATATCTCCGATGCATGGAATCCAGTTCCTTCTGTAGGCGGTTGATCTCCCGGCGCAGTTCTGCGGTGTTCCTCTGGTTGATGTACTGGGCGAACTGCCGCTCCTTCATCCGTGCGAAGTGCGTGACCCTGCGCAGGTCGTCCAGCACGATGGCTTTCAGGTCCGCCTCCCGGATCTGGTGGGGTGAGCAGGCGGTTTTCCCGCGCTTGCCATAAGTGGAGCACCGGAAATAATACTGATCCTCCCGCATCTTCTCTGTCCGGCAGAGCACCATGTATTTTCCGCAGTCGGCACAGTAGACCAATCCGGAGAACAGATTGGGTTCCTCCATGTGCTTGGGCGGTCGCCGCTTATGCTCTCGCACATCCTGCACGATCTCCCAGATTTCCATTGAGATGAGTGGTTCATGGGTGCTCTCCACCAGGATCTGCTCGCTCTCTGGTTTCTGGATCTGCTTTTTGTTTTTATAGGAGAGCGTTGTTTTCTTCATGTTGAGCGTGTGCCCGATGTAAACCTTGTTTTCCAGGATTTTAGCCACGGTTCTGCCGGACCAGGTGTAGGGACGGGTGGTATCCAGATTGGTGCAGGCAGTGCCGGTGGCCTGGTAGTACTGGTTGGTCGGATTCAGCACCTGCTCTCGGGTCAGGATTCTGGCGATCTGGTTCGGTCCTTTCCCCGCAGCGCACAGGTCAAAGATCCGACGCACGATGGGGGCGGTTTCCTCGTCGGGGATGATCTCCTTGGAGTCCTTGTCCTTCTTCTTGTAGCCGTAGGGCGGTTTGCCGCCCAGTCGTTCTCCGCGCTCCGCCTGCATCTTCTTGATGGCGCGTACTTTCTTACTGGTGTCCTTGGCGTGGAGTTCGTTGGCCCAGTTTCGGATAGGATTAAAGTCGTTGCTGCTCTCCACCAGGGAATCCACGCCATCATTGACTGCGATAAAGCGGACACCCTTTTCCGGAAAGTAGATCTCCGTGTACTGTCCCACCTGAAGGTATTCTCGTCCCAGGCGGCTGAGATCCTTGACGATGATGGTCTCCACCTCGTCCCGTTCCACCATTTCTATGATCTTCTTCCAGGCCGGACGGTCAAAGTTTGTACCGGAGTAGCCATCGTCCGCCAGGAACAGCGTGTTTTCAAACCCATGATCCGCTGCGTACTGCTCCAGGAAGAGTTTCTGATTGTGGATGGAATTGGACTCTTTCTGCCGGTCATCCCTCTGCCGCTCATCCTCCTGACTGAGTCTTCCGTATAAAATGTTGTATTTTTGGCTTGCCATATATCTGTAACCTCCTTTTACTGGGGCAAGCCGGTATGGGGTACGGACAGTATACCCCACCGGCCTGCGCAAGTCCACGGAAACCTTATGCGCTGTGGGTTTCCTTCTTTAGGTCTGTGTCAATGAGCGAGAGCAGCTTGTCTGTGGGTGTCGCTGTGGCCTCCATCAGGAACACAGAGATCACATGAAAGACCTTCCCTTCAATGAGCATCTCCCTCTGATTGATGATGTGATCGCCCTGGTGCTGGTAGCAGGTGTCACGAAAACTGGTCAGCACCTCTCCGCTTTCCGTTTCCCGCAGCAGAGCTCCGCCGGGATCATATCCGCCCAGCATGCCGGTATCACGGTATTCCTCATATGCCTTTTTCATGGCGCTCCTTTCTCCCAGAACCAATTCGGGCAACAAAAATAGCAGACCGTCACATGGTCTGCTGCCAAGTTGGTTCTTCTTCATGATCGTCCTCGGCGTGGCCTTGGGCGATTTTCTTTTGCCGTTCCTTACGGAGCGTTTTCCTGTCTGTATGCGGGTGCATTGTGGTGCCGTCCATCACTGGAGCAACAGGCTGAGACTGCTCCAGACGGTATCCAAGCCCCACCACAGCAGAAGCAATGCTGCTGTCCCCATCAGCAGGACCGCCCATGTGGGACCATCCAGGTGCGGCAGCCGCAGTCTGGGCAGCCTGATGCCGGACAGAGAAAAACACTTCTCGTTCCGCTTCCCAGCCTGTTCGCTCATCTGCTCCAGATGCTTCACCGCTTTCAGCAGCTCGTCCATCTGCGTCTGGGCGGGAGCTGCACCAGCAATTCGCTGACTTTCTTGAGATAGCCAGTCTGTCTCTCGGTGTGGTACCCCAGCGTGCAGAGGTCGCTCATCAGATCCTCCCACTCTGCTTTCGTGGGATGCACTTCGGGAGGCGGCGTCTGCGGTGTGGCCTGTGCCATCTGCGCAGGTCGGTTCTTCTCCAACAGCTCGTCCATAGATAACTTCTTCTCTGATCCTGAACTCATATTCCATATTCTCCTTCAGATATTTCTCCCCGAACAGCAGGTGGTCACGGCACTGCCAGCCGCTGGGTGTGGTGTAGGTGATGTTCCGCCGGGCCGCTTCCCAGCGCACCTTGTAGCCCTCGCTCTCCATCAGCGCAATGAACTCCTCCCGGCTGGAGCGTGGCGCATACAGTCGTTGATGATATTCATGAGCTGCAGTTTTTTGCTCTGGCCACGGGCTGCGGTATGATATTCGCCAATCGTCATGGCTTTCGTTTCCTGCTTCCTATCCTTGGGCTTGAACACAGGAAGAGAAAATTCCATGCAGACTTGATCGTTGCGCTGCCGCAGTTCCTGGAGCTGCTCCTTTGCGATGTGCAGTTTCTTCCCAGTATCGAAGTTGACCGAGTTGATGAGAAAGTGGGAATGGATGTGTTCCCGGTCTGTGTGGGTGCAGACCAGGACTTCATGGCCCTCATAGTACTCAGCCAGCTTCAATGCCGCCGCATGAGCGGTGCCCGGATCGACCGCTTCGCCTTTTGGGAAGCTTTGCACCATGTGGTAGAACAGTACGCCGTCGGTTTTGTGATGCAGCCGCTTGGTAGTCATGAAGTCCGCGTAGGCAGATTCCGGCTGGCAGTTGATGCCTGTGACCAACTGTTGACCGTCACACTCGGTTTTCTTGTTTTGCATGGTGTACCGCATCACGGCTCCCATACATCCGGTGGTCTGTCCTCGCTTGTAGTTAGTGAAGCTGATGATCGCCATTTTTCACCACCGCTTTCGTTCCAGGATCAGCCGGACAGCAGCGCAGAGTTCAGAGAATGCCTGGCGTACGCTGTCCAGGTTGATCACCGTGATACGCCCCATGTGCGCCAGGGTGACGAGCTGATTCAGATTCCTGCCGATTGACTTCAGCTCCTTGAGCACTTCTTTCAGTCCATCGATGACCACAACCTGCTTTCCCAGACAGCAGGCCGTCACATAATCGCTCATGGACATCCCGGAGCGTTTCGCCAATTCCTTGATGGCCTCCCGGTCTTCGGATGCCATCCGGGTGCTGAATTTGATATCTTTTTTCATGTCGTTTCCTCCAAACCGCAGATAAAGTGGGTCCGGGCTTCTGCCCGGAAATTATGCGGAAGGCGGGCGGCGGCTGTGCCGGTGACCAGACAAACGCAATGCTGGCCGTCGTCCAAGCGGACGACGAATCCCTCGCTTCGCCGCCAGCGGCAAAGCTCGCTCTCTCTGTCGCTTGTCCTCCTCCCACCGAACCCGCTGTCGCTGGGCTTCGGCGGGAACCCTGTTTGGAGGTGATTCTCCCGCGCCGAACACCCGCACTCCTCCTTCGGCCACAAGCGGCCCAACACGGCGTTTCTTTTGCCTTGCGGGAGTTTACTCGCCGCACCCGGAAACCGCCCGCAAATCGCCGCACAGCGCCCCGGCAGGGTCAACAGGGTCGACCGCCGGGACACCCTGGGTATCGTCACTTTCGGCACGCTGCAGCTCAATGAGCCGCCTTCCGTTGCTGCGGCGCACCCCAGCGGAAATGCCGATTTTCCTTAGTGCGTCAAGGTTTTGCAGGATCTATCTGGGCACTTTCTTGGGCGAGATACGCTCCACGCCTACAGGGTCGATTCATTCAGACAGTTCTGTGGGAGTGCCGATAAATTCGCTTTGGTCACCCACCAGTTCAGAGAGAAGATAGACGATGCGATCGCCCAGCAGCTCCGGCTGTCCGACACCAGCTCCCATACATTTTCACCGTTGCGCTCCAGCGTCAGCTCCCGGTATTCAATGTCACGACCGATGCAGGAGAGTTTCGCTCTACCGCTGCCCCGCCGTTCCTCCACCAGTGTGAAGCTGGAATCCACCGCACCGCTGATGGCAGTGCTCCCGGAGATGCGATTGAACACATCGTCAGCGCTCTCCTTGCGCAGATGATGGATGAGCAGGATGGCGATGCCGTGCTTGTCTGCCTGCCGCTTGAGCACAGACAGATCCCGGTAGTCGTTGGCGTAGGTGGCGTCGCGAGCCGGACGAACCATCTGCAGCGTGTCGATGATGACCAGTACCGTATCCGGGTGGGCAGTGAGGAATATTTCCACCTGCTCCTCCAGCCCCTGACCAATGAAGGCGCACTCCGTACAGAAGTGGACGCTGTCTGGTGCGTCCTCGGTGATCTCAAAGAGCCGGTTCTGGATACGGAGAACGGAATCCTCCAGACAGAGATAGAGGGTGGTACCCTGCTTGGTGGTCATGTTCCAGACTGGTTCCCCCTTGGCCACTGTCACGGCCAGCCACAAAGCCAGCCAGGACTTACCCACCTTTGGTGAGCCTGCCAGGATGTGCAGACCCTGAGAGATCAGGGTATCCACCACAAAATTGGGCGGCTCCAGCGGACGATCCATCAGGGTTCTGCCGTCCACTGTAATCAGGGGATGGTTCATTTTGTTATTCATATTCGTTTCCTCCAGTTCAAAGATTTGAATACAAAAAATCTCCCGCCTCAAAAGAAGTGGGAGTAGTATTCATTTTGATTTTGAAATGGTTTATGGTAGAATGGAGCAGACGGAGGTGAGCCAATGGCGACCTATCAGATCTACGAACTCTCTGCCCGGGCAGTGATGAGTTATGCCGCGGAGAAAGACGGCGTTTACATCTTTGCTCTGAACCGCAGCGCCACCGAGCACTGCAAGGTACCGGGTGCCAAGCACGAGCAGGATAGCTGCGCTATGTTCCATCAGCTGATGTACCAACTCCACGGGAAAGGCTGGCGGGAGCGTAGCGAGGAGAAGGTAACGACCCTCTCCGATGTGCTGTTCTATATGGACTTCGCCGGGATCTTTGACCGGCGTGGAACCGGAAGGACGCAGCAGGCCCGCCGGGAGAAGGCCAGAGACATGTTCCGTCCCGAGGGGATCACTCTGGACTTCGGCAGCGGCCCACACCGCTATGTGGCTTTTGAACGCTCCGCCAGCATGAGCCGCCAGTCCCGTCTCTCCTTTATCCGGGCGGATCTGTATGAACCCATACGCCAACGGATCATGCTGAATATGGAATTGAGACGCTGCCAGCTCAGTAAACTCTACGCCTACAACGGTCTCATGTTTTCCAGCGGAACCCGGGTAGACGGCATCCGCATTGACAAAAATCACCGGGTCATCGTCATAGACAATCCAACCAAGAGAGTGGAGCGAGCCCCTGTCATCACCCTGCGGGAAGGCAGAGAGCCAGGAACCTTCTACCGGGCAGATACACTGGAAGATCTGGACATCACCTGCTTTGACGGCGTAGGTCTCATCTCCAAGGAGTACGCCCAGGTGGTGGACAAGGCTTGCTGCGGCAGCCACACCCACACCTCCTTCCAGATTCGGATGCCCTACATCAAGGGGATGCTCCATCAGGTGGATTTCAAAGACTTTTTGAAGCGCAGCGGCACCCAGACCATCGTGGACATCTGGGGCAAGGCGCACCCTGTCCGCAGTGTGGACATCATCCTCACCCGCAGTCAGTTCAAGGCCTACGGCTGGCTGCGGGAGAACGGTATGACCTGGGAGGACTACTGGGACGCCTTTCGGGACTACAACCACGCCCTGTACATCACCAACCTTGGTAAGACGGAGCCGGAGAAACTGGCAGAGCTCAACTATCAATTTCTCTCCACCCTCTCCATCCAGCCGGAGGAGTTCCGCCCCGCCGACCTGCCGGAAGGCTGGGACCACAGTCCGGAGAATGACCCCCGGCAATGGCTGACCAAGGCCACCGAGACCGCTTACTTCAACTTCCGGGCCAATGAAACATATCAACAGGAATACTTTCGCCGGGGCCTGAGCCAGCCCAGGGGAAGCCGGGCGAACATCATGGCCCGGGTGCTTGAGAAAAATCCAAAGTTTATCCGGGAGCCTATCTATACCGAGCAACTGGACGGACAGGCCCGAAAGATCCTTCGAGGCTACGCCGTCGGGCGGTTGCTGGTGCCGGGGGACAACCGTTTCCTCTCCGGTGACCTACTGGAGTTGCTGCGGCAGTTGATCGCGCCCCGTGTGTTCCAGTTGCCCGGTGAGCTGGACTTCTGCAATCAGGTGATGGGAGATTTCTTTGCGGAGGACAGCTTCTTTGCACCCGGTGCGGCCTATGACCACGAGGACAGCTGCACCCTTCTCCGCAATCCCCACATCGCCCGGAACGAGGAATTGCAGCTGTCCGTGTACCCAGAGGGAGACGACCTGCGCCAACACTACCTGGGCCACCTCACCGATGTGGTCATGGTGACCGCTGACAGTTTGGCAGCGGAGCGGCTGGGCGGCGCCGACTACGACGGCGACCTCATCAAGACCATTGCCGATCCCATTCTGAACCGATGTGTGAAGCGGAACTATGACTACGATGTCCATCAGCAGCTCTCCAATAACGCCAACCTGCCCCTGCTGAAAATTCCATCCTTGTCCGCACCCAAGTCCGACGCTAACGACTGGCAGGCCCGGTTTCAGACGGTGGAGAACACCTTTGCTGCCCGCATTGGACAGATCTGCAACGCCGCCCTGGATCGCAGCGTCATCGCCTACAATGACCACGCCGACCCGGAGGAGCGCAAGCGGTGCCGCCGGGACTTGGAGGCCCTGGCCATCTACAGCGGACTGGAGATCGACGCGGCCAAGACCGGTGTGCGGCCCAACCTGGATGAATTTCTGAGCGGACGGAAGGTAAAGCGCACCCCTTTCCTCCAGTACAAATATCTGTTGGAGCGTGCGGAGGAGCGCCGCCGCGCCTGGTATGAGTCCACCCACCGGGAGCGGCTGGAGGCCTTCTTTGCCGGGATTGACTGGGATCAGGTGGACTCTCCGGTGGAGCGGTTGCCCTGGCTGGCCCGCCAGCTGGAGCGCAACACGCCCAAGATTCAGGAGAAACCAGCGAAGGACAGCGAGTTGTTTGCCTTTGCCCAGAAACGAAACTGGAAGAGGCAGCTGGACCAAAACATTCTTTCTTCTGTTTCTGCTTTGCTGTGGGACTACGAGCACTGTCTCTCCCGCATCCGGGCCTGCCGTGCCCCCGCCAAGGGACAGCAGCGGAAAACGGACATTGACCGCATTCTCTACGCCAGGGGACAGGAAGAAGTCTACGACAGCGACGAACTGTATGCCTTCTTCCAGCAGCTCTCCCCGGAGCGTATCGCCGCTCTGCGAAAGGAAATCGTGGAACAGCAGTGGCACCTGATGACAGAAGCACAGAGAGAAACATTCCTGCGGGAGTGGCTGCCGGAGGGAGCCGACTACTACGATCTCCTGACCGACTTCCGCCATGGCGGGTTCCGTCTGCTGGGGGATCTGGTCTGTGACATCGACGATCTGGAGGCGGCCCGGGAGCGGAAACAGCTCCGCCGCCCGACGGACTCTCCGGCTTTCCAGAAGATGATGGAGGCCTATCTGTCCGCCCCCTTCAGCGGCAACGAGCGGGCCGTGGTGCCCAAGGTCTGCCGCAGGCTGCTGGACAAGATCGTCCGGCCCAGCCTGGCAGTGCCCTATGTAGTAGCCCTGGGTAAGCGGAACCTGCTGTGGGACCTGCTGCCGGATCACATTGAGGAACATGTGCTGGAGGTGGACCATGCTGAATGAGTGGAAGGAGTTTCAGGACTACACCGGCGCAGTAAACTACACCGCCCGGAACAAACAGGACACCACCTACCTGGGCCGGTTCACCTTCGACACCATCCTGGATTTTGAGGGACTCAACCGGGTACTGACCATCCTGGCAAGAGGATTTCTGTTTCATAATGAGGATGGCAGCCCAGCCGAAGCGCCCCGGGAACGCATCGACTATGCCAAGCGGGGTTTATGCGCCTGGTGCAGTGTGCCAGACAGTAAAAAAACCACGCCCCGGGAGGCGTGGCAGTTTGGCAGTGATTTTGGGGAACTTTATTCGGAATTCCCCGGCCTTGTGGAGGAAAACGGCAGCGGATGGTTTCACAGGCATGTGCATCGGGTGGCAGCTTTTGTGCGGGAAAACCCGGAGAGGAGGGTGTCCAGCAGTGCCCAGAAGAAGTGTGCCGCCATTGAGAAGGGCTTTGACCATGCCTGGCAGGACAAGGTGATCCAGATGCAGATCCCCCTTTTCGCCCCCACCACCAAGGGGCAGTGGGGCCTGCGGTTTGACAGTTTTCTGGCCCAGGCGCTGGAACTTGGGCCACTCCGGAAAGAGGAACCAGAGCTGCCGCCCACGCTGGTGGAGCAATTTCGCACGCTCACGCCCAAGGGCGTTCCTTTGGATATAGTCACGACGCTGGTATCCTACTACCTTGCCAATAAGCCGGAGGATTCCGACTGGGTAGTGCTGCCGGTGGCCAACTTCGACGCATACTTCGGCACTACCAGCTTTGGGCGGAAGTATCTCAAGCAGATTCCGGAGACGTTTCTGGAACGTTCAGAGACCGGGTTTGGGCTATGCCGGTACCGATTGGGCAATGTTCTTGCAATCAAGCAGGGATGGAGCCCTGATTATAGCAATAAAATCAACTGCGCTAAAAAGCCAAATAGCATAGTCTGAACAGAATCTGTATGCATCTATGCATCGTCGTCACTCCATAGGTTGACGAATCGAGGATTATCTGATAAGATATGAGCCATTATGATGAAAGGAGAAGGTCTTCAACTTATGGATGACGGTGACAGTAACGCCCCCACCAAGCCTCCCTCGTACAATTATGAACAGAATCGAATGAGACATGGCCTGTACTTTCGCGAATAATGTGACAGGTCATGTCTTTTTGCGCTTTTTTCTGTAATTGTTATGATTTGAGGAGGTACTTACAATGGAAAATTCTATCTTATTTATGATTTTACTGCAGGTGTTTCTGATCCTGCTCAACGCAGTCTTTGCCAGTGCGGAGATTGCCGTAATTTCTATCAATGACGCCAAGCTGGCCCGAATGGCAGCGGAGGGAGACAAACGGGCCGTGCGTCTGGCTCGTCTGACCAGCCAACCGGCCCGCTTTCTCGCCACCATTCAGGTAGCTATCACTCTGTCCGGCTTCCTGGGCAGCGCCTTTGCGGCGGAAAACTTTTCAGACGGCCTGGTCAATTGGCTGGTAGGCCTGGGTGTGGGCATTCCCGCTGCTACCCTGGACGCCATCGCCGTGGTCATCATCACGCTGGTTTTGTCCTACTTTACCCTGATCTTTGGTGAGTTGGTTCCCAAACGGGTGGCCATGCGTAAGGCAGAGTCTCTGGCGCTGGGAATCTCCGGCCTGATCTCCGCCATCGCCAAGCTGTTTGCCCCTATTGTGTGGTTCCTGACCGCTTCCACCAATGCCGTCCTCCGCCTGCTTGGCATCGACCCCAATGCCGAGGAGGAGACCGTCAGCGAGGAGGAGATCCGCATGATGGTGGATGTGGGTACCCAGAAAGGCACCATTGACCACGAAGAAAAGCAATTCATCCAAAACGTCTTTGAGTTTGACGACTTGACCGCCGGGGAGATTGCCACCCACCGAACCGACCTGACCATTCTGTGGCTGGAGGAGAGCATGGAGGAGTGGGCCGCCACCATCCACAACAGCCGCCACACCCGGTATCCTGTGTGTGGAGAATCCGCGGACGATGTGGTGGGTATCCTCAATGCAAAAGATTACTTCCGCCTGACGGACCGGAGCCGTGAGACCGTAATGGAACAGGCGGTGGAGACTCCCTATTTGGTACCGGACAGCGTCAAGGCGGATGTACTGTTTCGCAACATGAAGGGCAGTTGTCATCCCTTAGCGGTGGTGCTGGACGAATATGGCGGCATGACGGGTATCGTCACCATCAATGATCTTGTGGAGCAGTTGGTGGGAGATCTGGGTGAGGAGGATGTATGCCGAAGCGATTTCCCCCTGATCGAGGCTGTGGACTCCGGCACCTGGAAGATCCGTGGAGAGGCGCCCCTGGAGGAGGTTGCCCAAACACTTGGTGTCACGCTGCCCTGCGAGGACTTCGATACCTTTAACGGACTGATCTTCGGGGCCATGGCCACCATTCCGGAGGATGGAGCCACCATCGAGGTGGAGACTGCTGGCCTGGTGATCCGGATCACCGAGATCCGAAATCATCAAGTGGTAACTGCGTTGGTTTGCCTGGCAGAGCCGCAGAACACAGAAAAGCCGGAACATAGAGATGAGCATGAGTAACCTGTCTTTAAAACCTGTCACCTATAAAAATCACAGAGCTGCAGAGGCACCGGAAGTATTCCCATACCAGACCGGGTTTATCGAAAGTGTTGCGGAATATATGAAAGAGGCGGATCAGCTGGCGGCGTGGCATCCCATGTGCATCTATGACAAAGATAGCATAATGGGTTTTACCATGTACTGAATGATTCAGGAGCCGGCGTATACAAGACTTTGGTTCGACCGCCTGCTGATTGACAAGCAGCATCAAGGTAAAGGCTATGCAAAGCCTGCGGTCCAGCTGATCCTACAGGAGATCTGTTCCCACTATCCCAATGCAAATATTTATCTCAGCGTGTACGCACAAAACCATCCGGCAATCGCTTTATATCGCTCCTTTGGATTTGCATTTACAGGCGAACTGGATACCAAAGGGGAAGAAATCATGATATATCGAAATGCCCTCTGAGAAAGTAGTTGTATCCAATATAAGCAGTATGTTTCGAGTAAAGCACGATACTACGCTTCTATTCCCATAAGAATCAGGCATCCCTCTCCGCTTCTTCCGGAAAGGGATGCCTGTCTGTTTCAAAGTGATTCAACTCGTATGCCAATTCCCATGCTAATTGGAATCCGCAAAGGAAACTGTCCATAGATCGTTCCTCTGTGATTAGGTTCTGTGCGTCCATGATCCGCAACACCAGTTTTCTCTCTGGCTTTTCCAATCTCTCAATGAGTTGTTGGTGGCAAGTTTCAATTTTCTGCTCAGACTCTGCCATAGGCAGTGGCGTGTAAAATCTGTAGTAGAATTTTTTCAGGGCGTTGTTCATATACTCTACCTCCTTGCAGCAAGACAACATACCACAGGTCAGTTTGAAAAGCCACCGAAATATTTTTCTCCAGCAAATGCGTTATAATCAATTTTTGCAGACCATACACCGCAGTCCGAGGGCAGAAAACTTACCACCTTGCGAGAGCCGGTAGTTGTCCTGTTAAATAAGAAATTAGAGCCTGTGGTGCTCCACAAGCCCTAATTTTCCCCATACACGGCGTTAAGCCCCATAGGTCCACATTGTGTACCTATGGGGCTTAACCCTTTGGGTGCTCTTTTATTTGGCGGAGATGGAGGGACTCGAACCCTCGCGCCAGTTTCCCGACCTACGCCCTTAGCAGGGGCGCCTCTTCACCAACTTGAGTACATCTCCATAGTGAAGTTAACCAATAAAATTATGAACTTGTTCGGAACGATGTTGGCGGAGAGAGTGGGATTCGAACCCACGGCTCTTTCGAGTCACCGGTTTTCAAGACCGGCTCCTTAAACCGCTCGGACATCTCTCCATATCGGTTGAACTGTAAGCTATTCTACCATATCCTTTCCCATTAGTCAAGGAGAAATTTTATCTTTTGAAAATACAAATCGGACAGACACCTTCCAGCGGCATCTGTCCGACTCAAATTCCATATTACAGGGGGTCAGTTGGATTCGGTTCCCTTCTGGCGGACCGGATCGGTAATTCCCATACCCGAACCCGACGGCGATACAAAGCTGAACAGCACCCGTCCCTCGGCGTCAGCGCCCAGGATTCGGGGTTCGGCATTGCTCACCTTCAGCCCGGTGGAGATCCGGTTCATGGCACTGCCCAGTTCCAGCACCTTCAGCTCAAAGACCACATTCTCCTCTCCGGGCTGGGAGACCTGCTCAAAGTAGTAGACCCGGTCATTGAGGATCAGCCGGGGGCCGGCCTCTGCGTTATCCGGCAGGATAAAGGAGAAGGTGGCATCACTTTCAAAGTAATGCACTGTACCGGCAATATACCCGGTGAGTTCTTCGGTGTCCCGGTTGGGATACAGCACTACCAGATAGTCATCGGTGCTGACCTCGGTGATCACTGTCCCGGGATAGATGGATACCCGCCGGCCTTCCAGCAGACCGGTGAGAACCTCTTCGTCCTCATCGTCCTTCTTCTGGTTCTTCCTGCGGTCGGCTTCCTGCTCCTCCAGCTTTTCTTCCAGCTCATCCAGATCATACCGGGTATAGTACAGGGTGCTGCCGTCCTGGACTTCCGCTGTCAGGATCGAGCTGCCCTGCTGGATAAACCGCGGACGTGCCAGACGGATCTCCGGCTCGCCCTCCGGCTGGGTGGGATGCGCTGCCAGCAGAATGGGCTCTGTATCCTCAGCCCGGAGCAGCCACAGTCCGGTGTCGTCCACATAGCAGAGCTGTTCCCCATCATCGGAGCAGTCATATTCCAGGCCCTGGGCCTCCTCGGGAAGCACCAGTTCCTCCACCTGGCTGAGCCGGCTGTCCAGCAGGATCACCCGGTCCTCAGCAAAGACCAGGACGCCCGTGCCATCCGCTGTGACCTCTGCCCGGAGCAGTGCGGAGGATTCCGGCTGTTCCGGAATCTCAGCCGAACGGATCACACCGCCGGTCCGGGGATTGACCCCATACAGGTACATCTGATACCCCGATGCGGTGTGCTGGATATGATAGAGGAGGATATTCCCATCCAGGATTCCCGCCTGGGTCAGGGCAAATTCCGCTTCGATCTCCGGAGTGATCTCACCGATCTGTCCGATGCTCAGGAAGTAGCCCTCCACCGACACCTGGGCCGGGTCGATGATCTGGCTGCGTTTGCTCACAAACCGGTAGCGTCCGTCTGAGCCGCAGACCATGGTAAAGTAATGGGTACGGGTGTGGACGCCGCCCTCGGTAAAGCCGACTTCGTTATAGTCATAGACCTCGGCAGTGAGCACGCCCATGAGGTCCCGGTGCACCGATACCAGACAGTATCCGCCATTCTCCGCCGGATCATCAAAGGCAGGCCGCTCACCGGTCAGCTCCGGGAGCTGTGCTGTGGAAAACAGCATGGACTTATCCTCTTCCCGGTAGTACCGGGTCTCCTTGAGCGAAACATTGGCGCCGTCCGCAAAGTAATACTGCGCCCGTCCCAGGAATTCCGAATAGGGGATCTGATACCAGCTTCCCTTCTGCCCGGTAATCAGATAGCCTTCAGCGGAACCGTCCGCGATCATCTGGTACAGGGTATACTTCGCCACCGATTCCGGCGGGATCTCCTGGGCCGAGTTGAAATCGGAATCCATCAGGGTCAGGCTGACAATATAGAAATATTCGTCCCACCAGGGCTGGAGTTCCTCAAAGGTCACACCGTCAGGGAACACAGTGTAGATATGCAGCCGCACCTGTTCATATACATCGGTGCTGACGGTGTAATAGCCGGTCTCCCCTGCGGCATTCACCGCCCGGGCAAAGACCTTTTCCTCGCCCCGGAGCAGGGTGATCTCCCCGCCGTCCGCAAACAGAATGCGGATGCCGCCGCTGTAATCCTGGATCTGGGCCTCCTCATTGGGGGAGAACCGGGCATGGGCCAGCAGTTCGATCAGCTTGGCAGAATCCGCCTCGCCCATCCGGGCATCCAGCAGGGCATTGCCATGGGTGACCGTCACAGTGCCGGTGTGTTCTGCCAGATCCGGAATCTCTGCCGGAGCCTTGGCGGCAAAAAAGCCGAAATAGACCGCAAGGCCCACCGCAATCACAAGCAGCAGACCCATTCCCAATTTGATTCTGTTCTTCAGTTCCATGGACATGTGCGTCAACCGTTCCTTTGGTTTATCCGTTCTAAAAAACTCCCACTTGCCGGAGAAAACAGTTCTCTGATCCAGCCCGGGTCAGACAGGGATTGTCCCGCTGTCCGGCTGGGTTAAGCTCCCCCATGCCCGTTCACCGGGCCGGGAAAGACAGAATGCCCCCTTTCCCAGGCCGCATCCGGCAGTCTGGTCCAGAGGCTCCGGGAACGCAGGAGCGTCCCCTCCGGAACTGCAAAAGCAGTCCGCTGCAGTCAGGCTATTCCACGGTTTTATACGGCAAATGGTATAATCATCCAGCTATAGAAGTGGTATAATAGCCGTCTTACGGCTATTATACCACATTTCCCAGTTTATGCATGGGTTTTCTTGTATTTATCCCCATAAAAAATTGAAAAATCCGACAGATGCGTATATACTGATATTCAGCAGAACGATACCGGAACAGACGGATGGTTTTTTCCGGCGTCCCGACAGGAGGGAATGAATTTGAACTGTGAGATTATAGCGGTGGGCGATGAGGTGCTCACCGGTGATATTGTGAATACCAATGCCCGGGAAATCGCAGCCGGGCTGGAAGATGCCGGTGTGCGGGTGCGCCGGCAGATTGTGACCAGCGACAATCCCGCTGAGATCCGCCAGACGCTGGCAGAGGCCTTTGACCGCAGCGATGTGATCCTGACCATCGGCGGCCTGGGTCCCACCTATGACGACATCACCCGGGAATCCGCGGCAGAGCAGATGGGAGTCCCGCTGGTCCGGGACCCGGAAACAGAGCGGCGCATCCGGGAGTATTTCACTGCCACAGGCCGGGAACTCACCGACAACAACTGGCGGCAGGCCATGATCCCCGAGGGCGGCGAAGCCCTGGTGAACCTCAACGGCACCGCACCGGGCATCTGGCTGGAGAAGAACGGCAAGATCCTGGTACAGCTCCCCGGCCCGCCCCGGGAATGTCTGCCCATCTTCCGGGAATCGGTACTGCCCCGGCTGCGTGAGCGCACCGGTCAGAAGCGGGTGACCCGGTCGGTACGCATCTTCGGTATCCCCGAAGCGGCAGCCGAGAGCCGTCTGCATGACCGCATGACCGCCTCCCGGAACCCTGTCATCGCCCCCTATGTCAAGGATGGCGAGGTGGAGATCCGTCTGCGTGCCTGGGCCGATACCGAAGAGGCAGCCTATGCCCTCACCGAAGCCCCTGCCCGGGAGATTGCCGCCGAATTCGGCGACCACGCATACAGTCTGAACGGCGAGAGCCTTTCGGAAGTGCTGGTGCGCACCCTGCGGGAAAACGGGCTCCATGCCACCGCCGCGGAAAGCTGTACCGGCGGTATGGTCACCGCTGCCATCACCTCGGTTGCCGGGGCATCGGAGGTGTTTGACGGCGGTGTGTGCAGCTATGCCAACGCCGTCAAGGCCGGTCTGCTGGGCGTTTCGGAGGAGACCCTCCGGGAGCACGGCGCTGTATCCGAAGCCTGTGCCGCTGAAATGGCACGGGGTGTCCGGAAACTCATGAGAGCTGACCTTGCCGTATCGGTCACCGGTATTGCCGGACCGGGCGGCGGCACTCCGGAAAAGCCGGTGGGCACCGTCTGCTTCGGCGTCTCTACCCCCGACGGGGAATACACCCTCACCCGGCACTACCGCTCCCAGGGCAGCAGTGTCCGGGAGTCGAACCGGACCCGGTCCGCTCTGGAAGCCCAGTTCCAGCTGCTCCTTGCCGCCCGCAGGCTGGGAAAGAAACAGTAACCCATACGCATTTTTTGAACCATTGATCTCTGCCGGTGCAGCAGCCGGCCTGTCAGCGTCAGGAAGGGAAGTTTTGTCATGCATACCCAAGCACTCAAATATCTCAATGAAGAAAGGATGCTCAATATTGCCATGAGCGAGGCAGTCCGCCGGGGCAATGCGGAGATTCTCTCGGCAGAGCGGGGGGCTGTCCTGCTCCGGGAGAAAAACTCCGGCGTCTATATGCTCTATGCCCGGGACTATGCCCCCGGAGAGGCTCTGCTGAACCTGCTCCTGGAACGGGACGATGTCCGGGAGCTGAGCGTCACCCGGGCCGACCTCTGCCGCAAGGCGGAGGAACTGCTGGGACTCCGGCTGGATTTTGAATACTATCATGTGGCCTATCTGGAGAACCGTCCGCCGGAACCTGCGGGCCGTCTGGAGATCCGCACCCCGTCGGAGGAGCTGGCTGGCGTGATTGCCGATCACTATGAGCACCTCAATGAGGAGCAGGTGATCGCCCATATCCGCCGGGGACACCTGTTCGGCGGCTTCCTCGGGGACAAACTGGTGGGCTTCATCGGGGAACACCCCGAGGGCAGCATCGGCATTCTGGAAGTACTGCCGGAATTCCGCCGGCACGGCTATGCCTATGATCTGGAGAGCTTCATGATCGACCGGCACTTCAACCAGGGCAAGATCCCCTTTGCACAGATCTCCACCGACAACGAGAAATCCCTCTCCCTGCAGCGCAAGCTGGGTATGACCCAGGCAGAACAGTCCTGCTTCTGGCTGGCCCGGCGCTGACTGTCCATCATAAAAAAGAACCGGCGCCCCTGCATGGAAGCGCCGGTTTTTCTGTTCTGTCTGGGGTCATTCCCCGTCCGGGACAGGGGTGTCCGGGTCTGCTGCCCGGTCGGGCTCTTCCGGCTCCGGCAGGGCGGTGTATTCCTCCGGCTCGTCCAGTTCCAGGATCTCCCGGGCGGTGGAGCTGTCCAGGGTCTCCACGTCCTTGAGCCGCCGGCGGATCTGCCGGGTGCGCACGCCCACCAGCTTGTCCAGCTCCCGGGAAGCCTGATCCAGCCGGTTCTGAGTGAGGGTGAGCACCTTCTCGAAGCTCTCGAACTCGGTGCGCACTGCCCGCAGCACCTCCCAGACCTCGCTGCTCCGGCGCTGGATTGCCACACTGCGGAAGCCCATCTGCAGGCTGTTGAGCAATGCCGCCATGGTGCTGGGGCCAGCGATGTTGATCATATAGTCCCGCTGGAGCACCTCCACCATGCCCCGGTTCACCAGCTCGGCATAGAGTCCCTCGAAGGGCACGAACAGGATACCGAATTCGGTGGTGTGCGGCGGGTCGATGTACTTGTCATGGATATCCTTGGCGGACTGCCGCACCCGGGCGGTGAGCACTGCCGCTGCCGCATCCACTGCCGCGGCGTCCCCGCTCTCATAGGCGTCCCGGAGCTGGGCGTAGGCGTCGCCATGGAACTTGGCGTCGATGGGCAGATAGGTAAAACTTCCATCCAGGTTGGGCAGCTTCACCGCGAATTCCACCCGCTCCCGGCTGCCCGGACGGGTGGCGACATTCTCATCATACTGTTCCGGGGCCAGGATCTCCCGCAGAATGGAGCCCAGCTGGATCTCCCCGAGAATGCCCCGGGTCTTGACATTGGAGAGCACCTTCTTGAGGTCGCCTACACCGGCTGCCAGGGTCTGCATCTCGCCCAGGCCTTTATAAACCTGCTCCAGCCGCTCATTCACCAGCCGGAAGGACTGGGTCATGCGCTCCTCCAGGGTGCGCTGCAGCTTTTCGTCCACTACGCCCCGCATCTCGTCCAGCTTTTCGGCGTTCTGCCGCTGCATGGCCAGAAGCCGCTGTTCGGTGGTCTGGCGCACCTGCTCCAGCTTCTGTTCGTTCTCCATGGCAAAGCTCGCAAACCGCCGGTCCAGACGGCTGAGCTGTTCCGCTGTCACTTCCTGCATCAGCCGCTGGTTGTCGGTGAGCACCTTGGCCATCCGTTCGGTGCTGCGGCCCACTGAGTCATCCAGTTCCATCTTGAGCCGGCTCAGTTCCCCGGCGCTCACCGTCTGCTGGCGGCGCAGTTCCTCAGCCAGGCGGTCAAATTCCGCCTCCTGGTCCCGGACGGTCCGGTTCTGCCGCACCAGCAAAAGAATCACCAGCACCAGCAGCACCGCTGTCAGCCCGGTGAGCAGATAGAGAAGATATTCCATCTCCTTTCCACCCCTTCTTCAAAAAATCTGTTCTCATTGTAGCATATTTTATCCCCGCCGCCCAGCCCGGTCAAAAAACTCTGTCCTGCCCTTGCAATAATTTTGCCCATCGGGTACACTATTGTAATGCGGCCGGTCAGTAAATGTCTGCCGGCTGGGTACACAAACCAAATTTATCAAAAAACAAGGAGTTCATTCTCATGAAAAAACTGCTTTCCGCTGCTCTGGCAGCCGTACTGACCCTTTCGCTGGCAGCCTGCTCCAACGCTCCGGAGACCAAGGAGTATACCACTGAAGAGCTGTCCCAGATCCTGTCCTCGGCTATTTCGGAGAATTCCGACGGTATGGCGGAGGTCATCACCACCGATTCGCTGAATGCCGCCATCGACTGGCTCACCGCCAACAAGGGCATGAGCGAGGACGAGGCCAACACCTTCATGGAGGAGTACAATGCTCTGCCCTATGAGGACATCGACGCCACTCTCACTGAGAAGGGCTTCACCGCTGAGGAGATCGCAGCCTTCCAGCAGGCTGAAGGCACTGCCCGTTCCTCCCAGATGATCTTTGAGACCCTGGGCCTTTCCGCTGAAGATATTGAAGCCGGTGCCCTGTCCATTTCGCTGATCAATGTGCGTGCCTACGGCATGGCTCTCATCAAGCCGGCTGAGGGCAAGGAGGAGACCGTTCTCTCTGCCTGCCAGAACTTTGTAGAACTGCAGCAGAAGAGCTTTGAAACCTACCTCCAGGATCAGTATGCCATTGCCAAGAACGCCAAGTGCGAGACCATCAATGGCTATGTGGTTATGGTGATGGGTGAAAATTCCGACGCCATCTACCAGTCCATCAGCGATACCCTGAACGCCAAGTAAAAAATCCCTCCCTTATGGAAAGCAGTATGGCCGTCCGGCTGTACTGCTTTTTTCTGTTTTATGGAGAAAACGCTTTGCAGCCGGGACAGCCCATGCTACAATAGAGAAAAAGGACTGAAAGGAGCGACCCTGTTATGCAGGAACTGATGCAGAAACATTATGAACAGCTGGCCCGGGCGACCATCACCCAGCTGCGCCGCCGGGGCTTTGAGGCCGAGTGGTTTGCCACCGCCGAGGAGGCAAAGGCCGCGGCGCTGCGGCTGCTGCCCGAGGGCTGCACGGTGGCCTGGGGCGGCTCTGCCACCATCCGGGATATGGGGCTCACCGAGGCGGTCCACGCCGGGAACTGGAAGGTGATCGACCGGGATCTGGCAAAGACCCCGGAGGAGCGGGCAGAACTGCACCGGCAGGGACTGCTCTCCGACTGGTATCTGATGAGTGCCAATGCCATCTCGGCGGAAGGAGTGCTGGTGAACATCGACGGCACCGGCAACCGTCTGGCGGCGCTCTGTTTCGGGCCGAAGCAGGTGCTGGTGCTGTGCAGTGCCGGCAAGATCCAGCCCACCACCGAAACAGCGGTGAGCCGTGCCCGGAACACTGCCGCCCCGGCCAATGCCCTGCGGTTCGGCGGAAAGACCCCCTGTGCCGCGGACGGCCTCTGCCACAACTGCCTGAGCCCGGACTGCATCTGCAACCAGATCCTGCTCACCCGGGCCTGCCGTCCTGCCGGACGCATCCATGTCTTTCTCATCGGTGAGGAACTGGGGCTCTGATTCCCGGCAGATAAAAAACACCCCCGGCTGCCCGTTCGGAACGAGTGGTCGGGGGTGTTCTGCATATCGGGAAAAATCAGGCGGGCTGGGCTGCTTCGCCGGGACGGGGGATCACCCGCCGGGCTTCCAGCAGGGTGCGGGCATAGAGTGCATTGCCGCCCCACACATAGGGAATGGTGTAGAACAGCGGCAGCATGAACAGCGAGAAGAGCCACCAGCCAATGAAGCTGAACTGGAACCAGGCATAGCTGGTCTTGAAGCCGCGGGTGGCCTGGATGGACTCCCGGATGGCCTGCCGTGCGGTGAGGCTGTCCTGACGGATCACCAGATAGGGCGCCAGAGCGTACCGCCGGGTGAAGATCCAGGCGGTGATGCCGCCGAGGATCAGCAGGCAGACGCCCATTGCCATGCCCATGACTGCCATGATCCGGTCCAGGGAGCTGGGGTTTCCCCGGGTAAACAGCTCACTGGCGCCGATCATCAGGCTGCCGGGCAGGAGCAGCAGGGTGGTATAGAGCCAGCTGCGCACCGCGATATTCAGATAGAGCCACACTGCCCGGAAGAACCGGCGGGGGCTGCGGTAATGGCGGAACACCGAACCCATATCGTTTTCGCAGATGCCGTAGCTCAGGCCGGTGAGCCATTCCGAGATGCCCAGCAGCAGCGGACAGAGCAGCAGCAGTTCCACCAGCCCCACACTGAGGGTCAGGGCAGTGGACGCTGCCAGACGGGCCGGGGTCAGGGCGGAAAGACTGCTGCGGTAGATGGTGAGCAGCGTTCCCAGTCCATAGGTCCCGGTGAGCCCGCCGATGGCGCTCTCCAGCATGGACCCCAGCAGCAGCACTGCCATCACGGTCACCGTGAGCGCCACTGCCTTGCCCCAGTTGCGCCGGAGCATATCCCGGGTGTTGCGCCGGATCATCTCATTCAGATAGTTCATACACAGAAATCTCCTTTGCCAGTCATACTGCTGCCCCTTTTGTGTTTCTCTGGAAAGTATGGGCAGCAGAACCCGCAGTTTATGCGTCTTTTCCCCTGCGGCGGGGGAATTTTATTCCTCGTCCTCCAGGTCTTCCAGATCCTCCAGATCCATGGCCCAGCTGCGGGTATCCCAACGGTTGTCCCCTTCTTCCAGCATGGACGGCACAGTATCATAGATCTCGAAGCTGTTGTCCCGCATCCACATCTGCGGCGACATCAGAATGGTATAGCCCTTGCCGTTTTCCACACTCCAGCTGCCCAGCTCCCGCTTGGGATAGCCGAAGGCAGTGAGCAGGGTCATGATCACACCGCCATGGGTGACCACTGCCGCACTGGTGATGCGGTTCTGCATCATATGGGCAAAGATCTCACTGAGTGCCTTCATCAGGCGTTCTGCCATCTGCAGGCCGGTTTCTCCTCCGGGAGGCGCATTGTGGGCGGAATCCGCCAGCCAGCGTCCGAAGTCCTCATTGTCCTCCAGTTCCGCCACCGACTTGCCTTCAAATTCGCCGAAGTCCATCTCCTGCAGGTCGTCCACCACCGTGAGCATATTGTTCGGATAGAGGAACTCCGCTGTCTGGATGCAGCGGCGCAGCGGTGAGGTGTAAACCGCTCCTACCCGGGGATATTCATAGGTATCCCGCAGCCGGGACAGCTCATCAAATCCCTCTTCCGAGACCGGCATATCGGTCCGGCCCACAAACAGGCCCTTCTGATTGCCTTCGGTCTGTCCATGACGGATCAGATGCAGTTTATAGGTGATCATATCGATTCATTCTCCTTTGTACGCGTCCGGCCGGACAGCCGGAAGATATACCATAAGTATAATCGAAATCCGTCTGTGAATCAATCTTCAACCAGTATAACATGGGATTTTCCGGAATTATCAACGGTTTTGTAAGGGATTCCTGAACTTTCCTCGACAAATTCTTGAACAATTCGGGGAAATCCACTTTACAAACAGTTTTAATTCGCTTATAATTCTTATTACAAGCCGGCTGTTTTGGGGAATAGCCGGATTTTTAATCAACCACTGGAGGAGGCTGCGCCGTGAAATCCGAGTTTTCCCGTGTGATCACCCTGCTGCGCAAAGAAAAAAATATCAGCCAGAAACAGGCTGCGGCTGAACTGGGGATCTCCCAGGCGCTGCTCTCCCATTATGAAAACGGCATCCGGGAATGCGGCCTGGGCTTCCTGGTAAAATGCGCCGATTTCTATGGCGTATCCTGTGATTACCTGCTGGGACGCTCGGCTGACCGGGACGGCACCACCCTCTCGGTGGACGAGATCCCCGAACCCGATATGGGCGGTAAGGAAAATGTCATGGGCAGTGCCGGTATCCTGCCGGTCCTCAATAAGAAGCTCATTGCCAATTCGCTGAATATCCTCTTTGACCAGATGGCCCGCACCGGAAACCGCCGGCTCATCACTGCCGTCAGTGAATTCCTGATGCTGTCGGTCTACCGGATGTTCCGGCTGGTCTATTCCGCCAATCCCAAGAACCAGCAGAATCTCTTCTCGCTGCCCCGGGTGCTCTCCGACCGCTATGCCGATGCTGTGATGCAGCTGCGGGAGGCGGATATTGCCGCCCTGGTGGAGAGCGGAGACCTGGATCAGGGCGCCGAACCCCTCACCACCCAGCGGATGAGTGAACTCTATCCGCTCTTTGCCACCTCGCTGCTCAGCCTGGTGAAAAATGCCGAATCCGCTGTGACCGGAAGCGTTCCCGGCGACCGGTGACCGGCTCTCCCCGATGCGGGAGGCATAAGTTTTATCCATGCCGCGGCTGATGCCGGGAACTCCCCGGTGCCAGCCGTTTTTTCCTGAATCTACGGAGGTATTCCATGAAACGATGTCTGCTTTCCCTGGCAGCTGCTGCCTGTCTGTTCCTGGCGTCCTGCAGCTTCCAATCCGGCAGCGAACTGCTGGACAGCTCCCTGCTGGCTGCCCCGGTGCCGGAAGAACTCACCCAGAGTGAACTCTGGCAGCAGGCGGTCCATTCGGGCAGCCTGATCAGCTATGAGGAGGAGCCCATCACCACCAAGGCCATGGCAGAGGAAGCCACTGCCTCCCTTGCCAAGAAGGGCGGCACGGTGGAGATGTACCAGTTCAGCGGCTCGGGCGATACCGCCGCCTGCACCCGGATTCTCTGCAAAAACACCGGCGAGGAGATCACCCTCTCCCGAAGTGAAACACAGGACTGGATCACCTCCGCCGAACCGGAACAGACCGATACCCTCACCGAGCCCCAGCTCACCCGCTATGGGTTCTTCACCGCCCAGACCGGCAGCGGCGAGGACTTTGGCTTCCGGGCGGTGAATGACGCCGAGCTCTACGGGAACATCGCCGAGCTGCGCCAGCTCTATGATACCTATCTGAAACCCATTGCCGCCACTGCCATCGGGGAAAAGACCTGGAGCAGCCCGGAGGAAGCCGGCGACCTGCTCATGCTGGCAGAGGATATTGCCTGGGCCGTGGACGGGATCTCCTTCCGGGAGACCTATCCCGACGGCTGGATTCCGGTGAACTACCTGGTGGAGACACTCTCCCGCTACTTTGACGGCATCGACCGCCGGGCGGTGGTCTACACCGTCTACGACTTCGACTATGCCAGTGACTGCATGCACTACACCTTTGAGCGGGACTATGAAGCGGAACTTCCCCGGGTCCGGGTCCTGTCCGCCCATGAGCAGGAGGAACTGCTGCGCATCAGCTACTGCCTGTACGATCCCTGTACCGGCGAACCCCTGCCGGACAGCAGCCGGGTGCTGTCGGTGCGTCCCCAGGAGGACGGCAGCTTCCGGTATATGTCCAATCTCATGGCTTAGCTTTTTCATCTGCCGTCCGGCTGGTCCGGACGGCTTTTTTACTGGGATTTCCACCATTTTTTCTCCTCTGCCGTCCTTTTCCAGACAGCCGTTTTTCATTGACACAGCCGCCCGGTTTGATATAATCTATATAGTAGTTTTTTCGCTATATAGCAGATTTTTGACTCCTGACTGCGGGCACCCCCTCCGGGGCCTTCATCGGGAATACCATAAGAAAGAGGTGCGCTTTATGCTGGAAAACAATCCTGTGCTCGACGCGATCCGATCCCGCCGCAGCATTCGCAAATACACCGGTGAGCCCATCGCGGAACCGGTCCGCCGTGCCATCCTGGAAGCCGGTTTCTATGCGCCCAGCGCCATGAACCGCCGTCCGTTCCACTTCGTATCCATCACCGACCGGGAGCTCATGCAGAAGCTCTCCGACCTGCACCCCTATGCCAAGATGCTGCCCCAGGCGGACTGGGCCATTATCGTCTGCGGGGATGAGTCGGTATCCGGGCCGTTCTACATGGACGACTGTGCCGCTGCCACCCAGAATATCCTGCTGGCTGCCCACAGCCTGGGTGTCGGCGCCGTATGGTGCGGTGTGGATCATACCGAGCGTCAGCAGCCCTTCGGGGAACTGCTCGGCCTGCCGGAGCACATCAAGGCCTATTCACTCATCGTTCTGGGCATGCCCGCCGAGGAAAAGGAAACCCTCGACCGGGTAGAGCCCGATAAGATTCACGAGAACCGCTGGTAATTTCCCGGCGCAACCGGAAAGGAGGGAACTGTCCCGATGAAACCTGTCCTGGCCTTGCTGGGGGTCTGCCTGCTCACCGGGCTGCTCTCCTCCTGCAGTATGGTCCCTGCCAATACCGAAGACCTGCTCGAGCCTCCCAAGCTCAGCCCTGACCAGGCTACCCTGGCAGAGGCGCTGGAACGGGGACTGGGCACCGATGACTTCACCCTGAAATATCCCATCTCCGGCGAGAACCGCTCCGCCTACATTCTGTGCAACCTGGACGATGAGTCCTCCAATGAGGCGGTGGTATTCTACCAGCTCACCGGTACCGACACCATCCGCATGAATATCCTGGATCAGAACGACCAGGGCGAATGGGAATCGGTCTATGACATGGCTGGCGCCGGTGATGACATCTACACGGTGGATCTGGCGACCATCTCCACCCTGGACCGCAATGACCTCATCATCAGCTGGAAGGACCGGGGCCGCACCGAACTGGACATCGAGATCTACTCCTATGAAAAGGGGACGCTGTCCAATCTGTTCAGCGGCGCCGGCGACCGGCTCTACTTCATGGACATCAACGAGGACGGTTACAGTGAAATGGTGCTGCTTGGCTGGGCCAGCAGCCGTGACCCGTCCATTCAGATTGTCCGGCGGGCGGGCAGCCGGGTCATTGCCCGGGACGAGACCATTCTCAGCAGCCGTGCCATTGACTTCACCGGCCTGACCCTGGGCAAGACCCTGGACGGCGACACCGCCATCTATGTGGACGAGCTCATCAGTTCTTCCTCCGCCGCCACCGACATTGTGGTGCTGGACGGCTTCAATATGGAGGTTGTCACAGCGGCTGAAACCGGCGATGACGAAGAGGAGGAGGCAGCGGACAGCCTCTATGACCAGACGGTCCGCCCGGCAGAGCTCACCTGCCAGGACTACAACGGCGACGGCATCATTGATATTCCCATTTCCACCCTGATGCCGGGGTATTCCTCCAGCGATGAGGACGAGAATATCTACCGCATTGACTACCAGAACCTCCATGACGGAGAACTGCTGCCCGCCTATTCGGTGGTATCCAACCGGGAGATGGGCTATATCTTCCTCATGCCGGACAGCTGGGTGGACAATGTGACGGTACGCCGGGTCACCGAGACCAACGAGTGGCAGTTTGTGGTCTACAACGGCGACCTCAATCCCTCAGGAACAGTGCTGCTCACCATCAAGGTCAGCTCCCATCAGGACTACCAGGATAAGTTCAGCACCGATGTCTACTTCACGCTGGCAACCAAGGGGATCTTTGAATACACAGCCAGTATCCCCACCACCGACCATGAACTGAGCATCACCGAATCGGAGGTACGCTCCCGGTTCCTGCTCAGCTGATCCCGCAAACTCCCGTGCCGGTACCGTCCGGAGCGGATTACTTTCAATCAATCTGTATATAAAGGAGGTATTTTCCTCATGCGTAAGATCCTTGTTATGGAGGACGAAGACAATATCCGTGCCTTTGTGGTGCTCAACCTCAAGCGGGTGGGCTATGATGTAGTGGATGTCGCCAGCGGCGAAGCAGCACTCGAAGCCTTTGCCCAGGCAGGCGGCGACTTTGACATCGCCATCCTGGACATCATGCTCCCGGGCATCGACGGCTTTGAAGTGTGCCGCCGCATCCGGGAACAGAGCAGCAGCATCGGCATTATCATGCTCTCCGCCAAGAGCCAGGAGATGGACAAGGTCCAGGGCCTGATGCTCGGCGCTGACGACTATATCACCAAGCCCTTCTCCCCGTCCGAACTGCTGGCCCGGGTGGATGCCATCTATCGCCGGGTATCCCTGTCCGGCGGCGGCAAGACTGCCGATGAAATCCATTCCGGCCCGTTTATCCTCAATCTCTCCAGCCGTACCCTCACCAAGAGCGGCAACCTCATCGACCTGACCCAGGTGGAATTCCAGATCATGGAGTTCTTCATGCAGAACCCCAACAAGGCCCTGGAACGCAGCGAGATCCTCTCCAATATCTGGGGAGAAAACTACATGGGCGATGTGAAGATCGTGGATGTGAATATCCGGCGGCTTCGCATGAAGATCGAGGACGAGCCCAGTGAACCCCGCTACCTCACCACTGTCTGGGGTTACGGCTACAAGTGGAACCCGTAACCCTGTTCCCATTCTGACCCGAAAGGAGGCCTTCCGGCTGTGGCCATGAAAAAAATCACCCGGCGCTGGCTGGTCAACGGCCTCGGCGTCATCTTTGTGATCCTGCTCGGCGTCATGATCGCCTTTTCCTTTGGCGTACGCAGCTTCTATTACAGCAGCGTCCAGCAGATCATCATCTCCCGCTCCTCGGTGATCTCCACCCTGCTGCAGACCTATGCCCAGGACAGTTCGGTGAACTTCTCCCAGGAACTGCAGAACATTGTGGAAACCTTCGAGTACCGGGAGACCATGGAACTCATGGCCATTGACAGCAGCGGCAAGGTGATGATGACCTCCTCCGGTTTCCTGCCCGAAGAGGATCTGCCCATGCCCGATTTTGAAGGCGCCATGTCCTCTCCGGACGGCATTGATGTCTATCAGGGCCGCATCGGCGGGGAAAATATCATGGCTGTTTCGGTGGCTGCCGGTTCTGCCAGTGAAAATCTGGCTGCCACCCGGTATGTGGTCTCGCTGGAACAGGTGGACAATCAGATTCTGCTGCTCACCGCCATCATCGGTTCGGTGTGTCTGGCAATCATTCTGTTTGTTATCTTCTCCAGCTCCTATTTCATCAACTCCATCGTCAATCCGGTGAGTGAGATCGCTGAAACCGCCCGGCGCATCGCCCAGGGCGACTTCAAGGCCCGGCTGGAAAAGAAAAATGACGATGAAATCGGCGAGCTCAGCGATGTGATCAACTACATGGCGGAGGAACTTGCCAACTCGGAAAAGCTCAAGAACGACTTCATCTCCTCGGTATCCCATGAACTGCGCACCCCCCTCACCGCCATCCGAGGCTGGGGCGAAACCATGCTCATGGACGAGAATATCGACCATGCCACCCTGGAAACCGGCATGGGGGTCATCATGCGGGAGACCGAACGCCTCTCGGACATGGTGGAGGAGCTGCTGGACTTCTCCCGGATGCAGTCCGGACGCATGAAGCTGGTCAAGAGCAAGATGGATGTGCTGGCGGAACTCAGCGAAGCAGTCATCATGTATACCGAGCGTGCCAAGCGGGAGGGAATGCTCCTCATCTATGACGAGCCCGACCTGTTTGTGCCGGTATTCGGTGACCGGGGCAAGCTGCGCCAGGTGTTCATCAATGTCATTGACAACGCCCTCAAATACTCCGATCCCGGCGACACCACCACGGTATCGGCCCGGGTAGAGGGAAACAATATCATCATCGAGGTGGAGGACACCGGCTGCGGCATCAGCGCTGCCGACCTTCCCAAGATCAAGACCAAATTCTACAAGGCCAATCTCACCCGGCGTGGTTCGGGCATTGGCCTGGCTGTGGCGGATGAGATCATCCAGATGCACGGCGGACGGCTGGATGTGAGCTCGGTGGAGGGCGAAGGCACCACTGTCACCATCACCCTGCCCATTATGGAGCGGGGCGACGACTCCACCCAGATTGCCGAAGCCACTGCCGAAAAGGCTGCTCCGCCCAGCGACGCAGCCGTACACCTGAACAAGCTGGATCTCAGCGACATCGAGGACAACTGACCCCCGGAAAGCACCGGGGGTTTTGGCCCATAAAGGAGGAATCCCAAATAGAAAAGAATCAGAACGCCTGCGCCTGCAAACAGACTTCCATCGGCGGTCAGGCACTCATCGAAGGCATTATGATGCGGGGACCGCACCAGTCCGCCATGGCAGTGCGCCGTCCCGACAAATCCATCACCACCGAGACCTGGGAGACCTTCTCCGGCGGCAAGAAGTGGTATCATTCGGTTCCCATTGTCCGGGGCTGTGTGAGCTTTGTGGAATCGCTGCGGGTAGGCTATCGCTGCCTGATGCGTTCGGCAGACCTCGCCGGCTATGAGGAGGAACCCTCCGCCTTTGAAAAGAAACTCATCGACAAATTCGGCAAAAAGGCATCGGATGCCCTCACCTACCTTGCCATGCTCATCGGCGTGGTGGCTGCCGTGCTGCTCTTCATGGTGCTGCCCGCCTTCCTGGTGGGACTGCTGGGAGATCTCATTCCCGACTGGTCCCGCACCATTCTGGAGGGCGTACTGAAGATCACCCTCTTTGTGCTCTATCTTGCCGTGGTCAGCCGCAGCAAGGATATGCACCGGATGTTCCAGTACCATGGCGCCGAACACAAGACCATCGCCTGCTATGAGGCCGGCGAGGAGCTCACCCCCGAAAATGTGAAGAAGTACACCCGGTTCCACCCCCGGTGCGGCACCAGCTTCCTGCTGATCGTCCTGGTGGTGTCGGTGCTGGTGTTCTCCTTTGTCACCTGGAACAGCCTGGTGATCCGGGTGCTGCTCAAGCTCGTCCTGCTGCCGGTGACAGTGGGCATCTCCTTTGAGATCATCCGCTATGCCGGACGCTATTCCAATCCCCTTACCCGGCTGATCTCCGCTCCCGGCCTGTGGCTGCAGCGGCTCACCACTGCCGAACCGGATACCGAACACATCGAAGTAGCCATTGCCTCGATGCTGCCCTGTATCCCCAGTGACGGCAGCGACCAGTGGGGGAACTGAGATGACGATCCATGCGTTCCAGCGCAGTCTGGAACAGAAACTCACAGAACTGGGGGCGGAAAGCCCCCGTTTTGACGCTGCCCAGCTGCTGCGGTGGCTTTCGGGGCAGGAACAGGCCTGGCTCATTGCCCATGCCGCCGACCCCTGCCCCGAGGACTGGCAGTCCCGATCAGAGGACGCCCTGGCCCGGCTCCGGGGCGGCGAACCCCTCCAGTACCTGCTGGGGGAATGGGAGTTCTACGGCCTGACCCTGGCAGTGGGGCCCGGTGTGCTGATCCCCCGGGCGGACACCGAAACGGTGGTGGATGCCTGTCTGGAACGGCTCACCCCCTCCTCTGGCCCGGTGATCTGGGATCTGTGCAGCGGCAGCGGCGCCATTGCCCTGGCCCTTGCCAGCTGCCGCCCCGATGCCCGTATCCTGGCGGCAGAGTTCTCGGATGAGGCGCTTTCCTACCTGCGCCGGAACATCGCCGCCCTGGCCCCCGGTCAGGTGGAGGCGGTGCAGACCGATGTGCTCACCCGCCTGCCCGACGGTGTCTGCGACCTCATTGTATCCAACCCGCCCTATATCACCGGGGCGGATATGCAGACCCTCTCTCCCCAGGTACGGCACGAACCGGAACTGGCGCTCTACGGCGGCGAGGACGGACTGCGGTTCTACCGGCAGCTCACCCGGAGCTGCTATGATCATCTCCGCCCCGGCGGCTGGCTCATCTTCGAGATCGGCTATGACCAGGGCGAAAGCGTCCCGGAACTGCTGCGTCAGCGGGGGTTTGCGGAGGTGTTCTGTCAGACCGATCTGGCAGGTGTTCCCCGGTGTGCCGGCGGACGCCGCCCGCTCTGAAACTTTGGCAATTTTATAAAACAGGAGGAATCCCTATGAATCTTCTTATCGTTGTGGATATGCAGAAGGACTTTATCGATGGCTCGCTGGGCACAGCGGAAGCTCAGGCCATTGTCCCGGCTGTCAAGGAGCGCATTGTCGAGGCCATGGGTGACCGCTGGCAGGTGATCTTCACCAAGGATACCCACAGCATCGACTACCTCAAGACCCAGGAGGGCAGAAACCTCCCGGTAATGCACTGCCTGCGGGGCAGCGACGGCTGGCAGTTCCCGGCAGAGCTCCAGGATCTCTCGGTGGGCAGCTCCATCTTTGAAAAGGGCAGCTTCGGCAGCCTGGAGCTGGCTGAGTATGTCCGCTCGCTCAATCCCGATGCCATCGAGGTCATCGGCCTCTGCACCGACATCTGTGTGCTTGCCAATGTGGCGCTGCTCAAGGCCTACTGCCCGGAAGTGCCCATGACAGTCCGGGCCAGCTGCTGTGCCGGTGTGACCCCCGAAGCCCATGAAAACGCCCTCAATGCCATGAAGGCGCTGCAGGTGGAGATCCTGTAACCCCTTATATAAACCAAAAACCGGAGCTTTCCTGTGCGGAGAGCTCCGGTTTTTTATTGGGGGAAAATGGGGAGATCAGTCTGCGGGACGCAGCAGACGGCGGCAGGTACTGTCGATGCCGATGGCTCCCAGCGGCGCTGTGATGAGAATCGCCAGCACTGCCACCGAGAGCACCAGAGCTCCGCAGGGCAGACCCATTGCCAGCGGCACCGAACCGATGGCGGCCTGTACCGTGGCCTTGGGCAGATAGGCAATGACGCAGAAGAGCCGCTCCTTCCAGTCCAGACGGGTGCCGGCCAGAGCCAGCAGAACGCCCACCGCCCGGACACAGAGGGCCAGCAGGATCATCACCACGGCGGCGGCTCCGGCCTGGAGGGTGTAGCGGATATCCACTGCCGCGCCCACCAGCACGAAGAGCAGCACTTCGGCAGCGATCCACAGCTTGCCGAATTTCTCCGAGAGCCGGTCGGTGACGCTGGACACGCCCCACAACCGCAGGGCGCAGGCCATTGCCATCACCGCCAGCAGACCGGACAGGGGCAGAATCCCCTCCAGCCAGCCCTCGGCAGCCACCAGCAGGAAGGAGATGCCCAGCACGATCAGCACCTTCATGCTGCCCCGCACCGGCAGTCCCCGGTTCCAGGCCAGGTCGAAGAACCGGCAGAGAAGCCAGCCCACAGCCAGACCCAGCAGGATTCCGGTACAGATGGATACCGGAATGCCCACGAACTCCGCCAGATTGACACTACCGCCCTGGGCCATGCCGGTAAAGGCGGAAAAGAGGACGATGACAAAGACATCATCGCAGGAGGCTCCGGCGAGAATGAGCTGGGGAACGCCTTCCCGGGTACCCCGTCCCTCCTCCATCAGGCGGACCATCCGGGGCACCACCACTGCCGGGGACACAGCCCCCAGCACGGCGCCCATGACGGCGGCTTCCAGCCGGGTGATGCCCAGCAGCATGGGAGCAAACAGGATATAGGCCAGGATCTCAAAGCTGGCGGGCAGGAAGGACATGAGCACCGCCGGGCGTCCCACCCGGCGCAGGTCGCCGAGATCCAGCGAAAGCCCCGCCTTGATGAGAATGATGATGAGTGCCATCTGCCGCAGGTCGGCGCTGATGGCGAGGATGACGGGTCCAGCAGCTCCAGGACATAGGGGCCGAGCAGGATTCCGGTGAAGAGCATGCCGATGATCCGTGGCAGGCGCAGCAGGCTGCACAGGGTTGCCATGGCGAGTCCCGCCAGGAAAATCAGCGCAAGGGAAGTGAGCATAACAAATTTCCTCCTTCAGGGGTTTTGGACGCAAAAAAGGCTGATGCCTCCTGCGACCTTACGAATCACAGAAGTCATCAGCCAGTCATACGGCGGTTCCGGTTTCCCGCGGGAGAACTTCATTCCCGATACCGTACTACTATACCAGACCCTCCCGGCTCTGTCAAGCCCGGCCATATTCCCGCAGCTGTTTTTTGTACAGCGCCAGAATATCCTGAAGCGTCTCCTTGTGGGCAAAATCCCGGTGATAGACCAGGTTGGTCTCCCGGGTCATGCTCAGATTCTCGATGGGCAGGGCCGTGAGCTTGCCCTTGCGCAGTTCGTCCATACAGGCGCTCCGGGCCAGGATGGAGATGCCCAGGTTCTTGCGGATCAGATCCTTGATGGTCGCCACATTGTCCACCTCCAGGATCACCTGGAAGTCGGCAATGGACTCCCCGATGGCAGCCAGCGCCGATTCGAACCGCACCCGGGTCTCGGAATTGGGCAGGCGCAGGATCAGTTTTTCCTGCCGGATCTCGTCCAGGGTGATCATGGAACTGTGGGAGAGCGGATGGGTATTTGCCAGCACGCACACCAGATAATCGGTGTCCAGCATCAGGGCACTCAGCTCCGGACGGGTGGAACGACCCTCCACCACCGCCAGATCCAGCTCGAAGTTTTCCAGCATATCATAAAGATTATTTATGTTGTCCGTAACAATCGTTATGGAGATACCGGGGTTTTCATTGGTGTAACGGGCCAGTACCTCTGCCACAATGCTGCTCTCCGCCGTGTGGGTGATGCCGATGCGCAGCCGGGTCAGCCGCCGTCCCGCCTCCTGCAGTTCCTCCGCCATCTTCTTCTCCAGCGCCTTCATCCGGCGCACATACCGCAGCACGGTCTCCCCCTCGGGAGTCAGCATCAGATCGCCGTTTCCCCGCACAAACAGCCGCACCCCCAGCTCCTGTTCCAGCTGGCTGATGTGATGGCTCACCGCCGGCTGGGTCAGCGAGAGCGCCTGAGCTGCCCGGGTGAAATTCCTCTTCTCCGCCACCAGCAGCAGCGTATCCAGCTTGGGATCAAGCATGGAACTGTCCCTCCTTTATCATAAATTATTTTTATCATATCCAATAAAACTATAATTTGCTTTTATCCAAGTCCCAGTATATCATAAAGCAGATGTTTTTCCAATCCGGCTCTGCAAAAGCATCCCATCTTTTTTCAGAAGGAGGAAGTTTCCCATGCTCGATTCCCTGTATCTCAGACTGGCGGACCTCTCGCCCGCCGCCCTGATTATCATACCCCTTGCCATCATGTTCTTCTGCGCCTTCGGCATGACCCGCATCACCAAACGGCTGCGTCTGCCCAGCGTCACTGCCTACCTCACCGCCGGCATTCTCATCGGGCCCTGCTGCCTGAACCTGATCCCCCAGCCCATGATCGAAAAGACCGACTTCCTGGCGGACCTGGCTCTCTGCTTCATCGCCTTCAGCGCCGGGGAGTTCTTCAAGCTCGAAACCCTGCGCAAAAACGGCTGGAAGGTGGTCTGGGTCACCATCGCCGAAGCCTGTGCCGCTTCGCTGGTGGTATTCGGGGTCACCCGGTTCCTGCTGGGGCTGAGCCTGCCATTCTGCGTGGTGCTGGCTGCCCTCGCCAGCGCCACCGCCCCGGCCTCCACCATGATGACCATCCGTCAGACCGGTGCTCAGGGGGAACTGGTGGACACCCTGCTGCAGGTGGTGGCTCTGGACGATGTGGTGAGCCTGCTGGCGTACAGCGCTGCCATTGCCTTTGCCCTGCACAGCCTCACCGGGCGCTCCTCGGACCCGGTGGGCGACCTGCTGGTGCCCATCGGCACCACTCTGGGCATGCTGATACTGGGCGGCGTATGCGGACTGCTGCTCAAATGGCTGCTCCCCGCCACCCGCACCACTGACAACCGTCTGATCCTGGCTCTGGGCGTTCTCTTTGCCTTCTGCGGGCTCTGCGATATGCTGGAAGTTTCCCCGCTGCTGGGGTGCATGTCCATGGGCATGGTGTATATCAACCTCACCGGCGACGACCTGCTCTTTGCCCAGCTGGCGAGCTTCTCTCCGCCCATTCTGCTGCTCTTCTTCGTGCGGTCGGGGCTCTGCTTTGACCTCGGCGCCCTCTTCTCCGCCAGCCCGGACGGCTCCGGGTCACTGCTCACCATCGGTATTCTCTACTTCTTTGCCCGCATCATCGGGAAGTATGCCGGAGCCTGGCTGGGCTGCCGCACGGCCGGGCTCTCTCAGCCGGTCTGCCGCTGTCTGGGGCTGGCGCTGATCCCCCAGGCCGGTGTGTCCATCGGACTGGCTGCCCTCTGCGCCCGCACCCTGGGAGGCGGCATCGGCAGCGACCTCTACACCATCATCATGGCGTCCAGTGTGTTCTATGAGCTCATCGGGCCGGGGTGTGCCAAGCTGGCGCTCTATCTCTCCCACTCCTATACCCCGGCGCCCAAGCCGGAACACCGCACCGCCGCCGTACCGGAACTGGCGCCCAACTCATAACCTTCCCCAGGACGCAGAAAAGCCCCCTGCCAGCCGGCAGAGGGCTTTTTATGGTTCTATCAGTCGGGCTGGACATCGTACCGCAGGTACAGCACACTGTACGGAGCCAGTTCCAGTTCGGCATACTGGTCAAAGCTGCCATACTCCCGGGGCACCGGCAGAATCCGCCGGTTCTCCTCGGTCTGGGTGCCGCCGTACCGGGTCAGGTTGGAGTCAAAGATCACAGTGTAGGTCTTTTCCTCGGGCAGGCCCAGCTTGTAATCGCAGGCGGTATCCGAGAAGTTGCACACCACCAGCAGCTCGTCCCCTTCCTCATCGATCCGGGAGAAGGCCACTACATCCGGGTCGGTACGGCCCGGGTCGATCCAGTAAAAGCTGCCCTTGTTGGACTCGTCCTGCCAGAGGGGACAGTTCCTGGCATAGATATGATTGAGCTCCCGGATGCAGGTCTGCATCTGACGGTGCCCCTCATTCTCGAGCAGATCCCATTCCAGCTGGCTGTGGTAATCCCACTGGCCCACCTGACCGAACTCGCTGCCCATGAAGCTCATCTTCTTGCCCGGGAAGGCCATCATAAAGCCGAAGAAACTGCGGACACCCGCCATCTTCTCGGCCTCCAGGCCGGGGAACTTCTCCAGCAGGCTGCGCTTGCCGTAGACAAACTCCTTATAGGAGAGGGGCAGGATATAGTCCTCCTCAAAGGCAGTGGTGGCACTGAACACCAGACGGTCCAGATTGTAGGCACGGTATTCCGGCGCCAGCGAGAAGTAGTTCATCATCGCCTCGGTCCAGCGCACATTCCACATATGGGTAAAGCCCAGACCGCCATGCAGCACCGGCAGGGTCATGTTCTCAAAGCCGGAAAACTCCTCGCCGATCATCAGCGCGCCCGGCACCTCCGCCTGGACTGTTTCATTGAGACGCTTGAGGAAGTCAATGGCTTCGAGGTTCTCCCGTCCGCCCTGGATATTGGGGGTCCATTCCCAGGACTCCTTGCCATAGTCCAGATAGAGCATCGAGGAGACATTGTTGAGCCGCAGGCCGTCCATGTGGTACTCCTCCAGCCAGTAGAGGGCATTGGAGATCAGGAACTCCCGTACCTCCTGCCGTCCGTAGTCAAAGACACGGGTATCCCACTGGCTGTGCTCCCGCTTCATGGGGTCGCTGTATTCATAACAGCTGCCGCCGTCCAGATCGATCAGGCCATAGCTGTCCTTGGGGAAGTGGGCAATATTCCAGTCCATGAGCACGCCGATGCCCAGCTGATGGCACCGGTCCACCAGCTTCCGGAGTCCGTCAGGATCGCCGTACCGGAAGGTGGGCGAGAAATAATTGGTGGTGCGGTAACCCCAGGCCCCGTCAAAGCTGTATTCCATCAGCGGGGTCAGTTCCAGATAGTTGTAGCCCATTTCATGGACATAATCCGGCAGGGTATCAGCCAGTTCCGCATAGGTGCAGAGCCGTCCGTCCTCATGGCGGCGCCAGGACCCCGCATGCACCTGATAGATATTGATGGGCCGCCCGTGACCAAAGCTCTTCCGCTCGGTCATCCAGCTGTCATCACCCCAGGCATAGCAGTCCGCCCCAGCCACCATCGAATCATTCTGGGGCTGCGGTGTGGTACGCACTCCATAGGGGTCCATCTTGAGCAATGTGTTCCCATTGGCAGCGATCATACAATATTTATAGGCCGTGCCTGCCGGCAGACCGGAAATAAAGCACTCCCAGACACCCTGATCGTCCACCCGGCGCATCCGGGCAGCCTTGGGGTCCCAGCCATTGAAGTCCCCGACCACCGATACGCCAGTGGCATTGGGTGCCCAGACCCGGAAGGTAACCCCTTCTTCTCCGGTGCGTTTGCGGGTCAGATGCGCACCGAAATAGGTATGGGCTCTGGGCTCTGTTCCATTGTGGAACCGCTCCAGAAAGGCTGCGTCCTGTTTTGAGATTCTTGCCATACAGATCCCCCCTTGTACCTATAATATTATCAGTATTTTGGCTGTTTTTCAATATGGAGAGCGTTTCCTCCGGGAATTTTGACCGGGATATTGCGGCAGTTCTTCGTGGTTTTTACCGAAATGCGTTGATTTGACTGCACAAAAATGGTATAGTAATAATAATGACTATTCATCGAGCAGAAAGGAGTTCTGAACATGATCCGTTTCATGGCAGATACAGAAAAATATCCCCGTACGGACTGCAGCACCATCATTGTGGGCAAGAACGCTACCACAACCGGTCGGGTGCTGGTAGGCCACAATGAGGACGACCCCGGCTGTATGGTACAGTCCCATCTGGTACCCCGCATGCAGCATGCTGAGGGTGAAACAGTCCGCTTTGCAGACGGCACCGCCGTTATCGACCAGGTTCCTGAAACCTGCGCTTATTACTGGTCCGAGTTCCGCAGCCTGAATGGTGAGGCCTTTGCCGATGCCTTTATCAATGAATACGGCGTATCGGTGGTTTCCAACGGCTGTGTGGATTCCAAGCACCCCGAGGGTGTTACCGGCGGTATGGGTTATGCCCTGCGCCGTCTGATCGCTGAGCGTGCCCACTCCGCCCGGGAAGGCGTGGAGATCGCCGCTGCCCTGGTGGAAAAGTACGGCTACTACTCCACCCGTTCCTATGCCATCTGCGATAAGGACGAGGGCTGGATTTTCCAGGTTGTAATCGGTCACAACTTTGTGGCACAGCGTGTGGGTGATGATGAAATCCAGTATATCCCCAACTGGCTGACCATCCGGAATGTGGACTTCAACGATACCGAGCACAAGAATTTCTACTTCTCCAAGACCCTGCTGTCCGACGCTCTGGAAAACGGCTGGTACAAGCCCGCCAAGGAAGGCGATTACTCCGACTTCGACTTTGCCCTGACCTATCAGGAAGGCAATGCTGTAATCCCCTCCAATATGTGGCGTTCCGACCTGGCCTGGCGCCAGATCACCGGCACAGAACCGGTTCCGCACCGCACCTTCTCCATCAAGGCACCCCGCAAGTATGGCGTGGAGGACCTCAAGAAGATCCTGCGCTCCCACTACGATGGTCATGAGGAGGACCTCAAGACCGATCCCAAGATGAGCCCCCACCGCTATGGCATCTGCCGTGATACCACTGTGGAGAGCATGGTGATCGACTTTGCCGATATTCCTGAGCTGACCTGCGTATGGCGTGCTTTCCCGCGTCCCTGCATCGCTCCCTATCTGCCCTGGTATGTAGGCATCACCAAGCTGCCCAAGGGCTATGAGAACTTCGGCGCCAAGACCGCACTGGCTTCTCACTTTGCCGTTGACCCCGCCGAGTTCCGCTATGACAGCAGCCGGGCTTACTGGGCCTTCCACATGCTGGAGAACATCATGGAGTTCGACTATCAGTTCTGCGAGGAGAAGGTTCATGGCGACATCGAGAAGATGGAAGCTGCCATGACTGCTGCCAAGCCGCTGATCGACGAGGCTTACCGCAAGCTGGCTGAGACCTCTCCGGAGTATGCCCGTCAGCTGCTCACCGACTACACCGCTGCTCAGGCACAGAAGGCCTGGGAGTGGGCAGAGCAGACCGCTCTGGAGCTGGTAGACATGAAGAATGCCGCCAACATGGACTTCTGGAGAAGCAAGCTCTGATTCTGAATCCGTTGACTCAAAGGACCTCTGTCCCCTGGGACAGGGGTTCTTTTTTATGCTGTAAAAAAGGCAGAGCCCGTAATGGCCCTGCCTTTTTGCTTGGATGGAAGAAAACAAAACTGTTTATAAGAAGATATGCTCACCTGTGTCGACGGTGTGAGCCTGCGGCAGAACAGCCGCCAGGATTCCCCTTGGGGCGGGAAATCCCCATTCGGGCAGAGATTGGGAGAGAATCACCGGAACCCCCTGCTGCCCGAAATCGGGATTCCTGCGCTGTTTGCGGCGCGACCGCCTCCGGTTTTCCACCGGAAAGAAAGGCTGGTTTCCCGGCTTTGGCAGATGGACACAGCCCATCTGTCAGTCCTGCGGGAGCGGGCACTGTCCGCCCCACAGCCGGAACCCGAAGGTTTTTTTGACAATCCCGGCGAGGATCGGAACACCGTTCCAACCCTTCAAGGGAAACCGGGAACCTGAGATGGCCCGGCGATGTTCGGAACACAGTTCCAGGCTCAGTCCCGGGGCGGTGGATCACATCTGTGTGAAGCCCGCCGGGACCAGAGGCCATCTTTTACACCACAACATCGCGCGAAACAAAACTCGCCGCCAGGTTCTCTCTGTTTTGCCTTGCCACGACATCTGAAGCGTCAGCTCAGACCTTGAACCCAAAGGCGATATTTGGCAAAGCCAAATTCGCTGTGTCGGTAAGTCAAAGACTTACCGACCGGTGTCGGGGTTCTCCTTGCCGCTGTCGGTGCTGCTGGAACCGGTGGAAGAGCTGCCCTCTTCCTTGTCCTCAGTGGTGGTCTTGGTGTCCAGCTTGGTGTCGGATACAGCATAGCTGGTCAGGGTACGGGTGGTCAGCTTCCAAGCCTCGTAGTCCTCGTCCCACTTGGCATCCAGTTCCTTAGCGCCGTCAGCAGTTACCTCGTACAGGTAGCTGTCCTCCTTGGCGTAGATGTACAGAGTACCGTTGCGGTTGAAGGAAGGCTCACCAGTGAAGTTCAGGAAGTCAATGTTGGCATCCTTGTACATAGCAGCAAACTCAGCGTTGAAGTCAGTGTTGTACTTCAGGTTCAGCTTGCCCTGGCCGCTTGCATTGACAGTGAACAGTGCCTCTTCGCCGAACTCGATGTCGATCTCGCCGCAGTCCTCAGCAAACTTTACAATGGCGCCGCCCTTGCCCAGATCACCGCCGTCATACTTGTCCAGCATGGTGGTGGTGGAAGCATAGCTGGTGTCGAACGCGAACTTGTTCTGCTTGATGGCATCATTGGCCTTGGAGCTGGTCTTGGCAACGCTCAGAGTACCAGCCAGGTCGAATACCTTGGAAGACTCGGTCTCGGGCAGGGTTACAACCACAGCGTAACCATAGCCGTAATTGCCGTCAACGCCCTTGAACTTTACATACTTGATCTCAGGGTTTTCATCCAGGCTGCCGACCTTCCAGTTGGCATAGGCCTTGTAGCCCTTGATGTCGCTGCTGGTGGGCTGAGTCAGCTCCCCGCTCTCAACAGTGGAGTTGGAGTTCTTGTCGTCCCACTTCAGGATCGGAATGTAGATCTTGGAACCAGCTTCCAGGTTCTTCAGACCAGCCAGAGTATCGTCATCATACTTGCCGTCATCGTCCTGATCTGCGTAAACAGTTGCTCCATTACCTGTTGCGTCAGTCTTGTAACCCAGGACAAAGCCCATATCCTTGGTGGTATCGGCGAAAGCCACCGATGTCAGGCTGACAGTCATAACAGCTGCCAGTACAGTTGCAAAAATCTTGTTCATGTTTTTTGCCTCCTTTGAGTGTTTCATAGGTTTGTTCTCCCTACGCCCCAAATCATACAGGAAGCTGTCGAAAAAGGCAATGGTAATTGTTGCTTGTTTGTAATTCTTTCGTAATTTATTAACATTTGTCGCACAAAAAATTCCATATCAGTGAATAGATCGTTACAAATATAACAGATTTATGTGAATTCTGGGCCATTTTGAACTTAAAATCAAACAAATACATCGATTTGTACAAATGTTCCACTTGGGTGAATTTGGGAAATATGACAAAATAGTTACAGTATCCAAAATTGGTATAAAATACATAATTTTGTATTTTCTTAGAAATTGCTTCCAGAAAGTTCTTGGGACTGCCAGGAACTGTCCGGCGATCCATCCAAAACCAGAATTCCACCCATAGAAAAAGGCAGAGCCCGTAATGGCCCTGCCTTTTTGCTTGGATGGAAGAAAAACAAATCTGTTTGTAAGAAGAGATGCTCACTCTGTTTCGACGATGCGAGCCGGCGGTTGGAGTGCCGCCAGTGAGGGGGAAAACCTTGACTGCAATCGGTTTTCTATCCGGGTTGATCTGCCCATCTCCGACACTGTCGGTCTGGGCTGGATCTTACGGGAAAGCTGGATCACTGCCACCCGGCAGCAGCAATCAAACCTCTGGACCGGTCGGATTCATCATATCCGTCTTTCCCATGGCGGCGTCAGCGGTGTTCTGTGCACTTCTTCAGAATCCACTGTGCCGCTTTCCCGCAGCCGCAGCCGCTTCAGAAGGATCGGACTCCTGCGCGGCTGTGCTGCCAAGTTATCTCTGATTTACCTTGCCACGACATTTGAAGCCTCAGCTTCAAATTCGCTGTGTCAGGAGTCGCCACGATGTTTTGCGAAGCAAAACCCGCTGTGCTGCCAAGTTATCTCTGATTTACCTTGCCACGACATTTGAAGCGTCAGCTTCAAATTCGCCGCGTCGGTAAATCGTCTGCGATTTACCGACCAGTATCGGGGTTCGGCTTCTCGCTGGTATCGGTGCTGGAATCAGAACCGGTATCGGTGCTGGTATCCTCATCGGTGTCAGTATCCTCGTCGGTGGAGGTCTTGACATCCAGCTCTACATCCGATACAGCATAGCTGGTCAGGGTACGGGTGGTCAGCTTCCAGGCCTCGTAGTCCTCGTCCCAAACTGCATCCAGCTCCTTGGCGCCGTCAGCAGTTACTTCGTACAGGTAGGTGTCCTCATCCGCATAGATGTACAGTGTACCGTTGCGGTTGAAGGAAGGCTCACCAGGGAAGTTCAGGAAGTCGATGTTGGCGTAGTCATACATTGCGGCAAAGTCGCTGTTGTAATCGGTGTCATACTTCAGGTTCAGGTCGCCCTGACCGTTGGCATTGACTGTGAACAGTGCCTCCTCGCCGAACTCGATGTCGATCTCACCGCAGTCGTCAGCAAACTCTACGATGCCGCCGCCGTCCTCCAGAGTCTCAGTGCCATCGAAGTCCTCATAGATCTTAGCGCTGGAAGCGTAGGTGATGTCAAAGTCGAACTTGTTCTGATCGATAGCATCATCGGCCTTGGAGCTGGTCTTGGCAATAGCCAGAGTACCAGCCAGGTCAAAGTCCTTGGCAGAAGTGGTCTCAGGAATGTAAACTACTGCAGCATAGCCGTAGCCATAGGTGCCGCCTTCCTTCTGGAACTTCACATACTTGATCTCCGGGTCATCATCTACATCGCCGACCTTCCAGTCTGCATAGACCTTGTAGCCCTTGATGTCATCGCTTGTGGGCTGAACCAGCTCACCGCTTTCAACGGTACCGGGAGTACCGCTGGTATCGTCATCATTCCACAGCAGAATGGGAACATAGATCTTAGTGCCAGCCTCCAGGGTGCCCAGGGCTTCCAGAGTGGTTTCATCGTAGTTGCCGTCATCATCCTGATCGGCATAAACGGTGGTACCAGTACCAGGAGTAGTGCCTTCCTTATAGCCCAGGACAAAGCCCTTTTCTTCAGTAGCAGCAAAAGCTACCGATGTCAGGCTGACTGTCATAACGGCAGCCAGGGTGGTTGCAAAGATCTTCTTCATAGTTGAGTTGCCTCCTTCAAATTAGTTCATAGGTGATTCCCTACGCTCCAAATAATACACGAAACAATCCAAAAACGCAATGGTAATTGTTGTTTATTTGTAATCATTTCGTAATTTGTTAACATTTATCGCACATAAATTTCCCTGTTTTCCATTAGTTGTGGGGCATTTAAGGTAGAATTTAGTAAACTATCTGTAATTTAAGGTTCAGTTAAGGCAAATTGTAATTTAATTGAGCCTTAAAGCTCCACGAAATTTCTTCATAAATTACAAAATAGTAACAGCGATCGACATCGCAGAACCATATATAATTCAATTCCATTTGTTTCATGCAGTTCCATTTAACGGAAAAGAAAAAACGCCGGCTCTGGCAAAGCAGACCGGCGCAAAATAAAAAGGCGAAGCTGTCCGGAGAAACAGCTTCGCCTTTATTAAATGAGCTTCCGCTCACAGTAACTTGGTCAGACAGAAAGTCAAACCTTGAACCCGCGTGGATAAATCCGTCAGGATTTATCTACCAGTGTCGGGGTTCTTCTTGCCGCCGTCCTCAGTGGTGCTGGAAGAATCGTCCTCAGTAACGGTCTTCTCGGTCAGCTCTACATCAGAGATAGCGTAGCTCTTCAGAGTTCTGGTCTTGAAGGTCCAGGCCTCGTAGTCCTCGTCCCACTTCAGGCCAGAAATTTCCTTAGCGCCGTCAGCAGTTACTTCGTAGATATAAGCATCCTCGTCAGCGTAGATGTAAGCAACACCGTTCTTGTTGAAGGAAGGCTCCTTAACAAAGTTGATGAAGTCGATGTTAGCATAATCATACATAGCAGCGAATTCCTTGTTGAAGTCGCTGTTCCACTTCAGGTTCAGCTTGCCCTGACCAGCCAGATCAACTTCGAACTCGAAGTCATCGCCAAAGGACATGGTCTCAACATCTTCGATACCATCGAAGTCTACAACCTCAACCTTGTTCCAGTCAGTAACCTTGTCGAATTCCTCAACCTTGTAGCCATACTCAGAACCAAAGTTCAGGGTAACCAGTTCCTTATCATTGTAGTCATCCTTCAGCTGAGAGCTGCTCTCATATACAGAGATGGAACCAGCCAGATCAGTAGTCTTGGTCTCAGCAGCCTCGGGCAGAGTGAAGGTTACAGCGTAAACATACTCATCGCCGATCTTAACGAACTCGATCTCAGGCTTCTCTTCCAGATCGCCAACCTTCCACTCGGCCTTAACCTTAGTGCGGCGAACATCATCCTTCTCGGTAATCTTGTTTCCGTGCTCATCCAGCAGCGGGATAGCAACCTTCTTGCCACCCTTTACAACAGACAGATCAACGCTAGTGGGAACTTTGTCAGCGGTGGGCTTGGCAATAGCGATAGCACCGCTCAGATGCTCAGTACCATTGTTGGTGGTGAACTTATCATCAGCGCTACCAAAACGACCATCGTCGTTAGCGTCAACGTACAGATAGTTGCCGTCGGTAACATCAACCAGAGTAACTTCCAGGCTGTTATCGTTGGTAGCATCAGCGAAAGCAACGGTTGTCATGCCAGCTGTCATCAGAGCAGCCAGAACAAGAGCAAGTGTCTTCTTCATTTTGCATTTCCTCCTAAAATTGTTTGTATACGAGCCGGGTCGGCCCTCTCCAGTTGACCTTCCCGATCTCTGGTTTTCATTATAGCCTGCCAGGGCCCACTTGTCAACGGTTTTTGTCTTTATTTTGTTACAATTTTGTAATTTACTAAAATTTGATAATAAAATATACCCCGTATCTCTATCTATTTTAGTCGTTTTTGCTAATTTTCCGTCTGATTTTTGCCTGTTCCCGGTAGGGGTATCCTATTTTATTGCAAATTCGTTACAATCTTTTGTTACCATTCCCCCGTACCCTATCCGGCGCCCTCCGCATGAAAAAACTCCCCTGCCTGAGTGTCCCGGCAGGGGAGTTTTTATAAAAATATCGGTTGATCCGGTTACAGAGCCATGAATTCCTTCATGCAGGCAATCACATGATCCACATCTTCCCGGGTCACATCATGGTTGGTGACAAAGCGGAACTGTCCGTCCTCAATGCCCGATGCCTTGATGCCCTTTTCCAGCATCCGGGCGGGCAGAGCGGCGATCCAGTCAGCGTCCTTATCCACAGTGAAGAATACCATGCTGATCTCCACAGTGGAGAGATCCACATGGATTCCCGGGATCTTGGCAAGCTCTTCTGCCATATACCGGGCGTTGTCATGGTCCTCCTGCAGACGACCGGTCATCTCGGTGAGTGCCACAATACCGGCAGCAGCCAGGAAACCAGCCTGCCGCAGACCACCGCCGAGCATCTTGCGGTTCTTACGGGCACGGTCGATGAACTCCTTGCTGCCCGCTACAATGGAACCCACCGGCGCGCACAGACCCTTGGACAGGCAGAACATCACACTGTCGCAGTACTGGGTGATCTCCTTAACATCACAGCCCAGGGCAGTGGCGGCATTGAAGAGCCGTGCGCCATCCAGATGCACCGGCAGACCATACTGATGAGCCAGCTCATAATTCTGACGCATCATATCCAGCGGAACAACCCGACCCATTGCAGTGGGGTTTTCCATCTCCACCAGACCGGTATGGGGCATGTGGATATCATCGGGACGGATCGCAGGCAGGAGCTGTTCCGGACGGAGATAATCGGCAGTCTTGATGGTACGCACCATCACACCGGACAGCACAGCCGGCGCACCCACTTCATGGATCACGATATGGCTCAGTTCGCCGCAGATGACCTCATCACCCCGGCGGGTATGGGTCATGATGGAAACCTGATTGCCCATGGTGCCCGACGGTACAAACATGGCAGCTTCCTTACCGACCAGCTTGGCAGCCAGTTCTTCCAGTTCCAGCATAGTGGGGTCATCACGGTTTACATCGTCGCCGACCACAGCAGTATACATGGCATCCCGCATCTTCTGTGTGGGCTGAGTGACCGTATCACTGCGGATATCAATATAACGCATTGGAAAAACACTCTCCTTTGATATTATTTATACAGCCGGATATAAAAACAGGCGACGGGCAAAAGCCCGCCGCCCGTTTGCGGTCGATCCGGTTATTCTATCGTCAGAATATCAGAAACGGCACAAGGTTAGTCCTTGTAAGCAACAGCCTCGATCTCGATCAGAGCATCCTTGGGCAGCTTGCCAACTTCGAAAGCAGCTCTTGCGGGAGCAGCGTCAGCGAAGAAGGTAGCATATACTTCGTTCATAGCGCCGAAGTCAGCGATGCTGTCCAGCAGGCAGGTGGTCTTTACGATATCAGCCATGGTGTAGCCCTCGGACTCCAGAATAGCCTTGATGTTCTCCAGAGACTGCTTGGTCTGAGAAGCGATGTCATTGCCGGGGAAAGCACCGGTCTTGGGGTCGATGGGGAGCTGGCCGGATACATAAATGGTGTTGCCAGCCTTAATAGCCTGAGAGTACGGGCCGATTGCTGCGGGAGCGTTCGGAGTAGAAACCTGCTTCTTCATTCTAAATCATTCCTTTTCTTAAAAAAGTTTCGCAGCCGGACAGAACTTGTCCGATCACTACAAGATTATTGTATAACGGACGGCACTAAAAGTCAAATAAAATTCCAGTCCCTGTATGGGGACCGCTTCCCGGTGCGGATCAGAAACGGTCTTCCCTGTCCTGACGGTCCCACCGGCGGAAGAGCCTCCACACCAGCCGCAGCAGCAGGTAAAGGATCGCCCCCTGGATCACGAGCATCAATGGCAGCAGAATCAGAGCTCTTGGCATAGAATTTTCCTCCTCTTGGCATTAACATCAGTCACCGGTCCGGGACTGGGGTTCTGACGGCACCGGTTCGGTCACACAGGACAGATACCGGTATCCATCGCCATACTTCTCCAGGGTCAGTGTTCCCTGGCGGATCACCGTCTTGTCATCCGCCGGGCTGTAATATTCATAGTCGAGCAGCAGACAGCCATCTTCTTCCCGGGCTCCGGTCACCTCATACCGGGCGGAACTCCCCACATATCCCGGGGTATACAGGCCGGTCTCCGGGTCATAATATTCGGACTGGCGCAGCAGCTCTGCTGATACATCGAACCGTTCCTGGAGCTTCTGTTCCAGCTCCTCGGCGGGAACTTTTTCGGGCTCCTCAAGATTGCGCTCCACCGGCATGGCCCAGACTACATAATAGCTGAGCAGCTGATCCGGGCTGAGTTCGGAAGGGTCTTCCCAGTTCACTGCCCCGATGCCGGAGATGGCAATGGGCGCCAGATATTCATTGGTGAGCCCGGTCAGATCATAGCCGCTGGTCTCCGGTTCAGACGGGGAACCGGACGGCGTACATCCGGTCAGGAACAGGGCAGCTGCCAGCAGGGCTGCCCACAGCGAACGCAGTTTCATCACAAGGACCTCCTTTACGGCCTCACTTCAGCTGTTTAATACAGAAAACTTTTACAATTCCATTTTATCCCGTGCTGAACCGAAAGTCAATTTGCCAATTCGTGCATAATTTACGCTTTGTTGATAACTTCCGGTAAAAATGGTATTATAGTATTCTTAGAGAACTTTTTCGGCTGACAGGGGGACGGAGGCTCATGTCCGACGCCAGAAATAAATATACCACCCTGATCTCCAATACCATCATCTTTGCCCTGGGTACCTTCGGTTCAAAGCTGCTGGTATTTCTTTTGATGCCTCTTTATACCTCGGTGCTCACCACAGCGGAATACGGCGCCATGGATGTGGTCGTGAATGTATCCAATATGCTGCTGCCGCTGGTGATCGTCTCCATCAATGACGGTGTGATCCGCTTCGGCATGGATCACGCCTACAAGCGCCGGGACGTCTTTTCCACCGGCATCTGGGTATCGCTGGCGGGCTTCGGCATCTTCCTGATCTTCTGGCCGGTGATGAAAAAGATCGACATGATCTCCGACTACACCGCCCTGATCTACATCTATGTGCTGGCTGCGGCTTTGCAGGGCGTATCGGCCCAGTTTGTCCGGGCCATGGGTCTGGTGCGGCTCTTTGCCTTCAATGGTATCCTCAATACCCTCTCCACTGTGTTCTTCAATGTTCTGTTCCTGGTGGTAATGAAATGGGGTATGTACGGATATATCCTCTCGGTTGTCCTCTCCAATGTGGTATCCATGGTCTTTCTGTGGATCGCCGCCCGGCTCTACCGCTATATGCGCTGGTGGAAGGGCATCCGCCGGGAAACGGTCCGGGAGATGATCATCTACTCCCTGCCCCTGATCCCCGCTACCATCATGTGGAGCATCACCAATGTATCCGACCGGTTCTTCGTCACCTATTATATGGGTGAGGCCCAGAACGGCATCTATTCGGTGGCCTACAAACTGCCCACCATCATCTCGGTGATCTCAGCGATCTTCACCCAGGCCTGGCAGCTCTCTGCCATCGGCGAGCGGGAGAGCGATGACCGGGAACAGTTCTACTCCAACATCTTCAAAAGCTACCAGACCATTGTCTTTCTGGCGGCGGGCGGCATTCTGCTGCTCATCAAGCCGCTGATGCACCTGCTGGTGTCCGATGCCTTCTTCGAAGCCTGGCAGTATACGCCTCTGCTGGTGGTTTCAGTGGTGTTCAGCTGCTTCTCCTCCTACTTTGCCTCCTTCTATATGGCGAGCAAGAAGAATATCATGGCTATGGTGACCATTTTCCTGGGGGCGCTTCTCAATGTAATCCTCAACTACTACCTGATCCCGGTCTACGGGCTCAACGGCGCCGCGGGCGCCACTGCCATCAGCTATATATTCATCTTCATTATCCGGGCCATCGATACCCGGCGGCTGTTCCGCATCGACCTGGATCTGAAAAAACTGCTGCTCAATTCGCTGCTTCTGGGGCTTCAGTCCTGGCTGCTCATGCAGAATGACAAATATCTGTATCTTTGGGAGTCGCTGACACTCCTTGCCATGCTCCTGGTGAACCTGCGGGGAATCCTGTTTGTGGCAGACCGGTTCTACCGGGCATTTATCCTGAAAAGGAGGGCTGGCATTTAATGCTGACAAAAAAACTCTTTCTATTCTTTCTTTCGATGGTGCCCGTCATCGAGCTCCGGGGCGCTATCCCGCTGGGAATGGCCTGGGGAATCCCCATGTGGCAGACCTACCTGATCTCGGTCATCGGTAATATCCTGCCGGTGCCCATTCTGGTGGTCTTTGCCCGGCGGGTGCTGTTCTGGTGCGCTACCTGGCCCAAGGTGGGACACTTCTTCCAGAAGATCATCGACATCGGCAACCGCAAGATCGGCAAGCTGGGCAGCTATGAACTGCTGGGCCTCTATATCTTTGTGGCGATCCCCCTGCCCGGCACTGGTGCCTGGACCGGCTGCCTCATCGCCACCCTGCTGCAGATGAAGCTCCGTCCGGCCTTCTGTGCCATCTCCCTGGGCGTAGTCACCAGCGGCATCATCATGTGGCTGGCCTCCAGCGGCGTATTCGGATTCCTGTCCCTGTTCGCCTGAATGCCTTTCTCCACTCCGTCCGGCGGGGTGGATTTTTTCTGCCCCAAACAAAAAGCGTCCCCCGCACCGTGCTGCTGCCGGTCAGGGGACGCTGATTTTTTGTTTTACAGGGGGCGTTCAATCTTGCCGCCGCCGAATACCCGGCGTCCCTGGTAGAACACCACCGACTGTCCCGGGGTGATGGCCCGCTGGGGCTCATCAAACACCACCTGCACCCGTCCGTCTGCCAGAGGGGTGAGCAGGGCTTCTGCCGGCTTTGCCGCATAGCGGATCTTGGCTGTGACCCGTACCGGTCCGGTGAGGGCTTCCACCTCGATGAGGTTCACTTCCCCGGCGGTGAGGGTGCTGCGGAACAGTCCCTCGCCGGAAGTGAGGGTGACTGTGTTCTGCTCCGGGTCGATGCCGCAGACGAACATCCGCTGTCCGAAGCCGATGCCCAATCCCCGGCGCTGTCCGATGGTGTACCGCCAGATCCCCTCATGGGTGCCCAGCACCTTGCCATCCCGGTCGATGAAACTACCCTTGGGCGGCTCCTCACCGGTATAGCGGCAGAGGAAAGAGGCAAAATCCCCATCGGGAATAAAGCAGATATCCTGGCTGTCCTTTTTGGCAAAGACCGGAAGCCCGGCCTGCCGTGCCATCTCCCGGATCTGCTCCTTGCGGTAGGGATAGAGGGGCAGCACCATCCGGGAAAGCTGCTCCTGGGTCAGCGACCACAGCACATAGCTCTGGTCCTTGCTGTCATCGTCCCCCATGGTCAGATGCCAGCGCCCGTCTGCCGGGTCATAGTCCACCCGTCCATAGTGACCGGTGGCAATATAGTCATAGCCCAGTTTCTTCGCCTTATCGGCAAAGGCGGCAAACTTGATGGTGCGGTTGCAGTCCACGCAGGGATTGGGGGTGAGTCCATGACGGTAATCCTGCACAAAGCGCTCCATTACCTGCTGGCGGAACTCCTTGCGGAAATCCACCACAAAGTGGGGAATCCCCAGCACCCGGCAGACTTCGGCGGCGTCCCGGACATCGTTCTGGGTGCCGCAGGTGCCGTCCTCGCTGTCCCACAGCTCAAAGGTGAGTCCCGCTACCTCATGGCCCTGGTCCCGGAGGATCAGCGCCGCCGCGGAACTGTCCACACCGCCGCTCATGCCCACCAGGATCTTCTTTTTTGTATCACTCATTGGGGTCCTCCCAGATCAGAGCAGCCGCAGCATAACCGGCTGACGGTTCTTGTAAACAGTAAAGTATTTGAAGCCGACGCTCTTGAGCAGTTCCAGGCCGGCCTGGATGTCGCAGCCGATGTCGTTGCAGCACTCGGCATCCGAACCGATGGTGATCATCTCACCGCCGTAATCCTTGTACATCTGCAGGTACTTGTTGGACGGGGTAAAGGCTTCGATCTCCATGCGCAGGCCGCCGGTATTGAGTTCCAGCGCCTTGCCCTGAGCCACCAGGCTCTTCATGATCTCGGCAAATACATCGTCGATCTGTGCCAGATCCACCGTGCGGTTATAGGGCTTCAGATACCGCAGCGGATAGCCCAGATGGGCCAGGCTGTCGAAATGACCCCACTGCACCACTTCCAGCAGCTCCTCATAATAGGAGCGGAACACATCCTGCAGATCCAGCGCCGGATGGGCATAGTTGAGCATCATCATATCGCCGTATTTCCGGGTCTTGTGCAGGGAGCCCAGCACAAAGTCAAACCGGTTCTCACCGATCACCTGTACCGCCCGGTCGGGGTCAGCCAGGGGCTGGCACATCTCCACGCCGTTGGTGACAATGAGCTGCTGGGAGAAAATATCCTGTGCCTTATGGGCAGCAAAGCAGGAATACATCAGACGCTTGCCGTATTTCTGCTCCTCAAACTCCTCCATATCGCAGGCATCGGTGATGCAGATGCCCGAGATCCCCTTGTCCACCGCCGCAGAGCAGAGAGCGGTCACCAGATCCCGGCCCTCAGGGGAATTGTCCGAATGAACATGGCTGTCAAACAGATTGATATACATAGCGAATGATTCAACTCCTTACAGACGCATTGACTGCGCCGTTTCATGCTCTTATTCTACCATAGAACCAGTGGCGTGAAAAGTGGCTTTTCTCTTCCATGATCTGGGTTGTGCCGGGGACCAAACGGACGAATATTCTCTGAGGCATAAAATTGGGCAGAGAGATTGTTCCCTGCCTTTTTGCATGGGAAAACTGCCGGAAAAAGTTTTTGTTCCGTGCCCAAAATTTACGATGTATCCATTTCCGGCAAAACTGATTTGTGGTAAGATAAAAGACAGAATTTAACCCTCCCGCTTTGAGAAAGGAGCGATCATTATGCTGAACCTGATTCGAATTGCCGCCGTCACCGGACGGGTGGACCCGGGAAGTCCTGCGGGCTGCCGGAAATATCTCACCGAGGAGATCAAAAAGGCAGGCGCCCACTCCCCGGATGTGATCCTGCTGCCCTCGGATATTCTGCTGCCCCCCTCCGCCCAGTCGCTGCGCCGGCAGGGGTTCATGCTGGGTCTCTGCCGTCAGGAGCTCTCCCGTCTGGCAGAGGATCTCCGGGAACTGCCCTCGCTCCTCTTTGTGGGACTGCCGGTTTCGCTCCACGGTGTGACCGTTTCCGCCATGGCTGCCCTCCGGCAGGGCGAACTGCTGGGCTTTGTACTGCCGCCCTCCGTCCCCGAAGGGCCGCTCCCCGAGGGCTTCCTGCCCGCCTCGGCAGTCTTTGAGGCAGGCGGCGCCCGGCTGCGGGTGCTCCCCGGCTGTGATGCCGGCAAGGCGCTTCAGTACGGCTCCCTTGCCGGGGACTGCGACTGTCTGCTGCTGCCCTGCTATGAGCCTGCCAGAGTGGGCAGCGCCGACCGGGCAGAACAGGCCCTCAGCGTCCTGAGCCGGGAACTGGGCTGTGCCGCTGTCCTCTGCTGCGGCGCCGGGTCGGACAGCTCCCATCCGGTCTGCTACCGGGGCTTTGCGGTCATCGCCGAAGCCGGTGAAACCGTAAGCGTCCAGGCGGAGTTCGGTCAGTCCGCCTCCCTCTGCTACGACATCGATCTGGACATTGTCCGCCGCTCCCGGGATACCCTGCCCGCCGCTCCGGCTCCGGCAGCGTACCGCTTCCCGGCCGTGCCCCACGACTATGCCCTGCGCAGCTTCTCCTCTACCCCCTACCTGCCCATGGAACCGGAAGCCGAACGCCGCACCCTCCGGGAGTGGTTCGAACTCCAGAGCCATTCGCTGGCAGCCCGCCTTTCCAATACCGGCATCGACCGGGCTGTGGTGGGCATCTCGGGCGGCCTGGATTCCACCCTGGCCCTGCTGGTCTGCCATCGGGCGGCCCAGCTCATGCGCCTCTCCCCGGATCATATCCTCGCGGTGACCATGCCCGGGTTCGGCACCAGTGACCGCACCCATCAGAACGCCCTGGATCTGCCCCGGAAGCTGGGTATGTCCACCATGGATATTTCCATTGTCCCGGCGGTGGGGCAGCACCTGGCGGACATCGGCCATCCACTGGACCGGCACGATGTCACCTATGAGAATGCCCAGGCCCGGGAACGCACCCAGATCCTGCTGGATCTTGGCAACCAGATCGGCGGCATTGTAGTGGGCACCGGCGACCTCACCGAGGAGGCACTGGGCTGGTGCACCTTCGGCGGCGATGCCCTGGCGGGATACAATGTCAATGTCACAGTGCCCAAGACCGCCATTCGCCGGATTGTTGCCATGCTGGCAGAGGAGAGCACCGATGCGGAACTCGCTGCCATTCTCCGGGATATTCTGGACACCCCCATCAGTCCTGAGCTGCTGCCGCCGGATGAAAGCGGTTCCATCACCCAGAAAACCGAGGAGATCCTCGGGGATTATGAGGTGCATGACTTCTATCTCTACTACTTTGTAAAATATGGATTCTCGCCCAAAAAGCTGCTCTTCTATGCGGAGAATGCCTTTGATGACCGCTATACCGAAGAACAGCTCCGCACCTGGCTTGCCACCTTCCTGCGCCGTTTCGTGGGCGGACAGTTCAAGCGTTCGGTCGCTCCGGAAGCGGCGGCAATCACCGACTTCGGTCTTTCTTCCATGGACTTTTCAGTGCCGTCTGATATGAGCGCAAGGACACTCCTCCGGGAACTGGAAAACTGAATTTGAAAGTTCTTGACCGCGTTCCTGCAGAATGGTACAATATCTTCTATATTCGCCACACATCTCACCGCTTTTCAAGGAGGACCTTTATTTATGCGTGCTGTAATTACCGTTGTAGGCAAGGACATGGTGGGCATTGTCGCCACTGTTGCCACAGAATGCGCTGCCACCAATGCCAATATCCTGGATGTGACCCAGTCTGTCTTTGAGGACGACATCTTCGCCATGGTTATGCTGGTGGATGTTTCCAAGCTGAGCTGTCCGCTGCCTGAACTGTCCGACCGTCTGAATGCCCTGACCAAGGATGTGGGTCTGGTTGTTCATGTCATGCACGAGGATATTTTCAATTCGATGCACCGCATCTGACCGGGAGGACTTATTACCATGCTGAATGTAAACGATATTCTGGAAACGATCAAGATGATCGATGAGGACTGTCTGGATGTGCGTACCATCACCATGGGTATTTCGCTGCTGGACTGCGCTGACAGCGACATCGACCGCTCCTGTGAAAAGGTCTACAACAAGATCACCCGTCTGGCAAAGGACCTGGTGAAAACCGGTGAGGACATCGAACGCACCTATGGCATTCCCATCATCAACAAGCGCATTTCGGTAACTCCCATCGCCATGCTGGTGGCTGCCAGCGGCGGCGATCCGGTCAAGTATGCCAAGGCCCTCCAGCGGGCAGCGGATACCGTTGGCGTCAACTTCATCGGCGGCTATTCTGCCCTGGTGCACAAGGGGTTCTCCGCCGGTGACCTGGAACTGATCCGCTCCATTCCCCGTGCCATGGATGAAACCGAAAATGTCTGCTCGTCAGTGAACATCGGCTCCACCAAGGCCGGCCTCAACCTGGATGCCATCAAGCTCATGGGTGAGATTGTCAAGGAGACCGCCGAGCTCACTGCCTACAAGGAGTGCATCGGCTGTGCCAAGCTGGTGGTGTTCTGCAACGCTCCGGAGGACAACCCCTTCATGGCTGGCGCCTTCCACGGCGTGGGTGAACCCGACTGTGTCATCCATGTGGGTGTATCCGGCCCCGGTGTTGTGCGTGCCGCCCTTGCCAAGGTGGACAAGACCCTGCCCATTGACGAGATTGCCGACATCATCAAGAAGACCGCCTTCAAGATCACCCGTATGGGTCAGCTGGTGGGCACCGAAGCCAGCCGCCGTCTGGGCGTGCCCTTCGGCATTGTGGATCTGTCCCTGGCTCCCACCCCGGCGGTGGGCGACTCGGTGGCCCATATCCTCGAGGAGATGGGTCTGGAACAGTGCGGCGCCCATGGCACCACTGCCACCCTTGCCATGCTCAATGACGCAGTCAAGAAGGGCGGCGTCATGGCGTCCAGCCGGGTCGGCGGCCTGTCCGGCGCCTTTATCCCGGTATCGGAGGATGCCGGCATGATCGACGCTGTCACCACCGGCGCCCTCTCCATTGAAAAGCTCGAGGCCATGACCGCGGTCTGCTCGGTGGGGCTGGATATGATCATCATTCCCGGCGATACCACCCCGGCAATCATCTCGGGCATCATCGCCGACGAAGCTGCCATCGGCATGGTCAACTCCAAGACCACCGCTGTGCGTGTGATCCCGGCTGTGGGCCGCAAGGAAGGCGAGACCCTCACCTTCGGCGGTCTGCTGGGATATGGCCCGGTTATCAAGGTCAACCGCAATTCGCCGGAGGTATTCATCAACCGGGGCGGACACATTCCCGCTCCGCTCCAGAGCCTCAAGAACTAACTCATTAAAAAAGGAAGCCTGACTCATGGCAAAGGAAAAACTGGAAAAGACCAACGCCATCCGTGCGCTGGACAAGGCAAAACTGACCTACACGGTCCATACCTATGAAAATGACGGCACTGCTGTGGACGGCGTGACTGTCGCCCAGAAGACCGGTCTGCCGGTGGAAAAGGTCTACAAGACCCTGGTGACAGTGGGACACAGCCGGGAACACTATGTATTTGTGATTCCGGTGGCAGCCGAACTGGATCTCAAAGCGGCTGCCCGCAGTGTCGGGGAAAAGTCGGTGGAGATGATCCATGTGGCGGACATCAACAAGCTCACCGGCTATATCCGGGGCGGCTGCTCCCCCATCGGCATGAAAAAGCAGTTTGTCACCGTGCTGGACGAGAGCTGCCTTCCCCTGGATACCATCGTATTCAGTGCCGGTAAAATCGGCATGCAGATCGAGATGGACCCCAAGGCGCTCATCGATTTCATCGGCGCCAGGACTGCTGCCATCACAGCCGGGTGATTTACCCCTGATTTCCAAACAGCCCGCCGGAGGTCACAGCCTCTGCCGGGCTGTTTTTGCCGCGGTATGATCCACCCTTTGAAAGGAGGCTTTCCCCATGCGCCGTTTCTGGCAGTATCAGCCCATCATCCTGGCGGTATGGCCCTATCTCATTCTCATCAGCCTTTCCCTGCCGGATGCCGATGCCTTTTCCCGGTTTCTGACCCTCTATACCCTGCTCACTGTGCCGGTCTATCTGTGCAGTTTCTGCCGGGCAGGACAGCTCCGCCGAGCCGGGGATACCGCTGCCCTGACAAAAACAGCCCTGTGGGTCAAGCTGGCGCATATCCCCTTCTATCTGGGGATCTTCCTGCTGGGTGGTGTGCTGATCCTGGTGATGGTAGTCCCGATTTTCACCATCGTATCTCCGCTGCTGGTGATGCTCATGGCGTTCTGTGACTACCTGCTTTTGCTCACCTCCTCCTGGTATGCCGTCAGTGCTGTCCGCCTGCTTTGGAGCCGGGGCAGGATCTCCCTCTTCGGGGCCCTGTGCTGTACCCTGTGCCTGTGCTGCTTTGTGCTGGACTTCTTTGCCGCCTGGTACCTGCGCCGCACCGTGTGCTCCTGTCCGGAATGATAAAAAGACCGTGCGTTTCCCGTTCTGTCGGAAAGCGCACGGTCTTTTTTGTTTTTCAGAGCTCCACCGGTATGAGATAGGCCGGCTCCACCGAATCGGGAGTGACCCGGCAGCCGCAGCAGACAATCTCCACCCCGGCTTCCCGGGCCTCCCGGAGTGCCCGGGCAAAGTCCGGCTGGGCCGCGGTATTGGGCCGGAACCGGCGGATGCCCTCCATCTGCACCAGGAAAGCCGCCATGGCAAAATCCCCCTCAGATCTCAGCCGCCGGAGGGTCTCCACATGGCCCAGCCCCCGGAGGGTGGGCGCATCGGGAAAGAGGGCAGTGCCGTCCTGTTCCAGCGTTACGCCCTTGACCTCACACCAGAGCCGCCCCTCCGGCCCGGTGAGCTGCCAGTCCAGCCGGGAGGAGCCCAGCTTCACTTCGGGGCGCATCTGTTCCACCCGGCTCAGGGAGGCCGGCACCAGAATTCCCTTTGTCACCGCCTCGGCAAAGAGCTTGTTGGGCGCCAGCGAATCCACATTCACCAGCACCCCGTCCTTGTCCACAGTGATGAGGGTCCAGGCGGTCTTACGGGTGGAAGAAGGATTGTGCTGCACCCATACCCGGCAGCCGGGACGGAACAGCTCGGCACAGCGTCCGGTGTTGCGCACATGGCAGACGATGTCGGCGCCGTCCTCCAAGCGGCAGAGGGCGGTGAAACGGTTGGGCCGGGCGAGGAACCGGGCGGGGAAGATGGATTCATACTGCATAGGGTCAGTCACCTGCTTTCTTCCCCTTACCATACCACAGTTTTCCCCGGACGGCAACAAAAACCGCCCTCCGCATATCAACGAAGGGCGATGGGTTCATTCGGCTGACGGCTCGGCAGATGCCCTGTACCGGGGCTCACCCCACCAGGCAGGCATCAGTTCCCCCAGCGTAACGGTCTGTCGGCTCTCATAGTCCACCAGGATCTCCAGATCCCGGTTCCGGGGGTCCAGCTGCATCAGGAATTCTCGGCAGGCCCCGCAGGGCATTCCGCTCTCCTCGCCAAACGGAGGCCGGTCCCGGAAGGCGATCAGCCGCCGGATCTGGGTCTGACCGCTGTTCATATACATATTCAGCGCTGCTGTGCGCTCTGCGCAGAGATCCATCACACCGCAGCAGCTCTCAATGCAGAAGCCGGTATAAATCCGACCATCCACGCTTTCCAGAGCGCACACCACATGATGCGCATGGATAAATGGGGTAACATCTTCCGGATGATATTCCCCCCGTGCTTTTTCATAGAGTGTTTCCCAGATGTCCACGGGACTTTTCTCCTTTCAGTCTGTTACTCCTGCTTCACTTCCCGGTCAGAGCCAGGCGTTTCCATTGGCTGAATGGCGTCCAGTCGCTTTTTGAAGCGCCGCCAGAGCAGGTAAGCGATAAGCAGAACCACCGGAGGCCACATCAGGAAGCCCAGAGCCAGGCTCAGATAGGTGCGGAGATCCATCCTTCCCTCCGCCGGTACCCCTGGAGCCAGCACATCGCCCGGCTCGTCCAGCTGGAAGGTATACTCCTGTTTCAGATCCTGATACCTGGAAAACGGGCCATATTCATATTCCAGCACGGTATCGCACTTCAGCTCCAGCCGTGGATTCTCTCCGCCTGTGATCAGATAGGCGCTCATCGGTATCTCCTCGATGGCCTTGCTGGAGGTACAGAAGCCGCGAACTGCCCGTATATCGGTACGGGCCAGATGCCATTCTCCGGTGCTCTGGTCATAGAGGACCTCCGCCTCCATGCGCACATCCGCCCAGCCGGGCGCCCATCCGTCTGTCACACGCCAGGTGTAGCTGTATTCATAGGTATCCTGATAGTCCACAAGGACTGTTTCTGCCGCTGCCGGCATCACAGCCAGTCCCAGAGCCAGCAGCATGGCTGCCATGCGCAGGCACCATGAACGGATTTTCATCGCACTCGCTCCTTTCCTGAAATCAAAGACAGGGCTGCACTATCGTCCGGGGCGTCAGTAGGGGTTCTCCATGGCCTCCAGATAATCGGGGCCCACATAGGTGACCCGGTCGCCCTTCACAGCAAAGCCCACCGGCTCGCCCCAGTCGCCTTCGCCCTCCACGACATAGCCCACTTCGTCCTCTGCTCCTGCCATATCCATATACAGCGCCGCAAACCAGCAGTACCGCAGAATATCCCGCGGATCGGAAAGCCCGTCAGCCTCGTCCAGGCCGCCCTCCTCCACGCACGCCGCAAGCTGCCCGCAGATCTCCCGGACTGCCGCTTCGGACAGGGCATTGAACGCCTCCACACACCGCTCGGAACATTCCCTGTAATCGGGATTGCTGCTGTCTGCGTAGACGATCAGTTCCCCTTCGTTCTCATCATTGCGGAAAAGGCGCTCTCAAACCGTCCCTCGCCGCTCTCTTCCTCCAGCCACCGGATCATACTATCCTGCCTCCTTTATCCATTTCCCCACCGGCTCAGCGATGGGCTTGTATCCGGATTCTGTCTGTTTTCAGTATAACTTTCGCCTGATAAAGTGTCAACAGCTGATGAAATTTCCGCTGTCGATTTATGCAGTCCCACAAAATTCCCGGAACTGGTCTGTCGGCATTGACAGGGGCAGAAACTGGGAGTATAATGAAACAAATCAAAACAACCTTTAATCTAGCACAGAGAGGCTAAAAAGGGAAAATAACGCCATGTTTCTTCACTTGCGGGGAAGCATCGGCCGCTCAAGCAGTCAAACGGCAGTCCCTGTGCACAACCTGGGTCTGCCATTTTTATTTTCCCGCCGCAAACACCGTAAAACGAAGGGAGAAACTTATCTATGCGTCATCTGATTGATTCCACCGACCTGAGTGTAGCTGAGATCGACCGGGTTCTGAACCTGGCTGACGACATCATCCGGGACCCCGCTGCCTATGCGGAATGCTGCCGCGGCAAGATCCTGGCTACCCTGTTCTATGAGCCCAGCACCCGTACCCGCCTGAGCTTTGAGGCGGCTATGCTCCGTCTGGGCGGCAAGGTGGAGGGCTTCTCCTCCGCATCCAGCTCCTCGGTGAGCAAGGGCGAAACCGTAGCGGATACTGTCCGGGTAGTGGGCAGCTATGCCGACATCATTGCCATGCGTCACAACAAGGAAGGCGCTCCCCGGGTGGCTTCGATGTATTCTCCTGTTCCGATCATCAATGCCGGTGACGGCGGTCATCAGCACCCCACCCAGACCCTCACCGACCTGCTGACCATCCGCTCCCTCAAGGGCAAGCTCTCGGGCTTCACCATCGGTCTCTGCGGCGACCTCAAGTACGGACGCACCGTTCACTCGCTGGCCAAGGCTCTGTCCCGGTATGAGGGCGTGCGCTTCATCTTCATCTCCCCGGAGGAGCTGCAGATCCCCCGTCACATCATCACCGAAGTGCTGGAGCCCAGCCATCAGGACTACCGGGAGGTACGCAGCCTGGAGGAGGTCATCGGCGAACTGGATGTGCTGTACATGACCCGCATCCAGCAGGAGCGGTTCCTGGATATGGCGGAATATGAGCGCCTGAAGGATGTCTATGTCCTCGACCCCGCCAAGATGGCTCTGGCAAAGCCGGATATGATCGTGCTGCATCCGCTGCCCCGTGTCAATGAGATCACTCCCGAAGTGGACAATGATCCCCGGGCCTGCTACTTCAAGCAGGTAAAGTTTGGCATGTATGTGCGTATGGCCCTGATCCTCACCCTGCTGGGTGTCAAGAACCAGCTGGCTCCGGTGCGTGCCGAGGAACCTGATTGTGTTCCCGAGCCTCCGGTCTGCAAGAATCCGGCCTGCATTACCACCATCGAAACCGGTCTCAAGCAGAGATTTATCTATACTGATGATACCCATGCTCATTGCAAGTGCTTCTACTGCGAGCATGATGCCTAATTCCATCTTCCCATGATTGCAGGAAACTCCGCAGCGGCACTCCCTCTGCGGAGTTTTGCGTTTTTCTGCGCCATTCGCCGGGATTTGACAGTATCTTCCCATTTTACCCATATTTAACACAAATATATCCTGTCGGACATCCGCTGCCGATACAATGAACAAAGAAAATGAGGGATTACAAAACTATGGAACTTACCAGAACTGCCGAACCGCAGATCAATTTTGCTGTGGTGGACCTCGGCTCCAACACCATCCGCATGACACTCTATGATGTACAGGAACAGGGCGGTTTCCAGGCGCTGTTCTCGGAAAAACGCATGGCCGGCCTGGTCAACTATATCCGTTCCGGTTCACTCACCCGGGAGGGCATTGAGGTGGCCTGTTCCGTGCTCCGGGGCTTCCAGCGGCTGCTGGCTCAGTTCGGCCCGGTGCCGGTGCATGTATTTGCCACCGCTTCCCTGCGCAATATCCGCAATACCGAGGAAGTCCTCGCCGCCATCCGGGAGAATACCGGTCTGGAAGTGGAGGTGCTCTCGGGTGAACTGGAAGCCCGCTATGGCTGCATCGGCGCCATGCTCACCTGTCCGCTGGCAGGCGGCGCTGTCTTTGACATCGGCGGCGGCAGTACCGAGATCGTCCGGCTGGAGAACGGCAAGATCGTATCCGCCCAGAGCCTGGACATCGGCTCACTGAACCTCTACAACCGCTATGTGTCCGAGCTGTGGCCCAGCCGTCCTGAGATTGACGAGCTCACCTCGGCCGTGCGCAAGAAGCTGCGCACGGCTGATCTGCCCAAGAAGCCCTCGCCCTTTATCTGCGGCATCGGCGGCACTGCCCGGGCTGTGCTGAAAATCGCCAATCAGTATCTGGAAAAGCCGGAGAGCAACCGTCTGCTCACTGTGGCAGAACTGGACCGTACTGCCGCCATGCTGCTGGACCGGAAGAATACCGCCCGGAAACTGATCCTCAAAAACTGTCCCGACCGGGTGCATACCATTCTGCCCGGCGTGATCGTCATGACCACTGTCACCCATAAGCTCTGCAAGGAACAGCTCTACATCAGCCGTTACGGCGTCAGGGAGGGATATCTGTGTCAAAAACTGATAAAACCTGGGATTTAAGCTATACCCAGAACCGGGAACTGAGCTGGCTCAAGTTCAATGCCCGGGTCATGGATGAGGCGATGGACCCCCATGTCCCGCTGCTGGAACGCCTGCGGTTCCTCTCCATCTTCACAAGCAACCTGGATGAATTCTTCATGGTGCGGGTGGGAAGCCTCACCGACCTGAAGCTCACCTTCCCCAAACAGACCGACAGCAAGAGCGGTCTGACCCCCCAGCAGCAGCTGGAAGCCATCTATGAAGCGGTGCGTCCGCTGATCCGCTACCGGGACGCCGCCTTTGCCGAGATCTCTGCCGAGCTGAAGAACAAGGGTGTCCGGGAATGGAAGCCCGAGGAACTGGAGGGCAAGAACCGCACCTATATCCAGGACCGGTACCAGGACCGGATCTTCCCGCTGCTCTCCCCCCAGATCATCGACCGCAGCCACCCCTTCCCCCATCTCCGGAACAAGGGGCTCTATGCTGCCGCCATGCTCTCGGGACGGGACCGCACCCTGCTGGGCATCGTGGAAGTACCTGAATCCCTGCCGCCCATTATCCTGCTGCCCGGGGAGAATGCCCAGTATGTCCGCACTGAGGAAGTGATCCTCTCCCAGCTGCGGAAGATCTTCAAGGCCTATCACATCACCGAGCAGTGTGTTGTTTCGGTGACCCGGAACGCCGACATCAACTATGCCGAAGCCGGGCTCTATGACGAAGAGGGCGAGGATCTCCGGGACTACATGGTCAAGGCGCTGCGCAAGCGGGGCCGTCTGGCTCCGGTGCGGCTGGAAATGCAGGGCGATGCCCCTGAGATCCGCAAGCTGCTGGAACAGAAGCTCAAGCTCACTTCCCAGCAGACCTATACCTGTTCCTGTCCGCTGGTGCTCAAGTATGCCTATCAGCTGGACAAGTGCGACCGCTCCCTCTACTATGCGGAATATACCCCGGCCTATCCCGACTATCTCTCCAAGGACTATCCCCTCTGGCCCCAGATCCAGCAGCGGGATACCCTGCTCTTCTATCCCTATCAGTCGATGCAGCCCTTCCTGGGCCTGCTCCGGGAAGCTGCCAATGACCCCCAGGTGCTGTCCATCCAGATGACCATCTACCGGCTGGCAGGCAACTCCGCTGTGGCAAAGCATCTGTGTACCGCGGCGGAAAACGGCAAGTCGGTCACTGTGCTGGTGGAACTCCGGGCACGGTTCGATGAGGAGAACAACATCGAATGGGCCAAGGAACTGGAGGAAGCCGGCTGCCGGGTGCTGTACGGCATCGAGGGCTACAAATGCCACTCCAAGATCTGCCTGATCACCCGCCGGGAAAAGAACGGACGGCTGAGTTATGTCACCCAGATCGGCACCGGCAACTTCAACGAAAAGACCGCTGCCCTCTACACCGACTTTGCGCTGCTCACCGCCGACCCGGTCATTGCCGAAGACGCTGTAAACTTCTTCCAGAATATGCTCATGGGCGACCTGTACAGCAGTTATCAGAAGCTGCTGGTGGCTCCTTTCACCATGAAGGACCATCTGCTGCGCATGATCGACGGGGAAATCGCCCGGGGTCAGAAGGGACATATCATCATCAAGGTCAATTCGGTCACCGAGCGGGAACTCATCGACAAGCTCGCCCAGGCGTCCCAGGCAGGGGTCCGGGTGGAACTCATCGTCCGGGGCATCTGCTGCCTGCTGCCGGGAATCCCCGGCAAGACCGAAAACATCACCATCACCAGCATTGTAGGACGCTTCCTGGAACACTCCCGGGTATACTGCTTCGGCGATGGCGAACTCCGGCAGCTCTATATCTCCTCGGCGGACATCATGACCCGCAACCAGAACCGCCGGGTGGAGATCGCCTGTCCGGTGGAGGACCCCGATCTCAAGCAGTGGCTCTCCCACTACCTGGAAGTGCTGCTCTCGGATAATGTCAAGGCCCGCCGGCTGCTGCCCAGCGGCGAATATGTGGACGCCACCCAGGTGGACCGTCCGCCTCTCTCCTCCCAGGAGTATTTCATGGAACATCTGCCGGAGTTCCCGGCCTACGAACCGCCGAAACAGACCTTCCTGGATCGGTTCGGCAAGCTGTTCCACCGCTGATTAGCCCTGTAACCGGATTGCTCCGCAACAAAAAACGGCATGGAAATCCATGCCGTTTTTTTGTTTGCCATAGGCGGTCAGACCTCTGCCATCACCTGATCCACCTGTTTTTTATACCGCCGCCAGAGCAGCTCAAACAGCAGGTAGTATACCACCGCCAGCCCGAACCAGGGCAGCGCCGCCGCCGACTCGCTCTTGTACATATCCGCCAGCAGCATCACCGGGGAGAGGAGCGTCGTCATCATGAGCTGTTCCCGGGCCGTCTTCATCAGTGCCGCCAGGTCTCCCAGCTTCTGCCGGAGCAGCTCTCTCCCATCGTCCGCATTCAGGGTCCCGGCGCACCGGAACATCTTCCACCCATCCAGGATCATACTCACACCCAGCAGGAAGCAGAGCAGCAGCGTCAGGACATTGGCCAGGATTGTGGGCTTCAGCGTAACCATCTTGAACTCAAAGCCCGCGCGCAGCAAGGGAACTGCCACTGCAGCCGCCTCCACAGCCCCCAGAATCATAAAGTTCCGGGCGCCGTTCTGGAGGGAGCGGAGATCATCGGTCTGTTCCCGGCTCCGGAGAAGCGGATTGCCGTCTGGTGCTGTACCCTCCGCCGCTCTGTCCCCATTCCGGAACGGGGTCTGCAGCAGGGTAAGGAATCGCCGGAACAGGAGAAAGTCCATCAGGATCAGCAGGGCATAGACCACTGCCATGGGAATGGAGTTGAGGGTGCCGGCCTGCATCCACTCCACCAGGAAGAGGAGCGGGATCAACACCAGGGCTCTGGAGAGCTCCCGGAGCGCCTTGCGGCAGATCTCCGCCATCCGGGGAAGCAGGGCGTCAAAGTCCAGGGGCTCGTGCTTTTTGGCCTCGTCCACCGCCTCGTTGAGGTTCCACACCGTCCGCACTGGCATAAAGGCGGTGAGCACGCAGACCATGCCGCCGAATTCATATCCCTTTACTCCATAGGGGAGACGCAGCGGCCCCAGGCTCACCAGGCCGCAGCAGAAGGCATAAAACCAGAGGGCAAACAGAAGCTGCACCGCAGCAGCCAGTGCCAGGCGGATGATCTCTTTTTTCAGGGCAGGTACCGAACGCAGTTCCATTTGACTCATCAAATCCCCTCCTTGTTTTTTCAGATGCCGGTGCGTTTTTCAAACCGGCGCAGTCCCCACTCATACAGGGCACAGAGTGCCAGCGTCACTGCCATATTGACTGCCAGAACGACGGTGGGGTAGCTGATCATATCGATCACATAAAAGGTAAGCAGCAGGATCAGTCGTGTGTGGAGCTTCCAGACGCTTTCCTCCCGGATCTGCCGGCTGACCTCCAGGAACTGTTCCGGACTGCTCCAGTTTTCCGGCTGCTGGGCATCGGCGTCCTTATAAATATCCCGGGCACTGAGATAGAGGAAAACGGCGAAGAGGAATCCCAGCGGCGACAGGAACTGAACTTTCAGAAAGCTGGAAGTCACAATCGAGTAAAGAAGAATCCCGCCTGCCAGATTCCGCAGGAAGCGGGATTCCCTCTGCAGATGGGCGATCTGTTCCCGAATTTGCTGTTCCATCAGAATCCGCCTCCTTCCAGAGCGTTCATGAGTCCTCGGAGTTCCCGGCGAAACCGCAGCTGTGCCGCCTCATAGCAGAGATAGAACCCCAGGCTGAGCAGATAACCGGCAAGGGATCTCAGGCTGTGGAAGGCCAGGAACTCGATCCCCAGGAACACCAGTGGATAGAGCCCGAATACCGCTGCCCGCAGACAGATGGCGCCGTCCCTCCGTACCCGTTCCACAGCCCTGAGCTGCTCGGTGAGCAGATAGCCGTCCAGGCCGGACAGTTTCTTTGCCAGGCGGTCCATGTGGCCCACCTGCCGCACCAGTGCCACAGCTTCCACCGCGCACATCCAGCGCCCGAACAGATACCCCAGACTGAGCAGATCTGTCCCCAGCTGCGGGCCATGCGGATAGAACTGGAACATCACTGCCAGCAGTACTCCCGCACCGGCGACCCAGGCCAGGACCCGTATTTCCCGCCGGACATCGATGCAGGCTTCCATTCCTCCCATTTGGTTTCTCCTCCCTGTTTCCGCAAGAATTCTATATACTAATTATAACACACCCGGGCACTGGCAACTATTGACAAACCCGCATACATTTCAATCTATTTTTGTGATAAAGCGATAAATCATCTTCACGCAAAAACACCCCTGTAAGGAACCGGGTTCCCACAGGGGTGTTTTTTATTTGCAGTGAAAATCAGTCCACGATGGTGGCTTCGGGGATCTTCTCATCGGTGAGGACATACCGTCCCAGGTTGGTCACCGACAGGGTGATGGTATTCGCTTCGGCATCATAGCTGGACGGAATCCGGTAGAGCCGCCCATAGAGGTACCGGTAAGCATAGACAGTGCCGTCAAATTCCTCCCGGAGCTGACTGAGGTCGATGGTCAGCTTTCCGTTTTCAAAGTTGCCGCCGCCCGGGAAGCCCAGATAGGCTGCCGGTGCGCCGTCCAGGTACCGTTCCACTGCCGGAATGCTCTCCCGGGTCACCGAGAAATCCACTGTCCCCTTGGCAGTGAGGGTGCCGGTAAAGCTCCAGCCCTCTCCCACAAAGGTCACCGGACGCCAGAGGTTCAGCCGGGCCAGTTCCATCTGCTGAGCTACGGTGTAAAGGGGCATATAGGTTCTGACCGGAATGGGTTCCCCGGCCTGTACCGACGAAAGGCTCGCCGCACGCAGACCCGCTGTGACAGCGAAGTCCAGTGTCTCCTCGTCCCCGCCCCGGTCATACCGCAGGGTGAGCTCGGTGGTGTAGCGTTCGCCGTCCCGGATATCCCCGGCGGTTTCCAGACGCACATAGCACCGTCCGTTCCAGGTGCGGATCTCCGCCCCGTCCAGTGCCTCGCCCGAACGCACTTCCAGCTCCAGCGCATCTGCTTCTGAAGCACGCACCTGCACCAGACGGCCATCTTCCCGGGTGTACTGCACCGGGAAGTAATAGGTGCTGTCCGGCTGCAGCAGACTGATTTCCGCCGCCACCGCTCCATCGTTCCCCAGGGACAGTCCCGGGGTCTCTGCGGCATACACTGTGCTGATCCCGCCAGCCATCAGCACGGCGGCAATCATACCGGCAGCAGTCCGGCGCAGCATCTTCTTCTCTCTCATCTTCGATTTCCTCCCTTATGTTGCTGCCGGGCTGACCCGGCGTTCCTTGCATATTCCGGGCGATCTGCCCGATGAGTCCATTATACCGGAGCAGCCGGGCCGGCTCAATAGAATGTTGTTACCATTTTGTAATCATTTTCATGCCATAAAAATTCGCCATTCCATGGGAAAATAAAAAAGCAGGACTTCCAAAAGGAAGTCCTGCCTGGATCATTCTGAACTTATGCCGGAGGTCTTGGCAAAGCAAAGGCCTTTCAATGACACTTTCGCGACATTTGCCATGTTAATGCCAAATTCGCCGTGTCGCCCCGCTTCCGCAAAGCCAGGGCTGATTCGCGTCATTCCACGACATTTGGCACATCAGTGCCAAATTCGCTGCGTCGCCCCGCTTCAGCAAAGCCAGGGCTGATTCGCGTCATTCCACGATATTTGGCACATCAGTGCCAAATTCGCTGCGTCGATAAATTGCTCCGCAATTTATCGACCAGTATCCGGGTTCGGCTTGCTGGATGTGCTGCCGCCGGAAGTAGTGCTGCTCGAGGAGGAGCTGCTGGACGAAGAAGAGCTGGTCTCCTTATCCGAAGAGGAAACCGCATTCTTCAGCGGGCGGTCCGAAGCGATATAGCTGGTCAGACGGTCAGTCCGGTATGCCAGATAGCCATCCTGTGTAGTGGTTTTCAGCTCGATCAGTTCATCGCCATCCACCTCATAGAGGTACTTCATATCCTTATCCTTGATGACCAGATAGGAGTTGGCAGCGAACATCGGGGTGCCCGGGAAGGAGATGCAGACCAGATCCGCATTGGGGTTGGCGCCTGCTACATCCGAGTTGGTAACAGTGGAGTAGGACAGGTTGTAGGGCTTCTCCTTGGAAGAGGAGAACTTTGCCAGATACTCTGCGGTATTGCCGAAGGAAAGGTTCGACTTGGATACATCGCCGCCTGCCATTACCAGAGGCATCGAGTTATCCACATCATACTCATCGTCGTCTATGACATCATAGTCGGTGGAAGCAATCTCAAATTCCTCTACCGAGATGGTGGTGTAGGTCACACGGTCCTCGGACTTGAGCTTCAGGGTCGTGTCATCGCCGTCAGTTTCATCCACTTCATTCCGGTTCAGGCCGTCAATAAAGCCATCACTGAAATCAACCGGGGATTCCGCAGAATACTTCTGCAGGTTGCGCAGGCTTACATCCACATCGGAGGGCAGGCCGGCATAGCGGGAAAATGCGTAGGTGTTGGCCTCAAGCTCATCCGCCATGGATTTGTTGATCTCCTTATCCTCGCTGGAAAGGCCCTTTTCCTTGACCTTCAGCAGGATATAGGCCTCCTGCTCCGAGTAGTAGGTATCCCGGTTCTGCTTTACCTTCACTGTCAGGTAGTAGTTGCCGTCCGAACCCTTATCCACACTCACCGAGGAAAACTTCTCGGTGCCGCGCTTTCCCTCATCGTCCAGCGGCACATATTCCGAAGCGGTAATGCTCCAGATGTCAGCCGACTCTTCATTGAAACTGCTGCTGCCGTCCAGGATCGGGAAGGTGTAGGTGTTGCCCGGTACCAGAACATTGCCGCCATCCATGGCGTCATAGTCGAGCGTTACCCAGCCGCCGAACCCGATATAATCATAATTCTTTGCGGCAAATGCAACTGTTGTCGAACTTGCGGCCAACAGTGCCGCCAGCATCATTGCTGCAAATCGTTTCATACTTTTTCCCTCCAGAATTTCTGTGATATTCCTTTCCATAAAGAAAGCATCTTCAGGGTACTGAAACAATTATATACTATTCATGCTGAAAAATAAAGCGTTTTTCCGGATTCCAAACCGGAATATTTTGCCTTTCAGCCTGCTCAGATCTCCACTGCGCTGATGAACTTATAATGATCGCCATTCGGTTCCAGAGTATAGCGCATGCTCTTCTCCTTGATCGTGCGCAGCGGGTCGGAATAGAAGGTGATGTCCAGGGTATAGCGTCCGGTGGAGGCATCCTGTACAGCCGGACTGGTCCAGGTATAATACCACATACCGCCGCGGCCCAGCATCTCACAGCCGCCCTCTTCCTCGTTATAGAACTTGGTCTTGGAGGCATCCACACCGCTCACGCCAAAGAGGGTCTCTACCATCTTGCTCACTTCGTCCACCGAATAGAGCTCCCGCTCCCCGTTGTAATCGTCAAAAATGGTCACCATGGCATACTCCACCATCTGCTCCTCGGTGAGCTCCGACGGGGAAGAAAATGTCATATTCCCCATGAAGTCCACAAACCGCTTCATCTGGCTGTATACACCATAGCCCGGCTGCTCCATATCATAGGGGAACAGCTCATAGTAATTCCAGCTCTTGTCATAGAGCATGGTCACCACCGGGGTTTCCGAATAGTCGGTCACATTGGTGACCTCCACAATGCGCTCATAGGTGCCGGTGGGGAAGGTTTCGCAATCGCTCTGGCTCACAGTGAAGGTGAACTGATACCGGGAGCTGACCGGGTCCTGGGCAATGGTCTGATATTCGATGCTGTCAAAGGTCACATCGTCCCAGTCCTCATAGGCGCAGCTGGTCACCTTCTGGATCGCGTCCACATTTCCGGCAAGCAGCGCCTGTTTGAAATACTCCGCTGCTTCATCGGCTGTGGTGGGGGTATCCAGTGTGAACCCTTCCACCTTGCTGCTGTTCTCTGTTCCGGAAGAAGGTTCCTCCGCTGTGCTGGAAGAGCTCTGGTCCCCGGTGGACGAACTGCCGCGCTCGTCCCCGCCGCTGCAGGCGGTCAGACCAAGGGACAGGACTCCTGCCAGCAGCAGGGTGAGAAAACGCTTTTTATTCATAGACATTACCTCCTATACTTCTACCAGATAGCCGGACTGTTCTGCCAGACGCACTGCTTCTGTGAGATCAATCCGGGTTTGATGGATGCGTGCGGAGCGCAGGTCCACCCCCCAGAGATCCGCTCCCCGGAGATCGGCACCCCGCAGATCCGCCTCTGCCAGAACCGCTTCCCGCATGCTGCAGCTGGTAAAATCGCAGTCCTGGAGATCACAGCCGGAGAGATCCGCTCCATCCAGCCGCACGCCCGACAGATCATTATGGCTGAGATCCATCTGCCGCAGGGCTGTATAAGCCCAGTTGCCGCCGGAAATATGCAGGGCTGTCACGGTACAGTCCCGGAACACACTGCCCAGCATTTTACAGTCCGCCAGATCACTGGCAAAAAAACGGCAGTGCTCAAAGGTGCAGCTGGTCAGCTCGCACTGGCGCAGCATGGTTCCGGAAAACTCACAGAACCGGAACACACACTCGGAAAACCGGCAGTGTTCCAGAAGGGCGTCCTCGAAAATACAGGAAACAAACCGACAGTGTTCTGCCTGGATCTTCAGAAGATCCTCTCCGGAAAAATCCCGGCTCTGCAGGGTTTCCTGCAGGAGTGGTTCCATACCCGTGCCCCCTTTTTCAGAAACAGATTCCTGATTTCAGTATATCGGAATGGGCGGGCAGATACAATACAAATTTTATGAACAGTCCCGGGAAGTACATGCCGATGGGATAAAAAAAGACCCGCCGGGGAAATCCCACAGCGGATCTTTTGCATTTGTGTTTCCAGGATGGAAATGCAGCATCAGGCATGATGAAATAGGTTGGAGAGCATCAAGCCTGATCGCTCTCCTGACTGATCAAAGTAAGACACTTGCCAGTCAGTATATGGATAAATCCGTCAGGATTTATCTACCAGTGTCGGGGTTCTTCTTGCCGCCATCGGTGGTGCTGGAAGCATCGTCCTTATCCTCGGTAGCGGTCTTCTCGGTCAGCTCTACATCAGAGATAGCGTAGCTCTTCAGAGTTCTGGTCTTGAAGGTCCAGGCCTCGTAGTCCTCGTCCCACTTCAGACCCTTGATTTCCTTAGCGCCATCAGCAGTTACTTCGTAGATATAAGCATCCTCGTCAGCGTAGATGTAAGCAGTACCGTTCTTGTTGAAGGTAGGCTCCTTCTCGAAGGTGATGAAGTCGATGTTGGCGTAGTCGTACATAGCAGCGAACTCCTTGTTGAAGTCCACATTGTTCTTCAGGTTCAGCTTGCCCTGGCCAGTAACGTCAACCTCGAACTCGAAGTCGCCGAAGGTCAGAGTCTCTTCGCCTTCCAGGCCAGTACCGCCAGTCAGAGCAGTCTTGAAGACAACGATCTCAGCATCCTTGAGGTCACCCCAACCATACAGAGTGTCTTCGGCGTAGCCGTAGTCACCACCGATCTTTACGGTGATGTAATCCTTGTTGGCGTTGGTATCCTTCAGATCAGAGCTGTTCTTGTAAACGGAGATCTCACCAGCCAGGTCGGTAGCCTTAACATCAGCAGCCTCAGGCAGAGTGAAGGTTACAGCATAGATGTAGTTGTTATCAATCTTTACCAGCTCGATAACAGGCTTCTCATCCAGATCGCCAACCTTCCAATCAGCCTTAACCTTGTAGCCCTTAATGGCATCCTTATCGTCGATAGCTGTGCCATTCTTATCATACAGGGGCAGAGCCACCTTCTTGCCGCCATCGGGCTTGGAGAAGGTTACAGCCTGACCAGCCTGTACTTCATATCTCTCTTCGCCGGAAGCGAACTTGCCATCATCGTTGTCATCTACGAACATGCTGGTATCTGTGTCCTTAGCCAGGTTAACTTCAGCAGTAGTAGCAGCGAAGGCAACAGTGGTCATGCCAGCTGTCATCAGAGCAGCCAGAGCAAGAGCAAAAATCTTCTTCATGTTTCTTTTCCTCCATAAAATTTTTGTTTTCAACTTCGGGCCGCTCTCCACACAGCCCTGCCGTTGTGATGTTATTATACCCCCCCCCCGCACTTTGTCAACCGGTTTTTGCAATCTTTTTGTAACCGATTTGTAATTCTATAGATTTATGCCAGTTTATTGCGGCGTTTTCGGTGTTTCTTTGGCGTATTTTCACAAAAAATCGTCCGTTTTTGTCTGGTTTCAGCCTTTCCGGACTTTTGCACTCTGTGGAAAGTTTCCGGTGGAAAACTCTTCTGCGGGCAGTAAAAAGAGCCGTCCCGGATGGGACGGCTCTTTCCAAACTTTGCAGTCTGCTGTCTTACTGCTCAAAAACAGAGGCAACTTCCTTGAGGTAGTCCACGATGGTGAGATGCTGCGGGCAGCTCTTCTCACACTTGCGGCAGGCAATGCACTCCGAAGCCTTGCCATGAGTCTTGGCAAGATTCGAATAGTAGAGGGTCTGGATCGCAAAGCCCTTGTTGATGGACTGCTTGATGTTGTTGTACAGAGTGAAGTACTCGGGAATGGCAATATGCTTGGGACAGCCATCCACACAGTAACGGCAGGCAGTACAGGGAATGGCAATGGATTCATTGATGGCATCCGCAGCCTTGCGTACAATCTCCTGCTCCTCCTCGGTGAGAGGCTTGAAATCTGCCATATAGGCAGTGTTGTCCAGCAGCTGATCCATATTGGACATACCGCTCAGCACTACCTTGACATTGGGCAGGCTGGCTGCATACCGGATCGCCCAGCTGGCAACCGACAGCTCCGGCTCATGGTCCTTGAACATCTTCTCAGCCTTTTCGCAGACATTGGCCAGGGTACCGCCCTTGATGGGCTCCATAACCATTACCGGAATGCCATGCTTGGTGGCAACTTCATAGCAGCGGCGGGACTGAATGGTGGAATTCTCCCAGTCCAGATAGTTGATCTGCAGCTGTACAAAGTCCATATCCGGATTCTGGGTGAGGATCTCTTCCAGCAGATCAGCGCTGTCATGGAAGGAGAAGCCCATATTCACAACCTTGCCGTCAGCCTTCTGCTTGCGCAGCCAGCCAAAGGCATCCAGCTTCTGGACAGTGGGCCAGGTACCGGAATTGATATTGTGCAGCAGGAAGTAATCAAAGAACTCTACACCGCAGTTTTCCAGCTGTTCGGCAAAGTACTTGTCCATATCCGCAGCTTCCCCCAGCTTAATGAGCGGCAGCTTGGTAGCCAGGGTGAAGCTGTCCCGGGGGTGACGCTTGACCAGTGCTTCCCGTACAGCCTTTTCACTGGTGACACTGTGGTAAACATAGGCGGTATCAAAGTAGGTGAACCCACGCTCCAGGAAGGTATCCACCATCTTTTCAAACTGCGGCATATCAATGGTGGTGACATCGCCCGGATCGAGCACCGGCAGCCGCATGCAGCCAAAACCAAGTTTTTTCATGAGAAAAACCTCCTTCGGATTACCCGTTTTCTGACAGTTTTTATTTTACAATGAAAGCGTAAAAATTGCAAATATCCCGGTGAAATTTTACCCGGGTATAACAAACCGGGACTGTCCCTTCAGAGGGGACAGTCCCGGATCAGCAGCTTACCGCTTGTGGTAGAGTTTCTTGGTCTGATAGCGAGGCTCGCAGGACATATTCACGCCCAGCTTACGGAACACATCGGTGTCCACCTGGGAGAGGATCACAGTGGAATGTGCATCACAGCCCGAGAGTTCTGCCAGATGTTCCATCGCCCGTTCCGCATTGGGATCGGTCACCGCACTGATGGACAGGGCAATGAGGGTCTCATCGGTGTGGAGCCGGGGATTGTGGTTGCCCAGATGCGATATCTTGAGGTGCTGGATGGGTTCGATGACCTCCGGCGCAATGAGATGCAGACTGTCGTCCAGGCCAGCCAGTACCTTGAGGGCATTGAGCAGGGCTGCCGACGATGCGCCCAGCAGCGATGAGGTCTTGCCGGTGATGACCTGTCCGTCCGGCAGCTCAATGGCAACTGCCGGCATGCCGGTCTCCTCTGCCTTGCGCAGGCTGGCAGCCACGGTGGGATTGATGTCCACGGTGATCTCCGCCTTGTTCATCAGCAGTTCGATCTTGGCAACGGCGCTCTCTTCGCCCCGACCGGTGCGCAGGTCACACATGGCCTGATAGTACCGGCGCACGATCTCCCGGCGGGAAGCATCACTCACCGCCTCATCATCAAAGATGCAGTTGCCCGCCATATTGACGCCCATGTCGGTGGGGGACTGGTAGGGGCTCTCGCCGAGGATGCGCTCGAACATGGCCCGCAGCACCGGGAATACCTCCACATCACGGTTGTAGTTGACGGTGGTGACGCCATAGGCCTCCAGATGATAGGGGTCGATCATGTTCACATCCTGCAGATCGGCGGTGGCAGCTTCATAGGCCAGGTTCACCGGATGGTTCAGGGGCAGGTTCCAGATGGGGAAGGTTTCAAACTTGGCATAACCGGCCTTGATGCCCCGGCGGTGCTCATGGTAGAGCTGGGACAGACAGGTTGCCATCTTGCCGCTGCCCGGGCCGGGGGCAGTTACAACCACCAGCGGACGGCTGGTGATGATGTAGTCATTGCGTCCATAGCCCTCATCGCTGACGATCAGCGGGATATTGGCAGGATAGCCTGCGATGGGATAGTGCAGGAACACCGGCACACCCAGGGTTTCCAGACGCTTTTTGAAGGCATCAGCAGCGGCCTGACCCTGATCCTGGGTGATGACCACACTGCCCACATACAGTCCGATGGACCGGAAGGCATCGATCAGACGCAGCACTTCCAGATCGTAGGTGATGCCCAGGTCCCCCCGGACCTTGTTCTTTTCCAGGTCACCGGCATTGACGGCGATGACGATCTCTGCCTGATCCCTGAGCTGGAGAAGCATCTTCACCTTGCTGTCGGGGGCAAAACCGGGCAGTACCCGGGAAGCATGGAAATCGTCAAACAGCTTGCCGCCGAATTCCAGATAGAGCTTGCCGCCGAACTGAGCGATCCGCTCCTTGATGTGTTCCGACTGCATTTTGAGGTATTTTTCGTTGTCAAATCCGATTTTCACTGCCGATCTCCGCCTTTCCCTGTGCTGACCTGCCCTGCTGTGCGACTGGTTTCTGCAAAAAGAGATGCCTGTGGGAGGCTATAATCTTTAAGACAGATCCACCCGCCCACAGGCACCGTATTTTCTCGTTTCAATCTGTGAATGAACCATCACAGTTTTCAAAATCACAATTTAAGATTATACCACACCTGCGCCGGGTTTGTATACTCAAAGTTTCCCAATATTTTTACGAAATTTTTGGAGGTGCTGCTGTATGCGTCAACGAATCCTGCCGGTTCTTGTCTTTCTGCTGGCGGCTCTGCTGCTGCCGCCTCTGGCTCTGGGGAAATTCCCGGCCCTGTCCCTGCCCTCCTTTGCCCCCCAGTCCGCCGATGAGGAGGATCTCGGCTGGATCGGGGAATCTGTTCCGTCCTCCCGGGCTTCCCAGGCCGAGGAGGTCATGCTCCCGGCGGACAGCCCTCTGGACATCACCGAGTTCAAAATCCTCAACTCTGCCACCGGGCAGGTGGAAACAGTCTCGGTGCGGGACTATGTCCGGGGAGCGGTGGCAGCGGAACTGCCCGCTACCTTCCATGCCGAGGCGATGAAAGCCCAGGCAGTGGCAGCCCATACCTGGGCTCTGCACTGTGCCCTGACCCAGCGGGAGAATCCCGACCCGGCCCTGAAGGGAGCGGACTTCTCCGCCGACCCCGACCATCTCAAAGGTTATGCCCGGGCTGAGGACATCAAAGCCACCTATGACAATATGGCAGACGAATACTGGGACAAGATCACCACCGCAGCCGACAGCGTCATGGACTATGTGCTGCTCTATGACGGGGAACCCATCCAGGCGGTCTACCACTCCTGCAGCATCGGGGTCACCGAGTCAGCGGAGAATGTCTGGCAGGCCTCAGTCCCCTACCTGGTGCCGGTGGAGTCGGAGGGGGACCTGATAGCTCCCGCCGCCGAAGCCGAGGTGACCTTTACCTCCGCCGAGATGCGTGCCCTGCTCACCGCCGCCTTTGACGGACTGGTGCTGGGGGACAATCCCGCCCTGTGGCTCTCGCCGGTGAGCTATACCGAATCGGGCTACATCATGGACATCAAGGTGGGCAACCTCACTGTCACCGGCAAGGAGGTGCGGGCGGCGCTGGACCTGCGCTCTGCCAGCTTTGCCATCAGCTATGACAGCGCCGAGGATCTCTTCACCATCCACACCCAGGGCTATGGGCACGGGGTGGGGCTGAGCCAGTACGGCGCCGACTATATGGCCCGGCAGGGGGCGGACTTCAAGGAGATCCTCACCCATTACTACACCGGCGTGGAACTGGCTGTCCTGGACTGACCCGCTCCCCCAAAAATACAGAAAAAAGCCGTCGGACCCGACCGGGAAGCTCTTCCCGTCTGCCGTGTCCGGCGGCTCTTTTTTATGCGGCGGGCTCAGATGCCCAGAATCCAGAAACACCCGGCCTGGCGGTCCTCTTCGGTGAGCCAGGCATCGATCTCCCGGAACAGCCGCTCAAAACAGGCGGCGTCCTTGTCCAGTGCCTCCTGCCGGATCTCCGCCCAGTCATAGAGGGAGATGCAGTTGGGGGCATCCCACCGGAAATCCGGGATCGGCCCCTCATAGAACAGAGGCAGCAGCATGGGAAGGCCATCGTCATCATCGGTGAGATAGAGGGAATCCTCACTCCAGTAGACCTCCCCGGTCCAGCCGGAATGAGCCAGCTCATAGACATCATGTCCGGCAAGTTCCTCATAGGTGTAGGTGCGCAGTTCCGCTGCTTTGGTTTCGCTCATCTTCGTCCCTCCTCAGTAACCGGCAGTGTCACCCGGATGCTGGTGCCCTCGTCCGGACGGGAAACCAGCGTGATCTGACCGGCATATTTGGCTGTGATATGCTTGACAATGGAAAGGCCCAGACCAGTGCCGCCCTCCCGCTTGCTGCGTCCCTTGTCCACCCGGTAGAACCGTTCAAACACCCGGGACTGATGCTCCAGCGGGATTCCGATACCGGTATCCACCACCGAGATCACACACTGATAGGCGTCCGGCGAGATCCGCACTGTCACCCGTCCGTTTTCCCGGTTGTACTTGACGGCGTTTTCCATCAGGTTCTTGAGCAGCTGGCGCATATCATCGGGATAGGCATAGTAATGGGCTGCCCCGAAGATCTCCCCGGTGATTCCCCGCTTCTTCATGATGGGTTCCAGCGACCGGAAGATGTCCTCACACAGACCCCGGAGATCCACCCGTTCCCAGACCTCCTCGGCCTGTTTGGATTCCAGGCTGGACAGACGCAGAATATCGTCAATGAGGTTGGACATCCGCCGTCCCTCCTCCCCGATGCGCTCCAGATACTGTGCCTTCTGGATGGGATCGGTGACTACGCCGGAGGTCATCAGCTCGGTGAAGCCCAGAATGGAGGTAATGGGGGTTTTCAGCTCGTGGGAGATATTGGCGATGAATTCCCGGCGCTGTGCCTCCATCTGCCGGGACTGGGTGACATTGGTGAGGACGATCACAGCCGAGATCTGGTTTTCGGCATCGAAAAGCGATCCCACCGCCGGTGTGACCCGGGCGGATACGATGGTGCCGGTCCGGGCGGTGAGGTCCAGATCCAGCACGGTGGATACCTCATTGGTGATGGCATTGCGCACCGCCTTGCGGAGCCCCTCATCGTCACAGGCCTCCGACAGGGGAGCGCCCACCAGTTCCTCACACCCGGTGAGATACTTATAGGCCGAGGCATTGCACTGACGGATCACAAAGCTGCCGTCCACCAGGAGCAGGCCGCTGTCCATGTTGTCCAGAATATAATATGCCTTGCGGCGCTCCTTCTCCACCCGCTGCCGGGTGGCAGAGAGTTCATCTGCCAGTTTTTCGATCCCCGCTGCCACCCGGGCTGTATCCCCCTGACAGGGCATGGTCACAAAGGGGTGTTCCCCATCCGCCGGAAGCTGTTCCAGACGCTCCGCCAGCATTGCCATATCCCGGGCATACTGCTGTTCCCGGGGCGGACGGCGGCGCAGAAACAGCCCCATGCCGCCGGCTCCCAGCAGCATGCCGCCCAGCAGAATGATCAGCATATTCCAATCCATACCATCATCGCCTCATTCATCAGCCGATAAACTTGTACCCCACCGACCGGATGGTCTTGATATACCGGGGATTCTCCACATCGTCATGGAGCTTGGCCCGGAGGGTTTTGATATGCATATCCAGGGTGCGGGTCTCGCCCACAAAGTCAAAGCCCCAGATCTCCCCGAGCAGTTCGTCCCGGGGCACAACCCGGCTGCTGTTGGAGAGCAGGATGCGCAGCAGCTCATATTCCTTGAGGGTGAGATCCAGATGCCGTCCGCTCTGGGTGACCTCATGGTTATCCAGGTCGATGACCAGATCCCCGCCGGTGAGCCGGTGCTGCCGGTGTTCCGCCGGCTGACGCCGCAGCGCCGCCCGCACCCGGGCCGCCAGTTCCAGCAGGCCGAAGGGCTTGGTGATATAGTCCTCGGCGCCGAGATCCAGCCCCCGCACCTTATCCACCTCACTGGACTTGGCGGTCAGGAAGATCACCGGTACTTCCCGGGTCTGGGCACTCTCCTTCATGCGGCGCAGCGCCTCCATGCCGTCCATCTCCGGCATCATGATGTCCATCAGCACCAGGTCGGGCAGCTGCTGGCGCATCCGCTCCAGCATGGGCGCCGCCGATTCAAACACCTCTACCTCATAGCCGTAGGATTCCAGCGTACACCGCAGGATCTCCCGGATATTGTCGTCGTCTTCTGCCGCATAGATCCGACTGCTCATGTCATTCCTCCTCTTCCGCTCCGGCTGTCAGGCAATAGAGCCGGGTGATACCAGGGTCTTCCGGGTCGGCTTCCAGCCGCACTTCCCCATAGGCAGCCATCTGCCGGAGCCGTTCGGCTGTCTGCCGGACTGCCTCTTCCCCGCCGCTGATCCAGGCCATGAATCCGCCTTCCACCAGGGTGACCCCTTCTACACCGACCCCCTCAAAGGCCGCTGCGGTTTCCAGCAGGTCCCGGACCGGCAGGAAAAACAGGCTCTCCCCCACGGCGGCAGAATCCAGTTCCGCCGCCAGAAGATCCCGGGCAAAATCCGCGCTGCTGCCGTCCTCAAAGAGGCTCAGCGCCACCCGGTATTCCGGCAGGGCTGTGACTGTCGCCACCGCCCGGTTCCAGGCTGCCGATACCGACCAGGTCCCCGACAGGGCTGCCCCTGCCGCCACGACCCCCGCCAGCAGGCCCAGCGAAGCTGCCGTGGCTGCCAGCGCCTGGCGCACCGGACGCCGCTGGTCGGTTGTTTTTACCGGCTGGGGACGAAGGCTCTCCTGTACTGCCATGGCTTACTTTCCCAGCACATAGTCCGCAATGTCCGCGGGCTGTTCTGCCAGGAAACAGGCTCCGGCGGCGGTGAGCTCCTCCCGGCTGCCATAGCCGTAGAGCACGCCCACACAGTCGATGCCGAAGGCAGCCGCGCCCTCCACATCATGCCGGCGGTCACCCACCATCAGCACCTGTTCCGGCTTCGGCGAACCCACCGATGCCAGCACATATTCGATTACCGCTGCCTTTTTGGTGCGGGTATCGTCCAGCGATGCGCCGCCCACAAAGTCAAAGCACTCTGCCAGGCCGAACCGGTCGGCAATGGCCCGGGCGAACGGTTCCGGCTTGCTGGTGGCAACGCACAGCACCTTGCCGGCGTCCCGGAGCCGCAGCAGCGCCTCCTTCATGCCGGGATAGGGGATATTCTTCTCCACACCGATCCTGGCAAACAGTTCCCGGAAGTCCCGGACTGCCTGCCAGGCGTGTTCCTCGTCCATATCATAGAAATCCCGGAAGCCCTCTGCCAGCGGCGGTCCGATCATACGGCAGAGGTTCTGGTAGTTTTCCTCTTCAATGCCCTGACAGTGCAGCGCATGGCGCACGCAGGTGGTGATCCCTTCTGCGGGATCGGTGATGGTCCCGTCCAGGTCGAACAGGATATGGGTATAGGGTTTCATGGGGCTGTCACCTCATAATTTCAGAATCAGTTCATATTGCCGGTATGGTACATCAGCACCGACAAAGCTGCCATGGGTGCGGTTTCACACCGCAGGATACGGGGGCCCAGCGTCAGTGACGGGATTCCCATCGAAAGCGCCAGTTCCACCTCGCTCTCATCAAATCCGCCCTCGGCGCCGATGAGCAGGGAGGCCTCCCCTTCGATCCGGTCCAGCACCTCCCGCATGGGAGCCGTGCTGCGCTCATAGAACAGCATGGCGCCGGGACGGGCTGCCATCTCCTCTAAAGCCGGGCGCAGGTCCATCATCTCCCGCACCTGGGGAACGCGGCCCCGTCCGCTCTGCTTGGCGGCCTCGGCGGCAATGCGGGCAAGACGCACCCGCTTCTTCTCAAAGCTCTTGGGGTCGGGGCGGGACACGCACCGCCGGGTGAGCACCGGTATGATCTCCCCCACGCCCAGTTCCACTGCCTTCTGGACGATAAGCTCCAGCTTTTCAGCCTTGGGCATCGCCATGTAGAGCCGTACATAGACACTGGGCTCGGTGCGGCAGGGATAGCTCTCCAGCACGGTGAGAAATACCTCCTGGGGTGTGACCAGATCCAGCACACAGTCAAAATCGGTGCCCTGCCCGTCCGAGAGGGTCAGACGCTCGCCGGGCTGCATCCGCAGGCTCCGGGCGATATGGGCAGCGTCCTCCCCGGTGATGACCGCCTTGCCGCCCGCTATGGCGTCACAGAAAAACCGCGGCATACTGTCACTTCTCCTTTGCGCATTCCAGGGCTACCCAGCCGGCGGATTCCCGGCGGCGCAGCACTGCAAAGCCGTTCTGAGCCAGAGCGGCCTGGACATCGGCCTCCCGCTCGTCAATGATGCCCGAGGTGATGAGCACAGCGTCCTCTGCCATGAAGCGGCCCACATTGGGCAGCAGCTGGATGATCACATCGGCAACAATGTTGGCGCAGACAATGTCATAGACGCCCTCCACCTTCTGCACCAGGTCGCCGCAGATGAACTGTACCCGGTCATCGGTGTGGTTGATGGCGCTGTTCTCCTCTGCCACCCGTACTGCTGTGGGATCGATCTCCACGCCCACAGCCCTGTCACAGCCCAGCAGCACCGACGAAATCGCCAGAATACCGCTGCCGCTGCCCACATCCAGCACCTGCTTGCCCGGGGCGCAGTGCTCCTCCAGGAATTCCAGGCAGAGCCGGGTGGTGTCATGACTGCCGGTACCGAAAGCCATACCCGGGTCCAGGGTGATGATGACCTCTTCAGGCTGCTTTTCATACTCCTCCCAGGACGGGCAGACCACCAGGCGATTGCCCAGCTTCTGGGGGTGATAATACTGCTTCCAGGCAGTGGCCCACTCCTCCTGCTTCACCGCTGTGGTGGAGATGGAATTGGCAATGCCGGCGGCAGTGTACTTCTCCCGCAGGAAGGCAATGGCTTCGGCGGGGTTATCGTCCGGGCTGATGTAGATGTGAATCAGCGCCTTGGTCACGTCCTTCTGGAGCAGCTCCTCATCGATCAGGTCGATATGGGCAATTTTCGGCGCTTCGGTGCGCAGATCGGAATAATCCTCGATATAGATGCCATAGGGCACTACCATCTGGGCGATGGCAGCTGCTTCGTCCACCTGATCGGCAGAAATTTCAATATTGATCTCAGTCCAGTCCATAATGAACCTCCCAGCTTACAGAACTTTTACAAAAACTATAGATAGTATTATCATAGCAAAAAAACAGAAAGTTCACAAGTATTGGCTTGATTTGCAAAGAGCGCCCATGATAGAATTAGGTATAACTAACCAAGGAGGGAACCTGTATGAAACGACTGATCCTGGCATGGCTCTGCTGCGTGATGCTGGCAGGCTGTACCAATGCAAACCCCGACTCCATCTCCGAAGGGGAAGTCCATCTCGGCGAAGTGCTGGACCAGACCGGACACAGCTTTTCCTATGTGGCCTCCGGTTCGGAACTGACTACCGGTCTGTATACCGATGGCGAAGGGTGGTTCCTCACCTCGGTCCGGACAGTGAAGGGACAGCAGGACCCGGTGATCACCGACCAGCCCATGCGGCAGGCTGAAACCGGCAGTGACGGGATTCAGCTGTGGTACGGGGTGTATGGTTCGCCGGAGGAGCCCTGGCTGGCCCTGCAGCTGACCGAGACAGAACCCACCTGCCGTTCCCTGGGTGTTTCGGGAGAGGAGCGCTCCCTGGAACTGACCAACTCCCTCGGAGAGCCGGTGGAGTGGATGACCGAACCCCTGGAGGGTCTGCTGGACAGCGAAAACCGCCTGACTGTAACCCTGGCTGATGTCGATCTCAAGCAGGGTCTTCAGCCAAAATCCCCCTACTGTGAGATCCCGCTGGATCTCACCGAGGCGCTGGCAGAACTGGAATAGCATCTTCACAGGCAGCTTTGGGGCTGCCTGTTTTTTGCCTTGACACTGTATCAATACAGTGATACACTAAAATCAGGAAACACCAGAAAAAGGAGGGCCAAACGATGAAAAAACTCAAACAGGGATTGCTGCTCGCCGTTTTGCTTCTGCTGGGAGCCTATGTGACGATTCCGCTGATCAAACAGGAGATACAGCATCAGCACACTCAAAAGCTCAATGAGCTGTATAAGAGTACCGGCTATGATTACCTCCGCACTGAAATAGCCGGTTCTGAGGGAAACGACATGATCATCGGCATCTATGAAGATGGTGATGGTTATAGCATTGCAACCGCCTGCCTGCCGGATCAGGGCGAAGGCGAACTTCTCTATACACCCATGTACCCTGCTGAAACCGGAGCGGAAAGTGTACGGCTCTGGTACGGGATCTGCGGCAATGCGCAGGAGCCGCAGCTGCTGCTCTATCTGGATGAAGATGATCCGCTCTGTCGCTCCATAGAACTGGATGGAGCTGATCACCGCTCCATGTCCTATATACAGGATATTTTCGTAGATACCATGCTGACCGATCTCAATGGCCTGGTGGACAATGAAAATCGCCTGACTGTATCCCTCTTTGCGGCAGAGGGAGTGGATTTTGAGATTAAACCCGGATTCAATATGGTGGAAAATATGGCTCCGGATGTGCTCACTGCTTCTGAAGAACTGAATAAAAACAAACAGCTCTATCTCCAGTTTTCCATCGACCTGACCGAAGCCCTGGCCCGGACCGGCTGGTGACTGCACACAGGAGGAGGCAATACAGATGAGCAAATTCAAACAAGCCCTGATGCTCTCGGTGATGGTCTTTCTGGGCGCCTTTATAATCCTTTCCATGGTCAAGGATCAGATGCGGCAGGAGCGGCAGATCCAGCACTACCGTCAGCTGGACAGCCTGCTGGAGAGCACCGGCCTGGACTACATCGAAGACTTCAATCCCTTTGCTGAAACCACCGATATGCGCATCGGGCTCTATGCCGACGGGGAGGGCTATGGCATCGTCACGGCCTGCCTTGCCCCGGAGGAGATCACCGGCGGCGAAGTGCTGCGCAGCGCCATGTACCCGGTGGACACCGGTGATGAAACCGTACAGGCCTGGTACGGCATCTGCGGCACCGAGGCAGAGCCCCAGCTTCTGCTCCTGCTGGACGAGGACAATCCCGATTTCCGGGATCTGGATCTGGTGGGAAACGGAAACACCGGACGGATGCATACAAATGGATCGCTGCAGAGGACTCTGACCAGTCTCAGCAAGATGCTGGGCGGTGAAAACCGCATCGAAGTGACACTCTATACCGCGGAAGTGCAGGAGACAGAAACTGAAATCGGGTTCGGCTTCAACGATACCATCCGGAAGAACGCCGAGAATGCCCTGGCCACCGCTGAGCAGATCGAAGCTACCCGGGAGCCCTACCTCTCCTTTACCATCGATCTGAACGAAGCTCTTGAACAGATGGACTGGTAAAACCGCTCCGAAGCAAAACAAAACCCCTCCGGACAATCTCTGTCCGGAGGGGTTTTTCATGCTGAGCAAAGCACTCAGTCAAACATATCCTTGAGCTTATCAAAGAAGCCCTTGCGCTTTTCGAAGTTCTTATCGCTGGAGAGCTTATCGAACTCCTTAAGCAATTCCTTCTGCTTGCTCGAGAGGTTCTTGGGCACTTCGATGCTCACCTTGACATACTGGTCGCCCCGACCGCCGCCGTTGACATAGCTCACGCCCTTGTTCCGCAGACGGAATACAGTACCCGACTGGGTGCCTTCCGGCACGGTATAGCTGACCTTGCCGTCCACAGTGGGAACGGTGATCTCATCGCCCAGCACGGCCTGGGTATAGGTGATGGGCACTTCGCACCAGATGTTGAAGCCGTCACGCTCAAACAGCGGATCAGGCCGGACAGTGACAGTGACTGCCACATCACCGGCAGGACCATTGTTGATGCCATGGTCGCCCTGACCCCGTACCAGGAAGGTCTGACCGTCGTCGATACCGGCGGGGATATTGATATCCAGCTTCCGGGTGACACGGACACGGCCCTTGCCGCCGCACTTCTTGCAGGGGTTCTTGATGATCTTGCCCTTACCGCCGCAGTGCGGACAGGTGCGGACTGTCTGCATGACGCCAAAGGGAGTACGCTGCTGTACTGTTACCTGACCGCTGCCATGACAGTCGGGACAGGTTTCCACAGCCGAACCCTTTTCGGCGCCGGTGCCGCCGCAGTCGGAGCAGACTTCCAGACGCTTGATGGTGATGGTCTTCTGGCAGCCCTTGACCGCTTCCATAAAGGACAGCGGAATGGTGATCTCCACATTGGAGCCCTTGATGGGGGCATTGGGGTTCCGGGTACGGGTGCTTCCGCCGAACCCGCTGAATCCGCCGCCTCCGAAGAAGCTCTCGAAGATATCGCCGATGTCGTCAAAGCCGAAGCCCTGGGCACCACCGGCACCGCCATAGCCGCCGGCTCCTGCCGTGTAACTCGGGTCTACACCGGCAAAGCCGAACTGATCATACCGGCGGCGCTTTTCCGCGTTGGAAAGCACCTCGTATGCTTCACCGGCCTCCTTGAACTTGGCCTCGGCCTCCTTGTCCCCCGGGTTGAGATCCGGGTGATACTTCTTGGCCAGGGTGCGATATGCCTTCTTTATTTCATCATCGGTGGCCTGACGCGATACGCCAAGCACCTCATAGTAATCTCGTTTCTCAGCCAAACTCGTACTCCCCCTTCCAGGCTCCAGACCATCAGCTGTGCTGTCTGGTACTGCCTGAGATTCCGGCTTTGCCGCCGGATAAGCAGGTTATTATTATAGCACAGTTCCCGATGGTTTGCCAGCCCGGTTTTACTGCCACAACCCGCCAAAAGGGCAGGCGATTCACTCGCGCCGCCCTTTTGGACCTGGAACTGATTTACTTACTTGTTGCCGTTCTCGTCGACATCCTTGTAATCGGTGTCCACATAGTCAGCATTCTGACCAGCGCCAGCGTTGTCACCGGCAGCCGGACCCTGCTGGGCAGCCTGAGCCTCAGCAGCAGCCTTGTAGAGCTTCTCGCTGATCTCATAGAAGGCCTTCTGCAGCTCATCGAGCTTTGTCTTGATGGCCTCGGTATCAGTGCCCTGCATTGCAGTCTTCAGCTCAGCGATCTTGGCCTCAGCAGCAGCCTTGTCCGAAGCATCCAGCTTGTCGCCTGCATCGGCAATGGTCTTCTCAGCCTGATAGATCATCTGGTCAGCATTGTTGCGGGTATCCACATCTTCACGACGCTTCTTATCCTGCTCGGCATAAGCGGCAGCGTCCTTGACAGCCTTATCGATATCCTCCTTGGACATGTTCGACGAGGAGGTGATGGTGATGTGCTGCTCCTTGCCGGTACCCAGATCCTTGGCGGATACATTTACGATACCGTTGGCATCAATATCGAAGGTAACTTCGATCTGCGGCACACCTCTGCGGGCAGCAGGAATGCCATCCAGCTGGAAGCGGCCCAGAGTCTTGTTGTCGGCAGCCATCTCACGCTCGCCCTGCAGAACATGAATATCCACAGTGGTCTGGTTATCGGCAGCAGTGGAGAATACCTGGGACTTCTTGACCGGGATAGTGGTGTTGCGCTCGATGATCCGGGTGCATACGCCGCCCAGGGTTTCCAGACCCAGGGACAGAGGAGTTACATCCAGCAGCAGCAGGTCCTTGACCTCGCCAGCCAGTACACCGCCCTGAATGGCAGCGCCCATGGCAACACACTCATCGGGGTTGATGCCCTTGAAGGGGTCCTTGCCCATGTAGTTCTTGACAGCGTCAACAACGGCAGGGATACGGGTGGAACCGCCTACCAGCAGCACCTTGTCGATCTGGGAGGGCTGCAGGCCGGCATCGGACAGAGCCTGACGAACCGGGCCCATGGTAGCTTCTACCAGGTCAGCGGTCAGCTCATTGAACTTGGCACGGGTGATGGTGACATCCATGTGCTTGGGGCCGGTGGCATCGGCAGTGATGAAGGGCAGGTTGATGTTGGCAGTGGTCATGCCGGACAGCTCAATCTTGGCCTTCTCAGCAGCTTCCTTCAGACGCTGCATAGCCATACGGTCGCCGCGCAGGTCGATGCCGTTCTCATTCTTGAAGGTGTCAGCCAGGTAGTTGATGATGCGCTCATCGAAGTCATCGCCGCCCAGGTGGTTGTTACCGGCAGTAGCCAGTACCTGCTGGATGCCATCGCCCATCTCAATGATGGATACATCGAAGGTACCGCCGCCCAGGTCGTAAACCATGATCTTCTGGTCGTTTTCCTTATCAACGCCATAAGCCAGGGCAGCAGCGGTGGGCTCGTTGATGATACGGCGTACATTCAGGCCGGCGATCTTACCGGCATCCTTGGTGGCCTGACGCTGGGCATCGGTGAAGTAAGCCGGTACAGTGATAACGGCCTCGGAAACGCTCTCGCCCAGGTAGTTTTCAGCATCGCCCTTGAGCTTCTGCAGAATCATGGCAGAGATCTCCTGAGGGGTGTAGCTCTTGCCATCGATGGAAACCTTGTAGTCGGAACCCATGTGACGCTTGATGGAAATAACAGTACGGTCGGGGTTTGTAACAGCCTGACGCTTTGCGACCTGACCTACCATACGCTCACCGGTCTTGGAAAAAGCGACAACCGACGGTGTGGTACGGGCACCTTCAGCGTTGGCGATTACCACAGGCTCGCCGCCTTCCATAACGGATACACAGGAGTTGGTAGTACCCAGGTCGATACCAATGATCTTAGACATAATTCATTCCTCCAAATCTTTTTCGTATAAGTCTATATGAATAAGGGAATTGACTCTTTTAGTTGGCCACCTTGACCATGGCATACCGGAGAACCCGGTCTCCCATGCGGTAACCCTTCTGGAACACTTCGGCGATGCAGTTCTCTCCAGCCGATTCATCATCGGTATGGGCTACTGCCGCGTGGAGCTGGGGATCAAAGGGATCGCCCACCTCTCCGAAGGCTTCCACGCCCTGCTTTTCCAGCAGTTCATCAAAGGCCTTGCGGATCAGCTCCATGCCCTTCTTGAAGTCGGCATCGGAACAGGGAGCTGCCATTGCCCGCTCAAAGTTATCCAGCACCGGCAGCATGCTTGCCAGCGTACTGGCCTTGGCTTCGGGGTAAATTGCCTCTTTTTCCTTGGCTGTGCGCTTGCGGTAGTTGTCATACTCCGCCAGGGTGCGCAGGTACCGGTCATTGAGTTCCGAAAGCTGTGCCTGGAGTTTTTCCTCCGCAGTGGGCTCCGGTGCCGGGGCTGCTGCTTCTGTTTCCGGTACAGCTTCGGTTTCGGGAGTTTCCGGCACTTTGTCCTTCAGCTCCTCGTCCATGGGCTCGGTGTTCTTGCTCGCATCTTTGCTCAAATCCATCTGCCTCCTTCACGGCTCTGCCGCTATTCCTCAAATATCTCGGTGAGAAGTTCTCCCACCAGCCGGGCAAAGTATTCCGTTTCGGCTACCATGGCGGCGTAATCCATCCGGATCGGGCCGATGATGCCGATGGAACCGGTGCTCCGGTTTCCAATGGCAAAGGGGGTAATCACTGCCGAGCTGTTCCGCAGCTCTTCGCACTGATTTTCCTTGCCGATAAAGATCGTCGTCTGTTCGGGGCTGGCCCGCTGGATCAGCTTCTGCACATTCCGGCTCTCCCAGATATAGGGGAGCAGCCGGTCGGCGTCCCGGGCAAGTTCCGGATAGCTGAGCAGCTTGATGCCGCCTTCCATATAATACTGTCCGCCGTAGATCTCCGCACAGAGATTGAAGATCGCCGCGAACAGCGGGGTGAAGATCCGGGAATATTCTCCCAGTTCCATGGTCACGCTGCCCATATACTGCAGCGAGATCTCCCGCAGCGTCCGGCCGGCCAGTTTGCCGGCACAGTAGGCCTTGAGGAACTCCACTACCTCCCCGGTGACCCGGAAGTTGGTCCGGCATACCCGGCTGCGGATCACACCGTTGGAGGTCATCACCATGATGACCACGGCATGTTCGCCCGAGGGAATGATCTCCACCTGCCGTACCGTTACGGTATCGGGGGTATGGGTGGAGGTGAAGGCCGCACAGCCTGTGATCTCCGAGAGCGCCTTGGCGGCGTCCTGGAGCAGCTTGTCGGGATCGGGGTCCCGGATATTGAACATGGCTTCGATGCTGTCCCGGAGCTTTCCGCTCACCGGCTTGACCTGCATCAGCTCATCCACAAATACCCGATAGCCCAGATGGGACGGTACCCGTCCGGCTGAGGTATGGGGCTGTTCCAGCAGTCCCAGGTCAAACAGGGCCGCCATGTCGTTTCGGATCGTAGCGGGGGAGTAGGCACTGTCCAGATACAGTGCAACCACCTTGGAACCGACCGGCTCACCGGTCTTGGTGTAAAGATCCGCAATGATCGAAAGCACCCGGCGTTTTCGTTCGTCCAGTTCCATTGTTACCGCCTCCTTTTGGTTTTAGCACTCATTTACCTCGAGTGCCAACATCTATAATGTATCACTCACCCCGGAGAATGTCAAGGGGTTTCACAATTTGTTTACAAAAATTCTGGCGCTCTGATAGTATAAGTGCCAATCCAGGACTTTATGCAGCCGGAACCTTCTTCAGAGCAAAAGAAAAAGAGGCTCCGGAACAGATCCGGAACCTCTTTTTGAAGCGAACAAATTCGGGTAAGCGAGAGCTTACTTGAGCTCAACCTTAGCGCCAGCCTCTTCGAGCTGCTTCTTGATCTCCTCAGCGTCAGCCTTGGAAGCGCCTTCCTTGATGGTCTTGGGAGCCTCGTCAACCAGAGCCTTAGCCTCCTTCAGGCCCAGGCCGGTGATCTCCTTCACCAGCTTGATAACGCCCATCTTGGAAGCGCCAGCGTCAGCCAGAACAACGTCGAACTCGGTCTTCTCCTCAGCGGCAGCGGCAGCGGGGCCAGCAGCAACCATAACAGGAGCAGCAGCGGATACGCCGAACTCTTCCTCGATAGCCTTAACCAGCTCGTTGAGCTCGAGGACGGTCAGAGTCTTGATTTCTTCTACAAACTTTGTGATCTTCTCAGAAGCCATTGTAGTTTACCTCCTAAAATAAATAGATTGATTCGGTATGAAAATGATGGTTATGCGATTTCCTGCTCGCCCTTCTCGGCGATAGCATTCAGTGCAACAGCCAGGCCACGGATGTTTCCGTTCAGGACGCTGCACAGCTGAGCCAGCAGCTGATCCTTGCTCGGCAGCTTGGCAATCGCCTCGATGCCAGCCTTGTCAAAGATCTTGCCCTCTACCATACCAGCCTTGAGGCTGAAGTTAGCCTTGGCATCCTCAGCATAGTCGTTGAGGATCTTGGCGGCAGATACGGGATCGGTATCGCTGATAGCCACGGCGGTGGTACCCTCGAAGTACTCGTTGAGTCCCTCGTAACCAGCCTCCTTGGCAGCCAGACGCAGCATAGTGTTCTTGGCTACGAAGTAATCAACGCCAGCTTCACGCAGCTGCTTACGCAGCTTGGTATCGTCCTCTACGGAAATACCCTTATAGTCAACAACGACGCAGGTAACGGCGCTGTCCAGCTTAGCCTTGAGCTGATCTACGATTTCCTTCTTGGCCTGAATTGTTCTCTCGTTCGGCAATTCGTTCACCTCCCAATAAAAGTGGATACAAAAAGCTCCTCCCAGCGCCGCTGGAAGGAGCAAAATACATCAGAAAAGATCCATTTCGCATCAGTCTTCCTCGGCAGGTGGGCCAAAGCCCTTTATGTTATAAAACACCTGCTGTCTTAAGAAACATGACAGCTTTATTATTATATAAGAGAAATCCCGCTCTGTCAAGGGTTTTCTCGGCAGAAATCAGACTTTTTATTCAAAAAAGCTGGTAAATTCCCCAAGTTCCTTCCGGGTGAGCTTTGGCAGCTCATAGGAGGGGTCCGGCTTGCCCACACACAGCACCATGATGGGGGTCTCCCCTTCGGGACGGCCCAGCAGTTCCCGCAGGAAGGTGGGCGGCGCCGGCGTATAGGTCAGGGAAGCATAGCCGGCATTGCGCAGCGCGTTGATGAGCAGCCCCGTCGCCAGACAGGCCGACTCGGTGACATAGTAGTTCTTGTCCCGGGTGCCGTCCTCCTTCTGGCTCCACCACTCCTTGAAGATGACGATCAGGCAGGGGGCTTCGGTGAGGAAGGGCTTCTCCACCGCCAGAGTGAGCTTTGCCAGATCCGCCCGCCATTCGTCGGTGATGTGCTCAGCATAGAACTCCCGCTCTACCGCCTCGCTGCCCTCCCGGATGCGCTGTTTCATCTCCGGGTCGGTGACCACGCAGAAGTGCCAGGGCTGTTTGTTGGCGCCGCTGGGAGCGGTGCTGGCGGTGAGCAGACAGGTCTCCAGAACAGCACGGTCCACCGGTTCCGGCAGGAATTTGCGGTAGCTTCTTCGGAGCTGGCTCTCAGCCAGCAGCGTTTCAGGGGATAGGGGCATGACATTCTCCTCCAATCACACGCGTTAAATTGATAAACCCCATGTTACCAGACCGGAGACAGCTTGTCAACACTTTATCCATTAAAATCGCTAAAATATTTTCTTTTCGTACAAAGCGAACTCCTGTCCGCCGTGACCGGTTTCGGTACCGGTGCGCGCAAAGCCCAGCTTTTCGTAGAAATGGCAGTCCCGTTTGTCTGCCGCCGGGGTCTTGAGCCGCCATGTGGCCTCCGGGTACCGCCTGAGCAGCTCCCCCAGGGCCTGCTGTCCGATGCCCTCCCCCTGATGGCCTGCCTCCACAAAGGCGCCCTCCAGCCAGAGGCAGTCAGGCTGCGGGAACAGGAGCAGTCCGCCCACTGTCCTGCCGTCCAGCAGAATGCACCAGCACTCCTGCTCTGCCAGGCAGTCCCCGAGGAACTCCCGGCTGCGCTTCCACCGGGGGCCTTTCCCCGACACAGTGCTCCCGGCAAAGGCAGAATTTGCCGCTTCAAACAGGCAGTCCAGATCCTCCGGCACTGCCCGGCGCAGTTCGATCATCGCTCATTCCTCCCATCGGTCAGAGGGGATTTTCCTCCCCTTTGAGCTCATCATAACAGGCAGGCGGGGCAATGTCAAACCCGTCCGGCTGTGCCCGGAAGCCAGGCCCCCACAGACGCAAAAAAGGACTGCCGAAGCAGTCCTTTTTGTGTTCCGTTAAGCAGGGATCTTAGTTGTTCTCAGCGGGAGCAACAGCGGCATAACGGCCGGGGTTGATCTTGATGCCAGGGCCCATGGTGGTGGCAATTACGCAGGAACGGATATACTGACCCTTGGCAGCGGCGGGCTTAGCACGCACGATGGCAGTCATCAGGGTCTCGAAGTTCTCCTGGAGCTTCTCGGCACCGAAGGAAGCCTTGCCGATGGGGCAGTGAATGATGTTGGTCTTGTCCAGACGGTACTCGATCTTACCAGCCTTAGCCTCGGTTACGGCACGGGCAACATCAGGAGTAACGGTACCAGCCTTGGGGTTGGGCATCAGGCCGCGAGGACCGAGCACCTTACCAAGACGGCCGACAATACCCATCATGTCAGGGGTAGCAATAACAACGTCGAAGTCCATCCAGTTCTCGTTCTGGATCTTCTGCATCATATCCTCAGCGCCTACATAGTCAGCGCCGGCAGCCAGAGCCTTGTCTACATTCTCGCCCTTGCAGAATACGAGAGTGCGGACAGTCTTACCGGTACCGTTGGGCAGTACAACTGCGCCACGAACCTGCTGGTCAGCGTGACGGGAGTCAACGCCCAGACGGATATGAGCCTCAACGGTTTCATCAAACTTAGCCTTAGCAGTCTTTGTGCAGAGATCAATAGCCTCTGCGGTATCGTACAGCTTTGCGCTGTCAAACAGCTTGGAGCTGTCCTGGTACTTCTTACCGTGTTTCATTGAATGTATCCTCCTTAAGAGTGGTATATAGCGGAAATGTTCCTCCCACTCGGACAAATGGCCTCTTAGTCTACTACTTCAATACCCATGCTGCGGGCAGAACCGCAGATCATGCTGGTTGCAGTCTCGATGGTTGCAGCGTTCAGGTCGGGCATCTTCTGCTCAGCGATCTGTCTGGCCTGAGCCATGGTGATCTTACCAACCTTGGTCTTGTTCGGAACGCCGGAAGCCTTGTCCAGACCGGCAGCCTTCTTGATCAGAACAGCAGCCGGAGGGGTCTTGGTGATAAAGGTGAAGGAGCGGTCAGCGTAAACGGTGATGACAACCGGAATGATCATACCGGCCTCATTCTTGGTACGCTCGTTGAACTCCTTGGTGAACGCCATGATGTTGACGCCGTGCTGACCCAGAGCGGGGCCGACCGGCGGTGCAGGAGTTGCCTTTCCTGCCGGGATCTGAAGCTTGATGAAGCCTACTACTTTCTGTGCCATTGTATTGCACCTCCATAAGATAAGTGGTAAATTTCGGGGAGAACCAAAGGGTGAAAAGCGGCTCCCCTCCCACAGGCAGCACCCTGCTGCCTTTGCGTATCAGCCGACCCGTACAACGAGGCCGTGGATCGGCTACCTCAAAGGAAATTAGTCCAGTGCGCGGACCTGACCGAGCTCCAGCTCGACCGGGACGTCCTTGCCCATCATGGACACAACAACCCGGACATAGTTCTTCTCGGGGTCCAGAGCTTCCACGGTTCCGATGAAACCATCCAGGTAACCGGATACCACGCTGACCGAATCACCCACAGCGAAGTTGACTTCCACCTTGCCGGTATCAACGCCAAGACGGGCTACTTCCTCATCGGTGAGCGGTACGGGCTTGGAACCCGGTCCCACGAAACCGGTCACACCCCGGATGTTGCGGACAACATACCAGGAGTCATCGGTCATGATCATCTTGACCAGGACATAGCTGGGGAAGAGCTTGCGTTCCACCTCACGCTTCTTATCGTCCTTGATCTCCACCACAGTTTCAGTGGGGACCCGGACTTCCTGGATCAGATCGTGGAGCTTGCGGTTTTCCACCGCGTTTTCAATGCTTGTCGCAACCTTGTTCTCATAGCCTGAGTAGGTGTGGACAACATACCATTTTGCAGTATCGGACATTACAGCACCCTCCTTGCCATCAGTTCACAGTGCGGACAAGTCTTGGTTTTAGAACTTTGTCGGAACGGAAGAAACAAGCTTACGCTCCCATGAAGAACAGCGATACCAGTTTGGTAATGACGAAGTCGAAGCCGCAGATGATGCAGGCGGAGATGATCAGAGCAATGATCACAATGCCGGTGTTGTTGAGCACCTGCTTTTTCTCCGGCCATACAACCTTCTTCAGCTCGCCGCGCATATCCTTGAAGTAGCGCTTGATCTTGGCGAGGAAACCGGTCTTGTTTTCGGCATTCGCAGCTTTAGCTGACATCTACTTCCCGCCTTTCGACTACTTGGACTCTCTGTGGAGAGTGTGCTTCCGGCAGAACTTGCAGTACTTCTTCATCTCAAGTCTGTCAGGATCGTTCTTCTTGTTCTTGGTTGTGTTGTAGTTGCGCTGCTTGCACTCTGTGCAGGCCAAGGTAATTTTAACCCTCATTTCGGCACCTCCTGATTAACGGAATTTGTTTGCCTCCCTCGTAAAGGAAACGGTCTCTGCTTATTTTTGGACATAAAAAAATAACCCTTTTAAGAGGTATTACAATAGTACCATATCCCCCGGTATTCCGTCAACTGTTTTTTTGCCCAAAAAACCGGTAAATATCGGCTTTTTTCCATGGAAAAGCGCCTCACCGGCCCCATAAAAAGAGGGAGCCCTGTACAGGGCTCCCTCCGTCTGTCCCACAGGCGGGGACAGATGATTTTTTACTCTGCTTCCACAGTGAGCAGCTCGGTCTCGATCTGATCAAACTCGTACCAGATCTTGTCGATGGAGCCGATCTTCAGGCCGTTGATGGAGTAGGTCACGCCGTTCTTGCGCACTTCCAGAGTGACGTCCTTACCCTTGAGGGCACGGGCTGCGCTGGACGGGAACCACGGCAGGCCGGTAGCGCTCATCTCGATGGTGTCGCCTTCCTCGGCTGCGGCGATCTCACGCTTTACCTTGGCCCACTTCTCGTTGCCGAAGTAGTCGCCGCCGTTGTCCTCACGGGGAGCACGGTTTACAACTACCTCTCCATCAACAGGAACATTTGCACCATTGACAGTGAGAGCCTTATCGGTACCATTTTCAACGGCAACATCTTCGCCTACAACCTTAACGGTGCCGTCCTTTGCTTTGGTTACTTCCACTGCGTCATAGTTGGTGGCATCGATTACATCACCGGTTCCACCAATGTGGAAAGCCTCTGTTTCGCCGTCGTTCTTCAGTTCAGCGATAACTTCAGCATTCTCGGTGTACTCATCGTTGTTCCAGCTCGCATCAGTGAACAGGCCGCCGGTTACATTGATACCGGTCTTGTTATCAGTACCAAGGCCATAGGTGCTGATTGCACCGTCGATCTTACCGTTCTCTACCTTCAGCTTTGCCTTTTCTGCAACGTTTGCTGTACCGGATCCATCACTGCCATACTCTACATCACCGACAATTTCACCGGTGGTATCGATCGTTACAGTGACGCCATCACCATATCCATTGCTGGGCCAGTAGTACACATCAAATGCCTTTTCTCCTGCCCGGGCATAGATACTGGTATTGCCAATGACATTGAGGCTGCCAAAGTTGTTGCTGACTACATACTGGCACTGAGGATCATTGCGGGCATCCAGGGTGACATTCTCCAGAGTCAGATCGCTGTAATTCTGGATCAGGATCTTCAGCTTCTCATAATTGCCTGCCATAACAGTACCATTGCGCATGGTGACATTGGAACCTCTCAGCAGCTGGAAGCCATTGGTTTCGGTTCCTGAAGAGCCAACAGTGCCTCCGGTAATTGTATAGGTATTGCCGCCAAAATCAATTGTAAAGTTCTTTCCGGATTCAACCTTTACTCCCGAACCATCAGTAGTCTCAAGAAGTTTAATTGTATCACCTTCACCTGCCTTGTTCACGGCTTCCTGTAAAGTATCATATCGGGTTCCATTCAGTTCAAACAAACCGGTATCATCCGCCAAGGCAACCGAAGCTGTGCCAATGGTCATGGCTGCTGCCAGAAGCATAGCAAGAAGTTTCTTCATGTTTCTCTCTCCTTTTATTTTTATAATTTCACGGAAATGAAATGCCTTCCCGGAATCCTTTCATTTCCTGTACTTATTGCAATTATACCCCCCCCCGGATGCAGGCGTCAATACCCGTCCGGGGTGTTTTCTGAAGTTTTTCCTTTCTCTCCCTGCAGCCTTTCTTCTCTTTTCCGGCGCTGTCTGTCCCATATTCCCGGAATTTTTTCGCCCCGGGGTTTGATTGCGCCGTTCAGTTATGCTATCATATATCTGATTGGACTATAATAGGATAGTACCGCCATTATTATAAATGGTATATCCCGGATCGTTAGCTCGTTCTGAATCGGAGGCATTTTGATTATGGAAAAACGCACAATCGGCATTCTGTTCGGCGGTGCCAGCAGTGAACATGATGTTTCACTGATGTCCGCCACCTCAGTGCTGGAAAATATCGACCGCGAAAAATACGATGTCATCATGGTGGGCATCACCCGGGACGGACGCTGGATGCGCTATACCGGCGATGTAAAGAAGCTCATCGACCACTCCTGGGAAGAGGACAGCGGCAACCTGCCCGCCTTCCTCTCCCCCGACCGTTCGGTGCACGGCCTGGTGACTGTCCGGGACGGTCAGATGGAGATCACCCGTCTGGACGCCGTATTCCCGGTGATGCACGGACGCTTTGCGGAGGACGGTTCCATGCAGGGCCTCTGCGACCTGGCAGGTATCCCCTGTGTGGGCCCCGGTGTCTGCTCCAGCGCCATCTGCATGGATAAGGAATACACCCACATCGTCCTGGATGCCGCCGGCATCAAGACCTCCGATTGGTTCTGTGTGCGCAAGGGCGAAGTTCCCTCGCTGCTCGACCTGGAGGTGAAGATCGCTGTCAAGCTGGGCGGTTTCCCGGTCTTTGTCAAGCCCTGCAACGCCGGTTCTTCGGTGGGCGTCTCCAAGGTCAAGACCTCGGACGACCTGGAAGAGGCCATGATGCTCGCCTTCCAGCATGACCAGAAGATCCTCATTGAGCGTGCCATGGTGGGCAAGGAAGTGGAAGTGGCTGTGATGGGCAACGACTCCCCCGAGGCTTCGGTGCATGTGGGCGAGATCGTTCCCAAGCTGGAATTCTACGACTACAACTCCAAGTACTATGACGATACCGCTGACCTCTATCTGCCGGCCCGCATCTCCGATGAGGAGACCCAGCTGATCCGTCAGACCGCGGTAAAGGCATTCAAGGCCCTGGGCTGCCGGGGTCTGGCCCGGGTGGACTTCTTCCTGCTGCCCGATGGCAGCTGTGTGCTCAATGAGCCCAACACCCTGCCCGGCTTTACCAAGATCAGCATGTATCCCAAGCTGTTCATCGACTCGGGTCTGAGCTATCCCGAGATCATCGACCGGCTCATCACTCTGGCGATTGAAGCCCAGTAATGGGCGGAAAGGGGGCTTTTCCATGGATCAGCGACCCATCGGCGTCTTTGATTCCGGCGTGGGCGGGCTCTCGGTGGTGCGGGAGCTGTGCCGTCTGCTCCCCGGCGAGGACATCGTCTACTTCGGCGATGTGGGCCGGGTTCCCTACGGCACCCGCAGCCGGGAGGTCATCTACCGCTATGCGTCCGAGGACCTGCGCTTCCTCCGGGACCGGAATGTGAAGCTCATCATCGCCGCCTGCGGCACTGCCAGCTCGGTGATCGATTCCGCCCTCACCGACCGGCTGCCCATGCCCTATACCGGCGTCATCGAACCCACCGCCCGGGCGGCAGCCGCTGCCACCCGCAATAAAAAGGTGGGCATCATCGGCACCGACGCCACCATCCGCAGCGGCTCCTTTGTACGGGCACTCCATGCCATCGACCCCGCCATCGAAACGGTGGGTCAGGGCTGTGCCCTGCTGGTGCCGCTGGTGGAAAACGGCTACATCGACTTTGAAAACAAGGTCACCCGCCTGGTGCTGGAGGATTATCTCCGACCCATCCGGGAATCGGGGGCGGACACCCTGATCCTGGGCTGCACCCATTTCCCGCTGCTGGCGCCCATCATCGGTGACATGCTGGGAGAAGGGGTCACCCTCATCGACTCAGGCGCCGCCACCGCCGGCTATATCCGGGAACTGCTCCGGCAGACCGGCCTGGAGAATCCCCGTACCGAAGGCGGCGTGCAGCGGTACTACATCTCGGAGCACACCGAGACCTTTGCCCGTACCGCCGAACTCTTCCTGGGGCATGGCATCACCGCCGAATACGCGGTGGCGGAACTGCCGCTGGAAGCGGAGGAACAGGCATGACCCCCCGCCGGGCTGTGGTGGAACTGGAGCTCATCAGCCGGATCGACCAGGACGGCGACTGTACCGAGACCCGGACCTTTGCCCGGGGAGAACTGACCCGTCTGCGGGACAGTGTCACCCTGGCCTACCGGGAACCGGACGGAGACAGCCGGACCCAGATCCGGCTCTCGGAAAACGGACAAGCCCTGATCCACCGCACCGGAGAATTTTCCGGACGCATCCCGGTCTGTCCCGGGGAATGGGCAGAGTTTCTCTATCACACTCCCTACGGCGACCTGGAACTGGCCTGTGAAGGGCTGGAACTGCTGCTCCGGGAAGAAAACACCGCCGGACAGCTGGTACTGCGTTACCGCATCGGCACACCGGACGGCGATATTATCAGTGAAAATCACATCACCATCATATATAAGGAGAGTGCAAATTAAATGACAGCAAATCGGATCGCAGACGCTCAGAAGCAGCTCGATACCCTGATCCGCGCCGCCTATGCCAAGGCGTTCCCGGGCAAGGAGATGCGGGACTTCATCATTGAGATCCCCAAGGATACCTCCCACGGAGATTTTGCCTCCAATGCCGCCATGGTCAACGCCAAAAATGCCGGCAAGGCTCCCCGGGACATTGCCGCCGCCCTGCTGGAGGCCATGGACTTCACCGGCAGCTACTTTGTTGCCGCTGAAACTGCCGGCCCCGGCTTTATGAACTTCCGCCTGGGTCAGAACTGGTTCTCGGACTCTGTACAGAGTGTCCTGGACTGCGGCGCTGACTACGGCCGTTCGGATTACGGCCACGGCGAAAAGGTGATGGTGGAGTTCGTTTCCGCCAACCCCACCGGCCCGATGCACATGGGCAATGCCCGCGGCGGCGCCATCGGTGACTGCCTGGCTTCGGCTCTGGACTTTGCAGGCTATGAGGTCTGCCGGGAGTTCTACATCAACGACGCCGGCAATCAGATCGTCAAGTTCGGCAAGTCGCTGGAAGCCCGCTACCTGCAGCTCTACCTGGGCGAGGACGCTGTGGAGTTCCCCGAGGACGGCTATCAGGGCGAGGACATCAAGGTCCGTGCCAAGGAATTTGCCGACCTGCATGGCGACAAGTATGTGAACGCCCCGTCTGAGGAGCGCACCCAGGCTCTCATCGACTATGCCCTGCCCGCCAATGTGGAAGGCCTGCGCCGGGACCTGGAGAAGTACCGCATCCAGTATGATGTATGGTTCTCGGAGAAGAGCCTGCATGAGAGCGGCGCTGTCATGGATGTGGTAAAGCTGCTCTCCGACCGTGGCATGACCTATGAGAAGGACGGCGCTGTCTGGTACAAGGCCACCGAGTTCGGCGCAGAAAAGGACGAGGTCCTGGTGCGTGCCAACGGCATTCCCACCTACTTCACCGCCGATATTGCCTACCATTACAACAAGTTCGCTGTCCGTGGCTTTGACCGTGTCATCGATGTCTGGGGCGCTGACCACCATGGTCATGTGGCCCGTATGAAGGGTTCGATGGATGCCATCGGTCTGGACGGCAGCAAGCTGGATGTGGTACTGATGCAGCTGGTACGCCTGATGAAGGACGGTCAGCCCTTCAAGATGAGCAAGCGGACCGGCAAGGCCATCACCCTCACCGACCTGCTGGAGGAGATTCCCATCGATGCCGCCCGCTTCTTCTTCAATATGCGGGAACCCAACTCCACCCTGGACTTCGACCTCGACCTGGCTGTGGAAGAGACCAGCCAGAACCCGGTTTACTATGTTCAGTATGCCCACGCCCGGATCTGCAGCATTCTCAAGAACCTGGCTGCCGAGGGAATTTCGCCCCGTCCGGTCACTGCCGCTGAACTGGATCTGCTCACCACCAGCGAGGAAAAGGAACTGATCCGCAAGCTGGCTACCCTGCCTGAGGAGATCATCGGCGCTGCCAAGAACTATGACCCCGCCCGTCTGACCCACTATGTCATCGACACCGCTACCCTCTTCCACAAGTTCTACAACGCCTGCCGTGTCAAGGGCGAGGAAGAGCCGCTGATGCAGGCCCGTCTGGCCCTGTGCATGGCTACCCGCATTGTCATCGAAAATGTTCTGGGACTGCTGAAGATCACTGCCCCGGAATCCATGTAAACCCACTGTTTCTGTCTTACGGAAAGGACTGTGATTATGAAGGATTATCCCCCTTTGCCGGACGGACTCCCACGGGTCCTGAGTGCTTCTTCTGCCCTCACCGCCTGTCCCGATTCGGTCTGCCCGGTACTGGATGCCCCGGAACTGGAAGAGCTGAACGGCTCACCCGACCGCTGGATCGCCGGACGGCTCCGCCGCCTGCCCCTCCGCAATGAGGACAACGAACCCCGGCGCATCCGGGATCTCTCTGCCGGCTATGCGGAGCAGGGCTTTGAGCTCCGCCGTCTGGGTGCCCGCCTGCTGCTGGCAGACGGTGTCACCTCGGTTGCCGAAGCCCGCGCCGCCGTTCTGGGCGGACGGCAGACCGGCCTGCCGGTGATGATCTGTGTGGAGCTGGACGACGAGGGCGAAACCCCCGAGGGCGTTCCCTTTGCTTCGATCCTGGCGTCGGTTCAGCATCTGGGCGTAGCTGCTGTGGGCTTCCGGTGCAGCGGTGACCGCATCGATACCCTGAGCATTCTCGGACAGCATGCCGCCTTTGCGGCAGTGCCGCTGATGCCGGTGCTCCGTTCCCGGGGCCGCAGCCCGGAGGAGATCCAGGTGCATGCCATGCAGGCTCTGCGGGCCGGCGGAGATCTGTTCCTGCTGGGCAACAGCATTGACGATGCCCAACTTGCCGCCGCCGAAGAAGCCCTGGCGGACTTCCGTCCCACCGACCGGGTCATCGAACAGGACCGGGAAACACTGTTCATGGCCTGTGAGGCGGAGGCCTTCTATCTCCAGCCGGACGGGCTCTCCTTCTGTGAGCCGATCCCCTGTCAGTACGACATGGGCGCGGATATTCTGGAGGCGGAGGCCCAGGGCTGTGATGTGCTGAAGGTCTATGTGGACTCCCCGGAGGACGCTGAGAACTTTGCGGAAAATTCCCACATGATCCGTCTGCCGGTGTGCATCTCCTCCCATCACGAAGTGGCGTTGGAGATGGCCCTGATGGAATACAACGGACGGGCCTTTGTGGATCTCCAGTCGGAACTGACCGACTCGGAACTCTATACCCTGGCAAAGGGCTACGGAGCCGTCGTAGTCTGATTCTTCCAGACGACACTGTCTTTGAGGCAGTGTCGTTTTTTCATGCCCGGATTTTCTCTTTTCCGCCTTTATTTTCCTTTCCTGTAAAATATATTCTAAATCTTCTTGTATTTCGTTCACAATTTTATTATAATTATCCTATAATAACCCATAATAAAATGTGATTTTCTATGTTATTTGCTGTATCATGGAAAGGACTGAAACATTGAGTGAACATGTGGGAGACTTTATTTACCAAGAAACAGGAGGGTGCTGACCTGCCGGATGCCGGAATGGATCAGCCGAAATCCCCGGATACGGACCCTGTTCCATCTGCTCCTGCTTTCAGCATCGCAGTTACGCCGAAGTGCGCCCAGTTCTCAAAGCTCTACAAGCTCGCGAACCCGGAAAAGAGCCAGTCGGTGATCCTGCTCACCAGCTCGGCTCCAAACCGGGAAGCCCTTGCTGCTGACGCGGATAAAATCCGGGCACAGCTCGAATTCTTTGCCAATGCGAGAATGCAGCGGTTAGCCAGACTCCAGGAATCCAGGTCCGCCAGGAATCTGGATGAAGATGTCTTTGTCTACATAACCGAGGATCAGATGCTTACCTTCTTCCTGCTGGTTCCGCCCATCGGGAACGGCAAGACCCTGTCCGGCTCGAAAATCCTCCAGATTCTCATCGACCATGGGGTGAGCTATGGTCTGGACTTTCATTTCATCTATACCCTGCCGGAGCGGGAGAACCGGTATTTCCGCTTCTATCTGGGCGCCAGCGGCACCATGCCCGAGGACGGAAGGGACGGCTATATCGTAGAGCTGTACCAGCGTGAGCTCTATGCCTCCCTGGAACAGACCGAACTGAGCCATGTGGACTATGCACAGCTCAGCCTGAGCAAGAAGATCCAGAAAAACGGCGTGATCTGTGAGATCGTACCGCCCACAGCCGGGCGCTCGGGCATCACAGTGAAGCGGAACCTTCTGCTCCCTCCGCCCCGGGACGGACGCCCGGCGGCGATTCCCATGGGGCGCAACACCTGCCTTTCGGAGGACGGACGGTACCTCATTGCGCAGAAGGATGGCAATGTGGCCTATGCCGGCAACAGCTTCCAGGTAAAGCCGATCCTGGAGATCCGGCACGGGATTGAACCCGGCGACCAGCAGGACATCAAATTCCTGGGGGACATCCATATCCATGGCGATGTCTGTCCGGGGGTTTCCATCCGGGCCACCGGTTCGGTGCAGATCGACGGCGTTGCCCAGGACTGCACCATTGAAGCCGGCGAGAGCGTCATCGTCCTGGACGGCATCCAGGGCCAGTACAGCACCACCATCCGGGCACACAAGAGCGTCTATGCCGGGTATCTGGAGCACTGCACCGTCTATGCCCGGGAATCGGTACAGGCCAGCTGCATTGTGGACTGTCATGTCTACTGCAATGGCCCGGTCACAGCCCGCACCGGTCTTGGAGCCATCGTTTCCGGCTCCATCCAGAGTGCCAAGGGGGTTTCCTCCAAGGTGATCGGTTCCAAGGCAGCTGTCCGGACTGAGATCATCATCGGCGGATGCCCGTATGACGCCTTCGACCGGGAGGAGATCTCGGCAGAGCTGGAAAGCATCAACAAGAATATCAGACGACTTGCAGAGTGTCCGGAAACGCCGGAAACCAAGACAGCGCTGTCCAAACTGCGTCTGAACCAGTATGTAGTTCAGATGAAGCTGAATAAGCTCGAAAAGGAAGCCCAGTCCCAGCGGCTGCCTTTGGATGTCAAGGATGCCTGTCCTCTGAGATGCAGCCGGATTCATCCGGGGGTATGCATCACCATCGGAAACCAGTCCATCGAAATGGATACCGAAAAGACAGACTGTGCAATCAGTATCAATGCGGAAGGGGCGCTCTGTTATGTTGAATCCAGGTAAAGGGGGATTTTTGTGGACTCCTTGACACATGAGGAAATACTGGAAGTGCTCAACTGCATTCTCTTCCATACAACTGAAAAAATGGCCGGAATGCACATCCGCAGCCATCCGCATGATCTCTCGGACGACCTCTGCTGTGTCAGCGCCAGATTCGAGGGGAGCTGTGAGCTGACCCTTGCGCTCTATGCGGACCGGTTGTTTTTCCGGCACCTGGCCCAGGAGATTTTCCAGGACCCCAATATCACCGAAGATGATATATCTGAAGCCGCCAGAGAATACCTGAATGTGATCTGCGGCAGACTGGTGGGAAAGGTATCCAAACTGATCCACCGGCCCACCACTTTCCGGTCCCCGGTCTATAACGGGGACTACTGTGTGCTGGACAGCGAGCTGGAATGCTTCTGCAAGTCCCAGTACATCAACGAGGACAATGAAGGCCTGATGCTGGTTCTGACATTGTCGCCCGTCAACAACGAACGGCACCACAATACCAAATGCAAACTGGATCATTTGGAGAATATCAATAACCTTAAAGGAGCAGTGTAAAATGGCTAAAAAGATTATGGTTGTAGACGATTCCAAGGTAGCACAGCTGCAGCTGCAGCGCATCCTGTCGGATTCTCCCTATGAAGTTATCTCCTGCTGTCAGAACGGAGAGGACGCTGTGGAGCAGTATCGGGTCCTGAAGCCGGATCTGATCACAATGGATATTCTCATGCCGGGTCTGGACGGTCTGGAAGCTGCCCGCAAAATCCTGGAGGAAGATCCCGATGCCAAGATTCTGATGATTTCTTCCCTGGCCTATGATGAGACCATTGAAGAGTCCAGGAACCTCAGCGCTAAGGGCTTCCTATATAAGCCCTTCGAAGCAGAGGATGTGCTGCAGGCTCTGGATAAGATCTTCGCTGAATAACAAAAAGGCGCACAGGAAAAATCTGTGCGCTTTTTTCTTGACATCTCCCGCGGGCTGATATATAGTAAATATGTAGTATACTATATATTTACTATATAATGGAGGTGCCGGAATGAAACAGTCAAATCCCCGCAGACAGGTCAGCTTCAACATCGAGGAGGAACTCTATAACGAGTTCAAGAGGCGGATGCTGGACGATCACACCACCCCCACCGCCTACCTGACCCGGTGCATCCGGGAACGGGTGGAACGGGAAACAGTGCAGTTCCAGGTGGACAGCCGTCTGTACCGGCAGTTCACTGAGCTGGCTCGGTCCCGGAATGCCGAGCCGGAGGAACTGCTGCTGGACTGTATCCGCTGGACGGTGGAAGAAGCCGGGAAGGAGGAAGCGTGATGGAGCTGATCTGTCCCCACTGCGGCAGGGACCGCCTGTGGTATGACCCGTACACCGGGAATTTCGACTGCACGACCTGCGGGACTCCCATCCTGCCGGAGGAACTGACCTGCCCGCTCTGCGGCAAAGTCGGCTCACTCCGGGCTGAGGACGGAATCCTCTGCTGCGGCAGCTGCGGCGAAGTCCTGTACGACCTCTGCCTGGAGGAAACAGCCCTGGACTACTATTATGATGAGATCCTCGGCGGCTATGATGGAGAATCCGCCGGCGAGGTCTGGGACGGAATGGACGATTAGCAGAAACAGCGGGACAGACCAATGCCCTTCCACGCTCTTGACGGTGCGCGGCGCACATGCTCTGGCGTTATCAGGTTCACCTGTTATATGCTGGTGAATCATGGTTTGCTTTTCCGGGTCGGAAATGTTACAATGAAACGCACATCGATCCTATCCTCCATTCCACAGAAAGAAGGATTCCCTCATGAAGCATCGTTCACGCCGCCGCCATCCTGTTCGTCTGGCTCTGTTTCTTCTGATCCCCCTTGCTGCTGTCGGTATTGCCGCAGCGGTCTGGTTTGAAAATCACACTTCCCTGCAGAATGTCTACGATGGCAAATCTCTGATTCTGGTGGATCGCTCGGATGACAGTATTTTCATCTCCAAGCGTGAAACGGATACCCGGGTGCCTGCCAGCCTGGCGAAGCTGTTTGTACTGGAATACGCCTGCGGACTGGCTGACCGGGACGCCATCGTTCCTGCCGATCCCCAGGCGATTGCCATGACCAAGCCGGGCTCTTCGGTTGCCGGCATTACAGAACAGGAATACTATCTTCACAATCTGTATGCAGCCATGCTGGTGCCCTCCGGAAATGACGCAGCCTATGTGGTGGCTGACTACTGCGGCGGGCTTCTGGACCCCCAGGCTTCCACAGCCGGGGAACGGGTCAACGCCTTTATGACAGGGCTCAACCAGCATATTGCCGAGATCGGCTGCACAGACACCGTCCTCTATGATCCAAGCGGATTTGATCTGGACGCCCGCACCACTGTACTGGATCTGAAAACTGTGGTGGACCGCCTGCTGGAAAACAGCTGGTTCCGGGACATTGTGTGCCAGAGCAGCTATACGGCGATCCTTCCGGACGGCAGTACCCAGACCTGGAAAAACACCAATACATTTCTGGACCCTGAGTCGGAATACTACAATGAAAATGTAATCGGCATCAAAACCGGGTCCCTGTCTGATGACTACAATCTGGTGGTGCTGTACCGGCAGCATGGCAAGGAATTTCTGATCTGCAGCCTTGGTTCTTCCACAACCTCCTCCCGCTATGACGATGTTTCGGTGATCCTCAAAACCATCGATGAATCCAACTATTTGTCCGGCTCCGGGACAACCGGCAGCTGACTTTCCAAATCAAAAAGCGAGCCTCCCCGTACAGGGAGGCTCGCTTTTTGCATTTTATGTTATTGGGCAGAGGGGAGCTTTACCAGCTTCTGCAGCCGCTCCACCGTTGCCGACCTGGTATCCGGGTAGGTTCCGAACCGGAACTCGATTCCCAGCTTTTCATACTTCTGACGGCACATGGTGTGGAAAGGCAGCAGCTCCACCCGGGTGATGTTGTCATAGGGAGCGATGAGCTCGTTGAGCCGGGCGACATTCTCCTCGGTATCGTTGAAGCCCTCCACAATGACCTGCCGAATCCATGTAGGGATCTTCCGGCGATGAAGCTCCCGGAGAAAGTCCATGGTCTGGCGGAGGCTGCCGCCGGTGTATTCCCGGTAGTCCTCCTCGGTGGTCATCTTGATGTCCAGCAGAACTGTATCGGTTTCGTCCAGCAGGGCCATCACCCGTTCGTCCAGCACACACCCGCTGGTATCCAGACAGGTGTTGATGCCGTCGGCATGGCAGAGCCGGAACAGCTCAGTGACAAACTCCGGCTGCATCAGGGCTTCGCCGCCGGATACGGTCACGCCGCCTGTTTCACCGAAGTAGGTCTTGTACCGGCGGATCTTCCGGAACAGCTCTTCGGCCTCCATCTCGGTGCCGGCATTCATGGCCCAGGCATCGGGATTATGGCAGTAGGCACACCGCAGCGGACACCCCTGCAGGAACACCACGAACCGGATGCCCGGTCCGTCCACCGAGCCAAAGCTCTCCAGTGAGTGTACTCTTCCGGTCATAGGCGGTTTCGCTCCTTTGTGTTACATTCTGTCGTGACAGGTTCTGGAGATTACATCCAGCTGCTGCTCCCGGGTCAGGTCGATGAACTTCACTGCGTAACCCGATACACGGATGGTGAAGTTTGCGTACTCTTCCTTCTCCGGATGCTCCATGGCATCGATGAGCTTCTCACGACCGAATACATTCACATTGAGGTGATGCGCACCCTGATCGAAGTAGCCATCCATAACCCGTACCAGATTGTCTGCCTGCTCCTGTTCGCTATGGCCCAGGGCTTCAGGGTTGATGGTCTGGGTATTGGAGATGCCGTCCAGTGCCCACTCATAGGGCAGCTTGGCAACCGAGTTGAGCGAAGCCAGCAGGCCGTTCTGCTCTGCGCCGTAAGCCGGGTTGGCACCGGGAGCCAGAGGCTCGCCTGCCTTGCGTCCGTCGGGCATGGAACCGGTGGCCTTGCCGTATACCACGTTGGAAGTGATGGTCAGGATCGAGGTGGTGGGCTCGGAATCCCGGTAGGTGTGGTGCTTCTTGATCTTGGAGAGGAAGGTGCCCAGCAGCCATACCGCGATGTCGTCAGCACGGTCATCATCGTTGCCGTACCGCGGGAAGTCACCCTCGGTGATATAGTCCACTACGATACCGGTCTCGTCCCGGACGGTCTTGACCTTGGCATACTTGATGGCGGACAGCGAATCCACTACATGGGAGAAGCCAGCAATACCGGTGGCAAAGGTACGGCGGACATGGGTGTCCAGCAGAGCCATCTCAGCGGCCTCGTAGTAGTACTTGTCGTGCATGTACTGGATCACATTCAGGGTGTTCACATACAGTTCCGCCAGCCAGTCCATCATCTGGTCATACTTGTGCATTACCTCATCGTAGTCCAGGTACTCGCTGGTGATGGGCCGCAGCTCGGGGCCGACCTGCTCCCGGGTCTTGACATCCACGCCGCCGTTGATGGCGTAGAGCAGGCACTTGGCAAGGTTGGCACGGGCGCCGAAGAACTGCATCTCCTTACCGGTCTGGGTAGCGGATACGCAGCAGCAGATGGAGTAGTCGTCACCCCATACCGGCTTCATCACATCGTCGTTCTCATACTGTACCGAGCTGGTACGGATGGAGATCTTGGCGGCATAGTCCTTGAAGGCTGCCGGCAGTGCGGACGAATACAGCACAGTGAGGTTGGGCTCGGGAGAGGGTCCCATATTCTCCAGAGTGTGCAGGAAACGGTAGTCGTTCTTGGTTACCATGGAACGACCGTCGCTGCCGATACCCGCTACTTCCAGGGTAGCCCATACCGGGTCACCGGAGAAGAGCTGGTTATAGGAGGGAATACGGGCGAACTTGACCATACGGAACTTCATAACCAGATGGTCAATGAGCTCCTGGGCCTCCTCCTCGGTGAGGATACCGGCCTTGAGGTCACGCTCGATATAGATGTCCAGGAAGGTGGAGATACGGCCTACGCTCATGGCAGCGCCGTTCTGGGTCTTGACGGCAGCCAGATAGCCGAAGTAGAGCCACTGTACTGCTTCCCGGGCATTCTTCGCGGGCCCCGAGATATCATAGCCATAGGAGGCAGCCATCTTCTTCATCTGGCCCAGCGCACGGTACTGTTCGCTGAGCTCCTCCCGCAGACGGATTACATCATCGGTCATGGTCTTGTCGCCGCAGTTATCGAAGTCATGCTTCTTCTGCTCCATCAGGTAATCGATACCATAGAGAGCTACCCGGCGATAGTCGCCGACAATACGGCCGCGGCCGTAGGTATCCGGCAGACCTGTGATGATCTTATTATGACGGGCCTTGCGCATTTCAGGAGTATATGCGTCAAATACGCCCTGATTGTGGGTCTTGTGATATTCGGTGAAGATCTTGTGCAGCTCCGGATCGGGGGTATAGCCATAAGTCTGGCAGGCTTCCTCCGCCATCTTGATGCCGCCGAAGGGCATGAACGCACGCTTCAGGGGCTTATCGGTCTGCAGGCCGACGATCTTCTCCAGATCCTTGCATTCTTCGCAGATATAGCCAGGGGCATGGGAAGTCAGGGTCGAAACGATGTCGGTGTCCATATCCAGTACACCGCCCTTGGCGCGTTCTTCCTTCTGCAGCTTCTGCAGAATCCCCCAGAGCTTATTGGTCGCTTCAGTAGGACCTGCCAGGAAGGACTCATCGCCATCATAGGGCTTGTAGTTTTTCTGGATGAAATCCCGTACATTGATTTCTTCCTTCCACAGTCTGCCCTCAAAACCATTCCACTGTTCGAACTGTGTCATTTAGTTTCCTCCTGCATGTATCAAAATCCCGCCGGAATTCCTGTATGGGAAACCGGCCCGTTTGAAAGATTCAGTGTCCGTAAAGACAGGAATTTCTCCTGCCGGACTTCTGCCGAAGGTGGAGAATCGGCCTGATTTAAGTATACGGATTTTTGGCCTGAAATACAATCCGCAAACTATACAAACACAGTACACTATGCCGTTCAAATCCTGTATATAAAGTCGATTCAGACAAAACAAAAGCACAATATGTTGTATATAGTAAATAAAATATCCACAATCCAAGGAACAATTTGACAATTATCAAAATGTTCTTGACATTTGCCAGCCCAATGGCTACAATATCATTTAGATAGCTATCGAAATGTAAAGGAGGGGACTGTATGGGCTTTCATCAGACCTTCAAGGCACTGAGCGACCCCACCCGCCGGGCGATTCTGGAGCGGCTGAAGAATGGCAGGCTCACTGCCGGGGAAATTGCTTCCGCCTTTGATTTGAGTGCCGCTACGGTATCCCATCACCTGGCAATGCTGCGCCAGGCGGAGCTGGTCATTGACCAGCGGGAGGGCAAACACATCTATTATGAGATCAACACCTCGGTCATTGACGAGATCCTGACCTGGGTGACATCCCTGAGGGAGGGCGACAAAACATGATTCGCAAAAATATGGTATTCCTGTGGGTGACAGCTTTGCTGCCGCTCCTGCTCTGTCTGTGGTTTTATCCTCAGCTGCCCGAGCTGATCCCCACCAACTTCAATAACGGCGAAATCACCAAATATGGTCCCAAGGCCACCATCTGGATTATCGGCGGACTTGGCCCGGTAATTGCGCTGCTCTTTACCCTGCTGCCCATGGTGGACCCCCGCCGCCGGAACTATGACCGGCTGGGCAGCAGGTACAATCTGCTGGCAGGCGGCGTGAACCTGTTTTTGCTGATGATGACCGGGCTGATCATCGCCGAATCCCTCCGTCCCGGCAGTCTGCGGGTGGAAAACCTGGTCATTGCCGCCATCGGACTGCTCTTTGCCATGATGGGCAACTTCATGCCCAAAGCCGGCAGCAACTTTGCCTTTGGCATCCGCAATATGTGGACCCTCTCCAGCGAAACCGTCTGGAAGCGCACCCATCGCATGGCAGGCAAACTCTGGTTTGCCGGGGGACTGGTGCTGTTCCTGCTGGGGCTTTCCCCGCTGGAAAAAATGGCCCTGTACGCACCGGCTGTGGCGATCTTCCTGGTGCTGGGACTGGTGCCCACTGCCTACTCCTTCCTGCTCTGGCGGCAGGAAAATCCCAACCCCGGACACTGATTCCCCGGGATTCTGCCCCCATCCGACACCGGCAATGCCTTTCCTGGCTCTGCCGGTGTTTTTTATTGGCAGATTCACCGAAAAGCGGGGGATTTTTTCGGTTTGTCAACGGCACTTTGGGATGGTAAAATGAAAACAGACAGAGCCGCGCGCCGGCTCGGGAATTTACTGTGAAAGAAGGTTTTCTGTATGATCGGAAATACACGCATCACACAGGCGATGAAAAACAAAATGGCAGAACTGGAAAACCCCTTCTACCTCTATGACCAGGAGACCATTCTCGGTCAGGTACGGCGGCTCCATCGGGATTTCCCCGACTTTGAGTTCCTCTATTCCATCAAGACCAATCCCTTCCTGCCGGTGGTAAAGACCATTCTGGGCGAAGGTCTGGGACTGGATGCCGCTTCTCTGCGGGAAGTGGAGATCGGTGTGGAATATGGTCTGCCCAAGGAGAAGATCCTCTATTCGGCACCCGGTAAGACCGAACGGGATCTCCGGGGCGCCATGGATCATGCCATTCTTATCGCCGACAGCCTGCATGAGCTGGAACTCATCAACAAGCTGGCAGGTGAAAAGGGTGTCAAGCTGGGCGTTGGTGTCCGGGTCAACCCCGATTTCACCATGGACGCCGATCACGGTGCTGCCGGTAAGTTCGGTATTGATGAGGATCAGCTCTTTGCCTATGACTTCGCAAAGCTGCCCAATATCGAGCTGATCGGTATCCATGTCCATGCCCGCAGCCAGGAGCTCCATGTGGAAGTGCTCAAGAAGTACTATGCCAATATGTTTGCTCTGGCCCAGAAGTGCATCGACAAGCTGGGCATGAAGATGGAATTCATCAACATGGGCGGCGGTATCGGCGTGGCTTACTCCACTGAAAACGATACCGATCTGGACACTGCTGCCCTGGGCGCAGAAAGTGCCGCTATGCTGGCAGAACTCCGTCAGAAGCTGGGCGGCGTGCGGGTAATCATTGAAACCGGACGCTATGCAGTCTGCACTGCGGGTTATTATGTCACCAGGGTTGTGGATGTCAAGGAGAGCTATGGCACCAAGTTTGTCATGGTACAGAGCACCCTCAATGGCTTTATCCGTCCGTCGCTGGCACGGCTGATCGCTGCTTATCTGCCCGAAGGCGCTGTTGCCAAGGGAAATGAGCCGCTCTTCACCAAGATGGACGCCTTTGACTTCGAGCTGCTCACCGATGAGACCGCTTCGGAGAAGGTAAACCTGGTGGGCAACCTCTGCACCGGTACCGACATCATGGCAGCCGGCATCACCCTGCCCAAGGCCAAGGTAGGCGATATCCTTGCCATCACCAAGGCAGGCAGTTATGCCTATGTGCTCACACCGGTACAGTTCTCGTCCCAGCCGGCTCCCGGACAGTTCCTGCTGTGCGCAGACGGCAGCATGATTGCTGAATAACCGAATCCCCGCAATAAAAAGGAGGCTCTCCCCCGGGAGGGCCTCTTTTTCTGCATAAAAAAGAACTCCCGCAGAAAAAGCTGCGGAAGTTCCAGGAAGAAAAGAAACAAAGGATATTTCAGACCGGGGGCTAAAATTTGGAGAGAGCCGCACCGGTAAAACACCCTGTTTCCCCAAAACGACCAGAAGCCGACACTTGCTCTCGTACAGGACAGCCAGAGGTCTTGTTTTGGCAGGATAGCGGAGGGAAATCCCCTCTGTTAAAACCGGGAGCCTGTGTTCCCGGTTTTAACAGAAAGGAGCGTCCCCGGCTGGGAACGCTCCCTTCCATGCCGCCTGCCCGCACTCGACGCATGACAGGCAGGTGATCAAAATTCGCAGGTGGATAAGTCATTTATGACCTACCGCAAACCCGGCGATATTTCACGCTTGCGTGAAATTCGCTAGGACTAAAGATCGGTTTACCGACCTGTGTCCGGGTTCTCCTTGCCGCCATCGGTGGTGCTGGAAGAATCGTCCTCGGTAACGGTCTTCTCGGTCAGCTCTACGTCAGAGATAGCGTAGCTCTTCAGAGTTCTGGTCTTGAAGGTCCAAGCCTCGTAGTCCTCGTCCCACTTCAGGCCCTTGATTTCCTTAGCGCCGTCAGCAGTTACTTCGTAGATATAAGCATCCTCGTCAGCGTAGATGTAAACGGTACCGTTCTTGTTGAAGGACGGGGTCTTTACAAAGTTGATGAAGTCGATGTTGGCATAGTCGTACATTGCAGCGAATTCCTTGTTGAAATCGCGATTGTTCTTCAGGTTCAGCTTGCCCTGGCCAGACAGATCAACTTCAAACTCGAAATCGTCGCCAAAGGTCAGAGTCTCAACATCATCAGAGTAACCGTCGAAATCTACAACTTCAGCCTTTGCAAGGTCACTGCCATCGTAGTCCTCGGTCTTGAAACCGTACTCAGAGCCAAAGCTCAGGGTGATGTACTCCTTGTCAGAGTAATTGTCCTTCAGCTGGCTGCTGCTCTCGTATACAGCAATCTTACCAGCCAGGTCAGTGGTCTTGATCTCAGCAGACTCGGGCAGGGTGAAGGTTACAGCATAAGCATACTCGGCGCCGATCTTTACGAACTCGATCTCAGGCTTCTCAGACAGTTCGCCAACCTTCCATTCAGCCTTAACCTTAATGCGTCTAACGGCATCCTTATCGTCGATCATATTGCCGTCCTTATCCAGCAGCGGGATAGCAACCTTCTTGCCGCCCTTTACAACAGACAGGTCAACATTAGCGATATCACCTTCGTTCACTACAACACTAGAAGTGAACTTTCCATTTGTCTTTTCGGAACCCTTATCAGGGGTGAAGGTATCATCGGATTCATTGAAACGGTTGTTGTCATTGCTGTCCACATAAACATCAACCATCTTAAAGCCACCCAGCAGAACTACTTCTGCATCATTTCTTGCCTCAAGAGAAGTAGCAAAGGAAGTGGTAGCCATGCCAGCTGTCATAACTGCAGCCAGAGCAAGAGCAAAAATCTTCTTCATTTTTGTTTTCCTCCATAAAAAGTTTTGTTTTCAACCGGGTCGCCCGTCGACGGCTCCCCTCTGTTGTAATGTAATTATACCCCCCCCCCCGGCACTTTGTCAACCCTTTTTTGATGCACTTTTGTAATTTTTCTGTAATTTTCTCAGCTTTTTCTGCCTGTTCCTGCCATTTTGGAGGAAAATCCTGCATTTTCCGGGCAATTCGAGGGGAATTTTCGCTCTATTTTGTCATTTTTCCTGCATATTCTCGAAAATTTCCGGCCTGAGTTCTTCACTTTGTGGAAAACTTTTCGTGGAAACTTTCTTCTCAGTGCTTCCCCTCTTGCCGGAGATTTCTTTTCCGGTCAATCTGTGTTACAATAGAATCCGGTACTTGCCGCCTTCTGAGGGCGGTTTTTTCGGAGGACAGTATGAAAAAAGCGGTCATCGGTATCCTGGCCCATGTGGACGCAGGCAAAACTACCCTGTCAGAAGGGCTCCTGTATCTTTCGGGCAGCATCCGGAAATTCGGACGGGTGGATCATCAGGACGCCTTTCTGGATAACTTCTCGCTGGAACGTCAGCGGGGTATTACCATATTCTCAAAACAGGCCGTCCTGACCCTGGGGGATCTGGAGGTCACTCTGCTGGATACCCCTGGACATGTGGATTTTTCGGCGGAAATGGAGCGTACCCTCCAGGTTCTGGACTACGCTGTCCTGGTGGTGAGCGGCACCGATGGCATCCAGGCTCATACCCTGACCCTGTGGCGGCTGCTGGAACGGTATCAGATCCCGGTGTTCCTCTTTATCAATAAGATGGATCTGCCCGGTGCGGATGCCGGTGTCCGTATGGCAGAACTGCGCCGCCGTCTGAGTGAAGGCTGTCTTGCTTTTGACCGCATGGACGATGCCTTCTATGAAGCCGCTGCCCTCACCGAAGAATCTGCCATGGACGAATACCTCACCGATGGTGCGCTGTCTGAGGAGACCCTCCGGGGGCTCATTGCCGGACGGCGGATCTTCCCCTGTTATTTTGGCTCCGCGCTGCGGCTTTCCGGCGTGGAAGAGCTCATCGCCGGTCTGGAACGGTGGATTCAGCCGGCTGTCTGGCCTGCGTCTTTCGGCGCCAAGGTCTATAAAATCTCCCGGGATACCCAAGGGGTACGGCTCACCCATCTCAAGGTCACCGGCGGCGTGCTGCGGGTCCGGGATCTGCTCACCGGCTGCCGTCCCGGCGGCAGTGACGCCTGGGAGGAAAAAGCCGACCAGCTGCGCATCTATTCCGGCGGAAAATATACCACAGTCAACGAAGTCCCGGCAGGCGGGGTATGCGCTGTCACCGGCCTGAGCCAAACCTATCCGGGACAGGGACTGGGCATCGAAGCGGAATCGGAACAGCCGGCGCTGGAACCGGTGCTGACCTACCGGGTGGGACTGCCCCAGGGGCCCGATGCCCATACGGCGCTGGGGAAACTCCGGCAGCTGGAGGAGGAAGATCCGCAGCTCCATCTGCTCTGGAATGAGAGCCTGGGAGAGATCCATCTGCAGCTCATGGGCGAGGTTCAGCTGGAAGTCCTGCAGACCATGATCCAGGAGCGGTTCGGCTTCCCGGTGCAGTTCGGAGCCGGAAGCATTGTCTATAAGGAAACCATTGCCGCACCGGTGATCGGCGTAGGACATTACGAACCCCTGCGCCACTATGCCGAGGTGCATCTGCTGCTGGAACCGGCACCCCGGGGCAGCGGCCTGCAGTTTGAGAGCCTGTGCAGTGAAGATGTACTGGACCGGAACTGGCAGCGTCTGGTGCTGACCCATCTGGAAGAAAAAGCACATCGGGGCGTGCTCACCGGCTCGCCCATCACAGATATGAAGATTTCGCTGCTCACCGGACGGGCGCATCTCAAGCACACTGAGGGCGGAGATTTCCGGCAGGCCACCTACCGGGCTGTGCGGCAGGGCCTGCGGAAAGCCGAGAGCATTCTGTTGGAGCCCTGGTACCAGTTCCGTCTGGAAGTGCCCACAGAATATGTGGGCCGGGCCATGACCGACCTGCAGCGGCTGTCCGGCACCGTAGCGCCGCCGGAAACCGATGGCGAAATGAGTGTTCTCACCGGACGGGCGCCGGTAGCCTGTCTGCGGGACTATCCCACCGAGGTCACTGCCTACACCCAGGGACGCGGACGGCTGATCTGCGCCCTGGCGGGATATGATGTCTGCCACAATTCTGATGAGGTCATCGCCTCCATTGGCTACGACTGCGACCGGGACCTGGAAAACCCCTGTGATTCGGTATTCTGTGCCCATGGCGCCGGATATGTGGTGCCCTGGAATGAGGTGGACGGGAAAAAACACCTGGACAGTGTCCTGCGTCTGGACCGTCCGGCAGAGGGTGGAGCTGCACCGGCCCCCTTGCGCCGGTACACCTATGGCGGCACCCTGGCAGAGGACAAGGAGCTGGCAGCGATCTATGAGCGCACCTATGGCAAGCAGGAGAAGGAGCGTCCCCGGCGTCCCGATGCCCGGCAGGAGATGCAGCAGGCAGCGGTACGGCAGATGCAGCTCACCGGGCCGGAGTATCTGTTGGTGGACGGCTATAATATCATCTTTGCCTGGGAGGAACTGGCCTCTCTGGCAAGGACCGATTTCGGCGCTGCCCGGCTGGTGCTGATGGATATTCTGGCAAACTTCCAGGCCTTCAAGAAGATCGAGCTGATCCTCGTCTTTGACGCCTATAAAGTCCCGAACAATCCTGGGTCGGTGGAAAAATACAAGGGCATTCATGTGGTATACACCAAGGAGGCCGAAACTGCTGATGCCTATATCGAGCGGGTCACCTATGAGATCGGCAAGAAACATCGGGTACGGGTTGCCACTTCTGATGGCCTGGAACAGATGGTCATTCTGGGGCACGGCGCCCTGCGTATTTCCGCCCGGGCATTCAAGTTGGAGGTGGAGCAGGCCGAGGGACAGATCTCCGAACTGATTGCTGAAAACAACCGGCAGGGACGGGATCTGAACCGTCTGGAACACACAGCCCGGTTCACTGGCACCAGGCCGGAGTAACCGGCTGCTGGGGGAATTTTCCCGGAGCAGCGGTTTTCGACTTGATTTTTACTGTGGAGTTTGGTATCATATTAGATACCAGCTGCAGGCGTAGTTTAGTGGTAAAACATTAGCTTCCCAAGCTGAGGTTGCGGGTTCGATTCCCGTCGCCTGCTCCAAATAAAAAAGGCACCCTTTGAGGGTGCTTTTTTTATTTGGAGCAACCGGCTTTTACCAAAAGCCGGACGCCTGCGGGCGGGACTTCCGCTGCGCTGTCGCTCCGCTCAAATGTGGTAGGAACCTACG
>NZ_JACSNR010000011.1 GCF_016901815.1 Hydrogenoanaerobacterium saccharovorans
ACTGGCAGGTCACACTTTTACTTTAACACATTAGGAGTTTTTTTATCTTTTTCACCGCTTAAGCTCTTTTGAACCACGCGACTATCGCGTGGTTTTCTTTACACAACAATAAAGCCATCCAGCATCTGTTGGATGGCTTTATTTTATGTCGTTTATTATATACCCTACGAATGTTTTAGATAAAATTTGGGAGTCATTAAGTTTCCAAATTCCTTCTAAAATTTCCTGTTCTTTAAATCGGTTTGCCTTGTCCTCAGACCATTGTTTGAATTGATTAACTATTTCTGGTTCAGAAATTATGTTGGCTCGCTCAACGATAAAGCAAATCGTTGCCAAGCACTCAAGCTCATGATCAGTCGATATTGAATTTACAAAATCACAAGCTTTTTTTACATATGGACTTAGGGATTCTAAAACATTGTTTACAGATTCACTGACAATTCTATTATATAAAATTGTCCGGGCTTGCATGGTGTTAGAAGTTCCATAATATATTTGAAACTCTTTAATTTTCCTGCTTATCACCTCAATTGCGTGGTCATAGGGACCAAATTTGTTTGCCTCAAAATTAAAGTAATGCTTTTGAGAAAACAAATTAACAAAATAAGCTGTTTTTTGTAATCGTGTTTTATTAAATTTATGCAAATTTAATTTGATATCAATCAAAACTAAAGCGGAAGCACTTAGATTTGGTTCCTCACAAACAGCTTTTTTATAATTAGCCGAAGGCTCATATACATATATCTCAACTTCATTTGAGATATTCTTCAATTTACCTTCAATAATTTCCTTTACCTCTGACCAATTTAACCCTCCATTTCCACATCCCAATGGAGGTATGGCTATGCTATGAATATCTTCTTCTTGAATTGTATTGATCATGTCATCCAATCCATTCAGAATATATTCAATTTTAGATTTCTCCCTCCATTTATTCTTTGTAGGAAAATTAATAATTATCTTTCCTTTTTCTTTAAAAGAAAACATTTTCCCGGGGGCTAACAAATTCGCACTGCAGGCTTTAACATAAGCTATATTGTTTTCCGGAAATTGAAGTTTAAATTGATAAGCTATACCCTTTCCCATATAGCCTTCACAGTTAACAGTATTTACTAAGGCCTCTGCCTGAGACTTCAATAAGTCCCCCTCCATATAGTATATCATTTGCAGCCTCCTCTCCGAGAAAATTGGATGATATCATGGAAACATATATTCTCCGATATCAATATGCACATATTTACATAAAAGATTAAAATCGCATTGTTCTACTAACAGTTCCACCAATTTCTCTTTCGCTGTTTTATTTTTTACATATATCGCGAAAAAATCCGAGACATCAATTGGTGAAGGCGAAAGACATTCAGCCATGCAATTTTTTCGAACTACTTCATCATGATAATTCCGATCAGCGGTGTTGTCGAGTATATCCCATCTAATACGTTTAATTCCATCTTCATAAGATAGAACTTCCGGATGCTCTCGGTCCAATGGATGAGATGGAATAATGTAAAGTTCTTTAGTTTTATATAACTCTCTCCTGACAGCTATAATTGCCATATTCTCCGAGCCATATTTTTTACACACCCGACCATCAAAAGGATTTTTTACAAAAAAGTGAAACGGTACACAGCTGGAAAGAATAACTGAGTATTGATCTCTCTTTTCCAAAATTTGATGGTCAGCTATATCCTCAAAATCTATAAGTCCTCTTTCCATTAATTCTTTACGAGACAATAAGCCATTATTAACTATAGAAGGAATATTTCTAATATGTGTAATATGATACAACAGTTTTCCTTGACTTGGAGCAGCCATATTTATCACTCCTTACTATAAGTATATCACTATAAATCGAATCTCATCGATATAGTTTTAAGCCATAACTGAAAGGTTAATACTTATCTGACTTCTTGCCATTGCATGGCTTGCACAACATTTGGCAATTCTCCCCTGTTGTCTTCCCTCCTTTGCTCCAAGGAAGAATATGATCCCCTTCCATTTCATCGTATTCAAAATGCTGTCCGCATACCGGGCAAATTCCATTCTGGCGGCTATATGCAGCCTGCTTGTCTTTCTCCTCAAAAACACGCAGGTTCAGCAATCTTCCTGCGTATGGATCGGTATCCCGACAGAGCAGAAATTCATAAATTCCTTTTGGCTTCTGTACCTCAAATGTATCTTCATGCAGACGCTTTACCTCTGCAGCCATAATTGCTGAATTATAATAATTTTCATGATAACGATTATAGAGGTGACACCAATCCAGCCCTTTCATATCGCGATAATACTGCGGAAAGATTTTTTCTGTCCAATGAATTACATCCTGAAAATACTGCCATAACTCATCTGCATCCGGATCCGACTTATGTTGTGCCATATACTCTGTGATGTCCTTTATCTGCTGGAACTCGCAAATTCCTTTGAGTGCTTTCTCAAGGAGTTCCTGTCGGTTCGGGTCTCCGATAATATACTTATCTGAAAGCTTCTTAGCCGCACAATTTCGTTTGGAAAAATGCAGTTTGGCATCTGACAGCCAGGCACCAGTATAAACCGAATTTCGAAGCTCTTGCTCAGTCAGTTTTTCGCCGGCAATGTTGACAACCCGGAACCACTCCAGCTTTTCCGACTCCGCCCCTTCACAAACATAGATCATAAATTCATAGTCCATAATCCGGTTGTACTTATCATCAGGAAGAGCATCCCAGTAAAACTTTTTCCCGTCCAGTGTTATGGGAAACTGGTGTTTTAGATACTGCATCACAGAGAGGGTACGCTGTTGACCATCCAATACTTCATAGCAATCCTCACCAGTCTTGACCCAATACATTACATTGAGAGGATACCCCTTCAGGACAGTCTGGATTACAGCTTCTGCCTGTTCCAGATCATATACAAACTCGCGCTGATAAGCAGGCCGGATGGCAAGTCTTCCACCATATGCAAAGACACCGTCATCACCATTATCTGCATAATTCTGAAATACATCTCTGATCTTGATCTTCCTGGGCTCAATATTCATGACCTGATCCTCCTTATCAAAATACGGGGATAGATACTTAACAAATACCCGTCTGCATTATCTGCTGTGTAATATACTTTACCAGATGGCTTTTCCTTCAACAGTATTGCAGCCCTTGTATTAACTTTGTTACCGCCTTGAGTAGTTCCATCCTGATTATGCTGAATCGCATTTTCATAGATAGCAGTCATCTGATAGTCCACCGTATTCCCCAGTGTAATGCCTAAAATCTCGAACTGATCCGGGTTATACTTATCCAGAAATGTGATTGGTACACCCATAATCCCGTTACATCTTTCTCTTGATGAAGAGACGTTTGTACCGGCGCTGTCCCTGGACAATGGGCTGAGCAACTCCACTTTCAGAATTCCAGAGTCCGTTTGAGAATCCCTTTCCTTCGCTTTCAGTTGCCCCAATGATTTCGAACTGATCAGGGCTGTACTTGTCAAGGAAAGTAATCGGCACTCCCATGACTCCATTACATCTTGCGTCGGATGACAATTCGGTCGTACAGGCGACGATAACTCTGCTCTGCTCTGCTCTGCTCTGCTCTGCTCTGCTCTGCTCTGCTCTGCTCTGCTCTGCTCTGCTAAGAGTATCGCCTGTCTGGTTTATCTTGTCAAGTGCTAAGTAGAATCTCGGCCCGCCTTTTTCATAACTTCCTTCTGGTGCAATTTCCGACATTGGCTGACCCAGATTTCTGCTGGAACCTACAATGTCAAACTTCTCCGGATTGTGCTTATCAATATAGGTGATCGGCACACCAATATCCTCAAAATAATCACATGGAATATCAGCTACTTTATCCACATTGATTGCATCATAATTGGCATACCGAGGGTATTCTTCCTCATTGCCATAATAACGCTTATAGAGAACCAGCTTTTCATGGCGCTTGTTATGGTCAAGATTTGTGAACCATATACTAGGCACATTTATCAATTTTTCCCCATTAACGATTTTTTCAGTTCGCCCTTCGTAATTAGAATGAAACCACATTCCACCAGAAAAGCCTCTATAGCCAACCCACATCAGATTATCTTTAATAAGAGGAAATATCTCTTTATAAGTAATTGCATTTTTATTTCCTATAATCAAGAAATTTTTACCATACTCCATAAGCTGGGCAACATACTCCCGGAATAGACTAAAAGGAGGGTTGGTAACAACTATATCCGCTTGTTTGAGATATTCAATACACTCTTCAGATCGGAAATCCCCATCACCCTGGAGTTTCTTCACCCCGCTCTTTTTGGACTGGAGCAAAGCATCGATATCTGCATCCGAAACGCCGCGGCCGTTTGACATCGGGACTTCGGAAATATCCATCACATATCCACACCCTTGAACTACCGGATTCCCGTCCTGATCCAGAAGGGAGAGCTGCTGTCCGATGACTGGCGAGGCAGCATAAGAAGTACAAATCAGGCGCTTCAGTCCAAGATAATTAAAGTTCCGGAGGAAGAATTTGCAGAAATTGCTCTCAAATGGATCATCGCAGTTACAAAGGACAGTTTTCCCCTGAAAATGCTTCTCGTAATGATTCAGTTCACTCTGTATGTCCTCATACTGAGTATAGAATTCGTCCTTCTTGGCATTTTTAGCCCTTGAGAGGCTTTCATTTTTTGCCATTCAAATTTCCTCCGATCCCGTATTACATTATACCATTTCACTATAATAATACAGAAAACCCCTGCAATTTGCAATAAAAAGCAGCAAAAATACTGAAATTTTCAATTAAATAGTACAAACAGAGAAACTATTGATATAATAAATCTATGGAAAGGAGGCCGGCAAGTGGGCAAAAAGAAAAGCTGTCACATGGCTGCACCTGAAACAAAGACCAACCTTGCGACTGCAATAATCCATCTCATCACTCCTATCACTCTGATGAAGGATTAAAGATAAGGAGGGGCTTCCCCCTTTTTCATATTCAAAATCACCCACTTTGTAAACTATGAAAAATGTTGCAATCTTCCTCTGCCTGATCAATATTATACTGGCCATTATCAGCATTGGCCTGTCCTTGCGCAAAATCAGAAAAGAGCGAAATCGGAATACTGGCGGAAGATAAATACAAGAGCTTAAAAAGAATATCTCAAAAAAACAAGCGCAATTATGGGTTTTGATAAATCCGAAGAAATACGCCATGTTCGCATAAAGGATCAAGAAAAACAATTGATCCATCTACTTGGCAATCAATCGGTTTATCGAGGACTGCTGTAAATGGACCCTTTGGCTTACCCACACTTTCTAGCACAAGGAGGACAAACTATGAAAGCTGTTTATCCTGTTATTTTCACTCAACTCAATGATGGTTATATGGCTTATTCACCGGATTTTGAAATCAATACGCAGGGAAACAGCCTGACTGATGCAATTGCAATGATGCGTGACGCTATTGGGTTAATGGGTATTGATATGCAGGACGATAAAAAAGAAATCCCTGCTCCGTCTGATCCTGCATCGATCCGCACTAATGCTGGAGAAGTCATTTCCCTTGTAGATATCGATTTTGCCGAGTATCGCCAGGAAAACAGACTGCGCAATCATTCACTTTAATGTCACGCTGCTGCTCACTGTACCCTGACCAGAAATAACACAAAACGAAAAGGCCGCCCGTGTGGGCGGCCTTTCTTGTTGTTCTATGTAGTTTAGTCTTTGGTGTCACTGCCGTCTACGGCCTGGTTGAGGGACTTAATCGCTGCCCGGAGGAAATCCGGGATCGGGGCGCCCAGAGCACCGGCGTTTTCAGTGATGCTGCCCAGTTCAGTGACGATGTACCACACCAGCACCACCGGCCCCAGGAATACCGAATAGTCAAAAGGCAGAGTGATGCCGGGAATATTGACCAGGATCATGGCGATGAGCCAGTCGAAGATCAGGGCCACGATCACTGCCACCGCTGATCCAATCTTATGCCAGAGTCCGGCCCGGGCCACCGATGAGGACCACTCCCCCTTGCTCTTGGCCACCATGGTACCGGTGATCCAGTCCAGCGTCATGCAGCCTACAAACGCCACCACCAGCCAGCCGAGCCAACCCAGGGCAGCGGATACTGCTGCACCCACGCCGGTGATGATCACTTTCCATTCATTGATATGTTCCATCTTCTTCTCCTCACATTTCAATGGTTTCGATTCCGGCAGATTCCAGAATCCCACGCAGCTCGTCCCACTTGATAGTAGATTCATCTACAAAAGGGATATTCTTGTCCTCCTGATTGAGCCAGCCGTCCTCCCAGTTGTCAGGGAGTGTGGTATGGTTCTTGTCCTGATAGAGCAGACAGGAGGGATTCACGGTGCTGTCTGTACCCTTCACCCAGAAGCTGAGGCCCTTGGAAACCTGAGGCGTCCACTTGGGGTAATTCAGATCTGTGTCAAACTCAAGGTGCAGATGGTAATTGGAAGTACCCTCCTTCCCTTCGATACCGATCGGGGTGTCGAGCCTCACAGTGTCCCCCTGCTTAACCAGAACTTTTTCCATGTGCATATATCTTGCAATCACAGAAATGGTTTTTCCAGTCCTGTGATTATACACATCGTCATATCTGATACAGAGTGCACCGCCCAGCTTGGAATCCCACCCTGCAGCCACTACAGTACCTACGCCAGAAGCGTAAATGGTATGATCAGGTACTTTCTTGCCCTGATAGGTGGAAATATCAATGCCATAGTGCGGATAGCCCCACGCATTGAGATACCGCTGTGTTTTATAACCACACAGCATCGTCGATTCCTTAAATGGCAGTCTGAGTTTCTGCATCGTTTATACCTCCTTTTATTTTATGGCTCTGCTTCTATCCCTGCCAGAGCGCCCTCGCGCATGGTCTGGTACTGCTTTTTCCCATTGTATGTGTACTGCCGTGCCTTGAACGGCTTACCCTGCTGCCAGGGGATCTTGCGGATCACCTTGTGGTAAAGGATCTCTGCCGTCTCTCCGGTAGAGTATGCGGATTCGGCACCTTCCTGGTCTTTCGCCTTTACTCTGACTATAATCATCGTTCCAGCGGCAGATACCTGCGGAACACTCACCAGGCAGCTTGTTTCCGGTGTCTCTCTGGCCTGTGTCCATTCACCATCGCCCAGCTTTGTTTCCACAATATAGGTAACGGCCCCACTCTCCGGGTCAGTGGACGCCTGCCACTTGACCGACATCTCCTCACCTGGGATCGGGTACTTATACTGTGGTACGCCCGGTATGGTCGGGAGCTGATTATAGATGATCGCCTTTGCCGATCCGGTGCGGTATCCACTTTCGGCGCCTTCACTGTCCCGGGCTTTTACCCGGTAGTTGATATTGGTTCCGCTGGATGGGACTGTATCGGTGATACTTGTAGATGCTCCGCTACCAATCTGTGTCCAGCCGCCGCTGTCAATCTGACGCTCCCAGATGTAGGTGATGGGATTGCCGTCTGGGTCGGTAGATGCTGCGCAGGTGATCTGCAGCGACTTTCCTGCGTGCGGATCTCCGAATGTAATGGACGCCGGAACTGAAGGAGGCTGATTGTATACAATCGCCTTTGCTGTACCGGTGCGGTAATCACTTTCACCGCCCTTACGATCATTGGCCTTTACCCGGTAGTTGACATTGGTGCCGCTGCTTGGGCACACATCGGTATATTTTGTCGCAGAGGTTTTTGCTATTTGTGCCCACTCTCCGGTATCTACCTGTCTTTCAAGCAGATAGTCGATTGTATCTCCATCTGGATCTGTCGATTCTCCCCAGCTTATACCAAGGTTTTTTCCCGCTTTTGGCGTTTCAAAAGAAATGAAAGAGGGAGTAGTTGGGGGCTCATTTACAATCAAACAATCATTATCATCAACTTCCGCTGTTTCGGGTAATGTAAACATTTCTCTTATATAACCGCCGGCAGATGTGTTAGTAGAAGCAACATCGGAAGTGCCGGACTGACATATATAAGCTGAAGCGCTGTTATACTTATCAGGTGTCGCTTCGTTCGATGTTCTTGTCCAAAAACTATTAGCTCCTGATACTTGTATAGTTGAATAGTTCGGGAAACGGCTTCCTTCTACAGCGGGGCTCCAATCACTTCCCACTCTTGTGGTTAACCCCAATTCAGTTACCGAAGGGAGAAAAATTTCCGCTTCTCCGGTTATGATGGTTTTATCTTGATTCCCTCTCGATACATAAAATTTGGTTTTCCCTATTAGCTTTTTAGTAGGTTCATCAAATGTATTTAGAAATGATTCTTTGAGATATTGCGTATGAATTGTTGCGCTAAGATATGCGTTTTCACCGTTACTATCCCAAGACGCAACATTGTAGCCGCCCGGGCTGCCTTCATGCTCTTTTAGAACTACCGCACACCTTCCGTTACCATTCAAATTTGGTTCGTAATTATGCTTAGCAATATAATAAATTGCAATGGTTCCAGATGGCTTTTTTATTTTAAGCGTTGTCCCTTCTGCTAATTGACTTATCGGTGTACCCACTTTATCACCTCACTAATAAACCAGTTCTTCAAGCGAAATATCCAACACTATTCCATCTCTCGGGCTTTGCGGGTAGTTTGCGCCATCAACGCAGTAAACCCACCGGGCGCCGGCCAGCGCCGGATTGTCTGCCGCTGGAACCATGTCCGCCATCAGAATGATGGTCTCATCGTCCAGCCAGTCCGCTGTAAAGTTCGGGAGCAGCGCCGGAAGGGTGTCGTTGTACCCGCCGCCCCCCAGCTTAAAATTTATCCGCTTTGCGCTGGCGTCCACCGTCACCGATACAATGTCCCCGGTCACAAACACCTTGTCCGGCAAGGAGGTTTCCTCCCCGGTGGGCTTGGCTGCCCAGCCGCCGGAGAAGGTGTCGCCCTCGGCATAGTCAGCGGTTGCCTTGAACTGCGCCGTACAGATGCCCGGTGCTTCCGGCAGACCGGTCAGTGTGTGGGCGCTGCCCTCTTTGCTGTGGGTCAGGGTGACAATATGCCGGGCGGTATCTGCCAGGTGATCGGACAATCTGCCTTCCAAGTCCGCATCAGCCTCGATCCGGGCCTTGGTTTCTGCTTCCAGCTGTTCCGCTGTTGCCATGCCGCCCAGCCCCATTCTGACCTCAATGACCGCCGCCTCCTGGTTGGTGACAACAATACCCACATCGTGGATATGCACTGTATCTGCCGCCTCCGGGTCTGCCGGTGGGGGAATGATGTTGTCGGTGTCCTCCCCGTCCAGCCAACTCACAGCGAACAGATACTCACCCTCAGCGTCCTGGGAATAGAGCCCCACCTCCCGGACGGGCAGCGGGACAGACTGGCCCTTGTTGGTGACCTGCACCGGCAGGCGCAGCACCGTCATGCCTCCGGAAGTGGTGACCTCCAGGTCGCCGGTCTGGATCTCGGCGTTCTCTTCTTTGACCAGGGCGGTCATGGCTGCCCGGTCAGAATCGGTGCGGCCGCTGCCCACCGCCGCACGGGTCAGGGACAGCTTGCCGCCGCCGGTCACGATTGCGGCGATCTTCCCGGCGCCGATATCGGTTACAACGCTTTTGAAATGTGCCATTTAGCTTTCTCCTCTCTGGATTGGTTCTGATCTGTGACGCACCTGCGTAAATACTCCCACCGCCGGCGTGATCGGCGCATTGTCGGTGGTCATCGGGATCAGGCTCTTGAGCTTCAGCAGGATATTGGCCGGCAGCATATCCGCCAGCACGGCAAACAGTACCTCCTTCTGCTCATATCCGGTGAGCAGGATATCCAGATACAGCGTGTAGTTGGCATAGTCCAGGTTCACTGTAAAATCCCCGCTGATCTGTGCAAGGTAACGCAACAGGTTCCGGTAGGTATAGGGCAGCTGGGAAAGGTACCGGGTCTGGATCTTGCTGCGCCGCTGCGCCAGGGTATCCCCCGGGGCTCGCTGGATACCCAGAATCCGCTCCCACCGGGCTGCTCCAATCTCGGTCACTGTGAAAATGGAAAACTCCTGGTGCAGGTTCTCCACTGCCTGAGCGGCGTTGTCAAACTCCGGCTGTTCCGCTTCGGCGATCTTCCGGAACTCCAGAATGTCCTGAAGGAAGTTCGGCCACCGGTCAATCAGCATGGTTCGTCACCGTCCCCAGTACCGGGATTGCCACATTGGAAAGCTCCAGGTTCCCGGCTGTTTCGTTGATGGTTGTCCCGGTGATATCCAGCACCCCAGGCACATCCAGGATCCGGCTCTCCAGCTGGCTGATCCGCACGGTGAGATGGTCACTGTCCGCCCAAGTGGAAATCAGGCTGTCAAAATAGGTCTGGATCGTCTCCTTTACGCTCTCAGCGATCCCTTCCCAGCTGGACGAGCTCTCCAGTGTCAGCGTAAATGCCACATTCACGGTGGTACCGGTGGCTGCCTCGATGGTAACGGTATGACCGATGGGCGCCATGCCCAGCCCCTCCCCGGCGTTCTGTTCCGGGTCAATGGCGGTCTGCACCTTCCCGATGAGCTGGGAAGACGGCACGGCGCCGCTGGAATCCACCAGCACTGCCTTGACAGTCCCTCCGCCGGCCCAGACCGGGAAGATCTTGGCGGCACCTACGCCCTCAATTTGTTCAATCTGCTGCTTGTACTGAGCCACATTTCCGCCAAATGCTGTGTTGGAAAGGCTCTGCATATACCGCGCCCGGAGCTCCTCGTCGCTCTCCTCGTCCTCGCCAGGGATCAGGATATCCTGGAGCTCTGCCGATGTCAGTCCCGCTATGTAGGTAATGGGGATCAGGTTGCCAAAGTAGGCGTTGCCGATCTCCCCGGTGTCCTCGCAGGTCATCTGATAGACGCCCAGGCTCTCCTTCCTGGTCGCCTGATAGTTTACCGTACCGCCGGAAAACCGGGAGCCGATGGGGATATCCATATAACCGGATGCGCCCTTGAATACGCCCTTCCGCACCGCTGCCGACGCAGGGAGGCGGAACACGCCCCGCTCCTTGGCTTTATTGGTCAGGTCCACATCGGCTGCGGTATCGGGGAAGGCCCGGTCCATCTCGGTGGACAGAGTCGAGTAAAGAATCGCCAGTTCGGCTGCTGCCGGGGCGATGGCATCATAGATGATGCTGCCCTCCCGCTTGTCCACCGTGCCCGGCACCCGTGCCAGACAGCGGGACATAATCCGCTCATAGGTCATCTCCTCATGGGCCATTCAGATCATCACCTCCGTTTTGATTTCGATCTCTCCAAACACGGAGACAGCGGTGAACTCCACCGCCGCCTGACGCTTTCCTGTGATGCTGATTTTGAAGTTCTCCACCGCTGTGATCCGGTCATCGGCCAGCAGAGCTTCGGTGACCAGCCGCTGGATCTCGCTCCGAAGAAAGGCAGCACTCTGCCCGATGAGGCGGTTCGCCTCGAAGCCATAGTTCCAGCTGTAAATCAGGTGAGCGAACCGCTCAGTCTGAAGGACCTTATAGATTGCCTGTTTGAGAGCATCCATGCCGTCTACTGTGCCGGATATCCGCCCGGTCTGCCAGTTGACAGCGTAGGTGCGGGAAGGCTGCGCGGCACGGGTCTCCACCTCTACCGTCCCGCCGATGGTCACCATTGTGCTGAGATTTGCAGGTGTCAGTGACATACGCTACACCCTCCCCAGTACAAGAAACTTCTGCCCGCCTTCATTCTGCAGCAGTACCACCTTGTCCCCGACCAGGAGGCCGGTATATACCTCTGTGGCTGTCTGCAGGGGCGTCGGGTCGCTGATCAGGGCAGTGCCCTCTGTGACCTGCTTCGGGACGCTGTGGCTGTGCCCGTCCGCCTCCTCAGTGGTCTGCTGGGGAATGGCATGAGTATGCTCCTGCACCGTGTGGGTGTGCGGGTTAATACCGTGGGTATGGGTGGCATACTGCCCGGCCACAAACTCCCGCATGAGCACCACCTGATCTGCTCCCACTTCAAAGCGGTCATCCACCAGAATCCGCAGCGGCGATACAGCCAGCACTTCGCCGAACATCCAGGCTGCCGGCTTGGATGCGCTTCTCTGCGCTCCGGCCGCCAGCTTGACGGCCTCGCCGAGTGTTGCCATTATACGATCACCACCTTTAAGGTCATGGTTTCCTTGATGAGATCATGGGTGCATTCGTCCACGATGTACCACCCGCTGATCCCCACATCTGCGATGCTCACCAGAATGGACCGCCCGGCCCGGATTGACAGGTCAGACAGTCCATTGATGGAGAGCGATTTCTTTGGTCGGTTCTTGAGTTCCAGGAGGCTGTCGGCCATCGCCTCCACCTGGGCGCTGCTCCGTTCCTCGGCCACCTTCTCATAGTGCTGCAGGACACCCCAGCGCTTCTGCGTAGAGCTGTCCATGACGATCCACACATCACGCTTGCCGGTTTCTTTATTGTCCCGCACCAGCTTCACCTTGTTCGCGGTGTCGCTGTCGATGTCTGACTGGTAGGTGTACCCGGTGGCAAGGCTCCCGTCCCCGATTGTCAGGCCGATGGCGGATGCCGCCACATCGGAGATCCGCAGACTGCCGAAATCGTCCCAGAGATAGTACATCTTTCCGGTGTTCACCAATGTGAGGTCCAGGGCCCCCAGAATGATGTCAAACAGGGTCTGACCGTCCTCTACCATTGAGGGAATCACATAGCCGGTGGGCTCCAGTGCCCCCACCTTGATGCCGAAGTCGGCGCAGATCTGGGTTGTGATCTGATCCGCCGTCTGCCCGGTGAACACATAGGTGTCCTTGCTTTTAAGGTACCGCATCTGGTCATAGGCAGTGACGCTGACCTCCTCGCTCTCGGTCCGGCTGTGCTTGAACACATAGCCGTAAAAGAGGCCGGTGCCGTCCTCGGTCAGGGTAACGATGCCGCCCTCGGTGATCTCCACTGCCGGATCAGCCACCAGCGTCAGGGAGAGCTGAGCCGGGGACCCGGCGCGCTTAGTTTTCCAGCTGGCGGACTTCACCAGGGTGGTGATATCGTGGGCGTCGCCGGTTTCGATGTTCTGATATAGAATCTGTGCCATGTTTCACCGCCTCACAGGATCAGTTTCTGCCCGGGGTAGATGGTGTACTTCGGATTTCCGGTACCCTTGTTTTTGGCGTCGATGGTCGCCTTGTTCTTCTGGTACAGCTCCGGGTAACGGCTGCCGTCCCCGTAGTGTTTCTGGGCGATGGCCCAGAGGCAGTCCCCCTTGACCACCGTGTGGGTCTTGGAGGACGCCGCCGCAGGCTTTCCGCTGCGCTTGGGAGCGGATTTCACTGCCCGGCTGGGAGAAGGGAGCGATACGGTCACGGCGCTGTAATCCTTCCACTCCTTGAGGGTGAGGGAATAGTAGATGTCGCCTACCTCGCCGCCCCGCTCCTCATAGGAGAAGTCCTCCACCGCCACTGCCATGTTGATGTTGAGGTCGGTGCCGGTGATGGAAAGGCGTCCGCTTTCCCGGGTGTCCCGCCAGTCCTCGATGTCCCGGACATAGTCCACCGGGGAACGGCTCTCCCAGGCCGAGACATAGGGCGCATCATGGGCGGGGAAATGGCTCTCCCAGCTCACCTGCCGCAGTCCCCGCCGGCGCAGGAGGCTCACCTCACCCAGCTCCAGCACGGTGGCTGTTTCATTCTTGCCCGGGGATTTGACCGTCAGCTTTTCCGGCAGCACCGGGATATGGATCACACTGCTGCCAAAGGACAGCGTCATCTGATAATCTGCCATCAATATACCCCCTCGGCTCCGGCAGCCACTTCCTCGATCAGCGCATCGGCTACTCTGCCGGTGAGCTCGTCAATGTCCACCCGCTCCGACACCTGGGCGTTCATGGCCACCGTCGGGGTCAGGGTGACAAAGTTCTGCACATAGCGCATCTCCGCCACATCTTTCATCAGCTGGAGGTCCTCGTCGGCGATGTTCACATCACTGTTGATCTTGCCGACCTCGCCCACCTTGCCGATACTGTCAAGCTGACTTGCCCCGGCGCCTCCCGCAGCGGAAAGCAGGGAATCGGAAGCTGCCTTTTCCGCAGCGGCAGCTACCCTGGAGGCATTCTCCGCCCTGCGGGCAGCGTGCGCCGATTCCAGTGTGGCCTTTTGAGTCGCCAGTGCCGTGTCCCGGCTGCTGATCCGGTCATTGACCGCCTGGGTCTTGGCTGCCAGATCGGCGCTGCGCTGCTGCTTGGCTGCCTCGTTTTCCAGTCCGGCTATCGTGCCGAAGGTCAACTGATCGATGAGATCAATGGACACCCCCGGAATCTTATTGAGCGTGCTGATAAAATCGTTGATGATGCCGATACCGCCGTTGGCGAGCTCCTGAAGCTGAGTAAGCGCCCCGGCCCTCATATCTCCCATGAAGTTCTGGAAGTTGGTGGACAGGGTCGCCGCTCCCAGCTCCATACGGTCCAGGGAGTTCAGCACCCAGGTGACACCATAGGAGATCCCGTAGGCGGTCAGATCGGTGCCATACTGGATATAATCCATCGCAATAGCCCAGGCATTCTCAAGGCCGCCCACTGCCTGCACCCACTGATAGATCGCCGCTACTACTACGCCGATTACAAGGGCGATCCAAAGCAGCGGATTGGTCAGAAGGGTGGCAAAGAATGTCCTGGCAGCTCCGGTGGCGATCCAGGTCGCTGTGGTCTGGATTCCCAGTGCCACAGCGTAGGCAAGACCGGCTGCCGCAAGCCCCCAGAAAACCGGTTCAATGGTTCCCCAGTTGTCCACAATCAGCTGGGCTCCGGCGCCGATCATCTGCAGCACCGGCTGGAAGGAATCCATCAGGATATTCTGTGCCATTGTCCATACCTGGGAATAGGTATAGGGCATGGATTCAAATTTCCGGTTGATCTCGTCCGCCGAGGACAGCATGGCATTTTTGACGATCTCCGCCGTGATCTCTCCATTGGCAGCCATGTCCCGGATTCTGCCGATGGGCACATCGAGATAGTCCGCTATGGTCTGGATAATGGTGGGAGCCTGCTCAAAGATCGAGTTCAGTTCCTCACCACGGAGAACACCCGAGGACATGGCCTGGGTGAGCTGCAGCATGGCGGCGCTCTGGCCTTCGGCAGACGCTCCGGCAATAGTGAACTGCTTGTTGATCAGCTCAGTGAACTGCACCAGTTCATCGGTACTTCCGAAGGCATCTCCTGCCATAATACCCATCTTGGAGATGGCGTCCGCTGTGTCCAGATAGGAGGCACGGGAGCGGTTAGCCGACTGCATGATTCTCTGCTGCAGCTGATCCGCCGTGGTTCCGGCCTCGTTCATGCCCTCAATCACCAGATCCAGCCGGGCCCGGGTGGTGGTCATGCTGTCCGCCAGCTGGAGCACCCGCTGGGCGCTGTATACTGCCCCGGCGCCGAGCAGGGCACCCTTGACCCTGGACATGGCATCTGCCAGCGGGTCCGCCGCATTTCCGGCGTTGTTCAGGTTCTTCACCATCTTTTCCAGCTCGGCATTGTTGGCCTTTTCCGCCTGCAGGGCAGCACTGAACTGCCGGCGCAGGTTCACATCCAGATCCTTCTGGTCGATCTGTTCCATCACCTTGAGCAGCCGGTTGCTGCCCTGGATAGCCTTGTTGATGGTGGCTGTAAATCGGTCCTGCAATGCGAGGCTCGATGATACGGTTGCCATTTACTTTCCCCCCTTCTTTGCGGCACGCTCTGCCCGCTTGTTGGCCTCTTTTTCCGCCCGGATCTGCTCATCAATGGACGCATAGATAAAGGCTCGCTCCCGGATCGAGAGATCCATCAGAGCGCTGGGCAGAATGTGCAGTCTGTGGAGGGCGTAGTGGGCATAGACGGATTCCCCGTCCGGAGCCGCATCATCTCCCCCCGCTATCAGTTTTTTGCCTCGTCCACCAGATCGTTGATGTCATCGTCAAAGCCATTGACCCTGAGGACACCCATCAGCAGGTCGGAGAACTGACCGGCGGTGAGCACCTTGTCCAGCAGTGCCTCAGCGCCCATAACTCCGACAGCCGCCTGCCAGTCGGCGTCCTTGAAGTTCGGCTCCACGCAGCAGGCGATCACCAGCTTGTTGTTGTAGAGGTCCTGGTCGGTGTACTCCTGCCGCTGGCGGGTTTTCTGGTCGATGATCACTTTCTTGCAGCTCTTGCGGATGGCCTTGTTCTCACCCTCGGTGATAGCCCGTACCAGGAACGGATCGGGCAGGGTGGCAGTCCGGACCTCCACCAGCTCATCACCGATGTCTGCCTGGGACATCAGGAAGTCCTGAAGTTTTCCCATGATTGTTTCCTCCTTAAAAAGAAAACCCCGCTGTTCTGGCGGGGCTTGGTTGTTGGTTTACTGGATCTTGGTGAACTCCTGGAGGATATCGTAGTCCTCAAAGGTGAAGTCGGCGTCCTCCTCCAGCGGATCATCGCTGTCACCGTCCAGCTTGGTGAGCACTACGCTGTCCAGGTTGCAGTCCATCAGCAGTGTGGTCTGCTTGCCGGCAGAGCTGGACGGGTCGTTGTTCTCCACCACCAGATCGAAGTAGATGTCCACACCGGTGTCCTTGTACTGCTTGAGCATCTGCCGGAACAGCGGGGTGAGATAATAGAGGGTCATTTTGCCGCTGCCGCTCATGCCGGTGGTCTTATGACCGGTCATGCGCCGGCCGATGGCCTTGATCTCTGACTTTGCCTTCTCCACCGAGGCCTCGATGGTCTTGGCGAAGAACAGCTCCTCGTTGTTTCCATTGATCTTGGCGTAGGCTACGCCCTCCTTGCCGCTGATGGGGTCAAAGGATTTCAGTTTTGCCATATTGGTTTATCCCCCTTTCTTATGCCACATGGACCGTCATGTAGAGCTTTTCCATGCTGTCATTGGGCTTCAGCGCGCTGGCAACCGCCACATCGCGCTTTCCAGCGCCCTGGTCGATTTCGATGTCGGCACTCTCAAAGTCGCTGATGGCGCCGATGTCCTGGTACTGATTCCCCAGGCTCACCAGATCGGCCTTGAACAGCTGGCGTCCGGTGTCGTTGTTGGTGGCAAGGCCGAGATAGGATGCGCCGAAGATCCGCGCCACATCATTGGCCCAGCCGTCCAGTACACGGATCAGCCGGTTGGAGGTAAAGTCCGAGGTCTTGCCGCCGGCGAAGGTGGTCAGGCTGTTGATGTCGGTGAGGACACGGGCCTGCTGGTTCTCAGCGTAGAACACAAACTCGCCGGCCTTGATGGCTGCCTCGTACTGGCTCTTGGTGTACTTCTCGCTCACATCCACCGCGCCGTCGTAGACAGCATTGGTCAGGCTCTCGTTGATCTCCGCTGCCGCCGTAGCGCCGCAGACCCAGGCCACCGCCTTTTCCGGCGGCAGGGTTTCGCCGCTCTCCAGCACCACACCGTTCTTCACATTGATGATGCCCTCATAATCGGCCTTCTGCCCGGTCAGCACACAGGTGATCTTCTTGCCCTCATCGTCCCGCAGGCGCTTCACAAAGGCCACAAACAGGCCCTTGGTCTCGCTGTCAGTGCCGGGGTAACAAAGGGTATTGAACTGCTCCACCTCCACGGCGGAGAGGTACTTGGTGTAGGCTGCGCCGTTCGCTGTACCGTTGGTGCCGCCCTCCAGGGCAGTGGCTACCGCCGCCGAAAGAGAGCCTTCCCCACCAAAGATGACAAAGTCATTGGCAGTCAGCCCGGCGGCCTCGGTCACTGTCTGACGGTCCATCTCAGTGGTATCCAGATAGGTCACCACATCGAAACTCCCGTCTGTATTTTCCAGTACCGCCACCTTGAGGGCATTGCCCCGGGTGCCGCTGTACCTGGCAGTCACGGTGATACCGCCGATCTCCTTGGCGGCCTTGGAGCCGCCGCCGTCCACCCGGTAGACAAGCAGGGTTTTTGCCCGCTTGAATGCCTCCCGGATCAGCAGCAGTTCCGGCGCTGTGGCATCGTAGCCGAACACCGTCACCGCCTGTCGGTTAAAGTCGCCGGAGTCCATCTTGATGATGGTGTCCTCGGCACCCCAGCCCAGCTCCGCCGGGATCGAGGCGATGCCCCGGGAGCCCGCAGAAACGCCGCCGCTTGCGGATACAAAGTTCATGTATACGCCGGGGAGCACCTTGTTCTGGAGTGTAAATGTGCCGCCTCCAATAGGCATAAAATCACACCTTTCTGGTCATGTATCGGTTGATAGCTTCTTCTGCCTCGGACACCGTGTAGAGCCTGCCTTCTTCCAGCAGCGCCCGTATGATGTCCGGGTGTACTTTCAGGGCAGCGGTCAGCTGCTCCCGATAAAAAGAGGGCTCCGTCTGAACGGCGGGCCCCTTTCCGGCGGGCTTTGCGGCCCGTTTGTTTTTTGCTGTCATTCTTTCAGTCCTTCCCTCATCTCCAGGTCCTCCATCGGTTCCCCGGCAGGCGGGTCCAGCAGCCCCGAAAGGGTCATATCAAAGACGAAATGGAACACCATATCGTCCCCGGGCTCCGCCTGGGCGCCGGTGATATGTACCACCTGCCCGTTCACCGTCAGGGTCTCCAGCTCCGAATAGAGAGTCTCCGCCCAGTCGCCAAACACCAGTGCGTCCCCCTCCCGGCAGAAGTAGAGCACCTCGAAGCTGTACGCCCGCTCCCGCCGGCGCCCGAGCTTTTTGGTGTGGCTCTGATCGGTACAGCGGATATAGTGGTTTCCGTCGGCTTCCCTGGGGATCTGGGTATAGTAGACCGCCCGTTCGGGGAAAAGCTCCCCCAGCCGGAGCGCCAGTGCGCTCATAATCTCGTTCACGGTCATGGTTTACAGTCCTTTCTCCAGTTCTTCCTTGATGTATCGCTCAAATTTCCGCTGGATACGGGATTTCTGAGTCATTTCAGTGCGGCGCATGGCTGTCCGGAGGGTCCAGATCCCCTCCACATAGCCGCCATACGGCCCCACATACATTCCCCCGGGAAAGCCCGGCTCATAGACAAAGGTTTTCCCCTCCCAGTGTCCGGGGACAAAGTGGGAGCGGAAGCCCATCTCCAGAAAGCTGGCATAGTCGAGGTTATTGTAGACATCAATAATCCAGGTCTTTCCCTGTTTCCGGGGTTTGCTGCCATCGTGCATCCTGGCGGAGGAATAGGCCGGGCGGGTTTTGGTTCCGGTGTGGAAGTTGTACCGGTATGCGCCGGTGTTGACCACTCCGGCGTTTGTGACGATCTTCCGGGCCTGCCCCACGGCATAGACACCCTCACCGATCAGGATCTCCTCCATGACCTCCGGGGCCTTGTCCCCCAGGCGCTCCAGGTTGTCCCGGAGCTGCCGGAGACCGCTGACTTCCATGCTCATGCCAGATCCACCGCCTTGAGGAATACCTCCCGGTGGGTCGGGTAGAGCAGCGGCTCTCCCACCGCCTCAAACTTCTGCACCGATGGACTGGGGTCAAGAAAGCGCCCGAACCGGGAAACAGTCACTGTATCGCCGGGACGGACTTCCTTGTCCGGCTGGACAAACAGCTTGCGGTCATACCGGAGGTTCTGCTGAGCGTCGGTCTGGCGGCTGCTGTCGCTGCCGCTGGACAGGGCGCAGATGATCCCCGAGTATACGGGGCTGGGCTGGGGTCTGGTAAAGCCGTCATCACCCTTCACAGGCTGCGGGCGGGAAATGACCGCCGTGTCCTCATAGGTGGCCTCCAGAGCCATTCTTTCAGCGTATGGATTGCCAAACATACCAGTCACCACCTCACCTTTCGGAACGCATTCAGCTGCGACCGGTAATCATCCAGCAGGGATTTCCCGGCGCCGGTGATCTCCGCCGCAGCACTGGCATTGCTGCCGTAGCTGACGGTCACATCACCACGGGTCACCGACTGGGCGGTCCGGGGAGCGGCAGCCTGCCCATAGCCCTCGCTGCGGACCTGGTCTGCCGCCATACGCACAACCACACTTTCCAGCCGGGGCGGGATCTCGTCGAGGTTGCAGTAGGAGAGCACCAGGTCGGTGACCGCGTCCAGCACAAAGGTGAGGACGGCGTCCTGCTCCTCCCCGGAGATGCCCAGCAGCAGCTTGAGTTGATCGAGCAAGCGGATCTCCCCCTCTCTCAGCCTCTGGAAATGATGCGGGCAATCGGGATCGCCTTGTGGTCGATGTACTCCTTGGAAGAGGACGCGCCGTTGTGGACCAGGGTCCAGTTTGCTCCCTTCTCCAGCTCTGCCGCAGTGGGAGACAGCGTTGCCTGGGAGCTGCGGGTGTAGCTGATGCCATAGGGCGCAAACACCTTGCGCTGGCGGCTGTACAGGGTGTCCTGACCGCCGTTGGTTTTGGGATCGCGGCTCATCTCATAGGGCACCTTGGCGCCGATGTTCTCATAGTCAAAGGCACCATCGCCCAGCACATAGGTGATGTACTGCACACCCGGCACCACATAGTTCTCCGCTGTGACGCTGCCGGTGCCGAAGTACGGAGTGACATCGCTCTTGTTGATCTGACCGTCCGAAGCGCCGGAATCCTTGACCAGCAGGGCACCGGGTTCCTCGGCTGTGGCGGGGTAATAGCCCTCGGTGGCAGGCATACTGTCATCAATCAGGACGATACGGCCGTTCCAGGTACCGAGGCCCAGGTCACGCTGTACGCCGCTCTCGTCAGTCTGCTTGAGGTAGGCCAGGAGGTTCAGGTTCTCCAGGTTGGTGGCAACGGTGGAGTGCATCACGACCAGGGTGAACTTGGCCTTGTTGTCGCCGCAGGCCTTCTGGATGGCACTGTTCAGGGTGGTGCTGCCCGCCATATTGAGAGCGTGACCGTCGCTGTCCTTGCCGGTGGCCAGGGTGATGTCATAGGTGTGGCCGTTTACAAACTTGAGGTTCTCGGCGCCGGTCATCGAGAAAATGCCCTTGAGGATCGAAAGCAGGGTGTCCTGATCCACACCGTCCCAGTATTCGGCGACCTGCTGGGCCACATTGCCCATGAAGTCGGTGCCGCCGGTAATATCGCTGGAGAAGTCCAGCTCGGTCCAGGACTGGGCACGGCCTACCACCACAACGCCGCGCTCAAAGGTGGTGGTTTTCTGGGCGGTAATGTCGGTCTGGCCGTCGTAGTTGAGCGGGGTGCCGCCGATCCGTCCGGTCATGGGAATGGTGGCGAAGGCGGTGCCGGTCTGGCTGGAAAATGCCGCCTTGATCTGCTGATTGCCCCGGAGCGCCCGGGACTTGATCAGCTCGTTGCGCTTGGTGGTCGGGATCCGTTCCACATAGGCGCCGAACGCCACAGGGTTAAACGACTTGCTGTCGAATTTCGACTGGGTGTACTCTGCCATAATCTTGTCTCCTTTTCTTAGTTACTTAGATTGCATCCGGATGCTCCGCCACATAGGCAGCGAACTCCGAATAGGTCATTTTGCTGAGGTCGGGCTTCATCTCGCCCCCGTTTCCGGGATCTGCGGGCTTGGCTCCCTTGATGGTGGGGGTTCCACTGGTTGCAGCCGGCTTTTCCTCCATAAACAGATAGGGTTTCTGTTCCCTGATGGGCTTTACCAGCTCGTCAATGGAGGTTTTGAGGTTGCCTGCATCGTCCAGCTCGATCTTCCCAAGATCCAGCAGCTTGATGATGTCCTCCGGGTCGTGGGCCTTGCCGGTGAGCTCCACCTTGAGGGCGGAGGTGCGGCGGATGGTGTTCAGCTCGGCCTTGTAGTTCGCCTCCAGGGTGGAGATCTTCTGCTGGGCCGCTGCCACATCGTCGGCGATCTTTGCCGGATCACCGCTGCCGCCCACTCCCTTGAGGGCTGCTGCCGCATTCTTGAGGGCGGTTTCCGCACTGGTGCGGGCCTGCCGCTCCGTTTCCACTTTTTCAGCGGGAACATAGCTGCCGTCATTGCCGATCACCAAATCGATGTCCCTGCCGTCCTTGCCTTTGCCCTTGAGGGCAGCTTCCACCTGCCCGGCGAGTTCCTCACCCAGCAGCTCCTTGATTTTTTCCAGCATGGTTTTGCTCCTTTCTTTCCGGCTGTGTTTTCCGTGACTTCCACACGCTTTGCCTTGGCCTGTTTTGCGGGGACAGGCAGCCCCGGTATATGAAAAAGCGCCCGACCGGGCGCCTTATCACCAGAAATGGGTATAAAAAAGCACCGTACCCATTGGGCCGGTGCCGGTTTATTTTATTCAGAATCTTCTTCCAGATCCATCACTGTCAACCCCCGCTATCTCCGAACTTTTCCTGAAGAAGCTGCTCAAACTGTCTGTTGACCTCTGCCTCTTTTTCCTCTTCTTCCTTGGTCAGAGCTCTGCGGGAAATCACCCTTGGATTTCCGGGATCACTGATCCTCCAGAGAAACATATCATGCGGCGAAAGCTCCTTATAGCGTTCCGTCTTCTGATCTTCCGGCAGTTTCCGGGATTCCTCCAGTGTCAGTTTACTCATCGACTTCTTCCACCTCGCTTTCAATTACGCCATCTGGAATCTGTTGGTCTTTCCAAGGCGAAAGGTTGTTAAGATATGCGCCTATTCCCTTTCCGGACGGCATTATTGCTGGATCACGTCTCCGATTCAAAATCCTCAATCAGATGCCTTCCATAGCATAGTACATTCAGGTCATCCAACTTTCGCAAACGCTCCAAATCGTCACCAGGAATATCTTGATGCTTTAATCGATAAGTGCCTTCCCTCGTTTCATTAAGATATTTACTCATAAACCTTATATCTTCAATACCCAAAAGCATAATTTATCAGTCCTTTCTGAGCAAGATATCCATGACCTTCCGGGCAGTTTCCCGAGGGCTGCCTCCCATATACTCTGCTACCGCTTCGGCAATAAACTCCCAATCATCGCGCAGCGCATAATAGGACAGATATTGTCCGGCCTTTTTCATGTTTTCAGCGCTGTCATTCAAACTCCACTGCGTGATACCGCATACTTTCTCAAGTTCATTTCTCAGCGCTGCAATTTGTTTTTGCTTAGCCGCATTATTTTTTGTAAAAAGCATTTGAACTGCATGCCCCAACTCATGCCGAATTGCGTGTTCAGTTTGATCCGTGCTCCAGAATCCTGCCGCGAAATTCTCCTGTGCAGTTTTCAGCATCTTTTCCAGAGAATCCTTCTCCCTCACTTCCCGCATATACACAATCCCGGAACTGGGTTGGTAAGCTGCGTAGAAATTTTGTTCTTTGGGATAGTACATCACACTTCTCAGGACGCCCTGCTCATGAAGATCCCCAAACACATCATAATATGCGGTGATTTCCCGATTAACAGAGTTCGCTACATCAAGATCAAAGCGATCATAATCCACATTGTCCAGATGCAGAACAGACAGAGCGTATTCCTTTGCTTCCCGGGCAGAATTTGCGGGAGTGAACTCCATTTTCAGCTTGATTCTACCATTTTCAGTATTGTCTTTCAATACTTCGGGCGTTTCGATGCCCTGTTCTGCTGCCCACTGGGCATAGGTCATGCGCTCCGGCATGGGCTGCCCGATGGTCTCCCAGTCCTTCCACTCGTCCGGGTCATATTCCACAGTGGTGGAGCGGCAGTTGGGGTGCATGGGCGGATAGTTGACGCCTGTCTGCGCATCTCCGATATCAAAGACCTTTCCATCCAGACCGGCACAGACTGCACTGGTCCGGTTGTCCAGGGTGGCGATGAACTCATACTGCCGGACGCCGGCGGCCTTGTAGGCGGCTACATCAGCAGCGTTGTGGAAGTGATTCGCTTCGGTACGGATCAGCCGTTCCGCCGTCTTGTAGCTCTGACCCAGCTTATCGGACAGCTCCTTGGACAGGGCAGCGACTCCTTTTCCCTGGATCGCCCCCTGGGTCATGATCTCCCGGAGATGGAAAAGCAGCGCCCTTTTGTTCTCCCACAGTCGGGAGGAAAAATCAGCGCCGCTCCACGGATAGGACAGTGTCTGTTCCACCAGTTCACGGTTGAGATGTGCAAAGTCGAACATCTTTCCGGCGTGCTGCTGGATATCGAACATCTTGCGGTAATAGCTGTCGGTATAGAGATCCCCGAAGCCTTCCCCCATTCCGTCCTCCAGGTCGATCATCAGGCGGTCTACCTCCATATCCACCTGGGCTTTCAGGGCGTCCAGGCGGGTGATCCGGCTGCTGTATGCCCGGGCATCCAGCTCTGCCTTGAGACGGTCCTTGAGGGCCCCATCCGGCAAAGCATTGATCTCATCCACATAGGCCCCCAGGGTCTTGGTCCAGGCCTTGGCTTCAGATCCGCGCAGCACTTTCACTGCCTCGGCATAGGAAAGTCCCTGCTCCGAGGCGTAGCGTCCGTAGAACTCCTCAATCTGACTGCTGATCTCCTGTGCCGCCCTCTTGTAATGGCGGAGCGCCTGCCGGATCAGGGTCCCCCCCTGTTCAGCGGCCCGCTTTTCCAGTTCCTCGGCCCGCCGAATCCAGTAGTCCTTACTCGGTGCCATTTACACCACCGCCCTGCTGCTGACCGGCCGCAGTGAAGTCCTCGGCGAACATCTGCGCCCCGAACTCCTCCATCTCCCGGGTCTTTTCGTCCTGGATCCGCTGGAGTTCCTCCTCCACATTGTCCACCCACGGGTGATTGGCCAGCTGGGTATACCGGCTGATAATACCGTCACTGCCCCGGATATTTGCAATGATATCCGCCTCATTGACCGGCAGATCGGCATTGAAGGTCACATGGAAGGAGTCCCCGGTGAAATCGCCCTTCCCAGTCAGAGCCAGGGCGGCGTCGATGAACACCTTCATCTGCTCAAAGGTCCCCTGCAGCTCAGCTCCCAGGGCAGCGCAGTCGGTATCCAGGTCCATATACCGGAAGTTGATGGCCGTGCCGCTGGCATTGCCCAGATCCGGGTCCTTGGTATCCACACCGCTGCCGTAGTCAAACAGATCCCGGCGGTTCTTATCCAGGAAGGCCATAACCGCATCAATGTTGAGGGTCGGCTCCAGCTTTTCCACGCCGCCGTCCCCCTCCACCTGGATGGCCAGTGCTTCGTAGAGCTCCCGGGTGAACTGATCAATGTCCTGGCCGCCGTAGTTTTTCAGGATAAAGATGAACTTGGCGATATCACGCAGCACATCGGCGGTCACCGAGGTCTGCCAGTTCACATCGTCGATCAGCTCCTTAATGAAGTAACACAGGGGCAATTCTTCCTCGTTGTACTTTGTCCACACAATGGGAACCGCGTCCCAGTTGTACGGCTGGCCATTCACTGTGAAGTGAGGGAACTCATTGGTGCCCGGGTCGCTGTCATAGTCCGGCTCCAGGGTGGAAAGGCTTGGAATCGGATAGGTGGTCTTGTACTTCCGTACTCCCTGTCGGTCCCAGTATTCCACCCGGGTGATGGTCTTTTTGTTCCGCCCGCTATACACTACCTGGGGATAGATGCGGATATAGGCGTCCAGCTCGGTGTGCTCGGCGTCCCTCCACAGGGGGATCACCTCGGTGCTGGGCAGCCGCATCCATTTGAGGGTGCTGTCCTCAAAGTAAGGCGCCAGCCAGGCGATTCCCGACTTGACTGCTCCCTTGCCCAGGCTCTTGATCTTCTGGCGGAAGCGCCCGTCGAACATCTCGGTCAGGGCGTCAGCATAGGCTTTGTTCTCACTCTCCACCGAAAAAGGCTTGGAGAGCAGATAGTTTGCCTTCTGATCCACCAGCTTTTTGAGGATCGGGTGCTCGATCTTGGTGTTGCTGCGATTCTTGTATTTGTTCTCCTTGCGCTGCACATCCGAGCGGTTGCGATAATAGTCATCTGCCTGCTTCATGATGTCATACTGCGGCGAGATGAGAAAATCATTGATCTCAGCGGCGATGATCTCAGGCAGTGTCATAACAGACCCGGCGCCGCCCTCGATCATCAGCCGGATTTCTTCACTTCGTGTCAGTTCCATACTTTTCCCCTCTACTTCATGATTCCGATGGACGGACGCTTCATATCGTCCTCGCAGGCGTACCGCACCGCATCGATATGATGGTTGTCCTTATCCGGGTACCCGGCTTTGAAAATGCCCTCCCGGTCCCGCTCCAGCTCATAGCCGGAGAACTCCCGGGCGGTTTCCGGACACCGGGCCGGGTCAATGATGATCTCCTCCAGATCCTGCAGCCACTTGATGCCATACTCCACACTGTCCGGCCCTTTCCGGGCTCCTACCACCCGCAGGCCATAACCTCTGACCTCGTCAATGCTCTTGGGCTCGGCGCTATCACAGGTGATCCGGGAATTGCCGGCCTCCGGCTTGATGAGACCGGCTGCTGCCCGGTTGGACAGTCTGACCTTGTGGATCTCCCGGAAGAGATACAGCCGGCGGCGGGTCTTGTCGTAGTGGCACACATTGTAGGCAAACGGGTCCGCCGCATAGCCCCAGTCAATGCCCCGGCGCAGGTTGTCAAAGCGGCTGATCTCCTCATCGGTGATCCTCCGCAGAGTGACATTGTCAAACACTTCGCCGCCGGTGCCGGTGACTTCACCCAGGTATTCATGGCGGTAGGCCTCCGGCTTCACGGCCTTGAGGTGCTCCGCCTCCACGATGAACTGCTCTCCCAGCCATTCCGGCGGAACAGTCAGATAGGTGGAGTGATGCACCAGGGTGTCCTCCCGCTCGATGGCAGCATACTGATTGACCCAGTTCCGGGCCGCCTTGGGCGGGTTAAAGGAGTAGAATGCAAAAAAATCAGCGCCGCCACGCAGCACTGACTGATTGATGGAGCGGATCTTCTCCGCCCCCTCGAACTCATTGACTTCCTCATACCAGAGGTATTTCGCCCAGCCCACCGCAAATTTGATGGACTTGACCTTGGTGGGATCGTCGGCGCCCCGGAAGATGATCCGCTGGCCGGTGGGCAGGTAGGTCCAGGACATGGGGGAAACGCTGGATTTCCAGAGCTCCGCCACACCCAGGGCGTTGATAGCCCAGCCGATCTGCTCAAACACCGATTCCCGCAGGGTCACACCGTACCGCCGCAGGACGATGGCATTGGTGTACTGGCCCTTCCCGGCGTCCCGCATCATGCCAAGCGGAATCTCCACCGAGATGAAGGAGGACTTGGTCGATCCTCGACCGCCCTTGAGCCAGTAGTGGGTGTGCCGGTGCTGCTTAATATCCCGATGGACACCGGCAAAAGTGGGAGCGATGATCTTTGACAGCTTAACCGTCACCATCGCCCTCCTCTATATCATCTACGATTTGAACCGGCAGGCCACCGGTGAGCTTCACATTCTCGGTCAGCAGACCATAGCGCTTGGCCAGCAGTTCTGCCGCTTTGACCTGTTCCCGGCCGCCGATATGCTTGGTGATAATCTCGGTGCCGATTGGGGTCCCAACTGCTACTTCCTCGGTGGCTTCGCCTCGGATCACACTGGTGAGATACCGGAGCACCTCCTCGGCGTCGGCGATCTTCTCCTGCTGCAGGTCGGCCATCAGCTCGTCTATACGCGCGCGGATGCGTACATTTGCATACAGCCTTGCACCTGTGCTGTTGGCCTGCTTGGGCGAATACCCCGCACGGATGGCCGCCTGTGCAGCGTTTCCGTCCCTGATATATTCCAGACAGAAAAGCTCCTGTCTTGCGCTCAGTTTTGCCACACAGACCGCCTCCTTTCCCGATTCCCGGCACTATGGCATAAGAAAAGCCACCTGGCTCTCCTTCCAGGTGGCTTATTCTCGGTTCGGCGGCTTTCCGCCTTTGCCCGATGATTTAAGTGTATCATGCAAAAAGACTGACTTTCAATGACATTAGCTGACATTGACTGACAAAGACTGACAAACTTTCAGAGAAAATCTTGTATACCAAAAACTCGGAGAGTGAACCACAGAAAAAATGAAGTTTTCAGCCCACTTTTTTTAAGCTGTCAAGTGCCAGATTGTGCAGCCGGTAGGTAGCTCTCAGGCACTTGTCGTCATTATCACCGTAGATCTGGAGGGCCACTTCGCCCCAGGGCATGGGTTTCCAGCAGGCTCCGTCGATGTACCGCAGCCGAAGCACTTCCCGCTCCATTGGGTCCTGGATCTGGCTGATGGCTTCCTCGATCTTCTCCATCTCTCGGAGGTTTGCTTCGATCAGGGGACGGATTCGCTCCTCATACTCCATGCGGCGAAGCACCGCACCGGTCAATCTATCCCCGGCGCCTGCGTGCTGAGAGCCGTCTCCCTCCCGCATTTCCGGAAACTGCTCTCCACTCTTCATACGGGCCAGGCGTTCCAACTGATTCTCGTTCTCCATGCGAAGGGAGCGGTAACGCATCAGGCGCTCCTTTGTCATGGGCTGTGCAATTGATTCTTCCACTGTACTCTCCCTCCGTCATGTCATAAATCACTGCAGGATCTGTTTCCTTTCTACTCCAAAAAGAGAGGCTCTCCCCGGGCGGTCAGGCGGCACCGGTAAGGCGCTGCCGATTCCTCTGTGATGTACTTGACCCCGAAGTGCTGCTGCATATTCTCCCAGATGCTCCAGGGCAGTTTATATACCTGCCCGCTCGCAAATCCACAAAGGACAAATGCCATGCCTCCCAGTTTGGCGCACCGGGTCAGGCGCTCTGCCTGATCTTCCGTGACCCGGTCCTGGGTGATCCGATCGGTGGCTGTGGACTTTGCTTCAAACATAACCGCCTGACCGCCAGCAAGGGTCCCTTTGTAGTCCGGCTGGGCCTGCTTTTCAAAGATCGCCACAAAGCGCCCTCCCTCCAACCTTTTGATGGGGCGCATGGGCTCCGGCGTCTTTTCGATGTCCGCCATACCCTTTTCCCGGTAGAGATCGCAGGCACCGGCGATGGCCTGCTCAAACTGAGCGCCCTGGGCTCGGCTCACCGCTCCCTGGTAGCTGCGCCGGAGCTGGGCTTCCCGTTTCTCACCCGCTATACGGGTCTGGTATTTCTCAAATTCCTCCTCGGTAAAGGTCAGCACTGGTTCTCCTCCTTCTTTCATTCGATATAATTGACCATTTTCGTGGCCTCACGAAAATGATTGCGACTTCTGTTTGTTATTGCCCACCTATTCATTTCTCTCTTATGACAGCTCCTTCTTCTTTCGTTTGAAAGATTTGCAACAATCCCCCTCACCAGTATATTTGCGCATTCCATTTTCATGGTCTGACCATTTGCGGCAAATGCACATATAATCGCCAAGTCTCTCAAATCCTTGTGAATCATCTTCGTCCCAGTACACGCACTCCTTGCACTTCCCAATCGGCGGCATTGGTCGGGCGCTCTGTGCTGCTTCTCCGGCACAGGCCGCATAGCCCGCTAAGTCCACAAAATTATCCGGCTTATCGTTCACGGCTGCCCGGGCGATTTTAAGCAGTGCCATCAGGATCGCCACATCTTGTTCCCGGATTCCTACATTTGCCCCAGATGATACGCAGACCGCCCTGATGTAGGGCTCCCACAGCTGGGCTATGAGATCAAAGCTGTCCTCCGGCTCACCATACTCTTCATCTCTGTCACCAGCAACACACTTCCCGGCAGCTTCCAGGATCTCTGCCCGGGTTCTGATAGCAGGAGCGCTCAGCTGTTCCACTGCCTCCCGCAGAATCCGGCAGCCCTTTGTGGTGCAGTTGTGCTCATACCCACAGCCCAGGCAGGCCAGGCTCCCGGTCTGCACCTTCAGGCGATCCAGGGCCTGGATCAGCTCCTCATTCGCCATCTCGCTCCACCTCCCAGACATGGGGACAGTCTTTGCAGTCCTTGATAGTGGTTTCGTTCAGGTTGTCAAACGGGCAGGTCTCGCCCATTTCCACTTTCCCCTCGGTCAGTCCGCATTCGTACTTTGTCATAGCTATCCCCTTTCTCGGTTGGTGAAACCGGGCAATCATAATTCTGGTAAGTGCTTTTACCTCATTCCGGCTGAATCCCATCCCCATCAGGAGCTTTTCAAAACGCTTGCGCTTCACCCCTCATCACCTCCAGATTCCTGTGACTTCGACCAAGGCAGTTTTCAGGCCCGGAAGCGGCACACCATCTTTTTCGCCAAAGGCGTCATACGGGGCGATCACTGCCGCAATATACATACCCTCTTTGACTGCCAGCACCGGCTTTCCTTCCATCTCCCGGACAAAATAGTCCTTGCTCTCCAGCGGTGCCAGATAGTCCGTATCAATGGGCAGGATATCCTCTGCCCCATATACCCGGTAGAGCCGGATCTCTCTGCCACCAATAATCAGGCCCAGAGTTGCCCGGGTGGCTTCCATATCCTTGCGCTGTTTGGGAAAGTCCCGCATCCAGTCTGCCTCCTCCCGGCTCTCGTCCTGGAGAAAATAGCTGTCCAGCTGGTCGCCCTTGATGCCGGCGAACCGTGCCAGCATATTGGCGGTGAGCCCCATATTGTCCACCCGATAGGCTGCGGGTCCCAGGATCACCCACTGGTCGGTCACCTCTCCGCCATCATTCACAACATTCGTCACATGGAAACTCCCGGCGGACTTGCACATACCCGCTATCTTTTTCAGATTCATATTTTCTCCTCCTGGGCCAGTCCCATCATTCTTGCATGCGATACCAGCTCTTCCAGCACGGCCCTGGCCGCTTCTTCGGTATCTGCTTTCTGGGCACGACCCGCAAGATTATGCATTACCATCTGCATTCCAAGAAGGGCTGCATGCTCCTCTGCGGCGTTGGCTGCCGCCTGAAACGCATAGAAGAGTTCCTCGGCGTTATGGTACTCTCGGCTATACCGGGAAATCCCGGTTTCCTGGTAGTTCTGGTAGGCTTTATCTGCCTTGACTGCGTACTTTTTAGCCAGGACTTCCAGTTCTGCTTTGCTCATCATAGGTTTATTCCTCCTGTCCCTGGGCTTCCATCCACTCGTCCCATTCGGTCAGATCCGGCGGCGTAGGCATCGGCTGCCAGCACAGGATCTTCTTGACCCGAGTTCCATAAACCTTCCACCAGCCGTCACGTTCCCGGGTGCCGGCTTCACTGACCAGTTTCCCGTCCCTGATCCGGCACAGGATCACCGGCTCATAAAGCGGCGGTTCTTTCGGCGTCACAGGACGCCAGTTGTCTGTCCTCATCTTTGTTTCCCTCCTATCCATTGAACTGCACATACCGAGCGCTGGCATAAAACCCATGACGGCTCCAATACAAGCGGCTCATGGGGTGTTCCGGCGCCTCGGTTGTAATAATCCCGCTATCCTCCAGCAGCTCCTTCCGGTGCTTCTGATATGCTGCCTCCAGCTTTTTGGGGTTATCATAGAGCTCCAGGAATTGATAGGTTATAGCATCTTTCCAGAAGAGCATATTTCCCTTGTAGATCCCGATCTGCCCCCACATCGGCGGGTCGTTCCCGTCATAGGGACGGTACAGGACCGTGAGGCGGCGCTCCAGTCCGCTGGGGATCACCGTCTGATACTGCGGCAGCAGCTCCACTGCCCGGCGGCGCAGTTCATCGACTGATGCTGCTCCTTCCTCATAGGAGTAGCAAATCCCTCTGCTTGTCCGGTAAAACGGGTGGTTCGGCAGACTCTCCACCTTGGTGACCATGGCCTCCTCGCATTCAGCCAGCACCAACCGCCCAACGGTGTCTCCCACCATGCGGAGATCCGGGAACTTCATAGGCGACTCCTGTGCCGGCGCAAACAAAGACAGCTGCTCCCACATGGGTTCTGCGCATCTTTTCACCGCGTTTCACTCCTTCCGCTTTATCCTCATTGGGGTTGGGTTCGGCCCTGTTTTGGGGCCAGGAAAGCCCGGGCACTGATCTGCGGGCCAGGGACGCAGCTCGTCCCGGTCAATGGGATAGTGGCAGGCGCTGATTCCACCACCCAATCCGCTGAGAGGCCTCCAATGCCGACATGTTTCCTTATGTCTGCAAAGAGTACCGGGCTGACCAGTCTGCTGGAGCTTGTCTTCAGTGGTGATGATATCCTGGGTATACTTTCGGACCATATAAACAGTTACGCCCGCCACTGCTGCTGCCTCTCTGATCAAAAGCCCGGATCTGCGCAGTTCCCGGATCTCCTCAATTTTCTCTGCTGGAAGGTCATTACTCTGATGATTTCCTTTTTTCCTTCTGGGAAGGTCCTTTGTGCATCGCTGGATCGCCTGATATGATGCACCGGTCTCCAGCCGGATCTGCATATATGGTTTCCCTTCTTCATAGAGCCGCCGGATGGTTTCAACTCGCTCGGCAGACAGCCTGGGCGCAGCTCTCCGAACATTCTCCATTTCATTGGTCAATTTCACCACTGTGTTGTAGGCCACTCCTGCCTGCTTCTGGATTTCCTTGATAGGCATTCCGCTGGCACGAAGTTCCCGGACCTGCTGTACCAGCTCCGGCGTGATTTTGGTGCGCTTTCCCATCTCATTCACACCTCCGGGAGAGGCTGCCACTTTGTAATGCGGTACGCCTCCCGCTCCTCATACCGCCCACTCAGTTCGTACCATTCTTCGTACCATTCCTGGGCCTCTCTTTGGTACCAAAGTGTCGTTGCCTGGGCCGCCCCTTCAATCTGCACAATGTACTCGCCATCTTCTTCTGGCTTCTCCTGGGGCCAGATCCGCCAGGTGCTCTGGCGTTCCTCTTCAAACCGGCGGCTGGTGCTCTCCCTGAGCGCCTTTTCCCGGACCAGCCGGTCGATGATCCGACCGATTTCCTTTTCAGGCAGACCCACAGCCTCTGCCCAATGCATCAGGCGCCAGTATGTCTGCTTGGTCACAATGGCATGAAGATGCCGCAGATTCTTCTTGATCATGGCTTTTATCCTTTCCGGGTGCGGCTGCCCGCTACCCTGTCATATTCCTCTTTGTTTACCACCATCACGGTGGCAGGGTCTATCCCGATGTGGGCAAAACACCCCCGGAAGAAATTCCACTGGCTGGGCCGGATCAGCCGGCTGCAGTCCTCTTTATCGTCCATCAGATGGACCTTTACGGCGGTTTCCGCACCGCCGATGGTTGCGATCCCGTAAAGCATTCCGCTCCCTCCTCTTCTGCTCTGCGCACACCGGGCAGAGGTACTCCCCCACCGGCGCCCACAGGCTCACATTCCATTCACGCCCGCACCGGGAACATACCTCATAGCGGGCGCCGTACCGATGGGCGGTCATACCTGCTCCCCGGCTGCGATCTTATCCCAGATCTCCTGGATTTTCTTCTTGACTTCCTCCGGGGCTTCCGGCGCTGACTGCCAGCAATGTACTGTGGGATTTTCCCACTCAGGCCACTCGTCAACTACCCATCCGGCAGAATCTTCTCCATAGTAGCTGGCGGTCTGATAGCTTCCCGTGAGAGTGGTTCCGTCTGCGGGCGATCCGCTTACAATGGCAATCACTGTTTCCCCGTCCGGCGGGAGCTCTCCCTTCTCCGGGCGGAACCAGCCGTCCCCGGCTTCCTGGCTCTCGAGCTTTTCCCAGCAGCAGGCAGCGGCGATCCGGTACATTCCCGCTATCTTCTCGCAAAAGTCCGCATCGGCCTTGGTATCTGCTTCCCTTGCCTCCTGCTCGTACTCATGGGCGGCCTTCTCCATCTCAAGAATTACTTCTTTCAGTTCATTGATTGTGGTCATTGGTATATCCTCCATTCTATGGTCAAACTGTGATGCCTTTGGGTCTGGCCTGGATCGTGATCCTGGCTTTCGTGATCTCAACGCTCAGCACTCTGGCTTCCAACACTCCCAGTGCTCCGTGAGAGCTGAGCCAGCTGGGACTTTCCGCCCGGCATACGATGTCCGGGCCGTACCGGACCACTGTGTCGATTTTTTCTTCCGCCGGGAGAATGACATTCAGCCAATCCTCTACGGTCAATCGTTTGGCCATGGCTTGTCCCTCCCATATTCCTTCTTGTATTTCCGGGTGAGGGTGTCCTCCCCGGTCATGGCGCTGATGCACCGGCAGCAAAGCCCCAGCAACTGCTCCGCCGGGAGAGCACCCAGCCCTTTGTAAATCTCGGACTGCATCTCCCCGGCCTGGCGGATCGCCTCCTGGATCTGCTTATGGGCTTTCAGGTGCGCTGCCTCCTGCTCACGGTAGAGCCGGTGCGCCTGGTAGAGCTTCCGGCGTTCTACTTCGGCTTCCTCTTTCTCCAGCTTCCCGGCGTGAAAGCGGTCATACACCTCCCGCAGGCAGTGATAGACATACCGGTCGCCGAGATTGGCAATGTCCGGCAGCTTGTCCACGCTCTGGGCCAGCCGGTCTATTTCCTGAAACTTCATTCCGCCCGCTACTCCTTTCTGCGCTCGGTGACGATCTGCAGTAGTTCGTAATACTGGTACGGCGTGCCGAATAACTCATGGACGCCGTTCTGGACTTCTCCCAGCATCATGTATCCCTTGGGGACTTTCAGGTCTTTCCTCCAGCGGCTCCGCCCAGTCTCCTCGATGGTGACCTTTGGTTTCCTCAGATTCTTTGATGGATTCCACCGCCGCCCGCTGACCAGCTTCTGGCGGAAGGTCCGCCGGGTCTCTTTGATTAGGTACGCCGCCAGAGGCTTGAAGTTCCCCTCGGCATAGAGATAGCCCGGGCGGATATTCCCGTGGGGCCAGATGTCTTGCAGCAGTCCAGGGTCGATCCGTGGCAGAATGATGTGGAAGTGTGGCGCTGTGCTCTCGTATTCGCACACCCAGATGTATCGCAGCTCCCTCCCCTGCTTTTTGTAAACTGCCCGGCATTTCCGGAGAAAGGCCTGCATATCCTTTTTGAGAAGGGACTTGTCCGCTGGGCGGTTCTCCTTCCGGTAAGTGAGAACCAGATGCAGGTCCCCCGGCTGGAAGTTCTCCAGCAAAGTCAGCCACAGTTTGAACTCACTCCGGCGTTCATTGGCTTCTGCCACCCTCTCCGGGGTTGGCTTTTCCCTCTGTCCCCGTCCGGCCCTTACTCCATACCGGGGACTGTAATATCGCTCCACCACCGTCACCGGTCCTGCCCGGTAGGTGGCCTTTATGTATCCCGCCATTTTTCAACCTCTCAGCTATTACAGTGTCGAAAAGATAATTGCTTTACCAAGTCTGCAAAGGCGCATGGCGCCTTGCTTTTTTCGCGGTTTGGCGGTATAATAAAAGCGGTAATTTGCACACAATCAAATACCGCTTTTGAGAAGGCAGAGCTCGTCACAGCTCTGCTTTTTTCTTTTGCTCATACCGCTCCACCCGCCGGAGCATCTCCGTCTGCAGGATCTCAGTGAAAAGGATCACTGCTTCCCGGGGTGTCTCAATGCTGTCTATGTATACCTGTCCTCGCTTGAGGATCACATAGCGATCCCCGGTGTCTGCCAGGGTGATGCCCCGGCACTCGTAGAGAATCCGCATGACTATCCCCTCCGTTTCCGCCTGCCCTGCCGCCCGGGTGTCCGGGTCACATGGCAGTTGCGCTTGTCCACCGGCAGGGTGGCGATCACGCCCCGGATGCTGTCGCTGATCCGGGCTTTCTGCTCCCGAGTATAGGCCTGTTCAGCGTGGTATTCCGCCAGCCGGCGGGGATAGTCCGGGCAGCTCCCATGGCAGCCGGGGCGGCGCCGGGGGCAGTCCTTCGGGCAAATCTGAATCACAGCTTGTCCCTCCTGTATGTAAGGCCGCCCAGCTCGGCACAGACCCCAAAGGCCAGCACCGACAGGAACATTCCTGCCACCAGGCCGGGCGAGAGCTTGTCCACCCGCTCAGCGATGCCGGCGAATCCGAACATCGCAACCAGGCTGGCCAGTGTAAGCCACCGGGCGATTTTTTGTCCTGTGTGTTTCATCGTCCTTTTCCTCCCGCTATGCCGGGTTTTGGAGGGCATCCAGCTCGGCTTCCCGTCCGGCGACCCATTCCTTTGCCAGCACCTCGTGAACGCTTGCCAGCATGATCCCGGCATCTGCCGGCAGGATCGGCCCAATGTACCGCTCCCCGTTTTTATAGATGAAATAAATGCCGTTCTGCTCCACCAGCTGAACATCGGCGGTGTAGGTGTGCATCTCGTGCTTCTTGTTCTTTGCCATTACTGCTTCCCCTCCCCATACTTGCGGCGGATAAATACATCGTAGATCGCCCGGCGGTCGGGCGGCAGGTTCATGATCGCCCGGACACAGATGTGATACAACTCCTTCTTGCGCCGGGCATTCTCGGCCGGATCATCCGGCACCTGGCTTCGGTCAATGACCGCTGTCCCCCAGCGGGTTGTGATGATCTCTTCCTGCATTTTTTATCACCTCACTGCATTGTATCGGAATAACGGCTTGTCCTATGACTGGAATTGCTGCCCAGGCATCTGCCCCCGTCCCGTAAATGAAAACCAGAACTATGAAAAGAGGTACAATGAGTAAAAAATATCGGGGGCAGGTGCCCCGGGCAGTAACTGCTTACACCCGCTATGAGATGAGACTTATTCGGTCTTTTCCCGGATCAACTCATCCAAAGCGGCGCGAACTTTCTCTTCGGCACCTTTCGGCTCCCGATGTCCGTTCATGATAGCGCTGAGATACTTGGGGTGGATACCAATTTTCTCGGCAAGCTCCTGAGCGGAGATATCATTCAAATGCATTTCGCCCAAAACTTCTCCTGTCCATTGTGCAGGCATACGAAGATTACTCCTTTCACCATGTATTTGTTGACTTATGTAATCAATAGGGATATTATTAAATTGTCAGTAAAATAAAACCTGAAATGATTACGATTTTCAACCTGAATCAATATTAGCATACATTCGTAATCATTTCAATACATTTTGGTTACTATCGTAATCTTTGTGAATATGTGCTAAAATTGAGGATGGTTTTTGTGTTCTATGATCGATTTGAAGAATTGTGTAAGCAAAAAGGCGTGAAGCCAGGCCGGGCCTGTATTGAAATGGGAGTCAGTCGTTCTCTCGCAGCCAAATGGAAGACCACCAAGACCGACCGGCCCAGCGCCGAGGTTCTGGAAAAGATGTCAAAATACTTCGGCATCAGTATCGATGAAATACTGGGAAAGCAAAAAGAGTCCTCCCCGAAGGACGGACTCTCTGAAAGGGATAAGCGCGATATTGCACGGGATCTGGAGGCATTGATGGCCGATCTGGAGAACAGCGGTGATTTGATGTTTGATGGTGACCCAGCCTCCCCAGAAGCGGTGGACAGCATCCGTAATGCTATGGCTATGGCTTTGGAATATGCTAAGAAAATCAACAAGGAAAAGTACACCCCGAAAAAGTATAAGAAGTAGGAGACGGTGCGCATGACCATACTGCAGCGGGCTCAGCGGATCGCTGAAAAATACGGCACCACTGACCCGCAGGAAATCCTTACTGCTATGCGAATCAAAATCTTTGACGTACCCATGCATGGAGTGCGTGGTATGTATAAGCAACTGAAACGGAATACTTTCGTCTTTGTGGACAGCGGTCTGAATGACTACGAGCGGCGCTTTGTACTTGGACATGAGCTGGGACATCATCTTTTCCACCGGGGACAAAACCGGGTGTTCATGGATCGGTGCACTTTACAAGTGACCAGCCGACCCGAGATAGAAGCGGACACCTTCTCAGTATGTCTGATGGCTCCTGATCCAGCGGAAGTGCTCTTTGATGGTGAAAGTACAGACCAGCTCGCTGCCCGGCTTGGGGTCAGTACCCGTCTGGCAGAGTTATATCAGTCAGAAGTTTTGCGATCTTATAGGTACTAAATGGAGGAATGATATCTTATGGGTTTGAGAGATATATTCAGAATTGGAGAATTTAAGCAGCAGATCCAGGATCTTACCAATCAGCTTGCCGAACAAAAAGCTCATTTTGATGAGATTGGATTTACAGAATATGAGCAAGTACAGGAAGCCTTGAAACAGGCAAACGAGGAGGTTCTGTCCTGCAATACAACCCTTGCAGCTCTGCGAGAAGAAATTCAGAATCTGGAGAAGCAGGTAGCCCAGAAAGAGGCCAACCTTCGCACCGTTACAAACAAAATCGCCAAAAACAAATCCCTGTATGAGGCGACAAAGTATGCCATAGACAACTTCTTCAATGATCCTACAGCATTTGATAACTGTAAGATTTCCCCTCAGATGGAAGAGGAACTGGAGCTTGTTCCAACAGTCACCTTGCACCTGAACTACATGAATGTGGCAGATTTGCGGAAGGCATTCCGGGCAAACGACAAGCAGATTGAATCACTCATGTCCCAGTATGCGGCAAGATACACGACCAAAGCCAACAGGTCAATCTATCAGCTCATGGTTATTGCCCTTCGTGCAGAGCTTCAGAACATTTTGTCTGAACTGAAATATGAGAAGCTGGATTCAAGCATCGAAAAGCTCAAACTCGTTACTTCCAAGTACCTGTCCATTGCCGGCAGCGGAAACCAAAATATTGCCGGAACGCTTACCAAGTTCATCGGTGAAATCGAGTATTTGTTTATCAACGCCATTAAGATTGAGTACAACTACTATGTGAAAAAAGAACAGGCCAGACAGGAACAGCTGGCGATCCGTGAACAAATGCGCCAGGAAGCTGAAGAGCGTAAGGCTCTCGAACTTGAACGAAAGAAAGTTGAAAAAGAGGAAGAAAAGTACAAGGGCGAACTGGACAAGGTACAGACACAGCTGTCCAATGCTCAGGACGAAACGGAAATTGAAAAGCTCAATGCCCGCATTCTGGAACTGCAGGAACAGCTTGCCAATGTCGTTGTGAAGAAAGATGAAATCATCAATCTCCAGAACGGAAAAGCCGGTACAGTTTACATTATCAGCAACCTGGGCAGCTTTGGTGAAAATATATTCAAAATCGGTATGACCCGCAGACTTGTCCCGCAGGACCGTGTCAATGAGCTGGGAAATGCCAGCGTGCCTTTCAAGTTCGATGTGCATAGCTTCATCTTCTCCGAAGATGCAGTTTCTTTGGAAGGGCGGATTCACTCTCTCTTGGATGCGAAGCGTGTAAACAAGGTAAACCGTCGCAAAGAGTTCTTCAATGTCTCTCTTGACGAACTGGAGCAAATTGTTCTGGATATTGAACCTACTGCTGAGTTTGTTCGCACAATGGCCGCCGAAGAGTATTATCAGTCGCTTTCGTCTGACCAGGTGTATACCGATGAGGAATCCACTGATTTTACTGATGATAATGACGAGGATTCCATTGAAGTATAAAAATCACTGACAAATAAAAAAGCCGCCTGTCTGCTGCAACAGACAAGCGGCCTTTTAAAAACCAGACTATTTAAATTACTCTTGCGCCAAACACTGCAACAGCTGGTCCAATTGATTGAGATCCAGGCGGTAATGCTTTTCTCTGCCGACCTGTTCCCGAATCAAAAGCTTTCCATCCTGCAGTTCGCTCAGCCGATTTAGCTGTTTCATCAGAGTAGATACAGAATACTCACAGGCTTCCGCCAGCTCCTGCCGATTGATGCCATCTTCGGAAAACAGACTGACCTGAATTAAAATGAACAGGCAGTCCCTCAGGTTTTCGTCCCAATCGGCAAAGGACTCCTGCGCCTCCTGAAGTCTTTTATGATAGTGGTTCATTCGGGCAGCGCGGCGTTCCAGCGCCTCATAAAGGCCCTGCATAGCCTGCGTGATGATATTGGTAAACATCAGCAGAAAAGGCGTAACATCTCCCCTGCTGCGGGGGTTATTGCAAATCCGAAAGGCCTCTTCATAGATCTTTCGGTTTTGAAAAATAGGGTAGGAAATGCGATATGCCACAATTGGATGAAACTCCCGAGCCAAAAGATAGCTGCTGATGAAACGGCTCATCCGGCCATTCCCGTCGTAAAATGGGTGAATGTACCCAAACAGATAGTGAAACAGCCCGATGGCCAGCACCGGGTTGAGCTGGGGGTCTTTCAGCACAGCCAATGCTTCCCGCATTGCCTGGATGATCTGCTCCTCTGGATAAAGCCCCCTATGGATTTCCCGGTCAAAACTGTCTGTAACGCTGACACTCTCCTTTCGAAACAAAGTGCCATCCGGCAGGTTTTCCGGTTCGATCTCACTTTTTCCCTCCAGCAGCAGTTCATCATATAAATGCCGGATATCTTCAGGGGTTTCCAGCGGTATTTCTTTTCGGGTCATCAGCATACGGTATTTACTTACAATACCGTCAAACCGCTTTTGCGCTCTCTGTTTCTGCCGCAGATTCTCAAGCGATTCCCTTACTTCCCGCCTGCTGCTTGATACCCCTTCAAACTGGTTGGTGATCACAATTTCCCCAATCAAACTGTGCAGTGTGAAGTTTTGGATCGCCATTTTCGGCAAGCCAAAGTACAGCAGATGGATTTTCTGATCCAGCCGATGCAGTTCAATGATCGACTGGTACAATTCCGGAAGCTGCAGGAAAAAGACTGGATACTCCCCGATCTGAAACGGAATGTGGTAGGAGGAAAAGGGATTTTCTCTGCGTCTGCGCCATTCTTCCTCATATTCGTCTGGGGACTGATAGTATACCTTTGTCAATGGAATATAACTCATAGGATCAACCTCAGCTTCTATCATGTAAAATTCAGAATTTTTAACTCTTCTTTTTATTATAGTATCATTAAGTGTGTAAAAATACAACATTTTGCACATCAATGAAAATTCAGTTTTGATTTATACGCAAAAAAGCAATATATTACACTTCTTTTTACAGAAAGGAGCTTATCCATGCCCTACTGTATGTATCTGCGCAAGTCCCGGAAGGACAGCGAAAACCCCAGTTTCACCGATGAGGAGATCCTCTCCCGGCACCAGCAGCTCCTGGAGGAGACTGCCGAGCGGCAGGGGCTTCGGGTAACTGCCATCTATCGGGAGATCGTCTCCGGCGACAGCATTGCCGGGCGCCCGGTGATGCAGCGCCTGCTCCGGGAAGTGAGCGCCGGACAATGGGACGGCGTCCTGGTGGTGGAGATCGAGCGTCTGGCCCGCGGCGACACCGAGGATCAGGGTGCGGTCGCCAAGGCATTCCAGTACAGCGGCACCAAGATTGTCACTCCCTTGAAAACTTATGACCCGGGCGATGAATTCGATGAGGAGTACTTTGAGTTCGGGCTGTATATGTCCCGCCGGGAGCTCAAGACCATCAACCGCCGTCTGGTTCGAGGGCGTCAGGCCTCGGCCAAACAGGGAAAGTATGTGGGCAGTGTGGCTCCCTTCGGCTATGAAAAGGCGCCTCTCACCGGACAGAAGGGCTTCACCCTGATCCCCAGCCCGGATGCCGCCGTGGTGCAGCTCATCTTCCGGCTGTTTCTCAGCTCGGCGAAAATGGGTACCGGTGACACCGCCACCCAGCTCAACCAGATGGGCTACCGCACCCGGCAGGGACATTACTGGTCCGGCTCCACCGTCTGCAAGGTGCTCACCAACCCGGTCTACATGGGCAAGATCAAGATGGGATACCGCCCCAAGATCAAAACCTATGAGGACGGCGTCCAGAAGGTGCTGCGCCCGGTGCGGAAGTTCGGGGAATACACCCTGATCGACGGCCTGCATGAGCCGCTGGTGAGCGAGGAGGTCTGGCAGAAGGCGGCGGACAAACTCCATGCCTCCACCCTATCCCGGACCGTGTCCAGCCGGACTCCCCAGAACCCCTTTTCCGGGCTGCTCAAGTGCGCTGTGTGCGGATACGGCATGAAGCGTCAGCAGAACAGCCGGGGCGGGATTGTCTACTGCACAACGCCGAACTGCTCCTGCAAGGCCAGCGATGTGACCGAAGTGGAAGCGCTGCTGATGCAGGCACTGCGGGAGATCGTGGACAGCTTTGAGGAGGAATACCCCCAGCTTGAAACGCTGGCTGATGAGGCCGCAGCGCACCGCAAGAAGCTGGAACACACCCGGCAGGAAATCAGCCGGCTGGAAAAGCAGCTGGGAAACCTCTTTGACCTGTTGGAACAGGGAATCTACGACCGGGAGACCTTCGTCAGTCGGCGGCAGCGCCTGGAAGAGCAGCTGGACGATCTGCGCCAGGGCGAACAGGCAACCCAGGAGGAACTCACCGCCGCCGAGCAGAACCAGCGGCGCATGGCAGAGATGATCCCCAGGATCCAGGAGGTCATTGACGGGTATGGGCTGCTCCAGTCAGTGGTGGAAAAGAACCTGATGCTCAAATCCATCCTCAGCCGCATCGACTATGACAAGACCGAGCGAAATGTCCCTCCCCGCCTCCATCTGACCCTGCGGTTTGACGGGTGATTTTTTATGGGGTCAGTTTCATAGATAATCGGACTTATGAATGGGGATATCGGTACGGTGAGCCTCAGGCGGTGGCTCCCTACAACCAGGTGCGCCGGGTGCTCCAGTATGCCGTGACCGAGATCCCCGCCGGCAAGATCCTCATGGGCATTCCCAACTACGGCTATGACTGGGTTATCGGCTCCTACTCTCCCGCCACCGTGGTTTCCAATGTGGGCGCCATCAACATCGCTGTGCAGAACAACGCCCAGATCTTCTTTGATGAAACTTCCAAAACCCCCTACTTCAACTACCGGGATGACTCCGGACGCCGGCATGAGGTCTGGTTCGAGGACGCCCGCAGCATTCAGGCCAAGATGGATCTGGTGCGGGAATTTGAACTGGCAGGGGTCAGCTTCTGGCACATCGGCACCTACTTCGCCCAGGCCTGGGAAGTGCTCACTGCCAACTTCCTGGTCAACAAGATCCGCTCGCCCCGCTAATCACTCCAGACGGCAGCGGTCCATCCTGACCCGGTAGCGCTCCAGCAGTGCTGCCGGAAGGTCGTCCAATCCGTGCAGGGATACTCCGCTCAGCAGGCAGCGTCCATACACTTTTCGGCTGCCGATCAGACGATTGGGCCGCTGTCCACGCTGATCCCGGAGCATCACCAGCAATATCCCGCTCTCAAAGGGCGCTGTGATCTCCGCCGGGCCGCCCAGAATCCGTTCCAGCTGTGCCGGGTCGGATGGGATCTCCTCCACCCGGGCATCCTGCCCCGGTTCCAGCATCAGTACCCGCATGTTCCTGTCCCCTCTCTGCCGTCCGGCAGTCTTTGGGGATAGTCTGTTCCAAATCCCTGTGCCTATACCGTTTGAGAAAAAAATCCCCGGCTCCGCATCGGAAACCGGGGATTTTTATTTTATCCCAGCACCGGATCTTTCTTCCGGAGCTTATTATAGAACAGAAGGGCCGCACCCGCTGCTATGGATTCAGCCAGAATAAAGCTGGCCCAGATTCCGGTCAGGCCGAACGGGCCGCTGAGGATGGCAGCTGCCGGGAGGGTGATCACCAGCTGGCGCAGCAGAAAGACGATGAGCGAATAGCCGCCCTGTCCCATGGCCTGGAACATGGTAGGCAGGATAAAGCCGATGGCTGCGGGCAGGAAGGATACCGAGATGATCCGCAGAGCCGGAACGCCGATGGCGAGCATCTCCTCCGAGGCGTCAAACAGGCCGAGCAGCCACTCGGGCGCTGCCATGAACAGCACACAGCCCACTGCCATGATCACAAAGCAGACCCGCAGGCTGATGCTCAGAGTATGCTGCAGGCGCTTGCCGTTGCCGGCGCCATAGCTGAAGCCCATGATGGGCATGGCGCCCTGGGTCAGGCCGCTGGCGGGCATGAATACGAAGGTCTGGAGCTTATAATAGATGCCGAACAGCGACACCGCTGTGTTGGAGAAGCCGATGAGGATGGTATTGAGCCCCATTACCAGCACGCTGCCCAGAGCATTCATGCAGGAATTGGGAATGCCGATGGAGGCAATATCCCGGATCATCTTCCATCTGAAATGGAAGTTCCGAAGATCCAGCCGCACCGCAAACTTGCCCAGCAGGAACACCAGCAGAGAAGCCAGCATGGCGGTGTGCTGTCCGATCACAGTCGCCACGGCTGCGCCCTTGACTCCCATGGCAGGGAAGCCGAACAGGCCGAAGATCATAATGGGATCGAGAATGATGTTGGTGATGGCTCCCAGTGCCTGGAGCAGCATGGGGAAGATCATCGAACCGGTGGACTGGAACACCTTCTCAATGCAGATGTGGATAAAGGAACCGGCACAGAAGATCAGGCAGATATTGGTGTAGGTGATGGCATCTGCCAGGATTGCCGGATCATCGCTGAACAGCCGGAAGAAGGGTTCCAGCAGGAACTGTCCCGCGATGATGAACAGAACTGCCACAAAAGCTGCCATAAGAAGCCCATGGGCTACCGCGCTGTCTGCGCCCTCCTGGTCCTCCCGGCCCAGGCTGCGGGAGATATAGGAATTGACTCCCACACCAATACCCACTGAACAGGCCACAATCAGGGTCTGTACCGGGAAGGCCAGAGAAACTGCAGTCAGGGCATCTTCTCCGATTTTTGCCACGAACATACTGTCCACAATGTTGTAAAGGGACTGAATCAGCATGGAGATCATTGGCGGGATCGCCATGGACATGAGCAGCGGGAATACCGGCCGCACTGCCATTTTGTTTTCTTCACGAAGGGAAACGCTCATTGATAACTCCTTTGGCCCGAAAAAAAGCCCACTCCCCTGTTTTGGACAGAAAACAGGAAAATGGGCCTTATTCAGACAATATTTGATTTTCGTGGGGCCGATCATACGCCGACCATTAGACACGCAGAATAGTTTACATCAGAAATCTGACTCTGTCAAGCGGTATTTCCCAGGAAAATCAGAAGAAGGACATCTGACTGCTCTCAGGCAGATTGCCCAGTGCGCCGGCCTGCCGCAGCAGATCCACCACCGACTTGGAAATCTTTGCACGGGAAACCACCTCGTCTGCCGAGAGGAATTCCCCTTCCGCCGCTGCTTCCATGATGTTGCGGGCAGCGTTTTCACCCAGTCCCTTGAGGGCTGTGAAGGGCAGACGGATCTTGCCGTCCTCACAGCGGTACTTGGTGGCGTGGGACTTGTAGAGATCCACCGGCAGGAATTCATAACCCCGTGCCATCATCTCACACATGATCTGCAGCACAGTGAACTGATCGTCCTCCTTGGTGGTACGCTCATTGCCCAGCTTCTTGAGCTCCTGCATCCGCAAGCGTGCGGTGGAAAGTCCCCGCACAGCCGCTTCGGCATCAATATCGCCGCCGCGGATGGTGAAGTAGGTGGCATAGTATTCCAGCGGGCGGTGGAGCTTGTACCAGCCCAGCCGGATCGCCGCAATTACATACGCCGCCGCATGCGCCTTCGGGAACATATACTTGATCTTCTTACAGCTTTCGATGTACCAATCCGGAACACCATGCTCCTTCATGGCTGTGATATGCTCCTCGGTGAGCTGGGTGGCAGCCTTACCCTTTCGGGTGATCTCCATGATCTTGAAGGCCATGGACGGCTCCAGTCCCTTGCCCAGCAGATAAGTCATAATGCTGTCACGGGTACCGATTACATTGGAAATGGTACAGGTGCCCTCCTTGATGAGCTCCTGGGCATTGCCGGTCCATACATCGGTACCATGGGACAGTCCCGAAATCTGCAGCAGGTCGGAGAAGGTCTTGGGCTGGGATTCAATGAGAATCTGACGCACAAAGTTGGTGCCCATCTCCGGCAGGGACAGCGTACCGGTATTGCAGTCGATCTCCTCCTCGGTGACGCCCAGCGCCGCCGGGGACGTGAACAGGCTGTATACCGCCTCATCACTGGTATCCACCTCCATTACCGGAATGCCGGTCATATCCTCCAGATGCTTATAGAAGGTGGGCACATCGTGTCCGAGAATATCCAGTTTGAGGATGGTATCATGGAGGGAATGGAAGTCGAAGTGGGTGGTGACGATGTCCGAATCCGGGTCATCCGCCGGATGCTGCACCGGAGTGAAATCGTAGACCTCGTAGTCATTGGGCACAACAACCATGCCGCCCGGATGCTGACCGGTGGTGCGCTTGACACCGGTACAGCCCAGAGTCAGGCGCTGTTCTTCATAGCGGTTCACATGGAGCCCCCGCTCCTCATTGTAGCGGCGCACATAGCCAAAAGCTGTCTTTTCCGCCACAGTGGAGATGGTTCCCGCCTTGAACACATGGGAGGAACCGAACAGCTCCTCGGTATATTTATGGGCCTGGGACTGATATTCACCCGAGAAGTTCAGGTCGATATCCGGCTGTTTGTCGCCGTTGAAGCCCAGGAAGGTTTCAAAGGGGATATTGTGACCATCCCGGTTCATGGGAGTGCCGCAGTGCGGACAGTTCTTGGGGGGCAGGTCAAAGCCCGACTGCACCGAACCATCGGTGAAGAACTCACTGTGCTTGCAGTTGGGGCAGACATAGTGGGGCATCAGCGGATTGACCTCCGAAATACCCGCCATGGTCGCCACAAAGGAGGAGCCTACACTGCCTCGGGAGCCGACATGGTAGCCATTGGATTCCGACTTGAACACCAGCTTCTGGGCAATGATGTAGAGCACCGCGAAACCGTGCTTGATAATGGAGGTGAGCTCCCGATCCAGGCGGTCCCGGACAATATCCGGCACCGGATCACCATAGATTTCCTTGGCCTTTTCCCAGGTGATGCGCTGGAGTTCCTCCTCCGAGCCCTCAATATACGGCGTATAGGTGCCATCGGGGATGGGCTTGATCTTTTCGATGCTGTCGGCGATCTTGTTGGTGTTTTCCACCACCACTTCATAGGCCTTTTCCTCGCCGAGATAGGAGAACTCCTCCAGCATCTCATCGGTGGTCTTGAAGTAGAGCGGCGCCTGCTCCGAGGCGTCCTTGAAGCCCTGGCCTGCCATGAGGATCTCCCGGAACTTGGCGTCCTCCGGCTCCAGGAAGTGGACATCGCCGGTGGCAACCACCGGTTTATGGAGCTTCTCGCCGATCTTGACAATGGTGCGGTTCATATCCCGCAGCTGCTCCACCGAATTGACCGAGCCATTGCGGTAGAGAAACATATTGTTCCCGATGGGCTGGATCTCCAGGTAGTCATAGTCCTTGGCGATCTCACACAGCTCGTTGAAGCTCTTGCCGTCCACAATCCCTCGGAACAGCTCGCCCGATTCACAGGCAGAGCCCAGCAGCAGTCCCTCCCGGTGCTTAAAGATCTCACTCTTGGGCATCCGGGGACGCTTGTAGAAGTAATTGAGATGGGACATGGAGATGAGCTTGTAGAGATTCTTGAGGCCGGTGAGGTTCTGCACCAGGATACAGATGTGGTAGGACGGCAGTTTCTTGACATCCACCACGGTAATGCCGGTATTGATCTGGTCCACTGCCATGATCTGCTTTTCCTCCTGCATGATCTTGGCTTCCGCCAGGAAGATCCCCGCCAGGGTGCGGGCATCGTCACAGGCCCGGTGGTGATGGAAATCCGCCAGTTTCAGATGCTTGGCAATGGTGTCCAGCTTGTGATTCTTGAGGTTGGGGAACAGCGCCCGGGAGATGGGCACTGTATCCACATAGGTATACTGCAGCTTGATCCCGTGCCGGGCTGCCGCCGCCTTGAGGAAGGAGGAGTCAAAGGGGGCATTGTGCGCCACCAGGACAGCATCCTCCCGCCCGATGAAGTCCATGAACATCCGCAGGGCTTCCTCTTCCAGAGGAGCATCCGCCACCATCTCATCGGTGATGCTGGTGAGCTTGACCACCTCATCGGGGATGCGCTTCTCAGGATTGACGAAGGTGTCAAATTCCTCCAGCACTTCCCCGTTCTTCACCCGGACCGCGCCGATTTCGGTCATGCGCTCCAGACCGGCAGAAAGGCCGGTGGTCTCCAGGTCGAAGATGATGAACTCGCCGTCAAAGGCCTCCTTGGATTTCCCCACCACAGCGGGCACCATATCATTGACCAGATAGCCCTCCACGCCGTAGAGGATCTTCATCTCCTTGCCCGACTTTTCCACCGCCTTCTGGGCATTCATGGCATCGGGATAGGCCTGGGCCACGCCATGGTCGGTGATGGCAACGGCGGTATGACCGAAATAGGCCGCCCGCTGCACCAGCTTGTCCGCCGGGGTCATGCCGTCCATCGAGGACATATTGGTATGCAGATGCAGTTCCACCCGCTTTTTCTCGCTGGTATCCTGCCGGTATGTACGCTTCACCAACGCAATGGAATCAGGACGCAGCAGCAGTTCCTTTTCAAAGGTGTCCAACATGACCTTGCCGCTGGTGAGAATGGTCTTGCCTGGCTTGAGGGTATCATCGATCAGATGCGCCTTCTCCGCCGACACGATGGTCTTGAGGGCAAAGGAGTTGGTATAATCGGTGAACAGGATCTTGTAGATCACCTTGGTTTCGTCCCGGGTGACATGCTTGTCAGTCTGGAACACATCGCCCCAGACTGTCACCTGGATCTCCTCCTCCATGGCGTCGGACAGCGGAATGGGACGCTCCCCAATGGGCTTGCCCATGATGACCGTCATTTCGTCCGCCTGGAAGGGCAGCCCCGAGGCGTCAAACCGGATGGGCGCCGCCTTGGGCTCGTCCAGCAGACGGCTGTCGCTCCGGCGTCCGCCGCCCGAACGGTTCCAGCCGCCGTTGCCATTGCCGCCTCCGTTCCAGCCTCCATTGCCGCCGTTCTGGGCAGGGGCCGGACGGGAAGGCGCCGGTGCAGCCGGGCGGGGCGGAGCCTTGGGAATGGCTGCTTCCGCCGCCTCCATGGTCTTGCGGTAGATCTCCTGATTGGACTCCAGATCCAGCACGCCGGTGAACTCCACTGTGATCTGCCGCCCGAACTCCTGTTCCAGGATCTCGGAGATCACCCGGGCACAGTTCTCCCGCTCGAGCCACTCATAGCCGCCATGGGCCAGGGAGATGGTGAGATGGTCGTCTGCCAGCTCAGCGGTGGCGCCGTCAAAGAAGCCGTTGATATGCTTGCCTGCCGCCCGGAGGGTATCTGCCAGGCTGGGCAGATAGGCCACGGTGAGCTGATCTGCCGGATACCGGGGCAGAAGCAGCACCCGTCCCAGCTGCAGCGCAGTCCGGAGCTGGGCCTGCACCTGCAGCAGCACCGATTTTTCCAGTACATTGGCAAAGCGCAGCTGAGCCGTCAGCTCCCTGCGCTGGGTGTGAATATGAAGATGCTCGATCTCACCGGCAGCCACCGCCGCCGGGAGATCAGGCAGATAGGTTCCAAATACATCGCTGAATGTTTTCAAGATCCACGGTCTCCGTTTCCATTACAGTTCCTCGATAAACCGCAGCAAAGTGGGAAGGATTTCCGCCTCCGGCACCTTGCAGACGATCTCGCCTTTCTTAAAGAGCAGCCCGACACCATCGCCGCAGGCAATGCCCACATCAGCTTCCCGGGCCTCGCCGGGGCCGTTGACAGCACAGCCCATCACAGCCACAGTCAGCCGCTTGGGACAGTCTGCCAGGGCAGCTTCCACCTGCTCCGCCAGGCTGATGAGGTTGACCCGGGTGCGTCCGCAGGTGGGACAGGACACCACCGTAACCCCCTGTGTTCCCCGACCCGAGGCCTTGAGAATATCCCGGGCAGCGGCGATCTCGGTGACCGGATCAGCCGTGAGGGATACCCGGATGGTATCGCCGATGCCATCCGCCAGCAGCGAACCAATGCCGATTGCCGACTTCACCAGTCCCATCCGGGCAGTACCGGCCTCGGTGACGCCCAGATGCAGCGGGCAGTCAAAGACTTCGGCTGCCATGCGGTAGGCATCCAGCATGGTCTTGACATTGGAGTGCTTCAGGGAGAGCACATAGTCATAGAAATGCTCCTGCTCCAGCAGCTGGATGTGCCGCCGGGCGCTCTCCACCATGGCTTCCGCGGTGGGGCCGCCGTACTTTTCCCAGAGCTCCCGCTCCAGTGAACCGCCGTTGACCCCGATGCGGATGCTCACGCCGGCTCCCCGGCACTTTTCCACCACGGCACGCACCCGGTCCTCCCCGCCGATGTTGCCGGGGTTGATGCGGATCTTGTCGGCACCTGCGTCCACCGAGGCCAGAGCCAACCGGTAGTCAAAGTGGATGTCCGCCACAATGGGACAGGCCACGCTGTTTTTGAGCGCCGTGAGGGTGGCAGCAGCGGCTGTATCCGGCACAGTGGCACGGATGATCTCACAGCCGGCAGCTTCCAGTGCCTGCGCCTGTGCAATCGAAGCGGCGGCATCATGGGGATCGGTGTTGAGCATCGACTGGATGGACACCGGCGCATCGCCGCCGATGAGGATATTCCCTGCCCGCACAGTGCGGCAGGGGCGTCTGTATGCAGGCATAGCCCTCTCCTTTCTGCCCCCTTCCGGGGCCACGGTCAGATGAGTTTGAGTATATCGTTAAAGGTCACAAAGACCATCAGGGCCATCAGAGCCAGCAAGCCAGCCATATTGATATAGCCCTCAATGTTGGGATTGAGCCGTTTGCGCCGGATCATCTCCAGCAGTACAAAGGCAATGCGTCCGCCGTCCAGAGCCGGCAGCGGCAGGAGATTGAATACACCCAGGTTGATGGTGATCACACCCACCATAATGGCAAACTGATCCAGGCCCATGGCTGCCGATTCGCCGATGGCTCCGGCTACGCCCACCGGTCCGGACATCTGTTCCACGCCATACCGGTCGGTGAACACCAGATCCCACAGGGAGAACCACACCTGCTTGGTGAGGGAAATGGTCCAGTCCAGTGCATAGACCGGCACATTGATGAGGTTCTTCTCCTCACCCACTACGATAAAGTCGATGGTGACCATATCCACACCCTGGACATTCACCATCTTGAAGTGCACATCCGAAATGGAAACCTGTTCGCCGTCCCGCAGCACAACCACATCCATGATGCCGTCGTCCTCCCGGGACAGATAGAAGGAAATGTCATTGGCAGTATGCACCCGATGACCGTCCATGGAAACAATCCGGTCGCCGGGTTCAAAATACTGGGAAGTGACTGCGTCCTCATCAAAGGAATGGAGCACCGGAGTGGCAATGGCATTCCCCGAGGCAGTCAGCCCCAGCACGATCAAATAGCCCAGCAGCAGGTTCATAGCCGGTCCGGCCGCCATGATGATCAGCCGCTGCCAGGGCTTTTTATTGCAGAACGCCCGGCTGTCGGGATTCTCGCCTTCCTCCTCACCCTCCATGCTCACAAATCCGCCCACCGGCAGCGCCCGCAGCGCATAGGTGGTCTCCCCTTTCTGGGTGGACCACACCGTGGGGCCCATACCGATGGCGAACTCATTGACCTTGACTCCGAACTTCTTTGCCGCAATGAAATGTCCGAATTCATGGATCAGAATGAGCGTTCCAAATACAAAAATTGCGATGATCGCTGTGAGAAGGGTATTCAAACCGGAAATCACTCCTTTGTGGAAATATACTGCCGGGCACACGCCCGGGCTGCCTGATCCGCTGCCAGGATCTCCGGCAGTGTATAGGCATCACTGCCCGGATCAACATGATCCAGGGCATACCGCACCGTCCGGGCAATGGCGCCGAAGGAGATCTCTCCCCGGAGGTAGGCATGGACTGCCTCCTCATTGGCGCCGTTGAGGATACAGGGGTGCAGTCCGCCCTGGGTAATGGCTTCGATTGCCATCGCCAGACAGGGGAACTCCTGCAGATCCGGCGGATAAAAGGTCATTTTCCCCACATCGGTGAGGCTCAGGTGCTTCACCGTACTGGGACAGCGATGGGGATAGGTCAGCGCATACTGGATCGAGAGCTTCATATCCGGATCGCTGAGCTGTGCCATGACCGAGCCGTCCTCAAACTCCACTGCCGAATGGATGATGGTTTCGGGGTGGACAATCACTTCAATCTGCTCCGGACGCACACCGAAGTTCCAGATGCACTCGATGAATTCCAGACCCTTATTCATGAGGGTGGCGGAATCCACTGTGATCTTCTGCCCCATGTTCCATTTGGGATGGGCCAGTGCCTTGGCAACCTCCGCATGCTCGGTTTCTGCCCGGGTCTTTCCGAAGAACGGACCGCCCGAAGCAGTGAGCAGGATCGTTTTTATTTTGTTTTGTTCCTCGCCCTGTATGCACTGGAAGATGGCTGTGTGTTCGCTGTCTACCGGGATCAGCCGTCCGCCGCAGCGCCGGGCTGTATCGGTGATGAGCCGTCCGCCTGCCACCAGCGTCTCCTTGTTGGCAAGGGCCACAGTCTTGCCCGCCTCCAGAGCCGCCAGGGTCGGACGCAGTCCCACCATACCGCTGAGGGAATTGAGAACCAGTTCTGCCTCGGGCATCGAAGCCGCCTGACAGAGCCCTTCCTCCCCTTCCAGCACGGTAATTCCGGTGCCGGCAAGTTCTTCCCGCAGCCGGGCTGCCGCAATTTTATCGTACATAACAGCGTAGCGAGGAAGAAACTCCCTCGCCTGCGCCGCAATGCCGTCCACATCACGGTTGGCTGTGATGGCGACGACTGAATATCCAAGATGTCTGCACACATCCAGTGCCTGTGTGCCAATGGAGCCGGTAGAGCCCAGAATCGCAATTTGTTTCAAATAAACCACCCGATCTTACTCTATTCAACTGGATGCCGTTTCATACTCAAAGCTGGATCAGCGGCAGGTATACCGACAGCAGGAACACAGCCGGCAACACAAACAGTACGCTGTCAAACCGGTCCATGATTCCGCCGTGTCCCGGCATGATGGAGCCATAATCCTTGACGCCGTACTGCCGCTTGAGCACCGATGCCGAGAGATCTCCCAGAATGCTGGAGGCAGTCAGTACCGGCGAGAGCAGAGCAATGCGCAGGTAGTTAACCTCCACCGGGACTCCGAGGATCTCGGTGACGCCTTCGGCATACATCCAGGAGAACAGCAGGGTGAATACCAGGGCAGTTACCGCGCCGCCGATGGCACCTTCCACGGTCTTTTTGGGGCTGATCTTCGGGGACATCTTATGCTTGCCGAACTTGAGACCGGCAAAATAGGCGCCGGTATCTGCCATCCAGGCTGCCATCAGGGCAAATACTGTATAGTAAAAGCCCTGTACAATTCCCCGGTGATCCCGGATGCCGATGATAGTCGACAGGGACAGCGGGATCAGGATACAGATGAACACCGTCATGGCAACTTCTTCCACATGCATTTTTTCATGCCGGGCCAGAAGCAGGCAGAACAGTGCCACAATAAAGGCATAGATAATGATGGGCAGCACAGCCCGGATCGCCGCGATCCGGGAAAAGGGGATCAGGACGGAAAAGATCAGGCCGATGCCGGTGAGAGTACGGCTGCCCGAATCAATGACATGCAGTACCTCACCCACAGCCAGCAGGGAAATCACTGAAACTGCCAGATTCAGTGCCCATGTATCGAATTTAGCCAGCACCACAGCCAATACACAAAGACCTACACAGGCTGTGATGATTCTCTGCTTCAAGATGAAATCCCTCCAAAACGCCGGCTTCGCCGCTGAAATTCCGCTATGGCCCGATCCAGATCTCCCGGGGTAAAATCAGGCCAGAGCACATCCATAAAGACAAACTCCGCATAGGCTCCCTGCCAGAGCAGGAAGTTGGAGATCCGCTGTTCCCCGCTGGGACGGATAATGAGATCCACCGGCGGCTGACCCGCTGTATACATCAGGCTGTCCACCAGTGCCTCATCCACCGCTTCGGGGGTGAGAGTTCCCTGCCGGGCCAGGCTCACTGCCTGCTGCACCGCATGGACGATCTCATGCCGTCCGCCGTAATTGAGGGCAATATTGACAGTGATGCCCTCCCGTCCGGCGGTGCGCTCCTGCACATCCGTGATGCGCTGCCGGAGATCCTCTGCCAGCGGCGCCATATCCCCGATAAAGCGCAGGACACCCTGCTCCTCATCGCTGTGGCGCTCCAGCTCATCCAGATAGTCCCGGAGCAGGTTCATGATCGCATCGATCTCACTCTGGGGACGCTTCCAGTTCTCGGTGGAAAAGGCATAGACTGTCAGATACCGGATTCCGATGCTCCGGCAGTACCGCACGATCTCCCGGAAGGTACGGGCGCCCTGTTTGTGTCCGGCGGAACGGGGCAGACCCCGTTTCTGGGCCCAGCGACCATTGCCGTCCATGATAATTCCGATATGTTCCGGCAGCATGCCGCCTGTTTGCTTCTGTTCCGCCATGCGGGGTACTCCTTTTTTACTTCCGGCTGTATGCTCAGATCTCGAGAATTTCCTTGGACTTGGCTGCTGCCATCTCATCGATCTGCTTGCAGTACTTGTCAGTCAGGTCCTGGGTTTCCTTTTCAATGGCCTTGAGATCATCTTCGGTCAGTTCGCCCGACTTCTTCATGGCCTTGAACTTATCCATGGCATCCCGGCGGATGTTGCGGATTACAACCTTGGCATCCTCACCCTGCTTGGAAATACCCTTGCTCAGTTCCTTACGGCGTTCCTCAGTGAGAGGCGGGAATACCAGACGGATCACACTGCCATCGTTCTGGGGATTGATGCCGATATCCGAAGTCTGGATCGCCTTTTCGATCTCCTTCAGAGTGCTGCGGTCCCAGGGCTGAATGGTGAGAGTACGGGCTTCGGTTACCGATACTGCTGCCATCTGGTTGATGGGAGTGGGAGCGCCGTAATATTCTACGGTTACCTTGTCCAGCACGGCAGGGTTGGCACGACCGGCCCGGATGGCGGCATAATCCTTTGCCAGGATATCCACCGACTTGTTCATCTTTTCATCATATACCTTGAGATTCGAGTTCATACTGTTATGCCTCCTTGACTATTGTACCCACATCTTCGCCGCAAACCGCACGGACAATATTGTGGGGATCTTCCAGACTGAATACCATGACAGGGATATGGTTATCTTTGCACATGGTGGCGGCGGTGAGATCCATTACTGCCAGATCCTTTGCCAGCATCTCACTGAAGGAGAGTTCCTCATACCGTACCGCATCATCATACTTATGGGGGTCCTTGTCATAAACGCCATCCACCAGAGTGGCCTTGAGGATAATATCGGCATTGATCTCAGCCGCACGCAGCGAAGATGCTGTATCGGTGGAGAAGAAAGGACTTCCCACGCCGCAGCCGAAGATTACTACCCTGCCCTTTTCCAGATGCCGTACCGCACGGTTGCGGATATAGGGCTCGGCAACCGAAGTCATGGCGATGGCAGTCTGAACCCGTACATCCACGCCCATGGACTCCAGTGCGTCACAGAGGGCGAGGGCATTGATCACAGTAGCCAGCATACCCATGTGATCTGCCCGGGTACGGTCCATGCTGCCGCTGGAACGGCCCCGCCAGAAGTTGCCTCCGCCGACTACGATTGCCACTTCCACACCCAGATCCACACATTCCTTGATGGATCTGCAGATGGAAAGCACTGTATTGTCGTAATCAATTCCCACATGACCATCACCGGCCAGGGCTTCGCCGCTCAGTTTGAGCAGGACTCGCTTGTATTTGGGCTCCATACCTGTCACTCCTATCGTTTCATTACATGGCGGACTCTGCCACGATACTACCCATATTTTACCCTAATCCGCCACTGCTGTAAAGAACATTTTACCGTCCGGACAGCTGTCTTGACCGCGCATTCCGGACACATTCCGGTTTATTATATAATCTTTCCCGGTTAAAATCAACCGCCGGTTCCGGTCTTTCCAGCAGGAAACTTTATTTTTAACAAAAAAGCCCATACGGAGCTTTTTCTTCCGCATGGACTTTTTCTGCGTATCACAGGTTCGGCTGTGGATTATTCCTTCTCGAACATATCCTTGCCTACGCCGCACAGCGGGCAGACATAATCGTCCGGGAGATCCTCCCACTTGGTGCCAGCAGCGATGCCGTTATCGGGCTCGCCTACTGCCTCGTCATAGATATAACCGCAAACGGTGCAAACATACTTTGCCATAATAATTACCTCCTAAATTTTTCTCAGTCCCTGAATCGGGCCGCTGCATATATGATACCATATATGCCCGCCTATATTATAAACAAATCAGGAACGATTTACAAATACTTTTTCAAATATTTTCCCGTGTAGGAACGATCGCAGGCTGCAACCTCCTCGGGAGTGCCGCAGATCAGCACTTCGCCGCCCCGGTCGCCGCCTTCGGGACCCAGATCGATGATGTGATCCGCCACCTTGATGATGTCCAGGTTGTGCTCGATCACCACAATGGTATTGCCCGCATCCACCAGGCGGTCCAGTACCTTCACCAGCATGTGCACATCGGCAGTATGCAGGCCGGTGCTGGGTTCATCCAGCACATAGATGGTGCGTCCGGTGGGACGGCGGGAGAGCTCGGTTGCCAGCTTGACCCGCTGGGCCTCGCCGCCGGACAGGGTGGTTGCCGCCTGTCCCAGCTTCACATAGCCCAGACCTACATCGTAGAGGGTCTGGAGCTTGCGGCGGATCTTCTGGTGGTTCTCGAAGAAGGCCAGCGCCTCCTCCACCGTCATCTCCAGCACATCGTAGATATTCTTGCCCCGGTACTTGACCTCCAGGGTCTCCCGGTTGTAGCGCTTGCCCTTGCACACTTCACAGGGGACATAGATGTCCGGCAGGAAGTGCATCTCGATCTGGATAATGCCGTCGCCGTCACAGGCTTCGCACCGTCCGCCCTTGACATTGAAGGAGAACCGGGACGAATTGTAGCCGCGCATCTTGGCGTCATTGGTCTGGGCGAACACCTCCCGGATGTCGGTGAACACGCCGGTGTAGGTCGCCGGGTTGGAACGGGGGGTCCGTCCGATGGGGGACTGGTCGATGTTGATGATCTTGTCCAGCTCCTCCACGCCCAGAATATCCTTGTGCTTGCCGGGACGGGTCTTGGCACCGTTGAGCCGGGCCGCCAGCGACTTGTAGAGAATCTCGTTGATCAGCGAGCTCTTGCCCGAGCCGGATACGCCGGTGACCACATTGAAGCAGCCCAGCGGAATCTGGACATCCACATTCTTGAGGTTGTTTTCCCGGGCACCCCGGATGGTGAGGAACTTGCCGTTTCCGGGACGGCGCTGGGCAGGCACTTCGATCTTCTTTGCGCCCGAGAGGTACTGTCCGGTCACCGATTCGGGACAGGCCATGATGTCCTCGGCGGTACCGGCTGCCACCACATTGCCGCCGTGGACGCCGGCACCCGGGCCGATGTCCACGATGTAATCCGCAGCCCGGATGGTATCCTCATCGTGTTCCACCACGATGACAGTATTGCCCAGGTCCCGCAGCCGCTGCAGGGTGGCAATGAGCCGGTCGTTATCCCGCTGGTGCAGGCCGATGCTCGGCTCGTCCAGGATATACAGCACGCCCATCAGGGAGGAACCGATCTGGGTCGCCAGACGGATGCGCTGGCTCTCGCCACCCGAGAGGGTCGCTGCCGACCGGGCCAGGGTCAGATAGTCCAGGCCCACATTCACCAGGAAGCCCAGACGGGAGCGGATCTCCTTGAGCACCTGACCGGCAATGAGCTGTTCCCGTTCGGTGAGCTCCAGATGGTTGATGAACTCCAGCTCGTCCCCCACCGACATCTCACAGAACTGGTTGATGTTGATGCCGCCGACTGTTACAGCCAGCGCCTCCTTCTTCAGGCGGGCGCCATGGCACTCGGGGCATTCGATGCTGCTCATCCAGCCGGCGATCTCCTCCCGCATCCAGTTGCTGCTGGTCTCCCGGAAGCGCCGCTCCAGATTGTTGACAATGCCCTCGAAATCGGTGCTGTATGCCCCCTTCATGGTGCCGGTTTCCCGGCGGATGGTCAGCTTTTCGCCGCCGTTTCCGTAGAGCAGGATATCCACTACCTTTTTGGGCAGATCCTTGATCGGGGTATCCAGCGAGAAGCCGTAGTGCTCTGCCAGGCCCTCATAGTACATCTGGGCCATACCGCCCTCGGCAAAGTACCAGCCGCTGGCCTTGATGGCGCCCTGCCGGATGGAGAGCTCCTTATTGGGGATCACCAGATCGGGGTCGATCTTCATGAAGGTGCCCAGACCGGTACACTTGGGACAGGCACCGGCGGGGTTATTGAAGGAGAACATCCGCGGGGTGAGCTCCTCGATGCTGACACCGTGATCCACACAGGCATACTGCTGGGAGAAGGTGATGTCCTCACCGTCGATGACATTCACCACCGCAATGGTGCCGGTGAGGCCCAGGGCAGTTTCCAGCGAATCCGCCAGACGGGAACGGATCTCCTCCTTGACTACCAGACGGTCCACCACAATCTCGATGGTGTGCTTCTTGTTCTTCTCGAGCTTGATCTCCTCCGAGAGGTCGTAGAGATTGCCGTCCACCCGCACCCGGACATAACCGCTGCGCCGGGCCGATTCAAACTCCTTGGCGTGCTCGCCCTTGCGCTGGCGCACCACCGGAGCCAGGATCTGAATCCGGGTTCCCTCCGGCAGGGACAGCACCCGGTCCACCATCTGATCCACCGTCTGCTGCTCGATCACCTTGCCGCAGATGGGACAGTGCGGAATACCGATCCGGGCATAGAGCAGACGCAGATAGTCGTAGATCTCGGTGACGGTACCCACAGTGGAACGGGGGTTCTTGGAAGTGGTTTTCTGGTCGATGGAAATCGCCGGGGAAAGGCCTTCGATATAGTCCACATTGGGCTTTTCCATCTGTCCCAGGAACTGCCGGGCATAGGAGGAAAGGCTCTCCATATACCGGCGCTGTCCGTCAGCGTAGATGGTATCGAACGCCAGCGAACTCTTGCCCGAACCGGACAGGCCGGTGAATACCACCAGCTTGTCCCGGGGGATCTCCAGGTCAATATTTTTCAGGTTGTGCTCCTTGGCACCCTTGATGATGATTTTATCCTTTGCCACAATAAGCCTCCCGACTTACTTCTGTTCCTTGAGCTTCTTGATCTTGTCACGCAGATAGGCCGCATGCTCGAATTCCAGCATCTTGGCGGCATTCTGCATCTCCAGCGTCAGCTGCTGGATCATCGCCTGGCGCTCGGCAGCGCTCATGCGCTTCTTCTTCCCCTTGGACTCTGCCGACTCCTTGGTGGAGATCTCCAGAATTTCCCGGACATCCTTCTTGATGGTCTGGGGGGTGATGCCGTGCTCCTCGTTGTATTTCTGCTGGATGGCCCGGCGGCGGAGCGTTTCGGTGATCGCCCGCTCCATCGATCCGGTGACTGCATCCGCATACATGATGACTTTGCCATGGTCATTCCGGGCGGCGCGTCCGATGGTCTGGATCAGCGAGGTTTCACTGCGCAGGAAGCCCTCCTTGTCCGCATCGAGGATCGCCACCAGCGATACCTCGGGAATATCCAGGCCCTCACGCAGCAGGTTGATGCCCACCAGCACATCGTATTCGCCCAGGCGCAGATCCCGGATCAGCTCCATACGCTCAATGGTGTCCACATCGTGGTGCATGTACCGGATGCGCACGCCGAGGTTTTCCAGATAGGTGGTGAGATCCTCCGCCATCTTCTTGGTGAGGGTGGTCACCAGCACCCGCTCGCCCACTGCCACCCGGGCATTGATCTCCGAGAGCAGGTCGTCGATCTGGCCATCCACCGGACGGACCTCCACCATCGGGTCGAGCAGGCCGGTGGGACGGATCACCTGTTCCACGATCTGGGTGCTGTGTTCCTTCTCCAGCTCACCCGGGGTCGCCGACACATAGATGATCTGGTTGAGCTTGTTGTAGAACTCGTCAAAGTTCAGCGGACGGTTGTCCAGCGCCGACGGCAGCCGGAATCCATAGTCCACCAGGGTCTGCTTCCGGGAGCGGTCGCCGCCGTACATGCCCCGCACCTGGGGCAGCGTCACATGGCTTTCGTCCACGAAGAGCAGGAAGTCCTCGGGGAAGTAGTCCAGCAGCGTATAGGGAACCGATCCCGCCGGACGCCGGGACAGCACCCGGGAATAGTTCTCAATGCCCTTGCAGAAGCCGATCTCGGTGAGCATTTCAATATCGTAGTTGGTGCGCTCGGCAATGCGCTGGGCTTCGATGAGCTTGCCCTGTTCCCGGAAGAACTTCACCCGCTCATCTGCCTCGGCCCTGAGGTCCTCAATGGCCTCCTTCATCTTGTCTGCCGGCACGATGTAATGGGACGCCGGATAGATCGCCGCATGGCTGACAAAGTTCTTCACCTCACCGGTGATGGTGTTGATCTCCGAGATGCGGTCCACCTCATCGCCGAAGAACTCCACCCGCACCGCTGTATCCGACTGATAAGCCGGGAAGATCTCCACCACATCGCCCCGCACCCGGAACTTGTTGCGGATAAAGTTGATGTCGTTGCGCTCATACTGCAGCTCCACCAGCTTTTTGGTGAGATAGTCCCGCTCCATGGTCATGCCCTTGCGCAGGGAGATCACCATGTTGCGGTAGTCGATGGGGTCGCCCAGGGTGTAGATGCAGGATACACTCGCCACAATGATGACATCCCGCCGCTCGGACAGGGACGAAGTCGCCGAATGCCGCAGCTTTTCGATCTCATCATTGATGGCGCTGTCCTTTTCTATATAGGTATCGGTCCCGGGGATATAGGCCTCGGGCTGATAGTAGTCGTAGTAGGATACAAAGTATTCCACCGCGTTGTTGGGGAAAAACTCCTTGAACTCACTGCAGAGCTGGGCTGCCAGCGTCTTGTTGTGGGCCAGCACCAGGGTGGGACGGTTCACCTTGGCTATGACATTCGCCATAGTAAAGGTCTTGCCCGAGCCGGTTACACCCAGCAGGGTCTGTTCCTTGTCCCCGGCCAGCACCCCCGCTGCCAGCTTTTCAATGGCCTGGGGCTGGTCACCGGTGGGTTTATAGGGGGATACCAGTTCAAACCGGTCCTTTTCTGCCATGGGTTCACTCTCCTTTCCCGCATCAGCAGTTCCGCCCCGGCCCTCCAGTGAGGCCGCGGCGGCAGAATTTCAGAACAAATGTTCATTCCTTACTATATCACACAAGCCCTGGCTGTGCAAGGGCATTTTCGTTTTGTCACCGGTTCAGGAAGCCGGAATCCCGGAAGGAAACACAGTCCTCGCCAGATACGACAATGTGGTCCACCACCGAAACCGACAACGGCCCCAGCGCCCGAATCACTTCCCGGGTGGTATCGATGTCCGCCCGGGACGGCAGGGCGAACCCGGATGGGTGGTTGTGCGCCATGATCACAAAGCTGGCGTGCACAGCCAACACCTTTTCCACGATCTGCCGCACAAACACCGGCACACTGTCCAGAGTGCCCTCACTGAGGATTCCGCAGTAGTTCACCCGGCGGCGTCCGTCCAGGCAGACCAGATAGAAGGTCTCCACCGTGCGCCCGGCAAACTTGGGGAGCAGATAGCGGCAGATCTCATCGGTGGACTGGAGCACCACACCGCCCCGGTTGGCATCGTCCAGATAGGGACGCACCACCGCCGCGAACAGCTTGATGAGGGTGGCGGCATGCTGTCCCACACCCTTGACCTGGCAGAGATTTTCCACACTGGCGTTCATCACGCCGGACAGGGAACCGAAGGTATCCAGCAGCCGGTGGGCTGTGGGATTGGTGTCACCCTGGGGAATGGCATAGAACAGCATCAGCTCCAGGATATTCACCGGGTCGAAGCTGTCCAGTCCCTCCTGGAGAAAGCGCTCCTTCAGGCGCTGGCGATGCTGTCTGTGATCCACATCATTCTGCGGCATGATTGGCGGCCTCCTCCCTGCTGTGCCATAAAAAGGCATGTTCTCTGTCCTATTTTAGCATATCCCGCCGCCATAGGAAAGTGACATAGTGACATTTTCCCGGGCGGGTGGTATGATGAGGGGAGAACATCACAGGAGGACTTTGCATGAGGAGCTTTACCATCCGGGAGAACGATGCCGGACAGCGCATGGACAAATTCATCACCAAGGCGGTGCCGCTGCTGCCCAAAAGCCTGATGTACAAATATCTTCGTCTGAAACGCATCAAGTTAAACGGCAAGCGGTGTGAAATCTCCACCCGCCTGACTGCCGGCGATGTGGTGGAGATGTACATCGGCGATGAATTCTTCGATACCGCCCCGGAGGAGAGCTTCCGTTTTGCCGGGCCGATGGTGCCCATCGTCTATGAGGACGAGCACCTGCTGCTGGTGAACAAGCCTGCCGGTCTGGTGGTGCATGGGGACGAGAGCCAGACCCCGGACACCCTCATTGGGCGCATTCTGCGGTATCTGGCAGAAAAGGGAGAATACGACCCGGCAACGGAACAGAGCTTTACCCCCTCCCTGTGCAACCGCATCGACCGCAACACCTCCGGTCTGGTGATCTGTGCCAAGACCGCCGCCGCCCTGCGGGTGATGAATGAGAAGATCAAGCTGCGCCAGATCGACAAACGCTACCGCTGTCTGGTACACGGCACCCCCAAGCCGGCAGAGGGGCGCATTGAACTGTTTATGCGCAAGCGTTCGGACGAAAACCGCATCGAGGTGTTCCATCACCCGGTGCCGGACGGGCGCACCATGATCACCGAATACAAGGTGCTGGACAGCAATGGGCGCTATTCGCTGCTGGAGGTGCACCTCATCACCGGACGCACCCATCAGATCCGTGCCACCATGGCGGAGATCGGTCACCCGCTGGTGGGCGAAGGCAAATACTCCTCCATGAAGAACGATCTGGGCTTTCGGTTCCAGGCGCTCTGTGCCTGGTCGCTCACCTTCCGGTTTGAAGGGGACAGCGCCCCGCTGGACTACCTGAACGGACGCACCTTCACCGTGGGAGAGGACCCCTTTGCCCGCTATCTCCGGGACAGGAAGTGATGCTGCCATGCAGATCCACCGCATCACAGCCCGGCAGGCGCTCAACCATGTGGGCGGCGACCCCTATGACTATGACCTCAACATCTACCGGGGCTGTGCCCACCGGTGCCGGTACTGCTTTGCCATCTACTCCCAGGAGTTCCTGAAACCCCAGGCCGGGGAGACCAACTTCTTTGAGGACATCTTCATCAAGGAAAACATCGTGGAACTGCTGGAACGGCGGCTGGCCTCCCCGCACTGGAACGGGGCGGTGATCAACATCGGCGGAGTCACCGACAGCTATCAGCCGGTGGAGGCCCGGGAAAAGCGGATGCCCGAGATCCTGCGCCTGATGATCCGCTACCGCAATCCCATCACCATCTCCACCAAGTCGGTGCTGATGCTCCGGGATCTGGATCTCTTTGATGAGCTCTCCCGGCTGACCTATGTGGGCATCGCCTCCACCGTCACCACCCTGGACGAACCGGTGCGGCGGGTGATCGAACCCGGCGCCGCTCCTTCTCGGGCCCGGCTGGAGATGCTCCGGGAATTTGCCCGGTGCACCCGGGCTGTGGTGGGAGTCCACTCCATGCCGGTGATCCCTCTCATCACCGACAGCACCGAAAACCTCACCGGGCTGATCGAAGCCACCCGGGAGATCGGCGCTGACTACTGGCTGCCCGGCACCCTGAATCTCCGGGGACTGACCCGGGGCACGTTCTTTGACTGTGTGCGGCAGAACTTCCCCGATGTGGAAGCGGGTCTGGCACGGCTCTACGCCTCCGGACACCTGGACCGGGAATACCGCCGGATGCTCTATGAGAAGATCCGGGCGCTCACAGCCTTTTACGGAGTCAGCACCGACTATCACCGCAAGCTGCGGGAATGGGAGGAACAGACCCGGGGCACCCAGCTCTCGCTGTTCTGAGCTGTAAAAAAGCCCCTTGACAAGATGCGAATCACTGCTATAATGGCAGTTGTTGCGGAGGGTGAATCATTCACTTTGAAATGAGGAGCTGGATAAGCAGTCAGGCTGGAACGCCTGCTGTTTATCCGGCTCTTTTTTGTTTGTCCGCAAAAGTATCTGAAAAAGGGGTTTGGAATCATCATGGATCTTCTCACCGGAAATATCCGGACCATCTATCTGCGCTATCTCAGCGCCGCCTTCGGCAGTGCCATGATCAGCTCCATCTACGGGCTGGTGGATACCGCCATGGTGGGGCAGTACCAGGGGCCGGACGGCGCCGCCGCTCTGGCCATATTCGCGCCCATCTGGAACATCATTTACAGCCTGGGGCTGCTCGCCGGCATCGGTGGCTCGATCCTCTTTGCCGCCGCCCGGGGCAGCCGGAACGACGGCACCGAGAACCGCTTCTTCACTGCCGCTGTGCTGCTCTGCGCCGGGCTTTCGGCGCTCTGCTGGGGGCTGATCCTCCTGCTGCCGGAACCCATGCTGCGGCTGTTCGGCGCCGATGACGCTCTGCTCCCGCTGGCGATGGAATACCTGCGCCCGGTCTCCTTCGCCGTGCCGGTCTTTCTGTTCAACCAGCTGCTCTCCGCCTTCCTGCGCAATGACAGCCGTCCGGGTCTCACCACCGCCGCTGTGCTTGCCGGCGGTATCTTCAATGTCGCCGGGGATTACTGCTTCATCTTCCTGCTGGATATGGGCATCTACGGCGCGGGACTTGCCACCTCCCTGGGAGCCATCATTCAGCTGTGCATTCTGCTCTCCCACTTCTTCTCCCGGCACTGCACCCTCCGGCTCATGCCCGCTCCCGGGCTGCCCGGACTGTTCGGACGCATCGCCGCTGCCGGATTCTCCTCCTTCTTCATCGATGTCGCCATGGGCATTCTCACCATGCTCTTCAACCGTCAGATCATGCGCCTGCTCGGCTCGGACGCCCTGGCGGTCTACGGCATCATCGTCAATGTCAGCACCATTGTCCAGTGCTGCGGTTACAGTGTGGGACAGGCGGCCCAGCCCATCCTCTCCCAGAACTTCGGTGCCGGGCTCTATTCCCGCATCCGGCAGCTCCTGCGCCTGGCTGTCACCGCCTCGATCTGCTTCGGCATCGCCTGGACCGCGGCAGTCTGGGCTGCTCCCCTGGCCTTCGTGAAGGTCTTTATGGCGCCCTCGCCGGAAGTCCTCGCCATCGCTCCGGCAATTCTCCGGGCCTATGCCCTCTCCTTCCTGCTGCTCCCTCTCAACATCTTCTCCACCTACTTCTTCCAGTCGGTCCTCCGGGCGGAGCTCTCCTTCGGTATCGCCGTGTCCCGGGGCGCCCTCATCAGCGGCTCGCTGATCCTGCTGCTTCCGGCACTTCTCGGCCCCGATGCCATCTGGTACGCCATGCCGCTCACCGAAGTGCTCGTCTTTCTGGCAGTGGCAGCGCTGCTCCGGCGGACCGTCCGCTCGATGGAAGCAGCCCCCGCGCAATAAAAAATCCCCCGGACACTGTCTTTGCGGCCAGACAGCGCCCGGGGTTCTGTTTATTCTCTTATTTTATAATAGCCGGCCCGGCGCAGTGCCTGGGAAGCGGCGTTGAGCACCGCATAGAGGATCGCCGACTCGATGGGGATCATGGTGAGGTTCTTGATGACCCGCACCGGGATCATGGCATAGAAGCCCTTGCCGCCCAGCAGTGCCATCCACAGGGTGGCAAGAAAGGCATTGATGACGATGTTGATGGTGGCCTTGGTTGCCACCACACGCAGCAGGGTGGGCTTTTTCCCATAGAGGAACACGCCGTAGATCACACCTGCCAGCATGGCATTAAAAGTGTAGCCGAAGAAATAGGGACCCTGGGGCTTGAGAACACATTTGATGATGTCCCCCAGGCCGTTGGCAAGGCCGGTGACCACCGGTCCGAACAGCATTCCCATCAGGGCGGTGGCATTGAAGGAAAGCCCCACACTCAGGGAGCCGCCGAAATCCAGGCGGAAGAAATAGGTGAGCAGGATGCTCAGCGCCAACAGAAGCGACGCGCCGGTGAGGGAACGCAGATCACGAAGCTGCGCCGCCGAACGCCGGAAGGAATCGATTAACTTCATAGCAGTGCCTCCTAACTTTCATAAATTTGCTGTACAGTCAGGAAAGGCACACGCTGCCGCAGAGCCTGCACCGATCTTTGAAATTGTAACAGCGGGATGCGACAGCCCGACCGCAAACCGGTTTTCCACCGGTTTTTCGTCCGCACGGCAACTCCCCGTCCCTGCGGCACTTGACGCCTGGCCATCTACTCTGCTAATGAAAGGCGGACTTTTCCCAGTCCGGTTATTTATTGTAGCATATCCGGCATATTCTGACAAGGCACGCCCCGAAGAATCCCTCCCAGGACAGCAAACGAAGGCATTTTGTTTCCCGGCGGCAGATTTCGACCATACACCACCCCTTTTTTGGCGTATCAGACGAAAAAACGCAGTTTTTATTGGCTGAAAATGCATTTTCTCCGTCCCGATTCCATGGTATAATAATATGTAACAAATGGTGAAAGAGATCTGGCTCTGCTTTTTACTCTGTCCCATACAGAAAGGATTTGATACTATGTTCCGTCTTTTGAAAAACGGCGACGTCTATGCCCCTGAACACATCGGCAAGGCCGATATCCTCATCTGCAATGACAAAATCGTGGACATTGCAGAGCATATCGACTTCGATTATCCCGGCACCGAAGTGGTGGACCTCGAGGGCCGCAAGGTAATCCCCGGCGTCATTGACCAGCATATCCATGTCACCGGCGGCGGCGGTGAGAGCGGCTTCACCAGCAAGGTAACCGAAGTCGGTCTCTCGGATCTGGTACGCGGTGGTGTCTGCACCGTTGTGGGCGTTCTGGGCACCGACTCCATCTCCCGAAATGTGGAAAGCCTGCTCGCCAAGGTCAAGGCCCTCAACGAAGAAGGCCTGACTGCTTACTGCTACACCGGTTCCTATGACTATCCCTCCCCCACTGTCACTGGTTCTGTGGGCCGGGATATTGCCCTGATCGATGAGGTCATCGGCGTGAAGATCTGCATCTCCGACCACCGCTATGCCGGCATCACCCGCAAGGAACTCACCAAGCTGGCTGCCGCTGCCCGTGTGGCTGGTCTGGTAGGCAAGAAACCGGGCGTGGTACACATCCACATGGGCGCCGGCAAGAAGGGCCTCAAGGATGTATTCAAGATCATTGAAAAGACCGATATTCCCGTCAAGACCTTCCGTCCCACCCATGCCAAGAACAATCTCAAGGATATGATGAAGCTGGCAAAGATGGGCGGTTATGTGGACTTTACCGCTTCGCCGCCCTCCGGCTGCGCTGCCATTATGAAGGAATTCATGGCAGAAGCTCCCGATGGCAGCGTGACCATGAGCTCCGACTCCAACGGCAGTATGCCCGTATGGAACGAGAAGAACGAGCTCATCGGCATCAAGGCGGCGGAGAGCACCGGTGTCTATGAAACCATGGTGGCACTGCATCTGGAGCAGGGTCTCCCGCTGGAAGAGGCTCTCAAGCCCTGTACTGTCAATGTAGCCAAGGCACTGAACCTCTATCCCCGCAAGGGCTGCCTGAAGCCGGACAGCGATGCTGATATCCTGGTTCTGGACGGCGACGAGCTGAAGCTTTATGAGATGTATGCCAAGGGCAAGAAGATGATGGCGGAAGGAAAACCCATCGTCAAGGGATACTTCGAAAAGTAATCCATTCCCGCATGCTTGTGAAAAGGGCCTGCTTGTCAGGTCCTTTTCCCTCTTTGCGGCCTTTCGCAAATACTGGAAAAAGTTGCGGCGCCTTCCTTGACAAAACTGCCTGTGAGTGATATATTGTTAGATACTCTTTGAAATTCAAAGCACAAGCCATTGTTACCACCCGCATAAGGAGGTACCCCTGCATGCAGCGTGAAAAAATCAATACATTCCTGGTCAACGCCTTCAATACGATCCTGCAGCTGGAGGATCGGGCCCTTTCCAGCAGCCATGAGTTTTCCAATCTCTCGGTGAGTGAGTTCCATGTCATCGAGGCCGTGATCGCCTGCGGGGACAGCAGCTCCATGAGCGCCATCTCCAAACGGCTGGGCATCACGGTGGGATCGCTCACCGTAGCGGTGAAAACCCTGGCAAACAAGGGATACCTCAAACGGGAAAAACGCCTCAATGATATGCGTATGGTCTATGTGATCCCCACTGAAAAGGGACTGGCTGCCAACGAATATCACTCGGCATTTCATCGTAAAATGGTAGATGCAGTGATGGAAAAGCTCCCGCCGGAAGAACTGGATACCCTGGTTTCGGCGCTGGAGATCGTATCGAACTTCTTCACTGAAACCCGGGAAGCACGGTGAACCAGCCAAAACTACTGCGAGGATATAGATTATGAGCGTAAAAATTATTGTAGACAGCACCTGCGATTTTGAGCCGGAGGAGCGTCAGGCACTGGGGATCGAAATGATCCCGCTGACCGTCCAGTTCGGCGAGGAGATCTTCCGGGACGGCATCGACATCACCAAGGAGGAATTCTTCCAGCGGCTGCGTGCCTCCAAGGAACTGCCCCACACCAGTCAGATCAATCCCGCCACCTTCCTGGAGGTATATGAGCGTCTGGGTGCGGACGGCAGTGAACTGCTGGTGATGACCATCTCCAAGAATCTCAGCGGCACCTATCAGTCCGCCTGTGTGGCAGCAGAGCAGTATACCGGCAAGATCCGGGTAGTGGACAGCTCTCTGGCTACCACCGCCTTTGCCATGATGGTACGGATCGCCTGCCGCATGCGGGACGAAGGCCATACAGTGGATGAGATCGCTGACTATCTGGAAAAGATCCGGGAACGGCTGGTGATTATCTGCTGCATGAATACGCTGGAGTACCTGCACAAGGGCGGACGGCTCTCGGCAACGGTCACCATCCTGGGCGGTATGCTCAATATCAAGCCGGTGGTCCTCATCAAGGACGGTCATATCTCCATCCTCCACAAGGCACGGGGCATCAAAGCCGCTGCCCGCTGGATGGTGGACTATGTGGCAGAAACCGGATTCGATGCCTCCCTCCCCATCGGCTTTATCCACTCGGACAATCCCGAGGGTGCGGTGGAAGTGCGCTCCATGCTGGCAGAAAAGGCCACCTGGGGCGAGGAGATGACCCAGGGCATCGGCCCGGTCATCGGCACCCATATCGGCGACGGCTGTGTTGCCATTGCCTGCTTCTGGAAGGAAAAGTAAATCGTTTTCACCCGACCCGTCCCCCGGTTCTGCCCGGCGGACGGGTCATTTTTTGCGCCTTGCGGTTTTTCCGGTTTGTGGTACAATGGAAAAAGCAAGATCAACTACTTTCCGGGAGGCCGACATGCAGAAGAAGTATCTGGAGATCAAAGACTACCTGATGGAGCGCATCCGCTCCGGGGAATACAAGCCGGAACAGGCGATCCCGGCGGAACGGGAACTGGCTGCCCAGCTGGGTGTGAGCCGTATGACCGTGCGCAAGGCCATCGAAGAACTGATGTATGAAGGTCTGCTGATCCGGCGGAAGGGCAGCGGCACCTTCCTCACCACAGCCAAGAGCTCCAAGCCGGACCTGCTGCTGGAAGCCGGGGAAAACGCTGTCAAGATCGTCAGCTGCAAGCTCTGCTCCGAAGGCAGCTATGGCTACAAGATGCTGGGTCTCGATCCCAGCCGCAGCTACTGGCGTCTGCGCCGGGTACGCCGCATCGGACATCAGCCCTACGCCTATGAGGACATCTACTTCCACCCGGATTTCTTCCCCACTGTGGGACGGGAATTCTATACCAAGGGGCTCAGCCGGATGGCAGCGGAATCGGGCTATCCCGATCTCACCGTCTATGAGGATGTGGAAGCCCTGCTCTGCCTGCACAACACCGCACTGCTGCTCAAGGTGGAAACCGGCTCTCCCATTCTCCAGATCAAAAGCTACTTCTCCTCCGGCGATCAGGTGATGATGTTCTGCCGCAGCTATCACCCCGGCGACAGCTACAAGTACCAGTCCCTGCGCCGTCCTCTTTGACCGGAATTTTCCAGTAAATGATCCAAAACCAGCTTTTCAGAGCGTCGGAATCCCCGGCACTCTTTTTATTTTATCTATACCAATTCAAAATTTCTTGTCGCTCTGTACAAAAACAGATCCGGCCTTTTTGTCGCTGTATTTTGCAAAAAATAGCGATAATTGTGAGGAAAACCGGGATATTTTCACCCAATTTATCATCTTAACCAAAAACTTCCCAATTGGGTTAAAAAAATATCACAGCTTCTTGACATAGACCAATTCAAAGGCTATAGTAAGCAGTGCAAAATAGCGATTGGTATGCTTATTTTTATAAAATGGTATACAACGCACCGGGTATTTGCAAGGAGGTTTATATGGTACACGTAGGTAAATCGTATCCCATTCACGATGCCCTGGGCAAGGCCACAGGCCGTACTGTTTACGCCGGCGATATGGAGCTGAAGGGTATGCTCCACATGGCTGTGCTGTTCAGCAAGATTCCCCATGGCTTCGTCAAGAAGCTCGACTATTCCAAGGCAATGGAACTGCCGGGCGTAGTGGATGTGCTCTACTACGGCAACACCTGCCAGAAGGAGTACAACCGTTATCACTCCCAGTACCGCCAGGATCTGATCCATACCGAGCGGATCTTCAACCAGCATGTGCGCTTCGTCGGCGACCGGATCGCTGCCGTTGTTGCCACCACCGAGGAGATCGCCCGCAAGGCTGTTTCCCTCATCGAGGTTGAGTACGAGGAGTATTCCTTTGCTCTGGACGCCCATGAAACTCTCGAGGGTAAGATCGACAACATGGATGAGCATGGCTCGGTATTCGGCTCCATCGCCAATGAAGTCGGCACCCGTCCGGAAAATGACGGCACCTTTGTGGAAGTGGACACCACCACTCACATCGACCGCATCAATCATATGGCTATGGAAACTCATGCCGCTGTGGCTGAGTTCGACAGCCAGGGTGAACTGACCATCTACTCCCCCAACCAGACCGTTTACGGCATCCGTTCCTTTATTGCGGATCTGTTCGATATGGACTACAACAAGGTCCGTGTCGTAAAGACCACCATGGGCGGCAGCTTCGGCGGTAAGCAGGAGTGGGTTCTGGAGCCGCTGGTAGCTGCTGCTGCCCTGCGGGTAAAGCGTCCGGTCAAGCTGGTCTACAACCGTGAGGAGAGCATCCGCTCCACCTACTGCCGCGCTCCCATGTACTTCAAGAACAAGTTCACCTTCACTCCGGACGGCAAGCTCCAGGATGTGGACTGTGACCTGCTGCTGGATGCCGGCGCTTATCTGGGCAACTCCATCAACTACGCCCGCACCCTGGGAAGCAAGTTCTTCCGTACATACCGCTATCCCCATGAGACCTTCCACGCTCAGGTTGCCCTGACCAACACCATTGTCAGCGGTGCCTTCCGTGGCTGGAGCTCGCCGGAGTTCAACATCAACTTCGAGCACGGCATGAACATGGCAGCCCGCAAGCTGGGCATCGACCCCATCGAGCTGCGTCTGAAGAATGTCATCCATGAGGGCGACATCGAGCTGTCCACCGGCCTGAACCTGGGCGACTTCAAGGGCCGTCAGGTACTGGAACTGGGCCGTGAGAAGTTTGACTGGGAGAACCGCAAGAAGGAGATCGCTGAGTTCAACGCTCAGAACAAGCGCTACAAGCGTGGTATGGGCGTCAGCCTGGGCGGTCATGTAAACGGCTTCTATCCTGCCAAGCCGGACTACACCCGTGTGGATATGTGCGTAACCGAGAGCGGCACCGTTCGCTGCGGCGTTACCCTGCATGACCATGGCTGCGGTACTGTAACCGCCTTCAAGATGATCGCTGCGGAAGAGCTGGGCATCGAAGTGGATCAGGTACGCATCCAGGAGGGTGATACTGCCGTAACTCCTCAGGACTTCGTAGGCTGCTTCTCCAGCCGTACCACCTATGTAATGGGCCGTGCCACCCAGGAATGCGCCAAGCTGCTCAAGGAGCGCATCAAGGAGCACTTCGCTGTCGAGCGGGGCTGTGATGTAGCCGATGTAGTTCTGGACGGCATGACTGTTTACTCCACCAAGGAGCCCGATGTGGTTTACACCTGGAGCGATCTGGTTTATGCTTCCCAGCAGCGCTACCAGCACGAGATCTTTGCCTCCTATGAGTATGTGAGCAAGGATAACCCCGGCGTATGCGGCGGTCACTTCGCCTATGTAGAGGTGGACACCTACACCGGTATGGTCAAGATTCTCGACTACCTGGCTGTACAGGATATCGGTCAGGCTATCAACCGGGAGATCTGCATCGCTCAGACCCAGGGCGCATCTGTTATGGGCGCCGGCGCTGCTCTGACCGAGCATGTGCACTACCGTCCCAACGGTGTTCCCTTCGCCAACCTCAAGGACTACCATCTGCTCAACTCCTTCGAGGCTCCCAGCGTACGGGTCGAGCTCATCGAGAACCACAACACAGAGGGTCCGTTCGGCGCCAAGACCATCGGTGAGGTATGCCATGTTCCGGCTTCCGCCGCTGTGGTTGGCGCGGTCAACGACGCTCTGCAGAGCGATCTGAACGACCTGCCCCTGACCCCTGACAAGATCACTGCTTACCTGAAGAATCGGGAGGAAAGATAAATGACACTGAACTTTATTCTCAACGGCCGTCCCACCGAGCTGGAAGTAAGCCCGGACAAGCGCCTGCTGGATCTCCTGCGGGAGGACCTGGGCCTCACCGGTACCAAGGAAGGCTGCGGCGAGGGTGAGTGCGGCGCCTGCACCGTCATCATCGACGGCGAGGCCATGCACTCCTGCCTGGTGCTTGCCTGCCAGCTGGAAGGCAAGAGCGTCCTGACCATCGAAGGTCTGGAGCAGAATGGGGAACTGGACAAGATCCAGAAGATCTTCATTGAGGAAACTGCCATCCAGTGCGGTTTCTGCACCACCGGCATGATCATGTCCACCAAGGCTCTGCTCATGCACAACCCCCACCCCACTGAGACTGAGATCCGCAACGCCCTCGCCGGCAATATCTGCCGCTGCTCGGGCTACACCCAGATCCTGCGCGCAGTAAAGAGAACTTCCGAGGAGGCGTAACGATTTATGATGAAATCCTATGCACCCAAGACCATGGCTGAGCTGCCTGCCAGCCTGGCTGCCCTCACCCCTGAGAGCAAGATTGTCGGCGGCGGCACTGACTTTGTCATCCGTCTGCACTCCGGCGCGGTTCAGCCCGATGCCCTCTGCTACCTCGGTCACATTCCCGAGCTGAAGAAGATCGAAAAGCAGGGTGATACCATCTCGGTCGGCGCTTACTGCACCATGACCCAGATGGAGCATGATCCCATCGTCCGGGAATACCTGCCCGCCCTGATGGACGCTGCTGCTGATGTAGGCTCCCTGCAGATCCGCAACAACGGCACCATCGGCGGCAACCTGGGCAATGCCTCTCCCGCCGGTGACCTGATCCCCGTCATGTATCTGTATGATGCCAAGGTGGAGATCGCCTCCCCCAACGGCACCCGGATCGTACCGGTGACCGATGTGATCCTGCGTCCCGGCAAGACCATCCTGGAAGCCAACGAGGCCTTTATCCGCTTCCTGTTCCCCGTTCCCGCCTTCAAGAGTGCCTTTGTCAAGCTGGGCTCCCGCAAGAAGGTGACCATCTCCAGAATCGGCGTTGCGCTGGGCCTGGATATGGACGGCGACTATGTGCGTGAGATGAAGATGTTCGCTGGCGCTGTTGCCATCAAGCCGGTTGCCTTTGAGAAGGCCTGTGACTTCATGAAGGGCAAGACCATCAATGAGCAGAATGTTCTGGATGTGGCTGGGTTCCTCTCCGATTACATTGCTGAGAATGTAGCTCCCGAGTTTGACCGGGATTACAAGGTCTATGCTTCCCGCGGTGTTGTCACCGATGTCTTTGACCGGATTCTGGGCCGGCTGTAAGGCGAGGCGGGTTTGATGAATACTAAGTCTGTTTCCAAGTTTGTGCTGCTCAGCTTGATCGGCGTATTCCTGTTCTTTGTTCCGGTGCAGAATTCCAAGGTTCCGGTGGTGCTCATCACCGATACCATCAAGGCTCTGCTCGGACCGGCACTGGGACTGGTAGTGGTGATTTCCTGCACCCTGCTGGTCCTGGGGCTGATTGGTGCCCGGGCCTTTCATATCAAGGCGCTGGAACAGTATTACAGCGGTGATCCCGTCATCAAGATGGGCTTTTTCCTGGCAAGTGCCATCCTGGTATGGATGGTTACACTGAATGTAGATCTGCCCTTTATCCAGCATCCGGAGATCGGTGGTAAGATCCTGACACTGGCTTCCACCGTGTTCTTTACCATCGCTCTGGCTGGTACGCTGGTGATCTTCATTATCCGTTCGGGTATCGTGGAGTTTGTATCGGTGCTGTGCGAACCCATCATGCGCCCCATCTTCAAGCTCCCGGGCGAAGCTGCCATCAATATGATCTCCTCCTTTGTATCCTCGGCTTCGGTGGGCGTTTACTTCACCGAACAGTATTACACCCAGAAGGCATACACCACCCGGCAGGCCTGTGCCGTGGTGACCAACTTCAGTGTGATCAGCGTGGGATACATCGGCGTGCTGGCTTCCATTGCCGGCATCGAGGAGATGTATGGCGTACTGCTCATCGCAAGCTTTGTGCTGGTTCTGGTCATGGGTGCGATCATGATCCGGATTCCGCCCCTTTCGATGATCCCCGATACCTGCATCGATGGTTCCGCTCCGGTGGTCACCACCCGGAAAATGAGCTTTTCCGAGCGGTTCCGTCTGGCTGTGGAACAGGGTGCTGCACGCAGTGAACAGTTCACTGCCAAGGCCTTCCTTCAGAACTTCCTCCAGGCCATGAAGTTCGCCCAGAAAACCATCGGCGTTATGGTTCCCACTGTAATGCTGGTGCTCACCCTGGTCTACTATACCCCTCTCTTCCAGTGGATCGGCGCCCCTCTGGCTCCGGTTCTGGGACTGTTCGGGGTACCGGATGCAGCGCTGGCTGCTCCCAGTGTCCTCATCGGCATTGTGGAGATCAGCCTGCCCAGCATCCTGGTTTTGGGTACCGGCGCCTGTGCTGCCGCTGCCTTCTTTGTAGTTCAGCTCTCCATCGTTCAGATCATCTTCTTCTCGGAATGCGGCAACGCCATTCTCAGTTCCAAGATCCCCCTGGGCGCCGGCAAGCTGGTACTCATCTTCCTGATGCGCACTGCCATCGCCATTCCGCTGGTGGCTCTGCTCACCAATCTTATCTATTGATCTAGAGGTGCTTCACCATGGAAAAAGCAACAAAACGCGATGTCATGCGCTTTGCCGTCCTGGGACTCATCGGTATTTTCCTGTACTTTATCCCGGTTTCCGGCTCCAGCGTCCCCGTCGTACTGATTGTTAACTTCATCAAGGGCATCCTCGGCGACAACCTCAAGTATGTGGTCCTGTTCGCCCTGGCCCTGCTCGTTGCCATCATCATCGGCGCCCGCTTCTTCAAGAATGAAGCCTGTGCCAAGTATCTGGGCAATGTATCCACCTACAAGCAGATCCACTACTGTGTAGCCCTGCTGGTAGTCCTGGCTGTGTGGTTCAACCTGCCTCCGGCTGCCATCTTCGCTGACCCCAACATCGGCGGTCAGGTGCTGACTCTGGCTGGTACTGTTATGTCCACCGTATCCATCTGCGGCTGGTTCATCGTATTCGTGCTCAAGTCCGGTATCGTAGAGTTCTTCGGCACCCTGCTGGAGCCTCTGATGCGTCCTCTCTTCAAGATGCCCGGTGCTGCCGCGGTTAACTGCCTGTCCTCCTATGTGGTCAGCGCTGCCGTAGGCGTTTACATGACCGACCAGTACTATGAGAGCAAGGTTTACACCCAGCGGGAAGCTACTGCTGCTGCTGTCTGCTTCTCCACCATCTCGGTGGGCTACATCGGCGTACTGTCCTCCATCGGCGGTATCGAGAATATGTACGGCACCCTGCTGCTGCTCACCTTCGTCATGGTATTCGTGATGACCGTCATCACCGTTCGGATTCCCCCTCTGTCCCGGGTTCCCAACACCTACATCGACGGCACCACCGAGCCTGCTGATGCCGCTGCTTCCCAGGAAGGCAGCCGCTTCCAGCGCGCTGTGAACGCTGCTGCCCTGCGCAGCCGTGACTTCACCATGGCTGAGTTCTGGAAGAGCCTGGTTTCCGCTCTGAAGTTTGCCCAGACCATCATCGCCTACATGATCCCCATCGTGATCGTGACCCTGTCGCTGGTACACCTGACCCCCCTGTTCACCTGGCTGGGCAAGCCCATTGCTCCGATTCTGAGCCTGCTGGGCCTGCCGGATGCCGCTGCTGTTGCTCCGGCTGTGCTGCTGGGCTTCATCGAGGTCAGCCTGCCTGCCATTTCGGTGAGCACCGGCGTGGCTGCTCAGAGCGTATTCTTCGTAGTAATGCTCTCCATCAGCCAGATCATCTTCATGACCGAAGCCGGCAACGCCATGCTCGGTTCCAAGATGAAGATCAGCTTCGGCGCTCTGGTGGTAAACTTTGTAGTGCGTACTGTGATCTGCATTCCGATCATTGCACTGCTGTCCCACTTGCTGTTCTGATCGTTTCCTGCTAAGATAGAAACGGACAAAATACTGCAATCTTCACACTGAGAAAACAAATCCTCCGGGATTTGTTTTTTCGGGCGATGGTGATATTTTCAAAACTATAATGAGGTGTAAAAAATCATGAAAAAGATCCTTTCCATGCTGCTGGCATCGGTTATGGTGCTCTCTCTGGCAGCCTGCGCCAACCAGCCCGCTAAGGAAAATTCCTCCTCGCAGTCCTCCAGCGAACAGACCGCTTCCCTGGAAACCACCTATCCTGTAACCATCACTGACGCCCTGGGCCGTGAAGTGACCATCGAAGAGGAGCCCGAGCGTCTGGTGAGCGGCTACTACATCACCACTTCCTACCTGGCTGCCCTGGACCTGGATGAGAAGCTGGTGGGCATCGAGGCCAAGGCCGACACCCGTGAGCTCTACAAGCTGGCTGCTCCGGAACTGCCCAGCCTTCCCAATGTGGGCAGCCTCAAGCAGTTCAACCTCGAAACCTGCGTATCCACCGAGCCTGACCTGGTAATCCTCTCCGCCAAGGTGCCGGATGCTGTTGCCAAGCTGGAAGAGCTGGGCATTCCGGTCATCGCTGTAAACCCCGAGAGCGAGAAGGAATTCAAGGAGACCATCTCGATGATCGGTACTGCCTGCAATGTGCAGGAGCGTGCCAATGAGCTCACCGAGAGCTATGACAAGGCCATTGCTGACCTGGCTGCCAAGCTGGAAGGCGTGGAGCCTGCCCGTGTATACCTGGGCGGCAACAGCGCATTCCTGAGCACTGCCGGTCCCGCTATGTTCCAGGATCTGCTGATCCGGGGCGCCGGTGCTGAAAATGTGGCTTCCGAGATCACCGATACCTACTGGGCTACCGTTTCCTATGAGCAGCTGCTCGCCTGGAACCCCGATGCCATCATTCTGGCTCCTCAGGCTGAGTACACTGTGGACGATGTCCTGAACGATCCCGCCCTGGCTGACCTGGACGCTGTAAAGAACGGCAAGGTCTATGCAATGCCCAACGTGATCGAAAGCTGGGATTCTCCCATCCCCAGCTCCTACCTGGGCTCCATCTGGATGGCTTCTGTGCTCTATCCTGACGCTGTTTCCACCGAGGACTACACCAAGGCCTGTGTGGACTTCTACCAGCAGTTCTATGGCTTTGATGCCTCCTCTGTTCTGTAATTTATGACCCATCGCAAATTTCTTCTGCCTGCGGCACTGCTGATCCTGGCAGCTGCGATTCTGCTCTCCCTCTGCGCCGGACGCTATCCCCTGACCCCTGCTGACCTGCTGTCCGGCGATGAGATGTCCTGGAAGGTGCTGATGGTGCTCCGTGTTCCCCGTACCATTATGGCGGTGACTGCCGGAGCCGGTCTGGCCTTTGCGGGAAGCGTGTATCAGCTGCTGTTCCGCAATCCGCTGGCTGCACCGGACATCATCGGCGTATCCTCCGGAGCCAGTGTGGGTGCCAGCGTATCCATCCTCTTCTTTGGAGGCGGACTGCTCACCAACACCCTGCTGGCTTTCACCGGCGGTCTCACCGCTGTGGGGCTGGCTCTGCTGCTGGCCCGGGGCGGCGACCGGCGCAATACCGCCACCTTCGTACTGGCTGGCATTGCGGTCAACGCCCTGGCGGAAGCCGCTGTGATGTTCCTCAAATATGCCGCTGACCCCAATCAGCAGCTGGCTGCCATCGACTTCTGGACCATGGGCAGCCTGGCAGGCATCACCCGGGAAAAGATCCTGCCCACCGTCCTGTGTGTGGGATTCTGCGGCGGGCTGCTCTTCCTGCTCCAGCGTCAGATTACCCTGCTGGCCCTGGACCCGGACGAAGCTGCCCTGCTGGGTGTGGATGTGGACCGGATGCGCCATCTGGTGCTGATCCTGGCTACCCTGACGGTGGCTTCCATTGTCAGTGTCACCGGACTTATCTCCTTTATCGGCCTGCTGGCGCCTCACATTGCCCGTCTGCTGGACCGCCGGGGCGGAAGCCATGCCCTGGCGCTCAGCGGTGTGATCGGCGCGGCGCTGCTCCTGCTGGCGGACTGTGCCGCCCGCACACTCAGCTCCAGTGAGATCCCCATCAGCATCCTCACCTCCTTTATGGGGGCGCCGTTCCTGATCTGGCTCATCGCAAGGAGGGATTCGGTATGGCAATGATCGAACTGCGGCAGTTTTCCGCCGGCTATCCCGGACGGGACTGGACAGTCCGGAATGTGGACCTCACCATCCAGCCCGGGGAAACCGTAGGGCTCATCGGCCCCAACGGCAGCGGCAAAACCACCCTGATCCGGGGCATCTGCTCCCGGATTCCCTCCAGCGGCATCTGCCGTCTGGCAGGCGAAACCCCCGGGAGCGCCAAGGCTCTGGCGCAGACTGTCAGCATGATCCCCCAGCGCACCAGCATTCTCTTTTCCATCCCGGTGCTGGATGTAGTGCTCATGGGGCTCAACAGCCGTCTGCCCCTGCTGGCCCAGCCCTCTGCGGCCCAGCGGCAGGCTGCCCGTGACCTGCTCCGGCAGGTGGGCATGGACGGCCGGGAGGAGCAGGATTTTCTCACCCTCAGCGAGGGACAGAAACAGCTGGTGATCCTGGCCCGTGCCCTGATGCAGGATACTCCGGTGCTGCTGCTGGACGAACCGGACAGCGCCCTGGACTACAACAACAAGCACCTGCTGCTGGACACGGTGCGTTCCCTCTGCGGAAACCGGGAACGCACGGTACTTCTGACCATGCATGATGTTAACCTTGCCATGCAGTACTGCACCCGGCTGGTACTGCTCAAAGGCGGGGAGCTCTGCGGAGATCTCCGGCTGGCGGAAGCTGATGCGGAAAGCCTTTCCAGCGCTCTGCGGCAGATCTATCCCGGCACCCATGTGATCCGGGCCGGTGGACACTGGATCATGTTAAAGGAGGAACCGTCATGCGCGAACAGATAAAACTCTACCTCTGCAATGAGGAGGGACAGCGCTTTTTCGGGGAAGGCCCCTATCAGCTGCTGCGCTGCATTGAACGGTGCGGTTCCCTGCGGTCAGCGGCTCAGGAGATGAACATGGCCTATACCAAAGCCTTTCATCTGATCCGCCATGCCGAAGAGGAACTGGGCTTTCCCCTCACAGAAAAAACCATCGGCGGCACCGGGGGCGGCGGCTCCCGGCTCACTGCCAAGGCAAAGGAACTGATGACTCGCTATGAACAATACAAATCGGCCTGTGCCCGGGCAGCTTCTCAGCTCTATGATGAGTACTTTTCGGGCTTCCGGGAAACGGCATCTGCTGATCACCGGACAAAAACGGATCGGTAAATCCACCCTGTGCGACCTGCTGCTGGAACAGAAGCCGTTCGCCGGCCTCCAGAGCTACGCCTGCTGGGGCAGCCGTCCCACCCCGGACCGCATCGAGATGCGGGACCTTGTCACAGGTGAGGTCTTCCCCATCGGCACACCCGGACAGGGCCGTATGGAACCCATTCCGGAGGCGCTGGACAGCCATGCCGCTGCAATCCTGCGCAAGATCCCGGACGGCAGCGATGTGATGATCGATGAAGTGGGCTATCTGGAATCCTCCTGTGCCCGCTATGCCAAAGAGCTGGAGCGGCTGTTTGACCGCTGCACCGTCATCGCCGCCCTGCGAAAGGACCACACCCCCCTGCTGGACCGGCTGCGCAGCCGCCCGGATGTCTTTGTCTGGGACCTGGATCTGCACCAGCACCCCTGTCAGGTGGGCTGTGTGGTGATGGCCTCGGGCTGGTCCCGGCGGTTCTCCGGCGAGAACAAGCTGCTGCTGCCGGTAGACGGCAAACCCATGATCCGCCACACCCTGGAAAAGCTGGCTGCCCTGCCGCTGGAACGAGTGACTGTGGTCTCCCGGTATGAACCGGTCCGGGAGATGGCTGCGGAATATGGCTTCCAGGCCCTGGACAACCCTCTGATGCTCCAGAGCGATACCATCCGTCTGGGGCTGGCTGAAATGGCAGAGATGGACGGCTGTATGCTCTGTGTGGCAGACCAGCCCTACTGCACCAGAGAGAGCATGGAAGCCCTGCTCCGGCTGTTCCGGGAGAACCCGGACCGGATCTGCCGGCTGAGCTTCCGGGGACAGCCCGGCAATCCAGCGATCTTCCCCCGGGCTCTCTTTGCTGAGATCTCAGCCCTCACCGGCGATACCGGCGCCCGGGAAGTGATCCGGCGCTATCCGGACCGGGTGATGATGCTGGAAACAGCGGATGCCGAGGAACTCCATGACATCGACCATCCGGAGGACCTGCCCGGCACTTCTCCGGCAGAATAACCTGCAGAACGAAACCTCTTTGCATGAACAGGCACCGCTTGTACCGGCGGTGTCTGTTTTTGTTTACTTTTCTTTTGGGCTATGCTATACTGAAAACAGGAAGGATGTGGGAAATATGGGCGAACTGCGGAAGATCCCGGGCATCGGGCCGAACATTGAAGCGGATCTGGAAGCCATCGGCATCCATTCCATTGCCGACCTCCGGGGAAAGGACCCGGAGGAGCTGTACCGCCTGGACTGTCTCCGCAAGGGGTACCAGGAGGACCGCTGTCAGCTCTATGTCTACCGGCTGGCGGTTTACTACGCCGAAACCCCCGACCCCGACCCGGACAGACTGCGCTGGTGGCTCTGGAAAGATCCCCCGGATCTGTAATTTCCCGGAATAAACCGGGCGTTTTCCCACACCACTATAAAAAGAGATTGAAAGGATGCGATCGGATGAAACGACTCCTGGCCTTGATGCTGGCACTCAGTCTGCTGGCGGGCTGTACCACAGAACCGTCCTCCGCGCCGGAGGAACCGGAGAACTCCTCCAGCCAGAGCTCCAGCCTCCCGGAAGAGGAACCGGAGAGCAGCTCTGAAAGCGTAAGCGAACCGCAGTCCGGCACTGCTCAGAACAGCTCCACCGCCTCTCAGCCCGCTGTAACGCTGGCCTGGTGGCAGCAGGAGCTCTCCAATGAAAAGCTCATTGCCACCCCCGACCCGGTGCTGGGCTTTGCCCCCTGCGGAACCCCGGAAGGCTCTTACTGGATTTATGACGACACACGCAAGGTGAGCTGGCTTGGAAACGGCCTGTTTGCCCGGAGCAGTGATACGGCTGAAACCGCTCCGGTGGCGCTGATTCTGGACAGCGCCGTGGAAGCGGAGGACATCGGCCAGCCGGTGATGACCGACACCTTCTTTGAGATTGTGGGCAAGGATGACACCAAACTCACCGGACGGCTCTATGAGCAGGGTGTGGAACTCACACGTTCCCTGCCCGGACAGGGCTATGGCGACAGTGTCAAGCTCAAGCTGAGTGATTCCGATCTCACCACCCTCAGGAACAACCTCACCCAGTCGGAAGCGGACTCGGATGAGCGGAGCGCATACAGACCTGCCTGGCTGACCATGATGCGGGAGAGCCGCACAGAAACCATCACCTTCCGTGCCGCCACCGGGGAGGAGTGTACTTTTGACTCCTCTGACCCCTGGCCTTACTACGTCTATGACGAAGTTCCGCTGACTGTCTCCTCTGCCGGCACCTTCACCGACAAGACCAGCCTGCCGGACAGCAGCCAGGTAACGGTCACCTTCAATAACGGCCTGGTCTACAACATCTACGCCACTGAAACCCAGCTGCTGGTCACCACCAACGACACCGAACAGGGTCTGCTCTATACCCTCCGGTCTGGCAATAGTGTCTATGAAAAGACTGCGATGGGTCATCTCAACCCACCCACCGGCAAGCCGGTGATCTATCTCTATCCTGAGGAGGTCACCGACTGCACCGTCACGGTGGACTACTCCCCCTTCACCTACACCTATCCCACCTACAATGACGGCTGGGAGGTGACAGCCTATCCCGATGGACGCCTCATCAACAAGGCCGACGGCACCGAACACTACTACCTGTTCTGGGAGGGCGGCGCCCGTCCCCTCTGGAACTTCGAGAGCGGCTTTGTGGTCAAGGGCAGCGATACCGAGTCCTTCCTCCGGGAAAAACTGGCCTATCTGGGGCTCACACCCCGGGAGTACAATGACTTCATCACCTACTGGGTGCCGAAGATGCAGAACTCCCCCTACAACCTCATCATGTTCGCCGAGGAGCAGTATGAGGAGCTGGCACCCCTCACCGTCACTCCTGAGCCGGACAGCGTTGTGCGGGTGCACATGGTCTACCTGCCGCTGGACGAGCCCATCGAGATCCCTGAACAGGAGCTTACCCCCATGGAGCGCACCGGATTTACCGTTGTGGAATGGGGCGGCACTGACGCCAGCTACATGATGCGCTGACAAATTCCTGAAAATCCCCTCTGGAGACAGTCCGGAGGGGATTTTTCTGTAAAGCGATCGGATCTATGAAATCGGGCTGATATGCTGTCCGCCGCCTTTGATGCATCAAAAACGCATCAGGCCGGGAATCCGGGAAAGACCTCCCATAGCCTTCGGGGGCGATTGTGAAGTCCCGCGGCGACCCAATCAGAGGCACGCCCCCAGACCGGCTCTGATGCCCCAAAAGGAGCGCCAATGGGGAATCCGGTCCATCTTCCCTTTTTCAGGGACTCGGGGCGCAGGCAGGCCGAACCAGGACGGTTCTGAACAGACAGCCGCGCACAACAATAAATATCCCCCCGCAAAGCGGGGGGTATTTCCGTTTCGGGCATAGCCCTAATACTACAGGCAACGCACAAGTGCGCTTTTTGTTGGCCTGCCAGCCACGCATAGGA
>NZ_JACSNR010000012.1 GCF_016901815.1 Hydrogenoanaerobacterium saccharovorans
GTTATGATGGCAGAACAAGAAAACTATGAAGGAAGAAGTAACGGCTTATCGCAAGCAGCAAAAGGAATGGGGATTTCTGATCGTTTCAGGTTATTTCCGCTTGTGGGTCAGGGTGTGAGTCAGAGCCTGGCAGCACCCACATCGAGATAGAAAAAATCCCCGCAAACAAGCCGTTTACGGGGATTTTCTGGAGCTAGTGACGCGACTTGAACGCGCGACCTGCTGATTACGAAGGGTAGCCAGACCTTCCAGATACCGCTGAGTGGGCATTTTTTGCTCTTTTCACTAACTATCTGCATTCTCTTTGGCACTCCTTGGCACACTGGCTCCATAAGGATATTTTCCCGTATGGGTCAGGGTGTGGGTCAGAAAAGATCCTGATAAACAAGTGCTTTCCCCCAATATGCTATTAGTTCAATGGGCTGGTGTTAAGTTTTAGATGCGCAAAACTTGAGCCGCATAAACAAAGAAAAAAGGGAGCAATAATTCATTGAATATGTGAGGGAATCAATGTAAGTTGTACCTATAATTGATGATTTATTAAAGTGTAAAATATTTGATGGATATTTTATAGCACATTAGAAGTATGATTTTATTTTCAAAAACAGGTATATAAGTTGGTGAAAGACAATATTTTTTGTTTAACTATTGAATCAAAGATGGTAAAATGAAAGAAAGTTATGTAATATTTAGCCCCCCCAATAAACATTGTGAGGAGAATGCTCATGGATGTATGCTATAACAAATTATTCAAGTTGCTTATCGATAAAGGGTTAAAGAAAACACAGTTTAGCAAACAGGCTGGAATCAGCGCAAATACACTTGCCAAACTATCAAAAAATGAAACTGTATCAATGGATGTATTAATCAGAATTTGCAGAAGCCTGAATTGTACTATTGATGATATAGTTGACGTTCTTCCTGAAGTAGATACGGCAAAAGGAGGGCGTTGTAATGGATAACACTTGTCCGTATATCGCATCTTTAACAAGAGAACCATTTTTGTTTTATGAGATGCGGACAACAGCAAAATTATTGAGCAGCGGCTTAAGTGAAGAAGATATTGTTGCACAGATTACGAGTGGCAATCTTTTTCAATATCCGACGGAGAAGTCGGTCGCTCGGATGGCAAAGGCTTGCTTAAAAAGATTGGCGGCTATGGATGATATGGACTTGGTTAGAGCGATTGCGCAGCAGCCGACTGATGTAGCCAAGCAGATTTGCCTATATGCCATGATGAAACAGAGCCGCTTGATGTGGGAGTTTATGCTGACGGTTATTGGCGAGAAGTACCGATTAAAGGACAGCTCTTTTGGTAGAATTGATTTGAATACCTATTTTATGAGATTGCAGGAACAGGACGATGCAGTTGCTGCTTGGAGCGAGGGAACAATCACGAAACTCAAACAAGTTTTTGCGAAAGTTCTCGTGGAGAATGAGTATTTGGACGATGTTCATGCAGACCATTTGAATCCAGTGTATCTGCATCCGATTTTGGAAAATGCAATCAGAAGCCATGGTGACCTGATGGTTTTACCGGCTTTCAACTGCTTCTCATAGGGAGGATACAAGATAGATGAGTAATATTGAAGAACGTTTAGATAAAGTCAGAGAGCTGATACAGGAACCTGAATTTTTGGAGGGTAAGGGACTCAGCAATGAAGTGAATATTCGCATTTTTTGTTACAACCCGGAAGATGAAATGGCAGTCCGCCATTTTATCGAGCAACTGGAAACCGACCACTCTCTGTCCTGCCGCCTGAGAATTTGCAATCTGTATCAGACATACCTTTCTATCTGTGAGGATATGGGTATTACAGATGCGATTCCGGATATGGAAGCGGAGGACGGAAGTATCTTCCTTTTGGAACAGCTCCACTCTGCTATTGGCGAAGGTGAGTTTATAGAGAAAATCCAGTTTGAGCCGCATGAGTGCGGTGACGTGCTGATGCTTACCGGTGTGGGTGAAGTTTTCCCGTTTATGAGAATCCATTCCTTACTGGAAGCACTGCAACCTCATTTTTCGGATGTACCAATTTTGGTGATGTATCCGGGTGAGTTCGATGGTCGCCATGTAAAGTTGTTTAACCGATTGCAGCCCAATGATTATTACAGGGCGTTTAATGTGGTATAAGGGGGTACGATTGTGATTATTCGTGATATGTTTGCCGATGATATCAACCGTAAAATCAACGGCGTTATCAAAGTTGATCAGGCTGCGGACGATGTGATCGAGCAGGAATTAAATGAGTATGTTATTACAAAGGAATTGAAGAAGCACTTCATTACCTTTTTCAACTATTATAGTGATGCTCTGGATGAACCGACAGCTGATACCGGTGTATGGATTTCCGGATTCTTTGGAAGTGGTAAATCCCACTTCTTGAAAATGCTGTCCTATCTACTGGAGAATAAAGAGGTCAAAGGGATTCATAGTGTTGAGAGATTCCGCAGGAAGTTTGAAGATGACCCTGCAACCTATATGCTGATTGACCGTTCCACGAAGGTGCAGACAGAGACGATTCTGTTTAATATTGATATTGAGGGTTCCATCAATAAAGACAAAACTGCTGTTTTGCGTGTGTTTGCTAAGACATTCTATAATCACCTGGGCTTCTTTGGCGAAAACCTGAAGGTTGCAAAACTGGAACAGTATATTGACCAACAGGGAAAGACCGATGAGTTCCGCCGTGTCTTTGAAGAAAAGAAAGGAATGCCCTGGGTGGACTCTCGCAAAGCATTTGCCTTTAACGGTAAATATATCATTCCTACTCTGGTAGAAGTCTTAGATATGAGCGAGGAAGATGCCAAGGCTTGGTTCAATGATAAATCAGCCACCGAGTTTTCCATTGCTCAGCTTGTAGAGGATATTAAGGATTACCTGAATACCAAGCCGGACAACTTCCGCCTGCTGTTTATGGTGGATGAAGTAGGTCAGTATGTTGGTACAGATACCGATATGCTTTTGAATCTCCAGTCCCTCGTCGAGAAAATCGGCAGCGAGTGCGGTGGTAAGGTGTGGGTTGTCTGCACTGGACAGGAAGCCATCGACGAGATTATCAAAGTTCGTGCTGACGAGTTTTCCCGAATTCAGGCTCGATTCAAAACCCGTTTGAGCCTTTCTTCCTCCTCTGTGGACGAAGTCATTCAGAAGCGTATTCTGAAAAAGAACAATGAAGCCGAGTCCAAACTGGAAGCAGTTTATGAGAAGAACGATTCCGTTCTCCGTAATTTGTTCAGCTTCTCAGATTCCATTTTGGATATTAAGGGCTATTCCGGTTCCAGAGAATTTGCCGTGAATTTCCCGTTTGTGCCTTATCAGTTCATCATCATGCAGAAGGTTTTTGCAGAAATCCGCAAGCATGGTAATTCCGGTAAGCATCTGTCCGGCGGTGAGCGTTCTATGCTTTCCGGCTTCCAGGAAGCAACCCAGAAAATTCAGGACAAGGACGAGTATGCCCTCGTTCCGTTCTTCCGTTTTTATGATACCGTACATACTTTCCTTGACAGCTCCATCCGCCGTGTAATTGAACGCTGCCAAAAGGCTGCTGACAATGGTGATGGCATCGAAGCACAGGATGTGGATGTGCTGAAACTGCTATACCTGATTCGTTACATTGACGATATTCCTGCCAATCTGGACAACATCGTGATCTTGATGGCAGACGATATTCGTATGGACAAAATCACCATGCGTGAGACTGTTCGTGAATGTCTGAACCGGCTGATGAGTCAGAACTACATCGGAAGAACCGGAGAAGTGTACAACTTCCTGACCGACGAAGAACAGGATATTCAGAGGGAGGTCAAAAACACGCCGGTGGATACCGCTACTATCGTTGACCGTATCGGGCAGATGATTTTCGGGGATATTTTTACTACTAAGAAATATCGCTACGGAAAGTACGACTTTTCCTTTGACCAGATGGTGGATGGTATTACCGTTGGCAATATCACTGGTGGGATGCGCTTGCGCTTCCTGACGGTTGCGACGGACAATTCGGAAAAATCCGAATTGCGACTGATGACGGATTCAAAGGGTAAGGAAGCCATCGTCGTGCTGTCGGATACCCCTTACTATGAATCTTTGGAAAGTGCCATGAAGATTCGTAAGTATGTCAAACAGCGTAACGTCAACCAACTTCCGAAATCTGTTCAGGATATTATCCGTGACCAGCAGGAAGAAGCTAACAAGTATGAGCAGACCGCAATGGAAGATTTGGTAAAAGCCATTGAATCCGCGCAGTTCTATGTAGATGGTGAACATATCGAACTCAAGGGTGGAAATGCCAAGGGTAAGATTGAGCAGGCTCTGGAATATCTGGTGTCCCATGTGTACAGTGAACTTTCCCTAATCGAGAAGAACGTAGACACCGATGCGGATGTTATTGCGATCCTGACCGGTGCTGAAAATATCATGCCTGGTATGGAGCCGAACCGAGGGGCAGCTGCCAAAATCGAAGAATATCTGGAAATGCAGGCAATGAAAAATCTGCCGACCTCTATGGCAGACATTCAGAGTCGTTATAGTGCGATTCCTTACGGCTGGAAAGAAATTGACATTGCCGCCGTGGTTGCCCGTCTGATTTATGATCAGAAAGTCACAATCAAATATGCAGGTTCCACCATTCAGCCGGATAACCCGAAATTGCCGGATATGCTCCGCAAAAAAAGCGAGATTGGCAAGACCAGTATCAGCAAACGCCAGATGATTGCCGCCACAAAGATGCGGGCTGTCAAGGAGCTGTTGCGTGAATACTTCGATGTCATGGATGTGCCGGATGATGAAGATGGTCTGGTGGCATTTGTAGTACAGAAGTTCGGCGAGCTGAAAGACCACTATACCGAATTGAAAAGCAGATATGAAGGTCATAAATATCCGGATCAGAGCCTTGTAGCTGCTTCCATTGAGCAAATGGACAAAGTCCTCTGCCAGCGGAAAGATAATATTGCCCTGATTGATGCGATTCTGAAAGAGGAAGATAACCTCTTCGACAATAAAGAAAAAATGCAGCGTGTCGAGGGATTCTTCAAAAATCAGGTGCAGGTATTTGATGCTGCCGTTAGGATGGAGGACGACCTGAGAAACGATCTGCATTATCTCAGCAAGGAAACAGAAGCCAACGACGCCCTGAACCAGATTCGCTTGATTACCGTGGTCGAGAATGACCCGAAAAATATCTACCGTAGAATCCCGGAACTCAATAGTCTGATGGAGAAAGTCCGGAAAGGACATGGCAGATTGCTGGATTCCAAACGTGCCGAGCTGCTGGAAATCGTCCGCCAGTGTATGGCAGAGGTTCATACCCTTTCCGATGGAAATATGGACTGTGTTGAACTGGTAAGAAAAGCTGATACATACTTCGACCAGCAGAAAAAGAAAATCAGCGAGCTTCAGAGCCTTGCCCTGTTGGACGGTCTGGTTCCGCAGATTTGGTCTTACAAGGACGACATCTGTGACCGCATCGAGACTGCAAAGCAGCCGCCGAAGCCGGTCAAGAAAAAACAGCCGGATACTCCCGCAAAGCCTGCTCCGAAGAAAGTGATTAAGAATGTGTACCGTCAGATGGCGTTCCCTGCGAAGACCTTGGAGAGCCAAGAAGATATTGACGCTTATGTAGAGCGTATGAGAAGCTATCTGACTGCGATGATGAAGGATTGCGATGGAATCACGCTGAAATAAGGAGATTGTTATGGACAAAAATGCGATAAAGAAATTCGCTGTCTGGGCACGTCGGGAACTGATTGAGCGTGTATCCCAGAAGGCGATGCAATATGGAATTGAAAAGGATAATATCGTTGATACTGCAGCTGACAGCATCAACGGAAAAGTCCTGACTGATACACAGAAGAATCAGCGCAGGGCATTGATTTCTCAGATCAATGCCAAGGGCTATGAGGAAGTGATGGAGGAAGTTGCCTACACCTGGTTCAACCGCTTGATTGCCCTACGGTTTATGGAGGTCAACGGCTACCTCCCTACCCGTGTGCGTGTGTTCACGGACGAGGAAAACAACTTCAAACCTCAGATTATTGACGAAGCCCTGCATCTGGATTTGGAGGGCTTGAACATGGAGAAAGTCTATGAGTTCAAGAACGCCAACCAAACGGAAGAACTCTACAAATATCTGCTGATTACCCAGTGTAACGCTCTGAATAGCGTGTTGCCGGGGATGTTCCAGCGTATTTCTGACTATACCGAGCTGCTTTTTCCGGACAACCTGCTTCGTGAAGGCAGTGTTATCGAGCAGATGATTTCCACCATCCCAGAGGAAGATTGGCAGGATGCGGTGCAGATTATTGGCTGGTTGTATCAGTATTACAATGCAGAGAAAAAGGACAAAGTTTTTGCCGCCCTCAAAAAGAACGTTAAAATTACCAAGGAGAACATTCCAGCGGCAACCCAGCTGTTTACTCCGGACTGGATCGTTCGCTATATGGTGGAGAACTCCCTTGGTCGCCTTTGGGTGGAGGGACACCCGAATGACGTACTGAAATCCGGGTGGAAGTATTATCTGGAAGAAGTCGAGCAGGAGCCGGAAGTGCAGGCACAGCTGGCAGAAATCCGCAAAGAATATGCCGCTATGACTCCGGAGCAGATCAAGTGCATCGACCCTTGCTGCGGTTCCGGTCATATCCTTGCCTACCTGTTTGATGTGCTGGTGCAGATTTACGAAAGCTACGGCTACACCACCCGTGAAGCGGTTGAAAGCATCGTGAAGAATAATCTCTACGGTCTGGATATTGACGACCGAGCAGCACAGCTCGCCTATTTTGCGGTGATGATGAAAGCTCGCCAGTATGATCGACGCTTCTTCAGCCGTCAGATTCAGCCCAATGTCTATGCTATTCAAGAGAGCAACGACATTGACCGTTATACTCTGGAATACTTCTGCAATGGAGATGCCAAATTGAAAGCGGCGATGGATAGCATTATTAAGGAAATGCACGATGCCAAGGAGTACGGCTCTATCCTGAACATTACTCCGGTGGATTTTGTCGCTCTTTATGCCCGTTTTGACGAGGTGCGGGACGACATCAGTATGAGCAAAGATAGTGTGCTGACTAATCTGCTGCCATTGGTGCAGGTGGCAGAAGCACTGGCTCAGAAGTATGATGTGGTTATCACCAATCCACCATATATGGGTTCTTCTGGCATGGGTGCAAAACTGTCGGATTTTGTAAAGAAAAATTATCCCGACAGCAAGAGCGATTTGTTTGCCGTGTTTATCGAAACCTGTAGTCAGATGGCAAAGAAAAACGGCTATCAGGCAATGATTACCCAGCACGCATGGATGTTCCTTTCCAGTTTTGAAAAGCTGCGCATCAAACTGCTGCAAAAGGATACCATCAACATGGCACACCTTGGAGCGAGAGCTTTTGATGAAATTGGAGGTGAGGTAGTACAGACCACCAGTTTTGTTATGCGAAAAAGCCATGTTGTAGCCTATAAAGGCACATATTGCCGTTTGATTGACCCTACTACCCAGCAAGGGAAAGAAGATATGTTTCTTGCTGGCGAAAATCGCTATATTACTCATCAATCTAATTTCTCAAAAATCCCAAGTAGTCCGGTAGCATATTGGGCAAGCGCACCAATCTTAAAGGCATTTGCGGAAAACAAATGTCTGTCACAAATAGCGTCTCCTCGTGTTGGATTACAAACGGGCGAAAACGAACGATTTGTCCGTTGCTGGCATGAGGTAGCCGTCACAAAAACGATGTTTACCGCTAAATCAAGAGAGGAAGCAGAAAAATCTTCTTTGAAATGGTTTCCATACAATAAGGGTGGAGATTTTAGAAAATGGTATGGTAATAATGATTATGTCGTAAATTGGGAAAATGACGGTTTTGAAATACGGCATTTTTGTGATGAACGAGGCAAGCTCAGATCTCGACCGCAAAATACAGACACATATTTTCAAGAATGTTTTTCATGGTCAAAGATTTCAAGCGGAACCATTGCTTTTAGATATAAGCCAGCAGGTCACATTTACGATGTTGCCGGAACCAGTATTTTTTCCAACCATAATCAGCTCATTTACTTAGGTGGTTTCTGCAATTCGTCAGTTGCTATGGAAATTGCCAAAATTCTATCGCCAACTATTAACTATGAAGTTGGGCATATTTCAAGTTTCCCAATTATTTTTTGCGAGAAATATAGTCCGGATATACGAAATCTTGTTACTGCGGAAATTGACTTGTCCAAGAGTGACTGGGATTTCTTTGAAAACTCGTGGGATTTCAAAATTCATCCACTTGTCCGTCCTGTTTCCACTGTCGCTGATGCCTTTGCTCATTGGGAAACCGAGTGTGATGGCCGTTTCAACCAATTAAAAGCAAACGAAGAAGAACTCAACCGTATTTTTATCGACATTTATGGATTGCAGGACGAGCTGACCCCGGAAGTCGAGGATAAGGATGTGACTGTCCGCAAGGCTGACTTGCAGCGTGACATCAAGAGCCTGATTTCCTATGCGGTGGGATGTATGTTCGGCAGATATTCGCCGCTCAAAGATGGTTTGGTATATGCCGGAGGGGATTGGGATTATGAAGTAATTCAAAAAGATTTGTTTGATGCTATTGGTAAAAATGATTTCTCAAGCAGTGATATGGTGTGGGATGCCAACTTTATTGACAAGGACAATATCATCCCAATCTGCGACGATGAATACTTTGACGACGACATTGTCGGTCGCTTCGTGAAGTTCGTTGAGGCGGTTTACGGCAAAGATACATTGGAAGAAAACCTGAAGTTCATTGCAGATGTACTTGGCGGAAAAGGACAGCCGAGAGAGGTCATCCGTAATTACTTCCTGAACGACTTCTATGCCGACCACTGCAAGATTTATCAGAAACGACCGATTTACTGGTTGTTTGACAGCGGCAAAAAGAACGGTTTCAAGGCGCTCATCTATATGCATCGTTATCAGCCAGATACCATTGCCCGCATCCGCACCGATTATGTGCATGAACAGCAGAGCCGTTACCGCACCGCCATTTCCGATATGGAAAACCGTATTGCCAATGCTGCTACCAGCGAGCGTGTGAAGCTGAACAAAGCCTTGACGAAGCTAAAAGATCAGGATGCCGAGCTAAGAAGCTACGAAGAAAAAATCCACCATCTGGCAGACCAGATGATTGCTATTGATCTGGACGATGGTGTAAAGGTCAACTATGCAAAATTCCAGGATGTGCTGGCGAAAATTAAGTAAGGAGGTTGCAGCGTGGATATAGAAAAAGTAATACAAGACTTAAACCGCAGGTTTGCTGCACCTTTACCGGAATATTATCACCGCCGCATCATTTTCTGGCATGATGAGGACAGGGAGTTCGAGGATAAGCTGGATGAAATTCAGCTGGATAATGCCAAACTGGTTGCGTTGAACGGCAGCAACACCTTTATGGTGAAAAAGCTGCTGGGGAGTGATGACCTGACAAGCAATTATTTGGTGTACAATCCACTCTCTTTTGATAAGCCGGATGATGATTGGCTGATTGATGTGAAACTGTACAGTGAGGAGTTCCGTGCTGATCTGATTTCCATGTGGATGGATGAGATGGGCTTGGTGTCGAATTTCTCGATGAGAAAAGAGGTCAAGCACTATCGAAAATTCTTTAACGCCAAGGATCGCCGGTCAAAGATAGCAGCTCAGAGCAAAACTCCAGAGAAACCGGCGCAGCTGCACATGGCTGTCATGGCGGCAATCTGCGGTATCAAAGACCCCCAGCCGAATCAGATCATGCGGTGTGTGTTTCGTGCTGGTCTTGATAAGGAGAACAATCCGCTTTATCAGGATTTTGTAAATTATGGAGCGCAAGATGCCTTTTGGGCGATGGTGCGCCAGGGAACCGGCTACTGCGAGGAAGAAGGAGATATTGGTCAGCTGGCAATTCATTTGCTACTGACTGCATCTACCCGTACTCTGTTCTCGGAACATCTGGCAGGACTGGAAAGATTTCTGTCCCTTCCCCATCAGGCATACTGCTATGATTTTGTTTCCGACTGGCTGCGGAGTGAGGATAATCATCAGCTTTATGAAATTGCCCGTTATGTGGAGGAAGAAGCCCACTTGCCGAAGCGGTTCAGCCAGTTGGCACTGGAAGATTTGGTGGATACCGAGTGTTTCCCGTGCATCAATGAAATCATTCTGACAAAGCTGATGACAGAAATCAGCAATCAGATCATTGATTCGGATGTCATCACGAAAATAGTGGAAAAGCGCCGCACCTGTGTCTGGTATGAGGAGTTTGCCAACTTCTATGAGGGAATCTTGCAGGTGGCGAATATGCAGGAGTTCTTCAAAGAACACTCTGCCGGTTTCCACATGGCACTGGCTCGTGAGGTATGGAAGAACTACACCAACGATTACTACAGGATGGATCGCTATTACCGGCAGTTCCAGCTCTGCTTCCAGAGAAGCCTGGAAACCTCCAATATGCTGCTGGATGACCTGTTCAAGCACGTTGTGGACAAGGTAGAAGGGTTGTATTCTCACTGGTTCCTGGGCGAACTGGGAAGTAACTGGTCGGATGTGTGCGCCGATGAACTGGTACAGTACGGAAAGATACTGGAAATTCCCCGGCAGGAGGACTTCTATCGTTCCCGTATCAAAAATGCGGATTCCAGAGTATTTGTCATCATATCTGATGCTATGCGCTATGAGGTGGCGGCTACCCTTGCGGAAGAACTGGAGCGAGAGAATCAGAGCCAGGTGAAGTTGGAGAATATGCAGAGCATTTTCCCATCTATTACTAAGTTTGGTATGGCGGCATTGCTCCCGCATACGAAGCTGTCCGTCGAGGTCAAGAACGATGTTCTGACTGTCCTGGCTGATGGGCAGTCCACCGCCAGCACCAACCGTGATAAAGTGCTGAAAGCGGCTAATCCTGCAAGTGTGGCGTTGCAGTACAAAAACATTATCGGCATGAAACGTGCCGATAGAAGCGCCTTGGTGAAGGGCATGGATGTCGTGTACATCTACCATGATACCATTGATGAAGCAAGTCATACCTCTGACACCGCTGTTTTCACGGCTTGTGAGAAAGCTGTTTCTGAACTAAAAAACATGGTGCGTATTATCGTAAATGAGTTTGGCGGTACGAATATTTTGATTACCGCAGACCACGGGTTCTTGTACACATATAGTCCCCTCAACGAGGAAAACAAGGTGGATAAAACCAGCTTTAACGGTATGGATGTGGAATACGGCAGACGATACGCCATTATGCAGAAAGGAGCTTCGCCGGATTATCTGATGCCGGTGAATTTTCTGGATGGAGAAACCGAGTTTGAAGGTTTTGCACCGAGAGAAAACATTCGTATCAAGATGAATGGCGGCGGCTTGAACTTTGTCCACGGTGGTATCAGTTTGCAGGAAATGGTGGTTCCGGTCATTGACTATCACCATTTGAGAAATGATTCGATGGAATATAAGCGCAACAAGCATAAATACGATACGAAACCTGTTACTGTGAGCCTGCTGTCAGCCAGCCGGAAAATCAGCAACATGATTTTCAGCCTGAACTTCTATCAGAAGGATGCGGTGGGTGCAAACCGTGAGGCCGCAACCTATCAGGTGTATTTTACGGATTCCAATGGCAAGCAGATCAGCGATGTGCAGAAGATCATCGCTGATAAAACCACCGACAACAGTACAGAGCGCACATTCCGGTGTACCTTCAATCTGAAACCACTGAAGTACAGCAATACCGGAACCTATTATCTGGTGATTGCAGACGAGCAGGGACTCCAGCTTCCGCAGCGTGAGGAATTTCAGATTGACATTGCCTTTGCGGTGGATGAGTTCGACTTTTTCAGTTAAGCCATATATTGAGTTATTTAGACCGCATAAATCAGGATGAGAAAGGTATAACGGAGATGGTTAATGATTCAGAGAGATTACTTGATGCATTTTCAGAGTTGTATTTTTACAAAGAACTTGTTCAAAGTAATTTGCACTTTACATTAGAGGGTAGTACTGAAAAAGAAGTTGCGGATTTATTGATAAATGTAGGAGATTTTATTATTGCAATTCAGCTAAAGGCTAGAAATGAAAAGGAGCAAACTTTTGATGAACAGCAAGAGCTGAAATGGCTTACCAGTAAGTGTAGGAAAGCAAAAAAACAAATAAAGGATTCTATTCAATTTATCCAATCTGGTCAATTACCTGCTTTTAAAAATGGTCGGGGTAAATTCGTTTCATTGATTTCAAATGCAGAAATTGTTCCACTTATCGTGTTTATGAATGAAACGATAGGCAACGATTATCCACACATTCTTAAGAAGCATTCAGAGGAAGGGATGGATGTTAATTGTCTATCTTTTCGGGATTTTCAAAATATGTGTAGAGCATTATTAACTCCGATGGAGATAATATACTATCTTCAGTGGAGACTGATGTTTTATCAGAAATATGGAAATACTGGTACTTCAGTGTTCATCGATGACAATAACAATTCCTCATTTGCTAATCATACTCACGGAGAAGCATTGGTTTACCAGTTTATTGCCGAGAGGTATGGAACTGAAACTAATGAAACAATGAAACAGTGTGTTGCAGATTTTTCGTTCATACTTCATAACCTTCCTGATAGAGTCATAGTTGAATCGGAGCAAGATAGTAGTTATCCTTTAATTTTGTTTTTTGCACATTTTGAAAGAATGGAAATTAAAGAGTATGTAGATCGTGTGTTTAATACAATAGCTGCAGCAAAAAAAGGGACGTATAACATTATTGGTTCTTTGAGAAATGAGGGACAACATTATGTAGTTGTGTTTGTTTCGACACATGATGGATATTTTTTGGATATGGAATTTTTGGAAGAAGTAGTAAGGAAAAAATGCAATTTTGATATTCTACTACAAGTATATTGCTATTGGGAAAATGAAGAAGATTTTCGTATAGATTATTGTTTCAGAGATTATGCAGATAGGTATTTGAAGTGATACATATAGAAAATTCAAGTCCAAAATTAAAGCAGGAGGAACCAAGGATGGAACAGATTACTGAGTGCAAAAGCACTCGTGATGAAATAAAAGAAAAACTCCGTCAGCATTTTGACGGAAAGATCGTCCGAAAGGACTTGACTAAGAAAATCAAGGAAGGCGCTAATGTCCCGGTCTATGTCCTGGAATTTCTACTGGGACAGTATTGCAGCTCCGATGATGAAGAAGTGATTGAATCCGGTGTTCAGACAGTAAAAAGGATTCTCGCTGACAATTTTGTGCGTCCGGATGAAACACAGAAAATCCTTTCCAAGCTGCGTCAAAAAGGCAGTCATACTGTCATTGATATGATTACTGTTCACCTGGACATAAAAAGGAATTGCTTCTTCGCTTCTTTCTCGAATTTGGGGCTGACCAATGTACCCATTGAAGATGAATATCCAGAAAAATACGACCGACTATTGTGCGGTGGTATCTGGTGCATTGTGCAGCTGGATTATGAATATGTAGAGGAAGAAAAGCAGAACGGCTATCCAATTCAGATCCGCAAACTGACGCCGATTCAGATGCCGCATATTGATATTGCAGACCTGAAACAGGGACGAAAGGCTTTTTCCAAAGAAGAATGGATCGACATTCTGCTTCGCTCTATTGGTATGGAGCCGGATGCGCTATCCTACCGTGAAAAATGGTTGCTTCTGACCCGTATGATTCCATTGGTAGAGAACAACTTCAACCTTTGTGAACTTGGTCCCCGTAGTACCGGAAAATCTCATCTGTACAAGGAAATTTCCCCCAACAGTATTCTGGTTTCCGGTGGTCAGACTACTGTTGCGAACCTTTTCTACAATATGGGAAGAAAAACGGTAGGTTTGGTTGGTTTGTGGGATTGCGTTGCCTTTGATGAGGTAGCGGGAATTCGTTTTAAGGACAAAGACGGAATCCAGATTATGAAAGACTATATGGCATCTGGTTCTTTTGCCCGTGGTAAAGAGGAAAAAGCGGCTTCCGCATCTATGGTGTTTGTCGGAAATATCAACCAGAGCGTAGATGTCCTTTTGAAAACTTCTAGCCTGTTTGACCCGTTCCCGCCTGAAATGGGGACGGATACGGCATTTTTAGACCGTATGCACTGTTACCTACCGGGGTGGGAAATTCCGAAGTTCAGACCGGAGCATTTCACGAATGACTACGGATTTATCAGTGACTATCTCGCTGAATTTATCCGCGAATTGCGAAAAGAGCAATATGGCGATGCCATTGACCACTATTTCCGCCTTGGAAAGAATTTGAACCAGAGAGATACTATCGCAGTCAGAAGAATGGTTGACGGTTATCTGAAGCTGGTTTATCCGGATGGAGAGTTCACCAAGGAACAGCTGGAAGAAGTCCTTCAGTTAGCATTGGAAATGCGTCGCCGGGTAAAAGAGCAACTGAAAAAGTTGGGTGGCATGGAGTTCTATGATGTTAACTTCTCTTACATAGATATTGATGATATGTCCGAGCACTATGTATCCGTGCCGGAACAGGGTGGCGGTAAATTGATTCCGGAAGGAATATGTAACCCTGGTCAGGTCTATACTGCGTCTCAAGGAAAAAGCGGTATGATCGGTGTGTTCCGTTTGGAGTCCCAGATGCTTCCTGGAACCGGAAAGTTTGAAAGAACTGGTATTGGAACTGACCGCGACGCAAAAGAGTCTACCAATACAGCATTTAATTTTCTGAAGGCAAATGCTAATCGGATTAGTGGTAGCATCAGCACCACGATGAAGGACTACATCATCAACTATCAAGATTTGCAGGGTATTGGCATGACCGGAAAACTCGCACTGCCTACACTCATCGCATTGTGCTCGATTGCATTGGGAAAGCCTGTACAGAGTTCTCTCATAGTACTGGGTGAAATCAGTATCAGTGGCACGATGATAAAGGTAGAAGAGCTCGCAAGTACGTTGCAGGTATGTTTAGACAGTGGTGCAAAACGAGTGCTGATACCAAGTACGTCTTTCGTGGATTTTGCGACAGTTCCTCCAGAGTTAATGAGTTCATTCCAGCTGATCCCCTATCAAAGTGCGGAGGATGCAGTATTTAAGGCTTTAGGTGTAGAATAACGTACTTATCATAAATAAAAGGACCAACTTTGTTGGTCCTTTTATTTTTCGAATTTTGACATCATACCACTGATCAATGGTAATGTCTTTATAGCAGAAACTTTTTTCAAAAAAACTATTGACATTGATATTTTAATATTATATAATGAATAATGAGAAGATATTGACAAAATGAATTGCGTGTGGTATAGTTAACTCAGTCTTCAGGGACTGGGTCTATATTGGTATTCAGACCTGTAAGGCAAAAAAACGCCTTGCAGGTTTTTTATTTACCCCGCATCTGCTGCATGGAATATCCGGATTGCCATACAGCGAATATGTGGATTCCTGGGTCCAGAAAAACCTGAAGAAGATGATACAGCGGCCTGGTTCGCGAGAAGGCCCATCAGCTGCCGGAAGGCATCATACCATAGCGCTCGGTATGATGCTCAGGTCCTGAGACCATCCGTCAGCACAACAATGCAAGCATAGGGTTTATCGATACAGGAGGAATCATGATGAAAGCACAGGAATATTTTGAGCGGCACACCGAAGAAATCATCTCCCAGTGGGCAGGAAAGAACGCTGTTTTGTTCTTCCGCGGCTTTGTACCCGGAAATGTCCGCTGGCTGGTCCAGCGGGAGGACTCCCTTCTCCCTGCTGAGCAGATCCTGAATGACGACGGTACCATCAGCATCGCTAGAATTGATGCTGCCCGGCGCAAGCTTGTCCAGAACCTGATGGTACAGGAGGGCGTCCGGGTGGGCATCTATGAAGAGATGCTGGCTGTCCTCCAGACAGTACCGGATCCCAAGACCATGTTCGATACTGAGTTCGTTGTGGTAGACAACAATGCTTTTCCGTCCTATGTTCCCAGCTGCATTCCGGATCAGGAGGCAGAAGCACTGTTTCATGCCTATGAAAGCGAAAAGACTGAATTTGCCCCGGAAGCAGAAATTCTCAGTCATTACTACGCCTCCGTCCGCACACTGGATAACCGCTGCTATGTAACCCTGTTCAACCGCCACAAGGGAGAGAACATCCGCTGCATTCCGTTCTATCAGAAAAAGCAGACAGCATTCACTGCAGGTGAAGCTACCCTTCCTTATGATATCTCTCCGCTGGTGCTGGCAGACAGGTTCCTCAGCGATGAGCTGGATGGACCTCTGGTTCTTCCGGTAGAGCAGGAGACAAACGCCAGGAAGAATGTCTACGATGTACTCGCATTCGCTGCAGAACAGTGCGGACGTTCCTTTGCACTGCACTGTGCGGAACACAAGGAAGAAGCCGAACCGGATACTATCAACCGTTACCTGGCTATTCTCAAGCAGTACTGGGGAGCAAATGCCGATTTCCGGATGCTGGACTTTTACAAGGATCCGGCGTCGGGTACTGAGACCAAGAAAATCAGCCAGGGCGAGATCATCAGCACCATTGTCAGACAGTGTGAACTTGCATTGGGCGGATACCAGGACTATCTGAATATCTTCCTGACCGCTCCCACCGGAGCCGGTAAGTCCGCCTTCTATCAGGTGTCCGGTATTTATCTGGCTCAGGTGCATCAGGCAGTTACCGTTGTCATCACGCCGCTGATCGCATTGATGCAGGATCAGGTCAGCCAGTTGGAAGCTCGTGGAGTTCACTGTGCTACCTTCCTCAACTCCAATGTATCCCATGAGGAACGGGAAGAGCGCCTGAACGCCATCCACAGAGGCGAAAAGTCCATTCTTTACATAGCCCCGGAGATGCTCCTGACCACCTCTCTTGAGACTCTGCTGGGTGAACGGCAGCTGGGACTGTTCGTAGTGGATGAGGCTCATACTGTAACCAGCTGGGGCCGTGATTTCCGTGCCGACTATTGGTTCCTGGGAGATTATCTGGAGCGGCAGCGAAAGAACGGCCGCCACTTCCCAGTACTCTGCCTGACTGCTACTGCTGTCTATGGCGGCAAGGAGGATGTGGTACAGGATACCATTGATACTCTGGGCCTGAACAATCCTATCCAGTATCTGGGCCGGGTTCGCCGCGACAACATCGACTTTGATATCCATCCGCTGGATAAACCTGCAGAGGGTGGTTACGACGAATTCAAGGTGAACCATGTAGCACAGAAAATTGTGGAAGCCGTGGCTGCAGGGAAAAAGACCCTGATCTATTGTCCCTTCCGTACCACGGTGGATGATATTTACCGGGTAGTTCCCGCAGATATCCGGAGCAGGGTCCGTCGCTACCATGCAGGTCTGCGCAAGGAAGAGAAGAATGCCGCACAGAGAGCATTCCAGACCGGTGAAGCCCTTGTGATGATCTGTACCAAGGCCTTCGGCATGGGCGTGGATGTACCGGATATTGTGCAGGTATATCACTATGCTCCCACCGGAAACCTGGCAGATTATGTCCAGGAGATCGGCCGTGTGGCCCGGGACAAGAATCTTCGCGGTACAGCCATTGAAGAATTCCTGCCCATGGATATGTCCCAGCTTAAGCGGCTGCATGGTATGGGCGAACTGTGGCATTACCAGCTGCGGGAGATCCTCCACAAGCTGTACTGGATATACAGCCAGAAAAAGCACCGGAATCTTCTGGTTTCTCCGGATGCCTTCAGCCATCTGTTTGATTCTGATAAACTGGAAAACCGCGTCAAGACCGGTCTGCTCCTTCTGGCCAAGGATCTGCAGGAGTCGTACGGCTTCCCGGTACTGGTAGTCCGTCCCAAGGCAATGTTCACAACCTGTTATGCCAATGTCCCGGAAGAGATTGAAACAGAGTTTCTGTCCAGATACAGTGATTTTGTCCGGAATCTCTATGATAACACTGTAACCATCCAGCGCAGCTTCAGCTCCCGGGCCTCGGATGCGGTGGTGCGCAACAGCGGCAGCATCTATGAAATCCGGATGGGTGACCTGTGGGAAAAGCACTTCTCCCATATGACATTCGGCATGTTCAAGGCCAGGTTCTTCAGCGGTGAGCTGTTCGCCCAGGATGGTGTCAACCGCATCTCTGTACGCCTCAGAGCTCAGATCCGCTATACACAGGACTTTGACACGACCCGTGTCAGACTGCGCCAGTACATGGAAGCTGTCGCTCAGGTGTTTGACGGCTATCGCAAGGAACACAAGATGTTTACTGTTGATGAATTCCGTCAGAAGGTGCAGGAGGCTCTCGGATCCGAAGTGATGAATGCCGATTTTGCCAAGGCGCTGCTGGAGCTGTTTGTGGTGGAGGTCAAGGCTGATCCCACCCAGCGGGACGGAGACCGGATGCGGTTCATTCAGGCAACACAGCGGGGCGGAAATCAGGTTGGTTTGCAGTACCGGGTAATCAACGGGAACTATTTCTCGATGGCCAACTGGATGGATCAGAAGCTGCTCAACTGCGCTCCGAACCGGGACGAAACCGAATATGTGGGCTATGTACCGGCAACCATCAGCGGAAAGAAGAATCCTGTATTCCGTCTGCTGGCTGTGCTGGAAATCTTCGGATTGGCAGGTTATGAGGTACGCGGTGGACAGAATCTGGAGATCTTTGTCCGCCTCAATGATCCTTTGAAGATCCGCAGACTGTCCGAAGACCGGCGTTACCAGAATCTGCAGCTGAAAGAGATTCACCGCCGGCACAAGGATGCAGAGGAAATGATGCAGGCCTTCCTGACCAAGGAGATGACCAGTGAGCAGCGCTGGGATCTCATTGAAGACTATTTCCTTGGTCATGACGATGTAGTGAATGCTGTTCTGGGCCTTGGTGACCAGGACTGAAATCAGCGCAATGTGAGATTATAGTAACGACACAGAATAAGGAGAGTTTACAATGATGAACTGGAAAGAGTATCTGAAATTTGAAAAGTGCAGAAAAATTCTTTTTTCCGGAACCGATTCGATTGACAGCCCCGTGAAAATCGAAATCCCGGTTGAGTGTATCAATGGTATGAGCTTTTATCATCTGCACGAAAACCACGAGATTCATTTCGGGGAGGATGAGGTTGACGTTCGTGAGTTGATCCGCTGTGATGGGTTTATGGTCACATTCAATCATAAGATCAAGGACTGCATCTATGAAGATGAAGAGCTGATGGCCCCGCACGAATTCCATTGTGAAGAGATTCAGGAATTTATGCAGCAGATCAATGAAATGTTCAAAGAAGAACTGGAGGCAGAGAAATATGTAAACGTCGAGGAATGGATCGCCAATAATTCCGGCATTGAGCGTATGAATCTGATCTATGAGGACGGAACGAAATCCCCGGATATTTTCCTTCCTTTTGAAGGTTGGGAACTGGAGAGCAGCTGTGCTGAATACAGTGTATTCGGCCAGGAAACAAGAGATTATTCAATGCTGCGTATTGTAGACAGAGAATGCGAGAAAACTTGTGATTTCCAGCCTTGAATATAAGTTCCGAAAATTAATCTGATCCCCCAATAAACACAAAGCACCTGAAAACACTCATTTAAGAGGATTCAGGTGCTTTGCATTTGTTTTGCAGGGCGAATCATTGATGAAAATAAAACAGGGGAAAGAGAAACTTAATGTACTTTATCGACAGCATGGAACAAACACTTGCTAGTGTTGCGTGAAGTCAATAGGGAAGAATACCATAGAGCATAGGGTACTATTGGAAAATAAAAAACAATCCCGCATACTTCCTTCTGATGAGAAAGTAAAATCAGCGGGATTGTGTAAAGCCCTTAATTACGGATATCCATGCTTATGATATCCAATTCAAACAATTGGGAATTAGAGTTGTAGTCACCAACTTCTGCGACAATGTGGACATTTAAACCAGCATATACACTGTCTCCCCCTGAAACATTCATATCTCCGAAAGTAACATTTGTCAGACGGAAGTTTGGTCCTAAGGCGCTGTTTACGCTATAATCACCGGAACCGAGTAAAACATTCCAGCGTGTACTATAATTCTCATGGCGCTGCATATCCGTTATACATCCGTCAAATTCAATAACTTGACCATGATACTTGCTCGCAAATGTTGCTACAGAGGGGTCGCCCGGATCACGCAATAACAAGAGTGCAGCAAGATCAGGACAATTTTCTGCAGTAAGATTTTCTGCTGGTTCCATAGAGGGTTCTGTTATGAAAGTTGATGTTTCGCTTTCGATGGGCTTATTCGGGTCATCCTCTTCCTTCATGTGGTATGTAATCACAATGGATGCATCTTTTTTGAATATATCCCCCTGTTTGAACTCGGTGTTTCCGTTCACAGATATGCTGTCCACTTCTCCTTCTTTTGTCCACCCGAACACAATATCATATACGACGTCAAAAGAGATATTAGTAAATCCAGCCTCAGAAAGCTCTGTTTGCACCTCTGAATAGTTTTGATATTTATACGAAGACGCAGACTGGGGCATAGCAGCTTCATCTTCGCCATGCTCTGGAACAGTACCTTGAATGATATCCACATCGATCTGGGAACTGTTGCAGTAAACCTTGTATTTCAGAGACTCATCCTGATAAATATCAATGGAAATTGTATCTGCAACCTCATCATCCTCTGCACTCACAAATTTAATCTCATAAACTCCTCTGGCCAGTTTCAGATTATAGGTTTCGGTAGCTCCATGAGAAATAGTACCCTGCAGAGAATTATCGACATATACTTTTACATCGTATTTGTTAAACAGCAGATTTTCTGCACATTCAATCTCCAATGAAACGTTGTATTCTGGCTCTTTAAGAGAAATAGACATTATGTTATTTCCCTGATATGACACAGAGAGCTGATAACCGTCATTATTCTGGGCTGAATATGATTCATCGGATTGAACGCTGTCTATAACAAAACCCATATCAGTACATGTTGTAACGTAGGCATTAAAGTCTTCAATCGAAGTATCGCTTACATAGACCGAAAAACTCTTTTCATTATCCTGAGTGATTTCTCCTGTTGTTGATTTGGGAATAGGAAGCATACGTGACATCGTATTGTCAGGCCATATAAACGCTTCATACTTTTCTGGTTCTTCTACGCTGATATTCATTTTATTATCATATTCATCGTAATATAGAGAAAGCTTATACCCATCTGCGTTATATCCATGATAAGAATTATTTAACTGAGTTGCTTCAACTGTAAATCCTTTTTTCTTGCATGCAGAAACATAGTCACGGTAGTCATTTGCGCTGGTTTCATATACATACAAAAGCAAACGGTCATCAGAATTTATCCAAATATCTCCTAAATGAGATTTGGTCTCAGGAACAATATCTGCAAGCAAAATATCAGACCACCTAAATTGCTCAACCTTATCGTTATTGTCAGAATGACTATTAAGCAGATTTATATACGGCGCCAAAAGAATTATGGCAAGAGCAATAGCAGCGATATGGAGCCATCTATAAGGCACTCTGACTATCTGTTTCTTCATAAGTACTGCAGCCACAGTCAAAATGATTTGCAGTACTGCAATAATAGCGGCAGCAGTTTTTCCGAACAGCAGCGCCATAAGACAGAGCAAAATGAACGTGCTCATTGCAACTACTATGATTTTTCCGTAAGTACTCAGCTTGTGCCATTTATCAGAAGCAAAATCCTTGATTCTATCTGTAAAGGATTTTGGAACACTTGTATTCTCATTATTTGGACAAGATGTTTTATCTTGGCAAGCTTCAAAAGAAATGAAATCTTCCTTGACAGGCGGAGGTGTGGTTGCGTCAATTTTGTTTCCACAGTACGAGCAAAACTTTGAATCATCGGATAGCGAAGCACCGCATTTTGGACATTTAATCATTTCTATTCTCCCTTTCATTCCTCGGGAATCGGAGGCATCACACTAAATAATCCTTTCAGCTCATCAACTGCCTTCGCTTTTTCCCACTGAGACATACCATTTTTCCAGACCAGACTATCAGCAGTCAATTGTCCACTTGATGCCATCTGTGCAAGAACGGAAAGTTCAAATGGCCCTATAGCCTTACTGTTGACTGCAACATAATAAGCCACTGGCAGAATTGGAGGAGGTGTCACTCCTGCTGGCGTGGATTGTCCCATGCTGCCCGTCATAGGATTCATTGCGTCGGCAATATTCCGACCAACCGCGCTACCAATGGTCATACTGGCCATCATAGCGGCCATATTAAAACCATCTGCACTACCGCCCCAATTTACATTACCAGTACCGTTTGCCCCCATCTGGCCAAGAGCTTGTGCACCAGCGATGCCAACATCAGCTTGTTTCTCCACTTGAAAAGCACCGATATTGACCGTTTGTGTCTGCTTATGTGCGGCATATTGTTCTTCTTCCCGATGAATACGCAGGCGCTCCATATAATCCTGTGTTTCAGCTTCGATCCTGACTGTAGCAATATTCTTTGTGACAGCCATGAGCTGGTGGTATCCTTCGCTGTTTTTGTCGATCTCAATAGCTCCAATGTCTATACCAGAAACCAAAATACCGAAATTTTCCTTCAGACGTTCAGCAAGATCATACTCCACCATATCGTTAATCTGGGCTGTTTTAGTTTCAATCTGAATCACCGGAATATTATGGGTAGCCGGGGCATTAGCTACCGTATCCTTTACATAGCGGCTTACTGCATCTCGAATTTGCTGTTGAAAGTCCTCAAGCTGAAAATTGTTCAAACGATGCAGTTTGATAAATGCTCTGTAATCTTCAATGCTAAAGCTGACTGTGCCTCTAACCGCAACAGGCACACCAAAATCTGTAAAGCGTGGATCGTATATATCAAAGAACGGAACTCCGAACTTTACTTGAATAATCCGGGCGAGATTGATAAAATAGACCTCTGCTTGGAAAGGTGTTCCACCCTCATATGCGAGACCCACAAGACTTGCAAGGATAGGGAGATTTTTCGTGTTAAGGATCATATCACAGGGGCCTTCAATATACTCCTGAACGGTTTCATTACATCGGGAATAGACAAAAACTGCTACTTCACCATCCTTTACACGCAGGGAAGAGCCCCAGCGAATAGCATTTTCTCTGTTTCCTTTACCAAGCTGAGCACCAGTAGGACGCCATTTCCAAATGAGATATGAGGGTTCATCACAACGGATTTCATCCATAAAACCACCAGTTTTTTTACTTCTGTCAAATAAAAGCATCCTTTTTCCTCCTCGTGATTATTTTTTCTTTTTAAAAGAAAGTGCGCAGATAAAGACTAATATCATTACACCTAAAGAAATTTCTATTGTAGCATCGGGATTCTGAAGGAGTCCCAGCAAAAAGAAACATCCGATAGCACAGCCAGCAATAATCAAAAAAACTTTTATTTTACGCATTTTCAGTTCTTGCTTTTTTTGATTGTAGATGGACTCAATCTCTGAAAAGTCAGGGTGACTGCTCATCGAAAGTTTGGCTTTCTGGTAAACCTGGTCTAACTTTGCAATCCACGCTTTTGACACATCATCGTCAACTCCATGATGGACATTTATGTTTGAGGCAGCTAATAGCATAAACTCTAAGATGTCTTCTTTGGTGTTGGGTACAGAGAAATTGACTATTAAAGATGCCATTTCACGTTGTTTCTGGGCTTCGAATCGCTTTAGAGCTTCTTCTGCTTCATTTTCCTCTTTGAAGTCTGTTCCGAAAATCATTTTCATCAGCGACTTTTTTTCTTCAAACGAAGGCATTTTTTGTGCAGCAATGCTTTCTAATTTCAATGCTAATTCCTGGATAGAATTTGATGATTTTACGTCTCGAATTTCATATCCGCAAGAAGGGCATACTGTAGTAAATGCTTTCAAGGTTTCACCACAATTCGGACACTTGTGCATATATCCTTCATAAACTATCTTTCGTCCAGTCGGGTTATTCTCAAATATCTGTTGCTGAGCCTTATCAGTCTTATGATTTTCGTGAACGGTATTAGATACGGCTTCTCCACAATTTTTGCAAAATCGTGCATCATCATCCAGTTTTGTTCCGCAATAAGGGCAAAACATTATTTTTTTGTTTTCAGAAATCCCTTTTGATACTTTATTTATCGAAAAAATAGGCATTTTTCTGATCCTCCCCAATTTATTCGTCAAAGGATTCGTTTCTTTCAGTGCGTACAGCATCGCATATATCCCCGATATTACAGTCCAAGTATTCGCAAATACGTAGTAACACAGAGAGCGCTACTTCCTCATTTCTTCGCAATTTAGTCATGGTTCCTGTAGCAATATTTAAGTCTTTTCGGAGCGTTGCAGGCGATACTTCTTTTTCAATCAAACGTATCCATAGCTTTTTATAACTAATTTTCATAACTCACTCTTTCTCGATCCACTGCTATATCCGTATGGAATTATTGTACAGTTAATTGGCGATTTAGTCAACTAAACACAGCTATAACTTAGCTAAAATTCGCAAGAATTTGAGAATTTGTGATGATCAAATTAAACTTGTAATTTACTTAAACATGTAATTTTGATGGAAGGAGAAAGACTAGCTTACTATATGATCGAACATGATTTTGGAGTCAGCACGAAAAAGACCTTTGCAATCAAGGTGATTGATACAGACCTGTTCGAAGATTATTCAGATAACTAATCCAATAGAGCAATTGCTGCAAATGTCTACACCAAAAGAGAGGGGACCGGCAGAATTGATCTCTTTCTTTTCAAGCAAGATAATTTTCAGAGTATTTGGTGCTCTCTTGACAAATCCAAACTCATCATGTTACAATATAAATGAAAAGAACATTTGTTCTTAAACGTAGCTGGTACCTTGCCAGCATTTTTAAGTCGAACAGACATACATACCAAACTGAATAACACTGTAAGCACCGAGTGAGGTGCTGTTGTTGTGTTGCTCAGGAAAGGTGTGTATGTCTTTTTTCTTTTACATTCAGAGAGGAGAAATGTTGTGTGAAAGAGTCAGTCTACAAAAGCTATGAGGAACTGCCACTATTCCTGAATGCTGAAACAGTGGCAAAGGTGTTGGGTGTCGCTCCGTCCACAGCTTACGAGCTGATGCATGAAGCGGATTTTCCCACCCTGAAGATTGGCAACCGGATGGTTGTCCCGAAGGAACAGTTCATCGCCTGGGTGCAGCGGCATACAGAGGGAGGGATTCAGTGAAGTATCAGAAGTGGCCAAAGAGAGACCCAATCAAAAACTATTTTCCAGTACCAAATGAAGTGTTCCTGCTCGGTCTGTCGCCGGGAGAATTGGCAGTGTATTCCTATCTGCTTTTCTGTGAGGACAGAAGTACTTATCAGTGCTGGCCCAGTTTCAAAACCATCGGGAAGGCCACCGGAATGAGTCCCAACACAGTAAGAAAATATGTGCGGATGCTGGAAGACCGAGGACTCATCACCACAGAGCCAACCAGCATCACCACAAAGTTCGGTAAAAAGCAAAACGGAAATCTGCTCTTCACCATCCGTCCGATCCAGGAAGCAGTGGAGCAATTCTACCAGCAGCAGTTGGAGAAAATATCCCTGGATGTACAGAGGGAGAAGGCGTCAGGTACGAAAGTTAAGCAGGAACGCCCTGCGTGACCGACTGTGTGAGCCTGTGTGAGGCTTTCCCGGTCGAGGTAGGGAAACAATACCCAAACTCATAGCAACGCCGGTTTGGGCCAATTTTGGGGCAGCTTGAGGGAAGCGCATTCTATTGCGGAGGCGAGAAGAAAAACAGAAGGTTTTCATGTCCCCTAATAATGTTCTATGGAACATTATTAGGGGACTGAAGGGATGATCGCCTTATGCAAAAACTGCGCCGCATAAACAAAGAAAAGGACTTTGGGGATGGGCCCAGAAAAAGAAGAAATCCCGAAGACCAGTAGGCAGCAAAGCTGGATAGTCCCCGCAGTCCCGCCTGTATGGGCCTGTGTGGGGCTTTCGCCGCCGGAGTAAGGAAACACTCCCTTGCTCACATACCAGCCCCTGTTGGGCCATTTTTGCGGGGCGTTTGAGAAGGCAGGATTTTTTCGAGCCGGTGTGGGTCAGCCAGGCAAGTGAGACCAAAATCCCATTCACAAATCAGCCGAATTTGACAAGTTCTACGGCTTGACCCAAAGGACGGTTTACCCCAGAAAATAGGGGTGACACATGGGGTCGAAAATGAAGCAGGATAAAGCGGTGACATCACCGCAGCCCACACCGACCCGCATTGCGGACCGGAAATGGCGGTTTGATGCGGTTTGTGAGACCCTCACTTTCGAAATTGGCGGGGGTCAGATATGGCATCATGGAGTCCATGCGGGCATCAGATCTGACATCAAGGTCAGCAGGAATGCGGGTTTGAAGCCACTTTCGCAGGGGTTAAAGGTGGCGTTCACAGGCGCTTTTCCAGTTTTGGACCAGCTTCAGGCATGGATACACAAACGCTAACTTTCGCTAACTTTCTGATCACTCTGCCCCTATAAAAATCCTTTCAAATGTCAAAATAGCCCGTCTCAGACGGGCTATTTTCAGTCAGTAAACTCCACCTCAACTGTAAGATCCGGAAGATCGGGGTTGAGGTTTTTAATAAGCTGGGTAATTGTTTTCTCAGCTGAGGTTTTTGCCTGAGCGTAGTATTCAGGATTGCTTCGGGCTTTTGCAGTCATGTTCTGCTGCGCTTTCTGAGTCATGGAGAGAATCAGCTGGTTCCCGGTGTCAGAAGAATTGTTGAAGAGTCCTGCATCACTGGTGTACAGGACATCATCGTCATCCTGCTGGATGAGAACCGGGTCCATGACCGGTGAGGGAACACGGATCAGAACTGTCTGGCGCTGTTCATCCAGAATAAATTCTGTATTCTGCAGATCTACTGCAAAGGTTCCGATTCCATTGAACCGGATCCAGGCTTCAGCGTCTCCCATCAGGGGATCGGTAACTACATCCAGGATTCCTCCGCCGGAATCCTGTTCCGGCCAAATCTGATAATCAGTCAGGAACACATTCAGGACTTCCAGGTTGCGTATTTCCGTAATTCCCTGGATCTGGATTGTTATATCATTGCTGAGGTGATGAGCGGATTCGGAAAGTTCAAACGCAACATCATAGAAATGGTTTTTCGTATCTTCTTTCACTGCTTCTTTTGTTGCGAAAAAGGTTTCATTGACCCCTGCAATGAAGAGAAAAGAGGCTGCCAGCAGCGATATAAGAAAGAAAATAAGAGGGCGCAGTATCGACGGTTTGAGAGAATTCAGAAAAATGTGCTTTTTGTCTTTACCAGGTTCAGGGTTCCCCTGGTTCGGGTTTCCCAACTCCAGATTGGTTTTTTCAGCAGTCGGCATTATGCTCCCTCCGTTCGGAATGTGATATTGGATTCTTCAATTCTGTATGTCCCGTCACTCAGGTTCTGACAAAGGGCATAGACCTGGGATCTTGCAGCATCTCTGGCACTTTCCATAAGCTCTTTTCCCAGGGCTGTTTCGGCACTTTTCGTCATTTCGTTCTGCGAGATGATCTGGGACAGCATCTCATCTTCTGTGCCGACCAATGGACTGAAGAACTGCTTCTTTGCCAGGATTTCAGCTTTTCCATAATCCACATTCAGTTCAGCCTGAGGTTCCGGGAGAACAATAGAAATCGTCTTTTTCTGGGAATCAGCGATGATTTGGGCTTGGTTGAGGTCGACGGTGAAAACGGTTTTGGTTGGATAGACCACCAGCAGCCGCGTTGTCTTTCGGTCTGCATCACCCAGGCTTTGGAAATTGTCACAGGACGCATCCACTGTAAGCACCTGAAGATCACCTGCCTCAGCAAATGCCTGCTTGAGCGTGACAGTAATATCACCGGAGTTCAACCCAGCCTCTTTCCCGTCCCTCATTGCTTGTTTGAATTGTTCAATCCCTTCCAAGGAACCGATTCCTTTTCCAACCAGTGTACCAGCCCATTTTCCGGTTGCGCGGCCTGCCAGAAAACCGGATCCGATGACAAGGCACATGACAATCAGTGTCAGGAGGTGAGTTCCGGTGAAAGTTTTGACATGGTGTGAAGTTCGACGCATGAAATCACTCCTCCTCGACAAGATTGAAATAATCTGAAGCACGAACCGCAGAGTCATTTCCAAGATCGGAAATGCTGATGGAAATGGTCCGTTCCTTTTTCTTGATCAGGTCGTGGAAGAACCCGCCGATGCCTTCTGATTTCTCCGCAAAGCGCCAGCCGTCCTCTGTGATTTTGCAGGTCAGGGTCAGTTCCTGGTCAGAGTTCAGTTCCATGCGGCCGCTGACCGGTTTTCCGTCCAGTTCAAAGGTGCAGGAAGCGTGATCCATCGAAGGATCCAGAGTGACATTCCGCACAGAGATCAGTTCGGTGCCGCTTCCGAATATCTCCTCTATGTTGTCGTTTCCCTGGGCGCTTACGGTTAACTGATACTGTATGGCACCGTCAGTCGGGGATTTATCCGCTGTAAAGTAGTGTGGATCACAGTTGACGGTTTTGCAGTGGCCGGTTGTTACGATAGTCACCTGATCCCCATACCGGAGTTTCTGGCTCCATGGTTTATTTTTCTCGACAGTCTGTTCGCTGCCGGAGTTGACGGTAATGACAGCAGGTTCATCGAAGGTGAGTTCCAGAGGAATATATGAGTGGAGCTCCACTGAGAACTGAAGAGAATCACCGGTAAACTCAGCCGGCAGGAAGGATACAGTGTCTGTGATGGCTGTCGGATCAGGCATTTTAGGATCCGAGGAGACAAAGAAGTAGTTTTCGCTGTCGATAGTGTAGGTCAGCGCTGGCTTGGAAACAGAGGATACCTCCACTTCTTGGGAGGTGAGAGGGGTTCCGTTCAGTTTCCAGGTACCGGTATTGCTGAGAGGGCAGATGTTGCCCTCGCTGTCGGTATAGTAAACTTCTGTACGGATCGACCCCGACACATATTGACCGATAGGCAGAATGGAGTAGCCGCCTTCCGGGCAGGTTTCCGGAATTGTGAGAATGGGTTCGCTGTCGTTCTCTGCAGAACGGGTTTCCTCCTGAAGCAGTTTCCCGTCAGCATCGTATTCCTGGATCCGGAATTCACTGAGAGAATAGAGCGCATTGGAATTGGGAGTATCCCTGAGCGCTGCATAGATGCTTTCGCCTGGGCTGAGCCAGCAGGAGGAGACAGCAATGGGATTTTCCCCTTTTTCATCTGTGGAATAGGAGATGTTCAGGGATCGGTTTTTCCCAAAAGTAACCTGAACTTTCCCGTCAGGAGCTTCCTGGTAGCCTGAGTTTTCAATGGGATAGAAGCCTTCTGCGTTCAGTTTTCCATTTGAAAGCATATCGATGTATTTTTGATAATCTCCGTCTTCTTCTACATTGGTGAACTGTAAAATGGGGCTGAGTGTATCAACTGTTTCAGCAGAACAGCCGGAAAGCAGGAACAGGCAGATCAGACCAAGTATAATAATTCGTTTCATAGGCGTTTCTCCGGTTTAATATTCGTTTTCTTGAGAGGATAAAGAGCGAATCAGCATTGAGAAAAAATCATATTTTTGCAAGCAGCTCTGCTTTTTTCGCGTCAAATTCCTCCTGGGAGAGCGCACCCATGTCCCGCAGCTTGGCTAGTTTTTCAATTTTTGCAAAAATATCTGATTCATCTTCGCTCGATTCCGTGCCTGTACGGGATTTTTTTGCCTTGTTGAGAATTCCTCCGATTCCATCTCCCAGATGCCTGATTCCGCTGGAAGCCCGGTTTTTCAGGGAGACTTTCGCCTCCGGTTCAATCGCAGAGCCGGTGCTGCCAATCGCCTGCATTTCCTGGTAGTCCTCCAGAATTTCCGCTTCGGTGTAGTCAAAGCAGGCTTTGTCCAGAGCCTCAGCCAGGCGTCTGGCCATCGGGAGCATGGAAGCAAAATTCAGTCCGCCGGATACAACGCCGCCAACGATGGGGATAGCTTTTGACACTCCTTTGGCAACTGTGTTTTTGGTCACTTTTACCCCAATCAATGTCCCGATCTTTTTCACCAACGGGTACCAGAGCGTTTTGGTCAGTGCTTGCTGAGGAAGTTTTTTCAGAGTGGTTTTAGCAATCTGAGAGGAAAGCATCCGGACACCGGCAGCGGCTCCGGATACGCCAAACATCACCCCACAGTACAGGATCAGCTGTCCACGAATGGATTCATCATCGATTTCACCATTTTTCCAGAGATCCGGCGCTCCGTATAGATAGGCCAGTTCCTGAGCCAGACGCAGCGACATTCCAAAAAACTGCATTGTGTCTGCGGGAATTGTCGCCCCCATCAAGAGACCGCCGGGCAGTCCCATGGCAAATGAGGCGGCGGAGGAAGAACTGGTCCGAGTGAGAATCAGCTTATTGGCGATCCGGGAAAGCAGTTCCCGGGAGCAGCCTGCCTCAACCGGCCCCAGATCCAGAAGCTTCTGCATGTCGACTTTTTCTTTGGCAAAGGTGTCAGCCAGGAATTTTTTACGGTCCACCTTCACTCCGGGAATCTGGATCACATTGCTGATGATTGCCTCCAGCGCGACTTCGCTTGTCTGTGCTGAATGAATAGTTTCCATTATTATTCCCTCCAACTCAAATGCGTTGACAAATTGCTTTAGTTTCAAAATACCAGTTTTTCCGTCTATTTACAAGATATTTTTACAGGTTTTTCCTTCCTGCTTCGCAGATTTTTCAGATTCTTTTGCGAAATGAGATTTCTGCGTGAAAAGTTCTTGACTGCACACAGTGTGCAGTTTTACGGTATGGCGGGAATGAAATTGAAACAAAAGACATTGCGTGAGATCTGTGCTGAAACAGGGATATCCCGACGGACACTTCAGGGATATGAAAAGCTGGGATTGGTAGCTTCGGCTGGGAAAAACAAATATGGACATCTGCTGTACGGTGAAACAGAACAGCAAATGATCCGACAGATTCGCTTTTATCAAAAGCTGGGGCTCACCCGAAAAGGAATATTGGAGCTGATGGGAGCATCAGACCGTCGTAAAAAGGAGGTGCTCATGGAACTGGTGGAGCAGTTGGAGGCAGAGTGCCGACAGCAGCAAGAGCTGATTGAGCAGGCAAGGAAATACATTGCTATGCTCTGATTGATGATTCAGTGATGCGGAGACTCATTTTCCTGGATTTACACCGGCTTTCCTGCTTTATCTCAATCCACGCTCCTGCACGGGGAGCGACTATTGGTCGAGGAACAACCACAAGAGCATTTGAAATTTCAATCCACGCTTCTGCACGGGGAGCGACCGACGATACGGCAACCATTGCCATGGTGGACTCGTTTCAATCCACGCTCCCGCACGGGAGCGACGGGCATCCAGACCGCAGGGAGGGAAATGCATGAGGGTTTCAATCCACGCTTCCGCACGGGGAGCGACCTTTCTGGTCTGTATCTAAGCATAGGGATTTCACGTTTCAATCCACGCTCCCGCACGGGGAGCGACGTCGTGAGCATTGTTCCCGAGGATATGACCCGGGTTTCAATCCACGCTCCCGCACGGGGAGCGACAAGCTCAGAGCGCTTTGCGTCATTGTCGGGTGTTATTTCAATCCACGCTCCCGCACGGGGAGCGACGTGATGTTTCCTCGGCCTGAATCTCTAACAGTCGGGATTTCAATCCACGCTCCCGCACGGGGAGCGACGGGGATATGGGATGCATTATGTAGTTCCTCATGATATTTCAATCCACGCTCCCGCACGGGGAGCGACTATCACCCAG
>NZ_JACSNR010000013.1 GCF_016901815.1 Hydrogenoanaerobacterium saccharovorans
ACCCAATGCTTCCTCCCCCCTTTCCACAGTGCCCTGTCCGTCTGTTGTGACCGGACAGGGCGCTTCTTTTTTGCCGTTGACAGCCCCGGTCGGTTCTGCTATTGTATAATTAGCCTACAATTTGTAGTCCTAAAGGAGGAATGACCATGATCCCACAGATCTCCGATGCGGAACTGGTGCTGATGAAGCTGCTCTGGCGGCAGGGCGGCAGTGCCCTCTACGCCGAACTGATGGAGGCGCCGGACATCGTCGCCCGGGGCTGGCAGAAGAACACCGTCATCACCCTGCTGGCCCGGCTGGGGGAAAAGGGGCTGGTGACTGCCGAAAAGCTCGGGCGGCGCAACCGCTACACCGCAGCCGTGACCGAGGCGGAATACCAGGCGGCCCAGACCCGGTCGCTGCTGGATAAGCTCTACCAGGGCGAGGCCCGGGGTCTGGTGCTGACCCTGCTGGAACAGCAGCTGCTCTCCCCCGAGGACTATGACGAACTGCGCACCCTGTGGGACCAGGGAAAGGAGAAACTGTGACCGCCCTGCTGCGCACACTGCTCTCGCTGGCCCTGTCGGGCAGTGTGCTGATCCTGATTCTGCTGCTCCTGCTGCCCCGGCTGCGGGCCCGTACCAGCCGCCGGTGGCAGTACTATATCTGGCTGGCGGCAGTGCTGCGCCTGCTGGTGCCCTTTGCCCCCGAAGCCAGCCTGATGAACCAGCTCTTTGCGCCGCCGGCAGCGGTGAGCCAGATCGGTTCCCTCCCGGAGGAGGACAGCGCCGCCCCGGTGCTGCCCGACGGGGCGGAACAGGCCGCTGACATCGAAGCCGCCCTCCCCGGAACTGACCCTCTGCCGGAGGAAGATGCCGGGGAGAGCCAGTCCGCCGGCAGCTCTCCCACTGAGAACCCGGACGGGGACACCCCTGCCGGAACCACGGATTATGCGGGGACTGACACTCCGGTCGGACTGACCCTCCCCGATGCGGGGCAGCTGGCCCAGGCGGCTGCGCCGGCGGTACTGACGCTCTGGCTGGGGACTGCCCTGGTGCTGCTCATACGCCGGGGGCTTACCTACCGCAGCTTTGTGCGGGCGGTGCGCCGGGAAGCCAGGCCGGTGGACGCCCCGGCTCTGCTGGGCTGTCTGCGCCGTGCCTCCCGCCGGGCGGGGGTACGCCATGAGGTGGAGCTGCTCTGTCTCCCCGGACTGCCCACCCCCATGCTGCTGGGAGTACAGCACCCCTGCATCGTCCTGCCCGACCGGGAAACCGGCAGGGAGGAACTGTTCTGCACCCTGCTCCATGAGCTGATCCACTACCGGCGGCGGGACTTCCTCTGCCGGTGGCTGGCTGGGGCAGCGGCCTGTCTGCACTGGTGGAACCCCCTGGCACGGCGGCTGGAACGGGAGATGGACCACGCCTGTGAGCTGGCCTGTGATGAGGCTGTGCTCCGGCTGCTCCGCCCCGGCGACCGCCGTCTTTACGGCGAAGTGCTGCTCCGGGCGGCAGCGGGATCGGTCTCCCCGGCCCTGCCCCTGAGCCAGGGCGGCAAACTGCTCCGGGACCGTCTGCAGGCGATCCTCTCCTACCAGGAGCGGCGCTCCCCCTGGCCCGCTGTGCTGGTCACCGGCGTGGTGGCGGCACTGGCTGTGGGACTGGGCGCGTGCAGCCTGCCTCTCCCGGAACTGGGCTCCTCCCCGGAGAAACCGGATGCCTCCCAGTCGGAGCCCGATTCCTCCCAGACAGAACCGGAGGCTGCCCCGTCCCAGGCGGAGATCCCGCCGGAACGGGCGGCGCTCATGGCCCAGCTTCCCCCGATGGTACCGGACAGCAACGGCACCTATCCCACCATACCCGGGGACCTCTATGATGAGCTGGTGATCCAGTCGGATCAGCCCGCCGGGGAGAAACCCTCCCTGGATCAGCTGGACAGCTTCGAGGAAAATCCCCTCTGCACCCGGATGATGGCCCAGCAGCATTATGAGCTGGAGAGCTGGTCGGTGCTGTATGAGAGCCGGGACTGGGTGCTTGCCCCCAATGAATTTGACCCGGAACAGATGGTGTTCCGGGACCGGTGGGTTCCCAGCTATTTCGTGATCCTGGAGATCAGCGGGGACGGCGAAAACGACCGCATGATCCTCAGCTGTCAGGTGAGCTATACCGTCACCAGTTCGTCCGGGGACTATGTGCCCCGGGTGAGCCTGACCCGCACCGCCTATACCAGACGGGAAGCCGACCTCCGGCTGGGAGAGGATCTCTCGGGCTGGCAGGCGGTACTGGCAGAAGGTACCACCAGCCACTACAACTTCTGGAACCCCTCAACCGGACAGGGTATTCTCATCTCGGACTTCGGCTGTCTGCCCCTGTCGGGGCTCACCGAACCCCCACCCTTTGCCTTTGCGGTCTATGCCCGGACGGAAGGCGGCGTCTCGGGCAGCACCGGGGAAGATCAGCTGATCACCCCCCGGTTCGCCTCGGGGGAAAACTGGGTGATGCTCTGGGACAGCGAAACCCACACCCTCACCGAACTGAGCGGCCTTGGCACCTCGCCCCAGCTCTTCTGGCTGGAACATAATGTCCTGGCGATAGTCTGTGAGGAACGGGTCTGCCTCTATGCCGAAAATTCCGCTGAGCCCCTTGCTGTGATTGAAGCCGGAGCCGGGATTTCGGAGGACGCTGAGGCGATCTTCTACAATCTGGCTCCCCTGCGGGAGGGCGGCGGACAGTATGCCATCGCCTACTGTACCCCCGAAGAATGGCGGTTCTGCGTCTTTGACAGCACCGGGGAAGTCCTCTCGGAATTCGGCTCCGGCCTGTATCCCGGCTCCCCGGATGATCTCTACCTGGCGGACTTTTCCTATACCCAGGGGCTGCTCTACTTTGTCTATTATCCCGATGGCACCGGCGTGAGCGAAACTGCCATGCGCTGCTATATCGACGCCCGGCCCGATCATGACCATACCGTACAAGTTGTGGAATAGGAGGAATCACCATGCGTCATTTTACACGGTTCACTGCCTTGTTCCTGGCAGCGGCTCTGCTCCTTTCCGGCTGCTCCCTCTCCTCGGAGCGCACGGAGGAGAATTCCACGCCGGAGAGTTCTTCCCCGGTGTCCGAAGCCTTTGACCCGCTGGCTGTGGGGCTTCTCGGTCACACCGATTCGGATTCGCCCCTCGGCACCCAGCCGCTCGGGGGAGATGTCCCCCTCACCGAGGCGCTCTACCTCCCTGATGGGCTGGAAGGGGAAATGCTGCGGGTCTGCGTCTATGACAGCGCCCGCCAGGGCTACACCCTCACCCGCTATCCCGCTGCCGGGAATGAAACCGCCGGTCAGCTGGCACAGGCGGCACTGGACGCCCTCTATCCCCAGGGAGAGGGCATCGCCCTCAATGGAATCCGGGTGGAGAAGGGCTTTGCGGTGGTGGATCTCGCCCTCACCCCGGACAGCCCCGCTGCCCAGGCTCTTACCGATGAAGAAGCGGTCACCGCCCTGCTCAATTCCCTGGCCTGCACCCTCCGGGAAAACGGCCTCTATTCAGTGGGATTCACCCTGGAGGGGGCGGGCTTCTCGCTGGGCGGCGTGACCCTGGAGGACGACGGCTGGGGAAGCTATGAATCCGAGCCCCTCTACAACCAGCCCCTCACCAAGGAGGACTTTGCCCGGCTCCGGGCGCTGCTGCCCTGGCCCGGTCTGAAAACCGGGTCCCAGCCGCCGCTGGCTGCCGGGGAACAGGCCATGGAAACCGCTCCGGAGTTCTATACCCTGCTCTGGCTGGCGGGGGATCAGGGCGCCTATGCCGACCCCTCGGAACTCGACCCCGGGAGGGTGCTGAGAACGGCAATCCAGGCCACCCCCGACACCTACGCCTGCCGGAACGAACCGGAGCGCTGGCCCCTCTATCCCCAGGACGATGACTTCCTGCGCCCGCTGAGTGATGCGGTACAGGACAGTGAATTTATCCCCGGGGAGTGGGCGGAGGCCACGGGCCGGGCTATCTGGGGCGAGGAAGTCCCCATTGTCCATGAGGACGCCGGCCACTGGACCTGGCATGAAACCGAAGGGGTCTACACCCCGCCCCACATGGGGGTCGGAAGCGAAGTGCTGCCCTATCCCCACTCCATCACCCAAACGGAGGACGGCTGGACCGCCGAGGTGAGCTATCTTCTGATGAATATGGGCGGCGTGAGCGGCACCACCGAGGAATACCAGCAGGAGTGGATTCCCCTCTATGAGGACCTGGACAGCGACAGCCGGGTACTGGCTCTGCTGGACGCCCTGCCCCGATGGACGGTCACTGCCCGGTATGATGCGGACGGCGTGCTGCATCTTGTCTCCTGCCAGCCGGCAGAATAAATGGAATTTCAGAGAAAGAAGGCAACTGTCATGCAACTGCGGCGAATGCTTCTGACGCTTTTTCTGGCGGGGCTCTGCTGTGTGAGCCTTGCCGCCTGTACCCCGGAAACCTCCCCTTCCGAGCCGGAATCCTCCAGCTCGGGGGACACTCTGACCACCACCCTGCTTCCGGGCGGCTGGGACGCGGCGGACTTCACCGTCCTGCTCTTTGATAAATACGGCCCTATGGACGGCGCCAGCCCGGTGACACTCACCGATGAGGAGCAGAAGGAACTGCTCAGTCTGCTGAGCGGCTCGGACTGGGAGGTGATTGACCCGGATACCCTGCCTCCCCATGACCCCAGTTTCTTTGTGTATCTCCAGGCTGCGGATGGGCGCACCCTGGGTGTGGGCGCCCTCATCAACAGTGATCAGTCCATGCTGGCGCTGGAGGACGAGGAGACCTATCTTCTCTATGCAGGCTCCCCGGAGGCAGTGGAGCAGGCCCAAGCCCTCCGGGAAACTGTGACTGCCCGGCGTGACAGCCTGCTCCCGTCGGGGGAGGCGGAGATCCTCTATCCCGACCTGCTGCCCGAAGCGCTGACCTTCACCGGTGCCTACCGCACTGCGGCAGCAGACCCCACAGCAGTCATCAACTATGCGGGGCGGATTGCCACCGGGCGCACCGCTGTGGACATCTTCTGCAAGGCGCTGGAGAACGGCGGCACCGGGGAACTGACCCTCTATACCTTCACCCCGGACTACGCCGATCCGGAAACGATACGGTGCTCGTACACCCGGTTCTGGACCGATGGCGGCTCCAGCTGGTACTTCTCCGACTACTCGGAGGACAGCAGCTTCGCCTTTATGGAACCCAGCCGGTATGAGGTGCAGACGCTGGAACTCAGCGATTACGGCTATCTGACAATAACGGACGAAGTCAACAGTGAACCGGGCGGCTACCCGGTAATCCCCGACCGGCTGCTCTGGGAGGACGCCGACCAGCGCCTCCAGCTCTATGAACGGTATCTGGAACCGGTGCTCACCTCTACCGCCCTGGGATCGATCGAGTGGGACTCCCTGATGGAGATCCCCCGACCGCTGTGGGTGTTTGAGGATCTCTACCGCTATGACCACCAGAACACCAGCCCCTTTGATGTCTACGGCACCAACTGGCCGGTGGACGAGATGGCGGACCTCCTGAGCCGGTACTTTGACGGCGTCACCGAGGAACAGCTCATCGACAAGTACCAGGACATCTATGACCCGGCTTCCGGCACCCTTCACTATGAGGGCGGACGGGGCGGCGGCCCCTACTATCTGCGGGTCACCGGCTGGGAGGAGGACGGCGACCGGCTCACCCTCCACTATGAGGAGTACAGCCCTGCCACCGGCGAGCCCTATGAGGACAGCGCCTGTCTGCTCACCGTGCGGCTGCTTGAGGACGGCAGCTTCCGCTACCTTGGAAACCACAAGGCATGAATCCCCTTTCCCGGGGAAATAAAAAACCGGCAGACCCTCCGGGGTCTGTCGGTTTTTTGCGTGACTCCGGCGGTCAGCACCGCTTTTCCCGCACCGGCACCCAGATCTCACTGTATGCCTGTCCGGGGACTGCCGCATCCATGCGGGTAAAGGAAAAACTCAGCGAATCCGCCAGCTCATAATCCGCTGTCACCAGCCACTGGGAATAGATCCGGGCCATGGCGTCCTGCATCACCGCCGGGAAGGCTCCCTCACAGGGGAACACCGCCCAGAGCGATGCCGGCATCTCCTTGCTGTCCAGTCCGGCGCCGATGTCGGTATGGCTGGTGAGCACCCCGATCATGTGGGTGAGCTCTCCCCGCTCCTCCCGGAATCCGCTGTCCGAATCCCAGGAGACATTCACAATCTCTTCCGGGGCAGTGTCCCGCAGGCGGTGCAGTTCCTCCCGCTGTCCGGGGGTGATGCTCTCCGCCAGCCGCACAATCGCCTCATTGACCCCCTCAAACTGCATGGGTACCCGCCGGCTCACTCCCGCAAACCGGAATGCCGGCTTTTCCACGATCCGATATTCCATGGTATCTCCTCCCTGTACTGTCACAATAAAATTCAGCCGCTGGAATGTCCGTCCCTGCCGGGTGCGGGCCGCTTCGGACGGCAGCAGTCCGCTCCACCGCCGGAATGCCCGGGTGAATCCATCCACCGACTGGTATCCGTACCGGTAGGCTGTGTCGGTCACCGAACAGCCCCGGAGCAAGGCCCCGCTGGCCTCGGAAAGCCGGCGGTTCTTCACATATTCCTGCAGGGTCATTCCTGTGAGGGCATAGAACAGCTGCCGGAAGCTGAGATCCGAAATCCCCACCCCTGCTGCCACCTCCTCCAGACGGAAATCCTCCTCCAGATGCGCTTCAATATAATCCATGGCAGCATTGAGCTTTTTGAGCATCCTGTTTTCCCCCTCCCTGTCAGAATACCATCTTCTGCGCCGGTCCGCTCGACTTCTCCACAGAAAAACCGTCGCCTGTTCTCAAAAAATCCCCCGGATCAGCAGTGACCCGGGGGAATGACCCCATATTTTTATTCCGCCGCAGGCTCGGGGAGCTTGCAGAGATCACACCATTCGCCGCCCGAGAGCAGTTCCAGTTCCTCCGGAGTGAGCTTGACTGCGCTGTTGGGGCTGCCGCAGGCCGGATAGACAATATCGAACCGCCGCAGCGACGGGTCCAGATACACCTTGACCCCTTCCTTGACACAGAACGGGCAGACACCGCCCACCGCATGGCCCACCAGCTCCACGGCCTCCTCAGGGGTGAGCATCTTGGCCTTGGTGTGGAACTTCTCCTTGTACTTGTGGTTATCCACCTTGGCATCGCCGGCTGCCACAATGAGCACAACCCCCTCCGGTGTCTTGAAGGACAGGGTCTTGGCAATGCGGGCGCCCTCACACCCCAGGGCAGCAGCTGCCAGTTCCACAGTGGCGCTGGATACGGTGAATTCCCGGGCGCGGTCCCCATAACCCCGCTCGGTGAGATAATTTTTTACCAGTTCAAATGACATATTGGCTCGGCTCCTTTTTCGGACTTATGGATATACTGGCATTGTAACATGGAAAAAGGCGGAGCGCAATTCCTGCGCCCCGCCTTTTTGTCGTCGATCATCGAATGAAAGTCCGCTTTCCAATGGAAAGGGTGATACAGCAAAAACATCCGACATTCCATATTTTAACATATTCCGACCGGTTTGTAAAGATTCAACTTGCGGAAAATCCGGGGAAAAGTGGAGAATTTGTCGGGAAGGCTCACATCTGGTCCGCTGCCGCTTCCCGCTGCCGCAGTCCCCGGAAAAACCGGTCCAGTTCTGCCCGGCACTCGGCTTCCAGCACCCCGCTCTTATAATAGGGCACGGTGGGGAAGGGCATGGCAGTGAGATCGCACACCGATCCCATACACCCGGCCTTGGGGTCCGCTGCCCCATATACCACCCGGCTGATCCGGGCATTGAGGATCGCTCCGGCACACATGGGACAGGGCTCCAGCGTCACATACAGCACACAGCCGTCCAGCCGCCAGCTCCCCAGCCGCTGACAGGCCTGGCGGATGGCATTGATCTCCGCATGGCCCAGAGGGTCCCGCTCCGATTCCCGGGTATTGTACCCCACCGAGAGGATCTCCCCGTCCCGGACAATACAGGCCCCCACCGGGATCTCTCCCAGCCGGGCAGCTTCCCGGGCGGCTTCCAGAGCCGTGCGCATATAGGTTTCATGTGCGGTCATGGGAAGGCCTCCGTCAGATCACAAGGAAGTATTTGCTGGTGGTAAAGGCCAGCAGGGCCAGCAGAGCGAGCATCAGGCCGGTGGAGAAGAACGCTGTGAGCTTCCCGCGTATGGACATGACGGTATTGGAAGCATGCAGCTGGAACATATTGCTGTACCGGGTGAGCAGCCAGCCCATGGCGATGAAACCGCTCAGCAGGTATACCACATAGACAATGCTGGTGATGGTCTGCTGACCGTTGATGGAAAAGCTGGCGCTGATGGCGGAGAGCACCACTGCCAGGGCGTTATTGACAAAGTGGATTGCCATACCGGTGCGCAGGGAACCGGTGCGCAGGACAAAATAGCCGATGGCAAGGCCGGTGACAAAGGCCATGGGAGCCTGGACCAGATTGCCGTGCACCAGGCCGAAGAGCAGCGAGGAGACAAAGAGGGCGAAGGTATCGCCGAACCGGCGCAGCGACTGCATGATAGCGCCGCGGAACACCAGTTCCTCCACGATGGCAGGCAGCACAGCCGAGCTGAGGAAGTAGAGGACAAAGGGCACCACACCGGTGGGCACAGCCGATACCGGGCTGGTGGGATAGAGTCCGAAGGCCGCAAAGAAGACGCTCATGGCAGAGGCGGTATAGGCACCCACCACCACAGTCATCAGGGTGATGGGAATGGCTGCCAGGGCAATGCGGGTATCCCGGGGCTGGCTCAGGGGGAAGGCATTGTAGGTGGGAATGCGGATGCGGCGGCAGTAGAGTACAGCCGGCAGCAGCAGAGCCAGCACATAGGCACCCATATTGGCGATTTCAGCGGCAGCGGTATAGCCATCATAGGTCATGAACTGCCCGAACAGCATGGTTTCCAGGGTCAGGATCAGCTGATAGACCGGCCCTGAGAGCAGCAGGAAACACAGCAGCATCATGGCAATGCCGCTGGAATAGGTGCGGATCATCCGGCGCTCATAATCGGCACGGGGCGGCGGAGAAAATCCATATCCTGCCACATAGGTATATCCGCGGGGTTCACTGTTCCCTGTGAAAGGGTTGTGATACAGATCATAGAACCCGTTGGAATTGTGTTTATCCTGCATCAGGCAAAACCTCCATAGAAAACGGCCTGTCCGTTCCAGACCGGGATCATCTTTTTTGACTGAGCTTATTATAGCATACTCCCCCCGGTTAAAAAAACCGCTGTTTTGTGAACGATCTGTAATGATTGTCCGTTTTCTGGAAAACCTTCTCAGCCCATCCTTTTCCGGAGCGCATAAACACCCATCGATCCGCACAGGATAAAGGCAGCGCAGAGCGTGATTTTATTATGAAAGGCGGTGGAGGCATGTCGCTCACTGAATCGGAGTACGACGCGCTCACCAAACGATATTCCCAGAATTCCAAACCCTGGATCAATGTACCCAAAGCCTTCCTCATCGGCGGCGGGATCTGTGCCTTGGGACAAGGCCTCATCGAAGGCTATACCCGGCTGGGTCTCCCGGCGGATCTGGCTTCTGGGGCCTGCAGCATGACGCTGGTTGTCCTCTCGGCCCTGTGCACCGGACTGGGCATCTATGACCAGATCGCCCGGCATGCCGGCGCCGGTACCCTGGTACCCATCACCGGCTTTGCCAATGCCATGGTTTCACCGGCCCTGGAATTCAAAAGCGAAGGCCTGATCCTCGGCACCGGCGCCAAGATGTTTGCCATTGCCGGGCCGGTGCTGGTCTATGGCATCAGTGCTTCGGTGCTGTATGGACTGATCCGGTTCCTGTTCGGTCAGGCTTAGAGAGGAGGAAAACGGTTTGGCACTCAAACGCGGAAAACAGACCTATCTGTTCCAGCATCCGGCGGCGATCCGGAGCTTTGCCGCCATCGGCTCCAAACGGGAAGGCGAAGGCCCGCTGGGAGAATTCTTTGACACCATCGACCCGGACAGCACCTTTGGTCAGAAGAGCTGGGAACGGGCCGAAAGCCGTCTGCACCATGACACCGTGGAACTGGCGGTGAAAAAAGCCGGGCTCTCCTATGCGGACCTCGACTGCCTGCTGGCCGGAGACCTGCTCAACCAGTGCATCGGCGCCACCTTTGGAGTACGGGAGCTGGGAATCCCCTATCTGGGCATCTACGGCGCCTGCTCCAATATGGCAGAGGGACTGCTGCTCTCCGCCTTCCTGGCAGAATCGGGACTGCGGTACCTGGGGGTATCCACGGCGTCCCATTTCTGTACGGCGGAGCGGCAGTACCGGTTCCCGCTGGAATACGGCGGACAGCGCACCCCCACCAGCCAGTGGACCGTCACCGGCGGCGGGGCTGTGGTGGTAGCCGGGGCCACGGCCCAGACGCCCGACCAGGCCGGGCCGTGGATTCAGGCGGCAGCCATCGGCACCATTGAGGACAAGGGCATCAAGGACGCCGCCAATATGGGCGCTGCCATGGCTCCGGCAGCTGCGGCGACCATTCTGGGCTTCCTGTCCGACACCGGCACCACCCCCGAGGACTATGACCTGATCCTCACCGGCGACCTGGGCCAGGTGGGCAGCGACCTGCTCTATGAGCTGGCAATCCGGGAGGGCGTGGATCTGCGCTCCCGGCACACCGACTGCGGCCTGCTCATCTATGACCGGGACCGGCAGGATGTCCACGCCGGCGGGTCGGGCTGCGGCTGCTGCGCCTCGGTGCTGTGCAGCTATATCCTGCCCTCCCTGCGGGAAGGACGGGTCAAGCGGGTGTTGTTTGCAGCCACCGGGGCTTTGCTCAGCCCCACCAGCACCCAGCAGGGGGAATCCATTCCCTCCATTGCCCATGCCGTATGCCTGACTTCCCGGAAGGAGGATCTGCCATGGAACTGATCGAAGCACTGCTCCGTGCCTTTTTTGTGGGCGGACTGATCTGCGCTGTGGGCCAGCTGCTCATCGACTACACCCCCTTGACCCCTGCCCGTATCCTGGTATCCTTTGTGGTGCTGGGAGTGGTGCTGGGCGGCATCGGGATCTATCAGCCGCTGCTGGACTTTGCCGGGGCCGGGGCATCGGTGCCGCTCACCGGCTTCGGTGCCCTGCTGGCAAAGGGGGTCCGGGACGCCATGGCGGAACAGGGCGCCATCGGAATCCTCACCGGCGGGCTCACTGCCTCCGCGGGCGGCATTACCACTGCCATCACAGCGGCGCTGCTGGTGGCACTGCTCTGCCGTTCCCGGGACAAGGCATGAGTGTTTGTCATGCCCATTCCAGCGCCGGAAGGCTGTTCCGGGGAAAGAATTCTCTCCCCGGCGCTACATAGTACTTTGGATTTGAAAGGAATTTTTCAGTTCCCCTTGACAGGGTGCAATAGATATGCTATTATAGTATAGCAATAGAGATTGACGCGGAGTGGAGCAGATGGTAGCTCGTCGGGCTCATAACCCGAAGGTCGTTGGTTCAAGTCCAGCCTCCGCAACCAAATAAAAAAGGCACCCGAAAGGGTGCTTTTTTATTTGGTTCGAACTGGCTTCCGATGGAAGCCAGCCGCCTGCGGGCGGGACGTCCGCTTCGCTCAAATGTGGTAGGAACCTGCGGTTCCCCCACAAACGCCCCCTCCCTTACCGCAAAAAGGGGGATACAGCGGGAGATCCACAGCGTTCCGATTGCTCACTCAAAAACCGATGAAACCGTGGTTTCATCGGTTTTTTCTTTTTGCCCGGAATCGCTTCTGACCCATACTTTGACCCAGACGCGGAAAGGTCCGGCGCGATTCAGAAAGCGTCTGAGAGGACATTCCCCATCACATCGGCTGCCTGCCGCTGGGCAATGGTGGTCACATGGGCATAGGTGTCCAGGGTGAAGCCGGCACTGTAATGCCCCAGCATACCCGAGACGGTCTTAATGTCCACCCCGTTCTGCAGCGCCAGGGTGGCAAAGGTATGCCGCAGGTCGTGGAACCGGACCTTCGGCAGTCCCGCCCGTTTCAGCACCCGATGGAGCATATGCAGTACACTGTCCGGAGAGATAGGGCCGCCGGTGGGCGAAGGGAACACATAGGTTCCGCCCACATTCTCCTTCTGCTGCCGGAGGATTTCTGCGGCGTCCGCTCCGATGGAGAGGGTGCGGTAGGAATTTTTGGTTTTCAGCGGGGCTTCAGTGACAACTCCATTGATCCGGACAACCTGCCGCCGCACCGTGATTGTCTGCTGTTCCAGGTCGATGTCCTCCCAGTGAAGCCCCAGCAGTTCCCCTCTCCGCAGCCCGGTGGCCAGCTCCAGGTAGTAGAGTTCAAACACACCGCCGGCTTTCGCTTCCCGGAAGAAGGTCTCCAGTTGGTCGGCCGTAAGGGTCTGCATCTCCCGGTGTTCCAGCCTGGGCAGGGAACAGCCCTCAGCCGGGTTGGATGGGATCAGCTTCTGCTGCACCGCCAGCTTCAGGGCGGAGGAGATCACCTGGTGGAGATTCCGCACTGTCTTGGGGCTGAGACCTTTTGGCTGTTTCTTTGACTCAATTCGTTCCACCCGGCCCCCATCCAGCATCTTCTTGTAGAATTCCTGGAGATCCAGGGTAGTCAGCTTGTGCAGCGGAATGTCCCCGATGTTGGGCCGGATGTGGTTATCCAGGTAGCCCCGGTAGGTGCATGGGAGGAAGGGCGGACCTTCACCTGTGCCACATTCTCAAACCAGACCTCCATCCACTGGCCCAGGGTGTACTTTTCTGCCCGGGCCACATCCACTCCCCTGCTTCTTTCGATGGCTTCGGCCAGCTTTTCTTTCACCTCTGCCTGTGTTTTGCCCAGGACGTTCTTGTAGATGGGTTTCCCGGTCTCCGGGTCCCGGCCGGTGGTGTACCGTCCCTCCCAGCGGCCGTCAGAGCGTTTGCGGATGCTGCCCTCGCCGTTGGCACGCTTCTTTGCCATGGAATCCTCCCCTTTCTTTGTTTATGCGGCGCAGATTCTGACGGACTAAGCCCATCTTCTTCTGCCAACTACACAACATACCGGCAAAGCGGGGGAATATCCAGTCCGCCAGGGAAGAGTTATCGGAATGTTATCATTTGCGTGACCGGAAAAGCCGGGAAGCGTCCGGCGAAAAGCCTTTCCAACGGAGAAAATCGTGACTTCCGGAGGAAAAAGCGTCATCTGGCTATGGAGCGAGAGAGAACAGCGCCATTTGCAACCCTGGAAGAACCGCCCGCACTGCGGGTGGAAGTGACCGGCCTGGCGCATAAAGCGCCAGGTCTTTCTCCTGCTTCGTTTCGTTCCTCTGTGTTGCCCGCGGTTTTCTGGGGAAATCCGACCTTTGAAACGGATCATGGAACCCATCTGATTCGGCTGATTTTGTACAGGGGATTTCTGCCTCCCCGAACGCCCCCAAAAGTGTCCCAAGGAAGGCCTGAGATCGGGCAGGGGTTGTTTCCTTACTCTGTCTGTAAAAGCCGCACACAGGTCAATGGTACTGGCTTCAGGTGAGCCTTTTCGCTCCTCTGGTTTTCACCGGTTCTGCTCTTTCCCGGAGTCGGGCTGAAATTTCTTTCCCTGCTCTCTGGCAGGCTATTTCCAGAGGAAAAGTGACCTTCGGGTTTTCCCGGATTCTGACCCAAACCCTGACCCAGACGGGAATCAGAATCCATGGAACCAGTGGAACAAACAGGGCTTCAGAGCGTGGTTTTCCGAGCCGGAAGGGGAGGAAACCAGCCGGAATGTCTCCCCACCGCATACAAACCGCAGCTCATAACCCGAAGGTCGTTGGTTCAAGTCCAGCCTCCGCAACCATGATAAGTTGACAGATTTCGAATGGAATCTGTCAACTTTTTATACCCAAAACCAACGAAAAGCCGCAGGATTTCCTGCGACTTTTTGCTTTATCGGTAAAGATTTCAGAAATCCTATTTTTCTATATCACTCTTTTTTAAGGAGGTCATACCGAATGAATAAAAGCGAATCCATCAAAGCCGGTCTTCGCAAGCGTTTCCAATCGGGCGAGTCAAAGCTGGCAAAGAGAAAGTGCTACGGATATAAGGCTGACGCCAACGGTGAACTGGTTATCAATCCGGAGGAAGCCGAAATTGTCAACCGTATCTTTACGCAGTACCAAAGTGGCATGAGTTTGGGAGCGATTGCCGCTGAACTGTTCAAACAGCAGATTCCCTCTCCAACCGGAAAAGCTCAATGGAGCCGGGAAGCCATCCACAAGCTGTTGTCCAATGAAAAATATACGGGCCGTGTTCTGTTGCAGAAAACAATCCGCACCGGCAGAGTGCAGGTAAAGAATGAAGGCGAAGAATGGCAATATCTGTACGAAAACGCCCATGCGGCCATCATTTCGGACGAGCTGTTTTGGAGTGTACAGAAAGTGAAAGCCAGTCGGGCAAAAATTGTCAGCTGAACAACTTTTTGCTACAATGAAGAAAACACATGGGGGAGTGATTTCGGTTGCGTATCATCACAAGAATCACCCCTCCCGGCGCAAAAAAAGCAGAAAGAGAAGCCTCCTCTTCGGGTAGCCGCTTATTGCCGCGTCAGTACGGAACGCCCGGAACAGGAAACCAGCCTGGACCTTCAGGTCCGATACTATACACAGCGGATCGAAAGCACTCCGGGATGGGTAAACGCCGGCGTTTTTGCAGAAAAAGCCTCCGGGCTGAGCATAAAGCGCCGCAAGGAATTTCAAAGACTTCTGGATAGCTGCCGGAACGGCGAGATCGATATGGTCCTGGTAAAATCCGTGAGCCGGTTCGGGCGGGATTCTCTGGAAATGTTCAAGATCCTCCGGGAATTTCAGGACTTGGATGTGGATGTGTTTTTCGAGGAAGAAGGAGTCCACAGCCGGGATCGTTATCTGCGGTATTATCTCACGGTCTACTGTGCCTTTGCCCAGGCGCAGAGCGAGAACGCAAGCCGGAATATCCGATGGGGCATCGAGCACAGCTTTAAGGATGGAACATCCGGCTATGCGGAGTTTGTCTGCTTCGGATATAAGAGAGATAAGGACGGTGCGCTTTGTCCCGATGAGCCGAACGCTTCCATTGTGCGCCGGATGTTTGAGATGCGGGCCGCCGGCGCCAGCCTCGGTGCGATATCAGATTGGTTGTATCAACAGGGCGTTCCCTCCCCGCGAGGAAAAGCGCGCTGGAGCCGTGAAACCATCAAGAAGCTGCTCCAGAATGAAAAATACATCGGGAGTGTAATACTCCAGAAAACCTATGTGCAGGATTTATTTAGTCGAAAGCAATGCAAGAATATGGGTGAGAAGCAGCGGTATTTGTACCAGTACGCTCATCCCGCAATTATCAGCCAGGAACTGTTCGAAAAGTTGAACCCCGCTATCTATGCAGCAATGAATTGCAATCCGGGAGAAGCCGACGTCCCCGACGAAAAGGAAGAAGGAAGCCAGCCATGACTTTTGCGGTAGAAAAAGCATTTGATATAGTTTTGGATGCATTGATTGAAAAATCCAAAGATGAGATTGATGATATCCCTCCGCAACAAAAGTCAGAATAAGCCGCTCAAAATTACAAAAAATGATTGATCGGAATTTTAGCAAATTTACAGGTTTCTTTTAGAGGGCAATTGTGGTTACAGGTTCCCTCTCCGATAGCTTTGTCTCGTTCATTACCATTTGTTAGAACTTCATACTCATCAACGTAGAAGACTTTTTTCTTCAACGTCGGACAAAAACGAAACCGCATCTTTTTCATCATAGCATCCCTCCTTTCGCAAAAAAAGTGCCGTCCTTGTTTCCAAGAACGGCACTGAGGCACTGATATTTATTCTGACTTGGGACGAGTCTACCTGCCTTTTCATATGCATATGCGCTTTTGCAAAGGCCATGGAGTCGACCACACCAATATCGGATGCCTTTGTCCGATGAAACACTGGACTCAGTTGATACAAATTACTCATCATAAAAACTTACCAGTAGATGTCCCTCGGGGCAGTGCTGATAGGCAGACTATAGGTAAAAGGCTGGCCGGAGAGGGTCATGTGGACGGCGCAGCTCAGGGCGGACTCCGCAGCCAGAGGCTGGGGCAGGGAGGCGGTGGCCACGGTGATGTAGGTGTATCTCGTCAGAAGCACATCTGGATTGTCCGAGGTGGAGTACTGGGATTCCTCGCGCACCTGGCTCAGGGCATAGGCCTCCGGCGGCAGGGGCTCCCCGTCCACATAGACGGTGACGCTTAGGGTGTCGCCCTCGGCCTGCTCCGGCGCGACGGGCACCACCTGTGGGAAGTCCTCCCCGTCGTCCCACCAGACCTTCATCGTCACGGTGTTGGTTGTTTCATCATACTCTCCCCGCAGCTGGGGGCATCGGCCCAAGTCGGCAGCGGTGTAGGTCTCCGTTTCCCCATTTACCCGTTCCACCGTCAGACGCATCTCAAAGGTGGGGTAGGTGTCCGCCCCCGCCTCTGCCCAGTAGTCGTCGAAATCCGGGGGATAAACCACATAGAAAGCGGTATACAGCCCGGCATCGATGTCCGCCCGGGGGATGCCCTCACCGAAAGTATCCTCATAAAAAGGACGCTGGGTGATGGTGTCAAACTGGGTGACCTTGGCCGAGGCAATGGTCTCTGGCTCCGGGAAGGCCACCTGCAAAAAACCCTCGGATCCGTTCATCATGGCCGAGAAAAAAGTGATGGGTTCCGGCGTCTGGACTGGGCCGGGGCTTTCCTCTCCGCCCGGAGGCGTGGTCTCCGGCGGCACCGTGGGGAGCGGGTCCCCGGCTGACGTCGGCGGCTCGGGAGAGGGGAGCTCCGCTGCCGGGACGGCGGCCGCTACTGTCAACAGAAGGGCCATGGCGACGGAGGCCAGTATCCGCCAGCCCCGCCGGCGCTCCCGATTCCGGGGCGCACCCCTGCCGCCGCCCTGAAACTCCGGGGGAAGCGGGGCCGCCTCCGCCCCGGGGCGGGGCTCCTCCGGGACGCCAGGCTCCCAGGGCAGGATGAACTCCGGGGGAAGTTTCCATTCCTTTGGCGGTGCGCTCCGCTCCATCGGCGGCGCGTTCCGCAGATTCTGCCCGCCCATGGCTCACATAGAGTGGACGTCCAGCTGGGGGAAGGGGCACTCCACACCCAGCTGGCGCAGGCCCAAGAGCAGATCCCGATTGAGGATCCGCGCACCGCCATAGATGTCCTTTTCTTTCACGTCCACGCAGAAACGCAGCACCACGGCGCTGTCAGCCAGCTGCTGCACCCCCAGGTAGACCGGCGTGTCCAACATGACGTCCGCACGCTTCTGCCGGATCTCCTCCAGCAGGGACGGGAATTTCTCCTCCAGTGCCTCCAGATCACAGGTATAGGGGATGGAGATGTCGCAAAAGGACTTGGACACGTGGTCGGAACGGTTGAGGATGTTCCGCATATCCGCATTGTTTACAATCTTGATGTTCTCGCTGGCGTCGGTGATAGAGGTGGTGCGGATGCCGATGTCCGTCACCACGCCCCGGAAGCCGTCCACCTCTATGATGTCCCCCACATTGTACTGGCTATCAAAGAGGATGAACACGCCCGTGACCAGGTCGGCGATGATGCTGTCGGCGGCAAAGCCGACGATTAAGGCCAAAACACCCAGGCTGGCCACAATAGCCAGAATATTCACACCCAGGAGGTGTAGACCCCAGCAGAGGATGACAATGGCTGCGGCATAGCGCAGGAGGCTACGGGTGATGGAGAGGATGGACCGGGCCCGGTGGGTCCTGGGCTTGCAGAGGGTCAAGAAGAACTCCGCCACCCACTCCGCCAGCAGCACCCCTGCCGCCATGGCCGCCAGACGCAGGATAGCCCTCAGGCTGAGGGTCCAGTCGGCGGTCAGGGCCGCCGTTTTCATGGCACCAGTGGCAAAGCCGGCGGTCAGGGCCACTGCCAGGATGACCGCCAGAATCAGGAACTTAATAATGCTTTGTTTTTCTTTCATCGTTTGTTTCCTTCCTTTCTGACAATGCTGTGTGCTTGTGTGGGACGGCCCCGATGGATGGTCAGGCGGAGTGACCAGCAGTCGCTGGTGATCTGGACCACGCTGCTGTGTATCAAAAGCTCGTTTTCCAGATACCGTACGATCCGCCACGGCGGTTATGGCTCACTCTTTTCCCTGTTTGGACAAGCCCTCGCAGGGCTGCAGCAGGGTGACCTTCAGCTCGGTACCCATCTCCTGCTCCTCAGCAGAGATGGAAAAGGTGCTGGGATTACCGTATCACAATATGGAAATTTTGTCAAATTAGTTGATTCCAAGAGAAGTCGCAGCTTGTTGTGACCGAGAAGATATAAAAACCGAGCCGCCGCTCGATAAAACTATCAAATCAGGCAAATATCTTTTTTGTTAAGGCATGCCACTAAATAAATATCCCCCCGCAAAGCGGGGGGTATTTCCGTTTCGGGCATAGCCCTAATACTACAGGCAACGCACAAGTGCGCTTTTTGTTGGCCTGCCAGCCACGCATAGG
>NZ_JACSNR010000014.1 GCF_016901815.1 Hydrogenoanaerobacterium saccharovorans
GTTATGATGGCAGAACAAGAAAACTATGAAGGAAGAAGTAACGGCTTATCGCAAGCAGCAAAAGGAATGGGGATTTCTGATCGTTTCAGGTTATTTCCGCTTGTGGGTCGGGGAGTGGGTCTGGACTCAGAACCGCCCACATTTGGATACAAAGAATCCCCGCAAACAAACCGTTTACGGGGACTTTCTGGAGCTAGTGACGCGACTTGAACGCGCGACCTGCTGATTACGAAGTGTATCAAGAAGCGCAAAGCGTCTATTTCCAACCGCTTTGCGCCCTTTTTTCTCGAAAACAAATTCCGCTTAAACCTTTTTGCTCCGTATCCTCCACCGGCTCCTTTCCCCGTATGGGTCAGGGTGTGGGTCAGACCAGATAGCTAGGTGGCGCAGATTTTACGGGGCAGAAAACAAAGAAAGGCGGGTACCCTGCATAATGCCTAAATAACGGACTTTGAAGCGAGGTGTTTCTGTGGTATACTAAAGCCATCAGATCGTTTTTACTGGAAAAGGTAAGAAAAGAGGAGAAGTTTGATGGCCGAGGCAAATACCAGCAACATTGGCTTTGAAAAACAAATTTGGGATGCAGCCTGTGTCCTTCGCGGCAACATTGACGCATCGGAATACAAGTCCGTTGTTCTTGGGCTCATATTCTTAAAATACATATCGGATCGCTTTGAAGCAAAGTATCAAGAACTAGTTGCTGAGGGAGACGGTTTCGAAGAAGACAAGGATGAATACACGGCGGAGAATATCTTCTTTGTGCCGGAAAACGCAAGATGGAGCGTCATATCCGCTGCTGCTCACAAGCCTGAGATCGGCACGGCCATTGACGAGGCCATGCGGAGCATTGAGAAGGAAAACAAGCGCCTCAAAGACATCCTCCCCAAGAACTTTGCCCGCCCTGAATTGGATAAGCGGCGTCTTGGTGAAGTCGTTGATCTTTTTACCAATATCCAGATGATTGAGCATGGGAACAGCAAAGATATCCTTGGCCGCGCATATGAATATTGTCTTTCCAAGTTTGCAGAACAGGAAGGTAAACTCGCTGGAGAATTTTACACCCCTTCTTGTGTAGTCCGCACCCTTGTCGAAGTATTGCAGCCTTATCATGGGCGGGTCTACGATCCTTGTTGTGGGAGTGGCGGCATGTTTGTACAGTCAGCGAAATTTATTGAAAGCCACGGCGGAAATGTAGATAAAAGTATTTCTGTGTACGGGCAAGACTCCAATCCAACCACATGGAAAATGGCGCAGATGAACCTCGCTATTCGTGGTATCTCGGCTGATCTCGGAAAGTTCAATGCTGACACATTCTTCAATGACTGTCACCCGCAGCTCAAGGCAGATTTCATTATGGCGAATCCGCCCTTCAACCTTTCCGGCTGGGGACAAGATAAGCTGCTGGATGATGTGCGCTGGCAATACGGAACGCCTCCGGCCAACAACGCCAACTTTGCTTGGTTGCAGCACATGATTTGGCATCTCGCACCGAATGGGCGAATTGGCATGGTGCTTGCGAACGGCTCGCTGTCCTCTCAGTCTGGCGGTGAAGGCGAGATCCGCAAGAACATCATCAACGCCGACCTTGTGGACTGCATTGTCGCTATGCCGTCCCAGCTCTTCTACACAACACAGATTCCGGTGTCGCTCTGGTTCCTTGCCAAGAACAAAAAGCAAAAGGGCAAGACGCTGTTCATCGACGCAAGAAAGCTCGGCACGATGGTCACGCGAAAGCTGCGTGAGCTGACCGATGCAGACATCCAGAGGATCGCGGACACATACAACGCATTTGTTGACGGCACGCTTGAAGATGAAAAAGGCTTCTGTGCAGTTGTGACCACGCAGGATATTGCCAAGCAAGATTATATCCTCACGCCGGGGCGCTATGTTGGCATCGAGGAACAGGAAGATGACGGCGAACCGTTTGAAGAAAAGATGAGCCGCTTGACCTCTGAGCTTTCCGAGCTGTTTGCAAAATCTCACGAGCTTGAGGCCGAGATCAGAGAGAGACTGGGGGCGATTGGATATGAAATCTAAGCTTGCCGCGCTTTGCACATATATGAAAGGCAAGGTGGCCGTTGACACACTCGACGAATACACCTACATTTCCACTGAGAATATGATACCCAACAAAGGCGGAATTGAACGCGCGTCCTCTCTCCCTTCTACGCAGTACACGCAAGCATTCGATTTAGGGGATGTCTTAGTCTCAAACATCCGACCTTATTTCAAAAAAATATGGATGGCGGAATATAGTGGTGGCTGTTCAAATGATGTGTTGGTTTTCAGAGCAAGCAAAGGATGCGACCCGACATTTTTGTATTATGTACTGGCGAATAATTCTTTCTTCGACTATGCAACAGCAACTTCAAAAGGGACAAAAATGCCGAGAGGTGATAAAACTGCGATCATGCAATATGAAGTCCCTGCCTTTGATATTGCTACGCAGCAGCGCATCGGAAGGCTTCTGAAAGGTATAGATACACGGATTGTCACAAATAAGAAGATAAACGATAATTTAGAGCAGCAAGTTCAGGCTTATTTCCAAGAGTTGTTCGTTGATAACGCTGATCCTGCATGGACTTTGGGAACCATTAGCGATCTCGGCACTGTCGTCGGCGGCAGTACACCTTCAAAATCCAAGCCAGAATACTACACCGAGGACGGCATCGCATGGATAACTCCGAAAGACCTATCTATCAATAAAGCCAAGTTTATTTCTCATGGCGAAAATGACATTACAGAACTCGGCTTAAAGAATAGCAGTGCCTCTATCATGCCGGAAGGAACTGTTCTGTTTTCATCTCGTGCGCCGATAGGCTACATCGCGATTGCTTCCGGTGAGGTGACAACCAATCAGGGTTTTAAGTCTGTTGTTCCAAAACCAGAGATAGGAACTGCTTATGTGTATTGCTTCCTAAAGCACAATCTTCCGGTTATTGAAGGCATGGCATCCGGCTCTACTTTCAAGGAAGTGTCAGGGAGTACCATGAAAAATGTTCCTGCGGTAATTCCAGACACCGAAACACTGACTTGTTTTAATGATTTCTGCGCTCCTATCTTCGCTCATCAGAGAATACTGGAAGAGCAGAATCAATCATTAGCAGCTTTAAGGGACAGCCTACTTCCAAAACTTATGTCCGGCGAGATTGATGTCTCCGCTATCCAGCTCTAAGCCGCTAAATTATCGTTTATCGTATTCAGAAGAAGGTATAAAATAAAATGGATATTTTTGATAACGAAATAGAGATAATTGAACACTTTCAGAATATTGATACTTCTTCTGTTCTACTTTTGCCATCTACACCCGAATGTGAAGAGCTATTTATGTCAATTTGGGACAAGGACAAATGGAAGACATGGAGAAATAGCTCTGGGAAATCCGATCCTCCACCGGACTTTTTTAGTGACGCGCTTGGTTTTATGATGGATGTAATGAGAGTCGATGATCACGAGTTCAAAAACAAAAAAGGGAAAGTTGTCAATCCGACTCGACAGAGGGAAACAAAAGTTACACAAGAATTACGCGACGCTGGCGTTTTTGAATTGTTCCCCAATGCCAAACCATTTCTTGTAGTTGACACTGGATTGCCAACACATGAAGACCACAACTACAACTTTTATAAAAAGAATTTTGCTCGTGTAGTAGGAACGCATAAAAAGAAAATTTCTAACTACAAAGCTAATCATCCGATTCTGAGAACTGTATTTTTTGTCTTTGATGAATCTTCACAGTATATGGAAGTCAAAGAGAAAAGTCCTTCCTTGACTGTTGGCACATTAGTCCCAGCCATGCCGCATCTATGGTTTTTGGACGAGGAATTTGTTAAAGAATTTCGTGGATCAGAAATTGACTACATAGTATGGTTCACACCATATAAGCATTGTCAAGCGCATGATCAGCAAGGAAATCGCCTAAAATTGCCAGAAGCAGTGATAATAAATACAAGTGAAAACTTTCCAAAAACTATAAAATATGATAATGATTTGATGGAAAGTGCAGAAGTGTAAGGACTAATATCGTACTCTAAATAAGCAGATATGGGAATGACGATAAATAATCACGAAGTAGAATCATAAATTGTTAAAGGAGCATCGGCAATGGCAGGATATTACACAGAATCAAATTATGAGAACGCTGTTCTCCAATTACTTAATGAAGGGCTTGGCTACACCTATGTCTACGGACCGGATGTGGAGCGTGATTATCACTCTCCGCTCTACGAGGATGTCCTGTTGCCCGCTTTACAGCGCATCAATAAGGGCTTGCCTCAGGATGCTATCAACGAGGCCATCTACAAACTCAAGAACTTTGAGTCCGGCTCGCTGTTGCAAAAGAACATGACCTTTACCGACTATCTGCAAAACGGCATCTCTGTAAAATACTTTGTAAATGGCGAGGAACGCTCCACCCTCGTCTACCTTGTTGATTTCAAAAATCCTGCCAATAACGACTTTACCGTTGCCAACCAGTGGACTTTCATCGAAAATTCCGAAAAACGCCCGGATGTCATTCTCTTCATCAATGGTCTGCCCCTTGTCGTAGTGGAGCTGAAATCTCCCTCCCGCGAAGAGACAGATGCTTCCGACGCATATCGCCAGCTCCGCAATTATATGTACGAGATCCCCTCCATGTTTATTTACAATGAGGTCTGCGTCATGAGCGATATGACCACCTCAAAGGCCGGAACCATCACCTCCGGTGAAGACCGCTTCATGGAGTGGAAAACAACGGACGGCAGCTACGAGAACACACAGTACGCGGCCTTTGACACCTTCTTTGAGGGACTGTTTGAGAAGAACCGATTCCTCGACATCCTGAAGAACTTTATCTGCTTCAATGTGGACGGCGAGAAAACATTCAAAGTGCTTGCCGCCTACCATCAGTATTTTGCCGTCAAGAAGGCGATTGCTTCCACTCAAAAGGCAACCGTCACAGATGGCAAAGGCGGTGTGTTCTGGCACACGCAGGGCAGCGGGAAATCGTTGTCTATGGTGTTCTATGCCCACTATCTGCAAGAGGCATTGGAAAGCCCAACAATCGTTGTGATCACAGACCGAAACGACTTGGATGACCAGCTCTACGGCCAGTTTGCCCGCTGCAAGGATTTCTTACGACAAACGCCGCAGCACGCTCAAAGCCGAACCCACCTGAAAGAGCTACTTGCAAACCGTCAGGCAAACGGTATCATCTTCACAACCATGCAGAAGTTTGAGGAAAGCGGTGAGCCTCTTTCTGAGCGTCGGAATATCATCGTCATGGCGGATGAGGCGCACCGCAGTCAATACGGATTAACAGAGAAAGTTGTAGTGCGCCAGAAGGAAGACGGCGAGGTTGAGGCCAAGACCATCATCGGTACTGCCCGCATCATCCGTGATACGCTCCCGAACGCTACATACATTGGCTTTACTGGCACACCTATCTCTTCTAAAGACCGCAGCACCCGTGAGGTGTTCGGTGATTATATCGACATCTATGATATGACCCAAGCCGTTGAGGATGGAGCGACCAGACCGGTTTACTATGAAAGCCGCGTCATCCATCTCAAGCTTGATGAAAAGACGCTGCATCTTATTGACGATGAGTATGACCTGATGGCAGAGAATGCCGATCCTTATGTTATCGAAAAGAGCAAAAAAGAACTTGGCCAGATGGAGGCAATTTTGGGGGCCGACCAGACGATCCGTTCTCTGGTAGACGATATTCTCGACCATTATGAAAACTATCGCGCCAATATTCTGACCGGAAAGGCGATGATTGTTGCCTACTCCCGCCCCATCGCCATGAAGATATACAAGCGGATTTTGGAACTGCGTCCTGCTTGGACGGAAAAGGTCGCAGTTGTCATGACGCAGGGCAACAACGACCCCGAAGAGTGGCGTGAAGTGATCGGCAATAAGGCTCACAAAGAAGATATGGCGAGAAAGTTCAAAGACAACGACTCGCCGCTTAAAATCGCTATCGTTGTGGATATGTGGTTGACCGGCTTTGATGTTCCTTCCCTCGCCACAATGTATGTCTATAAGCCGATGGCCGGTCACAACCTCATGCAGGCTATCGCTCGCGTCAACCGCGTTTTCAAGGATAAGGAAGGCGGCTTGGTTGTTGGCTATGTGGGCATCGCTGCTGCGCTGAAACAGGCTATGAATGACTATACGGCGCGGGACAAGAAGAACTACGGTGACACGGATGTCAGCAAGGCTGCATATCCGAAATTCCTTGAGAAACTGTCCGTGTGCCGCGACCTATTCTACGGTTATAACTACGATAAGTTCATGACTGGAACTGACCTTGATAAGGCGAAGGCGATTACCGGAGGTGTAAACTACATCCTTGGCAAGAGCGTAGCAGAGCAAGACCTTCCCGACAAGGAGAAGACGCAAAACATCTACATCAAGGAGGCGTTGCTTCTCAAACAGGCACTTTCGCTGTGCGGTAGCTTGGTAGATGAAAAGACACGCTTTGAAGCAGCATTCTTTGAATCTGTCCGAACGATGATTGTCCGGCTTCTGTCCGGCGGTACGGGTAAGAAGTTTACGCTGCCGGAAGTAAACGAGCGGATCAATGAGCTGTTGAAACACAGTATCAAGAGCGAGGGCGTAATCAATCTCTTCTCGGATGTGAAGGCGGAGTTTTCTCTGTTCGATCCGAAGTTCCTTGAAGAGATTGCCAACATGAAGGAGAAAAACCTTGCCGTTGAACTCTTGAAAAAGCTGATTGCCGAACAGGTATCGGTTTACCGGCGAACCAATATTGTCAAATCGGAGAAGTTTTCTGAGCTTATTCAGGGTGCAATGAACCGATACCTGAATGGGATGCTGACCAATGAGGAAGTTATTCAGGAGCTTTTGAAGCTTGCCAAAGAAATTGCTGATGCAAATGCCGAGGGCGAAAAGCTGGGATTGACCGCCGACGAGCTTGCATTCTACGATGCTCTGACCAAACCCCAAGCCATCAAAGACTTCTACGAACATGACGAACTGATTGCAATTACAAAAGAGCTGACCGATCTGCTCCGTAAGAATCGGACAATAGACTGGCAGAAGAAAGAAAGCGCCAGAGCTGGTATGCGCCGGTTGGTCAAGCGCCTTCTCAAAAAACACAAGTATCCGCCAGAGGGCATGGATGACGCAGTTCAGACCGTGATGAGCCAATGCGAAATGTGGACGGATAATGTTTTTTAAATGAGAGAAAACCAAGGCAACAGGTAAATAATATTTCAGGGGGAGAAGGTAAACTTCTCCTCTTTTGCTATGCAATAGTGTACAGCGGAAACAATCAAGGATCAAAAAGTTTGGTGCAACACCCCTCTGAAACTGGATAAGTAGTAGAGGGGTATTTTGGACAGTTAAAAAGTGAATGCACGGACTAATTTTTAAATTTTTTGTAAATTATTATTTCAAAAGGTGCTCAACCCCCTTCTGAACTCGGCTTAATAGTAGAGGGTATTTTTCTTTGCCCTCCAAAACCGAAAACAAGGAGGCACCAAATGAAACCATCCAGCTACAAAACCTATGACGACCTGCCGCTCTTCCTGAATGCGGAACAGGTTGCAGCGGTACTTGGTATCGCCCCGTCCAGTGCCTATGAGCTGATGCACCAGCCCGACTTTCCAACCCTGCGGATCGGCAAGCGCATCGTCGTCCCGAAGGAGAAGTTCATCCAGTGGGTAGAGAGAAATACAAAGAAAGGAGAATGCCAGTGAGATCCTACGACCACGCAAAACGCGACCCCATCAAAAACTATTTCCCGCTGCCCAATGAGATCTTTGTGCTGGGACTAAATGCAGGAGAGATCGCGGTGTATGCCTATCTCCTTTTCTGCGAGGACCGGGTAACCTTCCAGTGCTGGCCCAGCTGTCGATCCATCGGCAGAGCGACGGGAATGAGCGTCAACACGGTGCGAAAGTATATCCGCAGCCTGGAAGCGAAGGGCCTCATCACAACTGAGCCTACTACAATCACAGATCGGCATGGTCGAAAGCGAAACGGCAATCTTCTCTTCACAATCCGACCCATCACAGAGGCGATGGAGCAGTACTACGAGGAACAGCTGCGTAGTCAGCCAAAGCGCCCCGCTTGACCGCCTGTACGCCCTTGTGTGCCCGCTCTGCAACCAGAGTCAGGAACTACCCCTTCCCAGTGATACAGCGGCTTTTTGGCCGGTTTGTGCCGGGCGTTAGGCGTCCGGTGATTTCCAGTTGCTTTGGGCCAATTTGTGCCGGTCGAAAATGAAGCAGGATAAAGCGGTGACATCACCGCAGCCCACACCGGCCCGCAGTGCGGACCAGAAATGGCGGTTTGATGCGGTTTGTGAGACTTTAGTTTTCGAAAATGGCGGGGGTCAGATATGGCATCATGGAGTCCATGCGGGCGTCAGATGTGACATCACAGTCAGCAGTGATGCCGGTTTGAAGCCATTTTTGCAGGGGTCAAGGGTGGCGTCCACAGGCTTTTTGCCGATTTTGAGCCGGTTCCGAAAATGAATACACAAATGATAATAATCTGATAACTCTGCCCCTGTGGTCTGGATATTCTCCTGCCTTGCTGGTATGTTGTGTGGTTGACAGGAGGTGACAATCATGCACGACTATATGCGGGCGCTGCAGCAGAGATTTTTCAGGAAGCCACAGTGTGAGGATAATCGCCAAACGGTAGAAGAAACCTGCAGGGAGTTCTTCACACGAATGGGTGATGAGGACAAACGCAAATTGCTCCTGATCGTGGACTCCATGGATGCCATCCGGGACGAAGTTTCTCTGGCAAGCTTCATAGCAGGCTTCAAGCTGGCCTGGGGAATCAGCCGGGAGCTGGAAACAGATGGCCTCTACTCCTTCGATGAGGAAGAGATGACACAGCCTTGGAGAAAGCCGCAAATGGACGTTTAGAACTCTCAAAATCTGCGCCGCATAAACAAAGAAAGGAGGTTTTTGAATGGCGAAGAAACGAGCCAACGGAGAAGGCAGTATCCGCAAGCGTTCAGACGGTCGCTGGGAAGGCCGGTACACAGCCGGTTACGATTCGGAGACCGGAAAGCGGATCACTAAAAATGTATTGGGCAAAACCCAGGCAGAGGTAAAGGAGAAGCTGGCCAAGGCCATCGAGGAAAGCAAGAAACTGGACATTGTCCGGTCAGACGAATACACCGTCGGAGAATGGCTTCGGCTGTGGTATGAACTCTATGCCAAGCCCAACATCCGCCCTACAACCGCAGACAGTTATCACCGTGGTATAGAATTACATGTCATTCCCCGAATCGGAGAAATCAAACTGAAGAAGCTTACCAGCCGGGACATACAGAAACTCTACAAGGATCTCCAGGAGAACGGAAGGCTTCGTAAATCCCAAAAGAGCAAGAAGCCGGGGCTTAGCAACAGTACAGTTCGGGGTATCCACATGATGCTCCACAATGCCCTGGATCGTGCGGTCAAGGAGCGGTTGATCCTGCGAAACCCCACTGAAGACTGCATCATTCCCAAGATCCAGAAGCAGGAGATGAAGATCCTCCACCCCGAAGATATGAAAGCTTACCTGGAGGCAGCAGACAAAAGAGGAGTCCTGCCTATGTTCTATCTGGAGCTGGTGACGGGTATTCGTAAGGGAGAGCTGACCGCTCTGCTCTGGTCTGACCTGGACGAAGAAAAGCGCACCATCTCGGTGAGTAAACAGGCGGTGGGAGACCGGAACCGGAATGTCACCATCAGCCGACCTAAGACGGAGAACTCGGTGCGGAAAATCTCGATTCCTCAGTCGGCGATAGAGTTGCTGCGGCAGGAGCATGAAAAGCACCCGGACAATCCCTGGATGTTCCCTTCGCCAAAGACGGGAGAGATGTATCACCCGGATTCCATCGCCAAACTCCACGAGAAAATCCTGAGGGACACGGGGCTGGAACATATCCGCTTCCATGATCTCCGGCACACCTTCGCTACCATGGCGCTGCAAAACGGTGTGGATGTAAAGACGGTCTCCTCTATGCTGGGACATTACGATGCTGGCTTCACTCTGCGTACCTACACCCACGCCACTCGGCAGATGCAGGAACAGGCAGCGGAGAAGATGGGAAACTTTATGGAACGAGTGGTGTAAAGAAAAAGCACCAGAGAGAAAACCCTCTCTGGTGCTTTTATGACTTTCAATCTTCAGAAGAATCAGGCGCTGGCATTTCAATCTCGCCGTTCTGATTTTCGAATTCTCGGATGCATTGCCGAATTAGATAGAGAATCTGACCATTGGCAGAACGGCCTTCATATTTGGCGATATAGCGAAGTTTATAGTGAAGTTCCGGGTCAACTTCAATCCCCAGATGTTTGTTATTTTTATTTCGCATAACTTTCCTCAAAAACCTTAATTTAAGTATATATTAAGATTATTTTGAGATATAATGGGTACAGTATACTTGATTTAAGTATACTAAATCTAGTTATGGAAGTTGTTGCTATGAAAGTTGCAGTAATAGGGTCAAGAAGCTTGACAGTTCGGAACCTGGAAGAGTATCTGCCCCAGGGTGTGACTGAGATCGTATCCGGCGGGGCAAAGGGGATTGACACCTGTGCCAGAGAGTATGCACACCAGGCAGGACTGAAGCTGACCGAATTCCTGCCGGACTATCAGCGGTATGGTCGCAGCGCACCGCTGCGGCGGAATCTGGAAATCATCTGCTATGCGGATCAGGTGATCGCCTTCTGGGATGGGCAATCCCACGGCACCCGATTTGTCATTGAGGAGTGCAGCAAGCAGGGAAAGAAAGTAACCATTTATCGTCAACGGTCATAGAATTACAAACTAAAATCCCCGGAGAGCTGGTTTTGTCTGCTCTCCGGGGATTTCTGATTGTTTCGGGCTATTTTCGCCTGCGGAACAGAAAGCGTGCCAGAATTAAGCTTTTGCAAAACATTCTGCCTGTAAAAACAATGGATACCAGGATTAAGAGGGCGAGAGGGTGTATATAGCTTGTTTGTACTTTTTATCGGCACAGTAAACGATATTCATAAAAATAGAATAAATACACATTTTACTGAGCGTTGCTTTATAGCGGAACAGAATAAACGCACGTATTCACAAGTTAAAATTCCTCGTAAATTTCCTTGTTTTACTTGACAATGCGTTTCTGCTGAATTATAATCAGTTCAATACTTTGCCTTGCTGAAGCGATGTATTATTATTAGTTATAAGCGTATATAGTAAAGGGAGGTGGAGCCATGTCATATTCAAATCAAAGATTTTCACGACGATCCCTATTTTCTTGATGCGGAAGGATTATTTTCAGAAGCCAATACTTGAGGAGAGTTTGTATGAAAAAATTAGTGTCACTGGTTCTGGTTGCAGCATTAACTATGGGGGTGCTTTCGGGATGTTCCACAGCGGGAGAGTCATCAGGTGCTGCGGGAGAAAACCCGACTGAACAGGAAGTTACAGTAGCCATTACTTCTACGATAGATAAACTGGATCCTCTCTTCATGAGTACTACCCAGATGGGGGTCGTTTTCTCCAATATGGGTGCAACTTTCTATGGGACAGACGCTTATGGAAAGTTGGTTCCTGATCTTGGCGAAAGCGTAGAAAAGTCAGAAGATGGACTGACCTACACATTTAAAATCAAAGATGGTTTGGTCTGGTCTGATGGTGTGCCGCTCACTGCGGAGCATTTTGTTTATGGCATCAAACGGGCGATTGGCTATGGGCCGGATAATGCCTATTCCAAACGGAATCTGACGAATTTTATTAAGGGTGCACAAGAGGCTGCAAATGCCCAGTTGGATGCAGCAGATATGGACAATGTTGGCGTGGTTGCACTGGATGACACAACATTTCAAATTACATTAGCCAGCCCATGTCCGTTTTTTGAGCGTGTGCTCACTGAAAAAACAACAGCTCCTGTGCGTCCGGATTTTGCGCCGGAGCATGAGAGCACATGGTCTGTAAACAGCGGATATCCCTCTTGCGGGCCGATGATTCTTGAATCGGTTGTTCCGGAAGCGGAGGCAGTCCTGGTAAAAAACGAAAAATACTGGAATGCGGAGGCAGTCACGCTGGACAAAGCCACTTTTGTAGTGATGCCGGATTCCAACGCCCAGCTCAATGCCTTCCGGACGGGGGATATTGACATAGCGCTGAATGTACCGACAGAAGCTGCGGGCAATGCGGAGTTTACCGATTGTCTTGCTAAACCGCTGAAATATGTATCAAGTTATTTTCTTTTGGTAAACAGCGGACCGAAAAACACTGTGCCAGCGCTGAAGGATGCCAATGTTCGAAAGGCACTGGCCATGTCAATCGACAAGGAGACAATGCTGAGAATCCTTGGAGCAAATGGCTATAATATTCAATTGGACGGATTTATTCCCTATGGATTTGAGGATGCGGATGGCAGCGATTTCCGGGATGCGGTCAGCTACTATCAATATGATCTCGAAGGGGCTAAAAAACTGATGGAAGCGGCTGGATTCAATGAAAACAACCGGTTGTCCTTTGAGTATTTCTATTCAGAAGGAGGCTCCCATGAGGATATAGCGGTGCTGCTGAAGGAGATGTGGAGCCAGATTTATGTGGATCTGGAACTTACTTCTGTGGAGCAGGGTGTTTATTATGATTATGTGGACAATGGTGAATTTACAGTTTGCCGGTATTCAAACAACGACAGCACAGATCCGCTCAACTACTTTTCCATTTTTACCAGCACATCGCAGATCGAAGGCTGCCAGTCGGTAAATGACCCTGTATATGATCAGATGGTTGCAGAAGCCTACACGATCACCGATACTGCGGAATATATGGCCAAACTCCATGAGATCGAGGATTATTTTGTTGGAGAGAAGCAATATGTAATTCCGCTGATGACCCAGACACCGGTAATATTGGCCAAGGAGAATTTGGACGGCCTGTGGTTTACAGTCATAGGGACCGCCATTGTTACAGAGGTCACGGTATCATAGAGATATTTTACATGCTGGTCTGTTTCGCGTTTTTGCAAATATGGCAGGCATCAGACGATGAACATAAAGTACAAGAGAAGCCGTCCTGAAGGAAGATTGTTTTGTGGAAGATATTTGATGCAGAAGGATCTGTATTTTGTCATGCTTCATTACCTGCCGGTGCAAAAGAAAGGCACAGAGGTGAATCCTCTGTGCCTTTCTTCGTTAAAATCTAAATAATGGATATTTTTTAGTTGATTTTCTGTTTTAACCAGCTTATATCCGGATATTTCTGAGGGATTGGAAAACCAGTTTTCAGTTCTGAGGATTATCCCGGTCAAGCAGGATCAAGGCCTCGTTACGGGCAACTGTATTTCCCCAATTCACAGCCTGTTTCACAGAAAGCCTTATTTGATAAATTTTATTTGAATCGGTTTCGGAGGCTGGGAAGGATTCCTTCTTCAGCAGTCAGACGGATAATTTCCTCCATCTCCTGCCTGGAAGTCTCAGGACTTTCCAGATGCCACCACCGGATGGAAGTAAGAATATTGGAGGCGATAATCCGCGAAAAGTACCGGGACAGTTTCTGTTGCCGAACGGCGTTCGGGAAAATCTGAGTGATCTCTTTCAGCAGTGCCTCACTGTAGCAGGTCAGCATCTGATCGAATAGATTGACAGGCAGAACACGCTGGTAAAGCAGCGTCAGTTCTTTCTGATGCTGCGAAAAATATTCCAGCATAAAATTGAAAGCGCCAGCCTTCGGTTTGGATTCCCGGATAAAGGCAGTTTCCATATTCCGGCTGAACTCCTCCAGAAGATCCTGGACAATGGCATCAGCCAGTGCGTATTTATCCTCATAATTTCGATAGAAGGTGGAACGGTTGATCTGACACCGATCAATGATCATGGATACAGTGATGGCACGGAACTCATACTGTTCCAGCAGAGACAGGAATTCTCTGCGGATATTGGAACGCGTTTTGATTACCCGCAGGTCCTCACTCATAACACATCACCTCCTGCGACAATTTTACGGGAACTGTTGCATAAGCAACGCAGGAACAGCAGCTGTTGCTTGTACAGAATTTGTCATTATTATATCATGATTTCAGAAAAATCAAAAGTTCTGAAAGGAGATTGTAAACATGACCAATCCTTATTATCCTCATCTGTTTGCCAAGGGAAAAATCGGATCGGTGACTCTCAAGAACCGGATTGTCCGCAATTCCATGGGAACTTATCTGGGAAATCCGGACGGCACTGTTACTGACCGTCAGATCAAGGCCTATGCGGAAGCTGCGGAAGGTGGAGCCGGACTGATTTTTATGGATAACTGTGTCCCGGTACCGATGACTTCCTGCGGTCTGCGGGCAGACAAGGACGAGTTTATTGCCGGACTGACTTTGCTGGCTGAGGCCATCAAGATGCATGGGGCTGTTCCGGGTATGCAGATTGCCCATCCTGGCCGGGATGCTTCGTTTGTAGGAAGTGAAGATGTAATCGGTGCGTCTCCCATTACTTATGAACCCTGGTATCAGATGGGAGCCCGTTTGCCCCGGGCTCTCACTATTGAGGAGATCCATGATCTGGTGAGCCGATTTGGCGATGCGGCACTCCGCTGCAAGAAGGCTGGTTTTGAGATTGTTGAAATTCATGGCGCGGCGGGATGTATTCCCACCAATTTTCTCTCTCCCCATGACAATAAACGGACCGATATGTATGGTGGCTCGCTGGAAAACCGGATGCGTTTGCTGCTGGAGATTGTCCGGGAGATCCACAAAAAATGCGGTCCGGATTTCCCGGTAGGTGTCAAGCTCAGTACAGAGGACTGGGAACCGGAGGGCATTCGAATTGAAGAGACCATTGAAGTAGCCAAGGCCCTGGAGCGGGAAGGAGTATCCCATCTGAATATGATGGGAGGCACTCATGCCACCGCAGCCCGGGAATTCCTGCTGCCCAATGCCTTCAACGCAGTTCATACCCGTATGATCAAGGAAGCAGTGCACATTCCGGTCTTTATTGGACACAATATCTTTACGCCTGAAGAGGCTGAAGCAATGCTGGCTGAAGGCAATGGTGACTTTGTAGCCCTGGGCCGTTCCCAGCTGGCAGACCCCGCCTGGGCCAGAAAAGCCCGGTGCGGAAAGGCAGGAGATATCAAACCATGCATCAACTGCATGATCGGCTGTATCGATAAAGGAATGCTGGGGCATACTCCCATTCACTGTACTGTAAATCCCACTCTTTACAAATATGAGTGTGAACCGATCACAGAAGCGGCTGAAAAGAAGCGTGTAGCAATTGTGGGAGCAGGCCCTGCCGGATGTGAGGCGGCTCTGACTGCTTCCAAGCGTGGACATCAGGTAACTCTGTTTGAAAAACGGGGCTTTGGCGGCGCAATGGTTGAGGCAAGCCGCCCGGACAACAAAGCCAACATCCGTCGGTTAATCCGGTATTATGAAGAACATATTCTGGCAGATCCGAATATCACCCTTGTAAAGGAAAATGCCGATTTCGATACACTGGCACATGGCGGATTTGATGCTGTCATTCTGGCCAATGGCGGCAAAACCCGCCGGCTCCAGGTGCCGGGTGGTGACAGTGAGCAGGTTCTCTATGCCAGTGACTATCTGCTGGGCAACCGGAAGGCAGAAGGCACCCGGGCTGTGGTCATCGGCGGCGGGATTACCGGCGCGGAAACAGCTCTGGAACTGCTCCGGGAAGGCAAGGAGGTCACCATCGTGGAGATGGCAGACGCATTCCTGGCATCTCCTGGTTCCGCAAGCCAGGCATACGGAATTGAGATTGCTCAGTCGCCGATCCAGATTCTCACCGGGAAGCGTCTGATTGAGGTACAGCCTGGACAGATCCGATTGACTGACCGGTGGGGCAATGAATCTGTTCTGGAGGCAGACTGTGTGGTAGTAGCGGCTGGTTATCTGCCTCAGAATGAACTGGCTGATCGTTTGGAAAAGGAAACGAATCTGGAAGTATTCCATGTTGGGGACAGTAAGAAGGTACGTCAGATTTATGATGCGATTCACGAGGGATTTGCCGCAGCCCGTCAGATCTGAGATATACTGTACTGTATATAGAAACCAGTTCTGACCCGGAGAAAATAACCTAAAGGGGTAATGTGTAATCCGGGACTCCATGCAAATCTGATCAAAGGTCTGTTGCTTACAAACAAGCGATGGGCCTTTTCCTTTGACCGGAGATAACATAGAGCCATTATAATAAAATGTGCAGAGATCAACTAAAGATCAGGAAATCCCAAGTGATGGAAACTTCTTAGACGAACCGATAAGAAGAAATAAAAATCCCCGGAGAACAGACAAAACCTGCTCTCCGGGGATTTCTGATCGTTTCGGGTACTTTCCGCTTGTGGGTCAGGGTGTGAGTCAGGACCCAGCATCAACCATGCCAGGATACAAAGAATCCCCGCAAACAAACCGTTTACGGGGATTTTTTGGAGCTAGTGACGCGACTTGAACGCGCGACCTGCTGATTACGAAGGGTAGCCAAGCCCTTCATGCACCGCTAAATAGGCATCTTTAGCACTTTCCCCTCCCCTTCCGCGTCCTCTTTGGCGATCCTTGTCCCACTAGTTCCATAGGGACATTTCCCCGTATGGGTCAAGGTGTGGGTCAGAGAAGTCCCTGATAAACAGGTGCTTTTACAAAATCTTTCACCGATATAAAGGGGAGGTATCAAGTTAAGATGCGCAGAATCTGCGCCGCATTAAACAAAGAATACAATCCTTGAAGTCATTAACCGCCATCTATGATGTTACCTAATTTTATTGCTTCATTTTGAGCTTACATATTCCAATGATTCCTTGAAGAAATCTCTGTTTGTGTTATACTAAAAACTAGGAAATAATGTCAGTGGTTGATGAAATAAGCCCAAAAGTTAGACTTTGTAAATCACGATAATTTGAAAGGAGGAGCGGCAATGAATACAATTTTACCCAAGCATCAGATGAGCGAGGAAG
>NZ_JACSNR010000015.1 GCF_016901815.1 Hydrogenoanaerobacterium saccharovorans
ACCAACTGAACTACCGGGCCATATTTGGTGGGGGCATCAGGGATCGAACCCGAGACCCTCTGCTTGTAAGGCAGATGCTCTCCCAGCTGAGCTATACCCCCATCTTTTGTGCATCGCTTCGAGCTTTTTTGTCTCTCGCTCTCGGCGACATTGATTATTATATCAGCTTATCCCCTCCCTGTCAACACCTTTTTTCAATTTTTTATCAGAAATTGTATATTCTTTTTCCAGTCCCCGGAAACCGCATCACTACACGCTTTTTCCAATTCCGGGGCCTGCCGGTTCTCACCATGCCGCCAGAAAATCCTCCACAACTTCCCGGAAATGTTCCGGGCACAGCCGTCCCAGATTGCACCGCCGGGCCAGATCCAGTACCGGCTCCGCCCTGCCGCACAGATCCCGGAACACCCGCAGCTGTTTGCCGTCCCATACCATCAGTCCATAGCCAGTGCGTCCCTCTTCCAGCTGGTCACAAATCACCATGTATTCCAAACCCATTCAGCCCCTTTTTATCAGTTTAACACCCTACTTCGCATCCTAAATCACCCGTTTCAAAAGCGCAATGAACTGCAGTTCATGGTTCGACCGGCTTCGACAGATTCCGCAAAAACTTCTTTCGGTTCGACATTTTTCCCATCAAAAAAAGCGGAGAGCTCATAGCCCTCCGCTTTTTGCCGGTACTTTGAAATCTTATTCGGCCCGGTAGATCGCCCGGCCGTCCTTGATGGTTTCCAGCACCTTGATATTCTTCAGTTCCATTGCCGGTACTGCCAACGGGTTCCGGTCCAGGATTACCAGATCGGCCCGTTTGCCCGGCTCGATGCTGCCCTTTTCCTTCTCCTCGAAGTACTGATAGGCAGCGTTAATGGTCACGCCGCGCAGTGCCTCCCAGACACTGATGCGCTGATCGGCTCCCATCTCGGTGCCATTCTTGGAGATGCGGTTCACTGCCGCCCAGATGGTCAGCAGCATATCCGGCGGCACCACCGGGGTATCCTGGTGCATGGTGTACACCACACCCCGGTCAATGGCGGCACGCATGGGGCTGATCATCTTGCCCCGGCGCTCGCCGAAGTTGCGGATATGCACATCGCCCCAATAATAGGTATGCACCACAAAGAAGCTGCCGATCATGCCCAGAGGCGCCATACGGTCCAGCTGATCGGGGCGCACGGTCTGGCAGTGCACCATCACCGGACGCAGCTCAGCAGTGCTGCCCAGCTCCTCCTTGACCTTGGTATAGCAGCGCAGCAGCTGTTCCGAAGCCGCATCGCCGTTGCAGTGGGTCAGCAGCTGCTTTTCCCGGGAGATTGCCACCCGGATCAGCTCACAGACCTGGTCGTCCTGATAGATGGGATAGCCGCAGTAGCCCGGCTCGCCGCCCAGATAGGGTTCGCTCATCCAGGCAGTCCGGCCCTGGGGCGAACCATCCAGGAACAGCTTGTAGCCGCCGGTGCGGTAATGTCCATGATAGGTATAGGGGTCATCCGAGATGGCGCCGGTGGCAGTGCGGAGATCCGCATAGCCCACGATGTCCAGATAGCATGCCTCCGATTGACCGAACCGCTCCAGACGCACGGCATTTTCCGCCGAGGTCATGCCGTCCTGCACAGTGGCAATACCATGGCTGGCATAGACCTTCTGGGCTTCGGCATAGGTGACAGCGATTTCCTCCTCAGTGGGAACCGGCATGGCTACCGCCACATGGATAAAGGCGTTCTCCTCCATATAGCCGTTGGGAGTGCCGTCCGCCAGCCGTCCATAGACGCCGCCTTCGGGGTCCGGAGTATCCTTGGTGATCCCCAGCTTTTCCAGCATGCGGGTATTGGCTGTGCCCATGTGCCCCGAAGCGTGGGCAATGATGATGGGATTGGGCAGTTCCGGATCGTCCAGGTCAGCCGCAGTGGGATGGCGGTAGCCCGGCAGATCGTTGTGGTCATAGCCGGTGCCCACCAGGAAGGCATCGTCCGCCAGGTTTCTGGCCTTGCGGAACTCCTTGAGCCGGGTGCGGATCTCCTCCATGCTGGTGCAGCCGCTGAGATCCACCTTATCCAGCATGGAAGCCACACTGGTGAAATGGCTGTGCGGGTCGATAAAGGCGGGCAGCATGGTCTTGCCCTCCAGGTTGATGACCTCTGCCTCAGGGGATTTCCGGTTGAGGATCTCGTTGTTGCTGCCCACTTCCCGGATGCGTCCGTCCTCCACCAGAATGGCTTCCACAATCTGTTCGCCATTCATGGTGATGATTTTTCCGTTATAATAAACTGTCTGATTCATTCAAACACCTCTTTCTCTGTAAAAAGTCACCTGTATTCAGTATAGCAGAAAAATCGGCGGATAAATCAGAATTTTGTGAACAGTCAGGAAACTCTTTCCCAAAATCTGGACACATCTTAAAAAAACCGGGAGACGGATTTTCCTGCCGTCTCCCGGTTCTGTGCGGGGATTTACAGCTCCTCAGCCTTGAGAAGCTCCGTTTTCAGTTCAAATTCCCCGGCCTCCATGGGACGGTCGGCATATTCTGCCTCGCCCACCTGGTTATCGTAGGGGTCATTCCGGGGAAACTTCCGGGCAGGCGAGAACTCCTGCTGGAAATCGGACGCCGCCGGCATGCGGAAGGGCTCCAGATTGCCGAAGTAGAAGTCATGGCGCAGGGTGCTGCCGGCCCGCCAGGCAGAGCCGCCAAAGGAACAGTCGGCAAAGAGCCAGCCATAGGGCTCCACATAGAACTGGGCCCAGTCATGGCAGCCCACATTCACCGGTGTGGTATAGAGTCCCGACTGCCAGCGGGCCGGAATGTCCGCCGCCCGGCAGAGGGTGACAAAGAGCAGCGCCTGGATGCCGCAGTCTCCCTTCCAGCCCGAAGCCGCATAGCCGGGAATATCGGTGATCGCCATATAGGGACGCACAAAGGAATACATCAGATGGCTGGTGATATAGTCATAGATGCGCCGGGCCCGGATCAGCGGGTTCTTGTCGCCGCCGGTGATCTCCGCCGCCACTGCCCGGATGTAAGGGGTCAGGGCGATATGGGGCAGCTGCTCCTCGGTATAGAAGGTGGGCTGCTCATTGAGCACCTTTGAGGGGTCGGGCCGGACATAATCCGCCCGGATGGTATAGCTAAACTCCACTTCGATGGTCTCCCCAGCCTTCATGGGGCGTTCGAAGAAGATGGTGCGGTGGGGCTGTGCGGCAGGCGCAATGAAGGCAGGCTCCTCCGAAGTGCGCAGCAGGGTGAAGGATTCCACCTGGGCATATTCCACCGGCAGCGGCAGATGCACCCGGACAATCCCGGGGCCGTCCTCCCGGTCCTTTTTGAGGGTGAAGCTCTCCCGGAGGGTAAAACGCCACCGGGAGCTGCCCTTCTCCTGCATGGTATGGATCACCTGGTCCAGACGCTCGGCATTGGCCTGATTGTCCCGGACCTGGTCCTGGTACTCGCCCTTGGCACGGGCCGAGTAAGCCGGACGGGTCTTGAGCAGGTTCTCGGCGAAGTTATAGATGATGCGGCGCTCCCCTTCACACCAGATCCAGTCCACTGCGCCGTTCTCCACCAGCTCTTCCAGCTCCCCGGCGGAAGCGTCCTCAAATACCTCGTCAAACCGGCGGACAGCCTCTTCCCAGGTCAGGGTATAGGCTTCGGGCAGGCGTCGGAGCACTTCCTTCTCCGCTTCCAGGCGGCTGCACTGGGCCTGGGGCAGATCCCCCTCCAGATACTTGTCGATCCGGCGGGCGGCATGGGCCAGATCGCCATGCCATTTGAGCTTCTCCACATCTTCCGGCAGCGGCGCCCCCAGAAACAGCAGATCGGTATACTTCATCATATTCGGTCACTCCTTTTGCGGCAGCTGCCGCCTTTCTGATGTTATTGTACCAGAATCCACCGTGGGGACGCAATCGTCCGCCAGCAGTTTTCCCGAAAAAAGAAAACTGCCCGGTATCAAACCGGACAGCTCTTCTGATGTATTACTCGTTGCAGGCGGGTTTTTCGTCCCGTACCCGATCCAGGGAATCCTCCAGACCCAGTGCCGCATACTTTTCCCGGCGCTCCCGTACCAGATCCGCAATGGTCACAGTATCGGTCACCGAGGCAATGGCCTGGTTGATCTTCTGCCACAGGCCGATCACCGAACAGGTATCCGCCCGGGGACAGCCGCCGATCTCTCCCACACAGGCCCGCTGGCTGGCTTCTCCCTCCAGGGCCGCAATCACCATGTGTGCTGTGAGTTCCTCAGCAGAACGCCCCATCACATACCCGCCGTTCGCGCCGCGCAGGCTTTTGAGATACCCGGCCTTGGTCAGCGGAATGACAATCTGTTCCAGATACTTTTCACTGGCATTGATTTTCCGGGCAATCGACTTGAGCGATGCCGCCTTCCCTTCGGGCTGAGCTGCGATCTCCACAATCATACGCATTCCATATTTGCTTTTGGTCGTAATGCGCATACAAGCTCCCTCCCATCCATCTTTTACTATTCTGTATTATAACGCAAAGTGCCTGCAACATCAAGGAACAATCTATATAAAAATACTATGTTTTTCACCTGGGCTTCCGGTCGTCCGGGGAAATCTTGCTTTCCCGGCAGGGTATGCTATACTGAAGTGGAAATCCCTGTTTCGGAAGGTGACTGTCTATGGATACGCCCCTGCGGGTGATCACATTCAACCTCAAACGCGACCTGCCCTTTTTCCGTTCCCACCGCTGGGCCCAGCGCCGGGAGATCGCCGCGGAACTCTGCCGGCGCTCCAAAGCGGATCTCATCGGTGTGCAGGAGCTGATGCCGGATATGCGCCGGGATCTGGAAGAACTGCTCGCCGGTGAATATGCCATTGCAGGCTTCGGACGGTACTACGGCACCCGCCATACCAATGAAGATGAGCACTCGGATATTCTGGTGCGGCTGGAACGGGCAGAACTGCGCTACTGCAAGACCTTCTGGCTCTCCAACCGGCCCGAACAGTACGGCAGCCGGGGACTGCTGGCTGCCTATCCCCGGATCTGCACTGTGGCGGAGATCCGTCTACGGGATTCGGGACGCTGCATCCGGGTATTCAATACCCACTTCGACCACATCTCCGGCCCGGCCCGGAACCTGGCAGCCCGGATCATTTTACAGTATATGCAGGAGCTGGATCTCCGGGAGCCCATGCCCAAACTGCTCATGGGGGACCTCAACGCCTCCTATGACAGCCGCTGTGTCCGCATTCTCCGGGAAAACCTGCACCAGTATCCGTTCCGGCTCCAGGACGCCTATGAAAAATACGACGGCGTGCGCTCCAACACCTATCACCGCTTTGCCGGGCGGGTCAAGGCGGGCAGGAGCCCCATCGACTATATCTTTGCCTCGGAGGAGTTCGAGATCCTCTCCTCACGGATCTCCACCTTTTCCCTGGACGGGGAATATCCCTCGGACCATTTCCCGCTCATTGCCGACCTGGTGCTGAAAGGAGATGCCGAATGATGAAAACGCTCATTGTGCTCAACGGCCCCATGGGGGTGGGAAAAACCACAGTGGGAAAGGAGTTGTGCCGGCGGCTGGCCCCCAGCATCTTCCTCGATGGGGACTGGTGCTGGGATCTGCACCCCTTTTCGGTGACCAATGCCACCAAAGCGCTGGTGATGGACAATATCCGGACGCTGCTCCGGCGGGACCTCGACTGCCCCGAAGTGGACTATGTGGTATTTGTCTGGGTGCTGCAGCAGGAGGAAACCGCTGCCGCCCTGCTGGACGGTCTGGATGAGAAGGCCCGAATCCTGCGCATCACCTTAGATGCCAGCGATGAATCCCTCTCCCGGCGGGTACAGAAGGATATTGCCGCCGGTCTGCGCGCCCCGGACAGCCTGGAACGGAGCCTTGCCTATCAGCGGTTCTATCCCGGACAGGGCACCCTGCACCTCTCCACCGATGGACGCTCCCCCGCACAGCTCGCCGATGAAATTGCCGGTCTGGTCCGGAATCGTGCAGAATCCTGAGTTCTGCCGAGCAAATCGCCAACTTCCATGCAAAACCAATGTGTTTATCCTGCAGGCGGCAGTTTCCACGGTTTGACAGCCCCATTGCCTCCTGATATACTTGGAATCGTAATTCGAACTATTACATCAATGAGGTGTTTGTATGGAAATCAAAAAGGTCACCCAGGTGCATTTCAGTCCCTCCGGTACCACACGGAAAACCGCCGAAGCCCTGAGTGAGAGCTTCGGTCTGCCGGTGGATGACGCAGATCTGCTGCATGACCCTTCGGTCACCCGCAGATTCGGTGCGGATGAGCTGGTTATTTTCTGCCTGCCGGTCTTTGCCGGACGGCTGCCGGAATTCTGTCCCAAGCTGCTGAGCCAGTTCACCGGTTCAGACACACCTGCCCTGGCAGTGGTTGTCTACGGCAACCGGGATTACGAGGACGCCCTGCTGGAACTGGCTGACCTGCTCAAAAGCCGGGGCTTTGTACTGGCTGGCGCCGCGGCTGCGGTGGCACAGCACTCCATCTTCCCGGCGGTCGCTGCCGGACGCCCCGATGCTGCCGACATCGAAAAGCTCCACCGCTTTGCCGCCTCGGCTGCTGAGAAGATCCGTCTGGCTGCCGGGCCGGAGGATCTGGGGGAATTCCCCATTCCCGGCAACCATCCCTACCGCAAGCTGACCAATGTGCCCATGCACCCCCGCGCGACTTCGGCCTGTATTCAGTGCGGCACCTGCGCATCGGTCTGCCCCACAGGCGCGATCCCGCTGGAAAACGGCCGGATCACCGACCGGAGCCTGTGCATCTCCTGCACCGCCTGCATCAAGGCCTGCCCGGTGGATGCCCGTGGATTCGGCGGACCGGTCTTTGCCATCGGCAGCAAACTCTTCGCCCACAAGTGCGCCCAGCCCCGTCAGCCGGAATTTTTCCTGTAATAACAGCGCCTTTTTCTGATACTTTGCTTCAAAAGCGTCGGGTTTCCGGCGCTTTTTTGCTGTAAATCGAGGTTTTTATGGATTTTCCCTTGCTATCTGCCCAAAAAGTGGTATAAAATGTTCGTAGAAATGCTCTCAGAAAATGAGTCGGGAGGACAATATGAAGTACATTACATTTGCGGTACCCTGCTATAACTCCGAAAGCTATATGGACCGCTGCGTTGAAACACTGCTCACCGGTGGAAACCGGGTGGAGATCGTACTGGTGGACGATGGTTCCAGTGACCGCACTGCCGAGATCGCAGACCGGTATCACGAAAAGTATCCGGACATCATCAAGGTGGTGCATCAGCCCAACTCGGGTCACGGCGAAGGCGTGAACCAGGGACTGCGCAATGCCACCGGCAAATACTTCAAGGTGGTGGATTCGGACGACTGGCTGGATACCCGGGCCCTGCGCCGTCTGCTGGATTATCTGGAATACTGGGACAACCGCGGCGAACAGGTGGATCTGGTGGTCTGCAACTACATCTATGACCATCTCTATGAGAATTCCCGCCACACTGTCAAGTTCCGTTCGGCCTTCCGTTCCGGCGAGATCTGCACCTGGGACGATATGGGCTTCTTTGATCCGTCCCAGTACATGATCATGCATGCGCTGATCTACCGCACCGAAGTGCTGCGCAAGAGCGGTCTCAAGCTTCCCAAGCACACCTTCTATGTGGACAATATCGTCGCCTATCAGCCCCTTCCCTATGTGGAAAAGCTGTGCTATCTGGATCTGGACCTCTATCACTACTTCATCGGCCGGGAGGGCCAGTCGGTCAATGAAAGCGTCATGATGAAGCGCATCGACCAGCAGCTCAAGGTCACCAAGATCATCATGGACTGCGTGGATCTCTCCACTGTGAAGAGCCGCAAGCTGGAACGGTACCTGGAACGGTTCCTCTCCATCATGCTGGCAGTCTCCTCCATCCATCTGCTGATGATCGGCGATTCCCTCGCCATGAAGAAGCGCCGTGCCATGTGGCGCTATCTGGAACAGAAGGACCCGGCTCTCTACCGCCGGATGCGCCTTTCGGTGGGCGGATTCACCTACCTGCCCTCCAAGCTCGGCAACCGGCTCTCGCTGGCTGGCTATCGCCTTGCCAAAAAAGTTGTGAAATTCCAGTAAACCCGAAGGAGGTTACCCAGCTATGCAGAACTCCCCTGCTGCACGCCAGGCAGTGGTGGTCGGAGCTGGCTTTGCCGGCGCTGTCACCGCCCGGGAACTGGCTGACCACGGATACCAGGTCAAGATCCTGGAACACCGTGCCCAGATCGGCGGCAATATGTACGACTATCCCCGGGATGGGGTCCTGACCCATCTCTATGGGCCGCATATCTTCCACACCGGCAATCAGAAGGTGTTTGAATACCTCTCCCGGTTCACCCGCTGGGTTCCCTATGAACACCGGGTGCTGGGACGGATCAAGGGAAAATATGTGCCCATCCCCTTCAACTTCCGCTCCATGGAGGAGCTCTTCCCCTCGGAGGAAGCGGCTATGCTCCGGGAAAAGCTCACCGCTGCCTATCCCGGACAGGACCGGGTATCGGTGCTGGATCTGGTACACAACCCCGACCCGGACATCGCCCGGCTGGGTGAATTTGTCTTTGAAAATGTATTTGTCCATTACACCGCCAAGCAGTGGGGCATGCCGGTGGAACAGGTGGACACCTCGGTCATCAACCGGGTACCGGTGGTGCTGGGCTATGATGACCGCTACTTCCGCGACCCCATCCAGATGATGCCGGAACAGGGCTTTACCCCGCTCTTTGAGGCGATGCTCGACCATGAGAACATCACAGTGGAGCTGGACACTGACGCCCGCTCCCGGCTGACCCTCACCGAGGACGGCAGAATCCTGCTGGACGGCGAGACATTTACCGGCCCGGTGATCTACACCGGCGCCCCCGATGAGCTGCTGGACTGCCGTCTGGGTGCCCTGCCCTACCGGTCGCTGCGCCTGGACTTTGAAACTCTGGAAACCGACAGCTTCCAGCCTGCCAGCGTGGTGAACTACCCCAACGAGGAGGACTTCACCCGCATCACCGAGTTCAAGAAGCTCACCGGACAGGCCATGCCCGGACGGACGGTGATCCTGCGGGAATATCCTGCCAAGTACCAGCCGAATACCGGCATGGAGGCCTACTATCCCATTGACTCGGAGGAGAGCCATGCCCTGTACCAGCGGTACCGGGAGGAATTTGCCCGCTATGGGAACCTCTACTTCTGCGGACGGCTGGCAGAATACCGCTACTACAACATGGATGCCGCTGTGGACGCAGCCCTGCGCTTGAGCGCTGAGCTTGTAAAGTAAAAAGCCTTACACAGGCTGCATTCCCGGGAGGAAGCCCATGAAACCCACAGAACACAATGAAATGGAAAACAAGGCGCTGAAGGAGCACCTGGCCTCTGCTGCCCTGCAGATGCTCGCCGAGGGCACCGACTATGAGAACCTCGCCGGAACCACCTGCCGGTTCGGGTACCTGTTCCAGATTGACGGTCATGGCCTGGAGGCACTCTTCCAGCTTGTGACCGACAAGGGAACGACCTACTTCGCCGCCCAGGGAGATCAGCTCCTGCGGCTCTCGATCAATGAGGCGCTCTTTGAAGGCCTGACCGCCACCTTTCTGGAGCTCCACGCCTGATATTTCCCCGCATTCAGCAGACAGCCCTTTGCACGGGTTGTCTGTTTTTATTTTGCGGGGCGGTATGCAGTGCCTGCTCCCCCATCCATAGTGGCCCGCTGATTTTATGGCGGGGCAGGGCCGATGCGGGCGCTTCCCTGCTCCGGCTGCACACTCTGTTCCACTGGGCAGGGGAGGTTCCCGTTCGCCGCGCTGCGGGCGCTTCCCAGCTGGTACGGCATATCAGCTTCCCCAAGCAGAGTTCCCAAAGCAGTGCCGGGCATAATAAATATCCCCCCGCAAAGCGGGGGGTATTTCCGTTTCGGGCATAGCCCTAATACTACAGGCAACGCACAAGTGCGCTTTTTGTTGGCCTGCCAGCCACGCATAGGA
>NZ_JACSNR010000016.1 GCF_016901815.1 Hydrogenoanaerobacterium saccharovorans
GCTATAAGCACTTCTCCAAAACCAAGCCGATGAAACTGGAGCATTTCCAGCCGGTATTGGATTGGTGGAATGACCGGCAGGAGATTACCGAGGAGGGCTTTGACAAGGCTAAAAAGTTCACTATCCAGCAGCTCACCGAGGAGCTGGGTTACAACCTCGATCAGTGTGGTTACCCCCATGAGGAGGAAGAAATCCTGGCTCCTATGGATTTGATTCATCGGTACGAGGAGCAGCGTGCCTCACTCAATGCAGAGATTGACCGGGTGCTGGCGGAGATCACCAGCCTGTTGGGAGGGAGTGCCGAATGACCCCACAGGAACTGAAAAACAGTATTTTGCAGTTTGCCATTCAGGGTAAGCTGGTGGAGCAGCGCCCCGAAGAAGGTACAGCGGAGGAACTCTTTGCCCGGATTCAACAGGAAAAACAGCGCTTGATTGCCGAGAAGAAAATCAAAAAGGATAAGCCAATGCCAGTAATTACAGAGGACGAAAAGCCGTTTGATATTCCAGAGAGCTGGAATTGGGTGAGATTGGGCGATATAAGTACATACGATCACCGGAAAGAAAAGATATCAGCAAACGAAATTACAAAAGATATGTGGTCGTTGGATCTTGAAGATATTGAGAAGGAAAGCGGAAAAATCATTAATATCTGCAAAGCATCTGAACGAAAAATTTCTGGAGATAAAGTTCGATTCTATAGAGGGCAAATCCTCTACAGTAAACTACGTCCTTACTTGAAAAAAATACTCGTTGCACCAGATGATGGCATCTGTTCCTCTGAAATGGTTCCCTTTAATTTGTATGGAAATATAGATTCACGATATGCAGTGTACTTTTTAAAGTCGCCACATGTGGATTTTATTATCAATTCCGTTACCTATGGAGTAAAAATGCCAAGAGTAGGAACGGACACAATGATTGAATTGCCATTCCCCCTTCCGCCCCTTGCTGAGCAAAAGAGGATTGTTGCCAAAATCGAGGAGCTGCTGCCCTATATTGACCGCTATGAGCAGGCGTGGAGCAAGCTGGAGCTGTTCAACACCCGCTTCCCGGAGGATATGAAAAAATCCCTCCTGCAGTACGCTATCCAGGGCAAGCTGGTGGAACAGCGCCCCGAAGAAGGTACCGCCGAGGAACTCTTTGCACAGATTCAGGAAGAAAAACAGCGCCTGATTGCCGAGAAGAAGATCAAGAAGGAAAAATCGCTGCCCGAAATCACCGAGGATGAAAAGCCCTTTGATATTCCGGACAGTTGGAAGTGGGTGAGATTTTCTGATGTAATTGATGTTAGAGATGGAACACATGACACGCCCAAATATGTCTTAAAAGGGGTTCCTCTTGTTACCAGCAAAAATTTAGTTTCCGGTAAGATTGATTTTGATACCGCAAAACTAATTTCTGAAACAGATGCGGCTGCCATAAATATGCGGTCAGAAGTAAATACCGGTGATATACTTTTTGCAATGATTGGTACAATAGGAAATCCGGTTTTAGTAAAAAAAGACAGAGAATTTTGCATTAAAAATATGGCGCTGTTTAAGCCTATTGATAATCGCTTGTTCAATATGAGTTACCTATTGCTGTTTCTTCAAAAAGAACAAGAACAAATGAAAAAAGTGCAAGTGGTGGGGTTCAATCGTTTGTGTCTTTAAAATTTTTGCGTAATTATTTGTTGCCTCTCCCGCCTTTTGCCGAGCAAAAGCGGATTGTCGAAAAACTGGAACAGCTGCTGCCGCTGTGCGAGCGGCTGGGATTCCAATACAGAAAATTACAGAATGGAGGAAAATGATGACGCCTAAAATATCAGCCAATACACTCATGTCTTTAAAAAATGCATTATCAAAGATATATTGGTATAAAAATGATCTGCGGAGTTTTTTGAAGTACTGTATAAAAAATGATGCAATTGTTGCTGTCATTGACTGGGACGGAAACAGTAAGTTTGAAATTGTGTCTGAGCTGATTGATCGTATGGTACAGAGACCGGATTTGTACTCCAACGATTTAATGGAACTTTTACGTAATGTATATAATTTTAGCGACTATTCACATTTCAGAAGATTGGACGATGGGGACAAAAAGATTGCTTTCGCCAAAGAGGCGGTTGAAGCATTTCGAAAAAGCTGCGGCGATTTTTTGGAACAGGAAAACAATCAAAAGCAAGCTGAAGAAAATAAAAAGAAGTTTGAAGCACAGAGAAAAAATACTCTTGATTACAATAAAAAAATTGATGAATTCAAAGAGAGATTTTATACGCTCGTAAAGAGCGAAAATTCTCAAAAGAGAGGATATCAATTTGAAGAATTCCTGGGCGATTTGTTTGCATTTTTTGATTTGTCGCCACGATCTTCGTTTAAAATACAAGGAGAACAGATTGACGGTTCTTTTACACATGACAACACGGATTATCTGATTGAGGCAAAATGGAAACAGGAACCTATAGACAGATCTGATATTGATATATTTGAAGCCAAAGTATCAAGAAAACTCAAAACTACTCTAGGATTATTTATTTCCATCTCTGGCTTTAATTCGTCGGCAGTTTCCACCGCAGGTTCTGGAAGGTCTATTATTCTGATGGATGGCGCTGATCTCACCCAAGTGTTAGAAAATAGAATCTCTTTGCCTGAACTGATCTTTATGAAACGCCGTCATGCAGCAGAAACCGGTGAGATCCTGTACCGGGTTATTGTCTAGAAACGCGAAGATAGCGCCGTTATGTTTTGCGGCCTTGAAAAGAGTGAGGCAGAAGGAGGAATTTTATGGCTAATATTATTGCTGTGATTTGGGATTGTGATAAAACTCTTGTGGATGGATATATGCAGGACCCCATTTTTGAAGATTATGGCGTTGATTCAAAAAGTTTCTGGGATGAAGTAAGGAATAAGCCAAAAGAATATGAAAAGGAAGGGGTTCGTGTTAACAGTGATACATATTATTTAAATCACTTTATCAAATGTGCGCATGATGGAACCCTGAAGGGACTAAATAACCAAAAACTGCGAGAATATGGTGCGAAGCAAAAGTTTTATAACGGTATTCCTGAAATATTTGAAAAAACAAAACAGATGTTTAAAGATGACAAAACCTATTCGGAATACGGTATCCAGGTGGAGCACTATATCGTAAGCACTGGATTTGCAGAGGTGATCCGTGGTTCTAAACTGATGCCATTTGTGGATGGAATTTGGGGATGTGAGTTGCTTGAGACCCCGGATTCCGAAGGTAATCTTGTGATTGGTGAGGTAATTTATACCATTGACAACACAACAAAAACCAGGGCGATCTTTGAAATCAATAAAGGTATTGGAAAGATTGACGGCATAGAGGTGAATTCCAAGATACCAGAGGAAAACCGGCGTGTACACTTTGAAAATATGATTTACATTGCTGATGGTCCCAGTGATATTCCAGCGTTTTCCGTGGTCAAGAAAAATGGAGGCGCCACTTTTGCGATCTATCCAAAAGGAGACTTGGAAGCCATGCAGCAAGTAGAACAGATGCGCGAAGATGGACGTGTGGACATGTATGCGGAAGCAGACTATTCAGAAGGAACTACGGCATATATGTGGATTACCAGTCGAATTCAAAAAATGGCTGACAGGATTCGCGACACAGAGCAAGCAAAAATTATGAATTCTGCTTCTGGAGTTCCTCATCATCTGATTTAAATCATATTTGTTCCAGGCAGTGCCTCGTTTCTGTACACTGGGAATCTGTGCCCAATATTTTGGTGATATATACGGGTTCTGTCATTTTATCTATCCAAACATTCGAAGTGATTTTATATTTTTTCGTCATGCTGATCTCTGATTGGGAGAACGCAAGACGGTTTTAGATCGCTGTGTATTGTTTGGGCTGTGAGCGGTAAGGAGGGAAAATAATGTCGATGTGGTTGTGCCGTGCAGGACGGTATGGCGAGTTTGAAAACAAATTCCTTGAGGATAGCAAGGTATACTGCACCTGGGATAATCTCCCGGAATCAATCATGCAGTTCCATACCAAGCAGGACTTGCAGCAATATTTTGTGGACAACAACCCGGATGTCAAGGTAAAAACAGCAATGAACTGGGCGAGCCAGGTATGGCCGTTTGCTCATGAGATGAAAAAGGGTGAGATCGTTGCCCTGCCCAGCAAGATCAAACCAGTTATTCATTTTGGAAAGATCATTGGAGATTATGAATTTCTGCCCAATAACGATAATCCCTATTATCACGCTCACCAAGTGGATTGGTTTGCCTGTGACATTCCCCGTGCGGCTTTTGACTATGACATTTTGTATTCCTTTGGAGCATTTATGACCATTTGCCGTATTAAGCAGGAAGATCGCATAAAAGCTGTCATCCATGCCCAGAAGCAGGGAAAGAAAGTACCTCAAATTACTCTGCAAGAGCCGCCGGATGATGAAGAAGCACGAGATATTGAAAATGAAGCCTTGGGGGTTATCACAAATCTGATAATCCAGAAGACTAAGGGGCATGGTTTAGCAAAAATTGTAGATGCTATTCTTCGAGCAAAGGGGTTCACTACATATGTTAGCCCAGCCGGACCGGATAAAGGTGTGGATATTCTGGCATCTGCGGGTACGCTTGGTTTTGGAAGTCCCAAAATCTGTGTTCAGGTTAAGTCCACGGACGCGCCAGTGGATCGGATGGTTTTGGATCAGTTGGGCGGTGTGATGAAAAACTTTGGTGCAGAATACGGCTTGTTAGTGTCATGGAGCGGTTTCAAATCTTCCGTTATCAATGAGACCGCCAAACAGTTTTTTGAAATTCGTCTTTGGACACACAAAGAAATCATTGAAGAGTTCTTGCGTTACTACGACCAGATGGATGATGAGATCAAAGAGCTGATTCCTCTCAAAAAGATATGGGTGGTAAATGGCGTTGACGACTAACTAAGGTAGTTATCTCAGTTAAAACTGGATTGTGATTAATATGGTTTGTGGTTTCTTTTTGAAAGAAATGCAATGACTTCATTTTACTGGGGAACTGCAAGCCATGTTTTTTGCGGTCTATTTATGTCCTACTCACCGAATGGGATTCTCTTGACAAATCCAAACTCATCATGTTACAACACAGGTAAAGAACATTTGTTCCATGCATAGCTGGTACCCTGCCAGCATTTTTTAGTCAAACAGACATACATACCAAACTGAATCACACGTTGTAAGCACCGAACAAGGTGCTGCAGTTGTGTTGCTCAGAAACGGTGTGTATGTCTTTTTTCTTTTTTTGCCAGGGAGGAGGAGTGTTATACGAAAGAATCAGTCTACAAAAGCTATGAAGAACTGCCGCTGTTCCTGAATGCCGAAACGGTGGCAAAGGTGTTGGGTGTTGCTCCATCTACAGCTTACGAGCTGATGCACGAAGCGGATTTCCCTACCCTGAAGGTCGGCAATCGAATTGTTGTTCCGAAGGAGCAGTTCATAGTCTGGGTGCAGCACCACACAGAGGGAGGGATTCAGTGAAGTATCAGAAGTGGCCAAAGAGAGACCCAATCAAAAACTATTTTCCGGTACCAAACGAAGTCTTCCTGCTCGGTCTGGCGCCGGGAGAATTGGCAGTGTATTCCTATCTGCTTTTCTGTGAGGACAGAAATACTTATCGGTGCTGGCCCAGTTTCAAAACCATCGGAAAAGCTACAGGAATGAGCACCAACACAGTAAGAAAATATGTGCGGATGCTGGAAGACCGGGGGCTCATCGCTACAGAGCCGACCAGCGTTACCACGAAGAACGGTCAGAAGCGAAATGGAAATCTGCTCTTCACTATCCGTCCGATTCAGGAAGCAGTGGAGCAATTCTACCAGCAGCAGTTGGAGAAAATATCCCTGGATGTACAGAGGGAGAAGGCGTCAGGTACGAAAGTTAAGCAGGAACGCCCTGCGTGATCGGCTGTGTGGGCTTGTGTGAGGTTTTCCCAGTCGGGGTAGGAAACAGATACCTGATACCAAGTCGACCGCTATTTGGGGCAATTTTGAGGCAGCTTGAGGAAGCACATCCTATCGCAGCGATGAAAAGAGAGGGTTTCCATGTCCCCTAATAATGTTCTATAGAACATTATTAGGGGGGCGAAGGATGGAGCCTCCTGTATAAAAACTGCGCCGCATAAACAAAGAAAAGGACTTTGGGGATGGGCCCAGAAAAAGAAGAAATCCCGAAGACCAGTAGGCAGCAAAGTCGGATAGTCCCCACAGTCCCGCCTGTATGGGCCTGTGTGCGGCTTTTGCCGGGAGAGTAAGGAAACAATCCCTCACTCCCGTGCAAGCTCCTGTTGAGCTGTTTTTGCGGGGCGTTTGGAAAGGCGGGGTTTTTCGAGTCAGTGTGGGTCATCCGGGGCTAGGTGGGACCAAAATCCCATGCACAAATCCGCTGCATCTGACAAGT
>NZ_JACSNR010000017.1 GCF_016901815.1 Hydrogenoanaerobacterium saccharovorans
ACTTGTCAGATGCAGCGGATTTGTGCATGGGATTTTGGTCCCACCTAGCCCCGGATGACCCACACTGACTCGAAAAACCCCGCCTTTCCAAACGCCCCGCAAAAACAGCCCAACAGGGGCTTGCATGGGAGTGAGGGATTGTTTCCTTACTCTCCCGGCAAAAGCCGCACACAGGCCCACACAGGTGGGACAGCGGAGGACCATCCGGCTTTGCTGCCTACCGGTCTTCGGGATTCCTTCTTTTTCTGGGCTCATCCCCAAAGTCTTTTTCTTTGTTTATGCGGCGCAGTTTTTGCATAAGGCGATCATCCCTTCAGTCCCATAATAATGTTCCATAGAACATTATTATGGGACCATAGAATCCTTCTCTTTTTCTTCTCGTCTCTGCAATAGAATGCACTTTCTCAAGCTGCCTCAAAATTGGTCCAAATCGGCGTTGCTATGAGTTTGGGTATTGTTTCCCTACCTCGACCGGGAAAGCCTCACACAAGCCCACACAGCCGGTCACGCAGGGCGTTCCTGCTTAGCTTTCGTACCCGATGCTTTCTCCCTCTGCACACCCAGGGATATTTTCTCCAACTGCCGCTGGTAGAATTGCTCCACCGCTTCCTGGATCGGGCGGAGGATGAAGAGAAGATTTCCATTTCGCTTTTGACCGAACTTTGTGGTGATGCTGGTTGGCTCTGTGGTGATCAACCCTCGGTCTTCCAGCATCCGCACATATTTTCGCACCGTATTGGTGCTCATTCCAGTAGCCTTCCCAATGGTTTTGAAACTTGGCCAGCACTGATAAGTACTTCTGTCCTCGCAGAAAAGCAGATAGGAATATACTGCCAGCTCTCCCGGTGAGAGACCAAGCAGGAACACTTCATTTGGTACTGGAAAAAAGTTTTTGATTGGATCACGTTTCGACCACTTCTGATGCTTCACTGAATCCCTCCTTCTGTATGGTGCTGCACCCAGGCTATGAACTGCTCCTTCGGGACAACCATCCGGTTGCCGATCTTCAGGATAGGGAAATCCGCTTCGTGCATCAGCTCATAGACCGTGGATGGAGCAACACCCAACACCTTTGCCACTGTTTCAGCATTCAGAAACAACGGCAGCTCATCATAACTTTTGTAGGTAGACTCTTTCATACAACATTCCTCCTTTCCGACTGCAAAAGAAAAAGACATACACACCTTTCCTGAGCAACACAACAACAGCACCTTACCCGGTACTTACAGTGTTATTCAGTTTGGTATGTATGTCTGATCTGTTTGATCGACTAAAAAATGCTGGTAGTACACCAGCTATAATTAGAACAAACGTTCTTTACTTGCATTGTAACATGATCTGTTTGAACTTGTCAAGAGTGCTCTGTATAGACTTGGAAAGATTTCAATCGAAAAAACGAGGAGAGACCAGCCTCTGCTGATCTCTCCTCTTCGATGGCATATCGATATGGTAGAGCCAATATTAAACCTACAGATCCTGATCTGTCCACATCTCACACTGGCTCATAACCGTCTGCATTGCATCTTCCATCCCCTCCGGTGGATACTTGTGCTCTTTTCAGCAGATATTGTATTAAACGTCATATACCATACGATCATATGGACACCCTGAAATACAATTTCCTCTCCTCTAATTAATTATTTTTCACATAGTTGCACTGGACCCAGTTCATGAATCCTTATGCTGATGTATTGGGGAGTATGCTGTATATTAAACGGTATGATTTGTCTATATTTAATATTCAATTCATTTTTACATACAAAAACAAAATGTAAAATACCGTCTTGTGAACACTGTTCCTCAGTCAAAATAATTGATAAAGATCCATCAACAGGAATATTCTCCCCCGCTTTGTAAAAGGGAATTTGCGGAATTTGGTCATAATAATATAGTTTTCCATAATCATGATAATCATGTATATATCTTCCATTTGTCACTTTCAATGTTAACTTAGCTATTTCACTGCTGCCTTCTGGAACAGGCAGTGGAATCTTAATCTCCCAAATACCGTGTATATCTCTCTGGCTATCACCACAGGGGGTGGTTACATCATAAAGATAAAATTGTGGTCTGTATAATAATTCCTTTTCTTCCCAGCGATATTTTTCTTCTCGCTCTCTCATTTCGTTATGAAGTTGCTTATTTTGAAATACTGAAACAGCTCCTAATAAAAAACTTCCCAAAAAACCAAGCACTGATCCATAAAAGGATAACGCATCTGAAGCTTCCCACTTCATCTGAAACAATTTAACAGGAGCAGGTGTTTTATACAAATGGTTGATTAGTAATGGTACAAATCCGAAAAGGCATATTATACTCACAATAACCATTATTGCCTTTACTTTATGTTTGGTAATCCAGCTTAACATAAGACTCTCCTTTGGAATTGGAAGAACAACTTTCTCATCGAACTATTCCTCATCTTTAAGGAAATCGTCAATAAATGCGTCAGCACTTGGAAATTGACTTTCTACTAAATTAAGCAAGCGAGTTATATAATCTCCATAATCCTCAGGCAAAAGCTGAATGATTTTTTTGAATGTGGGGGGAATTACAAACATAATGGCCGGATTACCAGTGGTAACATAAAGAACAATGTAATTTTCATTACTTTTGCAATAGAAACTTCTTTCTCTATCAAACTCATATGTGCGCTCAAGCTTTCCTGATATAGCTCCTGTTATTGCCAAAAGACCACTATCACCCTCCATCCAATTCATGTTCTGGCACAGATGAGTAGTCGAATCCAAGTACTCCCATTTAATCAAGTTGTCTTTTGTCATTTTAGTCAACTTTTCAATAAAATTAATATACTTTTTCTCAACCATGTTTAATATCCTCCTTTTTGGATAAGCGACCAGATAGGGTTGAAAGATAATTACAAACCTTGTTAAAATCAACTTTCGAGGCATCTTTTTTGAGAAGTCTCACGAAATTCCATAATGTAATTTTCTCCCATAATGGAAGTATTTCAGAAAACTTCATACGATATTCCTCAATATTTTGAAGAATACTTTTTAGAATGGCATCTGTTTTGATTCCATCTTCTATAATACTTTGCTTATGACCTTCAAATACCTTTTTAAACGCTGTTCGCTCTCTATTGTATAAATTTGTCGTATCATTATATTTTAGTATCTTGCTAATATTAGCAGTCCTGATTGTTACAAAAATTGTTAAGACAAAACTAACAATCCCCGCTAAAGAAGTGATACCAAGGACAATTTCGTTTGTGCCAAAAAACTTAAAGAAACTGTAAATCACCCGGTACTCACCTCACTTCAACCGCTCACACAGCGGCAGCAGCTGCTCCAGTTTTTCAACGATGCGTTTTTGCTCAGATAGAGGAGGCAACGGAAATGCTATCTGAGACAATATTTCTATATTGATATTTTTTTGTGCTGTTGAACGAGATAGTTTACCGAGAATGGTTTTATAGCACATAAGTCCATACATAAAAAATTCATTCGACACGATGGGCTTATAGGCATTAAAGCCTACTACACTATCTGGAAAGCATCCGTCAAAGTCCAAAATTGCAACATCGCCAATATTTGCTGCAATAGTAAGACAAACTGTACCAGAAGGCCAGAGTCTACTTTGCTCAACACCTTCTTGATTGTACATGGCTGACCAACACAAAATATGGCCATTAGCGCGGGCAACATCTCCAGTCTGAATAAAAGGAACTGTTCCATTTACGAACAGACTGGGGTCGTTCCTTGGCCGCTTTTGGGATCGTCCGCGACTTAATTCTCCAATTTGTTGCAACCTCACCCACTTCCAACTCTCCGGAATCTCAAACGGCTTTTCATCCTCTGTGATTTCGGGCAGGTTTTTTTCTTTCTTGATCTTCTTCTCCGCAATCAGGCGCCGTTTTTCCTCCTGAATCTGTGCAAAGAGTTCTTCCGCTGTACCTTCTTCGGGGCGCTGTTCCACCAGCTTGCCCTGGATGGCGTACTGCAGGAGGGATTTTTTCATATCCTCCGGGAAACGGGTGTTGAACTGCTCCAGCTTGCTCCACGTCTGCTCGTAGCGGTCGAGATAGGGCAGCAGCTCCTCGATTTTGGCAACAATCCGCTTTTGCTCGGCAAGGGGTGGGAGTGGGAGCGCACACATTGAAAGATAATCCTTGTGTATTCTCTGTTGGCCCGCTGTTCCAGTAAAAGATTTTACTCCAGTTTCAATAAAGTAGGCAGACTTAAAAAACCATAACAAAAAATCTCGTGACAGCAAATCATTTATTACTCGAACAATGGATAGCTCGGTTGTGCCAGCACCATACCCATTTTTCAGATCGCGAAAAATGACAGATTTTCTATTTTGAAAACATGGTGTGATTTTAGCAATGCCAATATCTCCATCAGCAAAATGAGTGAAGCCCTTCTTGATATCTCTCCATTTTTTTATCTCAAAGGAATGGTTGTTACGATAACCATCATCTATCAATGCCATAGGGATAAAAGAAACTTCAAGTTCATCCGATAAATCATTTTTGGGATTTAAGCATATAATTTCTCGAACCCTCACCCACTTCCAACTCTCTGGAATATCAAAGGGCTTTTCATCCTCCGTGATTTCGGGCAGCGGCTTTTCTTTCTTGATCTTCTTCTCGGCAATCAGCCGCTGTTTTTCCTGCTGAATCCGGGCAAAAAGTTCCTCAGCAGTACCTTCTTCGGGGCGCTGTTCTACCAGCTTACCCTGAATGGCAAGCTGCAAAATGCTGTTTTTCAGTTCCTGTGGGGTCATTCGGCACTCCCTCCCAACAGACTGGTGATCTCCGCCAGCACCCGGTCAATCTCTGCATTGAGGGAGGCACGCTGCTCCTCATACCGATGAATCAAATCCATAGGGGCCAGGATTTCTTCCTCCTCATGGGGATAACCACACTGATCGAGGTTGTAACCCAGTTCCTCGGTGAGCTGCTGGACAGTGAACTTTTTTGCCTTGTCAAAGCCCTCCTCGGTAATCTCCTGCCGGTCATTCCACCAATCCAATACCGGCTGGAAATGCTCCAGTTTCATCGGCTTGGTTTTGGAGAAGTGCTTATAGC
>NZ_JACSNR010000018.1 GCF_016901815.1 Hydrogenoanaerobacterium saccharovorans
CGCATCGGCAACCCGCCGGACAACTCGGGCACGCCCCGGGACGCCATCGGGCGCAATGAGGAGGAATACCTCACCGCCGCTGCCGCCTTCCTCCGGGAGCTGCTGGCACGGTACGCGGAAAAAACCTCTTCCGCTGACAACACCCATCATACCACAAATGGGCAGAACTTCCAACCACCTGCCGCTACAAAAGGGGAATATGAGCAGTTCCAGCAGGAAAATCCCGATTCCGGCGTAATCAAGACCCAGGTATTCACCGCCCGGCGCACCTATCCGGTGGGAAATGCCCAGGTAAACCTCTACAAGGTCTTTCCGGATGGGGTCTACCTCATCGACAGCCAGTTCACCGACCATTCCGGACAGGTGAAGCCGGTGACGGTCCCGGCTCTGGAACGCAGTCTTCCCGAAACCCCCGGTGATCCCGCGCCGTATGTCAGCTACCGGATCACCGTATCCCATCCGGATTTCATGGACGCAGTCATTGAGCAGGTTCCGGTGTTCGAGGGGGTCACCTCCCTGCAGGCTGTGGACCTGATCCCGGCTGCGGCCGCACCGGTGAACAGCCCGGATGAACCCTGAAAGGAGGCAGCTTTCCGTGATCAACCTTCCTGAATCCACGCCGCCGGAAGTCCGGCTCCCTGTTGTGCCGGAAACCATCGTCGTCCACCTGGGCGCCCCCAACCAGCCGGCGGAAAATGTGGAGATCCCTTTCTCCGACTATATCAAAAATGTGGCGTCCAGTGAGATCTATCCCACCTGGCCCGAAGAGGCGCTCCGGGCCAATATCTATGCCCAGATCTCCTTTGCCCTCAACCGCATCTATACCGAATGGTACCGCAGCCGGGGCTATGATTTCGACATCACTTCCTCTATCCAGTTCGACCAGGCCTTTGTCAAGGACCGGGATGTGTTCGAGAATGTCAGCGACATCGTGGATGAGATTTTCAACGACTACCTCCGCCGTCCCGACCAGGCCAATCCGCTCTTTGCCCAGTTCTGCAGCGGCACCACAGTCACCTGTGACGGACTGTCCCAGTGGGGCAGCGTGGACCTCGCCAACCAGGGCCTGGACGCGCTGGAGATCCTGCGCACCTATTACGGCGACGATCTGGAACTGGTGGAGGACGCCCCCATCGAAAACCTCACCGAATCCTATCCCGGAGTGCCGCTGGAACTGGGGGACAGCAACAACGATGTGTATGTCATCCAGCAGTCACTGAACCGCATCCGCAGGAATTTCCCGGCTATCCCACGGATTCCGCTGGAGGACGGTGTCTTTGATCCCGCCACCCAGGAGGCAGTCCGGGTGTTCCAGCAGGTATTCAATATGCCGGTGACCGGCGTGGTGGATAAGGCCACCTGGTACCGGATCAAGGAGATCTACACCAGCGTCAAGAAGCTGGCTGACCTGTACAGCGAGGGCATCCGTCTGGACGAGGCCGAGCTGCTCTATCCCGGACAGCTCACAGTGGGCGATACCGGCCTGCCGGTGACCACCATCCAGTACTATCTCAACGCCTTTGCCTACTTTAACCCCTATATTCCCGCTGTGCCCATTGACGGGATTTACAGCTCGGATACCGCTGCCGCTGTGGAGGTCTTTCAGCGCCAGTACGGTCTGGACCCCACCGGCATCACCGACCGGGAAACCTGGTACAAAATGCAGGAGGTCTACCGGGGTATCCTCTCGGTGGTGGATACGGAATTCGGCGATCTGAAACCAGCGATCTATCCGGGCTATCTGCTCAGCCAGGGGCTGGAAAACCAGGATGTGGAGAATCTCCAGCGCTATCTGACCTATATCTCCCGCTATCTGCCGGAGATCCCGCTCACCGAAGTCACCGGCTATTTCGGCGCCAAGACCGAAGAGGCAGTCCGGGCATTCCAGGAGCTGTACGGCATTCCCGCAACCGGACGGGTCGGCGCCCTGACCTGGAACACCATCACCTTTGTGTACCGTCGGCTGCTTTCTGAGCAAAATAATACCGGGGAATCCTGAACAGGACTCCCCGGCGATGTCCGCCTCAGCGGATAAACGGGCTCCGGCGTTCGATGAGAATGGTGTCATGCCATTTTCCATCGGCAGCCACTGCGATCTTTTCCCGGTACCCCACTTCCCGGAATCCACAGGCCTTGTGCAGGGCCCGGCTGGCGGCATTCTCCGCAAAGACCGAGGACATCAGGGTCCAGTAACCCTTGGCTTCGGACCGGGCGATCAATTCCAGCATCAGGGCTTTGCCCACGCCCTTGCCCCGGGAATCCGCCCCTACATACAGGCTGACTTCCACAACACCCCGGTAAACCGGACGGCTGCTGGTGGCAGAGAGTGCAGTCCATCCCAGGATATGACCCTCCTCTTCCGCAACCAGACGGCAATCCGCAAGATGACCGCGGTCCCAGTCCTCATACTCCGGAGCAGACTGCTGGAATGTTGCAATCCCGGTTGCAATTCCCTCCAGATAAATCCGGCGCACATCGTTCCAGTCCTCCGGACGCATTTCCCGAATCTTCATTATAATCCCTCCCAGAACCTTTTTCCCCATTATACACCCGATACAGGCAGTTTGTCTGCCTAAAATACGGTATTTCACTGAAATTAATGAAAGGTGTGGCAAGAATTTTGATTATCTATACTGTACAGACAGGCGATACCCTGACCGAGATTGCGGACCGCTACAATGTGAGCCGCGCGGAACTGATCGAAGCCAATCAGCTGAACTATCCCGACCGGCTGGTGGTAGGCCAGGCACTGGTGATCCCCGGCAGTAGTGCGGATACCCATACGGTACTGCGTGGGGAAACCCTGTTTCTCATTGCGGAAAAGTACGGCGTGACTGTGGATGAACTGATGGAGGCCAATCCGGAGATTGCCAACCCCTCTGCCATCTACATCGGACAGAACATCCGGATTCCCGGGGGACTGCCGGAACTCAGTGACAGCATTGATGTAAACGGCTATGCCTATTACACCATGAACCGGGACACTCTGGCACGCACCCTGCCCGACCTGACCTATCTGAGTATTTTCAGCCATGACGCCCGTCCCACCGGACGCCTGGCAGACATCGCCGACAGCTCCATCATTGACGCGGCCTGGTCGGGCGGCGCCGGGCCCATCATGGTGGTGACCAACATCAAGGAGGGCGGCAATTTTGACAGCGGCCTTGCCAGCTGGCTGCTCACCGATGAAGCGACCCGCAACCGTCTGATCCAGAACATTGTGGACACCGCTGTGGAAAAGAACTACTACGGCGTGGATATTGACTTTGAGAATGTCTATGGCGGGGACCGGGAGGCATACAACAGCTTCCTGCGGGATCTCTCGGAACAGCTGCATGCCAACGGGCTGATCCTCACCACCGCCATCGCTCCCAAAACCAGTGCCAACATGAAGGGAATCCTGTACGAAGGGCATGACTACGCCGCTCACGGACGGTATGCGGACCGTATCACACTGATGACTTATGAATAAGTGCGATTATCTAATAAAATAAATATCCCCCCGCAAAGCGGGGGGTATTTCCGTTTCGGGCATAGCCCTAATACTACAGGCAACGCACAAGTGCGCTTTTTGTTGGCCTGCCAGCCACGCATAGG
>NZ_JACSNR010000019.1 GCF_016901815.1 Hydrogenoanaerobacterium saccharovorans
AAAGGCGGGGTTTTTCGAGTCAGTGTGGGTCATCCGGGGCTAGGTGGGACCAAAATCCCATGCACAAATCCGCTGCATCTGACAAGTTCCATGACCCGTTTCAAAAGCCGGATTCTCCGAAAAACTGGGGTGACACATGGGGTCGAAAATGAAGCAGGATAAAGCGGTGACATCACCGCAGCCCACACCGGCCCGCAACGCGGACCGGAAATGGCGGTTTGATGCGGTTTTTGAGGCCCTAGTTTTTGAAAATGGCGGGGGTCAGATATGGCATCATGGAGTCCATGTGGGCGTCAGATGTGACATCAGGTCCAGCAGTGATGCCGGTTTGAAGCCATTTTCGCGTGGGTCAAGGGTGGCGCCCGCAATAATTTTGGGGTTGTTTTGCCATCAAATGCCAAATACAAAAATTCCGGACAACCTTACGCTGTCCGGAATAGAGAATCTGATTAAAAAGTTATTTCCATGTTGTCTAATGGTATAATCGCTTCCTCAAACAAATGAACCAATTGATCCATAACACCCTGTGCAGCAAAAATCGTTGCGATCATAAATTCATCTGGGTCAATGCTGATCAAGTCAAAATTGTATCCAAGATGGTGTAACCATTGAGCAAAGAAAACTCGCTGCGTTCTTCCGTTGCCTTCACGAAAAGGGTGGATCATGTTGACAGTGTGATAAAAATCAGCGATTTCTGTAGCTAACTCATGGTGGGATAATCCTTCTGGAGAAAATGAGGCAATATGGGCGAAACAAGCTCCAGCACAACGTTCAATTTCATTTGCAGAGATGAAAGTTGTTCCCTTTTTGCCAATGTTGATGGTACGAATCTGACCCGCCCAATCGTACAGATCGCAAAATAGGAAATGGTGAATCTGTTTGTAATGTTCGAAATCAAAGCCACCCTGGATAGGACATTGATCCAGCAAGCTGGCTTTAGCGAACACAATGGCCGCTTCCTTTTCCGCCAGAATGGTTTCGTCCTGAATTTCTAGTTTATTGACCAGACAGGTAGTTCCAGGATAACAGTCTGCAGCGGTAGAATCAATGCTATATGCCATTCTATCTCACCTCACTGCCAGAGATGACATGAGTTAAATACTGTTCCAAAGTGATCTCACCGGCGAGCAGCTTCCGGCACCAGTCCTTGCAGGTATCTGAAACTGACAGACCTTCCATGCGCAGGGAGATCTCTGCTGTCAGCATAGATTGTTCAATGGAATGTCCCATAAATGAGCGTCACCACCTTAGTGAAACATTATAAGTCATTATAGCATGCCCGGACTGCACTTGCAAATGATAACAATCTGATAACTCTGCCCCTGTGGTCTGGATATTCAGCGAGAGTGCTGGTATGTTGTGTGATTGACAGGAGGTGACAATCATGCACGACTATATGCAGGCACTGAAGCAGAGATTTTTCCGGGTACCCCGATGCGAGGATCTCCGTGGGACAGTAGAGGATACCTGTGGAGAGTTTCTCAAAAGAATGAGCGATGAGGACAAACACAAACTTCTCCTGATAGTAGATTCCATGGATGCCATCCGGGACGAAGTTTCTCTGGCAAGTTTTATAGCAGGTTTCAAGTTAGCCTGGGGAATCAGCCGGGAGTTAGAAGCAGACGGCCTCTACTCCTACGATGAAGAAGAGATGACACAGCCCTGGCGGAGATCTCAGGAGGAAAACTAAGCCCTTCAAAACCTGCGCCGCATAAACAAAGAAAGGAAGAAACAAAGATGGCAAAGAAGCGAGCCAACGGAGAAGGCAGTATCCGCAAGCGCTCAGACGGGCGCTGGGAAGGCCGGTATACCGCCGGTTACGATCCGGAGACCGGAAAGCGAATCACGAAAAATGTGCTGGGCAAGACCCAGGCAGAGGTAAAGGAAAAACTAGCCAAGGCCATCGAGGAAAGCAAAAAACTGGACATTGTCCGGTCAGACGAGTACACAGTAGCGGAATGGCTGCGGTTGTGGTATGAGCTCTACGCCAAGCCCAATATCCGACCCACAACTGCAGACAACTATCACCGTAGTATTGAATCACACGTTATTCCCCGGATCGGAGAAATCAAGCTGAAGCAGATCACCAGCCGGGATATCCAGAAGATGTATAAAGACCTGCAGGAGAACGGGCGTCTGCGCAAATCCAAGAAGCAGCAAAATGGGCTCAGTAATGCCACGGTTCGGGGCATCCACATGATGCTCCACAATGCTCTGGATCGGGCGGTGAAAGAGCGTCTGATCCTGCGAAACCCCACTGAGGACTGCATCATTCCCAAGATCCAGAAGCAGGAGATGAAGATTCTGCACCCGGAGGATATGAAAGCCTATCTGGAGGCAGCAGATAAAAGAGGCGTCCTGCCCATGTTCTATCTGGAACTAGTGACGGGTATCCGTAAGGGAGAGCTGACCGCCCTGCTCTGGTCTGACCTGGACGAAGAACGGCACACTATCTCGGTGAGTAAGCAGGCGGTGGGAGACAGGAACCGGAATGTCACCATCAGCCGACCTAAGACAGAGAACTCGGTGCGGAAGATTTCGATCCCTGAGTCAGCAGTGGAACTGCTTCGACAGGAGCATGAAAAGCACCCGGACAATCCCTGGATGTTCCCTTCAACCAAGACAGGAGAGATGTATCACCCGGACTCCATCGCCAAACTCCATGAGAAGATCCTGAGGGACACGGGGCTGGAACACATCCGGTTCCATGATCTCCGGCACACCTTCGCTACCATAGCTCTGCAAAACGGGGTGGATGTGAAGACAGTCTCCTCGATGCTGGGACACTACGATGCAGGGTTCACCCTGCGCACCTACACCCACGCTACCAGACAGATGCAGGATCAGGCGGCGGAGAAGATGGGCTGCTTCATGGAACAAGTGATGTAAAATCCGAAAAGAATAGCTGTGAAAATCCCCGGAGAGCATTTTCTCCGGGGATTTTTTCTAAAGGATAGTTGAAATTGATGTTTATGATTTTATTATCAGCGTTTTTCTCTCACAGTACGGGGCCAAGTGTCTGAGGAATGAGGTCAGCTGACTGCTGCATTTCAAAGTTCGGAAGTTCTTTCAGGTAGGACTCCACATTACGATATTGCACTCCGTTTTCCATCTGAATATCCTCACCACGATAAAGGACATATCGTCCTCGGATTGTGCCAAACCGCTTTTCTGTTCTTCGGCATTTGTCCTCATCCATGAGATGCCGGTACTGGAGAGGAACCTGTGTGCTGCTGTGTTTGATCTCAAAAATATCACAACAGTTTTCTTTCTGGTCATAGATGACCATATCAAACTCACCGACCTCA
>NZ_JACSNR010000020.1 GCF_016901815.1 Hydrogenoanaerobacterium saccharovorans
AAAGAGTCACTTCTTTCCCCGGCTTTATATTCCTCAATAGCTCAGTCGGTAGAGCATGCGACTGTTAATCGCAGGGTCGTTGGTTCGAGTCCAACTTGGGGAGCCATGCGTTTTAGGCCCGCACTGTTCGTTTGATCCCTCAGTGCGGTGCTGTCTATATAGTACATTGGGCCTTTAGCTCAGTTGGTTAGAGCATCCGGCTCATAACCGGACGGTCCCGGGTTCGAGTCCCTGAAGGCCCACCAATTCGTCGTTCGTCCGATGTTGAATATAGGGGTATAGCTCAGTTGGTAGAGTCGCGGTCTCCAAAACCGTTGGTCGTGGGTTCAAGTCCTACTGCCCCTGCCAAAACACACTCAGATTCGTCTGGGTGTGTTTTTTTATTTCCCGGGAAACTCCGGAGCGGTCTGGCTGATCACCACCCTCTTACAGACAATCGAAAGCAAATCTCCGAAGCCCTGTGGAAAGACAGCTCCTGGACAGCGCAAGCGATTTCTGCGGCTACGGAGTCATGTCCTGGGTTTTGGGTGTGCTGCCTGTCCGGATGCTCTGCTTTCCACCCGGGGCAGGATAAGGCAGCCATGTCGGTACACAGTGCGGCAGCTTTGGCAGCAAAAGTAATGCCGTGTGTCTGTGTGCTTCCAGGCAGCGGGAACCGGCGCTCTGGTGCAGGATCTGCTGCATATCTGGTGATGGTCTGGGTACAGGTCTGCATCTGGTAAAATCCGGAAAAACCTCTTCATCAAAAACACTTGACTTTTATCCGAGGACATGATATAGTCAATGCATACAAATACAACAAACGAAGTTTGTAGGAGAAAGCAATCGCTTACCGAAGGAGTAATACTCTCAGGTGCCCGGATTCGGGCAGGGACTATGAACGGATGTGGCTCTGGAGAAGCCTCCCAGCGGAGGTGCCGAAGGTGCAAGGCGCAATTCCTGCGTTAATCTCTCAGGCAAAAGGACAGAGTGTAAGAAACGATCATCAGGTCAGTTTGTCGGTCGGGTGTCCCCCGGTCGGCGGGCTGTGCTTGTTTTGTTTGGATCTTCAGGGCCGGAATGCTGCATTTGCATTCCGGCTTTGCTTTTGTCCCGGACTTCGTTTGTATGATTGAGAGGAGATTATCTATCATGCAGCAGCTTGCCCCGTTGGTCAAAAGCATCAGTGACTTTTTCTGGAACAATATCCTTCTGTTCCTCCTGTTCGGTACCGGCATCTGGTTCACCGTGCGGATGCGCTTCATTCAGGTGCGCCGGTTCGGTCATGGCCTGGCCCGTCTGTTCGGAGGGTTCAGCCTCAACGGTAAAAAGGCCGATCACGAGGGTATGAGTTCCTTCCAGGCACTGACCACTGCCATCGCCGCTCAGGTGGGTACCGGCAACATCGCCGGATGCGCAGTGGCTCTGGCCAGCGGCGGCGCAGGCGCCATCTTCTGGATGTGGGTTTCCGCTTTCTTCGGTATGGCTACCATCTATGGAGAAGCGGTCCTCGCCCAGACCTTCCGTACCACCGTTGACGGTCAGGTCACCGGCGGCCCCATCTACTATATCCGTGCAGTCTTCAAGGGAAAGTTCGGAAAGTTCCTGGCTGGCTTCTTCTCCATCGCCATTGTCTTTGCCCTGGGCTTTACCGGCAATATGGTGCAGGCCAACTCCATCAGCGATGCCTTCCATAATGCCTTCGGTCTTCCCAAGCTGGCTGTGGGTCTGGTTACCGCCGCGGCGGCTGCCTTCATCTTCCTGGGCGGTGTCCGCCGGATCGCCTCCTTCACCGAAAAGGTTGTCCCGATTATGGCGCTCTTCTACATCATCGGCTGCACCGCTCTCCTGGTGATCAACCATGAGGCTGTCCCCGAAGCCCTGCGCATGATCTTCACTTCCGCTTTCAGCACACAGGCAGTTGTGGGCGGCGCCGCTGGTATCAGCGTTCAGCAGGCAATGCGTATCGGTGTGGCAAGAGGTCTGTTCAGCAATGAGGCCGGTATGGGCTCCACTCCTCATGCCCATGTCCTGGCTAAGGTAAAGCACCCCCAGGAACAGGGCGAGATCGCCATGGTCAGCGTCTTTATTGACACCTTCGTGATCCTCACCCTCACCGCTATGGTGATCCTCACCTCCGGCGTCCTCGGAAGCGGTGCCACCGGTGCCGCTCTGGCCCAGCTGGCCTTCAGCCAGAAGTTCGGCTGGTTCGGTGATGCCTTTATCGCCCTGTGCATGCTGTTCTTCGCCTTCTCCACCATCATCGGCTGGTACTTCTTCGGCGAGATCAACTTCAAGGCCCTCTTCGGCAAGAAGGCGCTGCCGGTATACAGCATCGGTGTTGTCCTCTGTGTGCTGTTCGGTTCGCTGCAGGAAGTGGAGCTGGTCTGGAACCTTTCGGATCTCTTCAATGGCCTCATGGTAATCCCGAACCTGATCGCACTGTTGGCCCTGTCCGGACTGGTGGTCAAGATCAGCCGGGAAAACTGGGAAGAGGAAGATGAAAAATCTGCGGAGGAACAGTTCGTTCCAGTACAGAGCGCAGGCATGGAATAAGAATCGACAGTACAGTGTCCCTCGCCAGGTTGGCAAGGGACACTGTTTTTGTTTGTGCAGTTTTTTGGATAGGATGGGCATGGTGTTCAAATCTGGTGGAGGGAATTATACCGGAATTACAAAAAGAAAAAGCCCGTGTAGAAAAATGAAAAAAAGCGTTGACAGAGAGAAAACCCTGTGGTATTATAACTAAGCTGTCCGATGCGGACGGCGCCCGACAAAAAGGGCTTTGAAAAAGCCGAAAAAAAGGTGTTGACAAAGCTCCTGAGTTGTGGTAAGATAAACAAGCTGTCCCGAGAGGACAGCAAAGAACCTTGAAAATTGAACAGGAACTAACGAGTAAGTAAGAACCCTTGAACAATACTTTGAGAAGTAATTCAAAGGAACAGATAGACGAAGCGAAAGCCAAGTTTGTTTGAGAGCTATTTAGGCGGCAGATTCTTAGCAGGTCTGCTGTTTGGATAAACGATTTAATTAAGAGTTTGATCCTGGCTCAGGACGAACGCTGGCGGCGCGCCTAACACATGCAAGTCGAACGGAGAATGCGGGACTGAAGCCTTCGGGCAGAAGACCTGTATTCTTAGTGGCGGACGGGTGAGTAACACGTGAGCAACCTGCCTTCAAGAGGGGGATAGCACCTGGAAACGGGTGGTAATACCGCATAAGACCACAGTGTCG
>NZ_JACSNR010000003.1 GCF_016901815.1 Hydrogenoanaerobacterium saccharovorans
CAAACAAACTTGGCTTTCGCTTCGTCTATCTGTTCCTTTGAATTACTCTCAAAGTATTGTTCAAGGGTTCTACTTACTCGTTAGTTCCTGTTCAATTTTCAAGGTTCTTCGCCGCCCTCTCGGGACAGCTTGTTTATTATATCACGCTCAGTTTCGATTGTCAAGCACTTTTTCAAGTTTTTTCAATCTCTTTTTCAGAGCGCTTCCGTCGTTCCCGACGGTTTCTTTAGTTTACATCTTTTCCTGCAATTTGTCAACCCTTTTCACCAAACTTTTTCATTTTTATTTCCAACCCCTTCCTCTTTCCTATTATATATAGGGCCGGAACCAAAAAGCGGAGGTCTGACGACCTCCGCTTCTTCGATTCAGAACTCTTCATAGCTGCCAATCAGCGCCGTGGTATGCAGCAGCGGCAGTTCCCGTTCCAGCAGTACACCCTCCCGGCGCGGGTACTCGTAGCTGTCGCTGGCCTTGATGCACTGGGAGATAAACTGTACCGCCCGGTCAATGGCAATGGGCAGGCTGTTGCCCTGGAGCAGGCTTCCCAGCATCACGCTGGCAAAGATGTCGCCGGTGCCGGGATAGCTCCCCTGGAGCTTGGGCGAGAATACCCGCCAGTACCGTCCGCTCTGCTTCTCATAGGCAGCCACACCGATCTCCCCGGGACGGGTGCGGTCCTCGGCACTGGTGAGCAGCACCGTCTTGGGGCCCAGGTCAGCCAGTGCCCGGAGCCGCCGTTTGAGGTCCTCAGGCGTATCCGCATGGGACGCCGGGTCTTCGCCCAACAGGAAGGCCGCCTCAGTCTGATTGGGGACAATGAGATCCGCCTCGCCGATGAGCCGGCGCATCTCCCCGATCATATCTTTAGAAATGGAACTGTACAGCGAACCGCCGTCGCCCATGACCGGGTCGATCACCACCCAGGTCTTGGGGGTGCGGAAGGTGTGGATCAGTTCCCGTACCAGTTCCACCTGCCGGGGCGACCCCAGAAAGCCGGAGTAGATGCCGTCAAATTCCAGGCCCAGCTCCTTCCAGTGACGGATAAACCCGGGAATATCCTCGGTGAGGTCCCGGAAGGTGTAGCCGTCAAAGCCGCCGGAGTGGGTGGAAAGCACCGCTGTGGGCACCGGACAGGCCTGAATGCCCATGGTGGAGAGAATGGGCAGCACATTGCAGAGGGAGGACCGGCCGAACCCGGACAGGTCGTGAATGGCTGCCACACGAGGGATCAAAGGACGCATACCCCTCCCCTCCTCTCAGTTCACACGGTAGGTGATGATGCCCTTGTACGGTACAACGGTGATTCCCGGGTCCTGTCCCAGCCGCTCCATGAGAGCCTGACGCTGGTCAGCGGGAATCTCCCGGGCCTCCAGGAAGCTCTCCACCTCAAACTGATTCATGGGGTGACGCCGGGCGATGCTCAGGATCGCCTCATAGGGGTCCTCCACCTCACTGAAGAAACTGCCGGAGGTGAGCTGGTCGATGGAGATGCCGCCCAGTTCCCGAGCAGCCAGATCGATGCGCTCGGGGGCGGAGGTATGCACAAAGCCCTCGGCTGGCGGACGCACCGGAGTGTTGAGGTAAACCCGGTCATAGTCGATGGTGCCCAGGAACTCCTTGAAGGCAGCGATGTCCTCGGGGGAATCGTTCATGCCGTCCACCAGCATGATCTCGATCCACAGCTGACCCTGGTACTCCCTGGCGAACTGACGCAGTCCCTCTGCCATCTCCGCAAACCCGATGGAACCCATGGGGCGGTCGATCTTCCGGTACTGCTCCTCGGTGACAGCGTCCAGGGAGGGCAGCACAATATCCGCCTCCATCAGTTCCCGACGCATCTCGGCGTCATAGAGCAGAGCGCCGTTGGTGATCACCGCCACCGGCTTGTCGGTTTCCTTCTTGAGCCCGGCGATGAGCTCGCCCAGACGGCTGTACAGGGTGGGTTCGCCTTCGCCCACCACCGTCACCACATCAAAGGGAATACTGCCCCGGAGATATTCCCGGAACTCCGCCAGAATCTCCTCCAGCGGGAAGAACTCCTGCCGGGTGTTGGTCATGCGCAGGGTACGCCCCAGCTGACAATAGACACAGGAATAGTTGCAGGTACGCTCGGGAATCGGGCTGACCCCCAGAGATGCGCCCAGCCGCCGGGACGGCACCGGCCCGAACAGATACTTATAACCGCTCATACAATTCGCCCCTTGCCTCACAGATTTTCGGGAGAAATCCCGTCTGTTTCCAGTATAACCCCCGGCAGACCACCCAGGCAAACCGTCCCGCTTCCCCCTTCCATTGTCCCGAATCCGTCTTTTTGCACAGTCACAGCAGTATAAATCCCACTCTGCCTGTGCATATCAGATAGCTTTTCCTGTGGATTCCAACACCTGTACCGGAATCCGTAAGATTTCCACAATTAAAGCGCTACTCATAGAGATAAAACTGTGCAGATTGTAAAATCATATCCAAATCCAGCACCGGCATCACAGCACAGCTCTATCCCTCAGCCGTGTGCGGCAGACCATCCGGAGATCGGGTTAGTCTTTTCCGGCGCCAGGCACGGCATCGAGAGTACCGCTGCCGCTTTTTTGCGCAGCAAAAAACTCCCCGGTCGAAACCGGGGAGTTTTTTAGTTCATCAAATTGATGCGTTCAGAAAGACTTAGGCAAGAGCCTCGATCATTCTCTTAGCGCACTCCTCAACCTGAGATCTCGGGCAAGCCAGGTTCAGGCGCAGGTGGGTAGCACCGTGGAAGGTACGGCCATCGTTCGGGATAACGCCCTTAGCGGTAACCTTGTCCAGAACTTCCTGGAACTCGCAGCCCTTCTGCTTGCAGTAGTCCTCGAAGTTAACCCACAGCAGGTAGGTAGCATCGGGCAGGTGGATACGCAGGCCAGGGATATTGGTCTCGAGTTCCTTCTTCAGCCAGATCTGGCTCTCACGGATGTAAGCGTTCATAGCGTCAACATACTGAGCACCCTCGTCGCCGTTGTAAGCGCCGATAGCAGCATGAACAGACAGAACGTTGGCAGCGTTGTAGTGAGAAGCAACAGCAGCCTTAGCAACGCGAGCCTTCATTGCGGGGTTCCAGCATACAGAGTAGGAGCCCTGCAGACCAGCCAGGTTGAAGGTCTTGGAAGGAGCGTACATGGAGAATACGATCTCCTTAGCTCTCGGGCAGCAGGTGTGCAGCGGAACATGCTTGTGACCGCCGGTCTGGAAGTCAGCCCAGATCTCATCGGAGCAGATCAGCATGCCGTACTTATCGCACAGCTCAACAACTGCGATCATTTCTTCCTTGGACCATACATGGCCAGTGGGGTTGTGGGGGTTGCAGAAGATCATAATGGGAGGCTTCTTCTCGATGATCTTCTTTTCCATATCCTCGATGTCCAGGGCCCAGCCATCAGCTGTTTCCTTAACAGGAGAGTAAACGATGTTACGACCGCGGTTAGCGATAGTGCTCTGGAAACCAGTGTAGCAGGTATCGTTGAGCAGGATCCAGTCGCCGGGCAGAGAGTAAGCCTCAACGAAGGAGGAAACGCCGCCCAGAACACCGTTCTGATAGTCAACCTGATCAGCGGTTACGCCGTCAACGCCATATCTTTCCTTCTGCCACTTAGCGATACCATCGAAGTAAGCCTGAGGAATCTTGAAGTAACCGAATGCATGATGTTCCAGTCTCTTGGCCATCGCGTCAACGATGCAGTCAGGAGTACGGAAGTCCATATCGGCAACCCACATGGGAACGATATCCTTGTTGTCCTTTACGAACAGGGGATAATCCCACTTGGTAGCGTCATGGCCGCGTCTTTCGAAAACTTCATCAAAGAACTTAGCATCGTAAATCATTTTTAACACCATACCTTTCTCATAGCTTTCGCTTTGGTTTCACTATATCATAAACTTTGGAAATTGAAAACCCTTCTGCATGGAAATCTATGTATTGCATAGAAACGGTCAAAACTTTTTGGGTATAATACGCATTGACGTCCTCCAGGGGCAAAATTCTGTTTACACAATACAAAAGAATGGCTGTTCAGGTTAAATTTTTATGAAATTTTAATGTGATAAAGTTGTGCGGACTGTTGAAGAAAGCTGTCGATTTTTGGTGAAATCGTCCATGAACCTGTAAAATTATATATCCTAACAAACATGGAAAAAGCCGGTTCCCAAGGGAAACCGGCTCCAAAAAGCGGGATCAGGATCAGAATTTCGGGGGCTGACGCATCTGGCGGCGGAACTTTTCATAGCGCATCTTGTAGCGGATGCGATCAAAGAGCTTGGGGCCGAAGAAGATCAGGAAGTTGATGAGGGAGAAAATCAGCGAAACACGGCTGGCGGTGTTGCCGATGATAAAGAGCCAGCCCAGCAGGACAGCGTCAATAATGCCCAGCCATTTCATCTTCATGGGGATTAAGAACATGAAAAGCACTTCGGTGTCCGGGAAGAGGGCGGCACAGGCCAGCAGCAGCGAGAGATTGAGATAGTCGCTGGTGCCGGTGGAATTGGTGATGAAGGCGGCAATGATGGCGCCGATCATACCGAAGAGGTAATAGAGATTGAAGCGGGTCGTCCCCCAGTAATATTCCAGGTTCTGTCCGAGCCAGTAATAGAAGTAGATGGCGACAAAGGCAAAGAGCCCGGAGGAAGGCGGCATAAAGATAAAGGTGACAAGCCGCCAGATCTGCCCCTGCATAATGCGGTAGGGCGAGAGGGCGATCAGGGAGAAAATGGGGACATTCGGCTGGATTGCCGCGAAGATATAGAGGGCAGCCATTGTCAGGCAGATATACTGCATGAGGTTGCCGATGGAAAAGCGGTCAAATTTGCGTTCCAGTGTATCGAGCCATTTCATAGAAGAGTCCTGTCCTTTCCGGGTTCCGGCCTGGAAGAAAACGGCGGGAATCCAACTGATATCATACAACATTATGCCCGGGTGTACAACGGTTTTCACAAATAGTTTTCCGGATTCACATATTATTCACAGGAAATTTCGTCAATTTCTCCGAAAGTCTTGCCAACTGTTTTATGGAATGGTAAAATTTTTGTATTATCGCATCAGTTCAGTGGTTTTGCCCGTCCAGGCAGACAGACAGGAGGTTAAAAAAGCCATGGTCCTTTCCTATGTAAAACGATTCCTGCGGCTCTATGCAGGACTGTTCCTCTGTGCAGTAAGTATTCTGCTGGCGATCCAGGGCGGCGTGGGTGTGACCCCATGGGACGTATTCCACATGGGGATTCAGAACATCACCGGCATCAGCTATGGAACCGTCAATATCCTGGTGGGACTGTGTATCCTCACCACCTCCATTGTGCTGGGTGAACCCATCGGATTCGGCACCCTGTGCAACACCCTGTCGGTGGGCTATATGGTGGACTTCCTCAAGTGGCTGAACTGGGTACCGGCAGCGCCCAATGCCATTACAGGCTGCGGCATGATGGTACTGAGCCTGTTTGTGCTGGCGATGGGTTCCTTCCTTTATATAGGAGCGGGCATGGGCTGCGGACCCCGTGACTCGATGATGACTGCCTTCTCCAAGCGTCTGACCAAGGTTCCGGTGGGCCTGATCCGCGGCACCATCGAAACGGTTGTGCTGATTATCGGTTTCTTCCTGGGCGGCCCGGTGGGAATCGGTACTGTCATCGGCATGTTCGGCATCGGCCCGGCGATCCAGATCGTCTTTAACCTCTTCCACTTCAATGTGCGCACCATCCGTCATGAGTCGGTTCTGGACACTGTCCGCCGGCTCTCGGGCAAGACTGCCGCTGTGGCTGCCGAACCGGCAGAATAACTTCCCGGCATATTTTCCCCGTCCCCTGCATACCATAGAATCAAAAGCCGCCCCGGCACCACGTCCGGGACGGTTTTTTAGCCTCTGGCGACCCCCGGCAGCCTGCATTGAATTTTGGGGGTTCACCGCCCTCGCATAGTTCCCCTCTGCGGGGAGCGGCTTGCACTCATGGCTTGCGAAAATACCCTACTTCTGCGCACGCAGCCAGGCCTGGCAAATCAAGTGAACAGTGAAGAGTGAAGAATGAATAGTTTCGGTATGCCGCTTCGCAGCATGGATTCAGATGCGTCTTCCAGCCGCCATTTCCAATCCGTGCCGCGGTGCGGCACACCTTCCCTATTCTCTCTTCTCTATTCTCTATTCTCCTCTCCCGCCCCTGCGGGAGCTGCCTTACTTCCGCCCCCGCAGCCGGGCCTGGCAGATCAAGTGAATAGTGAAGAGTGAAGAATGAATAGCTTCGGTATGCCGCTTCGCTGCATGGATTCAGATGCATCTTCCGACCACCATTTCCAATCCGTGCCGCAGTGCGGCACACCTTCCCTTTTCTCTCTTCTCTATTCTCTCTTCACTTCTCCCGCCCCTGCGGGGAGCTGACTTGTCTCTGCCCCCGCAGCCGGGCCCGGAATCATGCCGGGGTGGCATACCCCCGCACGCCCGCAATCCCAGCAGAACGTCAGAGAACCGCCCGCCGCAGGCGGCTTGCCAACTGCCGCCGCTTGTTGTATGATAGGCACAGAATTTCACCCGAAAGGCGGGCATATAACCATGCACACTACCCTCACTCCCCTGTTCGACGCCATCGAAGGGCTGCGCCGGCAGAATTTTTCCCGGTTCCATACGCCGGGGCATAAAGGAGCGCCCCTGGGCTTCCTCTCGGCAGTGACCCCCTGGGACTTCACCGAAGTCCGGGGCGCCGACAGTCTTTTTGAAGCCGAGGGTCCCATCGCCGAAACCGAACGGCTCTACACCGAGCTGTACGGCACAGCCGGCAGTTTTCTCAGCGCTGGAGGCAGCACCCTCTGCATCCAGGCCATGCTCCGGCTGGTGCAGCCGCTGGGACAGAAGATCCTCATCGGACGCAACGCCCATGGGTCGGCGGTATCGGCCATGGCGCTGCTGGGACTCGAGCCGGTATGGCTCTGCCCCGGAACCGGCGCCGACCTGCTCCCCGCCCCCATCACACCGGCCCAGGCAGAGGAAGCTCTGCGCCGGAATCCCGATGCGGCGGCGGTGTATGTCACCTCGCCCGACTACTTCGGCAAGCTCACCGACATCGCCGGACTGGCGGAGGTCTGTCACCGGTACGGGGTACCGCTGCTGGTGGACAACGCCCACGGCGCCGAGCTGCAGTTCACACCGGAGAACCGTCACCCCATGCATCTGGGGGCGGATCTCTGCTGTGACAGCCTGCACAAGACCCTTCCGGTGCTCACCGGCGGAGCCATGCTCCATGTGGGCGATACGCCCCTGACCCGGCAGCATGGGTTTGTCCGGAACGCCAAGGACGCTATGCATCTGTTCGGCTCCACCAGCCCGAGCTATCTGGTGATGCTCTCGATGGACACCCTGCTCCCGGCCCTGTATGACGGCAGTTTCCGGCAGGAGGTCGCCTACACCGTCCGGCAGGTGGAAAAGCTGCGCCAGCTGGCAGCCGGACAGGGCTTTCTGCTCCCCGAGGGGGAAACGCTGCCCACCCGGCTCACGCTGGTCTATTCGCCGCTGGGCTGTACCCGGGCGGAATTTGACGCCGCCTGTACCGCCGCCGGTGTGGAGCCGGAATATCTGGCGGACCACGCCTGTGTGTTTCTCTGTTCCGCCCGGAACCGGGAGGAGGATTTCCGCCGTCTGGAAACCCTGATCCGCACCCTGCCCCACAAGGAGCCGCTGACAGTGGAAACGGGATTCCATCTGCCTGAAACGGTGTGCGCGCCCCGGGAGGCGATTCTCTCGCCCCGGCGGACCGTGCCGCTTTCCCAGGCCGAGGGACAGACCGCGGCGGAGGTCATCAGCCGGTGTCCGCCCGGAATCCCGCTGGTGATGCCCGGTGAACGGCTGGATAAAAATATCCTGGCGGATCTAAATAAGTATGGTATTTTACAGGTGAATGTGTTAGAATAAAGGCAGAGGAAGGGCAGTTTTTCCCTTTTGGGGAAGGCAGTCCTGTCCGGCTGACAGCTGGAGCCGAAGGCGATTTCCCGGCTGAACAGTATATAAAGGGAGGCAGATGTTATGAAACTTATTATTGCAATCGTTTCCAATGATGACGCCAATAAGGTTCAGTCCGAACTGACCAAGAATGGTTTCTCCATCACCAAGCTGGCAACCACCGGTGGTTTCCTGATGAGCGGCAACACCACGCTGATCTGCGGTACTCAGGACGAAAAGGTAGACAAGGCCATTTCCATTATCGGCGAATTCAGCAAGAAGCGCACCCAGATGGTGCCCTCGACCGCTTCCTACGGCGTTGGTATGTACACCTCGTTCCCGGTGGAAGTAACCGTTGGCGGCGCAACCATCTTTGTACTGGATGTAGAACGCTTTGAGAAGCTGTAAGCCGAGCCGAGGGATTTGATTTTGCAGCCCCGATTCTGTTATAACAAAAGAGCTCAGGAAACGCTCGCCGCCTTTGTGAACGGCGGGCGTTTTCCGCATGCTCTGCTGCTTGAGGGACCCGAAGGCAGCGGACGGCGCACCTTTGCCCGGGAGATTGCGGCGGCATTGTTCTGCCGTGGGGAACACAAACCCTGCGGAAGCTGCAGTCAGTGCCGGAAGGTCCTGGAGCAGAACCATCCGGATGTGGAGTATTATGGCGGAGATGGCAGCCGGCGCAGTTTTCATATTGATACCATCCGGCAGCTGCGGCAGAATGCCTGGCTGCTTCCCGGCGAAGCCCCCTGCCGGGTATGTGTGCTGTGCGGCGCCGAGAATATGACCGACCAGGCGCAGAATGCCCTGCTCAAGATTCTGGAGGAGCCGCCGGAACACACAGTCTTTATTCTCACAGCGGAAAACCGCGCCATGCTGCTGCCCACCATTCTGTCCCGGGTGCAGACCATCCGGCTGGAGCCTCTCACCCCGGCGGAAATTCTGCCGGTGCTGCGGGAGCGGTGTCCGGACCAGCCCGGGGAAAAACTGGAATGGGCGGCAGAAACAGCGGATACCATTGGTCAGGCGTTGGCGCTGCTGGCGGACGAAAGCCTGCAGAGGCATGCCCAGCTGGCCCAGCGGATGCTGGAACTGCTCTGCAATGGCAGTGAATATGACCTGCTCACGGCAGTGGAACCGGTGAGCCGCAAGCGGGAGGATCTCCTGGAGGTCTGCACTCAGCTGCGGCAGCTGCTCACAGCGGAGCTCACCCGGGCGGCATCGGGCGGCGAGAGCCGGTTTTCCACCCGGCGGATCACCCGGATGCTGGAAGCCCTGGATGATCTGCTCCCCCGTGTGCAGCAGAATGGCAATACCCTTCTGCTCTCCACCCTGCTGGCCCTGCGTCTGTCCCAGGCGTGATGCCAGGGCAGGGAACCCGAATCAATCCGAGGGCACAGTCCCTCACAGATTTTTAGATCGAACCAATCCGAAAAGGAGGAATTATGGCAACAGTTGTAGGCGTGCGGTTCAAAACCGTAGGCAAGGTATATTATTTCGACCCGGCCGGGGAGGATTATCTCCTGGGCAGCCGGGTGATTGTGGAAACTTCCCGGGGTATTGAATGCGGCGAAGTGGCGATGAAGAGCCGGGAAGTTCCGGATGACAGCGTCGTCAAGCCGCTCAAGACCGTGATCCGGGCAGCCACACCGGAGGATCTCGCCCGTCTGGAGGAGAACCACCGCAAGGAACAGTCGGCGGCGGAGATCTGCCGGGAAAAGATTCTCAAGCATGGTCTGGAAATGAAGCTGGTGAATGTGGAATACACCTTTGACGGCAGCAAGATCCTGTTCTATTTCACTGCCGATGGACGGGTGGATTTCCGGGAGCTGGTCAAGGATCTGGCGTCGGTATTCCGTACCCGGATCGAACTGCGTCAGATCGGTGTCCGGGACGAGGCCAAGATGCTGGGCGGCCTGGGCATCTGCGGACGCCCGTTCTGTTGCTCCACCTTCCTGGGCGATTTCCAGCCAGTGTCCATCAAGATGGCAAAGGAGCAGGGGCTTTCCCTCAATCCGGGCAAGATCTCGGGCGCCTGCGGACGGCTCATGTGCTGCCTGAAGTATGAGCAGGAGGCCTATGAGGATCTGATCCGCCGCACTCCCAAGGTGGGCTTTACCGTATCCACACCGGACGGCGAAGGCACTGTTGTGGAAGTGAGCCTGCTCACCGGCGCGCTGAAGGTGCGGCTCTCCTCCGGGGACAGCACCACCGAGAATTACTACAATAAATCCGAGGTCCGGGTGCTCCGGGGCAAGCGTCCCCGCAATGAGGAACCCGCCGAGGAATAATCCCCCATACGAATCCCCAACCGGAAGGCACTCTGCCCTCCGGTTTTTCTTTTGCCCTGTTTTCCGGACCGCCGGGCTGTTCCCCTGCCCCTGTTCCCCGCCGGACTACCGGGCGCACCTTCGCACTCCTATCGCCTGGTTCTGCTTTCCTGTCCGTGCCCAACTTTTGTGCCAGCCAATCCCCGGACGCACAAAAAAGCAGCGGATGTCTAAGACATCCGCTGCTTTTCAGTTGTGATTCAAATCCGGATCAGAAGGGCTGCCAGCCGAATTCGGTCAGGCAGAACATGATCACGAAGCCAATCAGGAGGAAGCAGAGCATCTTGGGCAGAGCCCACTTAGCCCACTTCGGGAAGGGCAGGCCGGCAGTGACGCAGGAACCAACAGTCCAGCCCAGCATGGGGGAAATCATGTTGGAGAAGCCGTCGCCGTACTGGAAGGCCTGTACAGCCAGTTCGGGCATGAGGCCCAGAGCCTCGGAAACGGGCTGCAGAATGGGTACCAGAATCGCTGCCTTGGACGAAGCCGAGGGAATCAGCAGGTTGACGACCGAGATAACAGCAGTCATACCAACGCTTGCTACCGAGCGAGGCAGGTCCATCAGAGGAGCGGTGAGGAAGTGAACGATGGTGTGCAGGATATTGCCCTGGGTGAGGATCAGGCTCATGCAGTTTGCAAGGCCGATTACGAAGGCAACGAATGCCATGCTGGCCAGGCCCTTACCGAACTCATTACCGATCTTATCGAAGGAGAAGCCGCCGATAAAGCCGCAGGAGATAGAGGTAATCAGACCCATAGCAACCATCAGCTTGAAGGTCAGGGAGGTATCGCCGGTGACCATCGGGTAACCAACCATTACAACATACTGCATCAGGTAGATGATGAGGATCAGGATAGTGCGGCCGGAGAGCTTTACTTCCTTGAGCATAGCAGCTTCTTCAGCGGCAACATCGCCAGCCTCATCGGGACGCCAGCCTTCGCTCCACATGGGGGAGAGAGTGGGGTCCTTGCGGATCTTCTTGACATAGCGCAGCAGGAAGAACAGACCAGCCAGCATGAAGATGTTCATGGAGATGAACATGGTAAAGAAGGTGCCGTAGATCTGTACGCCCATCAGCATCTGGGTAGTAGCCTGCTTGGTGGGGCCGGTACCGAAACCGATGAGGGTAGCATAAGTCGAAACGCCCATAGCGCAGATGGGGTCGAGCTTGAGCTTCTTAGCGAACATAACGCCGATGGGAACGATGGCGATGAGGGCATCGGAACCACCGAATGCGCCCAGGTAAACCATCAGGCAGAACATAACGCCAATGAGAATGGAGTCGTCCTTATCCTTGAGCTTGTAAATAGCCCAGTTCATGAACTCATCGAATGCGCCGGTGCCCATAACGATAGCAACGGTAGCACCGGAAACCATAACGGTCCAACCGATCAGCGACGAGTTTACAAGACCATCAATCAGCAGCAGGAGTACCTGCAGGGGACTAACCGGGGTCTGGGCGCCCAGATACTGGAACTGGTCACCGAGGATCTTACCGGTTTCGGGGTCGGTCATGAACTGACCGGCGGGGATCACATAGGTCAGCAAACTGCTCACGAACAGCAGGCAGATCATGATCCAGAACAGGTGAGGCATCTTAAAGCCCTTTTTCACCTTTTTCGGCTCTTTGGTTGCAGCAGCCATTAGTTATCACTCCTTTATATTGGGGGAGTCCGCACAGGAGGAAACCCTCTCCACACGGGGCAGCTGCGCCCCGGGAATCCATCTGAGCCGGACATGCACGACAGCCTGACACAGTGCGAAAGGCTGCTCGGATACAAGTTTAATTATGCACTTTGTTTAAGGAAAAATCAATACACATTATTCATAGTTTTTTCATTCTTTTTTAGGCGACATACGACAAATCACTGCAATTCTTCCTATACAACCTATCCAAAAACACCGTAAAATCCAGAAAATTCCGCAAAGGGAAGCAAAAGCCGGTCCATATTTCTGCAGGAGAGATTGAGCCCGGGTTCAAATATTTAGATAAATTTTACCTGGAAGGCGAAATTTCGCCCTTGCATTTTATGCGGCATATTGATACAATGAAGTTGCATCAAAAGGAGGTGTATTTCCCATGGCATACAAGATTACTGACGCTTGCATCAGCTGCGGCGCTTGCGAGGCTGAGTGCCCCGTATCCGCTATCTCTGAGGGCAACGGCAAGTACGAGATCAACGCTGACACCTGCATCGAGTGCGGTGCCTGCGCCGGCGTTTGCCCGGTAGGCGCTCCCGTTGCTGAATAAGCTGCGTTTGGCTCAAACCGAAAAAAACAGAAAAGCACGGCAGGTTTTCCGCCGTGCTTTTTTGCACCCCTAGCGGGGAGCAGTTCGCGCTCATGGCTTGCGGGAGTGCTTCCCTTCAGTACACGCAGCCGGGCCCGACAGTGTGCCGGGGCCGCACACCCTCGCACACCTGCAATCCCGGAAGACCGCCGGGCAATCATGCCAAACCACCTCTCCCTCTCACAGCCTCGCCTCCTCCCACGCCACCCCTTTCTAAAATCCGTGCCGCAATGCGGCACACCAAACCTCTTCACTTTTCACTATTCTCTATTCACTAAAAAAGCCCCAGCCGGACGCAATGCCAGCTGAGGCTTTTTTCATGATTTCGGGCTAATTCTTCCCGCTATCTCCCTTAGTGTCCGGGAGTCTCCGGGGAACTGCTCTTCGCAGGGGCTATGGTCAGTTCGCCGTCCTTCACATCCGCCACATAGACAGTACCGGGTTCAGGGTCCTCGGCGATGATCTTGCGGGCCAGCACGGTTTCGATGCTGTGCTGCAGGAACCGCTTGAGGGGACGGGCACCATAGACAGGGTCATAACCGCCGTCCACGATGAAGTCCTTGGCGGCATCGGTGAGCCGCAGACCCAGCTGACGATCCGCCAGACGCTTCTGCAGGTCGGCAGCCAGCAGATCAACGATCTTCTTGGTCTCCTCCTTCTGCAGGGGCTTGTAGAATACGATCTCATCCAGCCGGTTGAGGAACTCGGGACGGAACTGCTGCCGCAGCAGCTTTTCCACTTCAGCCCGGGCGGATTCAGTGATGTTGCCATTCTCGTCGATGCCGTCCAGGATATAGGGCGAGCCCAGGTTGGAGGTGAGGATAATGATGGTATTCTTGAAGTCCACTGTCCGGCCCTGGGAGTCGGTGATCCGACCGTCATCCAGTACCTGGAGCAGGATATTGAATACATCGGGGTGTGCCTTTTCGATCTCATCAAAGAGCACAACCGAATAGGGCTTGCGGCGGACTGCTTCGGTGAGCTGACCGCCCTCCTCATAGCCTACATATCCGGGAGGCGCTCCGATCAGACGGCTGACCGAGAATTTCTCCATATACTCGGTCATATCGATGCGCACCAGATTGCGTTCATCATCAAACAGGGCTTCTGCCAGTGCCTTGGCAAGTTCTGTCTTGCCCACACCGGTGGGACCCAGGAACAGGAAGGACCCAATGGGACGATCCGGGTCCTGGATACCGGCACGGCTGCGGAGAATGGCCTCGGACACCTTGGTAACGGCCTCGTCCTGACCCACTACCCGCTTGTGCAGGATCTCGTCCATGTGCAGCAGTTTCTCCCGTTCGCCTTCCATGAGCTTGGTTACCGGGATACCGGTCCAGCGGGCCACGATCCGGGCGATCTCCTCATCGGTGACACGGTCATGCAGGAGGTTCGATTCCCGTTCGGTCTTTTCAGCGAGTTTCTCCTCCTCTTCCAGTTCCTTCTGGAGCTGGGGCAGACGGCCATACTTGAGTTCCGCCGCCTTGTTGAGGTCGTATTTCATCTGGGCTGTTTCGATTTCGGCATTGACCTTTTCGATCTCTTCCCGGAGCGAACGCACCTTGGTAATGGCATTCTTTTCATTTTCCCACTTGGCCTTCATGCCGCCGAACTGTTCCCGGAGCTCTGCCAGTTCCCGGCGCAGGTCGGCAAGGTGTTCCATGGAGAGCTTGTCAGTTTCCTTCTGCAGGGCGGCTTCTTCGATCTCCAGCTGCATGATCCGGCGGTTGAGTTCGTCCATCTCGGACGGCATGGAATCCAGCTCGGTACGGATCATGGCACAGGCTTCATCCACCAGGTCGATGGCCTTATCGGGCAGGAACCGGTCGGAGATATACCGATGGGACAGCACTGCCGCGGTAATGAGCGCCTGATCCTGGATCTTGACGCCATGGAACACTTCATAGCGTTCCTTCAGACCACGCAGAATGGAGATGGTGTCCTCCACAGTGGGTTCATCCACCATGACCGGCTGGAACCGGCGTTCCAGAGCGGCGTCCTTTTCGATGTACTGACGGTACTCGTTGAGGGTGGTGGCGCCGATGCAGTGCAGTTCACCACGGGCCAGCATGGGCTTGAGGAGGTTGCCTGCGTCCATGGAGCCCTCGGTCTTGCCGGCGCCCACAATGGTGTGCAGCTCATCGATGAAGAGAATGATCTTGCCTTCACTCTTCTTGACTTCCTGGAGCACTGCCTTGAGTCGTTCCTCAAATTCGCCCCGGAACTTGGCGCCAGCCACCAGCGCACCCATATCCAGTGAGAAGATGGTGCGGTTCTTGAGGTTTTCGGGGACATCGCCCTTGACAATCCGCTGAGCCAGACCTTCTACCACAGCCGTTTTGCCGACACCGGGTTCACCGATGAGGACCGGGTTGTTCTTGGTTTTCCGGGAGAGGATCATAATGACATTCCGGATCTCACTGTCCCGACCGATCACCGGATCGAGCTTCTGAGCCCGGGCCTGTTCCACCAGATCGGTACCGTACTTCCCCAGGACATCATAGGTGTCCTCGGGGGTATCGGAGGTGACCCGGGTGTTGCCCCGGACACTCATCAGGGCAGACAGGAAGCTGTCCTTGGTGATCTTGTACCGGTCAAAGAGCTTTTTCGCGGCGGGATTCGGGGACTGAAGCAGCGAGAGCATGATATGCTCCACCGAGATATAGTCGTCCTTCATCTGTTCGGCGAGGCGCTCAGCGGCGGTGAGGATCTTATCCACATCGGGGGCGACATAGATCTTGTCCGGCTCCCGACCGGGCCCGGTGACAGCCGGCATAGCGGCAATTTCAGCGGTGAGGTCGCTGCGGAAGGCAGTGAGATCCACACCCATTTTCTTCAGCAGCTGGCTGATGAGACCCTCGTCCTCCCGGGTGAGGGCGCTCAGCAGGTGAAGCTGTTCGATCTGCATATTGGAGTACTCGGTCGCCAGACTCTGGGCAGCCGTGATCGCCTCCAGCGATTTCTGTGTAAATTTCTGTGCATTCACACGGCACTCCTCCTTTTTGGAATGACGGTTCCGGAGCAGGCTGACCTGCGGGGGAACCGGATGGAATTTCAGTTGTTTTAGCACTCTACTATCTCGAGTGCTAATTATAGTGTAAACGAGATCTGTGAACGATTCTGGCGCTAAATGTAAATTTTTTGTGACCGACTGTCGGGAACACCTGCCGTCCCGGACAGACAGCCTTGCCCGGTGCGATTCCCCTGCATGGACAAAGAAAACCGGGGAGGACCCTTCCTCCCCGGCATGACAGATACCTTATTATAATAAGAGGGGGCCGCCTAAGCGGCAAAGAGCAGGAAGCCGATGGCATTGGTGGCGAGGTTGGCGCCGAGGTGTACCACCCAGGAGAGCCAGAGACTGCCGGAATGCTCGTCCAGGCGGCAGAAGATCCACCCGCCCAGGGCCAGCCCAGCCAGAGTGAGGAGCTGAACCGGCAGACCGTACCAACCGAGGGTCATCGCCACATGGTAGAGGGCGAAGGCCAGACAGCTCAGCCCCAGAGCTGGCCTGCGGGGCAGATACCGGCGCAGCAGCAAAAAGCCGAACCCCCGGAAGAAGAACTCTTCCAGTAGAGAGTTCACAAAGGAGATGTAGAGGGCGACCCAGAGGAAATTTTCCCGGCGCACTCCGGTGCCGGCAGTGAGGGCGGCGGTGAGGCCGGAGAAATCGAAGATGCCCCGGGTGAGGAAGAAGCCGCCGAGAATGACAGCGAATACACCGGCGCCAGTTCCGGCAGCCCATCCGAGCCCCTGCCGGGGACGGGCGAACAGCGGGCGCAGGGATACTTTGGCCTGACGGCTCCACCAGAGGGGCAGTCCCAGGAAGAGGGTGAGCTTCACCAGACTTTTGATGGCGTAGCCGGGCTGGATCACCCCGTCCACCACTGCCATGACTGCGCATCCGAACAGCAGGATCGCCAGAATACTCCGGGCCTGTTTCATGCTATTCTCCCCTTTCTGCGGTTATCTGGTTCCATTATAGCGCCAGTCCCGGCTGTCCGGCAAGACAGCAAGGAGGCCCAGACAGGGATTTTCTCCCCAAAAACGGGACAGATGCCTTGACCTTTCCCGGGGATTCTGATATAATGAGTAAGCAAAACTTGGAGACGTATCGAAGTGGTCGTAACGAGAACGACTCGAAATGGTGTTTCACCCCGCCGCTCCGATATCCCGCAAACCCGCATGAATCCGGCGATTTTGGAAGTGTCCCGGTTCACCGGATTTCCCAAGTACTAATGGAGTACTAATGACAGACAATTCCCGCATCTGCGGTGAATTTATAGATGGAGACGTATCGAAGTGGTCGTAACGAGAACGACTCGAAATCGTTTTGTCTAGAGATAGGCACGTGGGTTCGAATCCCACCGTCTCCGCCACGTCGGAATGGACTGCGCTCCATTCAAAAAGCCCGGTCTTTGACCGGGCTTTTCTCATACACTCCGTCATTCCTCCTCTTTCGCAAAAGGTCACGCTTGCTGCGGCTGCTCGCTTGCAAGCGCGCTCCCAACGTCTCCGCTGCGCTACCAACCTTTTGCGAGTGGGTACGGGGCTGCCGGATTCCCCCTTCCCTTATAATTAAAGATCCATAAATTTGGGAACAATATCACAGATACAGGGCCGACCGCCCGGAAAGCGAGGAAAAACCATGGCACTGGAAAACAAACTGGGACTGACCAGCTCTGCAGACCTGGCCCGGGAAGAGGAGCGCATCAGCAAGAAGAAAGCGGTGCAGCTCTATGAAAGCGGCCGGCTGGATCAGCTTACGCCCGGGACTGTTCCGGCGCTCCAGGAGATCCACCGGATTCTCTTTGAGGAAATCTACGACTTTGCCGGAAAAATCCGCACCGTCAACCTGGCCAAGGGAAACTTCCGGTTTGCTCCGGTGCTCTATCTGGAATCGGCACTCCACAGCATTGAGCAGATGCCCCAGTCCACCTTTGAACAGATCGTGGAAAAATATGTGGAGATGAACATTGCCCACCCGTTCCGGGAAGGGAACGGACGCAGTATGCGTATCTGGCTGGATCTGATGCTGAAAGAGGAGCTGGGCCGGGTAGTGGACTGGAGCCTGGTGAACCGGGAGGACTATCTTCTGGCCATGGAGCGTAGTCCGGTCCGGGATACGGAGCTGAAGCTTCTGCTGAAAAATGCCCTCACCGATGCGGTGGACAGCCGGGAAGTATTCCTCAAGGGCATCGACCACAGCTATGAATACGAGGGATACACCGCTTTCCGGGCTGAGGAGCTGTAAAATCTCAGGACGCTTTTCCACCCGCCAGCCACTCCACCAGGGCGGCTTTAAGAATCCGGTAGCCCCGGCCTGCCCGGACAGCCGGAAGCGCTCCATTGGCAATCAGCCGGTAGACCTCCTTGCGCCCCACTCCCAGGATCTCCTGGACGTCCCCGGTGCGCAGAACCTCCGGCCAGCCCGCCAATACCTCCCGCCCGGGAGTATGGTTCTGTCTCATTCAGTCTCCCCTTTCCAAATAAAAAAGGCCGAAGTCATTGCCTTCGGCCTTTTAAGTGCTCTACCGGGTTCTTCGTCAGTTTGTTCCCCAACAGGGAGTCCATCACGCCTGTCGATTCCACTAGTGAGCCACCCAGTGTGTATACCAAGTCTAACTAACAAACTCTCCTATATGTAAAAAATATTCTTCCTCCCTTTTAGGATACATGTTCGCTTGCACTGAGAATTCATTTGAGCGGTACTCTTATAGCTGGTGGTTAAATCTCACTTATGTACACCAATATTTACTATATTGAGTATTCCTCAGAAATCTGCTTCATAAAAAATACTTATGTTGCTTTCCTTTGGGTACAAGCCCCTTTAATACAGCAATTACATCAATACTCAATCCTTCACAGAACTGTGCAAAGTCAATATGGCAGGCTTTTTAAGTATAATCAAAGGCAATTGCGTTAGAAAAGATGTACTGTTTCCCATTTGTGCGCTAACAATAGTGGCCTTTCGTCCTTTCATTCGAAGTATAAACCTCCCACAAATAAAAGAATTGTTGTATTTGATAACACCGCACATTATCATTAATCTCCTGCTTCCAGCTTATTTTAGCTTTAAGAAGAAAAAGGATTTGTTTATCATGGCAACTAAGACAGGCTCATAATTGGAAATATGCTTTAGTCTCGTTTGGTAGTACCCTATGTAAAGCGCAAATATTCATGAGTATTATATTTATGGAAATTGAGCTAAAATTGTTTGCGCCGTTCTATTTTTAAATGATATAATAAATTTACATATTTTACATGTTTTTCTTCTCACTTATTATGGAGGATTAAAATGGGAAAACACTTATTAAAAGATTATATTGAAGATCAAAATTTTGTACATCAGATGGACTTGGCATTCACAGATTTACGCGCTGATTATGAGTTGAGCTTGGACGTAGATAACAAAAAAATTGATGAACTTATTGCTACGCATGTAGACGTAAAAAATCAATTATCTAATTTGTCAACATATTCTCTTTCCTCTAGTGGTGTCATTTCGGGGTTACGCGGAACAGGGAAAACACATCTAATGTTACTTGCACGACATAATATAAACAAAAATTGTTTTACAGGAAATAATCACCGCGTCTTTTGCGTTTATCTAAATGTCAAGCGTTTTAGCTTACCCGAAAATTTTAATCAAGAACTTTTTAATCGGGCCTTTAGTGTATTTTTATATAATGAGCTTTCAAAGCAGCTTCTTTCCTTAGTTGAACAATTTAAAAGTAAAAATGTATGTCTAAAGTTTCTTTCCGTATTTAATGGGGATTTGAAAAAAACAAAAACCAGTATCGAAAAAGCAATAAAAAAACTTATTGAATTTAGAGAGATTGCGAAAATCGGTGATTCTCAATTTAGGAGTTTATCCACAGGAACAATGGATGAAACGACTGAATTTCATGGTCTTGATGAGCTAATTGCTACCATAAAAACAAATATAGGGTTTTCAGATACTGATTTTGGAAGTGAATGTAACTACAGAGTTGCTAAAGAGATTGGAGAACGACTAACTCAAAATAATACCTATCTACAATATTTAAGTATGAGTAGCATTCATGAAGAACTAATTTCCATTCTCAAAATTTTACATCTTACTGGAATTACTTTCTATGTAGACGAGTGGGAAAAAATTTCTTACAACCCTAATATTCAGAAATTTTTATCATTTTACATTGATAGGATTCTCGATGATCCTATTTATTTTTGGATAAGTGTGGTTCCATATAGGGGAGGCCTATTTTATCTTGATAATGGCGCTGACCTTCAACATTTCATTAGTCTTGATGAGAATTTGATATACGAAAATTCTTCCAGGGATCGTGATATATGTATTAACTACTTTAAAGAATTTGTTAACAAGAGACTTCTTTACTATTTGAACAATAGTGAAATCAGCGTTGATTTGTTATTTAATAATAATCATAATTTTGAAAGCTAGTGTTAGCCAGCATGGGAAATTCCCGCGATTTTGGCACCATGTTGCTAACTTGCTGGTCCGAATTTCGCTCGTATCGAATGGGGCAACTTCGACCTGGTCGCCCATATCAGTATATTAGTGAAAATATGGTAAATGCTGCGATAAAAAACGACGGCGAGAAAAAAATGAGCAATATAAACAACTCACCAGAAACGCTAAAAGTATGGCATGACTTGGAAACTTTTTGCGTTTTAAAGCACTCTAGTCACTTTGCAATGGAAGAAAATCGTGACAATATTGATTGCCTATCCAGTACAGAGTTTTCTAATTTAATATATCATCGTTTACTGCACTTGCGAAAAAGTCATGTCCCCGCAAAAGATATATCAGTAGAAAATAAGCTTTCTATCTACGCACTGAATTATTCTTCTACATATGATTTGCACTCTAAGCAAAAGAAGCTATTATTTGTGAAAGATTATTCAACAATTCATGACAAAGTGAGAAGATATATCTATGATCCTACACAAGTTATAAATCGACTGCAAATTCAAGCCGGTGAGATATTTCCATGTGCATCCTGTGGAGAAAAAATCATAATAGGTAAAATGGTGGCAGCATGGGAAACTAATTCGTGTCCTTTTTGTGGTGGAAAAATACATGTTGACTAACAAAAATTCGATTCTCTATTAGTACAAACTGGTCATCAATGCACTGATATTTAATTAGACCAAGTTTGTTCTTCATCTTTGATGGGATGTAAGGTTTAAAACCAACTTGTACTTACCATTATTATATGTTTTTCCCACCCGGGAGTATGGTTCTGTCTCATCCACTCTCTCCTTTCCAAGCAAAAAAGCCGAAGGCATTGCCTTCGGCTTTTTCAGTTTTCTGATGTCGTTTCCGCTGGTTCCTCCCCCAGCAGGGAGCCCAGCACGCCAGCTGATTCCACCAGCGCCCCGGGCGCCAGGTGTGCATAGATATCCGCAGTGGTGCTGAAATCGCTGTGCCCCATCCAGAGCTGCACCTGCTTCATGCTCACTCCCGCCTGTACCAGAAGGCTGGCGCAGGTGTGCCGGAGGTCATGAAACCGGATGGGCGGCAGATTGTGCTTTTTGAGCAGCCTGCCAAAGTGCGCCGTGAGAAAGTTGGGTGTGATAATCTCCCCGTCCGGCAGCAAACAGATGTATCCTTCCCATTTGCCGCACCAGCTGCGCCCGAACTTCTTCCGGTACAGTTCCTGCTGTTCCCGGGCCTGCAGGAGCACCTGCTCCACCTGGGGAATCAGCGGAAGCACCCGGTGGCTGGACTTGTTTTTCAGTTCGTCCTCCCCCACCGTGATGGTTTTTCCGTCCTCCCGGCAGGTTACCAGCTTGTGGTTGATTTCGATGGTCTTCTGCTCGAAATCCACGGCGCTCCATCGCAGGCCCAGCACCTCACTGCGCCGCAGTCCGTAATAGGCGCTGAGGAATACCGGCAGGAAAATCTCGTCCTGGACCGATTCGTCCAGCAAGGTCTTCACCTGCTGGGCGGTGTAGACACTCCCGTGGAACTGGTTCTTCCGGGGACGGTCCACCCGGTCCGCCGGGTTGCCGGGCAGAATCTCCTGCCGGACCGCCACCTGCAATGCCCGCTTGAGTACCGCATAATACCGCTGTGCGGTGGTTCCGTTGCAGCCCTCAGCGAAAATCCGGTCGATGAGCTGCTGGATATGGGGCGGTCGAAGCTCCGCCATGGTGATGCCCAGCGCCTCAAAGTGGGGCAGTATCCTGCAGTTCAGCATCTGCTCATAGCTGGTGCGGGTCGCCCGGGCCAGATTGGGACGGGCAGACTGATACCACCCCCGCAGATAGTCTGCCACCGTCTGCTGTTCCGGACGGAGAGGCTTTACAACCGGCGCGCTGGATTTTTTCTTTCCTCCGAGTGCTGATGTCTGGGGCTTCTGCCGCTTCCGGGCCAGAAACTCCTCCCGGAAGGCCGGGTCATAGGCGAGCCGGAGCCGGGTCTCCTGGAGCATGGTCTCTGCCTGCGCCCTGAATCGCTCCTCCGCCGGCAGGCCGGTGGTGCGCCATACCGGGGTCATCTTCCCCTCTCGCTCCACATGAATCACCATGTGAAACCGTCCCTTCTGCACCTGAAGGCTTCCGGACGGGATTTTGGTCTGTGTCCGCATCTTCATTCCTCCTCTGTAAATTCCCCCTGCGGGGAGCAATTCGCGCTCCAGGGAAGCGCACTTGTCCAAATCATTCACACGCAGCCGGGTCCAGCGAATTTGCAAAACCTCAAACCGGCGGAAAATCGTGCTTCTGCGCTTTTGTAAAACCACCGGGGATCACCAGACCTGCTCCCACCAGAAAGGCAAACAGGTCACACTTTGCCACCGCAATCCTTCCCCGGAGCCGGCAGGCAGGGAGCCTTCCGGTCCGCACCCAGCTGCTGACAGTGGAACGGGCATATCCCGTACAAGCGGAAATCCCGGCGCTGTCCAGCAGCTCCGGAAGGGCGCTCCACCGGACGGTGAGCGCCGCAGTCAGTTCCTCCCGGCGCACACAGGGCACAGGTTCCTTCTGTTTTCCGGCGGTGGAGGAAAAGCTCCCCGGCGGCGGGGAATACCGCTCGGGGTGAGCCTGAAACTTTTTCTGAAAGGCCAGCGCCTCCTGTCGGGGAATCCGGTACCGCCAGGTGCGGCTTCCACGATCCTCACAGGGTACCAACCCCGCCTGTAAAATCCAGGCCGCCCGCCGCTTGCTGATGTGCAGCAGCCTGTAAAATTCCTCCATCGTCATCATCTCCGCTGAGCCGGGACTGGACACCGTGCGCTCTCCTGCCAAAACCAAACACCTTCCTCTGCCCCTGCGCCCGGGGAAACAGCTCTCCTTCATACCCAAAAGCAATCGGGGTTCGCCAGAGAACTGCTCCCCGCAGGGGTTTGGTGTGTGATGGTACCATAGGTTCCGCTTCTTTACAAGGCCTTTGCGGAAGTCTTTCTCATAAACTTTCGCACCGACTTCGCCGGAATCCGGTGGTGCCCGTGTACCGGAATGCTCTCCAGTTCTCCGGCGGCAATGAGCTGATAGATGGTGCTCCGTCCCACACGCAAGAAAGCGGCAGCCTGCGCTGCCGTCAGAATATCCGGATATTTTTGCCGTTTCATCTTTCTCCCCCTCTTGACGAATCTTTGTTCTGGTGTTACGATGTAATTGATAAATACCATTTCTTCAATTACTCCCATACATACTAGACCGTGAAAAATCCAAAAACGGTACGCCACCACCATAAGGAGGAAAAAGATTGCGTAAAAATATCCAGACAGTAATTGAGGAAATGGAGCGCCGGGCACAGCTCGCAATGGAACAGCTTCCGGAAGCAGTCCGGGAGGAGATGCAGGAGTTTGACCACCAGCAGGAGCTGAGCGAACGGCGCTGGAAAAAGCACCGGGATACTCGCCCTCTCTGTGCCGGGGCTGACCACCCGGAGGAGGATTCCGCAGAGCGGGCGGCACTGGAGCCGGGCATCCGGTACCGGTTCGAGTATTCCCCCGAGGAAAAGGAGCAGCTGAAATCCATGAGCCGGGAGGAACGGCTCCGCCGGCAGGACAGCTGGAACCAGATCAAAGCCAAAACCCGGGTGAAAAGCGATGGCGTCAGCCGGCTGCTCACTGAAATTTTCAGCCAAAGCCCGGAAGATCTGGCACAGCTGATGAGCGACAGCCGCCTTACCCATGCAATCGGAACGCTGACTGGTCTGCAGCGTCAGGTGCTGTTCCTGGAGTTTGTAGAGCGGTACACCACCGGAGAGATTGCGGCGCTGCTGGGCTCCTCGCCCCGGAATATCCGGGCGCGGCGACAGACAGCACTGACCAAACTCCGGAAGGCACTGGAGGAAATCCCTGATCCCCGATATAAAAAGGAGGAAACATAAGATGAACCTGAATGATCAGTATGCAGGAGCCTGTACGTCCTGGGTGCGGTACAGCCGGTACGAGTTCCGGCAGTTCCCGGATGGGGTGCGGGTGATACCGGCAGCAGACGCTGTCCCCCAGCTCTATAACCCGCTGGAGACCGCCTGGGAGATGCTGGCCGAGGCCATGGAACTGGGGCGGCAGCGGCGGCAGGACCTGGCCAACATTGATGAAGCCGTGCTGCGCTTTGCGGAGCGGTATGGCTTGCTGGGGATTGCCGCTGACCTCCCCTCTGACCCGGACTTTCTCCGGAGCCGGGAGATCCTCCTGCCGGAAAACGACTTCGGCTTCACACCGGGGACAATCCCCATCGGGGAGTATCTGAATCGGTTCTTCCCGGAGGGTACCCTGCCCTGCCCGGAGGATACCCTGGGAACTGCCGCTGGTCGGGAGGAGAGCTACAACCTGGTGTTTTCCCGGGGATACGGGGAACGGCTGAGCTGGATCAGGGACTACTTCGCTGGGCTGGAGCGGGTGTACAGTCGCCGGGACAGTGCTGGCTCGTCCCCTCTGACCCGGCCCCACACCCTGCGCTATCAGGTGACCGGCGGTGTCCAGCCAAGGCTCCAGTGGATTTTTCCATCTCTGGAATCGGTGCTGGATCTGGCGCTGGCCCAGAGCCTCTGCGCTGAAGAACCGGTGCTGCGGGTCTGCAAGAACTGCGGCAAAATCTACTATAACCCCCACGCCCGCAGCGAGTTCTGCTCCGTCCGGTGCCGCAACCAGTACAATGTCCGGGCCTGGCGTTCCCGCCAGCGGGAGAACGGCTGAGCCAAAGTCCGCCCGCTACCGGTCAAAGACAGTGTTGCCCTCGCCTCTTTTCACATACCGCCGCCCCGTGTCCCCACCCTGGAAAACTTTGGTGACATCACAGAGCCGGGTCTGGCGGTATAACGCACTAGACCTTGCCCCTGGCAAGGTCGTGCGGCCGGGGACACCCCGGCACCCCGTGAAGGAGTTACAGCTGAAGTCTCCGCAAAATAATTGCGGGAAATGCCGGATTGTGGTAGAGTAAAAGTATCTATAGACTGTTTTTGATATGATCTGCCCTGGAAAGCGAGGAAAGAGTATGCGCAGCAATTTCACCTTTCTGGAAAAGGATTTTCCTGTCCTGGCCAACTTTGGCCAGATGGCGGAAAAATACTGTTTAAGCGACCCCAACTCCTGCCTGATGAAGCTGGGAATGCTCGGAGAAACCATTGTCAATCTCATGTTTACCTACGACCGCATTCCTCTTCCAGAGGAAAACAACGCAGTCAGAAGGATTGATACTCTCTATCGTGAAGGCCTCCTGACCCAGGATCTGACCGATATTCTTCACGGGCTTCGGAAGGTTCGGAACAAGGCGGTTCATGAAAATTACGCTTCTGAGTCGGACGCAAAGGCGTTTCTGCAGATGGCCTACAGCCTCTGCGAATGGTTCATGCAGACCTATGGGGACTGGAGCTATCAGCACCAGGACTTTGTCATGCCCGAATTTTCGGAATCCAACGCCCCCATCGACCCCGCCGCAGAAGAGCAGCGGGAACTCCTGCTGACCGAACAGGCAGAAACTGCCGCTTCCCAGGCACAGACTATTTCCAAGGAGAGCCGCCGCCAGCGTGCCAGTCAGATGGCAAGCCAGCGTCTGCGCTCCGAAGCGGAAACACGCTTTTTGATTGATCAGCAGCTCCGACAGGTGGGCTGGGAAGCTGATACCCAGAACCTGCGCTATTCTCAGGGAACCCGTCCTGTCAACGGACGAAATATCGCCATCGCCGAGTGGCCTACAAACTCCACTGTCGGGAATCGCGGCCGGGTGGATTATGCGCTGTTCATCGGACTGCAGATGGTGGGAATCATTGAGGCGAAGGCCGAGCACAAGGATATTCCTTCCGTCATCGACTACCAGGGAAAGGACTATCCCCGCAACATTCGGGACGAAGACGCCCCCTATCAGATCGGTACCTGGGGCGATTACAAGGTTCCGTTTACATTCGCCACCAACGGCCGGTCCTATCTGGAGCAGTACAAGACAAAATCCGGCATCTGGTTTTTGGATCTTCGGCAGCCTTCCAATGTGCCGAAGCCGCTGCGGGGCTGGATGAGCCCAGACAATCTTCGGGAACTGCTGGTCAAAGATCCCGCTGCGGGGAATCAGGCACTGGAGCAGATGCCGTTTGACCTGCTCCGGGACAAGGACGGACTGAACCTCCGGAACTACCAGCTGCGGGCAATCCAGGCAGCGGAACAAGCCATTATCGAAGGAAAGAATACCGCTCTGCTGGCTATGGCAACCGGCACCGGTAAAACCCGGACAGTCCTGGGCATGATCTATCGCTTCCTCAAAACCGGACGGTTCAAGCGGGTCCTGTTTCTGGTGGACCGTACTGCGCTGGGAGAACAGGCGCTGGATGTATTCCGGGAAGTCAAGCTGGAAGACCTGATGCCTCTGGCGGATATCTACAACATCAAGGGACTGGAAGATAAAGAGATCGAACGGGAAACCCGCATTCATGTCGCAACCGTGCAGGGCATGGTACGCCGCATTCTCTACAATGACGGGGAAACCATGCCTGCCGTTAACGACTACGACCTCATCATCGTGGATGAGGCCCACCGGGGATACCTTCTGGATAAAGAGATGGGCGATACTGAACTGCTCTATCGGGACCAGCGGGACTATCAGAGCAAGTACCGCAGTGTGATCGAATACTTCGATGCCGTGAAGATTGCCCTGACCGCCACACCCGCTCTGCAGACCACCGAAATTTTCGGTCAGCCGGTATTCAAGTACACCTACCGGGAGGCGGTGATTGAAGGCTATCTGGTGGATCACGACGCGCCTCACAATCTGCATACCCGTCTGCGGGACGAGGGAATCCACTACCGTTCCGGCGATACCATTACTATTTACGATCCTCTGACCGGAGAGATTACCAACAGCGAACTGCTGGACGATGAACTGGATTTCGATGTGGAGCAGTTTAATAAACGAGTGATTACCCGTCCCTTCAACGAAGCGGTACTGGCAGAAATCGCTCAGTACATCGACCCCGAAAATCCGGAAGAGCAGGGCAAAACTCTCATCTACGCAGTGGATGACCAGCACGCCGATATGATTGTGGATATCCTCAAGAATATCTACTCTGAATACGGGGTGGACAACGATGCCATTATGAAGATCACCGGCAGCGTAGGCGGCGGAAACCCCAAGAAGGTTCAGGAGGCCATCAAGCGCTTTAAGAATGAGCGGTATCCCAGCATTGCGGTCACCGTTGATTTGCTGACCACAGGCATTGATGTCCCTGAGATCACCAATCTGGTCTTCCTGCGCCGGGTAAAATCCCGTATCCTGTTTGAACAGATGCTGGGCCGTGCGACCCGGCTCTGTCCCAAAATCCATAAAACCCATTTTGAGATCTACGACCCGGTTGGTGTCTATGAATCGCTGGAAGCCGTCAATACCATGAAGCCAGTGGTAACCAACCCCTCTGCTACTTTTGATCAGCTGCTGGACGGTCTGGAAGTCATCGACGACGAAAAACAGATCGGCTATCAGATTGATCTGATCATCGCCAAGCTGCAGCGGCGCAAGCGCAGCCTGGACGACCGGACTATGGAACACTTTATCAACCTGACCGGCGGCAAGGACCCCACTGAATTTATCGAGCAGCTCAGGCAGGAAACTCCCCAGCAGGCCAAGGATCATATCCTGGAACACCGGGAGCTGTTCCGGCTGCTGGGCGAGACCCATGCCAACCATGGGCGTCCGGTGGTGATTTCCAACGCTCCGGACGAGCTGGTCAGCCACACCCGGGGCTATGGCAGCGGCAGCCGCCCGGAAGACTATCTGGATGCGTTTGCCGACTATGTCAAAACCCATCTCAATGAGGTTGCGGCACTGAACATTGTCTGCACCCGGCCCAAAGAGCTTACCCGGGAGAGCCTGCGGGATCTGCGCCTGACGCTGGATCGGGAGGGCTTTACCACCCAGCAGCTGAATACCGCTATTTCCGAGCTGACCAATGAGGAGATCACCGCCGACATCATCAGCCTGATCCGGCGGTATGCCATTGGCTCCACCCTCATCAGCCATGAAGCCCGGATTCGTCAGGCTGTGGATAAGCTGAAGAAAGCCCATAAGTTCAGCGCCATTGAACTGCGCTGGATCAGCCGCATCGAGAAATATCTGCTGGAGGAATCGGTCCTCAATGTACAGGTGTTTGATGAGGACTTCCGGTTCCGGGACGCAGGCGGTTTTAAGAAGATTGATCGTATTTTCCAGAACAAGCTGGAGAGCATTGTTCTGGAACTCAACGAGTATCTGTATGACGATGGAGGCAGAATCGCATGAACAATCTCAATGCTGCAAACGAATCAGATCGCCAGGCTCTTTCTCTGCTGGAGCAGATGGGTCAGTTTGAGCTGACTCCCTGTGATCCTGCGTATGATTTTGAAGACAAATCCCGGTTTACAAAGCTCAGCCTTTCTGAAGCCCAGAAGATGCATCTGAGTGCCGCCTATCAGCATCTTCCCTCCATGATGGCAGCCGGGACACTGGCTCAGGCCTATATTGCCCGATTCCCGGAAGGCCTTCCCCATACACTTACCGCGCTTAGGCAGGGCGGGTATGGTTCCATGATCCAGGGAAGTCAGGGCTTTGTTGGATCTGCCTCCTTCTTCCCTGTCACTGGACAGGCCCTTTTCCTGGGCGCCTTTACCGCCATGTCGGTGGCATCGGGGCAATATTTCCTTACACAGATCAACAGCCGCCTGGAGGTAATCCACCAGGGAATCGGTGAAATCCTGGATTTCCTGTACGGCGATAAAAAGGCGGAGCTGATGTCTGAGATCAGCTTTACAAAATACGCCTATGAAAACTATGCTTCCATCATGGCGCATGACTCCCAGCGAACCGCCACGATTGCCAGCCTGCAGAGCGCCAAAAAGGTCGCCATGAACGATATTGAGTTCTACATCCACGACCTTGGCTCTACTGTGGAATCTTCAGAGAAGGATCTGAAAAAGGTGCTGGATAAGACCGAGCAGATCCGGGACAGCCTGCGACTTTCTCTGGAGCTCTATACGATGAGCAGTCTGATGGAAGTTTACTATGCCCAGAACTTCGATGCCGCTTATCTGCAGTATCTGCAGCAGGAGATGGAGGGGTATATCGAAAAGTGCGAAACCCGAATGCTGGGCAGCTTCAATCTGCTTCGGGGCAAGATCCTCGGCTCCAATAAGAAACCTTCTCTCCCCTTGGGAAAGGAAAAAGACTCCGCCGCACTGGAGCAGAGGAGTCTTGACCTGATTGAATCGGCAGGCAGCAGCAATACCAAGGCTTTGCGGGAACTGATTTCCAATTCTCTGCACGCGGCAACAAAGCCGGCGGAATACTACCTCACCCCAGACGGAACCATCTATTGCAAAAACTAAACGGAGGAATATCAACATGACCACCCAAGAGATCGTATCCAAGCTCTGGAATCTCTGCAATGTACTGCGGGACGATGGCATTACCTATCATCAGTATGTCACCGAGCTGACCTATATTCTCTTTCTGAAAATGGCCAAAGAAACCGGGGCCGAACGCCAGATTCCGGAAGCCTACCGCTGGGATCAGCTGGCTTCCAAAAGCGGCATTGAGCTGAAAAAGTTCTACAAGGAGCTGCTGTCCCATTTGGGCGAGAACTGTACCGGACGGGTGCGGGAAATCTACCAGGGAGCCGCCACCAATATTGATGAACCCAAGAACCTGGAGAAGATTATCTCTGCCATCAATGACCTGGACTGGTACTCGGCCCGGGAAGAGGGCCTGGGCAACCTGTATGAAGGCCTCCTGGAAAAGAACGCCAACGAGAAAAAATCCGGTGCGGGCCAGTACTTTACTCCCCGTGTTCTCATTGACATGATGACCCGCCTCATGAAGCCCCAGCCCGGTGAGCGGTGCAATGACCCTGCCTGTGGTACCTTTGGGTTTATGATCGCGGCGCATCAGTATGTAAAGGATCACACCGATGATTTCTATGACCTGGATGCGGAGCTGGCCGAATTCGAGCGGAAGGAAGCCTTTACCGGCTGCGAGCTGGTCCATGACACCCATCGCCTGGCACTGATGAACGCCATGCTGCATGGCATTGAGGGACAGATCCTGCTGGGAGACACCCTCTCCAATTTGGGCAAACAGATGCACGATCTGGATCTGGTGCTCACCAATCCGCCCTTCGGCACCAAAAAGGGCGGTGAGCGTGCCACCCGAGACGACTTCACCTTCCCCACCAGCAACAAACAGCTGAACTTCCTCCAGCATATCTACCGCAGCCTGAAAACCAATGGCAAAGCCCGTGCCGCTGTAGTGCTGCCGGACAATGTGCTCTTTGCCGATGGTGATGGAGAAAAAATTCGCTGCGACCTGATGGATAAATGCAATCTGCATACCATTCTCCGCCTGCCCACTGGCATTTTCTATGCTCAGGGCGTCAAGACCAATGTTCTCTTCTTCACCCGGGGCAAGACCGACAAGGACAACACCAAAGGGGTCTGGTTCTATGACCTGCGCACCAATATGCCCAGCTTTGGCAAGACCACGCCGCTGAAGCCCGAGCATTTTACAGAGTTTGAAAGCGCTTATGAAGCAGAGGATCGCCACGCTGTGCAGGACGAGCGGTGGAGCGTTTTCACCCGGGAGCAGATTGCCGAAAAGGGAAACAGCCTGGATCTGGGTCTGATCCGGGACGACTCGGTGCTGGACTACAACGACCTGCCCGATCCGGCAGAGAGTGCAGAGGAGGCCGCTGCCAATCTGGAAGAGGCGGTAGACCTGCTGCGGAGCGTAATAACGGAGCTGCGTGCGCTGGAGGTGCAGGACTGATGGCGAGAGGAAAGAAAAAGGAATCTCCGACCCCAGAAGAACGCCTACAGGCAGCCCTGGTTCCAGAGAGCGAGCAGCCCTATAAGGTGCCAAAGAATTGGTGCTGGACAAAGGTAGGGGATTTATGTATTTTTGTTGGAGGCGGTACACCGGACAAAACAAATCCTCTCTATTGGAACGGAAATATACCTTGGGCGAGTGTAAAAGATATTAAAGGGCGCTATCTCTATTCAACTATTGATAAAATTTCACAGTTGGGTCTTGAATGTAGCTCTTCAAATTTATGCGAAGCTGGGGACCTTTTATTGGTTACTCGTATTGAACCAGCAAAAGCGATAGTTTCAAAAATTGTTACCGCAATAAATCAAGACCTCAAAATTGTAAAAAGCGAGTTATCTTCACTGTTCTTATATTACTACTTTTGCACATTTCAGCACGAGTTTGAAAGAAAAGCCAGTGGCTCCACAGTTAAGGGAATAACTTTACCTAATATACTAAATACACCATTTCCTCTTCCACCGCTCTCTGAGCAACAGCGTATTGTTGACCGCATTGAGAGCCTATTTGCCAAGCTGGACGAAGCCAAGCAAAAGGCCCAGGAAGCCCTGGACAGCTTTGAAACCCGCAAAGCCGCCATCCTCCACAAAGCCTTCACCGGCGAGCTCACCGCCCAGTGGAGAAAAGAGCATGGCGTTGGAATGGAGAGTTGGAGTTGGATACCTCTAAAAAAATGTGGCTCATGGAATGGTGGTGGTACACCCAGTATGAGCCATCCTGAATATTGGGAAAACGGTACCTTACTATGGGTCACATCTAAAGATATGAAAAGTGATTTAATTGAAGATACACTTATGCACACAAACATGCTTGGTGTAGAAAATTCTTCTGCAACCTATATTGAAGAACCAGCAGTTTTGTTTGTAATGCGTAGCGGGATACTGCGCAGGATTTTTCCTGTCTGCATGGTGAAAAAGCCTTTTACAGTCAATCAGGATCTAAAGGCACTTGTCCCAACTGTTGATATCAACCTTGAATACCTTTTCTGGGCATGCAAAGCAAACGAAAAGCAAATATTAGAAAAATGCATGAAGAGCGGAACAACTGTCGAAAGCATAAATACTGCCGCATTGCGTGATTTTGAAATTCCTATTGCAAGGAAAAACGAACAAACCGAAATCGTCCGCATCCTTGATGATCTCCTTGCCAAAGAGCAGCAGGCCAAGGAAGCCGCCGAAGGGGTGCTGGAGCAGATCGACCTCATCAAAAAAGCCATCCTCGCCCGAGCCTTCCGCGGCGAGCTTGGCACCAACGGCCCCACCGAGGAGAACGCGGTCAAGCTGCTGTGCTCCTGGGATTGACGTATAACTACAAAATTTTGTAGCCACTTGACAAATATGACTTTTTGTTGTATAATGCAAAACATGAGGTGACCCCCTATGAACAACTTAAAGCAAATCCGAGAGATATATGGTGCAACACAGGAACAGGTAGCCCAAGCGATCAATGTAAATAGGGTCACTGTAGCCAACTGGGAAAGTGGAACATCTGTTGCTTCCAGTAGTAATCAGGAAAAGCTCTCAATCTACTACGGTATAGGACCAGAGCATTTTTATGAGAAGGCGTTGGATGATGAGGCTAAACAGCTTGTACTAGATACAAGCGCAAGGGCCCGAGAGCTCGCGGAGAAATCTGAAGGAAAACGAGTCAAAGAGCAAGACTTCCACAAGATCTTTGAGTCTATTACATTTAAACAGGCCATGGAACAGTATATGTTTTCCATGAAGATGCTTTTGGCAACTGCTGACAGTGGAGAACTGGACAAGCTGAGAACAGCGGCCCTTATCAACAGGAAAATGGGAGCTAGGTTAGATGCAATTATCGATCTCCGTGAACAAGAAGAAAGTTCCGGGGAGCCATCACTGTTTGATCTGATCGAGAAAGTCGAAAGCAACGAATAAACACTATATATAGTGCCATGAACAAAAATAAACACAATATATAGTTGACAGATTTCCCATGCCATGCTATAATAGTTTCAGATCCCAGGCAAAAGAAAACAGCGCTCCGGCTGGTACCCGTTGCGCTGCATCTTGCGTCTACACAGAATTCGATGCTCAGAAGCATGATATAGACTGTGTTTCCCTTAGACACATTTACTATATCACGTTTCTGGGCTCGGTTCAATATGGAATATTTCACGAAGTTGACTTGTTCCCTGTAGCCGAGTTTTTCTTTTGGCTGTTTTGAATAGATGTTCCGAACAACCAATGATGACCGCATCTATGCGGAGAAAGGTAACGTGATATTATGTATTATGCAACAAAAATTAAAATGGAACCGGGCTGTCACAATTCTGGTAGCCTTTTGGAGATTGACTCCGTTTACATCGAAGGCTGCAGCAAACCAGGATTTTTCAAAAAGGCTGACCTGTATGACTTTTTGAAAAAGAACCCTGGCACTATTAAGGTGAAGATTTGGCCCTACCCCCATGTGACTCCTGCTATCAGCGGTGCAGGCGAGAAGTATGTGCGTTCCAGCCCTAACTACTACACGCACGACAATCTTCTCGACCTGCCGCGTGAATAAAAAAAGGGGGAATCACAGATGGGAAAGAATCAGCATGTAACGCCGCATCCGGATGGAGGTTGGCAGGTTAAAGGCGCGGGAAACTCCAAAGCTACATATCGCACTGAGACTCAGGCAGAAGCTATTGCAGTAGCCAGAGAGATCGCGCGCAATCAGGAAGCTGAATTGTTTATTCACAGACCGAATGGTCAAATTCGGGAGAGAAATTCTTTTGGAAATGATCCATATCCCCCGAAAGGTTGAGTGAAAGAGGCGGTTTATGGGTACCAGGCATAAACCGCCTCTTTTTGTCTGGCTATTTTCCTTAACCTGTGGTATTGTGTCTTGCTATAAGGAGGCAAGGCACATGAATAACATACTGCAATTGCTATACGACCGATTCTACACCCCTCTTCCCATGACAGAGGATCGCCAGGAAATGGAGCAGTACCACAAGATGCTCATTGAGCGGCTGGACAAGCCGGAACGGAAGATGGTGCTGCGGATCATCGATGCTGGTGATCGGATCGCAAATGAGCTTTCGCTGGACAGCTTCATCTGCGGCTTTCTCCTGGCATGGGAGATGACAAGCGAACTGAATCATTATCAGGACAAGCGCCCTGCTTCGGAAAAATCTCCGGGGCAGGGTGCTTCTGTATGTTCAGATGGGAACTAACCCAGTCCAGTGCCTAGGCAAAAGAACCAATCTCACAGTATATGGATACTGTTTGTGATTATAAAACATGCAAAAGATGAGAACTATTAAAATAAAACTTCCTGTATCGGCAATAATTTCTGCAAGTCAGAGTTAAAACGCCTGTTATTTTTGCCGATACCATGCTATACTATACAGTAAATCAGGATTATTTTGATACATGACGGAGGATGGAAAATGCGATACCTTTCAGTTTCTGAAACTGCAAAAAAGTGGGGCATCTCAGAGCGCAGTGTCCGAAACTATTGCGCCCAGGAGCGAGTAAATGGAGCGTTTCTCACCGGAAAGACCTGGAATATTCCTGAAAACGCAGAGAAGCCCAAGCGAACCAATAAAAGCCAAAAATCCCCTTCCACCCTGCTGGATATCCTGAAGGAGCAAAAGGCAAGTAAATACCCTGGTGGTATTTACCACAAAACACAGATTGAACTAACCTACAACTCCAATCACATGGAAGGAAGTCGCCTGACTCATGATCAGACCCGATATATTTTTGAAACCAATACCATTGGCGCTGAAAATGAAGTTCTCAATGTGGATGATGTCATTGAAACAGCCAACCATTTTCGCTGCGTTGATATGATTATCGAGAGTGCGAAGGCGCCTTTGACCGAGAAGTTCATCAAAGAACTGCACCTGACTCTAAAGAATGGAACCAGTGACTCCAGAAAAGATTGGTTCGCTGTTGGCGATTATAAAAAGATGCCCAATGAAGTTGGCGGCATAGAAACAGCCCTTCCGGAAGAAGTTGCCGATAAGATGAAAGCATTGCTGATCGAATACAGCGGGATAGGAGTAAAAACATTTGAAGATCTTCTGGACTTCCATGTGAAATTTGAGCGAATCCATCCGTTCCAGGATGGAAACGGTCGTGTGGGCAGACTGCTCCTGTTTAAAGAGTGCCTAAAATATAATATCGTTCCTTTTATCATTGAAGATAATCTGAAGCTGTTCTACTACCGGGGACTGAAAGAGTGGAATCATGAAAAAGGATATCTGATTGATACCTGCCTGACCGCACAGGACAGATACAAAGCTTACTTGGACTATTTTCGAATTGCTTATTAATCAAATCCTTTTTTTGATATGTTGAGCAAAAGGCAACAGAAAGGAGAATTATTATGAAAGCAAAAATTGCTCTGATTTTCGCATTGGGAGTTATGACTGGGTTAATATCCGGATGCAGCAGGGAGTCCACTCCCTCATCTGTGCCTGATTCCTCTGGAGGAACAGAACCTTCGTCTCTTTCCTCCTCCCAGCCTTCTGAGACTGATGCCCAAGATACAGCTGAAATTGAAATGCCTGAACTTCCTGGTCGGGAGGGAGATCAGCCGCTGGTTCGCCTTTTGGGGACAAAAGAAGAGCTTTTTGCATTTGCAGAATGGGTGGGGACCGGCGCCTCCTACTATTGTCAGGACCTTACCTGGCAGCTTGATGCGGATATTGACCTGGAAGGAGAACCCTGGTCTCCTATCGGGCCTCTAAAAAATGTCCTTGATCTGCGAGATGCCAAAACCCAGCTGGAAGGTTATGACTATCTTATTCAGAAAATTACCCAGGAAAAAGAGGAAAACCCGGAATTTTATGAAGATATGCGTTCTTATCTTGGCTTTTTCGGTACCTTTGATGGCAACGGACATCGGATTACCGGCCTGAATGTACCCTACGAAAACGTCCAGTGCCAGGAAGATCCCTATACCCAGAGCGGTTTCTTTGCGGTACTGGGCGCTGGATCACTCGTGCGGGACCTTCATATTGAAGGCACCGTCCAGGGCTTTGGTGATACGGGTGGCCTGGCAGGCCGCGGCCCCTATGGTCTCCACACAGAAACTCCCGCTTTTGTGATTGGCTGCTCTTTCACAGGCACCGTAGAGCTCCCCACTGGAATTTATCGTTCCCATGGCGGGTTTGGGGGTCTTATCGGTTCGACCGGAGAGGACTTGCAGATAAGAAATAGTTTTGCCCTTGCCGATGTTTCCGGGGACAACAATGTGGGTGGGCTGATCGGCAGCGCCAATAATAACTCCGAGATTCTGAACTGTTTTTGCCGGGGAACTGTTACCGCAGTGCCTGCATTCCAAAAAGAGGGAAAACTGCTGGTAAGCAATATTGGCGGTCTGACCGGAGCCAGCTATAATGGCACTTTTATCAACTGCTACAGTGATACAAATTTGGTCATTACCGCTATGTCCGGACCAATAGGAGGTTTTATAGGCTATCACAGCGGCCAGGATTCCGGCTGTGTTTACAATGCCCAAAAAACAGGAGACTGGGGCCCTGGCTATGCCTATCCAGGCTCCAATACCAAATTTAATGCCATAGCGCTCTCACCTGAAGAGATGAAAGATCCCCAGATATTCCGGGATTTGGGTTGGGATCTGGATGTCGTCTGGCAGCTGGAAGAGGGAGACATTTCCCCCTCCCTTCGCAGCTGAGCCACAACCTCTCTCCATATCGGAAAACATCTTCAAAAAACAGCTTTTTGTGGGATAATTCCGGTTACAGTCAGTGTTTATGGAAAAGGCGAAAACAATAAATCATCCACGTTAAGGTACCATAACGACGCCTTCTCATCGGAGGGATGACAAGCGAACTGAATCATTATCAGGACAAGCGCCCTGCTTCGGAAAAATCTCCGGGGCAGGGTGCTTCTGTATATCCTGATAAGAGCCGCCCCTAAAAATTTTACAGCTCCATCTCCTGCTGCTGTGCCTGATAGTTCGCCTTCAGTTCTTCCAGCACTTCGGGTGGAATTGAGTCCAGAAAGTCCTGCACCTCCCGCAGCTCATAGATCAGCTCCTCTTCTTCCCGACGCTTCCGGTCCAGGGCATAAACCGCTATCTCGGTCTCACGGGCCAGAGCTTCCTTCTCTGTCTCCATCTGGCGGATCTGCTGGTCATAGGGCTTCAGCTTTGCCTCAAACGCATTGACCCGGGGATACCATTGCCCCAGCAACTCCAGAATCTTTTCCCTCTGGCGTCCTGCGTTGAATGGCCCGATTTTCTCCAGCTCAGCCCGGATTTCCGCCATCTCCCCGGTGAGTCGGTGCGCCTGCTTATACAGCCAGGTGGGGACGTGTTTTCGCTTGGTCACAGCTGCAGCCTCACCCCGCTCCAGCTCCGGGAACTCTGCTGCCATGTGGTCGTGGAATCTGTCCTGCCACTCCACCAGCTTTTCCCGGTTGCCGATGACCTCCTTGGCAGACAGCCGATGGTCCCTGGTCAGTGGCACGAAGCAGAGGTGCATATGAGGATTGCGCTCGTCCATGTGTACCACCGCGGAAAAGATATTCTCCTTCCCGACCTCATCTTTGAAAAAATCCAGTGCACGTTCAAAATACCGCTTCACCCGTTCCGGCGGCAGGGCAGCCAGATACTCCGGGCTGGCGGTGACAATGGTGTCAATGAACTTCACACTGTCCTTGCGCACCTTGCACCGGGGATTCTGCCGCTGTGCTGCCTCAATCCGGGACTGGATTTCCCTGTAATAGCTCCGGACCGGCTCCACCAGATGGTAGTTGAGGTGGGACCGCTCCCGGTCGATGTCCGGATTGCTGGCATACTGCTCCTTTTTCCGCTCATGATGGCGCTCCAGAGCCGATGCCGGCCCACCCTTCCTCTTTTCAAACCGCATGATTGCGTATGGCATCGTCATCTCCTCCTTTCAGCTCCGTACTCCCGGCTGTTTGCCCCTGTGTGACGGGGAATCTCCCGGTCGGGGAAATTACCCCCGCACCCTTCTGCCGCCCGTGTGCCCGCTCAGAGAGACGCTAGGAGCGCCTCCCGTCTAAGCAGACACTCCCGCACCTTCTTCTCCAGGTAGGCCGATGGAACCCGTATCTCTTTCCAGTCCACCTCCCGCAATTCCTCCAGCAGCTCCAATACAGCACAGGAATCAATGGTTCGAATCAATGCCTGACAGTCCGGTTTCTGTTCCAGGCGTGAAAAAATGCCCAGCAGCATCTCCACCAGGGGAAGGCTGTCGGGCATTTCTTCTTCAAAATAGGAATATTCAATCTGCTCCTTCCACTCCTCGAAGGAATGGGTAGAAAGATGATTCTGTGACATGTGAATCTGGGTTTCTGAATCTGGTTCGGGTGAATCCGGCGCATTGGCTGGGGAACAGAGTGCATCAGCCGGTGTATCCTCTGCACGGGACGGTGGTGCAGCAATGGACGGCGCCGCCACAACCGTATAGAGGTTGGAGGTGTTGTCACCGCAGGGATTTTTCCGCACCTCCTTGCGAATCAGTCCCAGGCTATCCAGCCGGGCCACAGCGTCAATGGCCTTGCGCCGGGAACAGCCGGCTTTCCCGGCGATGGTCTGATAGGAGGGAAAACAGGTTCCCTCCCGGCTGTCCGCATAGGCGCAGAGAACCAGATAAACCGCCAGTTCGTACACCGAAAGCTGACCACTCATCACCACCGCATAATCCACCATGACAAACGGCCGCTCCCGCCGGAACTGAAGTATCTTCTTCATATCATTCTCCTTTCCCATAAATAAAAAATGTCACCCGGCGGATGATTGTCCCTTTACGCTCAGATCGAGAACGGAGAAATATCCAAAGTGATAGAGTCCACTCTGCTCCCCTTTCATTTTCTCCATGCAGAAGATCCTTCCCTGTACGCCTGGATTCGGCAGCGCTGCATTGATACAAACCGAACCAACTGCCGCTTTCTTTTGCGGGAACTCGATCTGGAAGAGGCAGATTCCATACAAATTGTACTGTCTGTGAATGCAGCAGCCATTACGGATCATTTCTGGATTCGGGAAAAAGGCAGCGACAGGACCTATGAGCAGGCTCGATTTCACCAGGATCATCTTGCAAAGACAGCTCTGCTCGGCTCATCCGCTGGCATTGTTGTCCCCCCGGATCATCATTCTCCCGAACTCACCAATACAAGCACTTTTGAAAAATGCTGGCGTCTGGAAAACGGTCAATGGTGGCTTTATAAGAGAGGATATCCCGAACACACATTTTCAGAACTTGCCGTACAGGCGATCGGGCAGTATCTTGGCCTGAATATGGCTGCCTATGAATCTGTAAGCCGGGAGGAAATTGGAGCTGTCTTCAATTGCCGGGCACCCGCTTCGATGACAGTGGTAAAGACACCGGATTTTTCAAAGGGAAGGCTGAACTTTGAGCCGGCAGCGGATCTTGGCTGCAAAAGAAATGTTGCCGGAAAAAACCTGCAGATCCTCCGAAAATTCTCTCCGACAGCGGCGCAGGAGTATGAAAAAATGGTCTTGCTCGATGCCCTGACCTACAACCTTGACCGCCACCTCTATAACTTCGGTATTCTCCGGGACCGAGCTTCCGGGCAGGTTGTTTCGATGGCGCCTGTCTTTGATCACAATCTCTCTCTTTCCATGTCGCTGATGGACTACAGACAGATCATGGCCGGCAAACCTGATCCTCTCCTTCTGGATTGGGACAGCCTGATAGCCAGCCGGACACCTGTAATGGGACCAATGAAACTTCCGCCCATCCATGGCCAGGTTATGCAGGACCTTTTAAAAGATATCCATGTACCAGGCTTTTCTGAAGAGGACAATCGATCTGTCATTGAGATCCTCTCCTTCCGCGGGGAGAAACTACAGGAAAGCATCCGACAGCAAAACCGCCTTTAGCCGGAGCAGATCAAATGGAAATGAATTAAAAACAGGGGAAGCATCTATGTGCTTCCCCTGTTTTTTCAGGTTTCAGAAGAACGGCGATGACTGCCTTTGGTGTTACTTACCAAAATATTTTGTGCCGGCCATTTCCCTTCCAGACGACTCTCCGTTTCGGGTCAGGGTCACCGGGCCCTGTTCCGTCCTACACATTTCCGCAATTTTATCAAAGCCAAACCGGAACAGCTCCGATCCTTCTATGCAAATTCCCATTGTTTTTTTCCACTTTAGAATTTGATAGAGTGGTTTCTGCCAAATACATCTGATTTTCTGTTTGAAGCAGCTATACCTGCACGCAAAGAGCGGGCCGTTCAGAAGATCCTGCCTGCTCCGGGCCTTCAGATTTTAAATTTTTTCAAAAACCGGGTACGAATCCCCTCTGTTTTTCGGATAGAAGGTGAGGAGGACAAAAGCCTCCCGCAAAAACAGAAAGCCCCCGGTTCCCGGGCCCGCCGCGGAGTGCCTGGAATGCCGGCGGCTTTCCAAATCCAAAAACAAAGGAGAAATGATTTATGGATATTGTAAATGGCAAAACCTATCGGTTCATCAATGTTTACCACGACGGCTATGGCCTCAACATCTACGGCACCAAAGACACTGACATCAAGGGCGGCCAGAATGTCTGCCTGTACTCTGCAAGCCCCACAGATCAGATGCAGCAGTGGAAGGCTGTTGCTGTAAGCGGCGCATCCGATGTATTCCAGCTGGAAGCAGTTCTGAACTCTGTTTATGTCCTGGACTGCAGTGACGGCAGTATCTCGACATCTTATAAGAACAATGCACACATGTGCAAGAAGACCGGCACCAGTGCTGTGGACAGCGGCATTATTGCAAAGCCGGTTCAGGGGGTTCAGGGGAATCAAGTGCGCATCTGTCTGCCCGAAAAGAATCTGTACCTGACTGCGACTACTGTGACAGAGGACGATACAGAGCTCTCCAATAATATCTCCACATCGGCGGCGCTCCGGGGCGGCAGCACTGGCCGGGGCAATGTCTACTGGGCTTCCCCTGCCAGCGAAGGTTCGATGACCTGGAAGAAGCAGTGCTGGGAGGTTGTTGAAGTCGGCGGCGGCACTGATCCGGACCCGGAGCCGGGTGAAGACATTACAGTAACCGGTATGCCGGACTGCATTGAATATGGAGAGGAAAAGACAGAGTATTTCCATCCTGACTCTGGTATGGTAAATGGCAGCTGGAGCAAAAATGATGGCCTCACCAAGGAAGAAGCGGTCCGCTCCTTCTATCATAAGGTGTTTGGCTATGATCCCCACGACGATCAGCATTTTCTGTATAACCTTTATGGCGCAAAGTACAATGTAGACGGCTATCGCGGAAAGTACCATACAGGAATCGATATGTATGGTATTCCTGGGACGGCGGCAAATGGAGAAGATAAGCTGACCATTCATTCTGCCCATGCAGGCACCGTAGTTTTTATTGGTACTGGCTATGGTACAGTTGCTATCTATGATGGTCACAGAACCTATCTGTATCTGCACATGAAGAGTATCTGTGTTTCTGCGGGTGATTCGATCAAGGTAGGCGATAAGCTGGGAATTCAGTCCCACACAGGGCTGACCAATGGCGACCATCTGCACATTGAGGTTCAGGAAGGGAAGGCAAAGTCTGAGGCTGCACTTCCTACAATCAATGACCCCATTGAATCTATCAGCCCCTATGAGTATCTTTGATCTATTTTGAAAAAAGCCGGACCGATCGGTCCGGCTTTTTTCCATCAGGGATGGGAAATGATTGCCTCATCCACGATCCCCATGCGATTATCCATATCAATGAAGTGGACCTTTCCCTCCTCATCCAGGATCACCACTGAACTCCATGCCAGGTCTGCCTGGACTCCTTTTACCGGGATCTCAAAGGCGAGTCCTTTCAAAGAGGGATCATACTGATACTCCTGAAGATCCTCGTTCCAGACCTCACAGTTTTCTGGCGGCATATACCGATAAGTTCGGTCCGGATTCTGGGTCAGCAGATTCCTGCTCTGATACTGGAACCAGAGTGTTCCAGTAGGCATATCCAATACCTCAGCCGACTCAAACGGACTATCCGAGACATAGGGAGTAAAGGCAAGGGTTCCATTTGCCTTCTGATAGCTGACATCGTTGGTATACCACAGTTTGTCTCCCAGTGAAAAATCAAACTGCTGAACTTCTTCAGCGACCTTGACCCAGGAAAGGACCGGCTCCTCTCCAAAATTCCAAGACAAATACCAGAGTGTGCCTTCCTGGTCCAGCGCTGCACCCCATCCAATGATAAACCGTATTTCCTGTATGGATATGTTCTGCGGGTTCCACTCCTCCGGCTCATAAAGCCCCCATTCCCCAGAACAAACAGCCAGGCTGCCGTCTGTATACAGGACTACTCCTGGGAAGACCCGATCTATCTCCCGGTCAAACGGAGGCAGATCGCTTTCAGGTTCATTGGTCCAGTAGTCTCCGGTTTCGGTAAGGCCCACGGCATAGTAATAAGGGCTTTTACCGCTGGTAAAGTCCTGAATCCCTGTAGCTATGGATTGCAGGATATCCTGATCTCTGTCATAGAGGAACAGTTCTCCGGCGCTGTCCAGTGCGTAAAATCCCTCATAATATCGCTGCGGGTCTTCCGGGTCCTCAAAATAGGCATATTTTACTTTTACGAATTCCGGCTTCTCCCGGGAAACTTCCTCCTGTCTGGGAGGACCACCCTCCAATGAAGTCGAGCTTTCCCTGTCCGCGCTGCACCCGCCCAGCAGCAGGCACATGACCAGGAATCCTGCCAACAGCCGTTTTCCCATACCGTTCCCTCCTGTTCTGTACTCATAAAATCTTTTCTGAAACGAGGTGATCCCTTATGCCTGAAAAACAAGGTGCCTTTCCCGCTGCCCTCTGCGGCGCTCTTACAGCCCTGTCCGAAAACTACGGCACGATCTGCTCCATCTGCTGCGCCCTGATCCTGCTGGACCTGCTCACCGGCCTTGCCAAAGCGAAGATCCAGGGCAGGCTGAGCAGCGACACTGGCTACAAGGGTTTCTGGCGCAAGGCCGCTCTGCTCGCCGCCCTGGTCTTCGGTATCTGCCTGGATCTGCTGGTGGAGTATGCTGCCGCCGCCGGCCTGGGGGCAGAGTTCCCCGCCCTGATCGGTCGGCTGCTCGCCTTCTGCATCGCCGTCAACGAGTGCATCTCCATCACCGAAAACCTCTCGGCCTGCGGCGTCCGGCTGCCCGGTTTTCTCGCCGCAGCCCTCGGAAACACCAGGGACAAGCTCGACCAGCGCTGACTCCTGCCCCCATTATACCAGTGCCGGAATCCGCTGTAAATCCTGCCCCTGCGGGGAGCAGTTCTCTGGCGGCTCTCGCGATTTGCGGGGGCCGCCAGAGTTTTTATACCCCATCATCGTTCTGTTGCCCAGACGCATGTGCAGCAACCGGACTTACTCACATATCAGGGACTATGCAGGAATCCATCTTCCAATGATAAAGGCTTCTGCCTTAAAATCCTGCCGAAAAAAACGGTCTTTTTTCTACACTCTGATGCAGGAGAAAATCGCGGCAGTTTTCCTCAAAACTTTAGATAATAATCGAATTGAATCAAGAACAAAGATTCGGTATAATAGTATCACAGTCCAGAGAGAAATTCCCTTGAAATTACCAGTATTTTGCTATCTGTTCCACCTCTTGGAAACTCTGGATTCTCTTCGGAGAATATTAGATTATAATCTATTTTTGATTGGAGGCGATTGTTTGAACCAGAACATTCCTCGCCCAGCCAGCCCCCTCAATCGGGAACTGCGCTGCCCCCATTGCCGGCATCTCATTCTGATTGCCAGTGCAGATGCCAGGGGCCATATCCAGACCAAGTGCAAAGCCTGCAAACGGGAGATCCTCTTTGACCTGGACCAGAACCTGGCCCGGATCCTGTAAGTGAATATCCAATCAAGCTGTGCTGAAAGGAGCCGCTGCCTGCGAAGACTTCCTGAGCCGCATGATCGTCCGACCAAACCCCATGCCGGACTGTCATGCGGCTTTTGTTTTCTCATGCAGGCTTCTTTGGGCAGAAAGGAGAGCCTATGCCGAAACAAAAATCAGACCGTGAACAGTATCTGATCCGGATCGGGGAAACACTTGTCCCTGTAAACCGGGAGATCTATGGAGCATACTATGGCGGAGAGCGCCGGGAGCGCTACCAGGCGGAACGGGATCAGGCCCATGGGACCCTGTATTTCAGCGCCATGGGGGAAGAAGGAGCTGACGTGCTGGAGATCCTGCCGGCATCGGGAGAGAACCCTTTGGACACCCTGGAGCGCCGGGAAAGAGACCTTCTTCTCTCTGCGGCCCTGCACCGCCTTCCGGGACCCGACCGGACGCTGATCCGGCAGCTCTACTGGGACGGGCTGCCCCGGACCGGGATTGCCCGGCAGGAAGGGGTCAGCGAAGGGGCAATCCGCAAACGGGAGCAGCGTATCCTCAAATCCCTGCATTCTGACTTGCAGGAGGCCCTGTCGATCCCGGCATAGACAACCAAGAAGTGGAGTGCATCATCCGGTGTACCCTCTGCATGGGACGGTGGTGCAGCAATGGGCGGCGCCGCCACAACCGTATAGAGATTGGAGGAGTTGTCGCCACAGGGATTTTTCCGCACCTCCTTGCGAATCAGGCCCAGGCTCTCCAGCCGGGCCACAGCGTCAATGGCCTTGCGCCGGGAACACCCGGCTTTCCCAGCGATGGTCTGATAGGAGGGGAAACAGGTCCCCTCCCGGCTGTCCGCATAGGCGCAGAGAACCAGATAAACCGCCAGCTCGTACACCGAAAGCTGACCGCTCATCACCACCGCATAATCCACCATGACAAACGGCCGCTCCCGCCGGAACTGAAGTGTCTTCTTCATACCATTCTCCTTTCTCGCAAATGAAAAAAGCCGCCCATCGGCGGCTGACTGCGTCTTTACTAATGAGTTTACCAATGAAATCGGCTGTTCCGGTGCGATAATCCCCACCCCCGGAAAGCCCTGTTCTGATGCCCTTTTGGGCCCGCAAACCCGCATCAGCAAAGGATTTTTCGGCTTCCCGGGCGGCACTCCTGTGACCCGAGACGGACCGGTGGAATCTCCCCCGTCAACAACTCGAAATCGTTTTGTCTAGAGATAGGCACGTGGGTTCGAATCCCACCGTCTCCGCCACCAGACTGAGTCTGGACGCATGTCGCGTTCAGGCTCTTTTTCTTTGCCAAAATGAGCGGACCGCGTCCCAGCCGCTCCAAACTGACCGGGTTAGCAAAAAATCCCGAATGCATCTGCATTCGGGATTTTTTCTTTTCGCTTTTCACGTTTCGCTCCCCCTCCCCCTTATCTGCACTCCCCCTGTGTTCAGCCACTCCACCAGAACGACTGCGAGAAGCCGACCGTCCACATCCAGGCTGCAGCTATGGCAGCAGAGAAAGTAAGTCCTGTCGAAAAGAGAAGGCCATCATTACTGGAATATTCATTATCCTAAAGGAATCAGGGTAATTTTGGAAATCATATCAATAGAGTTCGGTAACTTACTTTGATAAAATTAGTTTCAGGAGGAGGTATCATGATGAAAGTAACCATAAATAAGGAAACCATTTCCTCTTTGCTCTTTCTGGTCTGCGCACTTACATTTCTATCCATCTATGGAGGCATGATGGCATTCTCTCCTTATGAGCCTTTCTCCATAGGAATGATCATTATCATCGCCAGTGCCATTATTGGATTTTTGATTACATGCGCCCTTTCTGCTTATGGCTGCCCTGAACGGAAGCCCTTTTATATCGGATTCTTTTTCGGTCTTGTACCGGCCCATGTCATTTCACTGATTATAGGTGCTGCCGTACTGGGTTTCCTGCTGGGGAATACAGATTTTTTCTCCTATATACCAGTATGGGGCGTCTGCATTCTTCTTGGTTCCGCTTTTTGGGGCCTTGCGGCTGTTCCCATCTGCTCTGTCTTCCGCCGGATATTTGCACAGCGGTGAAAAGGGTTTCCTCAAGGGCATCGACTACAGCTATGAACACGAGGGATACACCGCTTTCCGGGCCGAGGAGCTGTAAAATCTCAGGACGCTTTTTCACCCGCCAGCCACTCCAACAGGGCGGCTTTGAGAATCCGGTAGCCCCGGCCTGCCCGGACAGCCGGAAGCGCTCCAGGCTCTTTTTGTTTGCAAAAGTTTGGCATACCAGACCGGATAACTCAAAGATTTGCGTTTGATCCTATCAAAGCAAATCACGATCAAGTCTCCTCCTTTTTACGAATATATACAAATTCCGCATAGTATGATATACTGGAGAAAATGGTCAATTGGAGGGGAAATTATGGGCGTTAGCGTAGCAGAATACTATGGGCAGAGAACCGATATTGATACGCCTGTCATTCACCCTGTAAAAGGACAGCTGCCTTGTCCTTTTACCTGTGGGAATACCTGCAAAAAGTTAAAAAGCGGAAACCCTCCTGTTTGTTCCGTACGGAAAGCGGACGGAACGCTATGGATTGTTTGCTCTGAAAGACTATGCGCAACAAAAAAAGATATCCCTCTATGCGAACATCAGTGTGCTATTCTTCACGATGTTGGTAAGCACATTTTTCATCCGTCCGTAACCAGAGAACAAATCTGTGTGAAGCGTGAAGAACGGCTGAATGTTGTTGAAGGGACAAAATATAACGCTGACTATGTTATTTCTCTATCTTCCGGAACAACCCCATATTCCGGCCCTGATCGTCTGATTCTGGAAATGCAAGGCGGTGGTGAAACCACCAATACAGGAAAAATAACTGCTCTGATCAAGCAGTGGGCCGATAATCCAGAACGCACCAATGCTTTGCTGAGACTCATGACCGAAGCTTCCACTTTGGAAACGAATGCCTGGAGAAGGCAGCAGGAGCAGTTTATTGTTAAAGGGAATATAGCCATGAAAACCTGGAAGGGATATGGTATAGCGTTTTGTGTTGGCTCGATCCTGTTCGATTACCTGAAAGACAAGCTCTCAAGCGCCCGCCTTCCAGATCTTCATAATTATAACTGGACTTTGGCTATTCTTGGGATTTGCGAAGATACATCAGCTCCTATACACCCTGGCCCAATTCCAATTAAAGTGGATGAAAGCCGAATGCTTTTTACAAACTACCAAACCTTTGTTCAAGCGCTGATTAATCAAGGTGAACCATCACTCTCTGCCTTCCGCGGACAATTTGTCAATTTGGAGAACCAGGAAGTGATGATTCTCTAAAGAAAATTAGAGCAGCTGCCAAAGTGCGATTATTATCTTATTGCCACCCTCTAACACAACAGCCAAATAAGCCCTATATTCACCGGCCTGTGTTCCAGTCTGTATGAAGCGAAATCAATATATCTGCAAAATAAAAAAGAAGGGAGTTAAAGCCCCCTGCTGGTAAAACAGTAATTCACAATTTTTCTTGGAACAGGCATGATTTCGGTCATGCCTGTTCTGCTTTTGTCAGTACATCCACGGGTATAAAGCCGATGAGGTCATAGGAGATATGTATCTTTTGTTTCCTCTTGCCGCTGGACTTATCGGGTGCTTCAACGTAAACCGCCTTGACAAGCTCTCTGAGAGCGTAAGGGGTAAGCTCCGTAAGTTCGCTGTTTCTCTTTACCCTTTGGATAAACTGTTCCAAATTCTCTGCCTGTCGTTCCTGTTCTTCAATAACCTGTTGCAGACTTATGACCTCAGCCTTGAGGTCTTTTTGTTCTTGGGTGTAGCTCTTGTTCATCATGGCAAAACGTTCATCGTCAATCTTGCCCGATACATTGTCCTCATAGGTGCGAATGAAAAGTCGGTCAAGTTCACCAATGCGCTTCTCAGCCTGTGCCAACCGCTTCTTATGTATCCGAAGTGTTTCCTCACTCTGCACACGGAGCTTTTCTTCCATCTCTGAGCGGAAATAAGCTTCGTAGCGAGTTACCACCGATATGACCTCTTGAATGTGCTTCCAGACCTGTTGTTCAAGCACAACGGATCGGATATAATGTCCGCTACACTTGTCCTTGTTGGTGCGATGAGTGGAACAGATAAAGAAGTCCTGCCGCTTCTCAAAGTAGTTGGTGGTTGAGTAATAGAGCTTCTGCTTGCAATCATTACAGAACACCAAACCTGAGAACATATTACTCTTGCCCGTTGCCGTTCTGCGGTGCCTCTGCTGTCGGATTTCCTGCACCTTATCAAAGACTTCCAAAGAAATAATCGCCGGATGGGTATTGTAGAAAATCTTACGATTCTCCATCGGGTTGTCCCTTTGCTTCTTGTCCCAAATGGAGTTGGTGTAGGTTTTGAAATTGACCGTACAGCCTGTATACTCCATATATTCGAGAATGTAAGCAACGGTACTTTCGTGCCAGCGGTATTCGTTCTCTGGTGTCTGATGAGGTGTCTTTCTGCCTTCATGCTGTTTGTAGGCAGTGGGGTTAAGTACCTTTTCCTTTTCAAGCAGTGCGGCGATTTGGCTCGGTCCCTTGCCCTCCATGCAGAGCGTAAAAATCCGTTTTACGATTTTTGCAGCTTCTTCATCAACCGCCCATTTCTTTTGATTGTCAGGACTTGCCTTGTAGCCATAAGGAATGTTGGTAGTCAGACGCTCGCCTCGCTCACCCTTCGCCTTGTTGACCGCACGGATTTTGCGGCTGGTATCTTTTGCAAAAAACTCGTTAAACCAATTCTTGATACCGGCAATATCGTTGTCAGTGCTGTTGGGGTCGATGGTGTCAAAGTGGTCGTTGACGGCAATATACCGAACGCCGTACTGAGGGAAAGTGTAGTTGATGTAAAGTCCCGTCAATGCGGAGTTTCGACCAAGTCTTGAAAGGTCTTTGGTAATGACCGTACCCACATTACCGGCTTCGATTTCAGAGAGCATTTTCTGAAAGCCGGGGCGGTCGTAGGTAACACCACTGTACCCATCGTCAATAAAGTAGGTCGGATTAGGCAAGCGGTTGGCTTTGGCATACTGCATGAGCATGACCTGTTGTTGCTGAATGGAGTTCGACGGATCCTCCTTGCCGTTTTTCTTTTCGTCTTTGGTGTCCTCCACGGACAGTCTGCAATAAAGTGCTGTGATTTTTTCTGTTGCCCTTAACATTTCGTTATCCTCCTTGTTGGTAGGGGCAACTGTCTGAACAGGATTGGATTCTTTAGTTATATCAAAAGAGGTGTCGTTCATTCTTCGCCATCCTCCGTGATATCAATTTCATCATCGGCAGCATTAGCGGCGTTCTGCTCCATAATGCGTTTGAGCTTACTGCTGAGAGTTTCCTCTCCGTCATAACTGCCTGTTACTGTATATTCCGTACCGCCTATCTCGTCCACAATTTCAATTTGCGGAAGCCAAAAGGCAGACGGATTCTTTACAACGATGTTGCCCTTTTCATCGAAAGTAAATTCACGCTTGGGGGCATCATCGGGGCGAGGCTCGACCTTGGCATACGGGTCGGGATTGGAGAAAACGAAAGAATAGATTTCGCCGTATTCTTCGCTATCGTCAAAATCGTCATCGGCTAAAATATCTTTCAGTTCCTCATCGGACAGTTCGATAATATCGTCATCACGGTCATCGTGAATATCGCTCATTTTGATTTTCGGACTCATTTCGTCAAGCCTCCTTTTCATTCGTTCGTTTCGATTCGCTTCAATCAAATATCGCTGAGATAGCAAAACAGACGGGCGTTGTCAATGGTCAAGATGAACGGCTTCGCCGCCATTGACAGCATCCGTCCGTTTCGCCTTTGGGCAGACAAGACGGCGGTTGCCGCCGATTTCCATTTAAGGAAATGGCACTTGCTATTATGGGAAAAGGTCGAATAGCAAGCACAGCAGGTGTACGTACACTTTTCGATTTTTGCAAAAGTCAGCTTTGCCGATTTTTGCGAAAAATTTGAAAATTTCGATTTGCTCGCTAAGATGCCATCATCTGTAGCAAGCAGGGCACGGCGGTACCCACTTTGCATTTTTGCCGTTATGTTGAAACATACCTGGCAAGCAATGCACCGAGGTACCCACTCGTGCGTACTTGTTGGGAAACATCCCAACCCCTTTAACAATTTCAGAGAAATTAGCTACGCACCGTTGGTGCTGATTTTGTTTTTTTGCAGAAGTTTTATGTATGCCCCGATGGCTAATTACAGCTATTCTTTAATATACGCATCTTGTAATTTCTTAAATGTTGATGATTTTATTAGATACAAATCACCACGGCTACGTGTCATGGCAACGTACAATTTATTCAGTGTGGAAATGGATATTTTCTTGATCGAGAATTTATCTTCAGCAAGTTTCTCGAAATCTTTTGTTAGAATTACGCAAGCGCAATCCACGGTATCTCCTTTGGAATATGACCAATTTAATGCTGGGAACGAATACTTTGTTGCCTCACTATAAACCAGTTTGGTAATCTGTTCGTTGCTCAACACATCGTTAGCAATATTATCCGCCCATATTACTTGTCCTTCGTGGTCGTTGGTTGACGTGATACCGATCTCCAGCTTACTGCTTATGTAATTGCATACATCTGCAGAACATCGCCTGGATTTTGACAAAGTAGTTGTATCCACTTCAAACCCAGCGTTCTTCACACATTCTACGAAATCGGCGTACGAGACATCGCCTTTGGGAGTTTTGAATGGTTTCCCCGAGTTGTTTCGGGCAGAAACGGAGTGCTGATAATAATCGCCAACAAGCAATATATCGTCTAAATATTTTGCAAGCTTTATAATTAGTTCATAATCAAATTCTCTGAAATCTTGAAATTCATCAATCAGAACATAATCGTAAAACATATTCAATCGTGCTGCAGCTCGCTTGATAAGAGAATCGCGACCTTCTTTTACTTGAAGCGCAAGTTCTGACAAGGTGGCGCAATAGTATTGACGTTTCTTCGTCACATAATGAGTAAGCTTATCCTTTTTTCTATATAGAGGATTATAGACCATTTCACCATTTTCATTTTTTATTCTCTGCGGCGGGGGATCGGTTAAACAAATACCTCTACTCGTAAAACGAGGTGCAGAAAAATGATTAGCGATACTCGGTTCATAAGGAAGAATTAAATTGTGGTACACGAATGCATCAAAAGTCATTACCGTCGTCAACTCCGGTACGCACCCATGTGCATTACATAATTCTTTTTGAATGTTGTGAATGTTCTCGTGGGTATATGCAAGAATCAAGTTTTTCTTGGTTGGATCTATCTCATGGCAGATATGATAGGTTTTTCCCGCACCCGCAACGGCAAGAATTACTTTCTTAGCCATTCAATTGCATCCTTTATGTATTGGGGCACTTCAAATGCTATCTTGGAGAGAAGCATCTTATATGCTACCTCTACTTTGTTGTTTAGCATTTTGCCAAGAACTTGTCCATAGTCTTTTTTATGGAATAAATAATCCGCTCCTGCCTGAACTTCTATCATCCCATCAAGTACCGTTTTGTTCAGATTATACAGACACGCTTCCCACGTCCAATCGTCCGTTGTTGTGCCCAAAAAGATGTGTTGCAATGTAGTTGTTTTATTAAACGTCGTTGCCTCGTCTATCCTGTTCTGCTTACCATCATTATCCGTAATTACGCAGATTTTCTTGCTTGTTTTTTGAGCAATCTCAAGATAATTCTTATAAGAAATACCATTGCAAGAGATCACCGATATACCATCTTCTTCGATTGTTTTACCAGTAATCTGTTTGTAAAAATGCGGCAACAGCAAAAATTCGGTAGCACCCTCAACAAGAAAGACCTTATTTGAAAGTAACAACTGAAGAAAAGCATTGTCATCAGCTTTGACAAAGAATTCTGCCACATCTTTATCTACTCCAGAAAGAGATTTTACTACACTTTCTGTTATCCAAAGAACATTGTTAAGATTTAGGCGGCTGGCAATCATATTGTTGTGTGTGGCAACAATGATCTGTGAATCTTTTTGTTTTATAGAAATCTCATGGAGCATTTTTCGAAGCGTAGTAAAGCTTAGATGATTTTCCGGTTCTTCCATCAAAATAACATCTAATCCGTTAGCTTTTTCCAAGGCGATCTCTGTCTTGATTAGACTTTCCATTCCGCTACCACGATTTTCGAGAGCGATCGCTCCCTCGTAAACGGAAAGTATGGTTTCCAATACAACTTTTTTCGTATCAACGCCGAACTTACGATTATCGCCCAATTCCGGAAGTTCTGCAGCATCGAATGCTTCAACTAACTTCGTGCGAAAATCATTTTTTGCTTTTGCTCTTGTAGCCTCATCATATCTACTTGTAAATAATGTTCTATTGTAAGAATTAAAGGACGGAGTTGTGGCATTGCTCGTTGTATCTATGGCGAGGAACTGAAGCGGTCTCCGAATTGTCTGATATGGATTGTTGGCAAATGTCATCCATGTAAGTGCGTAATACTCATACGGGATTTTCTTCTCCAATATGGATTGCTCCATACCTGCTCCCAATAGTTCATCGTACTTACACTCAAATCGGATGCCGAATTTTTCATCTTGCTTTTTTAATGTACCATATACTTCTCCATAGAAGTAATCGGCGTTTTTAGTTTTGGGGTCAAGTACAAGTTCTACTTCTATTAAGATTCGAGGTAGGGTTTTAACGCTTAGATTGGCTTCAAATGCCTCAACCATTTGGGCGTTGAATAAATCTCTCAACACAGATTTATCAGCAAGACGATATTGTTGGTTTAATACCGTTTTGATAGCGTCCAATATAGTACTTTTTCCTGCTTCGTTCTCACCAACAAGAATATTCATGTGTTCATTAAATTCCACATCCAGGGTTTGAAACTTCTTAAAACCCTCGATATGCAGAGATTTAATATAATTCATTCAATCACCGCCTTTAACGCAATATTACTTATTGTATGTAGATTTATTGTATTCATTATTGTATCATATATGGTGGAGGGTTGTAAAGATGGATATTGTAAAAGTTTTCGGAACTAATGTGAAGCGTTATCGGCAGGCAATGGGGATTTCGCAAGAAGCCTTCGCTGAAAAATGTGGACTTCACAGAACATACATTAGCGCAATCGAATGTTTCCGCAGGAGTATTTCGCTCGAAAACATTCAGCGGATTGCAGATGCTCTTGAAATTGATACTTATAAATTGTTCATGGAGGAATAACAATGCTTGAACGGATTAAAGACATTCTTCTTTTGCATAACGGAAAGAAAAATCCTATTACATCAGCAGAAATCGCAAGAATCCTTGGTATCGTTGAAGATGATACCCACGCTCAAACCAGGGCGTTAATACTTGAATGTGCGGAAAAATACGGATTACCTTTGGCTGCTAACAACAGAGGCTATTACCTCATTTCAGATCAACGAGAATATGATGAGTATATGGCTAATCTTGATTCTCGAAGTGCTGGTATCGAAGAGCGAAAGCGAATTATCACCAAAAACTATAAGGGGACAAAATAATGAAATATACACTGAAAAACGAAAACATTGAAAGCTATAACGAAAGCGATACTTTTAGCTTTCCAAAATACACTTCTCAGTTAATCAACTGGGCAAACCAAAATGCACAGGGTACCCGTCCTGTTGTTGTCGGTCAGATGTCCGAACTGTTTCCGGAATTTATGGCTTCCGGCGAAGAAATTACCATTGAGAACTGGCACGATTGGTATGTGGAAAGATACCCCGATGCATTTGAAAAGGCAACCGAAAAGATTTATGCACAGGTGCAGAATCTTCGTGATGCAATTCCGCTTATTGATCGTGAAATGGTTAGACATTGGGTTGAAGATCTCGTCATTGCCAAGACATTCAATGGTATGTATGTTCAAAAAGCAATTTTGGCTTCTCTTGCAGAACGCAAAGGGACAACTTATCGTCTGGCTACTCCTGAAGAAGAATCTGTTGGTATTGACGGCTATGTCGGCAACGTTCCATATTCTGTAAAGCCCGATACATACAAAACCATGGGACGTTTGTCCGAGACTATCGCTGTAAAGATGATCTATTACACCAAAACCAAAACAGGGTTGACCATCGAAATTGAAGAATAAAGGGAGGGCAGCGTATGCCGATAGCAAACAAAGAATTTATTCTTAATTACACGACCAATCGTTGGGGGTTGAACAAGAAGGTAAACGTCGGCTCTACATCGGATTCTATCCGCTTGTGTTCCCCTAATAGTCTACAAGAATGGGAAGATTACTACTATTCCAATGTTAGAACAAGAGAGCAAATAGTAAATATAGGACTTAGACTATACGATAAAGTTCATAATGTTCTTCCGGGAGAAAACAGATTTTTCCCTGCATTAATAGAGTCTATTACTCAAGATGATTGTATAGATTTCATACACAATTTAGTGATTGATAGACAATACGAGGGATACCTCAAGGAGCATGGTAGATGATAAAACCCGCACTGACTATTGGAGGAATTCCGTTTTACGATGCCCCAAGCGAAGTAGAAGGATCTCCTTATTGGGTTGACCTTTGGGCTGATATAAACGGATATAAAATAGGATTACAAGTTAAACCGTCTACATATAAATCTGCTAATCTGTCGATATACATGGGTAAAGCACGATCTTCGGAAGAAGCTGGACACAAAGCTTTTTTACGTGATTTTGGAGGCAAAGTTTTTATTGTTATGCCAGTAAACGGAGAAGTATCCAAAGATATCGAAAAGAAAATATTGGCAGAGCGAGATTTACTACTGCAAATGAGACCAAAATAAATTTCAAGGAAGGAGTTATGAACCAAACTCCTTCCTTTTTACTTGAAGTTACTTAGGAAGTGAGTCTATGAATTTCTTCTGACAGGTATATTCAAACGATGTGTCGACATCTACATATCCGGTTCTGACCAAGTGGTTGTTTACAAAAGTTTTATTATCAAGATACACATAGCACATTAGATTGTTTTCTGCATCGTATTTTACAGTATCATACTTTAAGAAAATCTTTCGCTTATGGAATTTCTCTTGCAAGAAACTGATGGCTTGTCCTTGATATAACGGATTGGGTTTGATACCCAACAGACGAACAACAAGTCCATTGCTAAGTTCAATTTTATCAGACGCAATTACTTGCTTTACGCCAAAAAGCTCATCACGTTTTGCTTCGGACTGATCAATCTTTGAACCGAATTGAAGTTTCTTTACATCAACCTTTTTGTCCATTCGATGCGGATCACTGAAAATATAAGGAAGCTGGTCAAAAGAAGAAATGTTCCCAATTTCGTCTTCTGCAAAAATTACTTTTGCATCATCCCCTAATCTGAGCTGATCTGCACCTAATTTCTCACGAATGATGGGTTCAAAATCTTTGTTGATTTCATAACCGATAGAATTCCTTCCGAGGTTCTTTGCAGCAAGCGATGTTGTACCGCTACCTGCAAACGGATCAAATACGGTTTCTCCCGCGAATGAAAACATCTTAATCAGTCGTTTTGGAAGTTCTTCCGGAAACATAGCGATATGCCCCATCTGCTTGACACCATTGAAATTCCAATGCGAAGAAAAATACTGTCCCCATTCTTCTTTCGTCATTGCAGATTGTTCTTTTTGCTGTTGAGTGGGTTTAGGAGCATTACCCAATTTCTTGAAAAGCAGAATGAACTCATAATCCATCTTAAGGATACCATTACGAGGATAAGGGAAACTTCCCATAATAGCACCGCCACCAGAGGTATTCATCGTAGTTGTTTTCTGCCAAATGATCGCTCCCATGTAGTCCATACCGAGAGATTCACAGAAACGAATTATCTCTGTTCTGATCGGTATAACCTTGTATCTACCATAATATACGGAACGAGCAAATTGATCTCCAATATTGATACACAATCTACACCCATCAGAAAGAACACGGTTGCACTCTTTCCATACTAAATTCAAATTGTTTATGTATTCTTCGTAGCTGTCATTGAAACCAATCTGATCTTCTGTGCCATAATCTTTTAACTGCCAGTAAGGGGGCGAGGTTATGATTAGCTGCACAGATTTATCTTTAATTTGGTTAAGTGAACGACTATCACCAAATATGATTTTATGTTCAGTCATAGCAAAGTCCTTTCTTATTTAACGAGTTCACCATTGCCTAAAACAAAGTATTGTTCGTATGTAACATTCAAAGCCTTTGCAATCTGGTTAAGTTCGTCCTGGGTTATTGTATTTCGTTTGAGTTTTGCATTGAAGTTTTGTGGTGTTTGGTTAATCCTACGTGCAAGTTCGGATAAACTCACACCAGTTCTTACGCACAAAACACGAATCTGTTCTGAAGTAGTCATAATACACCCCTTCTTAGATATTCTGATTGATATTATACACCATTTGATTGATAATGTCAATCGGAACGGATTAAATAATTGAAAAATTTTACCCACAGGGCAAATTCTGCGGGTAAAAGAATCTCTAATTGTCGAGTGGTTTATATTGCGTAACAGCTTTCAAGTATGTCTCTGGGTTATCGTTGAGTATCAGATTGGCATAAACAATCGGGTTATTGTAAATAAGATAATCAAGCTCTGACCGCTGATACATATTGTCCGCAACCTCATTTTCAACCGCAATGGTATCAATGGCAATTATAGTGCCGTCTGAGAACTTCAGCTCCACGCAGACCGTGTCAAAGTTAAACTCGCATGATAATAGACGTTTCATGGTAAATCCTCCGTGATTTCAAGTGGTTGGTGATAGAAAAAGAACGATGTTAAGTCTTTCGACTCGACATCGTTCTTTTCGTAGCTGTTTTCCAATCCTGTAAGACAGATGCCGTAAAATTATAATTTTTACGGAATTACTGTCTTATCGGCACACGGGAAAACTCCCTTCTTTTTATTCTGTTCAACGATACAGTTCAGGATAATATTTAGAATCTGCAGCAATGATCCGCTCTCCGATCCATTCTACAACAGGAACACAAACTGCATTCCCTATGGCTCTGAATCGATGTCCGTCCAACCTTTTGGGAAACCCTGCAGTGTCTCGTATTCCGAAGGGAGCATCCGTCTTACATACAGCATCCGAGCTTCCTCTGGAGTCGAGAGTATAAGTTTCTCCATCGTTTCTGTAACCTTTTCCTTGTGGTCCTGCACTTGCCCTTCTGCCAATTCCCGCATGTTGGATAGAAAAGAGATTTGCGCCCGGTAAGCCTTCTCCAATGCAGGGGGCAATGAAGTTCCTCGTTCCGCGGCTCGATCCAGAAGAGACTGGATTTGTGCCTCGTTCAAAAAGTACCTCAGCGGAGCCGAGGGTTCCACGACTTCCGATAATGTACGTTCTTCTACGACGCTGCGGTGTTCCAAAGAATTTTGAGTCCAGTACTCTCCATGAAACACCATACCCGAGTTCATCCAGCGTGGTGAGGACGACCTTAAAGTCTTCACCTTTAGCACTGTTGAGAAGTCCGGGAACATTTTCGATAAAAACCCAACGAGGGCGCTTTTTTTCGATGAGTTCTGCATATTTGTAGAAGAGTCCACTGCGTTCTCCCTCCAATCCTCTCCGTTTGCCTTGATTTGCAAGAGACAGATCCTGGCAGGGGAAGCCTCCTGCAAACAGATCTGCTTCCGGAATATCCGTTTCTTTCACGGTGGTAATATCACTGATCATCGGCACAGCAGGCCAATGCTTCCGAAGTATCCTTTGACCAAAAGGCAATATTTCGCACTGGAAAACCACCTCCATACCAGCTCTCTCAAGAGCAAGGTCAATACCACCAATTCCACTAAAAAATGAGGCAACCTTCATGTTGCAGTCCCCTTTCCCTGACTGTTTTCTCTGATGATACGGGACGCCTCCATAAGGGCTGTTCGACGTACAAATTCACTGTATGAGGAGTACTCTTGAAGAGCGGCAGCTCTTTTAAGTTTATCGAGCTCTTCCTCGCTTACCCGAATACTCATAGAAATTGTCTTCTTCATAGGATCACCTCCCAGGGTATATTACTGCTTCTGTACTACATTGTCAATACTTTCGGCCACGCAATAAAAATTAATACACAACAATTTCAGCTTACAAAATAAAGCTTCCTTTTTATTCTTTTGGAGAGAGCAGCCCCAGGCAGAACCCATTGAATTCCGCATGCGCTCCTGCTAAAATTTAAGTAGAGAAGCCAAACACCTCACCAATCAAATCCAGAATCATGACGGAGGGTCAGCTATGCGTTTCAAGAATCAGGAACTCCTTACATCCGCAATCCTCTATCTGTTTCCCTGGACCGGCAGCCTGTTCGGCGGCTGGTATCTGGTCGAAGGCATCCTGCCATCCCATCGCTATGAAATCCCCGCTGCCGTCCTCACCCTTCTCTGGGCCTATGGGGCTTATCCGCTCTACTGCCGCATCGCCGCCCGGAATGGCCTTGACCCGGTGCGCATGACCGCCTTTTATATCTGCCCGGGCGTCCTCGGCGTGATGATGGCCTCAGTCTGGCTGTTCGCCCGACTGCCTTTCCTGAACGCTCTCTTTTCTGTCCTGCCGCCGTTCCTTTCCCTGATCTTCTGCATCACTCTCGGCAGTCTTTGCTGGTTTGCCCCAGTGGCCCTGTTCGTCAGCCGCCGGACCGCGTCCCGAAAGGACTGACCTCCCTTTCTGAGAACACCTCTGCCTCCTTGTCTGCCGCCATATTCCTACAAAATAAAAAGCCGCTGGTCAGCGGTCTTTTTCTCACTTTATCTTTTTTCGCTCCACACCCACAGAGTTTCGCCCCAATCCACACTGTCCGGCGAGTCAAAACCGCACACCACCGTGTACCCGGGCTCCGGCGAGATGGTCAGCCGGGTACCGCCCTCGCTGTGAAGGGGTTCTTCGGTCACAGAGGCAATCCCCTCCGCCCCGGCACAGGCCGCAAGGAACTCCGCCGGCAGTCCCGGCTTCACCTTCGGCAGCAGGATCTCCCCCGGCTCCCCGGGCTGGAAAGCCTCCGGCAGCACCACTTCGGTACTTCTGGGGTATCCCTCCCAACCGGTGGTCCCGGTCACCGCAAAGCGGAGGGCAATCCTCCCATCGGTCACCTCACAGTCCCCGAAGCGGTGCCGGTACTCCACCGAATCCCCCACCATGCCGTACCGCCCCGGGACACAGAGGCTGTTTTCGGCGGTGACTTCCCCCGCAGTCAGGGAGTAGTCCACGCTGTCCGCAAAGGTGCGGGTATAGTACTCACTTCCGTCAAAGACAATTCCGTCGGTAAAGAAAATCCGCACCACTGCCGGGTCGGCAGTTTCCTGGATCTCCCGAATGCTGAGCCGCTGCCAGCAGCCCAGATCCACCAGTGAAAACTCCCCGGTTTCCTGGTTCTCCGCCAGGATCACCGACCCGATCTGATGGGGGCCGTACCAGTGATTGGCCCAGTACAGAACTGTATCCCCCAGTCTGCAGCAGCTGTACCCGTCCGCAAAGACCGGGCCATTCAGGAGATCCTGTCCGCCCAACTCCTGCAGAGCGCTGTCCAGCTGTCCGGCGGTGGAGGAAAAGTCCCCCGCCGGCTCTCCCACGCACCCGGCGCAGATCAGCACCGCCGCCAGAATCGCCAGACCCAGCCGCATATTCCGCATCATCGTCCCCGCCCCCATTCTCTGGCTCCAGTATAGCAGAAACCCTCCCCATAAAAAAGACCGCCCCCGGGAAGTTCCGGAGGACGGTCCGCAGAAGAGAGGATTTATGGAAAAAGTCAGCTGTGAATCACAGCCTGTACTTTCCGGCGAACGATCAGCGCTATGACAAAGGCCACGGCGGAAATGGCACAGACACCCCGCCGAAAATGTCCCCAGCAGGCTGTTTTTGTCTGCGCACTCCAGGGAGGGCGCTGTCTCCTGCCCCGGGAGAATCCCTCCGCACCCTCCCTCTCCCGCCAGCTTTCTTGACAGGGGTTGGGCGGGAATCCTATAATGAAGGCATCCGGAGCGTTGCCACGGGGGATTCTGTGCGCCTGAAACAGGCAGAAAGCGCATCTGCGTCCCCAGGAGAAAGGAGCTGCTATGATGAAACATCGGATTTCCGCATTTCTGCTGGCTGTCCTGCTGGCTGTGACTGCCGCGGGCTGTTCCGCCCAGGAGCCGGAGGATTCCGCCGGACTGCCGGAGAGCAGTGCCGGAACCGCTGTGCGTTCCGAAGCCTTCTATCCCGCCGAAGCCGGGTACACCGACTTTGACGGCTCGCCGATCCAGGGCTGGTCGGGCTGGAACGCTGACGGCACCTTCACCTTCCAGAACCGCAATACCCTCACCACCCTGAGCCGGGAGAATCAGGTGCTGGAGACCATCACCCTGCCGGAGGAGGCTCTCCCGGGCAGCGAATACTCCCTGGACCGGAGCGACGACTATATTCTGACTCTCAGCAATCCCGGCAAAATGAATGAATCCTATGGCGCCGTCTATTATACCGACAGCGGAACGGTCTGCCTTGCCAACCTCACTCTCTTTGACCGGCAGGGGAATCTGGTCCGGCAATACCCCCGCAGCCAGGTCTATGGCTATGACGAAAACGATCAGAAGATCTGTCTGCTGCCCTGTCCTGAAGGAGAGGAGGTTGCCGAGGTCTATGGGCTCGGCGGCGCAATGCCCATCTACTGGCTGGACGGACATACCGCCATTTTCGATTGTCATTCCTTCATTATCTTCTATGACTTTGCAGCCGATTCCGGGCAGGTCCTGGACGATATGAATGAAATCGCCGCCCAGTTCGGCAGATTCAGCACCTACTGCGGAAGCCAGATGGGCGGTGTTGTGGACGGTACCTATTACTATCTCACCCAGCGGGGGACCGATCCCATCTCCGGGTATACCCTCTGGGCAGCGGATGCCGATGGCGCCCGGGAACTGCTGGACGGGCAGCGGTTCTGGCACCTGTTCGCGGCGAAGGACGGCCTGGTGCTGGTGGACGACATCGACCCCGCCGACCCGGAATCGGACAGCCGGGTCTGGTATCTCCCCACCGGCAGTACCCAGCCCACCCTGGTCTGGAGCGGCGATTTCTCCCTGTACATTACAGAAGCGGATCAGATCGCCTTCATCAGCTGGGCCTGGTCGCTGGACAGCAGTGTCCTTTACAGCTATGACCCTGTCACCGGCACTCTCTCCTCCCGGGATCTGGGGGAGTGCATCCAGATAAACAGCCTCTTTACCCTGGTGCGGGACGGTTCCCTGCGGTACTACTACTCGCAGTACAAGGACGGGGAACGCACCAGCTGGGTCTATGATACCGCGACAGATACCACCACGCCCCTCACCCGCTTTGACGGGGGTCTGTATGTCTCATGGCTGAGCCCGGGCGGGCGGTACTGGGCCGAACAGGACCCATCCACAGATGATCCCCGGCTGCGGGTGAGCCGCTGGGAGTACTGAGCCAAAAATCCACCCCCTGCGCAAAAAGGCCCTCCGGCTTCTGCCGGAGGGCTGTTTTTTTCTGCTATTCCCGCTCACCGGCTTCCCGGCGTTCGCTGAGCTGTTCCAGGGTCTCCGGGTCCAGAATCCGGATATGACCCCGGCGGATGCGGATCAGCCCCTGGGCCTGCAGACGGGCACACACCCGGGTCACCTGTACCCGGGAGGCATTGATGGCACTGGCAATCTGCTGCTGGGAACAGTCCACCTCCGGCACTTCCTTGCCCTGGGTATAGAGCAGCAGAAAGTGAATCAGCCGGGTGGTCACGTCCCGGATGGTCTGTTCCCGGGCATCGTAGCACATCAGCCGCAGCACATTCCCCACATAGACCAGCAGATCCTGCCACAGACCCGGAGCTTCCTCCGCCAGCCGGGCAATCTCCTCCATAGTCACCGGAATGGCCCGCACCGGAGCGGCAGCCCGGGCTGTGATCACCGCCTCCTGACTGCCCATGCCGCTCAGACTGTCCAGATTGAACAGGGTGTTCACCTCATGGATGCCGATAAGCCGCACATACCCATACCGATTGGCTGTGTAGATCTCCACCGATCCCTCCACCAGGAAGTACAGGGTCCCCACCGGCAGTCCCACCATATTGAAGATGTGTCCGGTGGGATATTCCCGTACCGGCAGCCGGGCAAGGAACAGTTCCCGGTACTGCAGCAGGGAATCCCGCAGAATAAACTGGATGGAATTTTCCGCTGATCTGTCCATGACGGTCCTCCTTTGGCACTTTTCTGATTTTCATTATAAAACTTTCCCGTGGGTATCACAAGATACAGATTGACTAAAATTTAACAGATATACTGAAGACAGTGACGGGCCCAGGATAAAAAACGCAGTCCACCGCAGCCGGCCGGGGCGGTGAAGCAAAGGCCCGGAAAATCCAAAGGAAACTCAGTCAGTAAGGAGGAATCCCTTTATGTCCAAGCTCTTTCCCCATCTGTTCACACCGGGAAAAATCGGCAGTCTGACCCTCAAGAACCGTATCATGAAGGCACCGCAGTCGTCCGGCATGAGCAATATGGACGGTACTGTCAGCGAACGTCTGGTACGGTATTACCGGCAGCAGGCCGCAGGCGGCGCCGGCATGATCATTGTAGAATACGCCTATGTGGATGACATCGGTGCCAAGTCGGCGCACTGCCATCTGGGTATTTCCAATAACGAACATATCCCCGGTCTGGCCTGGCTGGCAGAAAATATCCGGGAACAGGGTGCGGTGCCCGCTATCCAGATCGAACACTGCGGACGCCAGAAGTTCCTGGGTACCCAGCCCATCTGTGCTCCGTCGGCAATTCCGTGGCCCAAGCTGTGGGATCAGTACGGTGTCCAGGCTGTGCCCCATGTCCTCACCATTGAGGAGATCCAGGACATTGTCCATGCCTTTGGCGATGCCGCTCTCCGGGCCAAGCAGGCCGGTTTTGAACTGGTGGAGATCCATGGTGCCCATGGCTATCTGCTCACCAACTTCTTCTCTCCCACCACCAACCACCGCACCGATCTCTATGGCGGCAGCCTGGAGAACCGCATGCGCATCTATGTGGAAATCGTCCGTGATGTCCGCAAGAAGGTCGGCCCCGACTTCCCGGTGACCATCCGTCTGAGCGGCACCGACTATGAGCCGGATGGCTTCCCCATTGAAGATACCATCGAACTTGCCAAGGTACTGGAAAAGGAGGGCATTGACGCCTTCCATATCTCCGGCGGCGACCATCACACCATGATCCATCAGGTATCCCCCATGGCTATTGATGTCTGCCACAATGTCTGGGCAGCCGAAGCCATCAAGAAGGTGGTCCATGTACCGGTTATCGCATCGGGCTCCATCACTCTGCCGGAATATGCCGAAGAGATCATCGCCTCGGGCAAGGGTGACTTTGTGGGTCTGGGCCGTCCGCTGTGGGCTGACCCCGAATGGCCTCTCAAGGCTATGGAGGACCGTCCTGAGGATATCCGTCCCTGCATCCGCTGCAATGAGGGCTGTCTGGAACGCACCTTCTTCAACTTCAAGGCCATCACCTGCGCTGTGAATCCCACCATCAGCCGGGAAGGCGAACTGGATCTGAAGCCCGCTGCCAAGCCCAGAAAGATCGCCGTAGTCGGCGGCGGCCCTGCGGGTATGGAAGCCGCCCGGGTCTGCAAGCTGCGCGGACATGAAGTCACCCTCTTTGAGGAAAAGGAACTGGGCGGCCTGCTGCATGAGGCATCGGTGCCCGAATTCAAGTCGGATATCCGTCCTCTGTGCAAGTACCTCATCACCCAGATTGAAAAGCTGGGCATTCCGGTGGAACACAAGAAGGCCACTGCCGCTGATCTGGCTGGCTATGACGCTGTGATCTGTGCCACCGGCAGCCGTCCGATCCTGCCCGGTGTTCCCGGCATCGACAAGCCCGGTGTCATGGACGCCCTGGAAGTGCTGAACGGCGCCCGCAAGCCGGAAGGCAGAATCGCTGTCATCGGCGGCGGTCTGGTCGGTACCGAAACTGCCCTGCACCTGGCGGAACAGGGTATGCACACCACCCTGGTGGAGATGCTCCCGAAGATCATGAACGGTGTAGCTGCCACCGACCAGCTGGCCTACTCCGAACGCATTGCCAAGGCGGATATGGAAGTCTGCACCGGCACCCGTCTGGTATCCATCGGCGACGGCGAGATTACTGTATCCGACCACACCGGTACCCATACCATTCCGGCGGACAGTGTCATCATTGCCATCGGTCTGAAGGCACAGGACAGCCTCTATGGAGAACTGTGCGCCCAGGGCAAGGAAGCCTATCTGGTGGGCGATGCTGTTCACCCGGGCAAGATCTTTGATGCCTTCCACACTGCCTATCGTGTAGCCTGGAAGATCTGAGTTGTCATATCCTCTCTTTCTCTTTCCCGGTGGAAGCGGTGCTTCTTCCCTCTTCTGCCGGACATACAAAAAAACGGAGCCAGCCGGCTCCGTTTTTTCATTTCCTCCGGGCATCAAAAAAGAGCGAAGCCGACTGGCTCCGCTCTTTTTTCTTTATGGGGCAGGGATTTACTTCATCTCAATGAGCTCATATTCCCGGCTGCCGATGCCGATCTTCTCCGCATGGGCCAGACAGGTCTTGTACTCCGATTCGGGAGTGGAGTTCTCAAAGTGATCGTGATGATCGCAGAAGCCCTCCTTGTGCATGTTGTCATAGAGCTGGCTGCCCGGCAGCGGCTGCTGACGCAGGCAGGCATCCACACAGGCCTGATCCAGAGCCAGCGGGTCAAAGGAGCAGAACATACCGATATCCGGCAGGATGGGTGCGTCATTCTCCGGATGACAGTCGCAGTTCGGGGAGATGTCCATCACCAGCGAGATATGGAAGCCCGGGCGTCCGTCGATGACTGCCTTGGTATACTCTGCCATACGGCAGTTGAGTTCCTTGGTGGCAGCGTCATTGGCAAAGGCAATGGCATCGAAGTTGCAGGCGCCGACACAGCGTCCGCAGCCCACACAGTTCTCGGTGACAACCTGCATCTTGCGGGTGGCCTCATCAAAGTGCAGACCATTGTTGGCGCACTCATGCAGGCAGCGCTTGCAGCCGCGGCAGGCATCGGCATTGATTACCGGCTTGCCGTTGGAATGCTGTTCCTTCTTACCGGCACGGCTTCCGCAGCCCATACCGATATTCTTGATGGCGCCGCCGAAACCGGTCATCTCATGGCCCTTGAAGTGGCTCAGGCTGATGAAGATGTCAGCGTCCATCACAGCACGGCCGATCTTGGCAGCCTTGACATATTCGCCGCCTTCCACCGGAACTTCCACATCATCGGTACCCTTGAGGCCGTCGCCGATGAGAATCGGACAGCCCACCGTCATGGGAGTAAAACCATTTTCCCAGGCACAGTAGAGATGTTCCAGCGCGTTTTTCCGGCTGCCGGGATAGAGGGTATTGCAGTCGGTAAGGAAGGGCTTGCCGCCCAGGGACTTGACTACATCTGCCACCGCACGGGCATAGTTGGGACGCAGGAAGCCCAGATTGCCCAGCTCACCGAAGTGCATCTTGATGGCGACAAACTTGCCTTCCATATCGATCTGATCGATACCGGCAGTGCGGATCAGACGCTGGAGCTTGAGCGGGAGACCTTCTCCGAGCTTGGCCCGGAAGTCGGTATAATAAACCTTGGATTTTTCCATTGTGATCCTCCTTTTACAGGAACAGAACAGTATTGAGTACAGGAAATAGTATAGCATAAATTTTGCCAAATCTCAAATTCTTCCCATTCGACAAACGGGGTTTTCCCATGGTACAATAGAGCCGGAAAAACCCCTCCCGACCGCCCATTCTGAAAGGAGCAGACCCCCATGCGGATTCTCATCTCCCCCGCCAAACAGATGATTCCCGACCCGGATACCCTGGCGCCGGTTTCCCAGCCCCGGTTTTTACCGGAGGCCCGGCTTCTATTGGAAACCCTCCGGCAGAAATCTGACCGGGAACTGCAGTCCCTCTGGAAGACCAATGATGCCCTCACCGCCGAGAATATCCAGCGGGTGCGCACCATGGATCTCACCCGGAACCTGACTCCGGCGCTGTTCTGTTACCATGGCATCCAGTATCAGTATCTGGGGCCATCGGCACTGGAGGACGCTCCCCTTGCCTGGCTCAGCGAACATCTGCGCATCGGCTCAGGCTTTTATGGGCTGCTCCGGCCCCTGGATGGGATTGTGCCCTACCGGCTGGAGATGCAGGCCCGGCTCCGGGTGGAGGACAGCCGGGATCTCTATGCCTTCTGGGGAGATCGTCTGGCCCGGGCACTGGCAGAGGAAACCGACACGGTACTGGACCTTGCCTCCCGGGAGTACAGCCGGGCGATCCTCGATCCTCTGCCCGCTTCGGTGCGTGTGATCCGGTGTGTTTTCCTCAGCCGGAAGCCGGACGGCACCCTGGCGGAAAAAGCTACCCTCTGCAAGATGGCCCGGGGACGGATGGCACGGTTCCTGGCAGAGGCGGGACAGGCGGACCCGGACACCCTCCGGGCCTTTGACGGCATACACTGGGAATATGCGCCTGATCTCTCGGAGCCGGACCGGCTGGTCTACCTGGAAAAGCCCTCCCGCCCCGGCACACGCCCCGCCTTTGAATGGTAGCCCCTGCGGGGAGCAGTTCCTTGGCAATCCCCGAAACTGAGGGGGATGCCTTGGTTTTTATGCCCCGCATAATTTTCTGACCCAGCCGCGTGCATATGACCCGTGCATTTCCCCTGGTTATGCGCGCGATCTGCGTCCAGGCTCAGCCTGGGGCGGCGATTCCCTGGCGATCCCCGGAACTGAGGGGGTATGCCTTGGTTTTTCACCCTCGCACAGCTTCGGGTGAAAAAAAATGAATAGTGAAAAGTGAATAGAGAATAGTTTCGGTGTGCCTGCGGCACGGATTTGAAATATCCTCTTCGAAGCGGCGCCTCTCTGCGCAAAAAAGCGGCAGGAAATCCTGCCGCTTTTTTGTTCTGCTGTTGCGCCCACTGGAATGATCTGGTAGAATACAGACAGGCGTTGCCATACGGTTGGCGGTTTTCCCCCTTTGATTCCTGAAGGGGTGATGCTTTTTGCCCCTTCTTTCTTGGGAGGGGGTGATGCTGTGGAATACATAACCTTAATCCTGATTATCGTTCTGTATACCATTATTGCAATAAAAAAGTAACCGCCCAATCTCCCCAGATCACGGTTACTTTTTCATAAAAACCTAAGGGGATAACCGTCACCGGCAACGCCCTTCTTTATATTTATTATACACCCCTGAGCAGATTTATGTCAATCGCTGGAACATCTCCATAAAGTAAAAGCGGCGGTACAAAACCGCCGCTTTTTATTGTTATTCTCCGGAATTGCCGCCCAGTACAATTTCCCCGTGTTCCTTTTCATAGGCCTGAATCGCATCACGAATCAAAATCAGCACCTGACTGTTGGCGCTGCGTCCTTCATAATCCGCCAGAACATGGAGTTTATCCAGCATTGTTTCATCAATTCGTATGGAAAAGCTCTTTGTAGCCATAATAAACCTCAAATGCAGTTATTTTGCATTCATTTTATATCTATTATGTGCTATAATAGGGAAAATAGATACATAATGCGTTCAAAATATGTTTATGAGGTTTGTAATGAAAGTGGCAGTTGTAGGGTCAAGAGGACTGCATGTGGAAGATCTGGGGCGTTATCTGCCTGCGGATACCACCGAGATCGTTTCCGGCGGAGCCGTCGGAGTGGATACCTCTGCCCGGGAATATGCACTGGCGCACGGACTTTTGCTTACCGAGTTCCGCCCGGACTATTCCCGTTACGGACGCAGTGCGCCCTTGCGCCGCAACCGTCAGATTGTAGATTATGCCGACCTGGTACTCCTTTTCTGGGACGGTTCTTCCCATGGCACCCGTCATGTGCTGAACCTCTGCCGCTCCCTCTCCAAACCGCATCGGTTGTTTTCCCCTGCGAAGCTGGGGCAAGTGAAGAGTGAATAGAGAATAGTGAAGAGTTTCGGTGTGCCTGCGGCACGGATTTGAAAAATCCTCTTCGAAGCGGCGCCTCTCTGCGCAAAAAAGCGGCAGGAAGTCCTGCCGCTTTTGGTTTATGGAAATGCCCTGCCCATTGACATAAATCCATTCCGGAGTGTATAATGGGTATAAAGAAGGGCGTTGCCGGTGACGGTTATCCCCTGCTGTTTACGGAAAAAGTAACCGTTGTCTTGCAGGATGGGCGGTTACTTTTTTATTTCTACAATGGTGTATAACACAATGATAAGAATCAAAGCTATGTACTCCATAGTATCCACCCCCTCTAAAATGCGGCGCCAGGGGTTTGTGGATGGCATAGCCTGTGCAGCCGCATTTTTCCACAGGGGGCTTTGCCCCCTATGTGGCGGAGGCTTCCGCCGCTGCCGCTCTGAAAGCCTCCTGTTCACCCCCGCAGAGGAAGGCGGCAGATGCCCTCCGGCCTGCCGCCTGCGGCACGGACTTGGGAAGTCATATCGGAAAGCCTTCACAGAATCGCACATCAGTACGCAAAAAAGCGGCAGGATTTCCTGCCGCTTTTCGCTTTCTATCAGAACCGCCCCGCGGGCACAAATCCCGGGCATCATTTCCCACTGTGCGCGCGGAACTGCGTCCAGGCTCAGCCTGGTTAGGCCTTGTAGACTTCGCCGCCCTTCATAACGAAGCAGCAGCGGGTCATGGCAGTGATGTCCTCCATGGGATCGCCGTCAAAGGCAACCACATCAGCAAACTTGCCGGCCTCGATGGAACCGATGTCGTCCCACTTGCGCATGAGCTGGCTGGCGGTCTTGGTGGCAGCGGTGATCGCCTGAGCCGGGGTCATGCCGTTTTCACACATGAGCTGGAACTCATAGGTCTGCTTGCCGTGGAAGTTGAAGGGAGTACCCGAGTCAGTACCAAAGGCGATCGGGATATTCTCCTCCAGGCAGCGGCGGAAGTTATGGCAGGCACGGTCATAAACCTGCTTGGCCTTGGCAATCATCCAGTCGGGAGAACCGATCTCCTTGCCCTTGGTGATGATGCGCTCGGCAGCGATCAGGGTGGGAACCAGGGTGGTGCCATGCTCCTTCATCAGCTCGATGCCCTCTTCGTCCATAAGCATGCCGTGCTCCACCGAAGTAACACCGGCACGGATGGCATCCTTGATGCCGCTGGTGCCATGGGCATGGGTGGCAATGGTCATGCCGTACATCTTGGCAGTATCGCAGATGGCCTTCATCTCCTCGAAGCTCATCTGCTGGGCGCCTACGGTAGTACCCAGGCTCATAACGCCGCCGGTGGACATGTACTTGATGAAATCCGCGCCGTGCTTGATGTTGTAACGCACAGCCTTCATCATCTCAGCCGGGCCGTCGGCAGCATAGCCGCTCATGAAGGCATCGGCTTCGATGTAGGGGTTGTAATGGCTGTCCGCATGACCGCCGGTGGACGAAATGGCACAGCCGCTGACCATCATACGGGGGCCGGGGATCTCGCCGCGGTCAACCGCATTGCGGATGGCCACATCCAGGAAGCCATGGTCGCCGCAGGCACGGATGGCAGTAAAACCAGCCATCAGATCGCTCTTTACATTGTTGACGGCACGCAGGGTGGCATCACCCGAGGTCTGGTAGGGAGCAGTACCCATGGAGCTGCCCTCGCCGTTGGAAGCCAGATGCATATGGCAGTCGCAGAGGCCGGGAGTGACAAACTTGCCGGTGAGATCGATGACCTCACAGCCGTCAAACTTGGCTTCGGCAGCGGGCAGGACCGCTTCAATGCGTTCGCCGTCGGTATAGATCACAACATTTTCCCGGACAGTGCCGGTGGTGGAGTCAAACATCTTGGAGCACTTGATTGCTTTTTTAGCCATGGTGGATTACCCTTTCCTTTCTATCTCAAAAAGCGGGAACTTGCCGCTCTGGTTGTATCTCTTCCAAAAAACCGGTCTTACTTGACGCAGGGCTGACCGTCCTTCTTGTAAACCTCGCCGCCCTTCATAACAAAGGTGCAGCGGGTCATGGCGGTGATGTCCTCCATGGGATCTCCGTCAAAGGCTGCGATGTCGGCATACTTTCCGGCTTCGATGGAACCGATGTCTGCCGACTTGCGCATCAGCTCACTGCCGGTCTTGGTGGCAGCGGTGAGAGCCTCAGCCGGGGTCATGCCGTACCGGCACATCAGCTCAAATTCATAGGCCTGCTTGCCATGGAAGTTGAAGGGAGTACCCGAGTCGGTACCGAAGGCAATCGGGATCTTCTCCTCATTGCAGCGCTTGAATACGCCGGTGGCATGGGAGAATACGGTGTTGGCCTTGGCAATGGCCCAGTCGGGAGTACCGATTTCCTTGCCCTTGACTACAATGCGTTCGGCGGCGATGAGGGTGGGTACCAGGGTGGTGCCGTATTCCTTCATCAGCTCGATGCCTTCCTCGTCCATCATCATGCCGTGTTCTACCGAGGTAACACCGGCACGGATGGCGTCCTTGATGCCGCTGGTGCCATGGGCATGGGTGGCAATGGTCATGCCATAGAGCTTGGCGGTATCACAGATGGCCTTCATCTCCTCGAAGCTCATCTGCTGGGCGCCTACGGTAGTACCCAGGCTCATAACGCCGCCGGTGGACATGTACTTGATCATATCAACGCCATGCTTGATGTTGTAGCGCACAGCCTTGACCAGTTCGTCCGGGCCATCGCCGATGGCAGGAGCGGTGTTCATCTCATCGTTGAGATAGGGGCTGTAATGGTCGTCCGCATGACCGCCGGTGGTGGAGATCGCCGCACCCGAAGTCATCAGACGGGGGCCCCAGTGTTCGCCGCGGTTGATGGCGTCACGGACAGCCTCATCCGCAAAACCGTTGCCGCCTACTACACGCAGGGAGGTAAAACCAGCCATCAGATCGAGATGCGCTGTCTTGAGGCTCTTGAGAGTCCAGTCCGCGATGGTTTCATAGGGCTTGGTGACAGCGGGATTGGCTTCGCCGTTCATCGAAAGATGTACATGGCAGTCGCACAGGCCGGGAGTGACAAACTGACCGGTGAGATCAATGACCTCATAGCCATCAAATTTTGCTTCCGCGGCGGGCAGAACGGCTTCAATTCGTTCGCCGTCGGTGAAGATGACTACATTTTCCCGGACGGTGCCGGTGGTGGAGTCGAACATTTTCGAGCATTTGATCGCTTTCTTTGCCATAGTAATACAGACTTCCTTTCCCTGGTTCCGATGAATCGGCACATAAATTTCTGATTAAAAAAAGAGGCCCAGCCGGCAGGTTTTTCTGCCAGATGGTCCTCTGATTTCCGGATATGGGTTTGACGAGAGCCCCGGTTCTGAACTGAAACCGGACTTTGGGGATTGCTGCGATGCGGGTAAAGCAATAAAAAACAGCTGCCTGACGGGAGTGTGAGGTACTTTCCCCATGGGAAAGAGACCTCCGGAACATCTCCGTGAAGCTGCTGCCGCGGTAGTTTCATAGAATAATCGGAGCTGTCCGCCCATCGAACCGGGGGGGACAGACGGTATGGCTTTACCGGCAACCTTCGTCAGAGAACCTATTCAGTTTGGGACAGCTTCTCACTCGTAGAGCCAGCCCTGTGACGACGACGATAATGTCAGTAATGCCGCTAATGTCGCTGACGCTCATGCTGTCCACCTCCTGAAAATGGGTTCTCCCGGCTAAAGACGGTTGTGTTTTTCCGCTTTATCAAGTTAAGCCGTGAAGTTTGGTTTTATTATCCGCCTATTCCGGACATTTGTCAATACAGATTTTCGGATTTGTGGGATTTTATACAATTTATGTAAATTCACCGGGCTATTTGTGAATAACTTCCGTCAATTTACTAAGTGAACTTCTGCGAAAATAAAAAAGCAGCCGCCCATCTCCCAGAAAATAGCAGCTGCTTTTTTGTAACTAACCGGGGACAACCATCACCGGCAGCGCCCCTCTTAATGCCCATGATGCACCCCGGGGCAGGTTTCTGTCAACGATCGGAATCCTGCTGATTTTGGACTTCCTCCACCGCCGCCCGCACCGCAGCCACCACAAAGGCGGAAAAGGTGGATTCTTTCCCCCGGATCAGCTCCTCCACCTGGGCAATGAGTGTATTGGGAAAGCGGATATTCTTGTTGGTAGTGGGCGGTACAGACGGGATCTGAAACGCCATGCTGATTCCTCCTTGCGGTATTTCTTCCCTGCCAGTATAGCCCAGTGAAAATAAAAAGTCTGCACTGCATTTGCAGTGCAGAGCGGTTGCGCCATAAGGAATTTTCTGGTACAATGCAGACAAGGCGTTGCCATACGGTCGGCGGTTATCCCCTTTCACAACTGAAGGGGTGATGCTTTTTTGCCCCTTCGAACAGAGGGGGTGGATACTATGGAGTACATAGCTTTGATTCTTATCATTGTGTTATACACCATTGTAGAAATAAAAAAGTAACCGCCCATCCCTCGCAAAGATAGCGGTTACTTTTCGCAACTTTTAGGGGGATAACCGTCACCGGCAACGCCCCTCTTTATGTTTATTATACACCCCGGAGCGGATTTATGTCAACGCCCAGGGCCTTTCCACAAACCAAAAGCGGCAGGAAATCCTGCCGCTTTTTTTGCATAGAGAGACGCTAAGCCGGAGAGAATTTCTGAATCCGTGCCGCCTGCGGCACACCGAAACTCTTCGTTTTTCTCTATTCCCTTTTCACTTGCCGTTAAGCAGGCAGGCGCTTGAGGGTTTCGAGCAGCACAGTGCCGGCAATCTCAGCGGCAATGGCCTCATTCTCCTTGTAGGTGTTGGTAGCCTCATCATCGGCATTGTCCGAGATGCTGCGGATATTGGCAATCGGCACACCATAGATCCTGGCGATCTGTGCCATAGCCTGGGCTTCCATATCGATGCAGGCTGCATCCGGGAAGGGCGAAAGCAGCTTTTCCTTGAGCATGGAATCGGTGATGAACATATCGCCGGTGATGGTCGGACGCACTACATACTTCCAGCTGCGGTCGGTGATGGATTCACAGGCAGCCTTGGCAGCTTCGATGACCTCGGGGTCATACTCATAGTTGGATACAAAGGGGAAGTACCGTCCCATAATGGAGGGGCCTACATCATAGGTGGTGGAGCTTACGCCGATCACCACATCACCCACATGGACATCGGGCTGAATACCGCCCGCTACACCCACATTGATCACCTTGTCCACAGCGAACTTGTCGATGAGCAGCTGTGCGGTATGTCCGGCATTGACCTTGCCTACACCGCAGGTCACCAGAACGATCTGACGGCCCTCATAGCTGCCCTCATAGAAGTGAATCTCATGGAGGACAGTTTCCTTCTCAATGGTCATATTCTGCTTGATCTTTTCGATCTCCACCGGCATGGCGCCGATAATTCCGTAACGCATACGCACAGTCCTTTCTGTCAATCAGTTGTATATATTCAGTATACCCCATAAAAGACCTCCGGCGCAAGTATTCCCCGGACGGAAATTTCCCGGGAAAAGCCTCTCCCCGCCGCTTCCTTCCCGTGATAGAATAGGAGTGGATATTTTACCAGTAAGGGAGATTCTGCGCTATGAAACATCTTGCCCCTGCCTATTATGGAGCGTTCACCTGTCTGGCGGACCGCTGCCGGGATAACTGCTGTATCGGCTGGGAAATCGGCATCGATCCGGACACTGCCGCCTTCTATGACAGCTTCCCCGGCGAAACCGGCGACTGGCTGCGCAGCGGCATCACTCCGCCGGGAACTGACCGCTGTTTCCTGCCCGATGCCGGGGGACGCTGCCGGTTCCTCAATGAAAAAAACCTCTGTACTGCCTATCTCCGGGTGGGGGAACAGGCCATGGCGGAGATCTGCCGGGAACACCCCCGCTTCCACAACTGGTACGCCGATGTGCTGGAAACCGGCCTGGGGCTCTGCTGTGAGGAAACAGCCCGGCTGATCCTCACCACCCCGGGGCCGTTTACCCTGACCGGACTCCCCGACTGCCCGGACGAAGCCGAGGAGCCCGACCCCTTCCTCACAGTACTCCGGACGGTGCGGAAGATGGTGTTCCGATTTCTGGAGGACCCGGCGCTTCCCCTTGCCGAACGGCTCCGGCGGCTCACCGGCCTGGGCTGGACACTGCAGCATCACCTTGCCGACCCCGCCGGACTGCCGGCGCTCTGCCGGGAAACCCTCGCAAAGCCCGCTGCCCTCTCCCCCCTCACCGAAGCGGACGGACGGGAACTGCTCACCGCCGCCCGGGAACTGGAACGGCTCTCGGACGAATGGGAGGCACTTCTCACCCTTGGGGAATCCACCCCGTCCGCCTTCCTGTCCCCCAGCGCCGGCCCGGAGGAGGAAGCGGAACTTTCACGCATCGGGGTGTATCTCATCTACCGGTACTTCCTGCCCCTGGCACTGGACGGCGACCTCTGCTCTCCCCTCTGCTTCCCCGAAGCGGCTCTGCGGCTGATCCGGGGGCTCTGGCAGCGCGGCGGCGCAGTCCAGCCCACCGAGCGGCAGCGCATTGCCCAGCTCTTTTCCAAGGAGATCGAATACAGTGAAGAAAACCGGGAGGAGTTCTGTCAGGCAGCGCTGAGCTGGTGTGCCCGGCAGAGCCGTCCCCATCAGGAGGTATGACCCATGGCAAATCCCAAACGACCGCCCAGCCGGGAAGTCCGGCGGCTGCGGGAGGAACTGCGCCGGCTGATGGAGCGCTGGGACGCGGTGATCCGGCGGGGCGCCGAACTGGAGCGTGATCTGGCTCGGGGGCTTGCCCAGCTCCGGGAGAGCCGGGCGGCGGAGACCCTGCGGGAGATCCCGGTGACCCAGGCGGAACACCCGGACGGCGCCATCCGCACTGCCGCCCTGGAAAAGGCGGGCATTCACACCATGGCGGAGGTGCTGGGCTATTCCCGGAAGGAGCTGGTGGAGATCCCCGGCTTCGGGGAGACCAGCGCCGAACGGATTCTGGATGCCGCCGACCGGATGCTGGAAGCGGCCCGGCAGTCGGTGCGGCTGCATCTGGGTCAGGACGACCCCGCTGCCCTGCCGGTGCTGCGCACCGTCTACCGGGCTCTGCGGGAGCGTCCCATGGCGGCGCAGGCTGCGGAACAGGCCGGGGAACTCCGCAGCCGTGCCAAGGTGCTGGAACAGGAATCCCTGCCTGCCAGCGGATTTTTCCGGTGGCTGTTTGCCTCCCGTCCCCAGCGGGAACGGGCCGCGGCGGCAGTGGAGGACATCCGGGCTCTGCTGGAGAGTGAAACCGCCCGGCAGCTTGCCCGGTGGGAACAGGAGTCGGCCCAGGCCGATGCCGCCGGGGAGAGCGAGATCCTCCGGGAGTTTGAAGAACAGGCGGCAGCCTACTATACAGCGGTGGAGGACATCACCGGCACCAGTCTGCCGGACACCGCTGCCCATGGCGCCCTGAGTGACGAACTCATCCAGGCGGTGGAATCCTTCCCGCTGGACACCTCCCGGCTCAGGGTGACCCTGCGCCGGTACCAGACCTTCGGCGCCAAATATGCCCTCTGCCAGAAACGCACCCTCATCGGGGACGAGATGGGTCTCGGCAAGACCATCGAAGCCATTGCGGTGATGGCGCATCTCGCCGCCCAGGGCAGCGGGAAATTCCTCATTGTCTGCCCGGCGGGCGTGCTCATCAACTGGTGCCGGGAGATCGAAAAACACAGCTCGGTGCCGGTGCTGCGGCTCTATGGCGATGACCGGGAGGAGCTCTGTACCCGGTGGCTCTCCGAGGGCGGCGCCGGTGTGACCACCTATGAGACCCTTCAGCGTCTGCCGCTGGAAGGGCTGGAACACCTCGACCTGCTCATTGCCGACGAGGCCCACTATGTCAAGAACCCCGAAGCCCGGCGCACTGCCGCCCTCACCGCCCTGGCACAGAAGGCGGAACGGGTGCTCTACCTCACCGGCACCCCGCTGGAAAACCGGGTGGAGGAGATGTGCTTCCTGCTCTCCACCCTCTCGCCTGAAACAGCCGCCAAAGCCCGGGAGCTCTCGGATATGGCGGGAGCGGAGCCGTTCCGGCAGGCCATTGCGCCGGTGTATCTGCGCCGGCGGCGGGAAGATGTGCTCACCGAACTGCCCGAGCTCACCGAAGTGGAGGACTGGTGCGAACAGACCCCAGCCGAAGCGGAAGTCTACCGGCAGGCGGTGCAGGCGGGCAGTTTCATGGCGATGCGTCAGGCGGGCTGGAGCAGTACCGATACCGGCAAGGCCCGGCGTCTGCTGGAGCTCTGCGAGGACGCCGAAGAGGACGGACGCCGGGTGCTGATCTTCACCTTCTTCCGGGATACCATGGCCCAGGTGCGCCGTCTGCTCGGCGACCGCTGTCCCGGCGAGATCCATGGCGGTGTTTCTCCGGAGGAACGCCAGCGGATTCTGGACGAGTTCGCCCACAGTCCGGCGGGAACGGCTCTGTGCTGTCAGGTGACTGCCGGCGGTGTGGGGCTCAATATCCAGGCCGCCAGTCTGGTGATCTTCTGCGAACCCCAGCTCAAGCCCTCCACCGAAACCCAGGCCATCTCCCGTGCCTACCGCATGGGACAGACCCGGTCGGTGCTGGTGCACCGGCTGCTCACCGAGGACACAGTGGACGAGGCCATCACCGCACTGCTGCGGCAGAAACAGGCGCTCTTTGATGAATATGCCGACCGTTCTGCCGCCGGCGATGCCCAGACCCGCACCGAACAGGAGTGGATCACCCGGACGGTCGCCGGGGAACAGGCCCGGCTGGGGCTGGTCCCCGCACCGGAATCCCCTTCTCCTTCCAACTGATCCGACATACAGAAATCCCCCGGAGTTTTTGTGTTCCGGGGGATTTTTTGACGCGGAGTTTTCCACCAAAGGCCGGGGAAAGAGTGGAAAACTGCCGGAGACTGAGCCCTCTGCCCCAGGGTCCGGAAAAAAACGGAAATTTTCCTCTTGCAATTCGGCAGAGAAGTTGTTATAATCGACTTAAAATTTTAGCGCTGTAACGCGTGAATAAATGAAGGAGGTAATAACACATGAGCGAACTGCTGAACCAGGCGAAAGCCCTTGCTCCGGAGATCGTGCGGTGGAGAAGACACATTCACGAAAATCCGGAGGTCAGTGCTGTCCTGCCCAATACCTGCGCCTATGTCACCGCCGAGCTCCGCAAAATGGGGTATGAACCCTATCCCGTGGGCGGCGGTGTTGTAGCGATGCTGGATGGGCAGCCGGATGGCAAAGTGATCCTGCTGCGTGCCGATATGGACGCGCTTCCCATGGCGGAGGAGTCAGGCGAGCCTTTTGCAAGCAAGAATCCCCATGCGGCGCACACCTGTGGACATGATACCCACACGGCTATGCTGCTGGGTGCCGCCAAGCTGCTGATGGACAATAAAGAGAAAGTCAAGGGCCGGGTAAAGTTTATGTTCCAGCCTGGTGAAGAAGGTTACAACGGCTGCAAGAATATGATTGCCGATGGTCTGCTCGAATCGCCTCATGTGGATGTTGCCTTTGGTATGCATTCCGCTTCGGCTTCGGATTACAAGACCGGAACAGTCCTGTATTCCCCCGGCAGCTATGCCGCTTCGGCAGATGCCTTCAAGGTGACGGTCCATGGCAAGGGCTGTCATGGCGCCCGTCCCGAAGAGGGTATTGACCCCATCAATATCATCACCCATATCCATCTGGCGCTCCAGACCATCAACAGCCGGGAACGCAATCAGAAGGAACCGCTGATCCTCACCATCGGACAGATCATTGCCGGTGATGCCTGCAATATCATTCCGGAACGGGGGTATTTCACCGGTACTATCCGTACCTTCAATCAGCAGGTACGGGAACATGCCAAGCGCCGGTTCATCGAAATCGTCAACGGCATGTGTGCCACCTTCGGCGGTCACGCGGATATTGAGTGGACCACTGAAATGGCGCCCACCATCAATGATCCGGCTGTGACTCCGGAACTGCTCGGCTATATCCGGGAACTGGTGGGTGAAGAGAATATGGCGGAAGTTCCGGCTTCCATGGGTTCGGAGGACTTCTCGGAGGTACTGCTCAATGTACCGGGCAGCTATCTGAACCTGTCCTTCGGCTCAAAGGAGGAAGGATACCTGTTCGGCGGACATCACCCCAAGATCCGCCACAATGAGGACGCTCTGCCCATTGGTTCTGCCATCTATGCGCAGGTAGCCATCGAATGGCTCCAGCACAATAACTGAGCGGGATTTTTCCCCTTGAATTCCCCTGGTACTCCTGCTATAATAAAGTAGCTGACGCAGAGCATCGGAACCTGTTCCGGTGCTCTGATTATGGGCCTGTAGCTCAGATGGGAGAGCGTACGGTTCGCATCCGTAAGGTCGCCGGTTCGATCCCGGTCAGGTCCACCAAAAACGCGGCGCACAGATTTCGATTAGCGAAGTTTGTGCGGCCGCGTTTTTTTCATAGGGGGATTATCCCCCTCTTGACGCTGTTTTTCTCCGCCTTCGGCTCACAAAAAACAGCTGTCACCCCCTTAGAGGATAGCGGCAGATGCCTTTCGGCCTGCCGCCCCTGCGGGGGGATCAGTTTCCTGACGACCCCCGATGGCTGAGCGGGCAGGCGGGCATCTTTTTCCCTCTCACAGCTCAGTTCCAGAGGAATCTCACACCCCGGCAAACCCACCTCACTTTCCGGGATTGCCAAGGAATTGCTCCCCGCAGGGGCGCTTCGCTCAAATGTGGTAGGAACCTACGGTTCCCCCACAAACGCCCCCTCCCTGAAATGCAGTGCGGGGGTCTGGTGATTGGCTCTGTCTGTGCGGCCGCGTTTTTTTCATAGGGGGATTATCCCCCTCCTGACGCCGTTTTTCTCCGCCTCCGGCTCACAAAAAACAGCTGTCACCCCCTGCGGGGGATCAGTTCCCTGGCGTCCCTCGTTAATCACGAGGGCAAGCGGAAGCTTTCTTCCCCCACATAGCCCCACCCACCGGGCACAAGTCCGCTCTGAATTCCTGCCGCAGGGGCACACCGCACCCCGGCAAACCCGCCCCGCTTCCTGGGAACGCCAGAGAACTGCTCCCCGCTAGGGGGGTTGCGTCTTGTCCGCTTTTTACTATAATAAAAGTATCAGTCGTTTTATCCATTTGTATTTTCACAGGAGAGCTCGATATGGCCTATATTTCCCTCAATCATGTAGTCAAGCGGTATCAGATGGGCGAAGTCACCATCACTGCCGCCGATGACATCACCTTTGATATTCATAAGGGACAGTTTGTGGTGATCGTCGGCCCTTCCGGCGCCGGCAAAACCACCGTCCTCAATATCCTGGGCGGCATGGATTCCTGTGACGGCGGCGAGATCTGGGTGGACGGACGGGAGATCAGTCAGTATACCCCCCGGCAGCTCACCGAATACCGCCGGCATGACATCGGCTTTGTATTCCAGTTCTATAACCTGATCCAGAACCTCACTGCCCTGGAAAATGTGGAACTGGCTGCCCAGATCTGCCGCAATCCCCTCCCTGCCGAGGAAGTGCTCCGGCATGTGGGACTCGGGAATCGGCTGGGCAATTTCCCGGCCCAGCTCTCAGGCGGTGAACAGCAGCGGGTCGCCATTGCCCGTGCCCTGGCAAAGAATCCCAAACTGCTGCTCTGTGATGAGCCCACCGGCGCCCTGGATTATGTCACCGGCAAGGCGATCCTGGGGCTGCTTCAGAATACCTGCCGGCAGCAGGGTATGACGGTTGTGGTCATCACCCACAATTCTGCCATTGCCCCTATGGCGGATCAGGTGATCCATATCAAGAATGGTCGGGTGGATCATATCGAGGAAAATCCGGTCCCCCGTCCGGTGGAAGAGATCGAATGGTAATTTCCGTTCTGTACGGAAAGGAGGTGCGTCCATGAAGCTGTTTTCCCGGTTCACCCACAACCGGCTGATTACCGATGCCCTGCGGGAAATCCGTGCCACCCGCAGCCGGTTCCTGTCCATTCTGGTGCTGTCTGCCCTGGCGGTGTGTTTTCTGGCGGGACTGCGTGCCACTGAACCGGATATGAAAAACAGCGCTGACCGCTATCTGGACAGTCTGCGGCTCATGGATCTGCGGGTGGCTGCCACCCTGGGACTCACCGATGAGGATATCGCCCTATTGTCCGAACAGCCGGGAGTCCAGCTCTGTCAGGGCGCCTATACCATTGACGCCATGGTGAAAACCGGCGAAAAGGATTCCAATGCCAAGGTGCTCTCCTATACTGAGGAGATCAACTGTCCCGAACTGCTGGAAGGCCGCCTGCCCCAGACCCCGGAAGAGTGTCTGGCAGAACCCCGGTTTTTGCAGGAAACCGGGCTTTCCATCGGGGATACCATCACACTGGATACCGGCACCGGCGACTATGAGGACGCCCTCACCGGCACACAGTTCACCATTGTGGGCACTGCCAATTCCCCGCTCTACATCGGCGTGGAGCGGGGCTCGTCCACTCTGGGCACCGGCAAGGCGGAATACTTCCTGCTGCTGCCCATGGAGTCCTTTGCCATGGAGAGCTATACCGATGCCTATCTGCTGGTGGACGGCGCTGCGGATCTGATGACCTATTCGGACGAATATGACCAGCTGATCCAGTCGATGACCGACCAGCTCGAACCTCTGGGAGAAGAGCGGGCGGCCCTGCGTGCCCAGACGGTACGGCAGGAGGGTCAGGAGAAGATTGACGAGGCCCGGCAGGAGCTGGCAGATGCCGAACAGGAACTGGCGGACGCCGAACAGGAGCTGGCAGATGCCCGGCAGGAACTGGACGACGGCTGGGCGGACTATGCCCAGGGCCAGCTGGATTATGAGGACGGCCTGCAGGAGTACCGGGACGGCGAACAGGAGTACCAGGACGGCCTGGAGGAATACAGGGACGGAAAAGAGGAACTCAAGGACGGCGAAGAGGAGCTGGAATACGGCTGGGAGCAGCTGCAGGACGGAGTCCGGCAGTACAATGACGCCCTTGCGAAGTTTGAGGCGGGCAAGGCGGAACTGGAAGCCCGGGAAGCTGAGTGGGAAGCGGGGCTCACCCGCCTGCGGGAAGAACTGCTTCCGGCGCTGGAACAGCTCCTCCCGGGAACCGACCTGCCCGACTACCCGGACAATGCCGCCCTGCTGGCGGGACTGGCGGGAAGTGACGGCGCTGTCATCGACAGTGCCCTGGACAGTGCCCGGGATCAGATCTCGGCGGGGATCACCGCCCTGGAAGCCCAGCTCGGGGAACTGGCCCAGAGCGATTCCCAGACGGTACAGCAGCAGCTGGACGCTCTGACAGCGCAGATTGACGAACTGAATGCCCAGCTTGCCGCCCTGGACCCTGCTTCTCCGGAATATGCGGAGCTCTTTGATCAGATCACCGAGCTCACCGGACAGGCGGCGGCCCTGGAAGAGGCACTTCCCTGGCTGCGGCAGCTGGAAGGCCTCCGCAGTCAGCTGGAACAGCTCTGTACCACCGATCCCGAGGGCAATTCCGTGCCCATCTCCTCGGCAGTGATCCTCACCGGGGACGCGGCGCTCACCGCGGCCCGGCAGGAACTGGCAGCCGGTGAAGCCGAGCTGGCAGCTGCCAAGGAAAAGCTGGACAAATCCTATGACAAACTCATCGAAGGCGAAGAGGAGCTGGAACTGGGCAAGGAAGAACTCAAGGACGCCTGGGATCAGCTTCAGGACGCGGAACAGGAGCTCATTGACGGCTGGGCGGAACTGGAGGACGGACGGCTGGAACTGGAGGACGCCAATCAGGAGCTCCTGGACGGCGAAGCGGAATACGCCGATGGTCTGGCGGAATATCTGGACAAGAAGGCCGATGCGGAAACCGAGATCGCCGATGCCAGAGCCGAACTGGAGGACGCCCAGTATGAACTGGACCATCTCCGGGAAAGCGAGTGGTATATCCTCGACCGGGATACCAATATGGGCTTTGTAAGCTTCTCCATGGACGCCGACCGCATGGGCAATCTTGCCAGCGTCTTTCCGCTCATCTTCTTCCTGGTGGCGGCCCTGGTCTGCCTCACCACCATGACCCGTATGGTGGAGGAACAGCGCATTGCCATCGGCAGTCTCAAGGCACTGGGCTATTCCAAGGGCGCCATCGCCATCAAGTATGTGGGCTATGGCTTCCTTGCCAGCACCCTGGGATCACTGCTGGGTCTGGCAGTGGGTCTCACCCTGCTGCCCTGGATCATCTGCACCGCCTGGAAGATCATCTATAACTTCGGCCCCATCTATTACGGCCTGGAACCGGCTTCCTCCATCACGGCCTGTCTGGCGGCGGTGGGTACCGTCACCCTGTCGGCCCTGGGAGCCTGCTTCAGCACCCTTGCCGCTGTGCCGGCCCAGCTCATGCGTCCCAAAGCCCCGCCCATGGGACGGCGCATTCTGCTGGAACGCGTTACCCCCCTCTGGCGGCGGCTCTCCTTCAACTACAAAATCACCCTGCGCAACCTCTTCCGCTATCAGAAACGCTTCTGGATGACAGCAGCCGGCATCGGCGGCTGCGCGGCGCTCATTGTCACTGCCTTCGGCCTGCGGGATTCCATCATGTCCATCATGGAGCTGCAGTACAATGAAATCTATCATTACGATGCCATTGCCGGACTGGATCACCCCACCGGGGAACAGTGGGACGAGATCTCTGCCCTGCTGGACAGCCATCCGCTGGTCTCCGACTGGACTTCGGAGCACACCGAAACGGTCACCGCCGAATCGGATGCCTATACTGCCGATGCCTCCCTGGAAGTGGTAGCGGACAGCGAAACCCTGGAACGGTTTGTGGATCTCCGGCACCGCACCGATTCCGATCCGGTCACCCTGCCGGACAGCGGAGCGGTCATCACCGAAAAACTGGCTCAGCTGCTGGATGTGGAGCCGGGGGATACCATGATCCTGGACGGCGACAGCCGGGTGGAAATACAGGTGGCAGACATCACCGAGCACTATATCCAGCACTATGTATATCTTTCGGAGTCGGCCTATGAGGAGGTATTCGGACAGGAGCCGGAACAGAATGCCCTGCTGATCCGCTATGCCGGGGACGATGCCTCCGAACTGGATCAGGAACTGGTGGCGCTGGACGGCATCTCCTCCCTGACCCGTACCGAGGATACCCGCCGCACCTTCGGCACCAGCCTGGAAAGTGTGGACTATGCCGTGGCACTGATTATTGTCTGCGCGGCGGCCCTGGCCTTTGTGGTGCTCTATAACCTCACCAATATCAATATCACCGAGCGGCTCCGGGAGCTGGCTACCCTCAAGGTGCTGGGCTTCTATGACGACGAACTCTCGGCCTATATCTACCGGGAGAATGTGATCCTCACGGTGCTGGGTACTCTGCTTGGCATGGTGCTGGGCAAACTGCTGCACCAGTGGCTGATCCTCACCGTGGAGATCGACCTGCTCATGTTCGGACGCACCATCTCTCCCACCAGTTATCTGTGGGCAGCCCTGCTCACAGCAGTCTTTTCCCTGACGGTGAACCTCTTTGCCCACCGCAAACTCAAGAAACTGGATATGGTGGAGTCGCTCAAAACGGTGGAATAATCCCCATTCAGATTGCCCAGATACGGAGGAACCTGCCATGACAGTATCAGAATATCCCATTGCCTTTGCCGGGGCGGAGGCCTATACCCCGGAGATTATTTTCCCGGCGCTGACCCGTGCGGTGGAGGCAAGCGGCTTCACCCGGGAGATGGTCGCCGGACGGCGGGTGCTCCTAAAACCCAATCTCCTGATGAAGCGCCGTCCCGAGGAGGCCACCACCACTCACCCCCTGGTGGTGGAAGCGGCAGCCCGTCTGCTGCTTGACTGGGGCGCCAGTGAAGTGATCATTGCGGACAGTCCCGGCGGGCCCTATACCCGTCCGCTGCTGCACAGCATCTACGAAACCTGCGGCATGACCGCGGCAGCCCGGCAGAGCGGCGCCCGGCTCAATGAGGACACCGGCTTTACCACCCTGCGCCGGGAGGAAAACCGGCTGGTGCGGGAATTTTCCATCATCAACCCGGTGATGGAGGCGGATCTGGTGGTGTCGGTGTGCAAGCTCAAAACCCACAGCATGACCACCCTGTCCGGCGGTGTGAAGAACCTGTTCGGGTGCATTCCCGGCCTGCAGAAGCCGGAGCTGCATCTGCGCTTCCCGGAAAAGACCGACTTCGGCGAAATGCTGGTGGATCTGGCCCTTACAGTGAAACCGGCCCTCACCATTGTGGATGCGGTGGTGGGCATGGAAGGGGACGGCCCCTCGGGCGGCAGTCCCCGGAAACTGGGCTTCCTGGCTGCCTGCCAAAATCCCTTCCTGCTGGATCTGGCCCTCTGCCGGATCATCGGTGTCACCCCGGAAAGCGTCCCCACCATCGCCGCCAGCCAGCGCCGGGGGCTCTGCCCTGAGGACGCCGACGCCCTCTCCCTGGCGGGCGAGGTGCAGTTTGCCCGGCCGGTGCCGGGATTTGTGCCGCCCCATGCCAAGTCGGTGGACTTCCTCAGCCATACGCCCCGGCTGCTGCGCCCGGCGGTGAGCCGCCTGTGGGATCATCTCACCCCCCGCCCGGTGATCCGCCGGAAGGACTGTGTCGGCTGCGGACGCTGTGCCGAGAGCTGTCCGGCGCATACCATCACCATCGTAAGCGGCAAGGCGCAGATCCGGTACGACCGGTGCATCCACTGCTACTGCTGCCATGAGATGTGCCCGGTGCGTGCCATCGATATCCGCCGCACCCGGTTCTTCGACCTCTGACGCCAACCAGAAAAGCGGACGCCCCTCCCGGGACGCCCGCTTTTTTCATGGGGCGGAGTTTTCCACCCCTTTCCCCTTTTCCACCGGGAAAGGCGCCCGATAACTTTATCGCATAAAAGCGATAAAATTTGTGCTTGCATTTTGCCCCGGAGGTTGCTATAATGTTCCCATACCCAATACCACAGTTTTTCCGGAAAGCGGAGCTGTGGTTATAAAAATCCCGGTTGCTTTCGCGATTTTAATTGCTAAAGCACCACGACAAAACAGGAGGAACCAACCATGAAAGAACTGCTGGAACAGGCCGAGGCTCTAAGCGGCGAACTGGTGCGCTGGCGCCGTCATATCCATGAAAACCCCGAGGTAGGAGCGGATCTGCCCGATACCTGCGCCTATGTCACCGAGGAACTGAAGAAGATGGGATATGAGCCCTATCCGGTGGGCGGCGGTGTGGTAGCCATGCTGGACGGTGATCCGAATGGCAAGGTGATCCTTCTGCGCGGCGATATGGATGCCCTGCCCATGGAGGAGCAGTCCGGCGAAGCCTTTTCCAGCAAGCGTCCGGGCAGGATGCATGCCTGCGGACATGATACCCATACTGCCATGCTGCTGGGTGCGGCAAAGCTGCTCATGGACAACAAGGACAAGGTCAAGGGCCGGGTCAAGTTCATGTTCCAGCCCGGTGAAGAGGGCTACAAGGGCGCACTGCACATGGTCGAGGCAGGTCTGCTGGAGAATCCCCATGTGGATGCTGCCCTGGGTATGCATTCCCAGTCTGCCAGTGACTATCCCACCGGCACCATCATGCACACCACCGGCCCATCGGCAGCTTCGGCAGACGGCTTCAAGGTGATTGTCCATGGCAAGGGAGCCCATGGCGCCCGCCCCGAGGACGGCATCGACCCGGTGAATATCCTGGCGCATATCCTCATTGCGCTGCAGACCATCAACAGCCGGGAACGCAACCAGCAGGAGCCGCTGATCCTCACCATCGGACAGCTCATTGCCGGCACAGCCGAAAATATTATCCCCAATGACGGCTACCTCACCGGTACCATCCGGGCGTTCAATCAGGAGGTGCGGGTGCATGCCAAGCGCCGTCTGGAGGAGATTTCCAAGGGAATTGCCGCCACCTTCGGCGCCACCGCGGAGATCCAGTGGTACACGGAATTTGCCCCCACCATCAATGACCGTGCGCTGATAGCAGAACTGGACGGCTATGTCCGGGAACTGCTCGGGGACGACCGGGTGAAGATCACCGAGCCCCAGATGGGTTCCGAGGACTTCTCGGAAGTGATGCTGCGTGTACCGGGTGCCTTCTTCAACCTGAGCACCGGTTCCAGAGAGGAGGGCTACCTCTTCGGCGCCCACAATCCCCAGGTGCGTCACAACGAAGCAGCCCTGCCCACCGGCAGTGCCGTCTATGCCTACACTGCCATGCGCTGGCTGGAAGAAAACTGCTGATCACCCCCTTTCCGATTCTATATAAGTCCGGGGATTCTCCTTGCCCCGGGCGCATCAGCGGCTGTCCGTTCTGCGGACAGCCGCTTTTCTGTTCCCCGGGCATATAAAAAACCGCCCTGCATCGTGGCAAGGCGGCAGTCTCTCCCCCTTGCGCATGGGCGGTCACCGGAACCGCCTGTCACACGCTCTCCGGCGCTTTAAGCTGCGAAATTCTCCCCTTTTTTCCCGCTCTTTCGCTTTCATGCGTGAAAAACGCAAGATGTATTCTGTCCAAAAATTCCCCTGTCCGTCCGGTACTATTGCATCAGCTTTGAAAATCGTCCCAAAACCCATTGACAACCCGCGCCGGGTGCTTTACAATGCTACTATGCTACTACGCTAAAGCAAATCCACAAATCAGGAGGAATCAGTTATGAAAAACGCAATGTCCAAACGCCTGACCGCCCTATGTCTGGCGCTCTGTCTGGCACTGCCGCTGGCAGGATGCTCTTCCAAGGAGGAGTCCTCGGCTGCCAACCGGCTGGAAGCCATCAAGGAGCGCGGTTATATCGAAGTGGTCACAGAACCCTATTTTGCTCCCATGGAATTCATCGACCCCACTAAGGAGGGGGACGAGAAATATGTGGGTGCGGACATTGAACTGGCTCACCATATTGCGGACGAACTTGGCGTAGAATGTCACATTATCCCGCTGGATTTCACATCGGTGCTGTCGGGTGTTACCACCGGCAAGTATGATATGGCGATTTCCGCTCTGGCCTACACGCCCGAACGGGCGGAGGCCATGGAGCTTTCGGACGGCTATTACTACGGCACCGAAGATACCGGCTATGGTCTGATGGTACGCACCGAGGACCTGGCTGCCATCACTTCGGCGGACGACCTCGGCGATAAGACGGTCGTTGTCCAGAGCGGCTCCATTCAGGAGAGCTTCCTCAATGAACAGGTGCCGGCTGTGGGCGAAACCAAGCGTGTTTCCGCCACCACCGACGGCTTCCTGATGGTACAGGAGGGCAAGGCGGATGCCATTATCACCGCCATCAACACCGCCCAGCTCTATCTGGATGCCAACCCGAACTGCGGCATGAGCATTGTGCCGGACTTCCGGTTCGTGGAGGACGAATCCACCAAGGGCACCCGGATCGGCGCAGCCAAGGGCGAGACCGAACTCATTGAGGAGGTCAACCGCATCATCGGCGAAGTCCGGGAAGAAGGGCTTTACGATCAGTGGTATGAGCAGTATACCGAGTACGCCCGGAGCCTGGGCATTCAGTAATCAAGGAAAGCGGTAACAATCCATGTGGGAAAATATACTGAAAATTTTGCAGAGATACGGCGATGTCTATCTGGAAGGACTGGCAGGCACGCTGTGGATCGCCGCCCTGACCGTGGTAGCCGGTACAGTCATCGGCATTATCCTGGCGGTGTTCCGTCTGGGCAAGTGCCGCCCCTGTGAATGGTTTGTCCGGTTCTATATCTGGATTATCCGGGGCACTCCCAGCCTGCTGCAGCTCTATTTCTTCTATCTGTTCCTGCCCAAGGTGCTGCCCATCGAGATCTCCGAGACCGAAAGCGTTGTGATCGCGCTCATTATCAGTGCCGGCGCCTATGTCAGCGAGATTATCCGGGCGGGCATCCAGGCAGTGGACCCCGGTCAGACCGAAGCCGCCAGCTGTCTGGGACTCTCCCGGGCACAGACCCTGCGGTTCATCATTCTCCCCCAGGCGGTAAAGAATATCCTGCCGGCTCTGGGCAATGAGTTTGTAAATATGATCAAGCAGGCGTCCCTGGGCTCCATCTTCTTTGTCAATGAGCTCACCACGGCGTACCGTACTGCTTCGGCTGCCACCTTCCTGCCCATCGAATCGCTGATTATCTCGGGTGTGATCTATCTCTTTGTCACAACCCTGTTCACCTGGGTGGTTCAGCTGGCGGAACGCCGGATGGCGGTTTCCGCTGCCTGATCCCCCCCTTCCAAGTCGAAATACCCGGAGGAATTTTTCTCCGGGATTTTTCGGAGTGTAATAAAAATTCAGAAAATAAGCAACAATCCGCCGCAAAATCTGCAATTTCCGGCGGTAGAATGAAACCAAATCAAAGGAGCTGACTGTATGACTGATCTGGAACTGATCCGGGAATCGGTGGCAAAACACGCCGCGAAGATTCTCGACGCCAACGACCGAATCTGGGATTATGCCGAGCTTGCTTTCCATGAGCACAAGTCTGCCGAGCTGCTCTGCCGGCTGCTGGAAGAGGAGGGCTTCACTGTCCAGCGCGGGCTGGCGGAGATCCCCACCTGCTTTACCGGCACCTACAAGAAGGGCACCGGCAAACCGGTGATGGGCTTCCTGGGGGAATTTGACGCCCTTTCGAGCCTGAGCCAGCAGGCAGCCCTGCCGGAGAAATCCCCGGTGACTGCCGGAGCTCCCGGACATGGCTGCGGACACTGTGCCCTGGGCACCGGGTCGCTGGCAGCTGCCTTTGCCCTCAAGGACTATCTGGACGCCACCGGCGAGGACGGCACTGTAATTTACTTCGGCTGTCCGGCTGAGGAAGGCGCCGGCTCCAAGCAGTTCATGGCCCGGGCCGGACTCTTTGACGATGTGGACTTTGTCTACACCTGGCACCCCTCCACCATCAATGGGGTGGAATCGGTGCAGTCCAATGCCATCATGGGCGCCAACTTCCGCTTCAAGGGACGCACCAGTCATGCGGCAGCTTCGCCCCATCTGGGACGCAGCGCCCTGGACGCCGTGGAACTCATGAGCGTGGGCTGCAACTACCTCCGGGAGCATGTGATCCCCGAGGCACGCATCCACTATGCCTATATTGACGCCGGCGGCACTGCCCCCAATGTGGTGCAGGATCATGCCACTGTGCGGTATGAAGTGCGCACCCCGTTCGTAAAGGATCTGCGGGAACTCTTTGACCGGGTGGTAGATGTGGCAAAGGGCGCTGCCCTGATGACCGGCACCACCCTGGATGTGGAACTTGCCATGGCCTTTACCGAATATGTGCCCAACAAGGCACTGGGCGCCATTGCCAGTGAAGCCATGCAGGAGGTGGGCGCTCCCAGGTGGGACGAGGCCGATTTCCAGCTGGCACGGCAGTTCCTCCTGAGTTATGACCCCGAGACCCGGGCTGCCATTGAGGCAGAGATCCGCCGCACCTATGGCGACCGGGCCGAGGCAGTGCTCCAGCGTCCGCTGGCCACCGATGTGATCCCCTTTGACCCCTCTGCCATCCGGCTCCAGGCCGGCTCCACCGATGTGGGTGATGTGGGCTATGCCGCTCCCACCCTCAACCTGCTGGTTGCCACTGCCTGTGTGGGCAATGTGGGTCACTCCTGGCAGATGACTGCCCAGGCCTGCAGCCCGCTGGCACACAAGGGCCTGCTCACCGCTGCCGAAGCCATGGCGCTGTCGGCAGTGCGTACCAAGCACCGTCCCGATGCCATCGCCGCTGCCAAGGCGGAAGTCCTGGCCCGCAACGGCGGCAAGTATACCTGCCCGCTGCCTGACTCGGTCAAGCCGCCTCTGGATACCTATTGATTTTCCCTGATATGTTCTGAGCGGGGGTTTTTCTTTCCTTTCTTTTTTCTCACCCGCTTTTTGTCCCGCACCGCAGGTCCGGTTCCTTTTGGCAGGGCCTTACCTCTCTGCCCCTTCGCTTCTCCGGTTCTGCGGTGCTTTCTCTTCCCTTTACCAGACCGTCCCATTCTATACCCGGGGACGGTCTGTTTTTTATGCCCGGTGACTGTCCGGCAGGGTCAGCAGAGTGATCCGCCGCCGCTCCACCCGGAGAATCCCCTCCTTCTGCATTTTGCCCAGTTCCACCGTCATGGCACTGCGGTCCACCGCCAGATAGTCCGCCAGCCGCTGCCGGGTGAATCCCAGCTCGAAACTGGCACTCCCCGCTGCCCGGGCCCGGTCCGAGAGGTATTCCATCAGCCGTCCCCGGATGCTGCGCTGGGACAGGATCGCTGCCTTGCGGCTCATCTCCCGGGTACGGGCTGCCAGCAGGGCCAACAGATTCCGCTGCAGCCGCTGATGGAATCCACAGGCCTCACAGCAGCCGGTCATCAGACGGTCGGGACGCAGCCACAGGATACGGCAGTCCTCCGCTGCCACCAGGTCATAGGGCAGTTCCACCCCCTGCCCCGCAAAGACCTCCCCGAACAGCTCACCCGGTCCCAGCCGGGCCATGAGCGTTTCACTGCCCCAGTAGTCGGTGCTGAGAATATCCACCCGGCCTTCCAGCACCAGTCCCATGGCGGCAAGTTCCTCCCCGGCATGGGCCAGCAGTTCCCCCTTCTGTGCCGGACTTTCCCAGCCGCCGACGCACCCCAGCACCGCCTGACATTCCTCCTCGCTAAGCCCCGCAAAGAGCCGGTATTCCGATAACATTCGGTTTTCCATGACAGTTCTCCGCTTTTTGTTGGAATTCCAACAGAATTTCTATAATAATTCTACTATACTGAAACTGCACCAATCAAGGGAAAGGACGGATTTTATGCGCAGAAAAGACCGTGAAATGCCCGAAGCCTTCGGCTGGGCGGTAGCAGACAAATGTGAGTGGGCGGTTCTGGGATTGATCGACGCCGATGGCGAAGTCTATCCGGTACCGGTCACCATTGTCCGGGAGGGCAGCCGGGTGTATTTCCACTCGGCCCAGTCCGGCGAAAAGGTGGAGTGTCTGCGCCGGCACCCCCGGGTGAGCCTGTGCTGCATCGGGGATACCAACCGGGGCGCATTCGGGAATTTCACCACCGAGTATGAATCGGCGATCCTCCGGGGTCAGGCGGCGGAAGTCACCGACCCCGAAGAAAAACAGCGGATTCTGCGGCTGCTCTGTGAGCGGCATACGCCGGAGCTCATGGAGAAATTTCCGTCCGAAGCGGCCCGGAGTCTTGGGCGCACCGGAGTATGGTGCATTGAAACCGAAACCATCACAGCCAAACGCAAGCGGTACGACAGTGCCGGCGTGGAGCTCAAATACCAGAGAGAGGAATAGATTCTATGATACGCAAGATCATTACCATTGATTCCGAACGCTGCAACGGCTGCGGCCTGTGTGCGGCGGCCTGCCATGAGGGAGCCATCGGCATGGTGAACGGCAAAGCTGTGCTGCTCCGGGAGGATTACTGCGATGGTCTGGGGGATTGTCTGCCGGCCTGTCCCACCGGAGCCATCACCATGACCGAACGGGAAGCCCCGGCCTATGATGAAGCGGCAGTGGCAGCGCATCTGGCAGCCCGCAAGCCGGCGGGAGGCTGTGCCGGAGGCGGTTGTCCGGGCAGCCGCAGCCAGACTTTTGCCGCACCGGCAGCGGAAGCTCTTCCGGCAGAGACCTGTCTGGGACAGTGGCCGGTGCAGCTGCGTCTGGTTTCGCCGATGGCAGGGTTCTTTGACGGAGCGGATCTGCTGCTGGCAGCGGACTGTTCTGCCTTTGCCCGGGGGGATTTCCATGCCCGGTACATGAAAGGCAAGGTGACCGTCATTGGCTGTCCCAAGCTGGACCCGGTGGATTACAGTGAAAAGCTCACCGAGATCTTCCGGCTGCACAATATCCGCTCGGTGACCCTGGTGCGGATGGAAGTGCCCTGCTGCGGCGGCCTGGAGCGGGCGGTACAGAAGGCGCTGGCTGCCTGCGGACGCCCGATCCCCTTCGAAAGCGTCACCCTTTCGGTACGGGGCGAGATCCTCTGATAAAAAAAGGAGCCTCAGGGCTCCTTTTTTTGCTGGGACGGGGAAAGATTCCGCTATGCAGCCGGGCGCATTTGGGCTATAATAGCCTTGGAACCAAAGAACCGAAAGGAGAATTCCCCATGACTGTAAAAGAACTGGAAGCGGCGTTCACTGCCGCTGCGGAAAATACCATGCAGAAAGCCGAGGCCCTGGGGCTGGATTCTGCCTCGCTGCGTGCCCAGTGTGAAAAGCACGGTGCGGCTGCCTGTCTGAAGCGGTGTATCCAGCGGGGCCAGGAGATCCCCCTCTCCCGGGAGCTCACTGCCGCCGGTCAGACCGGCCTGCGCCTGGAAGCCCTGGCAGTGGAGAGCCGCTTTGCCGAGCTCTTCACCGATGAGGAGATCAATGCCTGCCTGGAACGCCTGATCGAAGCCGGCTACTACAAAATCTAACCCCTGGCGGGGAGCAGTTCGCGCGCTTGGGCTGTGCGGATGCCTCACTCTGGCGCACGCAGCCGGGTTGCGATAGCATGCCGGGGTTTCTCTGGTGCCCTGGCGGGGAGCAGTTCGCGCGCCGCAGGCTGTGCGGGTGCCTTACTCTGGCGCACGCAGCCGGGTTGCGATAGCATGCCAGGGTTTCTCTGGTGCCCTGGCGGGGAGCGCTGCAAGTGAATAGTGAAGAGTGAACAGTGAATAGCTGCGGTGTGCCGCAGGCGGCACCGATTCAGATACTCTCTCCCCCATACAGACGGCGGGCCGGATGGCTTTGCCGTCTTTTTCTATGGGGAACCTAGCTGTGCGAGTGCCTCTGGTGCATGCAGTTGGGACAGCAGAACTGTGCGGGACCAGGAAATGTCTGCCTGTTTCACACAGCTATCAGGGGTCGCCAGAGAACTGATTCCACCGCAGGTGGCGCCAGAGAACTGCCTCCACCGCAGGTGGCTTTACCGCTTTTTATCGACAAAATCTTTGGATGGGTGTATAATAATACTGTCTGCTGCCGGGGATTCCCGGCTCTTGATTCCAAACAAAGGAGTGTCACGCCATGAAGTTTTCCATCTCCCCTGCTGTATTTGAAAAGCTCCCCACTGCCTGCTTCGGTGTAGTGGCTGTGCTGGATGCTGTCCCCTCGCCTGAGGCTGACGCAGCCATTGCCGCCCGTCTGGCTGAGGCAGTCACCGACTGCCAGGCTGCCCTTGCCGGCGTTGCCCTCAAGGAATCCCCGGAGATCCTGCCCTATCGGGAGGCCTTCCGTGCCCTGGGACAGAACCCCAACAAATACCCCTGTTCCATCGAAGCCCTGCTCACCCGGATTGCCAAGGGCAAGGGTATGCCCTCCATCAATACGCTGGTGGATCTGGGCAATGCGGTATCGCTGCGGCACCGTCTGCCCATCGGCGCCCATGACATCGCCACCTTCCGGGACGGTGTACTGGAGGTGCGTCCGGCGGTGGAAGGTGACCGGTTCCTGCCCTTTGGCGGCGGCGAACCGGAACTCCCCGATCCCGGCGAAGTGGTCTATGTATCGGGCGGCGAAGTGCGTACCCGGCGCTGGACCTGGCGGCAGAGCGAAACCGGCAAGATCACGCCCGAGACCCGGTCGGTACTCTATCCGGTGGATGGCTTCCTGGATCACAACCGGGAAGAAGTGCTGGCAGCCCGGGACGAACTGGCAGAGCTGGCAAAGACCCTGCTGGGTGCGTCGGTGACCGTGGGCTTCATTGACCGGGACCACCCCGAGTTCTCATTCTGATTTACCCCTCCCAAACACGATCCCCTGTCCCGGACTGACCGGACAGGGGATTTTTTGTGTCCGGCACACTTTATCACTGCACTGTGTCAAAATATCCGGCAGCTGTGCTATAATAAAGAAAAGGAGGGATTTTCATGCCCCTATGGATTCTGTTCTTTACAGCGCTGACTCTGGCGCTGCACAGTGTTCCTGCCGAAGCTCCCGAGCCGGAGCCGTCCGCCCCGGGAGCCAGTGTTCCGGCGATCCGGGCAGAGCCATCACCCCGCTGGGCGGAACCTCTCCCCGCCGTCCGTCTGCCACACAAAAAAATCCCCCGCCTGCCGAAAAGCCCGGTCAAGGCGGGGGATTTGGTTTTTTATAAAAGTGCGGGGGTTACCGGTGCAGATGGCGGCGCATCCAGGCCCGCAGGGAAATGGCGGTATCGGTGAGCTTCTTGCGCAGGGGGCTGTAAATGTAGTCAAACTCTCCGGCGAGTTCGTCCATACTGCCCCGGAAGCCGCTCTTGAAGCGATAGAGCCCATACATATGGGAATTGGGGTCCAGATTGCCCGAAACGCCCTGGAAGTCATAGACAGTACAGCCGGTTTCCACTGCCCAGCGGATCATCTCCCACTGCATCAGATAGTTGGGCATGACCTCCCGGTCGCTGTTGTCCGAAGCGCCGTAGACATAGCAGGTCTTGCCGGCATAGTTGGTGCAGACCGCTCCGGAGATCATCTTGCCCTGATAGTATCCGGCATAGAGGCGGACATTCTCTCCCAGTCCCCGGAGGAACTTCACAAAGTAACTCCTGGGGCGGGTGGAAAAACCGTCCCGTTCTCCGGTGACCTGCATGATGCGTACAAAGTCATCGAGGGCTTCTTCCCCGACTACCTTCACTTCCACACCTGCCTTTTCCGCCTTGCGGATATTCCGGCGTACCCCCTGGGAGAAGTTTGCCAGAAGGGCAGCTTCGTCCCGGCCCTCCAGATAGAGCCGGTAATTGAACCGGGCCTGAATCCCCTCAAAGCCATCCGGGCCATAGCTGTGCCGGAAGCCCAGCTTCTTCATCTCGGCGATGAATTCACTGTCTGCCATGGGAATATCCGGGTCCATTTTGAACTCATGGGCATGGACCTGTTTTGCCAGCTGATCCACTCCCGCCTTGAGGTCGGCAATGGTCTCCCAGTCATGGGGGTCACAGATGGGGCCCCGGGGCGCATAGAGCAGCGCGGTATGCAGCACCGGGATCTTCTGGATCAGCACTCCCATCGAACCCTTGATCTTTCCGTCTGCGTCCCGGGATACCACCGCGGCATAGTCCCAGTTCTCCTTTACCAGCCGCCACCGGGGGGATTGGGTAAACTCTCCCCGGGGGTGATGGGCTACAAATTCTTCCAGTTCTTCATAGCGCTCCGGCGCCAAGATCTCCACTGCCGATCACTCCTGTCCCATTGATACACTCTATTCTATCATATTTTGCCGGGTCTGGGAACTGGTTTCCCCGGTCCGGCCCGATGCAGGTTTTGTAATATTTTATCGGAATATTACAAATTCACAGGATATTCCCTGCGCTTCCCGCATTCCAATCTGTATTATAATTCTATTATATTCTGATTTGTATGGTTTGGTGACCCTTGTTCTGTATTATTTCACTGGAATATTCCGATTCGTTATGAAAAGATCCCCGCCTGCTGGAACAGAGCTTTTGCCTCCTCCAGACGCAGGTTCCGTACCCGGTGCCGCCGCCGTCCCTGGGAATGGGTGTCCAATAACAGGTCGCAGTTCCCACGGAATGCCTGGAACAGACTCTGCCGGAAGGTCACTCCCACCACGCTTGCCCCGGGAATCACCACCGTGTGAAGATAAAACCGTTTGGAATATCGCAGCGTAAAATCACCATTTGTATATCCGATCCCTGAGGACTGCCAATCCAGCACCCGCACGATCAAGAACCAGATTGACGGCAGCAAGGCCGCCAGGGTGAGCCAGCCGGTCAGGGGCTGCCATTCCCTCCAGAGCTGTCCCAGCAGCCAGCCTCCAACGACCGAACCGGTCATGGCAGCCAGAGCCGGGCCGGTGAACCGCAGAAAGGAACGCTCAGCCGGACGCACGGTGAGCGGGCCGGGCAGAAACTCCGGGAGCAGTCCCCGGAGCAGAGTCGGGAGCTGTTCGGTGCGCACCACCGGGATCACCGGCAGGAGGTCCTCCTGTTTCCGGGACACCCCCACCGCATGGAGATACACCGCCCCCAATCCCAGCAGACGGGACGCGGCAGTTTCCCGGATCTGGACGAACCGGATGCGGTCCGCCTGCACCAGACAGCTGCGCAGGGTAAAGAGTCCCCGGTGCACTTCCAGTACCCGTCCGGTGCGGACGGTGAGGAAGTTCTTGTTGCGGAGGAACTCACTGAGAAAGGCCACACTCCACCCCAGGGCGGCAGTGATTGCCAGCATGGCAGCCGCCGGCGGTACACCAAAGGCCAGCAGTTCGCCCAGGGCACCCAGTTGGTTCATCAGCCGGTGGCTGAGGTCCTCCCCCACTATGCTGCCCAGGTTCTGGAGGATCGCCGCCAGGAGGATCAGTCCCATGAGCGAATTGGAGGTAAAGAGCGAGAGCAGCAGCACACTGACATTGCGGGGACGGTACTGCTGCTGTTCGGGCAGGTCGATGTCCCCATCGGAATGGGTGTGAAACAGCGCCCGGGTATCCGCCGCCGAAAGATAGAGCCGGAAATCCGCCCTCCCCCGGCTGCCCGCAGGGGTGTCCGCTTCAATGAGACATACCCCGAAGGGACGCAGCAGAAAAGGCCGCACCGACGCCACCACCGAGATCCGGTCCGCCGGAATGGCGGTGGTTTTCCAAAACCAGATCCCCTCCCGGATGCGCAGCACTTCCCCGTCCAGGGCATACCGCAGAGCACTCCACCGCAGCAGGGTATAGCCGATCACTGCCGCCAGCACACAGAGGTCCACCCAGGTGGAGCGCAGCCAGGCGGTCACACCCAGGGTGACAATCAGGGTCAGGCCCTTGAGCAGCAGCGGCACCAGTACCACTGCCGGACGGGGCAGATAAAAGAGCGCGTTCACCAGGTTGGTATGGCGCAGGCGGGTCATGGACGGTCACCGCCTTCCAGCAGCACTTCCGCCAGCCGGACTGCCTCTGAAGCGGTGAGCCCGGGCAGGGTGAGCTGACTTCCGGCGGCAGTCAGACGGAGGGTACGCAGTCCGCAGAGCCGCTGGAGCGGGTCGGCGGATACGGCAGCAGTCTGGAGAGCCGCCAGAGGAAAGATGCGCGCCGTGGGAAACAGAACGCCGTCAGTGACCAGCAGACGGTCGGCTTCCAGCTGATAGCCCAGCCGGAAAAAGCGTACCGGCAGCCAGACTGCCAACCGGAGTCCCCACAGGATCACCCACAGGACAGTTGCCAGCTTCCAGAGGAGGGTACCGGGAGTCCACAGCAGGGAAACGGTGAGGGACGGTACCAGAGCAGCCAGGAGGGTCCACCCCTGCCAGATGAACAGCTGTGCCAGACGGGGCCGGCTTGACATGGGACAGCACTCCTTTCTGCCGTGGTAAAATCAGGATTTGGATAAAGAAAAAAGGACAAGCAACAAAGCTGCTCGTCCTTCTCTTTTTATTCTGGTGACCCGTGCGGGAATCGAACCCGCGTTACCGCCGTGAAAGGGCGGTGTCTTAACCGCTTGACCAACGGGCCAGAGAATAATAAAAAAGAGTGGTAGCGGCAATTGGACTTGAACCAACGACACTTCGGGTATGAACCGAATGCTCTAGCCAGCTGAGCTATGCCGCCATATATCACTCCACACCTGATTTATCAGGCGAATTTTATTATACCGTATGAGTGGGGAGTTGTCAAGTCTGTTTTTCCAAAAAGTTTCGGGATTTTTTCATTTTTTCTCCGAAATTTGCATTGGCTGTGTCAGCTGATTCCGTCCGGACAGTTTCAGTTTCCCCAGTCAGAGCTGTTTTATGCGTTTGTTTCGTGTGAAACAGTCTTGTCCAGCTTTTTCGCCATGCGGAAATTCTCGAGTTCCTCGCCATCCACCGGCACCAGCTGGGCTGCTGCCACCTGATACCCCCGCCGCTCAAAAAAGCCCCGGGCAGTACGGGAAGCCTCCACCCGCAGAAGCTCCTCCCCCTGCCGCCGGGCCTCGGCTTCCAGGGCGTCACAGAGCGACGCTGCCACTCCCCGGCGCTGGCTGTCCGCTGCCGTGTACAGGCAGTCCAGATGTCCGTCCGGCTCCAGATTCCCAAAGCCCAGCAGACGCCCCTCCTCCTCTGCCACCAGGGTATAGCAGTCCAGCAGACGCTCGGCGGTGATGCGCCCGGCCCGGTTCGCCCAGGCCTCCAGTTCGGCCGGGGTATAATCCCCCCGGCAGACAGTGCGGATGCTCCCGGCAAACAGCTCCTGTACCGCCGGCAGATCCCCGGCCTCAAACTGTCTGAGATGCATGATGATCCCCCTCCTTTTCCTACCGCCTATTATAGCATGAAACGGAGGACTTGCGAAGTGAAGAGTGAAAAGCGAATAGTGAATAACTGTGGTGTGCCGCAAAGCGGCACGGATTTTGGAAAGGCGGCAAGGCACGCTACACTGCCCCTGCGGGGAGCAGTTCCCTGGCGTCCCCGGTAAGCCGGGTCAGTATGCCAGAACCCCTTTTCCCCAGCACAGCCCCCACGCAAGCGGATTTCCCGCCGCACTTCCCGGAAAAGCAAAAACACCCCAGGTTCACCGGGGTGTTCGTTTTTATTATGCCGCACAGCCGCGTGTGCAAAAGGAAGGGATCTCCTCTTCCCTTGTGCGCGAACTGCGTCCAGGCTCAGCCTGGTTAGAAACTTGCCGAATAGTTCGGAGCTTCCTTGGTGATGTAGATGTCGTGAGGATGGCTCTCCTTCAGACCAGCACCGGTGATGCGGACGAACTGAGCCTTCTCATGCATATCGAAGATGGTGCCGCAGCCCACATAACCCATACCGGCACGCAGACCACCGATGAGCTGGAATACAGTATCGGAAACCGGGCCCTTGAAGGGTACACGACCCTCAACGCCTTCGGGAACGAGCTTCTTGTTATCCTGCTGGAAGTAACGGTCCTTGGAGCCCTGAGCCATAGCACCCAGAGAGCCCATGCCGCGGTATACCTTGAAGCTGCGTCCCTGATAGATTTCCACTTCACCGGGAGCCTCTTCACAGCCAGCCAGCAGCGAACCGAGCATTACAGTGTTGGCACCGGCAGCCAGAGCCTTGACTACATCGCCGGAGTACTTGATACCGCCGTCAGCGATGACCGGAATGCCATACTTGGAAGCAGCACAGGCAGCGTCATAGATGGCAGTGATCTGCGGTACACCGATACCGGCTACTACACGGGTAGTACAGATCGAACCAGGGCCGATACCTACCTTGACAGCATCCGCACCGGCTTCGATCAGAGCCACAGTAGCCTCAGCAGTAGCGACATTGCCGGCGATGAGGTCTACATTCGGGAAGGCAGCCTTTACCTTCTTGACACAGTCGATGATGCCCTTGCTGTGACCATGAGCGGAATCCAGTACCAGCACATCCACATGGGAATTTACCAGGGCAGCGGCACGATCCAGTACATCACCCGTTACACCGATGGCAGCGGCACACAGCAGACGACCGTTCTTATCACGGGCGGAATTGGGATACTGAACAGCCTTTTCAATATCCTTGATGGTGATGAGTCCACGCAGATTGCCGTCCGCATCCACGATGGGGAGCTTTTCAATCTTATGAGCGGACAGGATCTTCTGGGCTTCTTCCAGGGTAGTACCGACGGGAGCAGTTACCAGATTCTCCTTGGTCATCACTTCCTTGATCTTCATATTGTAATCAGACAGGAAGCGCAGGTCACGGTTGGTGATGATGCCCACCAGCTTGCCCTTTTCACAGATCGGCACGCCGCTGATGCGATACTTGCTCATCAGTTCATCGGCATCAAAGACAAAATGCTCCGGAGAGAGATGGAACGGATCTACAATCACACCGTTCTCACTTCTCTTGACCCGATCCACTTCTTCCACCTGCTGTTCGATGCTCATATTCTTATGAATAACACCGATACCGCCTTCCCGGGCAATGGCAATCGCCATATCCGCTGTGGTAACAGTATCCATGGCAGCTGTCATGATGGGGGTGTTGAGCTTGATATTCTTGGTCAGCCAGGTAGATACATCCACCTGATTGGGAAGTACCTCCGATGCAGCCGGAATCAGCAGAACATCGTCAAAGGTCAGACCTTCCTTGCAGAATTTCTCAGTGAAGTTGGTATTGAGCATATTCTTGTTTCTCCTCCCGTTTCTCATTTTTTCCTGTTTGCGGTTAATCCCTGTTTTGAAATCTATTTTTATACTCCTATGATCTGAAAGTCATATCCCGGTCTGATCCGGCTCCTGTTTTCCGTTTCTGACCAATGACCCCCAGGAAGTACAAAAATTTATTTTTTCTATTCTATCACTATTCCCCGGACAGTTCAAGATGGTTTTCCGGCTTTCCCGCCAAAAAATCTCTCTTTTTTTATGGGAAATGAAGATTTTTTCGTTTGCTTCACTAAATTAAATTGTGAAAGTTTGCCGAAACCAGTCAATTTACCGGACGGAATCCTCACTCTGTTCTGTGTCGTTCAGCACCACCTGGGCTTCAAAACACGGGCCGTCCGCACGGTGTCCGGTCACATACCAGCAGTCCTCTTCCCGGTCGTGGAACAGCTGCAGCCCGAGTTCTTCCCCATACCGGGCCTCATGCCGGAATACAATCCGGAATTCCCGGATGCCCCGGTTCACCAGCTCCTCAAAGGGCAGCACATCACACACCAGATCCCCATAGACCGTATTGTTGAGATGCCCGTTCACATCCAGATGGCTGTACCGCACTGTAAAAGCCTGTTCCCCGCATTCCTCCCCGGTCACACGGAACCGGGCCGCGCCAAAGGGTTCCATGGCCTCCTCAGGCGGAATGGTGGGCAGCGGATGGGTGAACTTCTCCGGACGCAGGATCTTGCGCTCCACCGGGTCTGCCATGAACCATACAGTATGGATCTCCGCCAGCAGTTCGCCAGGGCCGCCATTTTCCTCGGCATAGACCCGGATCTCCCGGTTATACTGTGCCCCACGGACACTTTGCGGGGAAGTTTCCACCCAGAGCAGATCGGCGGCTGTGGGACACCGGTGAATCCGTACCCCGGCTTTGGAGAGCAGAAAGACAATCCCCTCCTGATACAGCCGGTCATACGGGAGTCCCAGATGTTCCAGATGTTCTCCGGCAGCCCGTTCCATCACTTTCAGCAGCCAGGACAGTTTCATCTTGCCGCTGAGATCACACTGATAATAGGGCACCTCGGTGGTAAAACAATAGGTATATGGATTTTTCATCTGCGGTTCAATCATCAGAATTTCTTCGCTCCTTCCCCCCAATTTTCAGGGTCTGTCCCCCGGCTCTGCCGGATTCGGGACGGTATGAACACAGGGAGACCCGTTACCCGGGTCCCCCTGTCCAGTTGCGTTTTTATTCACAGAGCTGTCGGGCCAGTTCGGTGAGATCTTCCCGGGAGAAGAAATCCACCGTCAGAGTGCCTTTTCCGTCCCGTCCCACCTTGATCTTCACCTTGCGGTGCAGACTCTCTGCCATGGCAAGTTCTGCTTCCTTCCAGAAGCTGTCCTCTCCCCAGTCGGATTTGGGCGCGGCTGCCTTGGGTGCTGTCCCGGTGACCTTACAGCCAGCTACCAGCCGTTCGGTCTCCCGCACCGACAGTCCCTCCTGACAGATACGCTCTGCCAGAGCGGGGATCATACCGGCTTCCGGCAGGCCCAGCAGAGCCCGGGCATGACCCGAACTGAGCTTTCCGTCCCGTACCAGACGGGCAGTTTCCTCAGGCAGCGCCAGCAGACGCAGGGCATTTGCCACTGCCGGACGGGATTTGCCCACCCGCTTGGCAACCTGCTCCTGGGTATATCCATGCTGCTGCATCAGTTCCTGATACCCCATGGCTTCTTCCATGGGATTGAGGTCACTGCGCTGGAGGTTTTCAATGAGTGCCACTTCCATGGCGGCTGCTTCGTCCAGATCCCGGATAATCACCGGCAGTTCGGTGAGCCCGGCCATCCGGGACGCCCGCCACCGGCGTTCTCCCGCGACAATCTGATACTTCCCGTTCGGCATGGGCCGTACCAGCAAGGGCTGGAGTACCCCATGTTCCCGAATGGAATCCGCCAGTTCCGCCAAAGCTGTTTCATCAAAATCATGACGGGGCTGTCCACGATTGGGTTCAATCTCCCCGATCTTCAGAGTGGACGGGGTGATCTCATCGGTTTCATTCTCTACAAAAAGTGCTTCCAGACCTTTTCCAAGGCCGCCTTTGCGTGTTGCCAACTTTAACTTCAGCCCTTTCTGTTCTTATCCAGGATCTCCGCTGTCAAGGCTTCATATGCCTGCGATCCCCTGGAACTGCGGTCAAAATACAGCACCGGCTGTCCGAAACTCGGCGCCTCCGAAAGCCGTACATTCCGGGGTATTACATTCTTGAATACCTTTTCCGGGAAATATTTCTTTACTTCGTCCACAACCTGCAGCGTGAGATTGAGCCGTCCGTCATACATGGTGAGCAGTACGCCTTCAATCTCGATGCCGGGATTGTAGAGCCGTTTTACCTGCCGGACGGTGGTCACCAGCTGGCTCAGGCCTTCCAATGCATAGTATTCACACTGGATCGGGATAATCAGCGAATCACAGGCCGACAGCGCATTGAGGGTCACCATACCCAGCGACGGCGGACAGTCAATGAGTACAAAGTCATACTCTCCTTTGACCCGTACCAGTTCTTCCTTCAGCCGCATGACCCGATCCCGCATATCTGCCAGTTCCAGTTCCGCTGCTGCCAGTGCCATACTCGACGGAATCACTTCCACTCCCTTGAACGGAGTGGTGAGAATGGCGTCCCGGGCACTGCACTGACCCAGCAAAACCTCGTATGTACTGCGGTCAACGGTGCGTTTCTGTATGCCGAAACCACTGGTGGCATTCCCCTGCGGGTCTGCGTCCACCAGAAGCACCCGGTATCCATAATACCCGATGGAAGCCGCGATATTCACCGCCGTGGTAGTTTTACCCACGCCGCCTTTCTGATTGGCTATGGCTATGATTTTCCCCATCGTTTGCTTCTACTCCCAATCTATATCCAAAGTATTCGTCCGTACCTTGCCGTTTCGAAAACGGTCGATATAGATTTATTGTACCATAAGAAGCCAGGGTTTTCAACGCCTGTCCCCGGTCAATTCCCTGGCTTTGGGGGAAAATTCACCCCTTTATGACGATTTTCCGGCTGCTGAACCGGGGTGTGTGTGATGTTTCATGTGAAACAATCGGGGAAACGCCCATAAAAATGCCCCTGACACTGCTGCCAGGGGACAATAAGATCAGCGTTTTGCCGCCAGGGGATCGCCTGCATGACGGGCCGGGACCGGCTGACGATAGGCCTGGACTTTGGGCACCCGGATGCGGTACTCCACATATTCGCCCTCTTCCCGGCTCTCCTGTTCCACCCGGATACCGGCCTGCGCCATGGTCTGGACAGCCCGGTTGAGGGTATTGACAAACAGCCGGTAATCCCGGAGCAGGACAATGCGGGTGGCAGGCTCCTTGGGGGCGGACAGACAGTCGTTCACCAGGGCTTCGGTCTGTTCCACCGTGAGGTTCCGGCGGCGCACCTGATCCAGTACCCGGCGGAGGTCCTCTTCCCGTTCCAGCCGGAGCAGAGCCCGGGCATGGCGCTCCGAAAGCTGACCCTCCTCCACAATTTCCTGTACCCAGCCGGGCAGGCGGAGCAGCCGCAGCTTATTTGCCACCGCAGGCTGGCTTTTGCCCAGACGCCGGGCAGCTTCCTGCTGGGTCATGCCGGTGGACTCGATGAGACCGGCGATGGCCCGTGCCTCCTCCATGCAGTCCAGATCCCGCCGCTGGATATTCTCCACCAGGGCCAGCACTGCCGATTCGGTGTCGGTACGGTTCTCCACAATGGCCCGGATGGTGGGCTGCCCCAGCTTCCGGACTGCCATCCACCGGCGGTGCCCGGCGATGAGCTCATAGTCGCCATCCAGCAGCTGGCGCACCAAGACGGGCTGGATCAGGCCGTTTTCCCGGATGCTCTCCGCCAGTTCCTCTAAGGCGCCCGATTCATAGCTCAGCCGGGGCTGGGCGGGATTGGGCCGGATGCTCTCCACCGGAATCTCCCGGATCACCGGAAGTTCCGGCTTTTCCGCCTGTTTTTTGCCTTTGTCCCAGAATCCGCCCCGTTCCAGCCAGCTTGTCTTCATGTCCGCTTTCCCCTTTCCTGCCGGTTTTTGTTTCCTTTTCCAGCATACCACCCCTTTTGCGAGAAATTTGCCTCTTTTTAGCCCCTGGCCCCCCTGCGGGGGAAGCAGTTCTCTGGCGACCCCCGAGGGTGGGGCAGGTATGCAAAGCCTTTTTGCCCTCTCACAATATCAACCCTATGGAGGCTCACTCCCGCAATACGCAAAAAAGCGACGGCATAGCCGTCGCTTTCAATCCGTGCCGCAAAGCGGCACACCAAAACTATTCTCTATTCTCTCTTCCCTATTCACTGCGCAAAGCAGCCCCTTACAGCGGCTGCTTTGATATTTTCCCCCCATGCCGGGGATACTTCGCCGGGGTGGGTTGTACCTTGCGGATCACCGCCACAGTCCGGGCCTGCTGTCCGGGCAGTGTGAAGGACTTCACTGCCTCCACCTTTCCCCCGAGCAGACTGATGGCCTTCTTTGCGGCTTCCACTTCCGCCGGGCCGTCCGGTCCCTTCAGAGCGGCAAACACCCCGCCCACCTTCACAAAAGGCAGGCAGTATTCCGCCAGCACCCGGAGATCCGCCACAGCCCGGGCAGTTGCCAGGTCAAACTGTTCCCGGAGCTCCCCCCGGGCTGCTTCCTCTGCCCGGGCATGGAGAGCGGTGTTCTCCTGTCCCAGACGGCGGCTCAGTTCGCCCAGAAAGACAATCCGCTTGTTAAGCCCATCCAGCAGAGTGAGCCGCAGATCGTCCCGGACAATCTTAGCCGGCACCGATGGGAATCCCGCTCCGGTCCCCACATCGATCACCGAAGCCCCCTCGGGCAGCGCCACTGCCTTGAGCAGCATCAGGCTGTCCAGGAAGTGCTTCACTTCAATGCCTTCCGGGTCGGTAATGGCAGTGAGGTTCACTTTTTCATTGTATTCCACCAGAAACTGTGCATACTGGTCGAACTGTTCCAGCTGCCGGGCTGTGAGTTCAAAACCCTCCGCTGCCGCTGCTGCACTGAAACGCGCGGTATCGATCATGCCTGCTGCCTCCCCTGCTGTTCCAGATAGATGATGAGCACCGAAATATCCGCCGGACTGACACCCGAGATCCGGGACGCCTGTCCCAGACTGTGAGGACGCACCCGGCTGAGCTTCTCTCTCGCCTCCAGACGCAGTCCCTGAATGGCACTGTAATCCAGATCCTCTTCCAGGCGGGTCTGTTCCAGCTTCTGCATCCGCTCTACCTGATCCAGCTGCTTTTTGATATAGCCTTCATATTTGATTTCCGTTTCCACCTGCTCGGCAATGCGGTCAGGCAGATCGGGACGCTCCGGGTCAAAAGCTGCCAGTTCCCGGTATCCCAGCTGGGGACGCCGGATCAGGTCAGCCAGTTTGGCTCCTGTGGAGAGCGGTGCCGTTTCACGTGAAACAAGCCAGGTATTGAGCGCCTCAGACGGAGCCAGGGTCAGAGCCTTTACCCGGGCAATTTCCTTGTCCCGGAGGGCACAATCTTCCAGGAATTTCCTGTACCGTTCCTCACTGATAAGCCCGATCTCATGTCCCAGCGGGGTCAGACGGGTATCGGCATTGTCCTGCCGGAGCAGCAGACGGTATTCGGAACGGCTGGTCATCATACGGTAGGGATCGCTGCACCCCTTGGTGACCAGGTCATCGATGAGGGTGCCGATATAGGACTGGGACCGTGCCAGGACGATGCCCTCCTTCCCCTGGACTGCCCGGGCGGCATTGATGCCCGCGATCAGTCCCTGGGCGGCGGCCTCCTCATAGCCGGAGGTGCCGTTGAACTGTCCGGCGCCATAGAGCCCTTTCACCGACATGAATTCCAGCGTGGGCCGAAGATCCAGCGGGTCGATGCAGTCATATTCGATGGCATAGGCATTGCGCATGAATTCGGCGTGTTCCAGGCCCTCCACCGTGTGGTAGAGAGCGATCTGCACCTGTTCGGGCAGCGATGAGGACATACCCTGGATATACATCTCCTCGGTATTTTCGCCCATGGGTTCGATGAAGATCTGATGCCGGGATTTATCGGCGAACTTCACCACCTTATCCTCGATGCTCGGACAGTACCGGGGGCCGACACCCTCGATCTTGCCGCTGTACAGGGGCGAATACTGCAGGTTTTCCCGGATCACCTGATGGGTGCGCTCATTGGTGTAGGTCACATGGCACACCTGACGGTTCACAAGCCCGCTGGGATCGGTTTCAAAGGAGAAGGGCACAATGGGTTCGTCCCCCTCCTGGACTTCCAGGTTGGTAAAGTCAATGGAACTCTTCTTGATCCGGGCCGGGGTACCGGTCTTGAAACGCCGCAGCTTGATGCCCGCGGCCCGCAGGCTTTCGGAGAGCTGTGCCGCAGGACGCTGGTTGTCCGGGCCGGCTTCATAGGTCACATCGCCCACATAGATCCGTCCCTTGAGGTAGGTACCGGTGGCCAGGATCACCTTCTTTGCACGGAATACCGCACCCAGGGCAGTGACAACCCCGGTCACTTCCCCATTTTCGGTGAGCAGTTCCACAATTTCCGCCTGTTTGAGGGTCAGGTTCTCCTGAAGCTCCACCTTGTGCTTCATATACTGGGTGTAGGCCGGACGGTCGATCTGAGCCCGGAGGGAATGCACCGCCGGTCCCTTGCCCCGGTTGAGCATCCGGCTCTGGAGGAAGGTCGCATCGGCAGCCTTGCCCATTTCGCCGCCCAGGGCATCGATTTCCCGCACCAGATGTCCCTTGGCAGTACCGCCGATGGAGGGATTGCAGGGCATATTGGCCACAGCGTCCAGTGAGAGGGTAAACAGCATGGTACTGCACCCCAGACGGGCAGCGGCAAGGGCAGCTTCCACACCGGCATGACCGGCGCCGATTACCGCCACATCAATGGTTCCGGCTTCGTAACGCAAAATAACATCGCTCCCTTTTTTCCTGACAAAAAACACACAGCTGCCGGCAGAACCAGACCATCAGCAGCCGAAAAAACCTGTATAATAGTTCATTGTACCACACGAATCCCTGTCCCTGCAAGGCATCGCCGGGGAAAAACAATGCGGCATGGTTCCCCGATCCGGAAAAAAGAATCCCGGAGCGACGAACCATGCCGCAGTACAGAAAAAAAGAGAGAGAATTATCCTTCCGCCGGTCAAAAGCCACCGAGCGGAAGCAACAGAAAAAAGAAAGGATTGCAAGAATTATAGTACCATACCTTAGGTGAAAAAGCTGTCATATTTCGTATCCGATCTCTGAACATTCTATGACCAAGGCCCCGGAAATCCGGCTTTCCCGGTTCTGTTCCCCGTGAAACAAAAAAGTCCGCGCCATGCGGGGGGGTGCATGACGCGGCAAAGGAAAGAAGTATTCAGTTGAAAGTTTACATGGTGTGGCGTTTCCAGGCGCCGGAGTTGTACCGGAGCAGAACCAGCAGCGACCGGAGGATCTGGTCAGTCACCAGCGCATACCAGGCGCCTTCCAGACCCATACCCAGTACATTGATGGCGAAGATCGCCAGAGCGGGACGCACCAGGAGTACGGTGATGAAGGTGATGGCAGCAGTGACCTTGGTATCACCAGCACCGCGCAGGGCACCGGCGAGGATCAGCTGGGAGGACTGGAACGGCTGAACCACGGCGACGAACATCATGATGACAGCGCCCAGTTCCACCAGGGACTGATCACCGCCCGAGTAGAGGGCAACGATCTGACCGCCGAAGAAGAAGAATACAACGCCCAGGAAGATGGAGACGCACATACCCAGTTTCCGGGTACGGGTGGTATAGGCCTGAGCCATATCATGGCGTTTCTTGCCGAGGCTCTGACCGGTAAGGGAGGTAGCCGAAACGGCGAAGGCCTGACCGTTCATGAACGAGAGCGACTGGATATTCAGGCAGACCTGATGAACGGCATAGGGCAGGGTACCCAGACCGGCAACGGTACGGGTGTAGATGATCAGACCGATCCGCATAACCACCTGTTCCACCATGGCAGGGGCGCCGATGTCAACGATCTTCTTGATCTCTTCCTTATTGGGCTTGAAGCCGTCACGGAAGCGGAGGATAATATACTGCTGACCGTTCATGACAGCATAGAAGGCCATGAACATAGCGCAGTACTGACCGATAATGGTAGCCAGCGACGCACCGGCAACTTCCATTCTGGGAGCGCCGAAGTTGCCGTAGATGAGCATATAGTTGAAGATGACATTGATGATATTTGCCATAGCGTTATAGATCATCGCAGTCTTGGAGTTGCCGACACCGCGGAGGGTAGCAGTGATGGTAGAAGTCAGAGCCAGACCCGGCAGACCGATCATCTGGATGCGCAGATAATCCACACCGCCCCGGAGGACATGATCCTCACTGGCGCCCATGAATTTGATGAGCCAGGGAGCGGCAATAAAGCCGATCACCGCAAAGACGCAGCCCAGAACGAAGGTCATCAGCAGAGCCTGCCGGAGGACCTCATCGGCTTTTTTCTGATTGCCGGCGCCCTTGTACCGGGCAACCATGGCAGTAGCACCCACATTCATTGCCATGAACATGGTCATGAGCAGGAATTTGGGCTGTGTAGTCAGACCCACGGCAGTCAGGGCCCAGGGACCCAGCTGACCTACCATCATCAGGTCGACCATGGAAGCGAGCTGTGTGAGGGTCAGCTCTACGAGGGAAGGCCAGGCGATATGGATAATATCGCTGTACAGCATTTTGGATTCGATCCCTTCCGGGAGTGTCTTGTTGACTTTCAGATCCGCCATGCGATTTTCTTCATCCGAGCCCATCGGCACCAGATCCAGAGCCAGGGAGCGCATTTTTACCTTGCGTTCACCGGATTCCCCGGTGGCGACGGCACTGTTTTTTGTTTCCAGATCCGCCATCTGTCAAAACCCCTTTTCGTCAAAAATCAGCGCCGGACCCGACCCAGTAAATCCCCCTTGGCCGACCAGACACGCTGTACCTTCTCAATTCATTGCAGTTGACTTAGCTGTAATAAAATTTTAACATGGTTTCCAAAAAAATTCAATCATTATCCATCAAAACTGTTTGCTTTTCTAAGGAAATTCATAAAATACCATAGTCTGTTTGTAGGATTTACAAATAAATAAAAATAAATTAACTAAATAATCTTATTTTTTTAGTAATAAAGTATCTTTTCTTTTCCTATTTTGTGAATTAGAATAATAACTGGGATCGATCTCCAAAAATAGGATTTTTTACATTTAAAGGGAAGGTTGAGAATTATGAAGAAAAAAATCTTCGCATTGGCACTTACAATGTTGGCAATTTCTGCGTCCGTTTCTGTTACTTCCTTCGCTAATTCTGTCCCGTATAAAGCACCAGGAGATGCTGAAACTTATGTTATTTTTGGATCTGATAACCGTGTAAAAGTCAGCGACACTTCTGCAAAAGGCTCAAACGCAATTTGCAACCTCACATTGACATTTGTACATCCCAAAACTGGTGCATCGAAAACAGTGTATGGAACCGGTTTTATGTATTCTGATTTGACTATGGGGACTGCAGGTCACTGTATCTACGATCTTACTTATGATACTAAAGCTCAAAGAATTAAAATCGTACCTGGTGATAGCCCCAGCGGCGGCTTGGATAGTGTGACAATTAGTAATCGGAATAATATGCATGTGCTTCCAGAGTTTGAAACAACTCATGACTGGAAATTGGATTATGGATGTGTCACTCTGGATGAGCCGTTTTCATCAGATGTGAAGCCTATGTCCCTGAATCCGGGTTTGAGCAACTCGGAATATAAGAGCGAATACCTCACACTTTCCGGGTACGATTGGAAATCTGCTCAGCTCTATAAGCAGAGAAGCAACAAACTGGTCACAGCTGTCACAACTGAGGACTTTAGCTTCAAGTATGATACTCTTTCTGGAATGAGTGGTTCCCCTATCTACACTGATGACTATGAGGTTGTTGGCATTTACAACTATGGTCCGAATGGTGTTACTGGAGATTATGTCGATGATGACTACTCAGATGGATACAATTCGGCCCAGAGAATGAATAGTGACTGCTATGACTATTTGATGAGCTTTGTCGAATAACTATAATTTCTCATGCAAAAGGGAGGTTTTCTCCCTTTTTGCATTTATACAGCATAAACCTTATAAAATACGAAAGGAAGTACCCTGCAATGAACAAGATATGCCGTTTTCTGGCGGCTGGAATTCTTCTCCTGCTGCTCCTTTCCGGCTGTGCTGGCCCCAATTCGCCCTCTGCTCTGGAATCCTCCTCTTCCGGCAGCTCCTCTTCTGAGCCTGGCTCCTCCATCGAATCCAGTTCCGAGCCGGAACCCTCCTCTCAGGAGGAATCCTCTTCCCAGACAGCTTCTTCGACGCCCGAGGCGGCCCTCCCCCAGACCTTCACCGTCCAGGTGGTCAATGAGGAGGGCGAACCTGAGCCGAATCTGGATGTATATATATGGTATTCCGCTCCCACTCCCAAGCAGCCTGACCTCTATGATCTATTTACTGCCGGCTTAACCGATCAGCAGGGGCTCACACGCCAGTTCAGCGATGTCCCTGCCACCAACCTGATTCTGGAGGTCTACAACCACTCCATCAATTCCGGAAACGATGAAGAGAGCGCCGAGGAGTACCCGTTTACACCGGAAGAAATACAGGCCCAGAACGGCAAGGTCACGCTGGTCTGGCACAAGCAGAGCTACCGGGAGGCCTCGGAGGCAAACGCGATCAAGATTGCCTTCCGCGTGGTGGATCAGGATGGCAATCCGGTTCAGAATGCCAGCGTTGATTTTATCTGCACCAAAAATCCCAGCCTGGACAACACCGGCAAACAGATCGAAAAACCGGAAAATGACGAGCCTCTCCCGATGGGTGGCTACACTGACGCAGATGGGTACTACTTCTACTCCTTCCCCTCCAATACCGAGGAGCACCAGCGGGACGGCTTCCAATACCGCGGCACCGCAACAGCCCCGGACGGTCGGACTGCCGAAGGGGAGCTGACGATTGATGGTGGCTACACCGAAATCACCCTGACACTGGAATAACTGGTATACGCCTAAGCAAAAAAGGACTGCCCCGCACAGGAGCAGTCCTTTTTGTAGTATTCTGTCAGATTATAGCAGAGTGTTATTCTTCCACAGGGGATTCGGTGCTGTCCGCAGTCTCCTCAGCGGGAGTTTCTGCCTCAGCAGGAGCTTCGCTCTCAGCGGCAGCTTCCTCCTCGTCCTCATGGGGAGCCCGGCAGAGGGATACCAGACGGCTGCCTTCCCCGATGCGCATGACACGCACACCGCCGGCATACCGGCTCTGGGTGGAGATCTCTGCCACCGGGATACGGATAATGATGCCGTCATCGCTGATGAGGATCACATCGTCCTCTTCCCCGACTGCCAGAACGCCCGCTACCGGCCCGTTCTTCTGGGTATCATAGTTCTTGATGCCCTTGCCTCCACGGCTCTGCAGACGGTATTCTGCCGGGTCTGTGCGGCGTCCCTGTCCGTTTTCGGATACAGTCAGGACGGTGGTGTTCTCCATCACCGGCACCATGCCCACCACAATATCGTCCTCTTCCAGATTCAGCGCACGCACGCCCCGGGCAGTACGGCCCAGAACGCGGGCATCGGTTTCATTGAAGCGGATGGCCATACCCTGACGGGTTGCCACAATGAGCTGATCCTCACCGCTGGTGAGCCGTACCCAGGCCAGACGGTCGCCCTCGTCCAGGGAAACAGCGATCAGGCCCATCTTGCGCACATTGCGGTAAGCCGACAGCTCGGTACGCTTGATAACGCCCTGTTCGGTGACCATGCATACAAACTTGCCCTCGTCCTCGGGACGCACCCGGATCATGGAGGTGACCTTCTCGCCCTTCTCCAGCTGGAGGAGGTTGACAATATTGGAACCAACACTGGCACGGCTGCTCTCACCGATCTCATAGCCCTTGAGCCGGTATACACGGCCCCGGTCGGTGAAGAACAGGATATAGTCATGGGTGGAGCAGAGGAACAGTTCTTCCACGAAGTCCTCGTCCCGCTGGCTCATGCCCGAAATACCCCGTCCGCCCCGGCGCTGGGTCTTGTAGGTATCAGCCGGCTGACGCTTGATATACCCCAGATGGGTCAGGGTGATGACACAGTCGCCTTCGGGGATCAGATCCTCGATGTCCACTTCACCGCTCACAGCCTGTACCTCGGTACGGCGGGGATCGGCATACTTCTGACGGACGGCGTTCATCTCACTCCTGACAATGGCCTTGAGCTTCTGCTCATCGCTGAGAATGCTCTCCAGCTCGGCAACCTTTTTAAGGATCTCAGCCAGTTCTTCCTCGATCTTGATGCGTTCCATGCCGGACAGCTGGCCCAGACGCATGGCTACAATGGCGCTGGCCTGCTCATCGGTGACACCGAACCGCTCGCCGAGGTTCTTCTTGGCATCGGTCTGATCCTCGGAGTGGCGGATAATGTGGATCACTTCGTCGGTGTGATCCACAACCAGCTTCATACCCTCGAGAATGTGTTCCCGTTCCCTGGCCTTGCGCAGGTCAAACTGGGTACGCCGGGTGATGACCTCCTCCTGGAAGTCGATGTAATGGGTGAGGATCTCCCCCAGGGTCATGACCTTGGGCTGACCGTCATGGAGAGCCAGCATGATAACGCCCACTGTATCCTGGAGCTGGGTATAGTTATACAGCTGGTTGAGCACCACCTGGGCATTGGCGTCCCGCTTGAGCTCGACTACAATGCGCATGCCGTCCCGGTCGGATTCGTCCCGGAGGTCGCTGATGTCGGTGATGCGCTTCTCCTTGACCAGACCGGCGATGGATTCGATCAGCCGGGCCTTGTTGACCATATAGGGGATCTCGGTGATGACGATCTTTTCCCGGCCGTTCTTGTGTTCCTGGATCTCGGCACGGCCCCGGAGGGTGATCTTGCCCCGTCCGGTGCCATAGGCGGCACGGATACCGCTCCGGCCCATGATGATGCCGCCGGTGGGGAAATCGGGACCCTGAATGCAGGTCATGATCTCATCCAGACCGGCATCGGGGTGATCCAGCAGCAGATCCACCGCGTCAATGACTTCGCCCAGGTTATGGGGCGGGATATTGGTTGCCATACCAACGGCGATACCGGTGCTGCCGTTCACCAGGATATTGGGGAACCGGCTGGGCAGAACCGAAGGCTCCTTCAGACGGTCATCGTAGTTGGAGCCGAAGTCGACCGTTTCCTTGTCGATGTCGGTGAGCATCACAGTGGAGATTTTGCTCATCTTGGCTTCGGTATATCGGTATGCTGCCGGCGGGTCGCCGTCCACCGAACCGAAGTTGCCGTGTCCGTCCACCAGCGGGTAACGCATGGAGAAGTCCTGTGCCAGACGCACCAGGGCATCATAGACCGAAGCATCACCATGGGGGTGGTACCGTCCCAGTACAGCACCGACTGTATCCGCGCATTTGCGGTAAGCCTTCTCCGGAGAGAGGCCGTTTTCATACATGGTATAGAGAATCCGGCGATGGACCGGCTTCAGGCCGTCCCGCACATCGGGCAGGGCACGGCTCACGATTACCGACATCGAATAATCCAGGAAACTCTTTTTCATCTCCTGTTCGATGTCGACCGTGATGATCTTATTGTTTTCCTGTTCCATTCCAGTCACCAATTTCGCTCCTTACTTGTTCTTTTGGATCTTCTTTGACACAAAATGTTCGCCCAGTTCCTGCTGGAGCTTTTCCCGCAGGGCCCGATAGGAGGCACTGCCCTCGTCCCGCTTGATATGCAGAGCCGAGTTCTTCACAGTCACCAGCGAGAGATAATCCTCGGTTTCATAGGCGGCCTTGAAGAAGGAATAGGGCATCAGCGAAGCCTTGTTGACCATATCACTGACCTGCAGGCCATGCTTTTTCGCCTCGATGGAGAACTTGATGCCCCGGGGATTCATCTGCTTCATAGCGCCCCGGGCGGCACGGCTGGTAATGCCGTGAATCCAGAAACCGAGCGCCACAGCCGCAAAGGCAGCGATCATCGAGAATACACTCCGGGTCAGGATAAAGTCCGCTGCCGGTACCAGCGCGAATACACACATCACATAGGCGGCGATGGTATACATGCGGTAGCGTCCCTTGGCTTTTTCCAGTGCCAGCATGGCTTCCCGCATATCGTCCTGCTTCATCACCCAGCGGTATTTGCCCGGCTTGCGGCGGCTCTCTTCAATCTCCGCCTGTTCCCGCTCATAGGCTTCCCACTGGGCATTCTCGTCCTCTTCCTCGTCCGGAACAGCTTCCGCCGCAGAGGCTTCATCAGCCGATGCAGTTTCTTCTGCACCAGCACTCTTTGCGCCTGCGTCAGCCGATGCAGAATCTACCACATCAGCAGTTTCTGCGATTGAGGCCGGCGAAGCCGAATCGCCCGCCGCAGGCGCCGCAGGGGCAGACTCTGCGCCTGCATCAGCAGACTTTGTGCTTGCGTCAGTCGATGCAGTATCTACCACATCAGAAGTTCCTTCGATTGGCGCCGGCGAAGCCGAGCTGCTCCCCGCAGGGGAGGTTTTCTTTTCAGTTGATTCTTCGATGGGGGCATTGCTCCCCACAGGGGTTTTCTCTTCCATGGGATTTTCCTCCTGTATCGATCAATAGGTGGTGTCCAGCGGCAGTTTGTATTTGCCGCAGACCGTACGGATCAGTTCGTCCAGGAGGAATTTTTCTTCTTCCAGGGCGTGCCGGGGAATGAGCAGGGTACGGCCGCCCTCTCTCAGTTCCAGCATATAGATATCCTCCTCCAGCACCACACGACTAAACTGCTGCCAGCGGAAGGACAGGGTATTCTGTTCGCTCTCCTCATCAAAGCCGGTGGAGTAGAACCGCAGTCTGATGGGATTCTGGAGGTACGAGGAGTTCTTGTAGCCGCTGCGGGCATACTTCTTCACCAGATAGGGGAAGATCCACCGGTAATAGGAGAAACAGTACACCCCATAACCAAAGATCACCACAGCCAGCACCAGTACCACTTCATTCATCAGCGGGGACTGGATCATGGCAGTCTGCCGGGCATAGATCACATACCCCAGCACCAGAATGCCCACCAGCAGCTTGAGAATGCCGGTGAAGTTGGTCTTTTTGGCCCGGGCCGCATACTGCCGGTTCATCGACCGCACCGAAAAGGTATAAAAATCCTCCGGGGAAATGCGGTAGTCCAGTTCGAGAATGATCTCTTTTTCAGCCATGCCGCACCTCCTTAAATATCCAGATTGGAAACATACTTGGCGTTCTGTTCGATGAACTCCTTACGGGGAGCCACCTTGTCACCCATGAGAATGGTGAATACCTCATCGGCCTTCACAGCGTCCTGCATGGTGACCCTGATCATGGTCCGGGTAGCCGGATCCATGGTGGTTTCCCAGAGCTGTTCGGGGTCCATCTCACCAAGACCCTTGTACCGCTGTACTTCCGCCTTGCCGCCGTTTTCGGTGAGCTCGGCGATGTAGCGGTCCCGTTCCTCGTCCGAGAAGGCATAGTATACCTTCTTGCCCTTGGCTACCTTGAAGAGCGGCGGCTGGGCGATATACACATGGCCCTCCTCGATGAGGGGACGCATGAACCTAAAGAAGAAGGTCAGCAGCAGGGTGCGGATATGGGAACCGTCCACATCGGCATCCGCCATGATGATGACCTTGCCGTACCGCAGCTTGGAGAGGTCAAATTCACTGCCGATGCCGGTGCCCAGAGCGGTCACCACCGGCATGAGCTTGTCGTTGCCATAGACACGGTCCAGCCGTGCCTTTTCCACGTTGAGCATCTTGCCCCACAGGGGAAGGATCGCCTGGTACCGGCGGTCACGGCCGCTCTTGGCAGAACCGCCCGCCGAGTCACCCTCGACGATGTAGATCTCGGTGAGGTCAATATCCCGCTCCGAGCAGTCTGCCAGCTTGCCGGGCAGCGAGGCTGTCTCCAGGGCGGACTTGCGCCGGGTGAGTTCCCGGGCACGCCGGGCAGCTTCCCGGGCCCGGGCCGCGCCGACGCCCTTGTCCAGAATGGTGCGGGCCACAGCGGGATTCTCCTCCAGGAAGTAGCTGAGCTTTTCATAGACAATGCCGTCCACCAGGGAACGGATCTCGGTATTGCCGAGCTTGGCCTTGGTCTGGCCCTCAAACTGGGCATCGGTGAGCTTCACCGAGATCACCACGGTAAGACCCTCCCGGACATCATCGCCGGTGAGGTTCTTGTCGCTGTCCTTGAGAATGGCATTCTTACGGGCATAGTCGTTGAGTGCCCGGGTCAGTGCCGCCTTGAAGCCGGCCTCATGGGTACCGCCTTCGGGGGTGTGGATATTGTTGGCAAAGGACAGCACCAGTTCGTTGTAGGTGTCGTTGTACTGCATGGCGACCTCTGCCATCTGACCGTTCTGTTCGCCGGAGATGTAGATAATCTCATCGTGCAGCACTTCCACGCCGCGGCGCTTGTGGATATAGTCCACAAAGCTCTTGATACCGCCTTCATAGCACATGGATTCGCTCACCGGTTCCTCGCCCCGGCGGTCGGTGAAGGTGATGCGCACGCCGGCATTGAGGAAGGCCTGTTCCCGCAGACGGGTGAGCAGGGTTTCATAGTCATAGAGGGTGGTTTCAAAGATGGCGGGATCGGCGGCAAAGGTGACAGTGGTACCGCTTTCATCAGCGGGACCGGCATCATAGAGGTCACCGGTGGCCTTGCCGTATTCAAAGCGCTGTTTCCAGCACCGTCCGTCCCGGCGCACCTCGACTTCCAGCCAGGTGGACAGGGCATTTACCACCGAAGCACCCACGCCATGCAGACCGCCGGACACCTTGTATCCGCCGCCGCCGAACTTACCGCCGGCATGGAGCACGGTGAATACAACAGTGACTGCGGGAATTCCCAGTTTGGGCTGAATATCCACCGGGATACCACGGCCGTTATCCCGGACCCGGACCACATTGTCGGGCAGCAGTTCCACTTCGATATGGGTACAGAACCCCGCCAGAGCCTCGTCGATGGCATTGTCCACGATCTCATAGACCAGATGGTGCAGGCCCTGGGGACCGGTGGAACCGATATACATGCCCGGGCGCTTGCGGACGGCTTCCAGGCCTTCCAGGACCTGGATCTGACTGCCGTCATACTGTTCGCTGATAGGTTTGTTTTCCACAGATGATTCTCCTTTGATGGTCGCCCGGTCCGGCGCCTGTGCCGGAACGGACATAGTATACAAAACAACCGGTTCCTGTCCCGCCCCGGCATTGCCGGCACAGAACAGGAGCAGAATGGCAGACGCGAAATTTCAGGAAAGCCGTGCCGGCTGTCCTTCCCCGTTTCCTGTATGGAACAGGGAAAGTCAGCGCAGGGCCGCGGCAGTATTTTCCACCCGGCGGCGCAGAGTAGACGGCGCCAGATGGGATACATAGACCCGTCCCACTCCATCGCTTTCACAGAGCAGGAAGGATTTGGGCAGTTCAGTGCCGCTCAGATAGATGATCTCGCCCCGGCTCTGGGCCGCGGCAAAGAATTCCCGGGTGATTTTGGAAACCGAGCTGTTCTCGATGTCCAGAATGGCAACGATCTCCCGGGTACAGATCACCGTATTGGTATCCAGATGCAGGTACATTATCCTTCCTCCTCACAGATGGGAAAGCCTCCGGGGTAAAATTCCCCGTTTTGGACCGCGACGACTTCGGCGTCACTGGTTTCCCAGAGAAGGCTGTCGTCACAGGCGGTGATGAACACCTGCCGTCCGGTGAGACGATTAAGAAGATATTCCCGGCGGGAACGGTCCAGCTCGCTCATCACATCGTCGAGCAGCACCACCGGCTGGCTGTGCATGGTATCGGCGATCATTTCGCATTCGGCGAGCTTCAGCGACAGCACGATGCTGCGCTGCTGTCCCTGGGAGGCAAAGTTCCGGGCAGCACGGCCCGAGAGCCGCAGCGCCAGGTCGTCCCGATGGGGGCCTGCCCCGGTGCTGCCCAGCCGGAGATCCTCTTCCCGCCCCTGTTCCAGCAGCGAGAGCAGAGCCTGTTCCAGCTCTTCCCGGCTGCCTTCGGGGTCGAGGATACCGCTGCCGGTGCCGCCGATGGTATAGCGCACCGAAAGCTCCTCCTTCCCGGCGGAGATCCCCTGATGGAACCCGGCGGCATATTCTGCCAGGCGGGTCAGATAGCTCTGCCGGGTGACCTGGATCAGGCTTCCCAGCCGTGCCACATGGTAATCGAATACCGGCAGCAGATCCAGCCGGCCGCGGTCCCGGAAGGCCTCCCGGAGCAGGGTGCTGCGCTGGGCCAGGGCACGGTTGTAGTCGCTGAGCACCTTGATATACTGGGGCCGCAGCTGGGAGATGGCGCCGTCCAGGAAATCCCGGCGTTCCGCGGGGCCGTCCCGCACCAGGGAAAGATGGTTCGGGGAAAAGATCACACAGCATAACTTCCCGGAAAAGGCGCCCCGTCCGGGTTCGGTGATGCCGTTGATCTTCACCTGCCGCCGGGGCCAGAGGATATATTCCAGTTCCTGATCCCGTCCCTCGGCAAAGACATTGGCATAGACCCGGGTGCGCTGGGTTTCCCGGTCCATATCCAGCCGGGGAATATCATGTTCCCGTCCGTAGCGGAAGGTTTTCTCCCCGGTGAGCAGCCAGATGGCCTCCATGAGGTTGGTTTTGCCCTGGGCGTTGTCGCCGACAATGAGGTTGACCCCTTCCCCGGGGGTGAGGTCACACCGGATAATATTGCGGTAATTCTCCAGGGAAAGGCTATTGATCCGCACGGGCAATGACCTCGAATTCCAGATCGGGAATATCCGGGGTGGTGACAATATCCCCGGGACGGAGCTTTTTGCCCCGCATGGTGCAGACTTCGCCGTTTACCAGCACAGCGCCGGCCTGAATGGCATCCTTGGCCTGACCGCCGGTCTGGGCAAGGCCCGCGAATTTCAGAAAGCTGTCCAGTTTGATGAACTCGCTGTCAATGGCGATCTGTTCACGTTCCATAGCGGCTTCCTCCTTTTTGTATGATCGGTTACTGTTCGGTCTTGAGGCGCACCGGCAGTACCAGGAACAGGAAGCTGTCCCCTTCCGGCGGCACCAGCTTCATGGGCGAAAGCGGTCCGCTGATCTGCAGGCAGATCTCATCGCAGTCCGCTGCCCGCAGGGCATCCAGGACATATTTGTTGTTGAAGCCCATCTCCAGGGCATTGCCCTCGATATGGCAGGGCACTTCATCATAGGCCTTGCCCAGGGAGGTGGTACAGGTGATGCGCAGGCTGTCCTCCTCGAACCTGAGACGCAGAGGGCTGCGCAGCCGGTCGGAGATGATCAGCGAGGCACGGTCCACCGCGGCGATGAGTTCCCGGGTGGAGACGGTCACCTGAGTGGTATAGCCCTGGGGAATGGCAGCCTGATAGTCCAGGAATTCGCCGTCCAGCAGACGGGATACCAGGCTGTAACTGCCGATGGTGGTGAGGATATACTGCCGGGATACCTGAATGGAGGCAGTCTTTTCCGGCTCTCCCTCTCCGGCGGGCTCGTCCGAAAGGAGCTTGGCGATCTCCGCCAGGGTCTTGCCCGGCACCACAAAGCGGGTTTCCAGGCCGGTGTCGCACAGTTCCCGGCGCACTGCCATGCGGTAGCCGTCCACCGATACCACGGTGACGCTGTCGGGCATCACATCAAAGAGGGAACCGGTGTGCACCGGCTTGGTATCGTTCTGGGAGATGGCGAACTGGGTCTGTTCGATCATCGACTTGAGGGCATGCTGGGGCAGGGTGAGGCTCTCGGCATCGCCCAGGCCGGGCAGCTCGGGATAGTCAGCGGCATCCATGCCCAGAATGGTGAACTCAGCGCCGCCGCCCCGGATCTCGGTGAGCAGCTTGTCGTCGCTGGCTACAAATACCTCGCCGCCTTCCAGCTTGCGGATCATCTCACCGAACAGCCGGGCGCCGAGAATGATGCTGCCCTCTTCGGATACCGCAGCGGGGATCACGGTGGTGATGCCCAGTTCCAGGTCGTAGCCGGTGAGGGTGAGGGTATCCCCTTCCGCCCGGATCAGAATGCCTTCCAGGGCCTGGAGAGCGGTGCGGGTGGTCACCGCCCGGGATACATTGGAGACCGCGGCAGAGAGCACGGCCTTGTCGCAGGAAAACTTCATCTCAAAAACCTTCCTTTCAGTACAGCTCCTTGAAGGAAATCAAGGAGGGACCTCCGCCCTGGGACAACCCCTCCACTCTAAGTGAACGAACCCTGGTTTAGGAAGGTACACTGAGAGTGGATCGGCTGGTTTTCCCCGAAGGACACTGCCGCAGGCAGCTGATCCATCATAAAAACAGCGGAGTATATATCTATACAGGTAGATAATATTTAGTAGGAGTAGTAGGGGGCGCCGAAACCTTGAAAACCGGAAAAAACCGCATAGTGACGCGGTTTTTTGAGGGTGCGGCGCTGTCCGGAGCCTGTGGAAAAGGCTGTGGATTCCCGCCGGCGGGTCCGGGGCAGCGTGGAAACTTCTCAAAGCGGTGGAGAACTTCCGGTGTTTTCCGGGAAAATCCGGTGGAAAAGCACCAGTGGAGTCCGGCGGAGTTTTCCACCGTCCGGATAAGTGGATATGTTAAAAACCCGGGCAGAACCGGCGGCCTGTGGAAAACTCCCCCGAAAAGGGGGTTCTGCCGGGAGCAGTTTAGCTGTCCCGTATATTTTTCACAATGTCTTCCACCGTTTCCTTGAAGTGGGTGTCCTCCTTCATGCGGCTTTCCACCTGACCGATGGCATAGACGATGGTGGAGTGGTCCCGGTTGCCCAGCTCATCGCCGATGGCCTGCATGGACGCCTGGGTGATCTCCCGGATCACATAGGCGCTCACCTGCCGGGCGGTGGAGATATGGGCGGTGCGCTTCTGGGAGCGGATCTCATCGGGGGTGACGCCATAGGTGCGGCCCACCTCGCTGATGATGCGTTCCACCGTCACCTGGATGGGCTGGCTGTCATTGAAGATGTCCCGGATGGCATTCTGGGCGATGAGAATGGTGGTGGGGCTGCCCACCAGCAGCTTATAGGCCTTGAGCTTCTTCACCACGCCCTCCAGCTGCCGGATATTGGATTTCAGTTTGTTGGCGATGTACTCGCTCACCTCCGGGGGCATATCCAGATCCATGAGCTCGGCTTTGCGGCGGACAATGGCCACACGGGTTTCGAAGTCCGGGGGCTGGATGTCTGCCAGCAGGCCCCATTCAAACCGGGTCTTGAGGCGGTCCTCCAGGGTTTTGATCTCCTTGGGCGGCCGGTCGGAGGTGAGAATGATCTGCTTGCCGTTCTGGTGCAGCGTTTCAAAGGTATGGAAGAATTCCTCCTGGGTACGCTCCTTGCCGCCGATGAACTGAATATCGTCCACCAGCAGCACATCGGCACTGCGGTACTTGTTGTGGAACTCATTGGTGGTGTCATTCTTGATGGCGTCCACGATCTGATTGGTGAATTCCTCGCCCTTGATGTAGATGCAGTTGTAATCGGGGTGATTCTGTTTGATCTCGCTCATGATGGCGAGCATCAGATGGGTTTTGCCCAGTCCCGAACCGCCGTAGATGAACAGCGGATTGTAGGCCTTGGCAGGATTGGCAGCCACGGCCTGGGCAGCGGCATGGGCAAACTTGTTGGAGTTGCCCACAATGAAGGTGGCGAAGGTGTATTCATAATCGCCGCCCTGACTGCTCTTTTCGATCTCCTCGGGGCTGTACCGGTTGAAGGCCACCGACTGTTCTTCAGCCGCCAGGATGGGATTGACCTCGGTGGGTTTTTCCACGCAGAGGATCTCCACTTCCGCAGGGAAGCCCATCACTTCGGAAAAGCCCCGGGTGAGGACATCCATGTACTTTTTGGAGACCACGTCCTGCATGAAGCTGCTGTTCACCGAGAGCCTGGCTTTGCCGTCCTCAAAGCCCACCGGCTGGATCGGGGCGATCCAGAGGTCATAGGGCACGGGGCTGACTTCCTTTTTGCAGTACTCTTTGACGAGGGTAAAAACTTCCGCAAAGGACTCCATAACTCAACTCTTTCCTTCCTTTGGTTTTTCACTGATTCCACTTCTCCGGAACTGCTCTGTGGAAAGGGTGGGAGAAGGGTGTGGATAACTTGGTGGAAAATGTGGAAAACTCATCTTCCACGAATTTTCCGGGATTTTACACAGCCGGAAACTGTTCAAAATTCACTCATAAATGATACCATAGTTTCACGCTCTTTTCAAGATTTCAACGGGTTTTCAGCCTATTATATATAAATAGTATAGCCCATCGGGCCATAAACTGGGGCGGATGCCGGAAATAACCGGAAAAAAGTTTTGGGAAAAGGCGATTTTCCGGGAAAAAATGTGGGTTTGTGCCTTGACAGCGGGGCTTGGGATAAGCTATACTATATTCTTGCAAGGTTTCGCTTTGAAAGGAGGGTGTCCTGATGCTTAGAACCTATCAGCCCAAGAAGCTTCAGAGAAAGAAGGAGCATGGCTTCCGCAAGAGAATGAAAACTAAAAATGGTCGCAAGGTGCTCGCTCGCAGAAGAGCCAAGGGCAGAAAAAGACTGTCTTACTAAGATATTATAGGACCGCAAACGATCGCTTTGTGGTCCTGTTTTGTTATTGGTAAGAATCCGGAATTTCTGCTGCCTTACGGCAGACCATCAGGCAGGGAAAGCCAGAAGGAGTTTGCATGCAGTCGGTTACGCTCAATGAGAACAGGGATTTCAGACGGGCCTATGCCAAAGGCAAGAGCCGGGTCCACCGTCTTTTGGTGACCTATGTCCTGAGGAACCGGCTGGGTGTGAACCGGGTGGGTTTCACTGCCACCAAAAAAATCGGCAAAGCCTGCAGACGCAACCGCGCCAGACGAGTTATCCGCGAAGCCTATCGTATTCTGGAGCCGCAGCTTCGTCAGGGGTATGACATCGTATTTGTCGCCCGCGGCGCCACCGGCGAGGTAAAAATGCAGGAAGTCCTGGCTGTGATGAAAAACCAGCTGGGTTCCATTATGCTGCCGCAGCAGGCCGATGCTGCCCGGACTGAGGAGAATGCCCGATGAAAAATCCCCTCAAGGGGCTGTGTCTGGCCCTGATCCGGTTTTATCAGAGATGTATCAGTCCATATACGCCTGCCCACTGCAGGTTTTATCCAACCTGCTCCTCTTACGCGTTCCAGGCGATCAGTCGCTTCGGCGTACTGAGGGGCGGGTTTCTTGCTGTCAAACGGATTCTGCGATGCAATCCCCTCTTCCCCGGCGGATATGATCCTGTCCCGGAAGAGTTCCATTTTTTCCGCGGAAAATCCGAACCGGACTGATCGTCCCGCGTTTCCCCGAAAAAGGGCAGGGTCCCCGTTCCCCCGGAGGACTCCCTCTTTTCTGACCAAAACACCGTATCATACAGGTTCGCCCCCTCCTTTTTACTACTCAGAGCCTGTGTGATCCCTGAAAATTCCGGGGGACCTATGAACCGTCCGAAATAATCCACTGTAAGGAGTACACAGAATGAGAATACTTGGTATCCCGCTTGGCTGGATTCTCCACTTCTGCTATTCGCTGGTACAGAACTATGGTCTGGCCCTGGTGATGTTCACTGTGCTGGCCCGTCTGATCCTGCTGCCCCTTTCCATCAAGCAGCAGAAGGGCATGGTCAAGATGGCCATGTTCCGCCCGAAGATGGAGGAGATCCAGAAGAAATACGCCAAAAATCCCCAGAAGATGAATGAGGAGCTCACCAACCTCTATGCCAGAGAGGGCTATAACCCCATGTCGGGTTGTCTGCCCACCCTGATCCAGTTCCCCATTCTCTTTGGTCTGATTGATGTTATCTATAACCCCCTGACCCATCTGCTGCGCATGGATGCGGCTACCATTTCCAATGCTGTTTCCATTGCCCAGAGCGTACTGGGTGAAGGCGGTATGAGCCGGTACAGCAAGGAAATGAGTGTCATCAGCGCGGTGGCACAGAATCCCGCGGCATTTTCGTCCATTGGCGGCGATTTTGTCAGCCAGATCCAGAACTTCGACTTTACCTTCTTTGGTCTGGACCTGGGTACAACTCCCACCTTTGCCCTGAATCTCTTCCTGCTCATTCCGATCCTGTCGGGACTGTCTTCCTTCCTGATGTCCTGGCTGTCCATGAAGAACAATGCCATGCCCAATGAAGGTTCCACCGCTGCCATGAACCGGTCGATGATGATCATGATGCCGCTGATGTCGGTGTGGATCTCCTTCCAGGTACCGGCAGGCGTAGGTATCTACTGGGTACTGTCCAACGCGCTGGCTCTGATCCAGATGTATGTGCTGGGCAAGCTCTACAATCCCCGTGAGATGGCACAGAAGGCCAAGGCTGAACTGGAAGCCCAGCGGGAAGCTGAGCGCCAGGAGAAGATTGAAGCCCGCAAGGCAGCCAAGGAAAAGCAGGCGGAAAAGAACCGCAAGGCCGCGGAAGCTGCCAAGGCAGGCAAGAAGCGGAATGCTCCGGTGGAAGTAGAGGAAGAGACTCTGATCGATCTGGTAGAGAACGATGAAGTAGACGAAAAGGCGCTCTCCCAGAAGGAGATCAACCGTATGAAGCTGGCAGCAGCCCGTCGCCGTGACGCCGAGCGTTATGGCGAGGAATATGTGGAAGTTTCGGACGAGGATCTGGAATAAGAGCAGATCTGTTCATCGGAACGGTTCCCGTCGCCGGGGATTCCTGTCCCGGCAGTTATACAGCGGTCTGTATCAAGAGGAGGAACACAGATGAAACGAGAATATATCGGCACCGGCAAAACGGTGGACGAAGCAATCGAAGCAGCTTGTGCGGCACTGGGCTGTGAGCGTTCGGAAATCGAGTTTGAGATCCTGGCACTGGCCAAGAAGAGCTTCTTTGGACTGCGTACCACACCGGCTCAGGTCAAGGTGACCTGGGAGGACGGCACACCGGAACCCCGTGCCAACCGTCCCCAGGAGGGCCGTCGGGAGAAGAAGGCGGAAAAGCCTGCCGAAAAGCCGGCAGAGAAGAAGCCGGAACCCCGTGCGGAGAAGCCGAAGAATGAGCCGAAGCCCGAGAAGCCCAAGGCAGAAAAGCCGGCGGAACCCAAGCCGGAAAAGCCCAGGGCGGAAAAGGCAGAGAAGCCCAGAGCCGAGAAGCCGGCGGAGAAGAAGCCGGAGATCGAGCCCATGCGTCCCCTGCCCGAGCTGAGCGATGAGATCCCCGAGGCAGTAAAGCCCAAGGCAGAGCTGGCAGCGGCCTATCTCACCGAAGTGATCAGGGCCATGGAAGTCAAGGACTTCACCATCACCCCGAAGATGCGGGAAGACACCCTGGTGCTGCTCATTGAGGGCAGTGATCTGGGCGTCGTGATCGGACGCCGGGGCGAAACCCTGGACAGCCTGCAGGTACTCACCGGCCTGGCAGCCAACCGGGGCGAAGGCGAGTATGTCCGGGTGAACCTGGACAGCGGCAACTTCCGGGAGAAGCGCACCAGGACCCTGGAAGAACTGGCTGTGAAGATGGCAAAGAACGCGGTCCGTACCGGACGCAGCACCACTCTGGAGCCCATGAACCCCTATGACCGCCGGATCATTCACGCGGCGGTAGCGGGTGTGGAAGGCGCAGCCTCCACCTCCATCGGGGAGGAGCCCAACCGTCGGGTAGTTATCAGCTCGCTGAATCCCCGCAAGCCCCAGCAGGATCGCCGGGGCGGACATGGCGGCAGAGGCCGTCGGGGCGGACGCGGCGGCGACCGCCGCCGGGACAGCCGTCCGGTTGAGAATACCGCGGTAAACGCCGAGAAGCCGGCAGCTCCCAAGGCTCCCCTGAAGGAAGCCGAGGACAAGCCGCTCTACGGCAAGATCGAGCTGTAATCCTGTCTTTGAAGCAGACAGCGGGAAGAGAAATCCCCGCTGTCTGTTTTTTTGCGCTCGGGCAGGTGACAGCCCCCGGGCCGCTGTGGTAAGATAGAGGCAAACAAGGCCCAGTATGAAAGGAGATTTTCAGTTATGCAGCATCGTATGAAGGAGTTCTCCATGACACCCGAAGCCACCCTCGCCCTGCTCGGACGGGGACAGGTGGGTGTGCTCTCCACCTCGGGAGCGGACGGCGCACCCTATGGCGTGCCGGTGCACTATCTCTGGCAGGACGGCAAACTCTGGTTCCATGGCCTGCCTGCCGGGGAAAAGCTGGAGAATATCGCCCGGGATCACCGGGTGTGCTTTACCGTATGGGAGTTCGGCGGAATCCTCACCGAGGGCGCCGGGAATCCCTGCCAGGCCGACGCCGCCTATGTGTGCGCTGTCCTCCGGGGCAAGGCACGGCTGGTGGACGATCCCGCCGAAAAGCGCCGCGTCTTCCTGGCGATCACCGAGAAGTATGCCCCGGAGCTTCTGGATCTGCCCATTCCCGAGGCCCGCATCGCCGGTACAGCCCTGGTGGAAGTCACTCCTGTCACCCTCACCGGCAAGTATCACCGCTGATGGTTTCCTGTTCCCGCCCTGCCCCGTATTCCCGGAGCAGGGCGGTTTTCCGCTCTCCAGGCCGGAAAAGGTTGCCATCCCCGGCGGGAACGATTATAATGGGGTTTGTAAATCCTGTCCCGGAACGGGTGCCGTCCGGGGAGGGGAACTTTTTGCCGCAAGGCAGAATCTTTATGCCCTGGCCCCGGCTAAAAAAGAAGAATCGGGGATAGAATAAAAGGGAGAAAGAATCCCAATTTTCACCCAATCAGAGAGGAAGCGTTTCCTATGAAACTTACACTGGAACAGTACCACAGCATGATCAAGACCCGCTCCATCGGCTTTATCGGAGTGGGTGTCAGCCATCGGGAGCTGATCCGTCAGTATGCCGCTGCCGGAGCCCGGCTCACCGTCCGGGACCGCCGCAGCCTTGAGGAACTGGGCGACTTCGGCAGGGAGCTCACTCAGATGGGAGTCCGGCTCATGCTGGGCGCCGATTACCTCCGGGACATCACCGAGGAGGTGCTCTTCCGCACCCCCGGCATGAAGTTCTATACCCCTGAACTCACCGAAGCCCGCCGCCGGGGTGTGGCAGTCACCAGTGAGCTGGAGCTTTTCCTGGCGCTCTGTCCCTGTCCGGTGTATGGCATCACCGGTTCGGACGGCAAGACCACCAGCACCACCCTCATCGCCGAACTGCTCCGGCGGTCGGGCCGGACGGTGCATCTGGGCGGCAATATCGGCGCGCCGCTGCTGCCGGTCATCGACCAGGTTAAGCCCGAAGATGCCGCTGTGGTGGAGCTTTCCAGCTTCCAGCTCATCTCCATGCGCCGCAGTCCTGATACCGCCCTCATCACCAATGTGGCGCCCAACCATCTGGATATGCACAAGGATATGCAGGAGTATGTGGATTCGAAAAAGAATCTCTACCGCCATCAGGACGCCTTCAGCCGGACGGTGCTCAACTGGGATAATGACATCACCCGTTCCATGGCTGAGGAGGTCCGGGGGGATCTCTACTGGTTCTCCCGCCGGGAAACCGTTTCCCGTGGAACATATCTCGACACCGACGGCGTCCTCCATCATATCGATGAAACCGGCGATGTGGCGCTCTTCCCCATGCAGGAGATCCGCATTCCCGGCATGCACAATGTAGAAAACTTCCTTGGCGTCATTGCGGCGCTGTGGGGCGAGGTTTCCCCGGAGCTGTTCCGCACTGTGGCAAGGGAGTTTGCCGGAGTGGAGCACCGCATTGAGTTCGTGCGGGAGCTTGATGGCGTCAAGTGGTACAACGACTCCATTGCCTCCAACCCCACCCGTACCATTGCGGGACTGATGAGCTTCAATCAGAAGCTCTGCATCATCGCCGGCGGCTATGACAAGAAGATCCCCTTCCAGCCGCTGGCAGACCCGGTGGCGGAGCGGGTGAAGCTGCTGATCCTCACCGGTCCCACCGCTGATAAGATCGAAGCGGCAGTGAAGGCAAGCCCCAAGTATGACCCGGCTCAGTGCCGGATTCTCCGGGCGAAGGATCTGCCCGAAGCGGTGGCACTGGCCCGGCAGGAGACTGTCCCCGGGGATATTGTATCCCTCTCCCCGGCGTGTGCCAGCTTTGATGCCTATCCGAACTTCGAGGTGCGGGGACAGCACTTCAAGGAGCTGGTACGGGCGCTGTCCTGAGCCGGGACAGAACTCCCTCCCACTATAAGAAGAAAAAACCGGTGATCCGGGCAGAAAAACGCCCCAAAACCGGTGCTTTACATAAATTTTACACAAAGCCCGTCCTGTCCGACCAGGGACAGGACAGGAAGGAGGCGTTTCATGCGAACCATAGAGGAAATCCGCCAGCTGCTGCTGGAATTGTCCGCCTGTACCGGGGTATCCGGTGATGAGGGCGGCATTGCGAAAAAGATCGGGGAACTGCTCAGGCCGGCGGCAGACTGCCGGCGCACCCCGCTGGGGAATGTGATTGCCGTGCAGAATGCCGGCGCTCCCAAAAAGCTGATGACTGCTGCCCACATGGACGAAGTGGGATTTCTGGTGACCCATATTGAGGAGGACGGTTTCCTGCGGGTGAACCAGGTGGGCGGAGTGGACCGCAAGCTGTATGCCTCGTCCTGTGTGACGGTGCATACCGCGTCGGGACCGCTCTCCGGGGTGATCTCCTCGGTGCCGCCCCATCTGCGTAAGGAGGAAAAGGAACTCCCTGCCTCGGACGAAGTGGCAGTGGATCTGGGTCTTTCGGGCGAGCGGGCCAGGGAACTGGTCTGCCCCGGCGACCGTGTGACCATCGACTGTGAACCGGCGGTGCTGCTGGACGGCAGCGTATCCGCCAAGGCGCTGGACGACCGGGCCTGCTGTGCGGCAGTGATCCTGGCGGCGGAGGAGCTTGCCGGGAAAAATCTCCCGCTGGAGCTCTCCTATGTGTTCACCACCATGGAGGAGGTGGGCTCCCAGGGAGCTGTGACCGCCGCCGGGGAGATCGCCCCGGATTATGCGGTGGCACTGGATGTGTCCTTTGCGGTGACCCCCGATGTCCCCGCCCGCAACTGCGGCAAGATGGGCGGCGGCGTGATGCTGGGCATTGCCCCCATTCTCGACAATGGGGAAACCGACCGGGTACGCCGTGTGGCAAAGGAACAGGAACTGCCCCTGCAGTTTGAGGTCATGGGCGGCAGCACCGGCACCGATGCGGACTGCATAGCGGCATCGGGCAGCGGGGTGCGTACCGTGCTGTTCTCCATTCCCCAGAAGTATATGCACACCCCGGTGGAGACGGTGGCGCCGGAAGATGTAAAGGCCACAGCGGAACTGCTCTGCGCCTATATCACCGATCTTGCCAAGGATCTTGCGAAGGAGGGAAACTGACATGGAACTGACCCAGCGAATCCGGGAACTCACGGCGCTGCCGGGAGTATCGGGACAGGAGGACGCAGTGCGGGAGTATCTGCTCCGGGCGCTCCAGGGCCGGGAGGACTGTGACTGCCGGGTGGATGCCCTGGGCAATCTCATTGTGAAGAAGACCGGACGGCAGACCCCGGCAAAATCCCTTCTCATCACCGCCCACATGGACGAAGTGGGCTATCTCATCACCTATATTGAGGACAGCGGCCTGCTGCGGTTTGCCCCGGTGGGAGGCGTTTCCCCCGAGGTAATGGCAGGCAAGCGGGTGTATGTGGGCCAGAAGCTGCTGCCCGGCCTGGTGGGACTCAAGGCAGTCCATCAGCAGAAGGCAGCGGAGCGCACGGCCCCGCCCGAAGCGGACAACCTCTATATCGATATCGGCGCAAAGAGCCGGGAGGAGGCCGAAGCCGCCGTCACCCTGGGCGACCGGGTGAGCTTTGCCCAGAACTATGCCCGGTTCGGGGAGGGCTTTGTCCGGGCCAAGGCGCTGGATAACCGTCTGGGCTGTGCCTTCCTGCTGGAACTGCTCCTCTCGGAGAGCGAGTACAGCTTCACCGGCGCCTTCACCGTCCAGGAGGAGAACGGCTGTATCGGAGCCAAGGCGGCAGCGGGTTCGGTTCAGCCGGACATCGGCCTGATCCTCGAGACCACCACGGCGTCCGATCTCCCGGGCAATGACGGAGCCAAAAAGGTTTCGGTGGTGGGAGCCGGCCCGGTGATCTCCTATATGGACCGGGGCACCATCTATCCCCGGCGGCTGACCCGGTGGCTGGAACAGCTGGCAGCGGAGGCGGGAATCTCCACCCAGAAAAAGACCCTCATTGCCGGCGGCAATGAAGCCCGGACCGTACAGACTGCCGGAGCCGGTTCGGAGGTCATGGGGATTTCGGTGGCCTGCCGGTATCTGCACAGCCAGGCGGTGACCGCTTCGGAGCGGGATGTTGAGGATACCCTGCGGCTGGTGCGTCTGGCAGTGAGCCGGGCAGGCGAACTGTGATCGCCTATCTCAATCCCCTGCAGGGGGAGGAATTTCTCGACCTCTGCTGTGTGGAACCGATCATCGGGGCGAGGATCTGCAGCTGGTACTGCTGTTATGCCAATGCCTATCCCTTCTGTGACCTGTGGATCATCTATTCGGACAAAAAGAACCCCGACTTCCCGCCCTCCGAGATCCATGAGGGCTATCCCCATGGAGTGGCGGCCCGGTATCAGGGGACGCTGTGCATTGCCTGTGACCCGGACGTGGACTTTGACGAGCTGGCGGAGTTTATAGCGGGCAGCGGCGCCATGGAGGTGGAGTGTCTCTCCCCCATTATGGACGAGCTGCTTCCCCGGATTCCCTACCGGCTGCGTCAGCGCCAGATGGTGATGACCTACGACTTTGACCGGGAAGGCCAGCCGGGCTTCCCGCCGGCAGCGGTGCTGAGCGAGCGGAATTTTATATACAGCGACCATCTGGACAGCGATGCCGATGCCTTTGTGGAGAACCGGGAGCTGCGGGAGATGTATGAGGTGATCTGCCAGTGTTTTGAGGGCTTCCGGGAGAACAGCCCCTTCCCGGGGTGGTATGTGGATACCTTTGCCCGCATCAAGAAAGCGGAGAGCTATCTCTGCGGGCTCACCCGGGAGGGAGAGCTGGTGTCCACAGCGGGGGTGTACAATATCTCGCCGGTGTCGGCGATGATCAGTTCGGTGGCGACCCTCCCCCATTGGCGGGGACAGGGTCTGGCCCGGCAGTGCATCCGCCGGTGCCTGGAGTATATCCGCTATCTGGACTGTACTCCCTACCTCACCGCCGCCGAGCCCAGCCTGGTGGAGTACTACACCGGCCTGGGCTTCACCCCCTGCGCCGAGCGGTGTTCGGCCCTATACTGGCCACAACGCTGAAGCGTTGTGGCGCAGCGAATTTGCTTCGCAAATTCGTGGCAAGGTCGGGCGTTGAGGCGCTGCGAATTTGCAAAGCAAATTCGCAGGTGGGGTGTGTTGAGGCACTGCGAATCTGGCTTCACCAAATTCGGGGCGGGACAGGAGTGCGGAAGCGTTACTGCCCGGCGGCTGTGAGTTTTCAGAAGAAAACCTCCCGCCGCCGCACCTGGCCTAGTAAAATATTATACCGGTCTGGGCTTCACCCCCTGCGCCGAGCGGTGTTCGGCTTTATATTACCCACGGTAGCCCGGCGCCCCGCCCCCAAATATGTTTTCTCTCCGGCAGGAGCCGGATTTCCCATACGATTTTTACAGAAAAGAGGACAGATCAAACTACCATGAAAGAACCGTTTTTCACCATAGATGAGAGGATCGAAACCCTCTGCCGTCAGGCCGAGGAACAGTGTGCCGGCATTTTCCGGCAGATCGACGATACCGCCGACTACAATGCCCGGAAGGTACTGGCTGCCTTTATCAGGAACCGGGTCAGTGAGCCCATGTTCGCAGGCACCACCGGCTATGGCTACGGCGACATCGGACGGGAAGCCCTGGATGCGGTACTGGCAGACATCTTCGGCTGTGAGGACGCCCTGATCCGCCACAATTTCGTATCCGGCACCCATGCCCTCACCACAGCGCTGTTCGGCGTGCTGCGGCCCGGGGATACCATTGTGTCCCTCACCGGACGCCCCTATGATACCCTGGAAGAGGTGGTAGGTCTCCGGGGAGAAGGCCATGGCAGCCTCAAGGAGTGGGGCGTGACCTTCAAGATGCAGGAGCTGGCTCCGGACGGACACATCGATTTTGATGCCATTCCGGCGGCGGTACAGGGAGCCAGGGTGGCCTATATCCAGCGCAGCCGGGGCTATACTCTGCGTCCGTCGGTGACAGTGGCAGAGATCGCCCGGGTGGTGGAGCTGGTGAAGAAGGCCAGTCCGGACACCATCGTCATGGTGGACAACTGCTACGGGGAGTTTGTGGAGCGGCAGGAGCCCACTGAGGTGGGAGCCGAACTCATCATCGGGTCGCTCATCAAGAACCCCGGCGGCGGCATTGCCCGCACCGGCGGTTACATAGCAGGCCGGGCCGATCTGGTGGAGCTGTGTGCTCACCGGCTCACTGCCCCGGGCGTGGGCAAAGAGGTCGGCTGTACCCTGGGTGAGAGCCGCAATATGTTCATCGGCCTGTTCCTGGCGCCTACGGTGGTGGCTGCGGCAGTCAAGACAGCGGTGCTCACCTCGGCGGTATGCCAGAATCTGGGCTATGCGGTCACTCCCCGCTGGGACGAGAAGCGCACCGATATTATCCAGGCCATCACCCTGGGCGATGAGGCGTCGCTGGTGGCCTTCTGCCAGGGCGTCCAGAAGGGCGCGCCGGTGGATGCCTATGTCACCCCCGAGCCCTGGGATATGCCCGGCTATGAGAGCCAGGTCATCATGGCAGCCGGCGCCTTTACCATGGGCGCTTCCATTGAGCTGTCCGCCGATGCCCCCATCCGCGAACCCTACGCCGCCTGGATGCAGGGCGCCCTCACCTATCCCTCGGGCAAGGTAGGCCTCAAGCTCGCCCTCCAGTCCATGCTGGAGCAGGGCGCGCTCAAGCTGTAATGGAGAGAAAAATCATGTCCGGTTGTTTTGTGCCTGTTCTCTTTGCGGGAGTGTTTCTGCTGGGGCTGTGGAAAGGCCTGAGCCGGGGCCTCTGATACAAACCCATGGTTTTTCATGAAAAAAGGACTGTCTGTTTTCCAGACAGTCCTTTTTTCTGTGTGGGAAGGGATCAGTCGTCGATGTGTTCCAGCTTGAACACCACCGGACGGGCGCCGTCATTGCAGCAGGTCAGAATGGTGTGGTTCACCGCCCAGGAGGGTTCGCCGCCCTGCACCATGGTGAATACATAGGTGCTGATGGCGTTCCAGGCTTCGGAGCAGAAGGGTTTCTGAAAGCGGAGATTGAAGAAGCTCTCCCGGTCCACAAGGAACTCGTCCCCCACTTCGAACACCTCACAGGGGACGGTAGCGGGGTCACAGTACCGGGCGATGAGATCGGCATAGAGATCCTTTTTCACCACAGTGATCCGGCATTTCGACATGGGTTATTCCCCCTTGTACTCATAGAAATCGTCCATGTCCAGATTCTGATAGATGATCTCCACCGGTCTGGAGCCCTCAGCCAGCAGCAGGTCAGCCAGAGCTTTGGCAACCTTTTCCTGGAGCTCCTTGGGACGCTGTTTCCACTGGATCACCACCATAGCGGACCGGGCATCGGCCTTGCCGCCCCGGAAGAAGGCGACCTCATTGTGTTCGACCACGATCCATTCCTCCGGAACGGCGATAATGGACGCCACAGTTTCAGCGATCCGGGGAGCCAGAGCGGCGGTTTTTTCCCGGGAAATACCCTTGACAATGACCTGAGGCATAAGAAATACTCCTTTCTCAATCGGGTGGAAAACGGATAAGTATAGTATATCACAACCGGGACAGATGCGCAAAAACACCGCCTCCGGCTTGACAGACCGGGTGGATTCTGGTATGCTGATTTGCGAATGATTCGCAAATTGAGGAGGAAACGGATATGCCGCGTTATACCACCCGTCAGCGGGAAGCCCTGCTGGATTATCTGAGCCATCACCCGGACCAGCCGCTCACGGTCCGGGAGATCGCCGCCGGTGTGGAGCCGGACGGCGTGAGCCTGAGCGCGGTATACCGGAACCTTGCCGAGCTGGAAGCCGCCGGGCTGATCCGCCGGGAGAGCCGTCCGGGAAGCCGGGAGGCAGTGGTGCAGTATGTGGGCGCCGAGAACTGCCGGGGCCATCTGCACCTGACCTGTACCCGCTGCGGACGCACCGTGCATCTCAGTTCAGCTGCCGCCAGCCTGCTCACCGGCATGGCTGCCGGGGAGGGCTTTTCGCTGGATCTCACCCGCACGGCACTCTATGGGCTCTGTCCCCGGTGCCGGCAGGAGGTGCAGCCATGACCCGGCTGTCCCATCTGCCCCGCCTTTGCCGGCTGGATCGACTGTCTGTCCGTTCCAAGCGGCTGGCGGCTTTGCTGGCAGCGGTGCTGCTCACCCTCTCGCTGGTGACCCTGCCTCTCTTTGCCGCCGCCGAGCAGAACCATGCCTGTGCCCGGGAACACTGTGCCATCTGTGCCCAGTACCAGCAGCTGCGCCAGAGCACCGGAGCCGCTCCGGCTCCGGCAGCGGAACCTCCGGCATTGCCCCGTCCCCGGCGAACAGCGGTCTCTCTCCTGTCCGACGGGAGCCGGACTGCCCTGTCGCCGGTGATGCTCCGGGACAAGCTCTCCTGCTGAGTCCTGGCCCATACGCCAGCCAAGAGGCCTGCCGCAAGTTCCCGGAAGGGACGCCATGCGGCAGGACCCCCGGCCTTTTTCTGTCTTTTGCGGGGAGGGCCGGGCGAGGACCAGCCATCAGGCAAGGAGAATTTTTATGAAAAAGTATATGTTGGCCCTGGGACTGAGCCTGCTCACCGTCCTGGGACTGTTCACCGGCTGTTCCCCGAAGGCCGAAACGGCTTCGGGTTCGGACAGTCTGAAGATTGTTGCCACCATCTTCCCGGAATACGACTGGGTGCGTCAGGTGCTCGGCGACCGGGCCGGGGAGGTGCAGCTCACCCTGCTGCTTGACAGCGGTACGGACCTGCACAGCTATCAGCCCACAGCGGCGGATATGCTCACCATCGGGGAGTGTGACCTGTTTCTCTACAACGGCGGGGAATCGGATGCCTGGGTGGAACGGGTGCTTGCCACCGCCGCCAATCCCGACCGCCGCACCCTCAGTGTGATGGAAGTGCTGGGGGATTCGGTGCTGGAGGAGGAAGTTGTGGAGGGTATGCAGGAGGAAGAGGACCACGACCATGCCGAAGGCGAAGCCCATGAGGAGGAAGCGGACGAGCATGTATGGCTTTCGCTGCGCAATGCCCGGACCGCCTGTGCGGAGATTGCCCGGGTACTGGGCGAACTGGACCCGGACCATGCGGCTGAGTACCAGGCCAACGCGGAGAACTATATGGCAGAGCTGGAGGCGCTGGACGGGGAATATACCGCTCTGGCGGAGAATGCGGCCCGCAGGACGGTGCTGGTAGGGGATCGTTTCCCGTTCCGGTACCTGATGGACGACTATGGCCTGGAGTATTATGCGGCTTTTTCGGGCTGTTCAGCGGAGACCGAAGCCAGCTTTGAAACCATCGCTTTCCTGTCGGGCAAGACCGAGGAACTGGCGCTGCCCTGTATTCTCACCACCGAGAGTCCTCAGCCGGGGGTAGCGGAGACCATCCGCTCCAATACGGCATCGGGGGATCAGACGATCCTGCGGCTGGATTCGATGCAGTCGGCAGGGACAGGGGACAACTACCTGGATATTATGAAGGAAAATCTGGAGGTACTGCGGCAGGCACTGGCCTGATCCCGCAGGCAAGGGAAGGAATGATACAATGGCACAGCTTGTCTGTGAGGAGCTGACCCTGGGCTATGACCGTCCGATCCTGACGGGACTGAGCTTTGAGGTAAATGCCGGGGATTATCTGTTTATCCTCGGGGAAAACGGTGCAGGCAAAAGCACCCTGATGAAAACAGTTCTGGGACTGATTCCGCCGCTGGCGGGGAAGATCACCCGGGGTGAGGGACTCTCGGCGGGGAAGATCGGGTATCTGCCCCAGCAGACCCGGGCCCAGCGGGATTTTCCGGCGTCGGTGCGGGAGGTAGTGCAGTCGGGCTGTCTGGGCAGACGCCGGGGACTGCGCGCGTTCTATTCCGCCGGGGAAAAAGCCCGGGCGGCACAGGCTATGGAACGCATGGGCATCACTCCGCTGGCGGACCGGTGTTACCGGGAGCTTTCGGGCGGACAGCAGCAGCGGGTTTTGCTGGCACGGGCGCTCTGTGCGGCGGATTCCATGCTGCTCTGTGATGAGCCGGTCACCGGCCTGGACCCGGCAGCCACCGAGGAGCTCTATCATGTGATGGACGAGCTCAACCGCAGGGACGGCATGACCGTGGTGATGATCTCCCATGATCCGGCGGCAGCCCTGCGGTATGCCAGCCATATCCTCTATCTGGGAGAGCCGGTGTATTACGGCACCCGGGAGGGCTTCCTTGCCACCGGGGCCGGACAGATCTATTCCGGAAGGGGGAACCGTCCATGCTGATGACCCTGCCTGAGATGTGGGATTTTCTCAGCCTCTATCTTCAGTACAGCTTTGTGCAGCGGGCGATGATTGTCACCGTGCTGGTGGCGCTCTGTTCGGCGCTGCTGGGCGTGACCCTGGTGCTGCGGCGGTTCTCCTTTATCGGGGACGGCCTTTCCCATGTGGCCTTCGGCGCCATGGCAGTGGCGGCAGTGCTGAACCTCGCCAGTGAACTGCCCCTGGTGCTGGCAGTGACGGTGATCTGTGCCGTACTGCTGCTGCGCACCGGCCAGAACGCAAAGATCATGGGTGATGCCGCCATGGCAATGGTGTCGGTGGGGGCACTGGCTATCGGCTACCTGCTGATGAATATCTTCTCCTCCTCCACCAACCTCGCCGGCGATGTGTGTACCACCCTGTTCGGCTCCACTTCCATCCTCACCCTCACCGAGTGGGAGGTCTGGCTCTGTGTGGGTCTGGCAGTGGCAGTCACCCTGCTCTTTGTGCTGTTCTATCATCAGATCTTTGCGGTCACCTTTGATGAGAACTTCGCCGCCGCCACCGGGGTGCGCACCGGCATGGTCAACCTGCTGCTGGCAGTGGTCACCGCTGTGGTCATCGTCCTGGCTATGAACCTGGTGGGCTCGCTGCTCATCTCGGCACTGGTCATCTTCCCGGCTGTGTCCGCCATGCGGGTCTACCGCAGCTTCAGGGCAGTTACCCTCTGCGCGGCAGTGCTGTCGGTGGTGTGTGCCTTCCTGGGCCTGATCCTCTCCATTCTGTTCGGTACCCCGGTGGGGTCCACCATTGTGGCAGTGGATCTGGCAGCCTTCGGGCTGTTCTCCCTGGCAGGCCGCATCCGGAGGGCTTAGTCCATGGGCCGGGTTATCGGGGCCCTGCTGCTGACCGTCCTGCTGCTCACCGGCTGTGCCCGGGAAGAGCCGCTCTCCAGCAGTCAGCCAGAGCCTTCCGCCCAGAGTTCCTCCCGGTCCGGACCGGTAGCGGAGGAACCTTCTTCCCAGCCGGAGAGCCAGTCCGAAGCCTCCTCCGATACAGAGGCTGCGGAGGTGGATCTCACCGGCATGAGCAGTACCATGGTTTTTGCGGAGGTCTACAATATGATGGTGGAGCCGGAGAGCTATGAGGGCAAAACGGTGCGCATGCAGGGGGAGCTGGTGAGCTACCCTCACCCCTTCACCGGGGAGGACTGTCATGCGGTTATCGTCAAGGACGCCCTGGCCTGCTGTGCCCAGGGGTTCCAGTTCCAGCCGGCGGAGGGGGTCACCCTGCCCGCGGACGGCGCCGAGGTGACGGTCACCGGGATCTATACCCTGGACGAGTCGCTGATGGATCAGGGGATTATGATGAGCTATCTGGCAGAATGTGCCGTGGAATAGCCGGAATAAGAAAACGCAGAGGAATATCCTCTGCGTTTTTTGCGTTCTGTATAGGGATTTGGGGGTCAGTTCCGGCAGAGCGCCGAGAGAATCGCATAGATATAGGACGACCCCCGGACCAGGCTGCTGATCTGTCCTGGGCCGGACAACGGCATCTGTTGAAAGGCCTTTTCAAAATCGGCCCGGGAGAGCTGGTAGCGGGTACGGCTGGGGATTATGGTATTCCCCTGCACTGTGTAGCGCAGTTCCTTGCCCCGCACCGTGTAAAAGACCTGTCCCTCATGTGCTTTGATCTGTTCCCAGAGTTCCGGAAATTCCATGGCAGTTTCCTCCTTTGGCTGGCGGGGTTTTGCCTGTGCTGCGGTAGTACAGGATCTCCTCCCCGTCCTCCGCAGGTTCCGCCGGGAGTTCCGGCTCCTGAGGCTCAGAGGGCTTTTCCGGCACAGGACCGGTGGGTTCAGCGGGCTTGGTTCCCTCCTCCTCCGGCATGGGCTTTTCCGGGGAAACAGGCTGTACCGGGGGTTCTTCCGGCTGTTCCTGACCCACAGCGGATTTGGGGTCGGGATCTCCGGCAGCGGGACCCGGTTCCGGGGTACAGGCACAGAGGGTCAGGCAGAGCGCCAGACCAAGCATCAGACGGCAGAGTTTCATAAAACAGCACCTCCTGACAGTAGTACAGTTTCAGTATGGCATGTCTGGAAGGGATTTACAAGCGCACCGGGGATTTTTCGGCAGAACCGCCGGGGCGCAGACCGAAAATTTGGGCGGTTTTCTGTATTTTGAGTGGAGGCAGTTGATTCCCCGGGAAAATCCCCCTATAATGGAAGGTAAGAAACAATCCTTCAAGGAGGGACAGAATATGATGAATCACAGATGGATCGAAGAGCATGTGGATGCTTTTATTGCCGACAACCGGGAGGCACTGATCCGGGATCTCAAGACAGTCATTGACATTGACAGCGTGGAAGCGCCGGCAGAGCCCAATGCCCCCTATGGTCCGGGCGTGCGCAAGGCACTGGATGCCGCTCTGGAGATTGCCCGGAACCTGGGGCTTGAAGCCGGGGAATGCGATGGATATATGGGTTATGCCGATGTGAAGGGTGTGAGCGAAACCCAGCTTGCCACCATTGCGCACCTGGATGTAGTGCCTGCGGGCAATGGCTGGAACAGCGATCCCTTTGGCATGATCGAAAAGGACGGCTGGCTGATCGGACGGGGCGTCAGTGATGACAAGGGCCCGGCTCTGCTGACTTTGTATATGGCAAAGTTCTTCAAGGAGTACTGCGACCAGACCGGTGAGACCCTTCCCTATACCCTGCGGGTCCTGCTGGGCTGCAGTGAGGAAACCGGTATGACCGATGTGGATTACTATCTGGAGCGGAACCCCATGCCGGCCTTCTGTTTCACACCCGATGCCGACTTCCCGGTGGGCTATGGTGAAAAGGGCGGTTTTGGCGGTGCCTTTGTGAGCCGGAAGCTCTCGGGCAATCTCCGGGACTTTGCGGGCGGTGTAGCCGGCAATGTGGTGCCCGACCGTGCTTCGGCGCTGGTGAAGGCAGACATCGCCGCTCTTCAGGAAACCGAGAATGTGAAGATCGCTGCCGAGGGTGACTGTGTACGCATCACCGGTTATGGCATCGGCGGACATGCCTCCAAGCCTCAGGGCACCGTGAATGCCATCGGCCTGGTGGTAAACTACCTGCTGGACAATCACCTCTGCACGCCGGAGGAGGAGACCTATCTCTTGATGCTGCGCACACTGCTGTCCTGCACCGATGGTTCGTCCTTTGGCATTGCCTGTCAGGACGAGGTCTTTGACCCGCTGACCTGCATCGGCGGCACCATTTCCATGACCGATGGTGTCCTGCGCCAGACCATTGATGTGCGGTTCCCCACCTGCATCACCGGAGAGAAGCTCATCGAAAAGAGCAAGGCTCTGGCAGCCACCGGCGAGGCGGAGTTTATTCCCAGCCGGGTGAACAAGCCCTTCTATATCCACCCCGAGTCCCCGGCCATTGATGTGCTGATGAATGCCTATCGCAGCGTGACCGGCAGTGACAAGAAGCCCTTTACCATGGGTGGCGGCACCTATGCCCGTCATTTTGCCAATGCGGTGAGCTTCGGCCCGGACGACGATGCCGAGAAGCCCGACTTTGTGGGCAGCATGCACGGTGCCAATGAGGGCGTGAACACCGAGTTCATGCTGAGTGCTCTGAAGATCTATATTCTGGCGATGGCAGGTCTGATGGATCTCACCTTCTGACCCCATACCGCGCAAAATAAAAAAGGAGGCTGGAATCCAGCCTCCTTTTTTATTCCTCCGGCCAGTACCGGATATATTGTTCATAGATGTCCGGGTGGACAATCTCCGCCAGTTCCTCCCGGGAGATGCCGAAGTCCCGGAGAAGGTCATAGACTGTTTTTCCTCCGGAGCGGTTCTCTCCCCGGAGCCAGGCTTCAAAGGCATCACTGCCAATATAGTTGATCAGCCGGATATCCACATAGCCGCCGTGCTCGATGATCTCCTGATCGCTGGGAACACGCCAGGCCAGGAAGGAATTGGGGTCCGTGGCAGCCTCCTGGGCATAGGGTATGATGAATTCCAGCAGTTCCTGGTCGGTGATGCCGAAGTCCTCGATCAGGTCAGGTACCACCCAGTCCTCACTCCAGGGATTGCTCCAGGCTACCGCGTCCCAGGCGTTTTCCTGGGTCTGAATCCAGGCCTCCACCTCCTCGCTGCCAAGATACCGGCAGAAGGCAGCATAGAGCATCATTCGGTTTTCCTCCAGCAGAGCCTGTATCAGTCCGGCGGTGTCCTCCTCCGGGGGCAGGAGCGATGCCAGGTCGGCATTGGCGCCCTTTCCCAGCAGCCAGAGCCATTGGGTCCAGCCGGGACGCCCTCTGAGAAGCTCCTCATCAGGCCAGTACCGGATATACTGCTCATAGATGTCCGGTTGGACAATCTCTGCCAGTTCTTCCCGGGAGATGCCGAAGTCCCCGAGAAACTGATACACACCGGGCCGCAGCTGGGCAGTCACCCACTGTTCATAGGTCTCTGTTCCCACATAGTCGATGAGTGCGCTGTCGAAGTAAGCCCCTTCCTCCAAGACATCGCCATAGTATTCCCGGCGCTGGAGGCTGGTCAGGGCAGTGTCCGCCTGCCGGGGCAGGGCAGCGGCAGAGACCAGAGCCGCAAGGGTGCAGAGCAGCGCTGCAAAAGGCTGCATAATCTTCCCTTCTTTCGGTGGTTTTAAGGCGCGGGACCAGAGCTTCCCCTTTCAGCGTACCGCAATTCACCGGGAAATACAAGGGGGTCCGGGGCAGCGGCTTCCGGCAGGGTGGGCGCACTGTCTTATTCCTGGGCAGTTTCCGCTCCCTCCCCGTTTCCCGCCCCGGCAAATGAGTTTAGGACAAATAGTCCATTCTGCTTGTAGGACAATCTGTCCTTTGTTATAGTGGCACTGGTGATGAAAGATGAAACTGCGCATCCGGGACCTGCGGGAGGACCGGGACCTCACCCAGAAGGAGGTTGCCGCCTACCTGCACTGTGACCAGTCCCTCTATTCCAAATATGAGCGGGGCGAACGGCTGCTGCCGCTGGACCGGGCGGTGCAGCTGGCGGATTATTACGGGGTAACGCTGGACTATCTCACCGGGCGGACCGACACCCCGTAACCCGCCCGCACACAGCAAAAAAACAGAGCGGAACCAGTTCCGCTCTGTTTTTTTATATTGGGGGGTAATGAGGGGAAAACTCAGTCGTCCCAGTCGGTATCCCATTCCAGCACAGCGCCGGTATAGGCATCGATGGTGAACTCATAGTCGGTGCGTCCGGAGCGCATCTCGCCTTCATAGACAGTGCGTCCGTCGTCCCGCTCCAGCTTCAGTTCCCGGAAGGTGCCGCTGACACCCGCCCGGTCGGTGACGATGCTCTTGACCTTCTCGGTGCTGATGGTATCGCCCGAAGTGCTGGACGAGCCGTTCCACTGGTACTCGGCGTCATAGTCATAGCTGAGAATGGTGCCGTTCGAAGCCAGGATCTCATAGTCGTACTCCTTGCCGTCAGCCCAGAACTCCACATCATAGACCCAGCGCCCGTCGTCCCAGTCCTTCTTGGCATAGATGTAGCTGGTGTCGCTCTCGGAGATGCCGGCGTGACTGAGGGCAACGCTTTTGGCCTTGGCTTCGCCGATATCTGTTGTGCTGGCGGAAGCGGTGCTGCCAGTGCCGGTCGAGCCGCTCCACTGGTACTCGGCGTCATAGTCATAGCTGAGAATGGTGCCGTCCGAGGCCAGGATCTCATAGTCGTACTCCTTGCCGTCCGCCCAGAACTCCACATCATAGACCCAGCGACCATCGTCCCAGTCCTTCTTGGCATAGATGTAGCTGGTGCTGCTCTCGGAGATGCCGGCGTGACTGAGGGCAACGCTCCTGGCCTTGGCTTCGCCGATGTCTGTTGTGCTGGCGGAAGCGGTGCTGCTTGTGCTGGAAGCGGAGGCAGTGCCAGTGCTGCCAGTGCTGCTTGTGCTGCCAGTATTGGAGCTGCCGGAAGCGGCGGTGCCGTTCCATTCAGCCTCTCTGTCCCGGCTCAGAATGTCGCCGGTTTCTGCGTGGATCTCATAGTCATACTCCTGGCTGGCGGTGTAGAACTCCACCTCATAGATGCGCACGCCATCGTCCCAGTCGGGTTTTACAATGAGGTGCAGGGCGTCCCCGGCGGCAACACCGGCGTCTGCCAGGGCGATCTCCTGGGCTTTCTGCTTGCCGATGACATTCTGCCAGCCATATCCGGCGTCATCGTCTGCCGAATACCATTCCAGCTCGGTATCGAACTTGAGCACCCGGCCCGAAGCGGCGTCAATGGTGTAGTCATATTCGGTGCCGCCGGCGTAGAATTCCACCTCATATTCCTTGCGTCCGTCGTCGTAGTCCGCCTCGGCAATGAGGAAGACAGTGTCGCTCTCGGCAACACCGGCATGGCTCAGAGCAGCTTCCTTGGCCTTTTCGACACCGATGTCGGCGGTGGTGGCAGCGGCAGCGGGAACCGCCAGAGCGGCGATGAGCAGGGCAGCGGTAATGGTACGGGTCAGGGTCTTGGTCATGGTCATTTCCTCCTTGTGTTTCAGTAAAACCGGCGGGGGAGCCGGAGATCTTTTGTGTTTGGGTTTCGCCTGTAATATGCGTCAGCGGGAAGTTTTGTTGCAGCAAAAAAATAAAAATCCCACACTTTGGCGGAATACACAGAAAACATAGGAAGAAACTGGACAATTTTCATAAAAATACTGTGGGTTCTCCGGGGACAGACACAAAAAAGCGAAGGGCCCCGCTGAGGGGATACCCTTCGCCTGAGAGAGTCAGTCTTTCTTGTCCTGTTCCCGGAGGAGAACTTCCCGGGCCTCAGCCAGACGGGAGCGTTCGGTTTCCGAGAGCTCGGGATACCGGGGATCGCACTGCCGGAGCAGATCCACCAGGATCTCGCTGACCAGGTAGCGGGTGTACCACTTCTGGTCGGCGGGCAGGACATACCAGGGGGCATGGTCGCTGGCAGTCTCCCGGATCACCTCCTCATAGAGGTCGGTATATTCCTCGAACCGTTCCCGGGTCTCCAGATCCGACGAGGAGAACTTCCAGTTCTTTTCCGGCTCCTCGATGCGTTCCAGGAAGCGTTTGCCCTGTTCCTCCTTGGATACATGCAGGAAGATCTTCACCACCCGGTAGCCGTTTTCATAGAGGTATTCCTCGAACTGCCGGATCTGGCGGTAGCGCTTGTGGAAGAATTCCTCCCGGCTGTCCCGGAGGACCCGGTCGGGCATCTGATAGTTCTTCCAGAGGTCCAGGATCTGCACTGCCAGTACATCTTCATAGTGGCTGCGGTTGAAGATGGCAATGCTGCCCCGGGGCGGCAGATGCTGTACCACCCGCCAGAGGTAGTCATGGGCGAGTTCTTCGGCGCCCGGCTGTTTGAAGCTGTGTACCATCACACCCTGGGGATTGAGCCCGCTCATCACATGCTTGATGGTGCTGTCCTTACCGGCGGCGTCCATGGCCTGGAGCACAATCACAATCCCCTCCCGCCCATCGGCATAGAGGGCGTCCTGGAGTTCCTTCATGGTTTCGATGTTTTCGGCGGTTTTCTCCTCGATTTCCTCCCGGCAGTCCTTGTCCACTCCGGCATGGGTGGGCAGATCCCGGAGATCGGGACGGTCATGGTCATCATAGCGGTAGCGGTCAGCTTTCATACACAGAACCTCCTTCTGGAAAAATAAACGGACATACTTTCATTATACTGATTTTTATGACAAAAAAACATCATAATTTTTTACATTTTATGGCGCACGAAATAGTGCGATTGTGTTATACTGTATCTATATAGAAATCGGTACAGACCGACAGGATTCGGTCTGAAAGGCGGTGTATGCATGACAGAATTTCCCATTTGCCGGCTGAAGACCCGGCCCCAGTTCGATACTCTGCCGGTGATGAAGGTCACCCAGTATCCATTGGAGCCGCGGGATTACAAACCCTTTGCCCAGGGGCTCCTGGCAGTGGACCCTCAGCGGCTGTATATCCGGTTGTGGGCGTTTGAAACGCCGCCGGAACCGGAGAGCCGGATCATCTGTGTCCTGCGGGATCAGCAGGAACTGCGGATCGAGGCAGGTCCTCAGGCGCTGGAGATCACGCTGGACGGCAAACCCATCGAAGCGCTGCTTGCGCACCCCTTTACCGGGGAAGATCTTCAGGGCAAATACTGGGGCTGGCTGGCAGAACTCCCGGCAGATCTGCTGGGGGAACTCACTCCAGGCCGGCAGCTCCGGGGAAATCTCTATAAACGCAGTGACGGCAAACGCCCCCATACCGGCAGTTTCTATCCCATGGCAAATCCCATGGAGCCGCTGGCAGCGGAAAATGACGGGGTATTTGTGGTCTGTGATTTCTGATCGGGAGGTATGAGAAAATGAAACTGGTTGCCAAACTTCTCACCGGCATCGGGGTGCTGGTGGGACTGGGGTATCTGTGCTGCCGGGGCGTAGGTGAAAAGCTGCACCTGTGCCGGAAGTAACCGGATCTCCCCATCTCCGGGAGACTCTGCCCCATCGGCGGTGGGCAGGATTCCGGGGGAAGTATTTCTCCGGGCGGACCGGGGAAAATATTACGCTTTGCTATATTTCTGACCAGCCGGAGCGGGTTTCCGCCCCGGTTTTTTGCTGCCCCGGGGAGTTTTGCACCGGCAGTCCGGGACAGCAAAGGGACTTTTCCCCCAGCATCTGTTCAGAAAACAGAGATGCTGTCCCGGGAAATCCCATGAATCAGAGGGTTTCCCTCGTCCTGGGGAGAAACGCGCCGGGTTTTCCCAGCCTTTCCCCAAACCCTGTGGAAAACTCCGTTGAAAGTGTGGAAAACTTAACGCCCGGTATAATTTTCCCCTGCCGGGTGTGCAAAAAAGCCCTCTGTTCCGGGATATTCCGGAGCAGAGGGCTTTTTTTAATGCATCAGAGATCCTTTTCCATGAGGATATGTTCCACCGGGGCATAGCTCAGCAGGAAGATTTCCCCCACAGTATGGTACCCGGCCCGCTCATAGAAGTGCTGGGCTGTGACCCGGGCATCCAGACAGATATGGGCGGCACCCTGTTCCCGGGCAGCGCCTTCCAGGGCTTCGAGCAGCTGACGGCCCAGACCCCGGCTCTGGATCGCGGTGTCCACACAGAGGTATTCCACCTTGCAGGTGTCCCCCTCCCGGGACATGGAACCCATGCCGATCACCTGTTCCCCATCAAAGGCGGCATACAGCACGCAGTTCTGTTCAAAGCTGAAGTCCTCGTCGTGAATGTTCAGTCCCAGCGGCAGACGCATGACCCGGTTGCGCAGTTCCAGCGTTTCCAGGTAGGCCGGGGAACCATAATGGATCGGTTTGATGGAAATCATGGGTTTTCTCCTTTCAGTCATAATGAATGCGGTTCCGTCCGCCGGGGAGGGAAATTTTTCCCGGGGCGGCGGCTGTTTCTCTGTTATAACATGAAACCCGGCGGAATGCAAGAGGGGAAACCCGGCTCTCCGCACAAAAAACAGCAGGGAGAGATTCCCTGCTGTAAACCGGTTCTGAAGGGAAGCGGCGGGACTTAGTCCACCAGCTTTTCCAGTTCCTTGATGTGTTCGGTTTCGTTGGAGGTCTTGTGCTTGGCCTGCTTGGCATACAGGTGAACCTGAGCCTGGCTCTTCTTGATGGACTGCATGGTACCGGCGCCGGCAACACAGCCGCCGGGACAGGCCATACCTTCCAGCAGATAGCCCGGATACTTGCCAGCCACAGCGTCCCGGAGCATCTTATAGCAGTCCCGGAGACCTTCGGCATTGGCAACCTTGATCTCACGGTCGGGGTAACGCTCCTTGATGACATTGACCACAGCCTTGGCAACGCCGCCGGATACCGCAAAGTCACGGCCGTCGGCGGAGGCATCGTTTACGCCGTCGGGATCTTCCTCAATGGTGGCGAGATCCAGTTCCTTGGCAGCGAAGATACCGGTCATCTCCTCGAAGGTGAGGACGAAGTCCACTTCACTGCGGACACTGCGGCGCATGGCTTCCAGCTTCTTGGCAGCGCAGGGGCCGATGAATACAACCTTGCCGTTGGGGTGTTCCTTCTTGATCAGACGGGCGGTGAGCACCATGGGAGTGAGGGCCATGGAGATGCAGCCCGCATATTCCGGGAAGCGCTTCTTAGCCATTACCGACCAGGCGGGGCAGCAGGAAGTACCCATGAAGGGCAGCTTTTCAGGAACTTCGGCAATGAAGTCCTCCGCTTCCTGGGTGGCACAGAGGTCAGCGCCGATGGCAACCTCAAAGACATCGGCAAAGCCGAGCTTCTTCATGGCAGCACGGAGCTTGCCGGGGGTTACCTTGGGTCCGAACTGACCGACGAAAGCGGGAGCCACAGCGGCATAGACACGCTCACCCGACTGGATTGCCCGGATGGTCTGGAAGATCTGGCTCTTGTCAGCGATGGCGCCGAAGGGACAGTTCACCAGGCACTGACCGCAGGATACACACTTGTCGTAGTCGATTTCAGCCTTGCCGTTGATGTCGGTATGGATAGCGTCCATACCGCAGGCAGCGGCACAGGGACGCTCCTGGGTGATGATGGCATGATAGGAGCATACTTCAGCGCAGCGGCCGCACTTGATGCATTTTTCGGGGTCGATATGGCTGCGGCCGTTGTAGCGGTCGAGGGTGATGGCACCCTTGGGGCAGACCTCTACGCAGGGGTGAGCCAGACAGCCCTGACAGCCTTCAGTCACCAGGACACGCTTTTCAGCACAGCCATTGCAGGCGAACTTGATGATATTGATCAGCGGAGGGGTATAATAAGTTTCGTCCCGGTCCGCAGCTTCGATGTTATCAGAAATGGGGGCATGTTCACCGGCGCCGCGGTTGGGCAGGCCCATAGCCAGACGCAGGCGTTCCCCTACGATGGCACGCTCCAGGAAGACATCGTTGCGGAAGTTGCCCACTTCACCGGGGATAATCTTGTACGGGAGTTCCTCAATGCGCTTGGCAACCGACCATTCGGTATGATAAGCCATACGGGCCACTTCGGTAAAGATCCGGTGGCGTATTTCCTGAATACGGGTCTCAACGCCTCTCATAAAACAGACACCTCTTTTTTTACTCGTAACGGACATGACAGCTTACCCACTGTCATGGCAAACCTTTTGATTCCATGCGGACCCGCCAAAAACGGCGAATCCTGCCTGATACCATGATACAGGAAATCGGGCGGTCTGTAAAGTGTCAAAAACTTAACAAATTCATCAGCCGAACCCCGAAACTTTCAGTAAATAAGCCAAAGGCCCGAAGGGCCTTTGGCTTATCCCGGCTTACTGTGTAAGCCGGGCCGCCTGCGGGCGGGTATTCCGCTGCGCTGGCGCTACGCTCAAATGTGGTAGGAACCTACGGTTCCCCCACAAACGCCCCCTCCCTAAAATGCGGCGCCCATAGCATCTGAGCGGGCAGGCGGGCACCTTTTTCCCTCTCACAGTTCTGCCCCGGAGGAATCTCACACTCCGGCAAACCCGCCCACTTCCCGGGAACGCCAGAGAATTGCTCCCCGCAGGGGCGCTGCGCTCAAATGTGGCAGGAACCTGCGGTTCCCCCACAAACGCCCCCTCCAAAAACGCGGTGCAGGGGTTTGTGATTGGCTCAGTTTGTGCAGCCGCGTTTTTCATAGGGGGATTATCCCCCTCCTGACGCTGTTTTTCTCCGCCTCCGGCTCACAAAAAACAGCTGTCACCCCCTTAGAGGAAGGGCGGCAGATGCCATCCGGCCTGCCGCCCCTGCGGGGGGATCAGTTCCCTGGCGACCCCCGATGGCTGAGCGGGCATGCGGGCGCCTTTTTCCCTCTCACAGTTCAGTCCCGGAGGAATTTCATACTCCGGCAAACCCACCCCACTTCCCGGGATTGCCAAGGAATTGCTCCCCGCAGGGGGCTTCCCTATTTCATGGGGATATGATAAAATAAGTGCCGGAGCGGTCGGAGCGCGATTTTACACTAACAAGTCTGGAGCGAAAGAGAACCATTTATGCAGAGAATTATGGGTATGGCCCGGAAGGCCATTACAGAATATGATATGATCCAAAATGGCGACCGTGTGGCAGTGGGTGTCAGCGGCGGCAAGGATTCGGTGGCATTGACCATGGCGCTGCACTGGCTGCGGCGGTTCATCGGCATTGACTATGAGGTAGTTGCCATCACACTGGACCCGTGCTTTGGCGGAGTGGAATGTGATTATTCCCCGCTGGCGGAACTGTTTGAACGGGAAGGCATCGAGTATGTCATCAAGCGCACCAATATCGGACGGGTGGTATTTGATGTCCGGGAGGAGACAAATCCCTGCAGTCTGTGTGCCAAGATGCGCCGGGGTGCTTTGCATGACACAGCCAAGGAGCTGGGCTGCAATAAACTGGCTCTGGGCCATCACAAGGACGATGCGGTAGAGACCTTTATCATGAATCTGTTCGATCAGGGGCGGATCGGGTGTTTTTCGCCGGTCTCCTATCTGAGCCGGAAGGATCTGACTGTGATCCGTCCTTTGATTCTGGCGGAGGAAAAGGAAGTCAAGCAGGCAGTACGGCGGGAGAATTTCCCGATCATCAAGTCGAGCTGTCCGGTGGACGGACATACCGAACGGGAATGGGCCAAGCAGTGGGTGCGGGAGATGGAGCACCAGAAGCGGGACATCAAATCGCAGATATTCGGTGCCATGCGGCGGGCGCATATCAGCGACTGGTAAGAGAAGGAGCGGTACATCGTGCGAATGCGGCGGAAAAAATGGGCACGTCCGGAACTGTCGGTCTGCCCGTATTTCATGAAGGACCCGAGCAAGAACCGGGGACATTGGGCAGAGCAGTTTGAGCGTCCGGAGCAGCCATTCTGGCTGGAACTGGGCTGCGGCAAGGGAACCTATGCAGCCCGGGTGGCAGCGGATCACCCGGAGATCAATCTCCTTGCCATTGACATCAAGAGCGATATTCTGGCAGTAGCCCGGCGGAATATCCAGGCTGTCTATGCAGAGGCAGGGCGTCCGGTGGATAATCTGCGCCTGACCGCCTATGAGATCGGCATTATCCATACGCTGCTGGCGCCGGAGGATACAGTGGACCGGATCTGCATCAATTTCTGCAATCCATGGCCCCATACCGGACACCGGAAGAAGCGGCTGACCCATCCCAAGCAGCTGGTGCTGTATGCCAGCTTCCTGCGGGACGGTGCGGAGATCCACTTCAAGACCGATGATGATGATCTGTTCCGGGACAGCCTGGAATACTTTACCCAGTGGGGCTTCCCGGTGACCTATGTGACCTGGGATCTCCATGAGAGCGGACGCACCGACAGCCCCTCCACCGAGCATGAGGAGATGTTCACAGCCCAGGGCATCAAGACCAAGTTCCTGATTGCCCGCTACCGCGGCGAAGCTACCGACCGTCAGATTGAGAAGATGCTCTCCCAGTACCCGAAGTTCGCCCCGGCAAAGGTACCCGAGGGCGTCTTCAAGCCGGAGATCGTCTGACCCCAGCGGGGAGCGCCCCGATGGGGTGAGTGAATAGGGAAAAGTGAATAGTGAAAAGTTTCGGTGTGCCGCAAGCGGCACAGAATCGAAACGCAAAAAAGCGACGGCATTGCCGTCGCTTTTTATATTGCATGAGCGCAGAGGACACGGATTTTTCGGACTGAGCGGCAGTCAGAGTTTACCGTTTCCGGCTGCCTGGCTCAAATTCCCCTTTGCACCACCGCAGAAAGTTTGACGAGTGGAGCAGATAAGTCCTGGCTGTTTTTTCGGTCAGCCGCCCCTGTTCCTGGGCAGAAGTGACCTCAGCTTCCCACAGCTGGTACAGCCGTTCCATTTCATGGAGCGTGTTCCGGTCTGTTTTCATGCTTTTCTCTCCTTTTCAGAATCGTCAGGCTTTCTTTGCTCTCTTGGGCTTGGGAGCTGGAAGTTCCTCGTACAATGCCTGTATCAGTTCTGTCAGCAGTTCCCGGTTCTCGGGATCGCGCACCAGCAGCATCTCCTTTGCCCCCTCATAGGGCAGTTCCCGGGGCGCATCGGGCAGCAGCCGGACAGCCGAGGCTGTGGGTTTGACCAGCAGACGGTTGTCATAGATACCGCCCACCAGCTTCCCCTGACAGTAGAGCAGATATTCCCCCATCATGGCCCGGCAGGAGATCCCCTCCAGGCCGGTGAGCTGATCCAGAATATAATCCCGGTATTCCTGTGTGGATGCCATGCGTTTTCCTCCTCTCTGTAAAGAAACAAAGCCGGGAAGCGCTGCTCCCCGGCTCCGGTTCTGTTATGCCGCCTTCGCCGGTTCGCTTTCCGGTTCGCTCTCAGCGGCGGAGCTGCCCGGATTGGCCTTGACCTCCTCGATCCAGGCGTTCACATTGCGCTCCACGATGAAGTAGGGCACGCTGCCGCTCTTTAGAATGGCAGTGTGGAAGCCCATCTCGGTAAAGCTGTCGTCCAGCTCCTTTTCGGCATAGTCCCGCAGGCTTTCCAGCTTGAGCCAGCCCGCATAGTAGGACAGATAGGCAGTGGGTTCCAGACGCATCATGTCATAGTAGTAATCCGCAAAGGACGGATCGATATACATGCTGAAGGCGTCAGCGAATTCCTCCCGGCTCATGCCGTCATAGTTGACCGAGATGTCCATGATGGTCACCAGACAGTTGGAGAGTTCCGCGTTGAGCCGTTCCATTTCCAGCACTTCGGCAGGGATTCCCTGTTCCTCCAGGTATCCCAGGCTGAGCAGTTCCACATAGGTGGCATATCCCTCATTGTAACCGGTCTGAGAGGCCAGCACCTTGCGGAAATCGGAACTGAGGTTCTGATAGCTGTATGCCGAGGCATACATGTGTCCGGGGATTCCCTCATGGGCCAGGGTGGAGAAGGTGGACAGGGCATTCATATCCACCGTGTTCTGGGTGTTGACCCGGATGCGCAGCGGACCGCTCTCGTCCACAGCGGGATTGATGAAGTAGGCAGCCACACCGCTGTTGGCAACATCGGCGGGAATGGGATCGATCACATAGGAGAGTTCTCCCACATCCGGGAAACTGGCATCGGTGGCGCTGTCCAGGAAGGTGAGCATCTCCTCATAGCTGGCAAAGGCAGTCTTGTAACCCTCTTCCAGCCAGCCGTTGTAGGCATCGGGATAGAGGAAGGCCAGCCCTCCCATCCGGGAGATGGTCTTATCCAGGCGTTCCTCTGCCATCTGCCGGATCTCATCCGGGGATTCGTCCAGAGCGGTGGCAGCGGCAAAGAGGATCTCATAGTAGTCCTTGCCTTCGGGCAGAGCTGCCATGCCTTCGGTGTTGTTGAAGCCGTGTTCCAGTTCCCGCATGGTGTCGGCAATCTTTTCATAGCTGGGGATAAAGCATTCCAGATAGGCTTCCCGGATCTCGGACTGATAGCGGGCTACCGCCTCCTCCGAAAGTCCCAGTCCCTCAGCCTGGGCCAGCAGGTTCAGAAGGACAGTGCTGTCCTCTCCCTGGCTGGCGGTGGAATCACAGACATCGATCACCGAATCAAAATCAATGGTCAGCACTTCTTCCTCCTGCTGTTTGCGGGTGTATTCCAGCAGGCTGTCGATATAGTCAGGAATGCTCCGGAGCAGATCGGGAATCTTCTGGAGATCCTCTTCCGACTGTACCTGCAGTTCGCTCAGAGTGGTGAGCAGACTGGTATGCACACCGCTGAGATTGGAGAAGTAACTTCCATAATACCGGAACCGGTCCTCATAGCTTTTCTGGCTGAGTTCACCGCTCCATTCCAGCAGATCATAGGTGTCCTGCTGTTCCGCTGTGAGCAGCGACCGGTCAAACCGATGCAGGGCATCCAGGGTAGCTTCATTCTGTTTGGCAGTTTCCCGGAAGTTTTCGTCCGATTCCTCCACACCCACGGTGACTTCCATCTCACTGCGGTCAAAGCCATAGGCTTCGGGGTTTTCCACAAAATAGACCGAACTGGTGAAGTCACTCTGCATGGTACCCAGGAACATTTCCTGAGTGAAGTCATCGAACCGGCTCTGGACCACAGCGGGATCACCGGAGGAACAGGCCGCAAGGGGAAGGGTCAGGCTGAGTGCCAGCAAAAGGGCACTCAGGCGTTTGGGCAGGGTTCTCAAAGGATAAAACCTCCTTTTATGAATCGGGGTATTCCAGATCAGTATAGTCTTTCTGACCGGGAAGATATGCGTTGTTTACAGGGATTTGCCCAGGTCCCGGATCTCCCGGAGCAGATCGGGCTGGCTGTGGACTTCGCCGGGTTTGCCGGCGGAAATGGATTTGGAGAAGGCCAGAGTAAAGCCCACATAGTCTGCCATGCACTGGAACTGTTCCCGGATCAGACGGTACTGGGGACTGTCGAGGGCATCGGCGCCGGTGACGATCAGACCGATGGGCTTGCCTTTGAGGACACTGGAATCGGCATACAGACGGTCGATGGCCAGCTTGAGCTGCGCGGTCATACCCCACCAGTAGACAGGGGTGGCAAAGACAATATAGTCTGCCTGACGCATTTCATTCATCAGGAGCCGGGAATCGTCCTTCTGGACACAGATCTTTTCCCCCCGTTTGCAGCCATCGCAGCCCAGACAGGGGGCGATCTTCATGCGGGTGACATCCACTGTTTTGACCGAATGCTTTCCGGCTTCGAGGATACCGGCAGTGAGTTCTTCCAGGAGGGCATTGGTATTGCCGTTTTTGCGGGGGCTTCCGGAGATGAGCAGGATATTCATACAAAAAACCACCTTTCAGGATCTGGGATCAGAGAATGAGGCCCATGCGGCGTTTGACTTCCTCAAAGGAGATGGGACGGTAGTCGGTGCGTTCCACACAGACGCAGCAGGACTGGGAGCTGGCGTCGGCATAGGCGGGATTGCCGTGGACATGTCCGAAGAGATTGCCATAGGGCATATTGCTGTTGAGGTAGAGGGGCTCATGGGAGAGCAGCCAGAAGGATTCAAAGAGGATGGGACAGTCATAGACCTCCTCAAAGCCGCAGTCCCGGTACCATTGGGTGCTGCGGGTGTCGTGATTGCCCATGACCAGACGGATATGTCCCTGGAGAGCGGAGAGGATCTCAGTGGATTTTTCCTTACCGTAGAAGGAGAAATCCCCCAGCAGATAGACGGTATCCTCCGGGGAAACAGTTTCATTCCAGCGGCGGATGAGTTCCTGATCCATCTCCTCAGCCGAGGCAAAGGGACGGTTCTCATAGCGAATGATATTGGTATGGCCGAAATGGGGATCGGCAGTGAAAAAGACAGTGGACATACAGCACCTCCTATACTATGATTCTATCCTAACACAACGCCGGTAGACAGGCAACCCCCGAACGGTGGGGACAGGCCGGGGAATTGACAAGGCAAGGCTAAAAATGGTATAATACGGGTACTTGTCGGCCTGCTGTTTTGTGAATGTGCAGGGCCAAAGTGAAATAAGCGGAAGTGGCGGAATGGTAGACGCTCTGGTCTTAGAAGCCAGTACTTCGGTGTGTGGGTTCGAGTCCCATCTTCCGCACCAAAAGAAAAAGGGCACCGAAAGGTGCCTTTTTCTTTTGGTGCCAAGGCATTTGGCATAGCCAAATGCCGCCCGCTGCGGCGGGGACTTCCGCTTCGCTCCATGTGTGGCAGGAACCTGCGGTTCTCCCACACACGCCCCCTCCCTTTTTGTGATACCATACAGTTTGCGATCGAAACTGACCGCTCCTGCCACAGGCCGGGGCCTGGAGCCAAATCGTGCTCTGGGCTTTTCCTGTGCTCAAAATTTGTCGCCCCCGTTCCAGCCGATCTGAACCTTCCCGGATCAAAGAAGGCACCCGGGGGTGCCTTCTTTTGCTTTGTACCACCGGCTTCCCCAAGACAGCCCTTCCCGAACCCGTGCCGCAGAGCGGCACACCAAAACTATTCACTTTTCTCTATTCTCTCTTCCCTCGCCCCACTCCGGCCTTCCCCTCCCACTTCCCGGGAAGGCCAGAGAGCTGCTCTCAGCAGGGGGGCGGAGGATCAGTTCCACGGCAGCAATGCGGGACTGCAAAACGCCCTTTCCCCCCCGCACAGCCCCGCATGCCGGGCACAGGCTCATTCTGAACCCATGCCGCAGAGCGGCACTCCGCAACTATTCACTCTTCACTCTTCTCTATTCACTCTCCCAGCCCCGGCCTTCCCCTCCCACTTCCCGGGAAGGCCAGAGAACCGCCCTCCGCAGGGGTTGACATTTGTTCCTTTATATGCAACAATAGTTATACAACATAAGTTACATATAAATCAAAAGGGGGATCTGTATGCCGCCAAAACCGAAAGTCACCAAGGATATGATTCTGGCTGCTGTTCTGAATCTCACACAGAAAGAGGGATTTGAAGCAGTCAATGCCAGGAGTATAGCGGGGAAACTGCAGTGTTCCACACGCCCGATTTTCACCTGCTATGAGAGCATGGAACAGCTCAGGGCTGAATTTTTGGACTATGCCTTTGCATTCTATACCCGGTATGTGGCAGAATACGGCACAGCCCATAATACCAACCCGGCACTGCTGTTCCCTCTCTCCTATATCGAATTTGCCCGGGAGGAAACCAATCTGTTCCGTCTGCTATTTATCAGCGATATGGATCTGGATATGACTGAAGCGAAGGACTTCTATAAAGAACTGGGCAATGAGGAAAAAGCAAAGGAATTTTCCCGGCAGATTGGTGTAGAACTGTCCCGGGGCAAGGCAATTTTTCTGGATCTGTTTTTCTATTCCCATGGGATTGCGGTGCTGGCTGCCACAGGAAAACTGACTTTCCGGAGCCGGGACATGGAAGAGATGCTGCAGAACTTCCTGGACACACAGGTGAGCCGGGAAACAGGAAAGGCAGGGGAATAATAAGATGACCAATCCATATCTGATTGAATTTTATAATACCTATGATGAGGATAGCCGGCTGGGGTCCCGGCATGGTTCGGTGGAGTTCCTGACCACCATGCACTATGTGGAGCAGTACCTGGCTCCCAAGGCCCGGATTCTTGAGATCGGCGCAGGGACCGGGCGGTATTCCCATGCACTGGCACGTCAGGGGTATCCGGTTGACGCAGTGGAGCTGGTGGAACACAATATCGAAGTATTCCAGAGAAATACCCGGGCTGGTGAGCCGGTCACTATTTCCCAGGGAAATGCACTGGATCTCTCTGCCATTCCGGACAACTGCTATGATATTACCCTGCTGTTGGGGCCGCTTTATCATCTGTATACCCCGGAGGATAAGCGGCAGGCCATCCGGGAGGCGCTCCGGGTTACAAAGCCGGGAGGAATTCTCTTTGCCGCCTATGTGATCTCTGATGGCTGCCTGCTGGACGAGGGTTTCCGCCGGGGGAATATTGATGTAGCAGAGTATATCCGCACAGGACTGCTGGACGGGGAAACCTTTGCGGCAAAATCTGAGCCGAAGGATCTGTTTGAACTGGTACGGAAAGAGGATATTGATGCGCTGATGTCGGGATTTCCGGTGAAGCGTCTGCACTATGTGGCATCGGATGGATGTGCCCGGCTGCTCCGGGAAGCCATTGACGCCATGGATGATGAAACTTTCCACCTCTATCTGAAGTATCACTTTGTCACCTGTGAACGGGAGGATCTGGTGGGGGTTACAAGCCATGCACTGGATATATCCCGGAAGCTGTGACTTCCTGCCGTTTTCTATATCCTCCCACACGCCCCCTTTTCCCTCCGGAGCGGACAGCAAAACAAAAATATATTTTGTTTTTTGGTCACTTGACACATAATTCTGCAAGGTATAATATAGGTCTGAATTTGATTATGGAGGGAAAAGAATATGGCAAAACTGGATCTGCGTGAAGGAGAAGAACTCATTGAACAGGCAGCAGCATCGCATGTAAAGAAGGTGCTGATCATGCCTCAGGCCAATCCCGGCAATCTGTTTGTGACCAATCAGCGGGTTGTATTCCGGCCGACACAGGGCCGTCCCAGCTCGCAGTTCGAATATGAGCTGAGCGATCTTCGCTCCTTCTCGGTGGGCATGGCAAGCACCATTACCCTGCACACCAAGTCCGGCGAGGAGCACAAGATCACCGGTATGTTCAATAAGAAGCTGATCAGCGCACTGGAGAAGGCTGGTCTGGCTCAGGAATAAAGACACCCGAAAACCGGAACGGCATGGACTGTTCCGGTTTTTTGCTGTGGTGACGGGAAATCCGCCGGGTGTGCGGGCCGGGGGATTTTTTGGAGAAAAAACGAAAATCCGCTTGACAACGCAGGGGATTCTTGCTATACTATATGAGTAACTTGCGGATATGGCGGAATTGGCAGACGCGCTAGATTCAGGTTCTAGTGGTAGCAATACTGTGCAGGTTCAAGTCCTGTTATCCGCACCAAGCAAAAGGCACCCGATTCGGGTGCCTTTTTTCATTTGGCAAAGACAGTTCCCCTCCCCGCCAATCCCCATAAACAACCCAGCCCCCCGCCAGCCGGAAACCCGGACCGAGCAGGGGGCTGTTTTGTTGCGCAGGAAATCATCGGACAGGAGCCAAACTCCCCCGGAGAGTGCCGCCTGTCACCGGGCAGAGCCCTCCCGTCACCCCCATAAACAACCCAGCCCCTGCCCGACCGGAAACCCGGTCTGAGCAGGGGCTGTGGCGATTGGGTTATGCCGAGGGGGCGGAGGTCCCGGCTTCGGTGAGCCGGACCAGCACCCGCCGGGTCATATCCAGGTTGCAGGTAAAGAGGGTCATATCCCATTCCCCGGCGTCCAGGGCTGCGGGGTCATCAGCGTCAATCTCGGTGATCCCGGTGACCTGATAGCGGGTGACTGTGCCGTCCTCCCGGGTATAGGTCAGGAGAGTGCCTTCCTCCAGGCTGGCGAGCCGTCCGAAGTGATTGCGGTAGTTGTGACCGGCAATCACCTTGCGGCTGCCGTCGCTCTCCTGGCGGTACAGGCAGATACTCAGCCGGAGGTTTTCCTCGCTGTAATCTGCCAGCACCGGGAGTTCCAGTCCCAGATCGGGAATGGACAGAATCCCATCAATGGCATAGCCAGCCAGGGGATCGGGGTTGAGGGGATCATCATCGGGCTGGGGATTTTCCCCGTCCAGACGCTGCTGGGCCAGAGCCAGCAGATGGGCGGAATTCTGTTCTGCCTGACACTGCTCCCACAGGTTGCCGAGGGTAAGGCCCAGGGCAGCCAGCAGCAGACAGCTTCCCAGGATCACACAGATCCGTTTCCAGAGGGGATTATTCCGGCTGAGAGGGTTCATGGTCCTTCCTCCTTCGGAGCAGGCCCAGGCTGAGCAGGATCACACCGCCGGCACTGAGAAGACCCACTGTACGCCAGTCCTGACCGGTATAGGGAAGTTCCGGATCAGGGGACGGAGTCGGATGGTCGTGCCTGGGATCGGGATCGGGATCGTGACCGCCGCCTCCACCGCCGCCCCGGTAGTTTTCAAAGGAGGCGGAGATGGTGCTGCCGGGCAGGACTGTGCCGGAAGCTCCGGTGGAAGATACCTGATAGCCGGTGTTGTCGCTCTCGGTGAACTGATAGGCGGCATTGCCGGGCAGTTCGCTGATGGTGATGCTCTCATTGTGACGCAGGGTGAAGGTTTCGCCGCTGCGGATCACACCGGTTTCCGGGGTGCCGTCCTGCCGTGTGATGGTATAGGGATAGGCATCTGCCGGTGCGGTGGAGGGCAGACCGCTTGTCAGGGTAAAGGTGAAGGTAAAGGCCTTGGAGGTATCACCCCGGCTGCCGCTTACCTTCTTGGTGAGGGTCACAGCGCCGTCTGCCACATTGGTGAACTGGTAAACCGGTTCCTCATTGCTTTCGGGGGTGCCGGTGACAGCCTCTCCATAGTAAACCCGGTAGCCAAGCGGCATCGACTGGCTCTCCTCCCGGACGCTGTACCGGATCAGAGCGCCATTGGAATCGTATTTGGCAAGGCCGTCAAAGCTGCCCTTCCAGTCATTTGCTGCGGTGAGGGTCAGGGTCCGGGCGGGATCAGGACTGCCGTTGACGCACAGTTCCACAATGATCTCATCCGGGCGCAGGCCAAGGGCATTGTCGTTATCCTGCCAGAGCTTTTCCACCTGCAGGTCCACCGTGCCGGTGAGGGTGTTGGTGAGATTCATGCCGTTCTGGGTGGCTGTGTACTGATCTCCGCCCGCCGGACCGGTGGTTTGGATCTCCTCCACACGGTAGGTATACGTTTCACCCTGGGCATTGGCCTGGGGCAGGTGGGTGTAGGTGTAGGTCCAGGTATTGCCGCTCTTTACCCAGGTGGGCTGGAGCGGCTTGCCGTCCGCACCGTTGACAACCTCCTCAGTGCCGGTTCCGGCCTTGCGGTACAGGGCCAGGGTAATGCCATCCGGACGGGTGTCGTAGTCATCGCTGTTGTCCTTCCAGGTCTTGGTGCCGGTGATGTCGCTGTATTCCACATTCACCAGGGTGGTCTTGTAGCTGCCGGTGGTTGTGGTATCAAAGCTGAACCGGAAGTGATACTCCTTGCTGCCGATGGTCACCAGATAACAGCCATCCGCCGCCTTCACAAGGTCCTTGCCGGCGATCTGGATCTCCTTGGCATAGTAGTAGATCGGATCGCCGTCCGCTGTGTAGAGGGGCAGGTTGGTGAAGCTGCCCGTCCAGTTGGCGGAAGCAGGGTTAGGATTCCGCAGGATCAGGGTCTTGCCCTCGACCTTCAGACGGTCGGCGGTGTTGCCCTTCTCCGCATCCTCCGGGTTGGTGGAGGAGTAGAGCTGCACGGTGATGCTTGCGGGCAGCGAAGTGGCGGCCAGCGAGGTGCCCCACTTCTTCTCCACCGTCAGGCTGGTGCTCTTCACATTGGTGAAGGTCGCTTCTGGATTGTCCGCGGTGACCTCCTGCCAGGTGGGACTGCCGTCCACAGTCTGGTAGCCGCCGGGGACAGTCTCGGCGATGCGGTAGCGGGTGTTCCTGTCATTGCCGGTCACACTGCCGGGCATCACGGTGGGCACCTTCTCCCAGACAGCGGTCCAGACAGCGCTGCCAGCCGGGGTATTCTCATAGTAGGGATCGGTGAGTTTCGGGCCAGCTGTGCCGTCCAGTTCCACCGTTGCCGGGGTCGGGAAGCTCGCCCAGACCTCCTTGCCGTCGGCACCGATCTCCTTCAGGTACTGGAGTTCCAGGGTCAGGGAGTCGGCAGGAGTGCCGTGCCAGGTCTTCTGGGCGGTGAACTGCAGCAAAGAACCATAGGTGTTCTTTGCCACCAGCGTGCCGTTATCAGCGGTATAGTTGGCGGTGTAGTTGTGGTGGAAGGTTCCGTTTTCGTCCGCAATGGCGTCTTCCGCCTCTTCCACGGTGATCTCATTCACCTCGCTGTACCACCGGGTGTTGTCCTCCGCATCGGGCTGCAGCTCCCGGACACGGTAGGTGAACTCATTGCCCTCCAGGTCATGGGTGGGCAGGCCGCTCAGCGTGGCGTTGGCGGTGCTTACGTCCTGCTCATTGACGCCGTAGACATGCAGAATCACCGGATGATCGATAGTTATCGGTTTCTGGGTGTCGGGGTCCTTGACCGTTTCGTATGTGGTGAGGGTCTTCCAGTTGGCATCATCGGTGCTGTACTGCACCAGCAGGCTCACTTCCCAGTTGTAGTCATCACGTCCGGTGGTCGGGCGTGTGCCATAGGCGTTGTCCTGATCGCCGTCCCATTCCTTCCGTACGGTGATGCTGGTTGTGTTCAGGTAGTTCTGGATGGTGAAGATACTGCTGGTATAGGCTTCCGCCTTCGGGCTGAAGGGCGAAGTACCGGCGCCGTTCCAGGTGAAGCGGTACTGCCAGCTGTCCTTGCTGTCGTTTTCCACCGAAACAGTGATCTGACTGCCGCCGTCCCAGCTGATTCCGGTTTCCACAACACGGTAGCTCAGCTGGGTGGTGCCGCCCTGTCTATCGCTGATGAACCGGGGCAGACCGGTGAAGGAGTGGTTCTTGCCCCAGACGGTGCTGTCGTTGATCCGACCGGTGAGCTCGGGTGTGAAGTCATAGCTGCCGAAGAGCTTGGTGTAATTCTCCGAATCGAGGGCATGCTGGAAGAAGGTATCTCCGTTCTCCCACTGAGAGGCGGTGTCGTTCCACACCTGCAGCTGGAAGGTGACGGTGATTTCGGTGCCCAGGTAGTCCTCGGTGACGGCGGTGCTGTCCGAATTCAGCCACTGCTTCCGGTAGTAGACCGTCTGCGTGATGGAGTTGGTGAGGTCGCCCGCAGTGAGAACGCCGTCCACAGGATCACCGGTGGTCCAGGTTTCGCCGCCGCTGGCGGATTCGTATCCGGACGGCTCTTCCTCTACGATTCTATAGATCCAGGGCATGCCGTTGGGAGCGTACCGCTCCAGTTCGCCATCTTCCGTGCCGGTGATGGTGTAGTGCCAGGTATCGTCGTCGTCATCTTCCACTTCCACAGCGATGTTATACAGGCTGGAATCCACCGTCTGCGGCAGGATTGCGTTGTCCTGGCCTTCCTGCGCATGGGCCTGGCGCTGAACCGTGAGGGTCAGTTCATCGGGCCGTGTGCGGAAGGCGTCGCCGAAGTCGTCCCATACCTTGTCAAACTCGAGGGTGACCGTCTCACGGGTGTCGTCCGGCTTGTTGTAGAAGGAGGCTGCCACTGCCGCATTGTCGCCGCTCTCATTGAGTGTGATATCGTCCGGATTGACTGCAATGCCATTTTCCGCATTATAGTCGGTGGTAATCTGGGTGATATCGATATCTCCCGGCTCAGCGGTGATCTCATAGCCGCCCAGCCAGCCGTCAGTGACTTCCCGGATGCGGTACTCCCACCGGGAGCCGTTGGGGGCATAGTAGTCCAGGTTCTTGAAGGTGAGTACATTTTCCAGGGGGGCAGTCTTGTCCTGGGCCGCTTTGGAGGCTTCCTGGACTTCGGCGGAGGTCCAGGTCACCGTCTGCACTTCCTCCTCCCAGTCGGAGGGAGAGCCGTTATTCCTGGTGTAGCGCCGGTCGAGTGTGAACTGCACTGCCGGATAGGCGGTGGGGTCGCCGTTCTCATCGGTGGGCAGCTGCAGGAACTTCTTCACCGACAGGGCCCCCTGGATGCTCCGGTAGCCGTTTTCCACCAGGTAGGTGTTGATCACCGGGTCGAGGTAGACCAGCTTGGAATCGGTCTTGGAGCCGGTGCGGTTTTCCAGGGTGATGGCAGTTTCCTTGAGGGTATAGGTGTACCGCTCGCCGTCCGCATTGTACTTGGGCAGGGGCTGGGCGTTGTCATTTCCGGGGGCCGGCTCGATCTTCAGCGAGCCGTCGTCCGCCACGGTCACCACATTGGCGCCGGTATAGGCGATGCCGAAGTGGAAGGCGCCGTCCTCCACCGGGAGATTCCAGCTCCGGATGGTGAGGGTGGCAATGTCCTTGGTTTCGGTGCCCAGGGTCTGCTGGAGGGTAAAGGTGACCTCCGGCAGATCCGCAGCGGGATAGCTGGCGGGCATGGTTTTCCACAGCTTCTGACCCAGGACGGTCACATTGGCGGAGGCGGTGTTGGTAAAGGTGCCGTCCTCCAGCAGGGCATAGCGGCCGGCGTCGGACTGGCCGTCGGGGATCAGCACCGCCACAGGGGTGCCGTCCTCATCGGTGGGGATGGGGCCGGGGTCGATGGCGGACTGCGTGCCGACCTCGGTGAGGACGCCCTCCAGCGTATAGGAGATGGCGGTATCCAGATAGTCGAAGTCAGCGGCGTTCACATGGGTATTCTCCACCGCGTAGTAGTAGATCTCATAGCCCAGGCTGTCATACTTGGGCAGGCTGGAGAATACAGCATGCCAGTGGTAGATGGGGCTGAGCAGCTGATCGCCGTTCCCTACATCGTCCTCGAGGTAGGTCCAGTGATAGTTGGCCTGATAGAGGGATACCTGTGTGGTGGGTTTGCCCTGATTGTCCCGCACATGGGTCACCTGGTAGATGTCCAGATAAATATCGGGGCGCAGGCCGTTTTCATAGTTATAGGTATCCTTCCACTGCTTGTGCCAGAGCACCGACTTGGTGCCGGAGAGCCGGTTGGTGACCGTCATGGTCTGGCTGTCGCTGTCATGGAGTTCGCCCACCAGGTACTTTTCATCGGAATAGCCGGTGGAATAGGACCGGATCAGCGCATAGGCATCGGGGAATTTCTGGGCGAGCTCGGTACGGCTGAGTTCCCTGCCGCTGCCGTCCACCCAGACTTCCACGGCGGTGTAGTGGACTACCTGACCGCTGCGGTCATATTTGGGCAGGTTGTGGAAGTAGTACTCCGTAGTGCTGTCCTTCAGGCTGACAACCTGCACCGACGAAACCCGATTGCCGTTCTGGTCGAGGATGGCGACCTGGTTGTCCGGGTTGCCGACGGTGATGGTGTCAGGTGTGTCCGGGCCGTTCCGGGTGATCGCATAGTAATCCTCTCCCCCGACCAGATCCAGACGGATGGCCAGGTAGAGCTGGTCGGCGGGGTCGGCGTTGTCCTGGGTCTTTTCCAGCTCGGCGAGGAGCTCTTCCCGCACACCGCCTCCGCCGTCCAGCCACTGCTTGGTGACGGTGAGGTCGATGTTGCCCAGACGCCGGTTGGTGACGGTAAGGAACTCGGTGCCGGCGATGGTATCCCGGGAATAGGTGGCCTCATACCGGTGGTACTCGGTTTCATACTGAATGGCGGTGTATTCGTCATCCGGGGCGTACTTGTCATATTCATCCGGCTGTGCGGGATTGTCATAGTTGGCAGAGCCGACATCCATGTAGTAGGTGGTCAGGGGAACCCTGTTGGTCCCCACATTGGTTTCGAGGATATAGACCTCATCGGCTGTATAGCTGCCGATGCCGATATAGTCATACCAGACGCCGTCCCGCAGGGTAACCGAGGAGATTTCCTTGTTATTCTCCTTGGCATAGGCCTGGATGGTCACCGGCAGACGGTGGGTGGTATCACTGTCGTCGATCCACACCTTGCGCACCATGATGCGGTTGCCGGCGCCTCTGGGTACATTGATGACCCGGGTCTGGTAGCCGCCGTCCTCGGTGCGTTCGGTTTCATAGATGGGGAAGCGGGAAACCCCGTCGCCCTCTTCCAGCAGGTAGTATTCATACTGGCGACCGGAGCTGTCGAATTCGGGCAGGTTCCTGACCTCTCCCTTCCAGGGTTCGGTCTCCTGGACGGTGATGCCCAGATCGGCATTCACCACCGTGGGAGCCGGGTCGGCAGCGCCGTCCAGTGTGATCTCCACATAGGGATCGGGGTCAAGGGGTTCGCCGGGCAGTCCCTGGAAGATCTGCAGGGTGACAGTCTCCCCGGCAGGAGCCTGCATGGGCTGTCCCTGTTCGTCCTGCCAGTCCTTGGCTACCAGGTAGTCCAGGGAGTTGTCCAGGGTATTGGTGATGAGGGTGCTGCTGCCGTCCTGCTGTACCGAGGAGGACTGATAGTTCACCGAGTAGCCGTTCTGCTGGAGGGTGAAGGTGCCGTCGTCCCGGAGGAGGTTTTCCTCGCTCTTCCCCTGGTAGACACCGCATTCCACCCAGCGGTATTCCAGTTCCCGGCCCAGCATGTCATACTGGGGCACCGACTGGCTGCTGATCTGGGTGAGCTGTTCGGAATAGAATTCGTCCATGGTCACAGTGGGCAGACGGGTATCTTCCCAGGGCTCATCGCTGTCCTTGGGACGGGACTGGAGTTTCAGTTCCACCCGGACATCTTCCAGTTCCGACTGGAAGGAAGCAGCGTCCCAGGTCTTGGTGACCCGGGTGGTGATATTGGCGTCAATGCAGTTGGAGAGGGTGCCGCCGTTATAGAGATAGGCGTTGCCCGCGGGGCGCTTGCCCTCGGTATCCTCCACAATGGAGCCGTTCACTTCAATCCGGTCCAGGAGGGTGTCGTCGTCCTGGACTTCACCGAAGACCTGCTTGTAGTGATTGGAATCGGCCCTGCTCTGGGTGACTTCCTTGACGCAGTAGATGTATTCATAGCCCTCGGGGTCATACTTGGGCAGGAGGCAGTCGTCCGCATGGTCGTCGCCGTCAAAGTCCACCCAGAAGATGATGTGCTGCCGGGCGATGCCGTCCTGATCCGGCTGGGGATTGGTGTTCACTTCCACCTCCACAAAGGTGCCGTCGGCGTTCCGGATGGGGGCGGCGGCGCCGAAATCAGCGCCCTTGCGGTACCGCCAGAGCTGGAAGGTGCCGTCGGGACGGGCGTCGATGGCCTCCTGGGTGCCGCTGTCCATCCAGACCTTGTAGGCCTCGAACTCGGTATTGCCGGTGAGGGTCAGGTTCAGGGTGCCGCCCGAATAGAGGGCGTCCTCAATGGAGCCGAAGTTGGGCACATTGGAGTTGTTATAGGTGATGGCGAGGTAATCCTCTCCCATATTCTCCAGCGGAAGACGCCCGGGGGTCGTACCGCCTTCCGACTCGGGAAGCTGATCCACCTTATAGGTGATGAGTGAGCCATCGAGATTGTATTTCCATACGCCGGCAACGGTCAGGGTCAGGTTGTCATTGTCCTCGGTGATCTGTACATAGCTTTCCATGGCCCGCAGGATGGAAATCTGTGTTTTCTGCTCATCGCCCACATTCCAGAAGGCGGTGAACCGGAAGTTATCCAGAATCTTGTTGCGGAAGGACTTTTTGGATTCCTCGGTCGAAGGTATGGTGCCGTCCCGGAGTACCATATTGAAGGTGAGATCCCGCTTGAGGACATAATACCAGCCGGGCTGGGATACCGAGTCAATGGTGTCGCCGTCAATCTCCTCCTGGGTGACCGGGCGGAGATAATAGCCGTCATTTTCCTGGGGCGTGACCTGCCATTCCACCGTGTAGTCGGTGGCGTCGCCGTAGATGTCGGTGACCCGGATCTCCGAGGGCAGACCCTTGGAGTTCCCCTCAAAGATATATTCCCAGCCGCCGGTGCTCAGGTCTTTGATGGTGGGCCGGGGCAGGGCATCCAGCCCCAGATCCCCCATATTCTCCTCGGTGAGCACCGTGAAGTCCCCGGAGGGAGTGCCGTCCTTCGGCGTGATGCGGAAGGCCAGCTGGGGCGCGGTAAAACTGCCGGTGCTGGGCCGGTTGTGCAGCTCATCGTTGTTGTCCACCCAGAAGATATTCTGGCGGTATTCGGCCTGCCATGCAGTGGGTTCGATGTCCTGCACGGTGGAGAGCCACAAAGAGGAACGGCTGGTCACTGTGGAGCCGCCGCTGGTGAGAGTGAGGGTGAGTTCCACCTCGCCGCCGGCCTCCGTCTGGGTGTCCGCGGGAGCCGCCAGCAGCAGATTGACTGCCGGACGCAGGGTGCGAAGCGCCGTTCCGGGTACTGTCAGGGTCAGATCCAGACTGTCCAGATCACTGCCGGAGCGTTCCAGAGTGAGGGTGAGTTCCCGTTCGCCCACACTGGTGCCGCCGATGGTGACCGAGCTGTCCAGACCGTCCAGCCGGAGGGCTTCGGTGCCGCCCAGGCTGAGGACACTCCCCTGCCATTCCGGCTCCCCTTCGATAAAGGCAAAGGGAGCGGGCAGAGTCAGGCAGAGTTCCAGGGTCTGGCTTTCCACCGTCCGGGCCGCAGGGGAACCGGGTTCCAGATGGACGGTAAAGACCAGATCGGACGGCTCTTCCGCCGACCATTCCAGATCCTCGCCGCTCTCTACCGCGGCGTCCCAGTCTGTGGCTTCGGCGGGCAGTGTCCCGGCGTCTGTACCGGAGCCTTCGCCCGTACCGGAGCCTTCGCCCGTACCGGAGCCTTCGCCGGAGCCGGAGCCTTCGCCGGAGCCGGAGCCTTCGCCGGAGCCGGAGCCTTCACCGGTACCGGAGCCTTCGCCCGTACCGGAGCCTTCGCCCGTACCGGAGCCTTCTCCGGAGCCCTCGCCGGTGCCGGAGCCTTCGCCTGTACCGGAGCCTTCTCCGGAGCCGGAGCCTTCGCCCGTACCAGAGCCTTCGCCCGTACCGGAGCCTTCGCCCGTACCGGAGCCATCGCTGGTGCCGGAGCCGGAGCCTTCTCCAGTGCCGGAGCCTTCGCTCGTACCGGAGCCTTCGCCCGTACCGGAGCCTTCGCCGGTACCGGAGCCTTCGCCGGTGCCGGAGCCTTCGCCGGTGTCGGTACCCTCGTTGAAGTCAGAGCCCTCGCCGGAATTTGTACCGGGGGGGTATTTACATCCGCGCTGATGAGGTTCGCCGCGGAATGGGTGGTCGGGGTTTGGAGTGCGTCCGCCTGGGACAGCAGACTGGCGCCCGGATCACCGACAGCCAGAACCAGGGCCAGGATCAATGCCAGGGCACGGCGCTGCCAGGTTCGCTGTTTCATGTTGAGGTCACACCTTTCATGGACAGCCGGAGGGACTGCGATACCCCGGCTGCAAGAATCACTGGAAGTTTCCCGGAAAAGTACAGAGTATAGGAAAATCCCCCCGGAACGGAGGGATTTTAAGCTGATTCACAAGATTCTTGTGTGTATATTCCGAGAAGTTAGCAAGAAAATAATAATTATAGTTTATAATTAAATGATACTATATTTGCAGTAAATCATCAATAAATTTTGTGCAAAATAACAAATATATGATGAAAGTGTGACCGGAATATAAAGTATTTTTATGAATTTCAGGTGAAGTCTGGGTTACATATAAAAGGAGGGAAACGGACTTCTGTTTCCGGGGGCAGAACCGGGAAAAGAGGGGCCGTCCATGGGAAATCCGGCAGAGGAACCGGGCGGGTCAGCCGGGCGGAGAGGGATCGATCCGGGGGCAGCGGCATAGGATAATCCGAAAGGAGGGTGTGACCCCTATGCCGAAACGTTCCCGGCGCAGGGTGACGCTGTTTTCCCGGTTCCGGCGGGAACTGCGGACCGCTGTCTGTTTTTCATGTTCCTGGTGCTGCTGGTGCAGTCTGCGGCGGTGATGTTCTCCCCGCCTCCCGAAGCCGGCGGGGAAATCGACATCATTGTGCGCACCTCATCGGCGTCCGTCTTCGGGTATCTGCTCAGCGGGGGACTGTCCGGCTCAGCTGCCGGTGAATCAGCCCTTGTAATCGGGAGCCTTGCCGATGGAGGCAATGATCTCCTTGACAGCTTCGATCATATTGTCGATATCCTGCTTGTTGTTGACCCAGGAGCAGGAGATCCGGAAGCCGCCCACATGGTCGGTGAAGCGCTGGGCGATGAAGATCTGACGGCTGTGCAGTTCCCGCAGAATGGCACGATCCTGTTCCACGTCCTGATAGAGCCGGGTGATGATGATACCGCCCCGACGGCCCGGGTCACGATGGGTGATGACAGTACCGCCGATTTCTTCCCAGCGGTCCATGCAGTACTCACCGATCTCCCAGACACGCTGCTGGATATTCTCGATGCCGATCTCATTGACCAGACCCAGGGATTCACCCAGGGCAATGGCGCCGGCATAGTTGCTGGTGCCGCCGATCTCATACTTGCGGGCGGTGTTGGGGAAGGTCCAGTCATAGACAGCCTGGGCGTCCACCTTTTCCCAGTAAGCACCCCAGCCGCCTTCGGGCACGGTGGTGTTCAGATAGCCGGCATAGCTCTGCTTGATCTTATCCAGGCTGTTCTTGTTCACATACAGCACACCGGTGCCATGATCGGGGAGAGCGACTGTATCCTGGGACAGCCATACAGCAGTACCGCCACGGTGGTGCTGCCCAGCCGGGTCCGGGCGGTACCGTCGGCACTGGTGCAGGAGCTGTTCCATGCCGACCCGGTGTTTGCGGACTGGCTGCTTCAGTACCAGGCCCGGAAGGTGCGTCTGCTGCTGGGGCAGAACATGACCCTGTCCTTTGACCGGGCCAGGCAGCGGGTAGCCAAGACCCTGCTCTATCTGTGCGGACAGTACGGGCGGCAGAAGGAGGACGGCATCTGGCTGACCAACCGGTTCACCTGCAGCGATGTGGCGGGGATCACCAATGTGAGCCGTGTGAGCGTGAACCTGATCTTCCGGGAGTGGGAGGAGGCGGGAATCCTCACCCGGGCGCACGGACGCTGCTGCATCCGGGACCCGGAGGAGCTGCGCCGCCTGGCGGAGCCGGATTGAGGGTCAGCCTCTCCCGGCCCGGCAGACCGGCATCATGCAAGGAACCGCCGGCAGGCATTTCCCACGAAACGGGAGGGCCCGCCGGTGGTTTTTTCTGCCGCTTCTGCAGGAGGGGACCGGCCGATCCGGAAAAAATCCGGCGGAATCCGGCTCTTAAGGGAGAAAAATGCAGTTTTGCTTGCGTAAAGCTGCAAGATTCGGTATCATATAGATAACAGGATTTCCATTTCCCGGGAAAGAACCGGATCAAAGGAGGCGTTTGTGAATGGAAGCGGTAAAAAATCTCAATGGTGAGATGTGGATTTTTGCGTTCCTGCTCATCGCCATTGTGGTGCTCCAGGCGTGCTGGTTCCTGCGCCTGGCGCTGAGGTACAACAAGAAGCATAACTACTTCACCAAGGAAGAAGTGGGCCATCTGCTCAAGATGGGTTCGGTTTCGGTACTGGGCCCGGCCTTCAGTGTGGTAGTTGTGGCAATTTCCCTCATTGCCATGGTGGGCAGTGGTCTTACCTTCATGCGGGTGGGCGTCATCGGCGCTGCCGGTTATGAGATGATGATCGCCACCACCGCGGCAGAGACCATCGGCGTCCAGTTCAATACACCCGAATTCAATGAGTCAGTCCTGGTGCTGTGCGGATTCGGTATGGCCTTTGCGTCCATTCCCTATTTCATCTCCACCCCCATCGAGCTGATGATCATGGATAAGGCTGCTGCCAAGGCCGGCGGCAAGGCAAAGGACAAACCCTCCTTTATCCCCTATCTGGGCAAGGCAGCCATGATGGGTCTGATGGGTTCCTTTGCGGTATCCTATCTGGCTTCGCCCATCAACTGGGTGGCCTTCCTCACGGCTGCCGCTGTGGTAATCCTCATTATCAAGCGGGTGGCAAAAACCGGGAAGAAGGGCCTCATGGACTGGTGTATTACCATTGCCATGCTCTGCGGCATGACAGTGGCCCAGATCGTTTCCATGCTCATCGCATAAGGAGGGAAGCAGTATGGAAAATATGGAAAACAAGATGCAGACCACAGAACTCTCTCCCCGGGAGGAATACCATCAGGAATTTCTGCCCCAGGTCCATAAGATCGGCGCCACAACCATGGCAATCGCGCTGATCCTCTCGCTGCTGCCCACCATTTACTTTGTCTTTATCAAGGGTATCGAAGTGCCGCTTTCCACCTTTATCAGCGTGATGATCGCCATCTTCACCTTTGCCATCGGCATGTGGCTGTCTGAACCCGCTGCCTTCTGGCCCGTGCTGGGTTCTGCCGGTACTTACTTTGCCTTCCTCGCCGGCAATGCCTCGAGCATGCGTCTGCCGGTGGCACTCACCGCCCGCAGCTCCATCGAGGGCGGCGATGACCTGGAAAATCCCCGTACCCATGTGGCGATGATCATTGCGCTGTTTGCCTCGGTAGTAGTCAACCTGGCAATTCTGCTCTCCATTGTCCTCATCGGCGACGGACTCATCTCCATTCTGCCGGCAAGCGTCCTGGCAGCGTTCAATTTTGTCATGCCCTGTCTGCTGGCAAACAATATCCTCATGCAGTCCAAGGGTCCGGACGGCACCATCATCAAGGGATTCCTCAAGGTGCTGCCCTATCTGCTCACCGGTGTGGCGGCCCAGCTGCTGGTGAAGAATGTCTTTACCTTCCTTTCCAATTATGGCATTCTGCTGGCAGTGGTGCTGTCGGTGCTGGTGGCCTATGGCTTCTACCGGCGGGATCTGGCTGCCCATGAAAAGCAGAACAGCTAAGCCTTGTTTCTCAGCCTTCCCTGCCGCTGCGGTCATGCGGCGGTGAGAACAAATATAGAATCAGTCATGCAAAGGAGAGATCAAACCATGCTCAATCAGGCAAGAATAGACGGACTGCTGAAGTATATGGATCAGATCGGTCTGAGCCAGATGCTGATCCGCAATCCGGTGCTGGTACGGTACTTTGTGGGGATTACACCCCGGGGCGCGGACCGTGCCACCATTCTGTATGTATCGAAGAAGAACGGCGTCAAGCTGATCCTCAATGAGCTGACCAACTATCCCAAGGAACTGGGAGTGGATCAGGAATTCCATGGGGATCAGGACAATGTGGCGGAAGTGATCTCCCGGTACACCATTCACGATGAACCCCTGGGCTTTGACGGGGAATATCCTGCCAAGTGGCTGCTGTCCCTCCGGGAATTCGGGGCAGCCAGTGACTATGTGCTGGGTGACCGGGCGCTCAATCTGCAGCGGGCGCACAAGGACGCTGAGGAGATGGAACTGCTCCGGGAAGCCAGCCGCATGAATGACCGGGTAATGGCCCGGGTGCGGGGCGTATTCCATGACGGCATCACCGAAAAGGAAGCTGCCGGCATCATCTCCAGGATGTTTGTGGAGGAAGGCGCTGATATGCCCGGCTGGGTGATCGTAGCCTTTGGCCCCAATGCCGCCAATGTGCATCATATCCCCGGCGATGCCCGCCTCAAGGAAGGAGACGCCATTCTCATTGATATGGGTTCGCCCCGGAAGGGCTATCATTCGGATATGACCCGTACCTTCTTCTGGAAGAGTGTCGGCGAAAAGCAGCGGGCTGTCTATGAGCTGGTGAAGAATGCCAACATCGCCGCTGAAAAGGCCATCCGTCCGGGCATGAAGTGCAGCGATGTGGATAAGGTTGCCCGGGATCTCATCACCGAGGGCGGCTATGGCCCGTACTTCACCCATCGTCTGGGCCACTACATCGGCGTGGATCTCCACGATCCCGGCGATATTGCCTGGTACAATCCCGATCCGGTGGAGCCCACCATGGCCTTCTCCTGTGAGCCGGGTGTCTACCTGCCGGGCGAGTTCGGCGTGCGGGTGGAGGATCTGGTCATCGTCACCGAGGACGGCTGCGAGATCCTCAACAGCGACAACAAGGAGCTGGAGATCCTCGGCCTGTAAACCAAATAAAAAAGCCGCCCCTGCAGGCGGCTTTTTTTATTTGGAGCCAAAGGACACCACTTCAAAGTGCGCGCTGCCCTCTGCCTTATCTCCGGTCACGGTGATGGTATAGGTTCCGCTTTCCTCGATCCCGATGGCGAAGTCGCAGGAGGCAACAATGCCGTCTCCGCTGTAAAGCGGTTCTTCGCCCTCTTTCTGGATCTGAACGGACAGTTCCCCGCCATCCACGGTAATGTCCGCACGGATCTGATCTCCCGCTTGGGCGGTCAGCTCCTGGGAATCGGTGGTGTTGAACATGGTGTAGTCCAGAAGAAACTGCTCATCGTTCCCTGTCCGGCTGCCGTTGAACGCAGGGGTACTGCCGCAGGCTGCCAGGGAAATGATGAGCAGCGCGGCGCCTGCCAGATATTTTGCGGTTTGCATTGGAATTCCTCTTTTTTACAATTTTTCATTTGCCGGAGCTTCTCCCGGCTGGGGTACAAGCTCGATGGCCTGCTTGCCGGTGAGATGCTCCACGGTGAGCACCAGTACCGTCACCGCTGCCAGTTCCTTCCGGATCTCCTCCTCCAGCTCGGTATCCCGGCCGGGGCTGTACTTCTCCCCCAGTGCCCGCAGTCCGGTGAGGATCTCTTCGGGGTCCTCCGCCACCCGGATGCGTCCGAAGGCAATGGCACTGCGGTAATGGGTGGTGAACTTCTCAGGGACGATCTTGTCCTGATCCACCACACAGAAGCTGGCCTTGGGACAGCGGGCAATGGCATCGATCTTGTGTCCGGTGCGGGCGGCATGGAAGTAGATCTTCCCCTCCCGGTAGGCATAGCTCATGGGCAGGGCATAGGGATAGCCCCCGTCTCCTGCCAGCGCCAGTACGCCGCAGGTTCCCCGCTCCAGGATCGCCCGGCTCTCGGACAGGCGCAGCTGCTGCCGGCTCCGGCGCATCTTCCGGAAGGCAAAGGGCGCCTCGGGCAGGATCTCCGCTCCGGTAAAGGCCGGGTCATCGGCTTCCAGCACAGTATAGCCATGCTTGATCGCCGGGAGAAGCTTGTCCACAAAGTCGGAGGTGGCAATGCGCACCAGCCGTCCGTCGGCATTGGGCGGGAAGCGTACAAACGGCCCGTCCAGCACGTCCCGGTCGATGAACAGTTCCAGTTTGCCCTCCATGTCATACATCAGTTCCATGGCGCCCACCGCTCCGGCATGGGTGTGCAGCAGATCTTCCAGCGCTGCCGCGTTCACCATCGAAAGCCGGGTGATGTTCCGGCTCTTTGCCAGGGCCTTGGCATCCAGGCGCTTTTCCCGGGGCAGCAGCAGGAACAGGGTCCGGGACCGGTTGCGGTTCTGGAAGATGAGGTTCTTGAGTCCCGGTACACCCAGGGCCTTGTCCACTTCTTCCGCCTCAGCGGTGGTCTCAGGCTGCCGGGAGAACTCCACCCATTCATAGGCGATTCCCAGCCGTTCCAGCAGTTCATAGCATTCCCGTTCCCGGTCACCGGTGAGGGCGGCGGGGCGTCCGGTCTGCCGTGCCGATACAGTAAATCCTTCGCTCATACAGATCTCCTCCTTGCCGGGACGGGAAAAAACGCCCGTCCCTCTCTGTAATCAGAATAGCACGGCAGCGGCCCGGGGTCAAGGAGGGTTCCGTTCCCCGGATATAAAAAACACCCGGCGGGGAATCCCGAATCCCGCCGGGTGCAAGGGAATATCAGAGGTTGTGAGGGTCGTCCGGGAAAGCCGCCCGGAACAGAGGGTCCTGTTCGGGGAAGTGGGTCACATAGCCCACCGGAATCCTGCCGCCGGTGGCTTCAATGACCTGCCGGGCTCCATCCGGACCAAAGGCGCCGCACAGTTCAATACAGCCGATCCCCTCTTCTGCCAGGGCTCTGGCTGCGGCACAGGCAGCGGGAAGGTCGGGCACACCGATCATCCGGGCGCTGCCGCCGCCAATGGAGGCGGTACGGTCCTGTTCCGGGGAGAAATCCCCGAGGATCAGAAAAGCAAAGGTCATGGAAAACACACTCCTGTCAGACTGAGGCTTACAGATTCTTCACAAAGAGAGCACGGATGGCGTTGAGTACTGCCAGGACCATGACGCCCACATCGGCGAAGATCGCCAGCCACATATTGGCAATGCCCAGAGCGCCCAGCAGCAGGCAGCCCAGCTTGACGCCGATGGCGAACCAGGTGTTCTGGTAGACGATGCGCAGGCATTTCCGGGAGATCTTGATGGCCTTGGCGATCTTGCGGGGGTCGTCGTCCATGAGGACCACATCAGCGGCCTCAATGGCGGCATCCGAGCCCATGGCGCCCATGGCGATGCCGATGTCCGCACGGGAGAGCACCGGAGCATCGTTGATGCCGTCGCCCACAAAGGCGAGCTTATCCCGGTCATTGGAACGCTCTGCCAGCAGTTCTTCCACCTTGGTGACCTTGTCCGCCGGGAGCAGTTCGCTGTAATACTCGTCGATTCCCAGTTCCTTTGCCACCTTTTCAGCTACCGAGCGATGGTCGCCGGTGAGCATGACCATCCGGCGCACACCGGCGCTCCGGAGCTGGGCAATGGCCTCGGCCGCACCGGGCTTGATGCGGTCGGCAATGAGAATCTGTCCGGCATAGACGCCGTCCACCGAGATGTGTACCACAGTACCGGGTTCATCGCTTTCCTGGAAAGCAACACCCAGCTGGTTCATCAGCTTGTCATTGCCCGCAGCCACCGATTTGCCGTCCACTTCAGCTACGACACCGGCGCCGCTGCGCTCCTCCACCTGACCCACACGGGAGCGGTCCAGTTCCTGTCCATAGGCCTTCTGGAGGCTCTTGCTGATGGGGTGGGAGGACGCGCTCTCTGCCAGGGCTGCCAGCTCCAGCAGGCGTCCTTCCTCAAAGCCCTCTGCCGGAGTGATGCGGGTCACTTCAAAGACGCCTTCGGTGAGGGTACCGGTCTTGTCAAAGACCAGGGTACGGGTCTGGGCGAGGGTTTCCAGGTAGTTGGAGCCCTTGACCAGCACACCCTGGTTGCTGGCGCCGCCGATGCCGGCGAAGAAGGAGAGCGGAATACTGATCACCAGCGCGCAGGGACAGCTGATAACCAGGAAGGTAAGGGCACGGTAGAACCAGTCAGCCCAGTCAGGGGTGAGCCCCATGAGGAACTGACGGGTCAGAGGCGGCAGCAGAGCCAGTGCCACGGCACTGTAACAGACTGCCGGGGTATAGACCTTGGCGAACTTGGAGATAAAGGCCTCCGACTTGGATTTGCGGGAGGAGGCATTCTCCACCAGGTCGAGGATCTTGGAAACGGTGGATTCGCCGAACTCCTTGGTGGTGCGGATCTTCAGCAGACCGGTGAGGTTGATGCAGCCGCTGATGATCTCGCCGCCTTCGGCCACTTCCCGGGGAACACTTTCGCCGGTGAGGGCAGCGGTGTTGAGGGTGGAACGGCCCTCTACGACAATGCCGTCGATGGGCACCTTTTCACCCGGCTGGACAATGATGATGGAGCCCACTTCCACTTCATCGGGGTCCACCTGTTCCAGCTGACCATCCACTTCGATGTTGGCATAGTCAGGACGGATGTCCATGAGTTCGCTGATGTTCTTGCGGCTCCGTCCCACGGCATAGCTCTGGAACAGTTCGCCGATCTGATAGAACAGCATAACGGCAATGGCTTCGGTATAGTCGCCGCTGTCGGTGAGGCCGATGACAATGGCACCCACGGTGGCAACAGCCATGAGGAAGTTCTCATCGAAGACCTGACGGTTCCAGATGCCCAGAACAGCCTTCCAGAGAATATCATAGCCCACGATGAAATAGGGCACCATGTAGAGGGCGAACCGGACAAGACCGGTGACCGGTACAAAGTGCAGCGCCACCATCAGCACGGCGGAAACAATGATCCGCCAGAGCATTTTTTTCTGCTTTTTGTTCATAGAGGAAATCCCTTCTTTGATCCGGTCGGAGCCGGGAGTTTTATAATTAAATAAATGCTTAATCGTTCATATATTACTGCTGCAAAAACACCCGGGCAATGCCGCAGGTGTTTTTTACCAGCAGTCGGAACCGGACGGACAAGCGTCCCGTGGGATCTTACAGGAAGATCTCGCAGTCGCTTTCCACCTTCTTGCAGTTCTTGAGAACCTCAGCCATGACGGCCTTGGGGTCCTGGCCCTCATCAAACTCCACAGCCATCTTCAGGGTCATGAAGTTCACAGTGGCGTCCTTGACGCCGGGGGTCTTGCGGGCGGCGTCCTCCATCTTGTTGGCGCAGTTGGCGCAGTCCACATCGATCTTATAGGTCTTTTTCATTGCTGTTTTCTCCTTTCCCGACAGAATTTCGGTTGTAAGATTAAATGCTTGTTTAATCTTTCATATCTATACTCTATGTCAAAGAGGGCCGGAAGTCAACGGGGGAACGGTGAATCGTTCCGTTTGGATTAAAAACAGTTCCGAATGGATTAAGCGAAAAAAGCCCAGACTCCGGATGCCCGCAAACCGCGTACAGATGCGATAAAATCGCCCTTGCGGGGAGCAGTTCTCTGGCGTCCCCGGAAAATTGGGTGGTATGCCTTTGTTTTTCGCCCTCGCCTGGCTTCGGGCGGAAAAAGAGAATAGTGAAGAGTGAATAGCGAATAGTTTTGGTGTGCCTGGCGGCACGGGGTCAGAAGAAATTTTCGTCCAACGGGTTTTGCTATGTGGGGGAAGAAAAACTTCCGCATGCCCTCCCAGCGGGCGGGGGACGCCAGGGAACCGCCCCACCGCAGGTGGCAAGGCCCCAGCGCCGCATTTTCCGCAGGTGGTTGACAGAGGGCGGGCGGGGATTTTACAATGGAGGAAACAAAGGCGAACAAAAGGAGAGTGGAGCCATGAAGCCGGAACAGACCGGACACGAACCCTGCGGCTGCGGCAGTGATCAGCTGCGGGAGAAACTCCCGTCCACCGGGGAGATCCAGTCGGTGGCGGATGCCATGCGGCAGCTGGGAGACAGCAGCCGGCTGCGGATCTTCTGGGTGCTGTGCCACTGTGAGGAATGCGTCATGGGGCTTTCGGCGCTGGTGGAGATGAGCAGTCCGGCGGTGAGCCATCATCTGCGGCTGCTCAAGAGTGCCGGACTGATCGTCAGCCGGCGGCAGGGCAAGGAGATGTACTACCGGGCAGCGGATACCGAAGCAGCCCGGGTGCTGCACCATACCATTGAACAGCTGGCAGCCCTCTCCTGTCCCGGAGAGGAGGAAGAGGCATGACCCTGTGGACCAAGGAGACAATCACCGGGGATCTCCGGAATCTGCCGGCAGGGGTACAGGAGATCCGTACCCCGGAGGGAGAACTCTGCCGGCTGCCGCTGCCTGAGAGCGGCGGACGGGGCCGGTCGGAGGAGATCCGGCTCTGTGACTGGGCGACCATGCGGCTGGAGTGGTATGAAGCCGAAGGATTTCATTCCCGGCATGGAGCCGAGCCGGGCTTTCTGGAGCTGAGCTTCTGTCTGAGCGGACGCATGGGCTGGCAGCTCCGGGACGGCAGCGGACTCTATCTCGGGCCGGGAGGGCTGGCCATCCGCCTGCGGGAGAGCTGCAGTGATTCCCGGCTCCAGTTCCCGCTGGGGTACTATGCGGGACTGGCCTTCTCGGTGGATACCCGGACACTGGATGCCCAGCTGCCTGTCCCCCTCGCACAGATGGGCGTCACTGGAGCGGGGCTGCTGGAGCGGTACTGTCCCGGCGGACGCAGCCTGGCTCTGGCGGCTCAGGCGGGAGTGGCGCCGCTGCTGGAACCGCTGGCTCGTCTGCCCCGGGAGGCCCGGCCTGCCTGGGGACTGCTGCGCATCCAGGAACTGCTGCTCCTGCTGGGGGCTCTGGAACAGCCCGAGCTGTCCTCTCCTGAGGGCTGGCCCCGGGATCAGCTGGCTGCGATCCAGGCAGTGCATGCCCGTCTGGTGGAGGATCTCTCCCGGCGGTATACCATTGAGGAGCTGTCCCGGGAGCACCTGCTCAATACCTCGGCGCTGAAAGCCGGGTTCAAGGCGGTGTACGGACAGCCGGTGGGCGCCTATATGCGGGAGCTGCGGATGCGGGAAGCCGCCCGTCTGCTCCGGGAGAGCGACCTGCCCATCGCCGGTGTGGCAGCCGCCGTGGGGTATGAGAACCAGGGCAAGTTCACCCGTGCCTTCAAGGAGGCCGTGGGACTGCTGCCCACCGAGTACCGCCGCCAGAACGGCCCCCTGCGGGGGAAGCAGTTCCCTGGCGTCCCCCGTCAGTAATGTAGAAATGCAAAACGCCCCTTCCAAATCCCGTGCCGCCAGGCACACCGAAACTCTTCGCTCTTCACTTTTCCCTATTCACTAAAAAACGCCGTCCCTGCAGTGAGCGAGGGCGGCGTTTTTTTATTGTTCTGAGGCAGAGGTTTCCGCTTCCTTGGCCTTTTCCGAGGCGAAGGTGCCGGTGAAGCTGTTCTCGGCGGTGATGACGCAGAGCCACAGGGGATTCTTCCGCTGGGCAGCTTCCTGCAGGGCATGCTTGAGTTCGGAGGTGCGGCTGTCCAGTTCCCGGGGCAGAACCAGATCGAAGATCACATTGGTATGGGTGGTGCCGGGCACCATGCGCAGGTCATGGATGGAGAGCCGGGGATCGAGCTTCTTTGCTTCGGCGGCAAAGAACTCCCGGGCCTCACCGGTTTCGGAATCATCGGTGACAATGGGGTCATAGTGGATCACCACATGCAGCCCCTCCTGCTCCAGGAAGTATTTCTCAATGCGGTCGATGGTGTCATGGCTTTCCAGCACATCGGCACCGGCAGCCATTTCGGCATGCAGACTGGCAAACTGCCGGCCCGGGCCATAGTCATGTACGATCATGTCATGGATGCCCAGTACACCGGGATAGGAAAGGGTCACATCGGCAATATGCCGTACCAGTTCGGGATCGGGGGTCTGTCCCAGCAGCGGGGCAATGGAATCCTTTACCAGACCCCAGCCGCTCCACAGGATAAAGGCAGCCACAGCCAGACCCATATAGCCATCCAGATTCCAGCCGAACTGCATCTGCAGCAGGGTGGCAATGAGGACAGCGCCGGTGCTGATGACATCGTTGCGGCTGTCAGCGGCGGTGGCTTCCAGGGTGGCGGAACGGATCAGCCGTCCCACATGGCGGTTGAAGGCCGCCATCCAGAACTTCACCAGAATGGAGGCCGCCAGGATCAGAATGGATACCATTCCGGTGGTGATGGGTTCCGGCGAGAGGATCTTCTGGATGCTGGTCTTTGCCAGTTCAGCGCCGATGAGCAGGATCATCACGCTCACAGCCAGTCCCGAGAGATATTCGGTGCGTCCGTGTCCATAGGGGTGTTCGTCATCGGCGGGACGGGCAGCCAGCCGGAATCCCAGCAGGGTGATGATGCTTGATGAGGCATCCGAGAGGTTGTTGACAGCGTCAGCGGAGATGGCAACGCTGCCGGTGAGCAGTCCTGCCAGGAATTTGCCGGCGGAGAGCAGAAGGTTGCAGCAGATGCCCACCAGACCGGCCAGATTGCCGCACCGGGCCCGGACCTGCGGGTCATTTACTTCGGGGTATCCTTTTACAAAACGCGAGAGCAGAAATTCAGTCATGCAGTAACACAGTCCTTTTTATCGAAATGGTTTCAGACAGGCTTGCGGGCCTTGACCAGCAGCATCATGGGACGGCGCATCTCATCCGCCATACCGGGCAGATCCAGCATGGACGGATCGGGCATAGCCTCTTCCACAGCCTCCAGTACAAAGCCGCACCGGATTAGACCCATCAGGATCTGGGTGAGGGTATGGTGCTGTTTTTTGACCTCCTGACCCAGGAAGAGAGTGGTGCGTTCCCCGGGATAATAGTAGTTGTCCACCGGCCAGCAGACCGGACGGCCCTCAGCGTCCCGGACCCAGTCCTCCCGTACACCGGCAGTAAAGACCGGGTGTTCGATATTGAACAGGAATACACCGCCGGCCCGGAGGGTGGAGAATACCTTCCGGTAGATGTCGTCCAGGTCGGCGAGGTAGTGCAGGGCCAGATTGGAAACCACCAGGTCATAGTATCCGGCGGGATAGCTGTATTCGGCAATGCCGCATACCTCATACCGGATGCGGGGGTCGGCATTGCGCGCCCGGGCTTCGGCGATCATCTTCTCACTGAGATCCAGTCCCAGGGCTTCCGCGGCGCCCTGTTCCACAGCGTATTTGCAGTGCCAGCCATAGCCGCAGCCCAGATCCAGTACCCGGCTGCCCTCCATGGCAGGGAACAGCGGCTGGAGCTGATGCCATTCCCCGGCAGCTTCCAGTCCGCCGGTGCTCCGGGCCATCCGGGAATAGGCGTCAAAAAATGCCTTGTCATCATAGATGTTGTTCATGGAAAAAATTCCTCCTTCTATGGATAAAAAAGGCGGTCAACTGCCATTTTATCACACCCGGTGCCGGCAGGCAACGGGGCAGAGGAAAGTTTTGGCTTCATCTGCAGTTTACACAGGGGACGAATCCCCGCAAAGCCGGGCCGGTATAATAAAACCGTACCGGAACAGCGGGAGGCAGTTCCTGCCGGCGGACGGCGGGAACCAAAACCCCCATGGCGCTTGCTGCCGCCTTGCCGCTGGAAGCAGCGGGCGCCTGAATGGAAAGGAGTGCCTGTCCATGCTTCCCTGTCAGAGCCGCTGTCCCCAGTATTATGAAGGCTGTCACAAGACCTGCGCCGCCTGGAAAAAGTACCGGGCTGCCAGTGCCGAGGATCACCGCCGCCGCCGTGCCTATCTTGACTATTACAGCCGGCTCTGTGCCGATGTGGAACGCCGGTGCTGGAAGGTGGACCCTCACTGGACTCTGCGGTAGCGGGCCCTGGATTCTGAACCGAGGTGGATTTTCTCATGGAACTTCTCCGGGCACTTTTCTGTGTGGGACTGGTCGCCGCCGGCTGGCGGGTCCTGGCGCCCCTCTGCCCCCGGCGCTGGCTCTGACCGGCTGTTTTCCCCCGAATAGAACCTGCTCCCTCTCCACGCCCGCAAGGGCGTTTTTTTCTGTTTGAATAGGTTGACAACTGTCTACCTTTCTGGTATGCTGATGTCAGGTAAACAACTGTCTACCATACGGAAGGAGGGAATGACGATGGCAAATATTCCGCTGTCGGACGGCGAATGGAAGCTGATGAACCAGCTCTGGGGCAAGTCCCCGGCGACCATTACCCAGCTCACCGAGCGGCTGGCGCCGGAGACGGGCTGGACCAAGCATACGATCATCACCATGCTCAGCCGTCTGGAGAAGAAGGGTGCGGTGGCTCACCGGGAAAACGGACGGGCCAAGGAATTCTGGCCGGTGCTGGATCAGGCGGATGCCTGCCGCCGGGAGACCCGGAGTTTTCTGGACCGGCTCTATGGCGGGAGCCTGGGGCTGATGGTGTCCACCCTGGTGGGGACAGAGGCCCTCACCCCGGACGATGTAGAGGAGCTGGAAGAACTGCTCCAGGGGGCAAAGGAGGCGAAACGCCATGATGAATCCCAGTGAACTGCTGCTCACCTCCTCGGTGCTGATCCTGGCGGTGCTGGCCCTGCGGCACTTCGGACGGGGACGGCTGAGCCGCCGGCTCTGCTATGGGCTGTGGCTGGTGGTGCTGCTCCGCTTGCTGGTGCCGGTGTCGCTGCCCTCGCCCACCAGTGTGCTGAATCTCCCGGCGGCCCAGTCGGCAGAGCGGTTCTTAGCCCAGCGGGTGGAGGTCATCACCCCCGATGGCGCCGCCTCTGCCCGACCGGAAACCGCTGAACCCGCCGCACCGGAGGAAACTGCCCCGGCGGCGGAGACCCTGCCGCAGTTTTCGCCCCTGGTTTTGATCTGGGCGGCGGGAGCGCTCGGTACCAGCGGGTGGTTTCTCTGGGTGAATGCCCGGTTTGCCCGGCAGCTCCGGCGCGCCCGGCGGGAACTCCCGGTTCCGGAGAGTCCGCTGCCGGTGTGGGTGGCGGAGGGGATTGGTTCCCCCTGCCTGTTCGGGCTGCTGCGTCCGGCGGTGTATCTCACCCCCGAGGCGGCGGCAGATCCGGTGCGCCGGCGGCATGTGCTCACCCATGAGCTCTGTCACTGGCGGCAGAAGGATCACATCTGGGCGGCAGCCCGGACCCTCTGCCTGATTCTCTACTGGTTCGATCCGCTGGTGTGGCTGGCGGCAGCGGCCTCCCGGGAGGACTGCGAGCTGGCCTGTGATGAGCGCACGGTGCGAACGCTGGGCGAAGAGGAAAACCTCGCCTATGGACAGACCCTGGTGGAACTGGTGCGCACCCGGCAGAATCCCGGGGAACTGGGCTCGCTGGCGACCACCATGTCGGTGGGACGCCGGGGCCTCAAGGAACGGGTACGGCTCATCATTGCCGCCCCGGTGACAAGGAAGTCGGCACTGGCAGGGCTGGTGCTGATGCTGGGCATTCTGGTGAGCTGTACCTTTACCGGCGGCATGAACCTCACCGGTACCGAGGCGCTGGAAGCCCTCACCGACAGCATTCAGTATGAGGACAGCAAGGTGTCCTTCACCATTCCCGAGGGGTATGCCCCGGCTTCCGACTGGGAGATCCGGGTCTATGGACGGGCTGCCATGGGCGACAGCTTCATGAGCGTTCATCTCTTTGAGGAGGAGAGCAGCGGTCATCTCTGGGAGGCGGGCAAGACCTATTCCATCGACCTTGCCGAAACCCAGTATGATGAGCTGTGGCTGGAGGCGACCCTCAAGGGCATCGACCAGGGGGTAGCCACCGATCTGCTGGAGGAAGCCGGCGGCGGCCCCACCGTGACAGCGCTGCCCGAGGGATACAAGCTGGTATCGGCAACCCTGCCCATGAGCCAGGCGGAGTATGCCCCGGCAGTGCCGGAATTTGAGCTGCGGCTGGCGGTTCCCGAGAGCTGGGAGGTGAGCACAGCCGGCACGGAGGACGGCCCCATCAACAACCTGGGCGCCGATCTGGTATTCCGGGACGGGGAGACCCTCATGGGCGTGCTGGGCTGCAGCGGGTACGAAGTCTACGACGGTGAGATCGCCCCGGAGGACGAGTACAAGAGCGTCTATTCCAGCCTGCGGCTTTCCAGTGCTGAGATCTGGGACCCCTACACCCCCATCCAGACCCTGGACTACGGTGAGACCGGACGCATGGAGGTGCAGTACAAGGACGCTGCCTGGGCGGAAGCCCATCCGGAGGTATCCAATGCCGGGGTGCCCTCCCTTGAGACCACCGGCCTGGTGAGCTTCAACCGGGAGCTGGGCGTGTATATTGCCCTGCGCTTCGAGCCGGGGGCGGAAATTTCCGATGATACCCTCGATACCATCGCCCGCACGGTGCGTCTCTCCCCGGCAGACGCCGACGAAGCTCAGTGGGACTATGGTCCCACCGGCAAGCGGTACCCGGGCAGTTTCTCCGACCGGTACGACTTTTCGGATACCGTGATCCTGGACGCCGATGGCAGCAATGTCACCGGGATTCTGCTGGATCTCTGGTACTGTGCCAGCGCCGCCTATGATGTGGACGACATGGTTCTGTTTCCATGGCAGGACACGACCACCTTTTCGGATGGCTCGGTGTATTATGACCTCCCCGACTATGACCGGGTGATCCGCAGCATCTTCACACCGGAGGCCATCGAAGCCTATGAGGCCAGCGATGTGGTGCGGATTCAGAAGACCGATGACGGCAGAGTCTGGCGGCTGGGCCCCTGGAAAACGGGCTATTCCTATGCCATGGCGCTGTCGGGGCTGCAGGCCGTGTCGGTGGAACCGGACCGCATGGTGATCCGGGCGGCCTATGAGACCATGGACGGCGGCATCGACCGGGACGAGGACCCCGCCTATGTACCCAGCTACCGCATCGTGGATTTCACCGTGGAAAAGACGGACGGCATCTGGTATGTGGCGGAGTATACCTATCCTGAGGAGGCATTCCGGCTTGAGCAGGAGGCTGCCGTTGCGGCGGTGGAAGCAGCGCTGGAGCGCCTGTATCCGGGAGCGTCGGTGGATACCATCGCCTATGAGAGCGACAGCACAGACGGCGTCGGTCAGACCATCCGGTTCCGGGTGGATTACTCGGTGGGGACTACCGGCTATCAGAATACCCTCTGGACAGCCACCTGTTCCGGTGAGGGCGAAGCCTGGCAGGTTGCCGAGACCCCGGCAGAGTGATCCTCCCCTTTCATTCCCTATTGCCGGAGAGCGGTACGGACTGTTCCTCCGCCCGCTTTCCCATAAAAACGCCCCGGAACTGCCACCCCCGGCAGCCCCGGGGCGTTCTGTTTTCCCCTTTCTCCCCGGGACGCTGTGGAAAACTCCCGGGCACAGATTCTGGTGCGTCCCTGCCCCGGAAACCCCATGGCTGTGTACCCGGACTCTGGACTGCTCCGGCTTTTCCACATTTTTCGCCGCCCTCTGTGGAAAACCCGGCGGTTTGATGCTACACTTATTATAAAAGGAGGGAGTACCATGAACCCAAAACTTCTGCTTCTGACCCTGCTGCTGTCCCTGACCCTGACGGCCTGCGCCCCGGCCCGCTCGGAGCCGGAGAGCGGCAGCGAGGCCTCTGCCCCTTCCTCCCAGGCGGAGGAACAGCCCTCTGAGCCGGCGTCGTCCGTGCAGGAGAGCAGCGCCGACCCCGCCGGGGAGGAGAGTTCCGCCCCGGAGAGCCAGCAGCCCCGGACCCTCCCGGACTGGGCCGATGAGTCGTTTTATACAGCGGTGGTGGACTGGGCCGGCGGCACCCGCACAGCCGATTCTCTTGTGGAGCGCTACGGGGATCTGATTGTCAGTGACCGGTATTTCCGGCTTGCCAATGAAGATGGGAGCCTGAGCGGCTGGATCGAACTGGGACGGGACGGAACTGTGCCCGAAACCGTGCCGGTGGAGGAGCTCTATCAGAACTCCGCCCGGCTGGAACAGTTCCGGGCGAACTGCAAGGCAGGCAAACCGGATCAGCTGGTATGGCTGAGCCGGGGCGATCCGCTTCTCTATGGGCTGCAGGTCTATACCTTTGACGGGGAAACCCTGTGGCGGGAGTTCCTCATGCCTGAGCGAAGCGACCTTCTCACCTCGGCGGATCTCAGCGAATCGGAGCTGGTGGAGGGGGACGGCTGGTGGCAGATCAATACAGTGGATGGCGTCCGGGGGATTCTTGTCCCGGAGGAGGCCCTGACCCGGTCGGTACTGGATCTGGAAGAAGTGCTCCGCCAGGCGGAGGAAGCCGGCTATACCATTGTGCAGGAGCCGGCAGACCGCAGCGGCATTCCCTGCACCTATTATCAGCTCTGGAACAGTGAAAAGACCGGTATGTATTACAGCTTTTATGCGGCGGAGGACGGCAGCTGCTGGTTCTACGGCGACGAGGTCAACGGCAGCATCCGGCTGGCGGTAGAAGCCGCCTCCCCCGCCTGATCCCCTTTCTCAGCGCAAAAAAACGGACGCTCCGTATGGAGCGTCCGTTTTTCGCGTATGCCGTGCGTTCACACGGGGGTTTCTGAATCTGGAAAGATGCCCTTACTTTACATACTGAACATCGAGGTCATTGGGGATCTCGATCTTATCCAGCTTGCCGGAGTTCGCCCAGGCGATGGAGGCGGCAAACAGGATTACGAAGCCGATCTTGGCAGCGGTGGGCAGGTCGATGATGAGCGATGCCGAGAAGATCGCGGACAGGATCATACTGCCGTAGCCCAGGATCTTGACGGTACCTTCGGAAACCTTCATCTCAGAGCGGGCAAAGGCTTCGGGATACTTCTTGGGCAGGTTCAGGAATGCGTAGGAGAACATCAGCTTGGAGAGCAGGGAGATCGCGGTACCCATCTTGGAGATGAGGGAGATATCCATGCCGGCCAGCAGTGGGATCAGACCAATGAAGAAGAAGGCGATGAGGATCTTATAGGGAACGCCGCGCTTGGAAACAGTACCCCAGGAGCGAGGCAGCATACCATCATCGCAGGCAATCAGAATGGGCTTGGGCGACCAGGACAGGGTAACATTCAGAGTCTTGGCAGTAGCGCCGGCGCCGGCAGCCAGGGTGAAGTAGGTAAAGGCCCAGCCGGGCATTACATCAGCGGCAACCAGCGAGAGGTTCTGATTGGAAACCACTTCCAGAGGCAGAACGCCCGATGCAACCATTGCCACCAGGGCATACATGATGCCGACTGTTACAGTGGAGATAATGATAACCTTGGGCATATTCTTCTGGGGGTCGATGATCTCACTTCCCATATTGCCGATAACCTGAGCGCCGCCGGTGGCAAAGGAGAGCAGCGCGATGGCGGAGAGCAGGTTGCCGGGGCCATGGGCCATCAGGTTGGAAGGATCGAATACATAGGCAATATCCGTCTTGGGAAGACCATAGAACAGGAAGAGTGCCATACCCAGGAGCAGCAGGGCAGTGATACCGGTGGTAACGAAAGCGGACTGCTTGGTGCCGAGCAGGTTGATGGCAAAGGCAGCAACCAGCAGGCAGATGGCGATGATCTGCTCACTGATGCCGGTGAGGAAGGCCACCAGATAGGAGGCACAGCTCAGGGCATACAGGGCGATGGTGAGCTTGGATACCACATAAGTAGCCAGATAGACAAAGCCCCACTTCTTGCCGCGCAGACGGCTGATATAGCGGTACTCACCGCCGGAGACGGGTACAGTGGCACCCAGGATGGCAGTGGGGAAGTTCTGGAAGGTGGTGCAGACAGCGGAGATGATATAAGCCAGTACAACGCCGGTACCGGTCATACCGATGGCGATACCGGTCTGGGTCATAATACCTGCGCCGATGATCTGACCATAGGCGATACCCATCAGAGGCCAGAACCCGATGTTGCGAATCAGCTTGGATTCCTGTCTTTCAGTTGACATAAGGGATTCCTCCTTACAGGTTGAAATGAGCGGAAGCGGCGGGCTTCCATTGGAACAGTAGAAAAAAGGACGATCGTCGTTCCCCGATCGGACCAGACCGGGGTGTTTCCAGTACAAAAATAACAAATTCACAGCCTGTTTACAAGTGTAAATAGGTAAAATCGTGAATATCCATGAGCATTCTATGAACGATTTGGATAAAAAATGAACGCAGCTGCCCAAAAACAATACACCTGTTGCAGGGCAATCCTGCATAAATGGGGATTGTGTATAGAAACTTCCGGTACAGCTTGGACAGTATGTCGTAAAGATGAACCGGTGAATTTTTGGTAAATCTGCGGCAATTAGTATTGACTAATTTACAGTTAATGGGTTACACTGATACCAATACGAAAAGGGAGTAGTTAAAAGCTGCACTGCCAACATCACGCCGGGAAACATGAGCCGGCTGGCAGCGCACGCCGATCGTTTCCGAAGGCAACAAGACTTTTCGAAATTCTGCCATTCTGCGCGGATTTCGGGAGGTCTTTTTCTTTTTCCCCCCGGAAGACCTTACCGCCCGGGAATGTGCCTGCTGAAAAAGGAGAGAAACAACAATGGATATGAATCGTCCGGATTACAATCTGTCCCAGAATGAGGTACTGGAACGCTATTCGACCTTCCGTACCGGCCTGTCGCCGGAGGAAGCCCGGAACCGTCTGGAACGCTACGGTGAGAACAAACTCGCCGAGGGACGCAAAAAAACCGCGCTGGAAGTGTTTATCGACCAGTTCAAGGATCTCATCGTCTGGATTCTGATCGCGGCAGCGGTGATCTCCATCCTGTCCGGTCAGGGGGAGAGCTCGCTGGTTATCTTTGCCGTGCTGATCCTCAATGCCGTACTGGGTACTGTGCAGTACCTCAAGGCGGAAAAATCCCTGGAATCCCTCAAGGCCATGAGCTCCCCGTCCGCCACCCTGCTCCGGGGCGGCATCAAGGTGCAGGTACCCTCGCCGGAAGTTGTGCCCGGTGATATTCTGCTCCTGGAAGCCGGCGACCTCATCACCGCCGATGCCCGTATCCTGGAGAGCTGGTCGGTGAAGATCAACGAGAGTTCCCTCACCGGCGAGAGCGAGGCGGTGGAAAAGACCGCCGATGTGATCCCCGAGGAAAATGTAGCGCTGGGTGACCGGAAGAACATGGTCTTTTCGGGATCGCTGGTGACCTATGGGCGTGCCACCGCTGTGGTGACTGCCACCGGCATGCAGACCGAGCTGGGACATATCGCCTCGCTGCTGGACAATACCCGTCAGCGCAAGACCCCGCTCCAGGAGAACCTCAACAAGTTCAGTGAGAAGCTGGCTATCGCCATCATCGCCATCTGCGGCGTGGTGTTCCTGCTCTCCTATTTCCGCAGCGGCATGGGACTGCTGGATTCGCTGATGTTTGCTGTGGCGCTGGCTGTGGCTGCCATTCCTGAGGCACTCAGCTCCATCGTCACCATCGTGCTCGCCATCGGCACCCAGAAGATGGCAAAGCAGAACGCCATCATCAAGGAGCTCAAGGCGGTGGAAAGCCTGGGCGCCGTATCGGTGATCTGCTCGGACAAGACCGGTACCCTGACCCAGAACCGCATGACAGTGGAAAAGATCTATGCCGACGGCAAGCTGTGCGACGGCTGTGATCTGGAGCTGGCAAATGATACCCAGCGTCTGCTGCTCAAGACCGCCCTGCTGGCAAGCGATGCCACCCATGACGCCGAGACCGGCACCTCCATCGGTGACCCCACCGAAGTGGCATTGGTGCTGCTGGGCGAAAACTTCGGCGTGGAGGAGAGCGCCTACCGCAGCCAGCATCAGCGGCTGGGCGAGCTGGCCTTTGATTCCGACCGCAAGCTGATGACCACCCTGCAGGAGATCGAAGGGGTGCCCACCCTGATGACCAAGGGCGCCATCGATGTGCTGCTGGCCCGTTCCGACCGTCTGATGACTTCGGAGGGGGTACGGGAGCTCACCGAGGCCGACCGGGAAGAGATCATGCGGGTGAACAACAGCCTTTCGGAAGAGGGCCTGCGTGTGCTGGCCTTTGGCTACCGGGAGCTGGACTGTGTACGGGAACTGTCGCTGGACGATGAACAGGGCTATGTATTCATCGGCCTGATCTCGATGATCGACCCGCCCCGTCCCGAATCGGTGGCAGCTGTTGCTGATGCCAAGCGTGCCGGCATCCGGACGGTGATGATCACCGGTGACCATAAGGTCACTGCCACTGCCATTGCCAAGCGCATCGGCATCTTCGGCGAAGGCGACCTGGCTGTATCCGGCCCCGAGCTGGAGCAGATGACCGATGAGGAACTGGACCGCAAGCTGACCCATATTTCGGTGTATGCCCGTGTATCGCCGGAGCATAAGATCCGCATTGTCACTGCCTGGCAGCGCCGTGGACAGATTGTCGCCATGACCGGTGACGGCGTCAACGACGCCCCGGCGCTCAAGAAGGCGGACATCGGTGTTGCCATGGGCATCACCGGTACCGAGGTGAGCAAGGACGCCGCCGCCATGATCCTGGCAGACGACAACTTCGCCACCATCGTGAACGCTGTCACCAACGGACGAGGCGTCTATGAGAACATCAAGAATGTCATCGGCTTCCTGCTGTCCGGCAATATGGCAGGTATCTTCTGTGTGCTGTATGCCTCGCTGATGGCACTGCCGGCTCCCTTTGCCGCTGTGCACCTGCTCTTTATCAACCTGCTCACCGACTCGCTGCCGGCGATTGCCATCGGCATGGAGCCCGCCAGCAGCGACCTGCTTAACCGCAAGCCCCGTGACCCCAAGGAACCGCTGCTCAGCGGCGATCTGGTCAAGCGCATCGGCCTGCAGGGTCTGCTCATCGCCGTCCCGGTTATGACTGCCTTCTATCTGGGCTGCCGGACCGGCACTGCCGAAGCCATGACTATGGCCTTTGCCACCCTGACCCTGGCCCGTCTGTTCCACGGCTTCAACTGCCGGGAGGACCGGAGCATCCTGCGCATGGGCCTCTCGGGCAACCCCGCTTCGCTGGCTGCCTTCGGCGTGGGCGTGCTGCTGCTCCTGGCTGTGCTGCTGATCCCCGCTCTGCATGGCCTGTTCCTGGTGGCAGATCTCACCCTGGCTCAGCTGGGCATGATCCTCGGCCTGGCTGTGCTGCCCACCCTGTGCATCCAGATCACACGGATCGCCCGGGGCAAGTAACACCCATATCCCGCATCCAGACAGCCTCCGGCCCCCGCCGGGGGCTGTTTTACGCCCGGGCGTGCCCTCTGCCCCACCGGGTGCCCAGTGTGATGCTTCCCGGCACCAGACACCCCCATTGCCTGCCGCTCTCCCATGGGCGCAGCCTGTGCACAGTCCCCGGCCTCCGCCGGGGCTGTTTTTGCGCCTGGGCGTGCCCTCTGCCCCGGCGGGCGCCCAGTGCGGTGCTTTCCCGGCACCAGCCCCCATTGCCCGCCCTTCCCCCATGGGCGCAGCCTGCGCACAGCTCCCGGCTTCCGCCGGGGGCTGTTTTTGCGCCCTCGTCCGGGCAGCTTTTGCCCGGCAGCTCCGCTTGACCTCCGCAGAGCGTCCCTGTGGGCGAAAATTGTTCCCGCACCGGGGACAGACTGCCCGCAGGCGGTCTTTTTTCCGGGGCGGCGGCATAGGCTGGTGACAGGGCGTTTCATCACTTTAACCGGCTGATTCTGTATGCCCGGAAACCCTGCATTCTAAGGACAGAACCGCAGGTTTTTGCTCATATTTACTGGAAAAATTACGGGTAATTATATTCCTCGGGATAAATCATAGTAGTTTTCTCGACTTTTTTCGGAAAAGTACTTCCAAAATGGCTTTGGCAGTGCTATAATCTTAAATTGTGCGAAAGTCCTTCAAGGACTCAGAAGTCCCGCAGCCCGGCATACCCCAAAATCTGTATGCGTCCTGTCTTCACCGGCTGCGGAACTCACCGAAGACGGGGCAAGGTGTATTAAGGAGGAAGAATTCTTTGAATCCCGAAGTTCTCTCACTCATCAAGCTGGCAGCAGTCTTTGCCATCATCATCGGCCTTCTGTCCATGAAGAAGCCGCTGAACCTGGTAATGTCCATCGCCAGCGTCGTGGTTGTAGTGCTCTACGCCATGCCTTCCGATCTGGTTCTGCCGGCTCTGAAGTCCGGTCTGATCGGTTCCAACACCATCAACGCTCTGCTGGTGCTGTACTGCATCACCTATCTGCAGCGTATGATGGAGTCCCGCAAGCAGCTGGCCGGCTGTGAAGAGGCTATGAATGGTCTGTTCAACAACCGCCGCATCAATGCTTCGGTAGTACCCTTCATGCTGGGCTGTCTGCCTGCCGCCAGCACCGTACTGATCTGCGGTCCTATCGTGCGCAGCGCCGTAGGCGACTCCCTGACCACCCCTGAAACTGCTGCGGCTACCAGCTACTTCCGTCACATTTCGGAAGCCTTCATGCCCACCTACAACACCATTCTCATCGCGATTACCCTGACCAACGGCCTGGTAACTCCTTCGAGCTTTGTACTGGGTATGCTGCCGGTTGTTGTGTGCCTGTTCATTTCGGGTTATGTCATCTACCTGCGCCGGATCCCCAAGGAGACCGGTCTGGTATACGATGAGCCCAAGAGCGTTTACTGGAAGCTGCTGGTCAAGAGCATCTGGCCCATCTTCCTGTCCATCGCCATGGTTCTGACCCTCAATACTCCTGTATGGGGTGCTGTTCTGGTGTGCATCGTACTGGAATTCTTCGTACAGAAGTTCTCTGTTTCGGAAGTTGTTCCCTTCTTCCGCACAGCCTTTGAATCCAAGCTCATGCTGAACACCCTGGCTGTAATGGTATTCGGTAACCTGCTGCGCTCCACCGGCGTTGTAGACCTGCTGCCTGTATACCTGTCCAAGCTGCCCATCCCCAACTTCCTGGTCTGGTCTCTGATCTTCGCCATCGGTACTCTGGTTGGCGGAAGCCTTACCATCTTCGTACTGGCTATCCCCATGCTGATGACTGTCTTCCCTGGCCCCGAGTTCTATCCCATGTTCCTGCTGGTAATGAGCGTCAGCTACATCGTAATGCAGATCAACCCCACCCACATCTGCCTGACCCTCTGCGCCGAGGACTTCAAGATCCCGCTGGGCTCTCTGATCGTCAAGGCTGTTCCGCTGGTTATTGTGGCCACAGCGCTCTGCTTCGGCTACTACTTCATTCTCACCGCATTCGTATTCTAACGCCTGCGTGCTGAACCGGAATGTATAAAAATCCCCCGCCTGTCCCAATGGACAGACGGGGGATTTTTTATGCGGAAAAGAGGGTTACTGCCGGGCCCGGAGCCACAGCCGCAGGATCTGTTCGGCGGCGGCAGCAATGTTCTGCCGGGCAGTTTCCGGGTCCATGGCATTGGCAAGGCCCATGGGAGCACGCAGTACCGGAAAGACGGCGTCGATCTCCCCCAGGGGCGCATCGGGCTGGACACTGCCTGCCAGGGCAATGACCGGGATCCCCTGTTCCCGGGCGAGCCGGGCCACCGCGGCGGGCGCCTTGCCCATGGAGGTCTGGAAGTCGAAGCGGCCCTCACCGGTGAAGCAGAGGTCGCTGCCGGGGAGCAGCCCGGTCAGTCCCGTCTCCTCCAGGACGATGGCGGCGCCGGGACGCAGCTGGGCTCCCAGGAAGGCGGCAAAGCCGAAGCCCAGCCCGCCGGCGGCACCGGAGCCGGGGACATCGGGGTCACAGCCGGGAAAGACCCGGGCAGCCGTATCAGCGAACCGCCGGAGAGCGGCGTCCAGCCGGGGGATCATCTCCGGGGAGGCGCCCTTCTGGGGGCCGTAGACCGCACTGGCGCCGGTGGGGCCGCAGAGGGGATTCTCCACATCACAGGCGATGCTAAAGCGGCAGTCCCGCAGTTCCGGACGGGCGGCAGAGGCATCGATGGAGCAGAGCTGTTCCAGCCCGGCAGCGCCGTCGGGAATGGGCGAGCCTGCGGCGTCCAGCAGCCGGAAGCCCAGGGCGGCGAGCATACCGGCGCCGCCGTCGTTGGTGGCAGAGCCGCCGATGCCGATGAGGAAGTTCCGGCAGCCCCGGTCCAGGGCGTCACAGAGGAGTTCCCCCACGCCCCGGGTGGTGGTGTACAGGGGGTTGCGGCGGTCGGGAGGCACCAGGGGCAGTCCTGCCGCCGAGGCCATCTCCAGCACAGCGGTGCCGGTGGCACGGCGGATGCCGTATTCAGCCCGGACCGGTTCGCCCAGCGGCCCGGTGACCGTACAGGGAATGCGTTCCTCGGGGGTGCAGAGGGCACAGGTGGTGCCTTCCCCGCCGTCCGCCAGCGGGGAGAGCCTTGCTTCCAGGTCCGGGCAGACCCGGCGCAGGCCGGTTTCGATGGAACGGGCGGCGTCCAGCGAGTCCAGACACCCCTTCCAGGAGTCGATGGCAATGGTGACGATCATGGGTAAAAACCCCTTTCGGCAGTGGATTTTTTGCGGATTGCGCCGGATGCGGCGGCTGTGCTACAATAGGAGCTGATCTTATTGTAGCATACCGGCGGGGACAGGAAAAGCCGCCGGTGAAAAAAGGAGGAACAGGCAATGGACGGACTGAAGGAGCGTCTGCGGGCCCTGCGGGAGAGCCGGGGCTATTCCCAGAAGGGGCTGGCAAAGCGGCTGGGGTGTTCGCCGTCGCTGATCTCGTCCTACGAAACCGGGGAGCGCAGCCCCAGCCTGCAGAATCTGGGAGAGCTGGCGGACTGCTTCGGAGTGACTGCCGACTATCTGCTGGGGCGCACTCCGCCGGAACCGGGACTGGATCTCACCGGGCTCACCGAGGAACAGCGGGCGGCGGTGGAGGTGATCGTCCGGGGCATGCGCCGGCAGAACGACGCGGATTTCCCCGGGAAATAAAAATCCCTCCCTGTCCCGGGCGGACAGAGAGGGAGAAAAAGCTGCGGAGCCGGAGTCAGCGCATATTGGGCAGATCCTTGCGCAGGAACAGCCAGGTGATGCCGGGGATCAGTACCGAGCCGATTGCCGAAGCACCCACCGAGAGCAGGATGCCGGTGCCGCCGGTGATGCCGCCGATGACGCCGGTGAGGAAGGACAGCAGGTAGCAGCCGCACAGCAGCCAGAAGCCGGCCTTCTTCTCCTTGACGAGCAGGACAACGAGGGCGGCGATCTCCACCAGGGCGAGGATCACCGAGGGGATGCGTCCCTCAGTGAAGTTGAGGACGGTAACACAGGCACAGAGCAGGATGGCAATGACGAGCCAGATCTTAGCGGACTTTCTCATGGTAAAAGGACTCCTTTCAGGAAACAACAAAAAACGGGACATACTGCCGCGTCATCAGAGCGATGCGGGTTTGATCATTCAGGCATCCGGCCCCGGAGGGCAGGAGGCCCATCGGGACGGTCCGGGATAGCCGGACTGTACCGGAGGTGGGGCAGCAGGGTCTGGAGCAGTTCCCGGAGCTGACGGCACTGGTCTTCGGGGATCTGTTCCAGCAGATAGGCGTCCCATTCGGCAAACATACCCCGGCTGGCTTCCATGGTCTGACGGCCCTTGTCGGTGAGTTCCAGTACACTGGCCCGCCGGTCGGTGGGATGGGCCTTGCGGATCACGAACCCGGTTTCTTCCAGCTTGTGGATGCTGCGGGTGGTGTGACCGCTGTCGGCATGGAGCGCCGCCGAAAGATCGGAGGGGGTACACCCCGGATGACGCCCGATATAGAGAACAAAGTAGAGAAGTCCCTGGGTGATGCCCAGTGCCTCCAGCTTGCGGGACGAGAATGCCACAAAGTCGGCTCTCAGCTGGCTGACGGCATAGGCCAGGGTTTGGTTGAGCGGTGTTTGCATGGATAACGAACCTCCCTGTCTTTGGAAATCTCAGCAGTCTGTCTGCTGTCTACAAGAGTTAGTATACTCATTTACCTGACTAAGTCAAGTATTTTTTGGGAATTTACATCCTGTTCACAATATTGGGAAAAATCCCCCGGAGATATTCACATTCTGTTCATTCCTCCAGCTTAACAGACTGTCCGGAATATGGTAAAATAATAATAGCGAGCGCGCATCGGTTTTTCCGGGAGAGGGCCGGGAAAACTGGTGCGCGAAATGATTTTTCTGGAGATGATATTCCTTGCAGCAAGACAGAACCCTGCTCTTTGAAGAGACCCCGATTCCCAAAGCAGTCGCCACGCTGGCAGTTCCCACCATTCTCAGCTCGCTGGTCATGGTGCTCTACAACCTGGCGGATACCTACTTTGTAGGTATGCTGAATGACCCCATCCAGAATGCCGCCGTTACCCTGGCAGCACCGGTGATGCTGGCCTTCAACGCCGTCAACAACCTGTTCGGCGTGGGCAGTTCCAGTATGATGAGCCGTGCCCTGGGCCGCCGGGACTATGATACCGTGGCGAAAAGCTCCACCTTCGGCTTCTGGTGCGCTATCCTCAGCGGACTGGCCTTCTCCCTGCTCTGCACCCTGTTCAAAAGCCCCCTGCTGGGCCTGCTGGGCGCGGATGCCACCACCCGGGCCGCCACCGAGGCCTATATGTTCTGGACTGTCATCTGCGGCGCTGCCCCGGCGATCCTCAATGTCGTTATGGCCTATATGGTGCGCTCCGAAGGGTCCGCCATGCACGCCAGCATCGGCACCATGAGCGGCTGCTTCCTCAATATTATCCTGGACCCCATCTTCATCATGCCCTGGGGCCTCAATATGGGCGCTGCGGGCGCCGGGCTGGCTACCTTCCTGTCCAACTGCTTCGCCTGCCTCTACTTCATGGTGCTGCTCTTTGTAAAGCGCGGACGCACCTATGTCTGCATCGATCCCCGCAAGCTCAGCTTTGAAAGCTCGATCGTGGGCGGTGTCTGTCTGGTGGGCATTCCTGCCGCTATCCAGAACCTGCTCAATGTCACCGGCATGACCATCCTCAACAACTTCACCTCGTCCTATGGCGCCAATGCCGTAGCTGCCATGGGTATTGCCCAGAAGATCAACCAGGTGCCCTTCTATATCGCGAATGGTCTTTCCCAGGGCATCATGCCGCTGATCAGCTACAACTACGCCAGCGACAATATCAAGCGCATGAAGCATACCCTCACCTTTGCGGCAAAGATCTCGGTCACCGGACTGGTGCTGGTATCCATTGCCTATTCCTTCTTTGCCGGCGACCTCATCACCATGTTCATGGACAACCCCGAGATCGTCGAGATGGGTTCCCGGTTCCTGCGGGGCTTCTGCCTGGGTCTGCCCTTCCTGTGCGTGGACTTCCTGGCAGTGGGTGTATTCCAGGCCTCCGGTCTGGGACGCAACGCCCTGGTCTTTGCCATCCTGCGCAAGATCGTCCTGGAGATCCCGGCCCTGTTTATCCTCAACCACTTCTTCCCGCTCTATGGTCTGGCCTATGCCCAGTTCACAGCCGAGCTGGTACTGTCCGTTGCGGCTGTGATCATTCTGGTGAAGCTGTTTGGCAAACTGGAGCTGGAAAAGGCCGATCGGGACGCCCAGAAAGCTCAGAAAGCATAAATCGGTATAAAACCTGTCCAAACCGGCAAAGAATCTCCTTGTGATATGGGAAAACTTTGTGGGAAAATCCTCTTGCGGTGAGGCTTTGGCTGTGGTATCCTATATCAGGATACTAAATAAGTATAGTTTCATTCCGCATCAAGCGGAAGCGATGATAAATTTATGGAAGGTGACGATAGAATGCAGAATATCCGCAACATCACAGACAAGATCCTCTGGGTTGGCGCCAGCGACCGCCGTCTGCACCTGTTTGAGAATATGTTCCCCGTTCCGGATGGCGTGGCTTACAATTCCTATGTGATCCTGGACGAGAAGACAGCCATCATGGACACTGCTGATTCCTCGGTGACCCGGCAGTATCTGGAGAATCTGACTGCTGCTCTGGGCGGCCGTCAGCCCGACTATCTGGTAGTCAACCACATGGAGCCCGACCACTGCGCTGACATTGCGGAGCTGGCACGGCTCTATCCCTCGATGCAGATTGTGGGCAACCAGAAGACCTTCGGCCTGATGAACCAGTTCTACAACATGGATCTGGAAGGCCGTACCGTTGTGGTCAAGGAAGGCGATGTACTGGATCTGGGCGAGCACAAGCTCACCTTTGTCATGGCTCCCATGGTACACTGGCCCGAGGCTATGATGTCCTATGAGTCCACCCACAAGATCCTGTTCTCGGCAGATGCCTTCGGCAGCTTCGGAGCCCTGGACGGCGCTGTATTCAACGATGAGAATCTGGACCCCCATGGCCTGCACAGCGAGCTGCGCCGCTATTACAGCAACATTGTGGGCAAGTATGGCATGCAGGTACAGGCAGTGCTGAAGAAGGCTGCCGGCCTGGAGATCTCGATGATCTGCCCGCTGCATGGTCCCATCTGGAGAGAGGACCTGGGCTGGCTGCTGGACAAGTACCAGAAGTGGAGCAGCTACACCCCTGAGGAGAACACCGTTGCCATCTTCTATGGTTCCATGTACGGCAATACTGCTGAGGCTGCGGACCTGCTGGCAGGCAAGCTGACTGCTGCCGGTGTGAAGGGCGTGACCGTTCGTGATGTATCCAAGACCGATGTATCCTATCTGATCTCGGATGTATTCCGTGCCAGCCATCTGGTGCTGGCAGCACCCACCTACAACAATGGCCTCTATCCCAAGATGGCAAACTTCATCGAGGATATGAAGGCTCTGAATGTACAGAACCGCACTGTATCCATCATTGAGAACGGTTCCTGGGCACCGCAGTCGGGCAAGATCATGCGGGCGATGCTGGGCGAAATGAAGGATATGACCGTCCTGGAGAAGAGCCTGACTGTACGTTCTGCACTGAAGGAAGACCAGCTTGCAGTCCTGGATGAGATGACCGCAGAAATTCTGGCGTCTTTGAACAAGTAAACCGCTGTATTTTTATACAGGATTTCCAGCCGCTTTTTCCAAATCGGAAAAAGCGGCTTTTCATATACAAAAAATTGTTTTGCATACAAACAATGTTTAGTTAATATGATATAAAAATTCGATTAAAGATTGGCGTCACTATCCCGGAATATCTATTGACAAAGGAAACACAGGAGCGTTATATTAGTATTGCACAGACTAATTGCAGATGTTAAAATGATTCTGTTCATTCTGTATATTAGGCCGAAAGGGACGGCAAGAAGGGGCCGGTTGTGCGAGGAAAAGAAAGGGTGATTGTTCTATGCAAAATTCCTCCGGAAAAAAACTGATGAACCTGTTTGACCTGACCTTCATGGCCATGGGCGGTATCATCGGTGCGGGAATCTTCTCATCTGTCGGTGAAGGTATCGGCGTAACCGGTCGAAGCATCACACTGGCGCTGATCGTCGGCATGGTGTTCCAGATGTCCCAGCAGGTCCGTTATGTATTTACCTCCTCGATGTTCAAGGTATCGGGCGGTATGTACTCACAGGATGCGCTGGTCCTGACCCCCTATCTCACCGGCGTTGCAGGTCTGATGCTCTTCATCAACGCTCTGAACTGGGCGGTATACGGCATCTCCATCGCCAGCTACATAGGTGACCTGTTCCCTGTTCTGAAGAACTTCCCGGAACTGACTGCTGCCGTTGCGCTTGCTATCTTCTTCGTCATCGGCTACATTGGCGTTTCCGCCTTCACCAAGGTTCTGAACGCCTTCGGTATTCTCAAGTTCGTGGCACTGGGCCTGTTCATCTTCTATGGTATTACCAAGGTTCAGGCCGGCGGCTTTGAGGGCGAGCCCTACTTCTACGGCGGTACTGCCGACTTCTTCACCGCAATTGCCCTGATGAGCTTTGCCTGCGGCGGCGCCACCAAGATCATGAACGTACAGGCTCTCTGTGAGAACCCCAAGCGGGATATCCCCAAGGCCTGGCTGATCTCCCAGCTGGTAGTCGTAGTGATCTATGCCCTGCTCGGCTATGTAGCTTCCGGCGTTGCCCCCTATGATCAGGTTGCCAACCAGAACCTCGGCGCCATCGGCGGCATGTTCATGCCCATTGCTGTTACCGGTTTCTTCGTAGTCGGCGGCGCGCTGCTGTCCATCTCCACCTCGCTGCTCAGCTCGATTCCCGGTACTCCCCTCACCGTTATGGGTATGGCTGATGACGGCTGGCTGCCCAAGATCTTCAAGAATCGTCTGTTTGTCTTCATTCTTCTCTACATCATCAACCTGATTCCGATCTTCCTGGGCTTCTCGCTGAGTGAGCTGATCTCGATGCTGCTCGTTCCCACTATGATCATCACCGCGATCAAGAACTACCGTGGTATGAAGATGCCTGAGATGTATCCTGAAGAGTGGGCGAACTGCTCCATCAAGTGCTCGATTGGTCTGTTCAAGGCCCTGCTGGCAATCTCTATCGTAACTTCTCTGATCACTTCCGCCTTCTCGCTGCGCAACCTGACCATGACCCAGGCTATCGGTACTGTTATCATGACCATCCTGGTATTCGTATATCCCAAGATCCGTATGGGCAGCGGCAAGGTTAAGATCGTTTCCACTACCGATATGGATAAGGAAGAAGCTGCAGCTAAGTAATCCACTTGCGGAATTATTAAAAAAGAGCGTCTCAGGACGCTCTTTTTTCTTTTGCGCAGATGTCCGGGAAGGCATGTTTTCTGTATTTCATAAAACGCCGGCACTCGGATGCTTTCACTGCCAGCGCAAAACGCCGATCCCGCCGCTCCCGCTGCCCCCCTGCCGGGGGCAGCGGGATTTTTTTGTATATCCCAGAAGAAATTTCGGCGTGATGTTAATATTTTTGGGCAAAGTGCAATAAAATGCAATGAAAAGATTGGGCCATGCAAAAATCGCCATTTCGTTGACAAAGTGGGGGGGTATAATTGCTATATTGAGTATTTTCGGTTCGAATGTGCAGGATCTTTTCTGTATCCTGCAAAAACAGCTGTTCCCGGACGGGACAGGGATAGAAAAGGGGGGCTGACAGCACAACTGGCAACTATGCAGAAAGGGTAAAATACAGAAAAGAAAGAGGCGATCCTGTTATGGAAAATCAAAAAAAGATGAGTCTGTTTGACCTGGTATTCATGTCCATCGGCGGCATCATCGGCGCTGGTATCTTTTCGATGGTGGGCACCGGTATTGCCACCACCGGCCGAAGCGTTGCCCTGGCACTGATCGTCGGCATGATCTTTACCATGTCCCAGCAGATCCGCTACATCTTTACAGCGTCCATGTTCCAGCTCTCGGGCGGTATGTATTCCCAGAATGCCCTGGTGCTCTCCCCCTTCCTGGCGGGTGTCAGCGCCGTTGTAACCCTGGTATCCTCGGTGAGCTATTCGGTATTCGGCATCTCGATGGCCCAGTACCTCGGGGACCTGTTCCCGGTTCTGGAGCCCTATCAGGTACCGGTTGCCTGTCTTGTACTGATCTTCTTCTTCATCATTGCTTCCACCGGCGCCCAGATCTTTGCCCGGGCCATCAATGCACTGGGTATCCTCAAGTTCATTGCCCTGGGCCTGTTCATCATCTTTGGCTTCACCAAGGTGCAGACCGGCGGCTTTGAAGGCGAACCCTACTTCATCAACGGCGGCGTGAGCTTCCTCACAGCCGTAGCCCTCATGTCCTTCACCTGCAATGGCGCTACCAACATCATCAATGTCCAGGCCATTGCTGAAAATCCCAAGAAGAATATCCCCAAGGCCTTCTTCATTGCCTCGATCCTGGTGGCAGGCGTTTACTTCCTGCTGGGCTATGTGGCTTCCGGCGTGGCACCTTACGATCAGGTTGCCGGTCAGAACCTGGGCTATATTGCCGGTCTGGTTCTGCCTGGCCCTCTGGCAGTCTTCTTCATCGTCGGCGGCGCTATGTGTTCGCTGAGCACCGCTCTGCTGGGCGGTATCAGCGGTATGCCGTTCATGATCATCGGTATCGCTGAGGACGGCTGGCTGCCCAAGTTCTTCACCAAGAAATTCAATGTAGTCGTTACTCTGGCAATCATCTCCATTCTGCCCATTATCGGCGGCTTCTCCCTGGACAACATCGTTTCGATGATGCTGGTACCCGGTATGGCAATCGGTGCCATCACCAACTTCCAGGCCATGAGCATGCCCGAACGCTTCCCGGAGGAGTGGGCCAACAGCGGTCTGAAGTGCTCGCCCACCCTGTACCGTATCCTGATGGTGATCTCCATCATCACTTCGCTGATGACCAGCTTCTTCTCGCTGACTTCGCTGACTCTGCCCATGGCAATCGGTACTGTTATTGCCACCATACTGATCTTTGTATGGACCTGGTACCGCATGAAGAAGGGCTATGTCAATATTACAAGTACAACTGATATGTCCGAAGAACCTGTGCAGGCAAAATAGGTTCCCCCTTCAGTGCGAAAAGTCCTCCCGGACCGGGGAGGACTTTTTGCTGTACCGGAATGATTGCGCCGGACCGGGCACTGTGCTACAATAAAAGAAAAAAGCGCCCTGATCCGGGCGTTATAAGGAGGCTATGCACAATGGGTGTACTGGAAAAATTCATTGACCTGGTAAAGATCGATTCTCCGTCTGATCCTGCCAGTCCGACCTGTCCGTCCACTGCCATGCAGCTGGATGTGGCAAACCATCTCGAACGGGTGATGAAGGAGATGGGTATATCCAATGTCCGTCAGCAGGACGGCTATGTCTATGGGGAAATCCCGGCCACTCCGGGTTATGAGGACAAGACCTCGGTGGGCTTTATTGCCCATATGGATACCGCTCCGGAGTTCAACGGCATCGGTGTGAAGCCTCAGGTCATCGAGAACTATGACGGCGGCGATGTCCTGCTCAAGGGCAGCGGGCATATCCTCTCGGCTGAGGAATACCCGGTGCTCCGCAGCTTCAAGGGCCATACCCTCATCACCACCGATGGCACCACCCTGCTGGGTTCGGACGACAAGGCCGGCATCGCTGAGATTCTGGAAGCAGCGGAAATCCTGCTTCAGGGCGGGATTCCCCATGGCAAGGTATGCCTGGGCTTTACTCCCGATGAGGAGATCGGACGCGGCCCGCTGAAGTTTGATGTAGCAGGGTTCGGCGCCAAGCTGGCCTATACTCTGGACGGCGGCGCAGCCGGTTCCATCGAGTATGAGAACTTCAATGCCGATCAGGCCGAGGTGACGGTCAAGGGCTATTCCATCCACCCGGGCTCTGCCAAGGACAAGATGAAGAACAGCCAGACCATCGCCATGGAGTTTGACCGTCTGCTGCCGGCAGCGGAGCGTCCCCAGTACACCGAGGGCTATGAGGGCTTCTACCACATGACCGATATTCACGGCGGCGTGGAGGAGACCCACTGCGCCTATATTCTCCGGGACCACGACAGCGACAAGCTGGCAGCCCGGGGCGAGACCATGCAGAAGGCTGCGGCCTTCCTCAATGAGCGGTACGGCGAAGGCACTGTCACTGTGGAGATCACCCACACCTACCGCAACATGAAGGAGAAGATCCTGCCGGTTTACGAGGTCATCACCGTAGCGGAAGAGGCGATCCGCACCGCTGGCCTGACCCCGGTGACCGTGCCCATCCGCGGCGGCACCGACGGCGCTACCCTGAGCTATATGGGTCTGCCCTGCCCGAACCTGGGCACCGGCGGCTGCAATGCCCACGGACGCTATGAGTGCAATACCAAGGAGAATATGGAGCAGTGCGTGCAGATCGTGCTGGAGATCGTCAAGGGCTACGCTGCCCTGTAAGCCTCAGGAGAAGTACCTCTCCCGGCAGCCAGCCGGACACAGATAGTATCTGCCTGTATAGAATCTGAGAATCATGCTAAAGGAGGGAATCTCCCCGGCGCTGTCTGCGCTCCGGGGGATTCCCGGAAAAGATGTCCACAAAAAAAGGAGCCGGCAACGGCTCCTTTTTTATTCTGATGCGGAGGGGGCTCAGGCTTCCAGGGCGGGGAAGAAGAGGGTGGCCTGTGCGGAATAGCTCACCGATGTGACAGGAGCCGCTTTTCCGGCCTCCCCGGCCCGGACCAGGGAATCGGGGACAGGTTCGCCGCCCAGGGCATAGCCCTCCCCATTCTCATCAACCCCGATCCAGTCGGTGCCGGTCCAGAGGGTATCCTCTTCCGACAGGCTGTTCCCGGATACGATGCAGGTAAAATTCCGGCCTGAGTAGAGGGCGGCAAAGACCTGGCCCTCAAAGGAGGAACCGTCCCCGGTCAGGGCCATGGGACTGCGCAGCGCCAGAATCGACCGGGGTACAGGTTCTCCGGGCGCATATTCCAGGGCCGCCAGCACCAGGCACCGCACCGGCAGATCCTCGGTGCCGTCGTAGTCCTCCACACGCAGCAGGCTGTACCGCACCGTCGCTCCCTCCGGGGCTTCCACCGGCTCTTCCGCATAGGCCAGCGCTTCGGCTTCGGTACAGCCCGCCCCGGTCAGACAGGCGATCAGTTCTTCATAGGTGTAATCACTTCCGGCAGCGACTGCCTCCACGGCGGAGGCCGGGTACTGCACCGCCGGGGCGGGTTCTGCCCAGGCGGCAGAGCCCAGTCCGGCGGTCATCAGGGCAGCCAGTACCAGTCCCAACATGGTTTTGCGCATGAAAATCCCCTCCTGATCGGATTCTCCTGCCCGGCGTGCGGCACCGGACAGGGCTTGGTATCTCTCTGTTAATCCTATCATAGCACATCGCTTTGCCCCAGGCAAATCCCTCCCCCTGGCACAAAAACCATAGGGCAAATCAGAAAAATTTTCCCGGGCTGATTGTGAATTATACCAAAATTCTACAGGAGAGGCGAAAACTGGGCACACATGATTGACAATGGTACAAAGGGCTTGTTAAAATTTTGATAAGCCCCTGTCAGGACGCTGCACAGGGAAAAACCACAGACACTCCCACAGAAAGAGAGCGATGGTATGAAACGAATTGTATCCGCACTGATTGTGGCAGCACTGCTCACCAGTCTGGCTGGCTGCTCCAGTTCCGAGACCCTCACCGGTACAGCCAAGGGCTTTGGCGGCACCGTGACTGTCACTGTGACCCGGGAAGGGGACAAGATCACCGATGTAAAGGTAGATGCCCCCAATGAGACCGCCGGCATCGGCGATAAGGCAGCCGCAGAGCTTCCGGCGAAGATTGTGGAAGCCAACTCCACCGATGTGGATGTAATTGCCGGCGCCACTATTACCAGTGAAGCTATTCTGTACGCCGTGAACAACGCGCTGGACCCCGAGACCTATCCCTCCACCGCTGAGAACGGCGAAGAAGAGGAGAAGGAACCCCAGCAGATTGCCGCATCGGATCTCTATATGGGACAGGGTGTGGTGAATACCAGCCGTATCGGCCCTGGCAGCGATGACACTGAAACCCCGGTTTACAGCTTCAACCAGGTCTATGCCAATGCGCTGTTTGATGCCGAGGGACGCATTCTCACCCTGAATGTGGACCAGCTGGAAGTATCCACCCCCAACTATGACGGTGCTTCGATGCCTCATTTCAGCGGCTTCCCGGGACAGGGCGGCTACAATCTGGATTCCGACCACGATGCCGTAGTAGACGGCAAGACCGAGGACACCGAGGAGAACTTCACTGCCGAGGTTGCCTCCTGGCAGACCAAGCGGGAGCGTGGTGCTGATTATGTGATGGGCACCGGCACCTGGGAAGAGCAGATGGACAAGTTCGAGGAGACCTTTGTGGGCATGACCGTGGACGAGGTGGAGGACTGGTTTGAAAAGTACTGTTCCGACCTCAACGGACGCCCGCTCAAGGACGGCAGCGACAAGGAAGAGGACAAGGCCAAGTATGACGCCCTCACTGAGGAGGAGAAGGCCATGCTTGCCGATGTGACCTCCACTGCCACCATGAGCCTCCAGGACAGCCACGGCGATATTCTGTCGGCGATCCGCAAGGCCTATGAGAACCGTGTGGCTCTCACCGATGTGAAGGCAGCTTCGGGCTTCGGTTTCGGCCTGTCCACCACCGCGCGCATGGGCCCTGGCAGCGATGATACCGATACCCCGGTTTACAGCTTCAATGAAGTCTATGCCACCACCCTGTTTGACAGCGAAGGCAGGATCGCAGCCATCTATGTGGATCAGCTGGAAGTGTCCACCCCCAACTATGACGGCGCTTCGATGCCTCACTTCAGCGGCTTCCCGGGACAGGGCGGCTACAATCTGGATTCCGACCACGATGCCAAGGTAGACGGCAAGACCGAGGACACCGAGGAGAACTTCACTGCCGAGGTTGCCTCCTGGCAGACCAAGCGGGAGCGCGGCGCTGATTATGTGATGGGCACCGGCACCTGGGAAGAGCAGATGGACAAGTTCCAGCAGCTCTTTGTGGGCAAGACAGTGGACGAGGTAGAGGAATGGTTTGAGAAATACTGTTCTGACCTCAACGGACGCCCGCTCAAGGACGGCAGCGACAAGGAAGAGGACAAGGCCAAGTATGACGCCCTCACTGAGGAAGAGAAGGCTATGCTTGCCGATGTGACCTCCACCGCCACCATGAGCCTCCAGGACAGCCATGGCGATATTCTGGCAGCCATCCGGGATTCGCTGAACAACCAGGTTGCCATCGAGCTCACAGTGGAATAATCCCCTGAACAATCCCTCCAAAAGCCTTCCCTCCGGGGGAGGCTTTTTTCTGCGGCGGCAGCGGACAGCACTTGTATTGGAGCCGGTGCTGTGATAAAATAAATACAAATCGGTACAATTGTCTTTATAAGGCCGGGGCAGACCCACTGTTCCGGCCTGGTTTTCAGCCAGGATAAAGACAAAATCTGAAAACAATCTTTATAGATGCTGTGAGGAGGACAAGGACAATGGGATTTTTCTCGAAGCTGTTCAAGGGCCCGGAGATCGACCTGGAAAAGAGTGCTGCCAATGCGGCCCGGATGCGGGAGCTGTTTGACGCTGTGGTGCCGGAGGGCAGCAAGTACCGCCTGATCTTCGGCTATACCGAAGATGTCAGCCGCTTTAACTATGGCTTTGTACATGGCAGCAAGACCAAAATCGGCAATCTGATTGTGGGCTGGGACGAGGCAGGGGAGACCATCGTGGCAGTGCCCACAGTGCCGGATCTGTCGGGCTGCGGCGAGCCCACCTTCTACCGCCGGTCGGAGATTCTCAAAGCCAGCCGGAACAAGTACCCCACCGATGCCTTTGTGATCTATCCGGACAAGAAGGGCTATCTTGCCATCAATGCCTATGACTGGCTGGAGGACGAGAGCCTCTATGTCTATGTGGAGCAGGAGAAGGAGCTGGCAGCCTTCACCGACTTCTTCCAGAACCACTTTGCCAAATAAAAAATCCTTCCGCTCAGGAGAGCCGCCCTGCGGGGCGGCTCTTTTTTCGGGTAGCTGCATCCGGGCAGAAAAAGTCCTTGCAAACCGGCAGTCAGACCGCTATAATTGTACCAATTACCATATCGGACTTGAGCGGAAAGGAGAGCAGAGAATGCTGTTTGAGAAGATCACACTGATCGATGGGAATTATGAGGAAAAACGGGATATGTACCTCGAGACGGAGGGAAACCGGATTGTCTATATCGGAACCGAACGCCCGGAGGGTTACACCGGGGAGACCTACGACGGACGGAACAAAGTGGCACTGCCGGGGTTTTACAATATCCACTGTCATATTCCCGATACCCTGCTCCGAGGGTATGGCGAGGGTCTGCCCCTGCACCGGTGGCTCACCGAGAAGATGTTCCCCTTTGAGGCGAAGCTCACCGAGGAAGATGTCTACTGGAGCTCGATGCTGGGTGCCTGTGAACTGATCCGCAGCGGTGCGGCTTCCTTCAATGATATGTTCTATAAGCTGGAGTGGATCGAGCGGGCCGTCCGGGACAGCGGTCTCAAGGCCAATCTCAGCTTTGGCGTATCGGCACTGCCGGGACTGGGCAGTTACCGGGAGTATGCCGCCTATGCGGAGACTGAAGCCCTGCGCCGGCGTCTGGCAGAGGCAGGGGACGACCGTGTCCGGGCGGATGTGGGACTCCATGCCGAGTACACCTCCCATGAGGGACTGATGCGGGACGTGGCGGACTATGCCCGGGAAGCGGGCCTGCGGGTGCACCTGCACCTCTCCGAGACCCGCAAGGAGCATGAGGAGTGCAAGACCCGGCATAACGGCCTGACCCCGGCGGCACTGTTCGAGCGGGTGGGGCTCTTTGATGTCCCGGCCATTGCCGCCCACTGTGTCTGGATCGAAGGGGAGGACTTTGATATTCTCCGGGATAAGGGCGTGACTGTGGCGCACAACCCCTCCAGCAATATGAAGCTGGGCAGCGGCTTTGCCCCGGTGAAGAAGATGCTGGAAGCGGGCATCCGGGTGGGCATCGGCACCGACGGCGCCGCCAGCAACAACAACCTCAATATGCTGGAGGAAGTCACCCTGGCTTCGATGATCGGCAAGGGCATCACCGGCGATCCCACCTTCCTGGGGCCGCGCCAGCTGCTGGAACTGAGCTGCCGCAACGGCGCCCTGGCCCAGGGCCGTACCGACTGCGGCGCCCTGGAGGTGGGCAGCCGGGCGGACATTGTGGTCTACGATCTGGACAAGCCCCATCTCCAGCCGGTGTATGAGGCGCTGCCCAATCTCTTCTATGCCGCCGATGCCTCGGACATCTGCCTCAATATGATCGATGGCGAAGTGGTTTACCGGGACGGTGTGCTCACCCGCATCGATGAGGAAAAGGTCATGGCGGAGGCCCGCAGCCGTTCCGCCCGGATTCTCTCGGAACTCTGATTGCAGCAAAATGAAATCCCTCTCCCGCGCCTGACCGGGAGGGGGATTTTTTGCCTGCGGAAGCCCGGCGGAGCGCCGAGTGTACCGCCCTGGCTTTCCCGGCACACGCCCCTCGCAGAACGCCCCTCCCACATCTGCCCGGAAGGGGTTAGCTTGCAGGGCTCTCAGCAGATCGCAGGCGCATTGCCCCGCCCCTCCGGCACACGCCCCCACAGCCTTTCCTCCACCTCTCCGGGCACTTCATGGAGAAATCCACCGGGGGATTTTTGTATAAAACCGGGATTGAAGCAGGCTCCGGCAGCTTTTATAATAGAGGAGGGAGCTCCCGCAAAAGCAGGGGCAGAAACCGGAAAACAGGGAGGGAAAACAGCAATGCATCGGATTCTGGAACAGGTCTGTGCCATCGCCGAACGGGAGCGGACAAAATGGCTGCCCGAGGTCACCCCGCGGCAGCTGGAACAGGACGGGGCAGTTTTTTATATGAACAGCCAGAACGGCACCGAATTTGACTGGTATGTCAATGACCGTCTGCCGTCCTTTATGGTGTTTTATAACGACAAGGCAAATCTCGGGGCAGTCAAGCTGCATCTCAACCGGAACGGCACGGTGTCGGTCTATCTCTACGGGGAACAAGGGGCCAGGCTGCAAAAGCAGGAGACACTCCCGGCAGAGTACACCGAGGAGGAGCTTCTCGGGCTGGCGGTGCAGCTGCGGCAGGCGGCGGATGACCAGCGGCGGTGGGACGCCGATATCCGGCTGCTGGCGGCGGATGGAGCTGTTCCGGAGGCCGAAGCGATTCAGCAGTTTCTAAGCCATGGCGAGAGCTATGCAGCCATGCGGCAGCGCCGGATGCTGCTGGCACAGAATGCCATTGTGTCCCGGAAGATCCTGGACGAGGGCTGGAAGGTGGGCTATATGGAGCGCACCGAAACCGACCGGGACGGGGACAGCGGATGGTTTTTCGCTTCGGGCACCGAGGAGCCGGGCTATCTGGACGACTATCATCATCTGGCACTTGTGCCGGTGGGGATTGTATGGCAGCAGTTTGACCCGGATATTTTCCGGTACCTGGACAGTCCCGCAGGCACCCGGCTGATGCGGGTCTCGGAGGATCGCTTTGAGCCGGATCAGCCGGACCGGGAGATCTGTGCTGTCCGGCGGTGAGCGGACTTTTCCAACGCTGCTCCGATGCATGGAGATAGAATACAGGAGGTATAGAATATGGCGCTTTTTCCCTGGAGTAAAAATAAAACCCCCGCCCTGCCGGGGCCATCGGCAGAACTGCCCTGGACTCTGACTGTGGGGGTAGACCCGGGCACCTGTTCTGATCCCACCTGGCAGCAGGTGGAGGAGGGGCTTTATGGCCTGAACCAGGAGCAGGACAGCTTTCTGATCCTGGAGCAGCAGGACCCGCAGAACCCCAATGCCTACTGGTTTATCCAGTGCGCGGTGGCACGGATGGGGCCGGATCAGGGCCGGTATTCGGTGGAGGTCGGCTTCCCGGGCGCCGGGGGCGGGGAACTGTGGGTGCATCTGGTGTCCGACGCCGGACAGGCAGCGGCCTATTTCTCCGCCGCTTATCAGCACAGGAAGATCGACTTCACCGGTTTTGAGAAAGAGGAACTCTGATCCCCGGGCCGCAGACAGGAGGAAACAGAATGGAACACAGCAGACATCTTCCGGACTGGGAGGAGTATAAGGCGATGTCCCGGGAGGAAAAGGCAGCCCTTGCCAAGACCATCGGGACAGAAACCGGCATGGACTATAAGGGAATTGTCCGTTACAGCCGGTGGGGCACGGAACTGGAAACAGCCCTCTATCAGAGGGAGGGGGCGGAGTTTGTGTTCCTGCCGGGCAAGCGGACCGAACTGGGCTGGAATGGCCTGCCGGAGCAGCCGGAGGAGATTCTGCTGCTGGGATAGCGGGAGAGCCGTCCCCATCTGGAGAAACAACAGCGCACAGCAAAGCCCCCTGGATAGAACCAAGTACGGTTCTGTTCCAGGGGGCTTTGCGTTTTGTTATGGGGTGTATCAGAAATCAGCCCGGGAAAGGGCTGCCTGATGCCAGGGGATTATTCGCTGTCCGGGCGGGTCAGCCAGCCGGTGAGGAGCGCAAGTCCTGCCACTGCCAGGGTCCAGGGAGAGGCGAGGACAAAGCCGTTCCAGCCGGTGGTGAGCAGGGCAACGCCCACGGCGCCTGCGGCGGTGAGCACAGCAGGCAGGCGGGACCTGCCCCGGTTCGGATGACGCAGGGCAGCCAGCAGGACAGCGACGGCGGCGCCCACAGCACTGAGCAGCACAAAGGGCTTCCCAGCCGGAATATCTGTGGTGCCGCTGGGTTCTGCCGGCTGTTCCGGAGCCGGCGATTCCGGCTCTTCCGGGGACTCAGGAGCGGCGGAGGTATCCGGTTCCGGTGCTGTCTCCGGAGCCGGGGTGACCGTATTCTCCGGCGGCAGTTCTGCGGGCTCCGATGGGTCGGTCACAGCCGGAGCCGGGGAGTCAGAACTGTCGTCTGAATCGCTGTCATCGCCGCCATGGTCCGGCTGGGCGTTGGAATAGAGCACCGCATAGTCTGAGAACCGCTTCGCAAAGATGGTGAGCACCGTCCGGTCCTCATTGAGGACGAAATATTCGCCCCACTGGTTCCCGGCGGCGGGGATCTCCTCGATCCCGCCGTCGTGCTCCCGCAGCACCCGGTACTCCCGGCAGTTCTGCAGTCCGCCGTCCAGAGGGATCACGATCTCCATGAGCAGATTGCTCTCGGAGATGGGTTCCGTTCCGCCCAGCGAAGCGCCGCTGGCTTCAAACCGGGATTTCTCCAGGGTGAGCGCCAGGGTGAGCCCCTCCCGGAAGCTGCCGGCATTCTGTACCGCCTCTTCCAGGGCGCTGCCCGGTGCCGGACTGGAATCCTGTACGGTCATGCAGATCTCCACCTTGCCGCCGCTTTCCACCAGGGTGCGGTCGGCTTCGGTGTAGACCTGGTCGGGCTGCTGGTCAAAGAGCCGGTCCAGATTGCCCACCACCACATCCGGTGCGCCGTCCAGGACTTTCAGCACCGAATTGGTCTTGCCCCGGGGCAGCCGGATGGTGCACTGGGCCGTTTCAGAGCCGGTGAGCAGGATTTTTTCGGTCTGGGTGATCTCGCCATAGGAGGCCACCAGGTTGTAGGCTCCGGGCGGAAGCTGCCGGAACGCAAAGCTGCCGTCCGCATCGGTGAGGACTTCGTCCAGTTTCTGATTGCCCCGCGTCAGGGTGATCAGGACCTGCCCCGCAGGCTGGGGGTCGGATTCATCGTCCCAGACCACCGAGCCGCCGATCTCGCCGGAGGCTTCGGTCCAGACAGCGGTGAAGGTCACCGCGGATGCCGGCATGGTAAAGCTGGCGCCGGGCTGATAGATCCTGCCGCCGGATTCCCAGCCGATAAACTGGTATCCGGTGCGTTCCAGAGTGCCGGAGCCGGGCAGGAACAGCAGGTTCCCGGCAAGGCTGTCCGGCAGGGAGGGCGGGGTTCCGGTGACCTCCTCAGCGCCGGGCAGGAAGGTGATGGGATAGACCGCCGGTGCGGCAGTCTGATAGATCTCCAGGATTCCCACCGGCTCGGGGGAGCCATCGGCGCTGCCGGTGTGGCGGTAGTTGGGGTCGGTGATCTCCGCCAGGATGGTATAGCGTCCCGGCTCGGTGGGGGCGTCGGTTGCCGGACCGTCTGTGCTCTGATAGCTGAGGGTGAACCGGTCAAACTCCTGTCCCAGGGCCTGGGCGGTGACCCGGGCGGTATGGGGCTGTCCGTCATAGGGGACGCTGTTTTCCGACGACTGGAAGAGAACCGCCGCCGGGCGGATCACAAAGGTGACCGTACCGTTTCCAAGGAGATAGTTGCGGCTTCTCTCGCCCGAAAGCCGGGCAGTGACGCCGGGATAACTGCCGGCGTCGGTCTGTTCGGTAGTCTGGGTCAGGACGGTGACCTTGCCCTGATCCGCCGGGACAACGCCCACCAGTCCGGCAATTTCCGGGGACTGGGGAAGCCCGTTGAAGACGGTGTCCAGCCCCTTCCAGGTGGCGGTGATCCGCCGCTGCGCCACAGTGAACGGCCCGGACTGTACGGTGACAGCCTCATAGTTTCCGGTGGCGGCGAAGGTCACAGCTGCCTGATAGCTTCCGGCTTCAGAGGGGAGGTCGGGTGAGTCATAGGCGGTGCCGTCAGAGAGGGCGCCGGTGTAGCGGAAGGTGAGCGATCCGGTGCCGTTGGTATCCGAAACCACCACCGGCTGGGAGGGGGTGTCCCCGTAGGTCCAGCCCGCTATGGTCACGGAACCGCTTCCCGCTGCCCTGGCAATGTCCACCGTGACATAGCCCGGCTGCGCCAGGGTGTAGTTGACGGCGTCCGCTCCGGTCAGGGCATAGCCGCTCACCGTTACCGGCAGAGCGGTTCCGGCGTCCGGCACGGCAATGCTGCCCCGGGCCCGGGTGCTGTCCAGCGCCGCATCGTCCGGAACCCCGTTCCGGATGACGATGGCGGATTCCTCCAGGCTGCCGCCGGTCAGGGTTACGGCAGTGCTGTCCGGGTCATAGACCCGGTTCTGGGCAGTGACGCCCGCAATGGTCAGCTCCCTGGGAGTCACCGCCACAGAAACGGTGTGCTCCACCGGGGCGTAATTGGAGTCGTCCGGGGTGAATACCACCGTACAGCCTGTGTTTTCCACCGTGGGAATGGCCTCGGGGGTTTTCCAGGCATAGGTGCCCTTCCCCTGCTGGTCGCCGCCGGTGAGGACGCTTTCCCGCAGGGTTTCGCCATAGGTGAGCGCCCCGGCTTCGGGCCAGGTCATGGTGTCGGCCTCGGGATAGGTCGTGCCGGTGATCTCCAGCGTACCGGCCTTCTGTTCCCGCAGACTGCCGTCCATGCCGTCAAACCGGAGGTTGTCATTTTCCAGCGTGAGTATAATGTCATAGCTGCCGGTGTTCACCGGGGTGACAGGCGTTCCGCCCTGCTCATAGCGGACGGTGTAGTCGCTCTCCCGGATGGTCAGCCCCGGGACAGCGGTGCTCACAGTCACCTGTGCCTGCTTCTCCCCGGCGTCATATTCGTGCCGGGTACCGCTCACGGTGCAGGTCACCGGAGCTCTGGCGATGACAGCGGTGACAGTGCCGTCCGCCCGGGCCGAAAGCCCGTAGCTGTCCACGGCTGTGACGGTGCAGGCGCAGGGATATTCCCCGGCACTGGCGGCAGGGAAGGTATGGACGGAGGTGTCCCCAAGGAGCTGCCCGCCCGCGTCGTACCACTGGTAGAAGAAGGTGACGCCGTCCGCGGTATGGGCGGCGCTGGCGGTGAGGGTCAGATCTCCGCCGTTGTAGACAAAGGGCGCTGATTCACTGCCGGGGTAGGCGGCAGATACCGAAACCGAGGGCGCCGACAGGGTCCAGCCGGCGGTGAGGGTGAAATCTCCGGTGACCGGCTGGGCAAAGTCCCAGACAGTGCCGTCCTTCTGCCAGCCGGTGAAGGTATAGCCGGTGCGGTGGGGATTGGCGGTCCGGGCGAGGGTGCCGCCCGAGAGCACCAGACGGTCGGGAAGCGGGTCAATGCCGTCCGACCGGAAGCTGACCCGGTGGAGGGTCACGGTGCGCACGGGGCTTTCGCTTCCGGCGCCGGTGACCGCCTTGAAGGAGTAGGTCCCCGTTTCGGTGAGGGTGAGGGTGTCCGAATCCAGCTGCTGATACCCGCCGCCGTTCTGAGCGTACCAGAGGGTGAGCCCCGAAGCCCCCGCCGTTCCGGCGGAGATGGTCAGGACAGCCTGCTCCTGCTGGTTTTCAAGCCCCTCGGCCTGGGTGACAGTGGGGATAGCCGGAACCGTGCCGTCGGCATGGATCTCCCCGGAGAAGCCCCGGGTGACATTGCCCGCCTGGTCGGTGACCTCATAGTAGAGGTAGCGGTCGCTGCTGCTGGCGGTGGAGACGGTCACCGATTCCGCGGCGGCATGTTCGGTGAGGCCGTCAGTGGGATAGGATGCGTTGTCGCTGGTGAAGCGGGTCCGGACGCTGCCGATGCCGCTGTCCTTGTCCGAGAGGGTGAGGGTGATCTCCGCCATCGGCTGCCAGCCGGAGGGCACTTCGGAGAGCTGTACTTCCGGCGGGGCAGTGTCGATCCCCGACACGGTGAAGCTCTGCCGGGTCTGGTTGCCGGCCTGATCGGTGAGGATCAGGATATAGCTGCCGTTTTCCGGGACGGCAAAGGTGCTGCCGGTGACAGGGATTTCGTCCTCGCTTCCCAGCTTCTTATAGTGCGCCGAAGCCACACCGCTGCCGCCGTAGCCGGTTACTTCCCCGGCTGTATTGTAGAGCGGGGTGAGGTCATCGGTGAGGCCCTGGAGGGTGACGGTCTTTTCGCCGTTGGTCCAGCCGGAGGGCACTGAAATGCCGGTGACCATCGGGCCCTGCCGGTCGATCCAGTTTACCAGCACCGAACTTTCGGCAGAGCGTCCCCGGTTATCCAGCACCGTGATGGTGTAGAGACCGTTCTGGTTCACCGCAAAGCTGCCGGAGAGGTCGCTGGTCTGGGTCTCTGCCGCCGTGGGCAGGCCGTAGAGGGTATAGGGGGTATCTCCGGTTGAGCCGGTGAGCCTCCACTCCAGGGTGACATCGCCGCTGGTCCAGGCAGTGGGCGCTCCGGAGAGGGCCAGGGTCAGGCTGCCGTCCGGGGCGGCCTGGACGGTATAGGCGCCGGAATCCCAGGTGAGGGTATTGCCTGCCCGGTCGGACGCCTTCAGGTGGAGGTAGACGGTTTCAGCATCGGGGTTCTGGCTCTGGTAGTCAAAGAGGTACCGTCCGCCGCTCTCGGCGGCAGTCTGCCAGCCGCCGGAGGGCGCTGAGGCCGAGCCGGTGAAGCAGTACTGCACCGACTGGACGCCCGAGAGGGCATCGCTGATCACGGCGCTGAATACCAGGCCTGCCGCCGGAGGTGTGGCCTGGTTGGGCTCACGCAGTTCCTCCAGAACGGGGGCAGCAGTGTCGATGCCGGTGATCTCCACCGCCTGGGTGAGGGTCTCCTCTCCATGGGTAAGGGTGAAGGAGTACCAGCCGTTCTCGATGACCGTCCGGCTGCCGGTGACAGGCTGTTCCTGTCCGTCCGGGCCGGTCATGGTGACAGCGGCGTCCGCCGGGGTATAGGCAAGGACAATGGTGCGCTCCCTTGCCCAGCCGGTATTGTCCGCCGAGGCGGAGAGGGTGGGCAGCACTGTGTCTGCCGGGAAGGTGAAGGAGGTATACGCATGGGCGGCGGCACCGGTGCCGTCATACTCCGCCAGGATATGCAGGTACCAGGTTTCGCCGCCGGCCTGCCGGGTGGAGAGGGTTTCGCCGCTCCGGAACTCCTGCCAGCCGTTCACCGGGAGGGTTTCGCTCCGGGTCCAGACAAACTTCTGCACGGTGGCGTTCTGTACACTGACAGCAGCGCTGGCGGTGCCGTCGGTCACGCCCTTGTTCTCGATGGAGATGACCGGCACTCTGGTGTCCACCGAGGTATCAATGGAACCGCCCCCCGAGGAGGTGCCGGTGCCGGAATCATCGCACATATCCTTGATGAAGTCCGTGCCTTCAATGGAATCAACCCGGAAGTCAGAGGCTGCGTTCTCCGGTACGGTGCCGGTGAAGTAGAGCACATTGGTGTTTGCGCCGCCGGCGTACTGGAAGCTGCCCCAGCTGGTGCGCAGGCTGACTTGATCCAGACTGCTGTTGATGCCGTTCACGATCTCATCAAAGATCAACGAGACGGTCACCTTGTCGCCGGGCTTATAGGTGGTCTCTGCCATGGGGGCAATGTCCAGAAGCTGGGGCTCCACGGCGTCATAGACCTGGATATGATGCTTTACCTCCTTGGTTACCCATTTGTCGCTGCCGGAGCCGCAGGCACTGAAGCCCACGGTAACCTGTTCGGTGTCCAGCGGCAGGAGGAGCGTATCACCCGACTGACCGCTGCGGTAGTGATAGTCGGTCATGGTGCTGTTGATGGAAAAGCCGCTGGCGGGGAAGCTGTAATCATACCAGTCGGTCTCTTTTTTGTTTTTTCCATGCTCGAACAGGGCGACATAGTACATGCCGGTCTGGTCGATGGAGGAGATGCCGCTGTTGTAGAGCAGCTTGCCTTTCTTATCTACCGCTTCCGGATAGATCCCGAGATCCAGCGCATCGCCGGGCAGGATCTGGATGGCCTGGTAGCCGGACTCCTCTTCCTTGGCCTGGAAGGTGACATAGTACCGCAGGCTCTGGGCGGTATGGGTCCAGTAGTCCGCTCCGTTACGGGTCACCGAGGCTGTCTCCCGGGCGGATGTGTCGTTGCCGACGCCATCCTTATACCAGCCCCACCCGTCTGTGTCCTTATCGCCCCGGGGCCGTTCCCACTGAGCGCCCTCTTTCGTGTATTCCTCGAACCACGCGGAGTCGGCTTTCCTGCCGGTGGGCAGGGTGCGCGCGGCAAAGCGGGTATCGCCCAGCGCGGCGCCGCCCTCCACCCGGAAGATCTCCACCTGGTAGGTGCGGTCGGCATTTGTGTATGCGGTAGCGGGCTCATCGGCGCTGTATGCGGTGTTGGCGCCCATTTCGTTGATGGTGATGACGGCGCTTGTCTGCCCCTCCTGAAGGGTGACAGTGCCGGACTGGTGCTCAAAGTGGGTGCCGCCCACGGCAGAGCCGTTCACCGTGCGGTACGAGACCGTCTGTACCCCGTCGGTGCCGTCCCGGGAGACGGTAAAGGTGTTGCCGCCGTTATTCTTGATGGTGACGGTGCCGTAGTTTTTGGCGCCGATGGAGAAGGTGATCTGCTGGCTGTAATAGGTGGTGCCGTCGGCGATGAGATAGGCCCGGGCATAGTAGGAAACCCCGTCCGCGATCTCAGCCCGGGCGGTGATGTTCTCCCCCTTGCCCGCCGGGGCAGAGGTATGGGAAGCGCCATTGTTGACGGTGAGGGTGGGGTTCTGCATGACGCCCCATACAAAGCCGGTTTCGGTCACAGTGAGGCCGCCGTCCGAAATGAGGACAGCGCTGAGGTCAAAGGTATTGCTCTCCCCCTGGCGCGCAGCCGAAGGAGTTCCCAGCTGCAATGGCTGGACGGCGGAGAGCAGCGTCACGGTTCTGGGTTCCGAGGTATTCCCGGCGTGGTCGGTGGCAGTGAGGGCGGCAGAGCTGCCGTCCGCTGCCAGTTCGCACTGGATTGCGGCAACACCGGCAAAGGCCTCATCTCCGCCTGGGGAGACGGTGTCGGAGGCGGAGGCCAGAGCCAGTACCTGTGCCCGGATCTCCTCCTGGGAGGCTCCTCCGGGGACTTTCAGCGTATTGGAGGAAACGGTTACCACCGGCGGTTCCCGGTCGATGTTGGAAACGCTGGCCTGTATGGGAATGGTGATGGTCTTTTCCACGCCGTCCAGGGTATAGGCAACGGTGATCTCCGCCGGTTGATCCGCAACATTTTCGGTGAGCGCCACCTCCGCCCGGTCGGTGCCGGAAGCCGGAGTATCGGTCAGCCCGCTGATGGTGAGGCTTTTGGCGGTCATGCCCTCGAGCATGGTGGCTTCAGCTGTGAAAGTGACTTCCTGAACGGCCTTGTTGGCGGGGGTGACGCCGTACTGGATCAGGGGATACTGTTCCGCCGCGGCGTCCGGGCCGGCATAGTACCAGGAAGCCTCGTCCCGGGCGAGGATCTGTTCGGTGACGGGGTCCTTGAGCAGGCCCACTACCCGGTAGGTGCCGCTTTCGGTGCCGGTGGGCAGGGTGAGCAGCGCCTGGTCGGTGAGGGCCCCGCTGCCGCTGGGACTGCCGAAGGCTGCTGCCAGTGAGTTGCCCTTCTGGTCAAGCAGGGTGTATTCAGTCTTGTAGTCCTGGTCGCCCTGGGCCTGGATCTGCAGGTAAACCGGCAGGCTTACATCCGGTTCATCGTCCGGCCCCCGGGCGATGATGGGGGTGCCCAGTTCCAGCGAAAAAGACTCCAGGGTATCCGGTTTTTCACCGCCGTCCAGCAGCAGCTGGAACCAGTCGATCTTCACCACCCAGCCCTCGCTGACGGTGATCTCCACATAGTTGCTGCCGCTTTGGATCAGGTCCACCGGCACTTCCAGCACAGTGGTGTTCCAGGAGGCATTGGTACCCGAGAGCTGCCCGATGGGAGTTCCATTCCAGGTGACAATGTCGGTTTCGCCGCCCTCCTCGTCCACATCGTAGGCCTTGATGGCAAGGTAGGCGTTTTCCTGGGGAAGTTTTTCAGCGGGCACCTCCAGACGCACTTCGATGGGGTGCTGGCTGTATTTCGGGCCGAGAATACGGTCCATGTCGTCATCCGGTTTGCCGCGGTGGGCGTTGTCCTCATTGTCCTCCCCCAGCAGGATGGTGCTGCCGCTGAGCCCCCGGGTGAGCAGCATGGCGCTCTGCAGCGAGGAATAGCCCTCGTCCACCAGCGTCTCCAGACTGAGCAGCTCCGGGTCGGGGTCGCTGGCAGCTGCCGGGTCGGATTCCATCTCCTCCGGAGAATCCAGTTCTGCCTCACCCTCTTCCCCGGGGACAGTCTCCCCATCCGGGAGCGGCTCTGTACCGGAGTCAGTCTCCCCGTCCGGAGCAGGGGTTTTCACAGGCGGTTTCTCCTGGGAGGTCAGACCGCCGCAGGATTCATCATGGACATGGGTGCATTCGGTCACGGCGGTATAGCAGCTTCCGGAATGGGTGTGTTCCCCGGATTCCTCCAGGGGGCAGGTCAGTTCCAGACGGGTGCAGTCCTCGCCGCAGATGTGGGTGCAGCCGCTGTCCGGGGTGTCAGACGGGAGTTCCCCGGTCTGTTCCGGCACAGCCCCGCCGGACAGTTCCGCATAACTGCCGGACTGGGCATACACACTGGGACAGCAGGAAGACCCTGCGATCACCGCCGCAAGCAAAACAGACAGGATTCGATGGCGCAACTTGTTCATAAAAGCCTCCTCGCAGATAAAAAAGGCAGCAGTCCTCTGCTTAAACTGAGAGGATCAGCTGCACTTGACGGCTTGTTAGCCTTATGCTATTTTAAGTTTAGCTTCAGGGTGAAAATTTTGTATGGTTTGTGCAAAATTGATCTGAATTTGCGTCATATTTGACGGTATGGAAGGAGGCAGCCGGCCCGATGAAAATAGCAGTCTGTGATGACCGCCCGGAACATCTCAAAAAAATCCGGGAACTTCTGGAAAAATATCAGCAGACCCATCCGGGACTGGAGAGCCAGGCAGAGTATTTTCTCAGCGGAGCAGAGCTTCTGGACCAGGCGGAGGAGCGGGGCGGATATGACCTCTATCTTCTGGATATTCTCATGCCGGGGGAGAATGGGATCTCGGTGGGGAAACGGCTGCGTCAGATGGGAAAGCAGGGAGAACTGATCTTCCTCACCAGTTCCAACGACTATGCCGCTGACAGTTATGAGGTCCGGGCCTTTTTCTATCTGCTCAAGCCGGTGGAGGAGGAAAAGCTGTTCCGGGTGCTGGATCAGGCGGTGGAAAAGCTGACCCAGCAGCAGAAAAAGACCATGCTGCTGGAGACCCGGGAGGGAACCCGATGTATTCCGCTGGGCCGGATTCTCTATGCGGAGCGGGCCGGACGGGTGATGCGCTGTCACTGCACCGATGGGGTTCTGGATTCCCAGACCCTGCGGATGCCCTTCCGGGAAGCCGCGGCGCCGCTGCTGGCAGACCCGCGGTTTTATCTGTGCGGTGCCAGTTTTGTGCTGAACTTCCGGCATGTCACCGGTATCAAGGGGCAGGAGGCGCTGCTGGACAATGGTGAGGCCCTGACCCTGCCCCGGACAGCGGCAGTGGAGTTCAAACGGGCCTGGGGAGACTATTGGCTGAAGGAGAATGCCAGATGGATCATGTGATGTTCCTGTTGTTCCGGGCTTATTTCATCACCCTGATGACAGTGGGAATGATGGCGAGTCTGACCGAGTTCCGTTTCGGGCGCCGGAAGCTGCTGGGAATTATGGCAGTGTACAGTGCCTGGGTGGTGGGTTCCAGCCTGGCGCTGCTGTATTTCGGGGGAGAACTGCTGCTGCTCCGGCTGTTTTTGATTACCATCTCGGCTCCGGCGACCTTCCTCACCTACTGGGCAGCCAATGATACCCCGTCCCAGGCGGTTTTCAACTATATGACCCAGATCCTGCTGTCGGTGCTGGCGGCATCGGTGATCCGTCATATCACCAGCGTACTGGGCCTGTCGGCGCTGATGAATATCCTGCTGATGGGAATATTCTATGGCACAGCCATCTATCTGGAATGGCGCTTCCTGCGCAAACCGTTCCGGGTGCTGATCCAGGCAATTCCCGCCCATTGGGGAATCCTGACCCTGATCCCCTGTGTATTCTGCGCCTATCTCATCTTTGTGGCGTCCTGGCCGGGCAGCTATCTGGACAACCCGGTGCAGATGATCTATGCCTATGCCGCGGTAGTTCCGCTGGTGGTTGTGTATATTGCGGTGTTCCGGAGCCTTCTGGGACAGTACCGCATCCAGATGGAACGGCAGAATGCGGCGCTGTTGACGGTGCAGATCTCAGCTCTCCGGGAGAAGCTGCATGAGATGGAAGAGGTGGAGGAGAGAATCCGGGTGCAGCGGCATGATCTGCGCCATCAGCTCCAGACCGCTGCCGAACTGCTGTCCCGGGGAGACCGGGAATCGGCGCTGAATTTCCTGGATACAGCCCGGAAGCGGCTGGACGAGCGCAGGGAGATCCACTGGTGCCGGTCGCCGGTGCTGGATGCTGTATTTTCCTCCTGTTTTGCCCAGGCACAGGGTCAGGGGGTTCTGGTGGAGGCAAAGATCTCCCTGCCGGAACAGCTGCCGGTGGACGAAGGAGAGCTTGCCATTGTGATCGCCAATGCCCTGGAGAATGCCCTCCATGCCAATCTGGCTCTGCCCCGGGAGAACCGCAGGATCTCCTGCCGGATGATCGGCTATCCCGACCTCATGCTGGAGATTGTCAACCCGTTCTGCACGGCGGTGCGGTTTGATGAGGAGGGCTTCCCTGTCTCCCCGAAGGAGGGGCATGGCCTGGGAACCCAGTCCATCCGGTACTTCTGCCGGAAGTATGGAGCCGTGTGCCATTGGGAGACAAAAGACGAGCAGTTTGTGTTCCGCCTGATTCTCTGAGCCAAAAACAGCGATAAAAAGGGCTCCGCAGGGATTTTCTGCGGGGCCTTTTTTGTGATGGAAGGGATCTCCTGCACGGACAGGGTAAAGCAATCGGTGAGCATCAGCGTCGGGATTTTCCGTAAATCCTGCCGCTGCGTGAGACAGTTTCCGGACGGCATTGCCGGTCTGCGGGCTGCGATGGGTTTCCCTGGCCCGGAATGATCCGGCGGCGTCTGCCTGTATTCCCTGCCTCCTGCCGTTGAAGTCCCCTGGGAAACTGCTATAATAGGGGGAGAGAAGCGCTGCCTGCACCATTTGGGAAGGAGAGGATCTTATGTGGAAAAATCGTCTGCTCTGTCTGGGACTGGTGCTTTGCCTGCTGCTTGCGGGCTGCTCCGCGCAGCGGGGAGAGTCTGAGTCGTCCCAATCTTCTGAGCCCGACTCCCAGTCTTCTGAATCCGGTTCCCAGACCTCCGAACCGGCGGAAGAGAAACCGGCTCTGCCCATCCAGGACAGCACCGGCTGGTCGGAGGGCATGGCTCAGATCATAGAAACTGCGGCGGAGTATTTCATCGAGCAGCGGGACGGGGTTTCGGACGGCGAACTGACCGAAGCGGATGTGACCCGGCTGTGGTACCTGGTCAATACCATCTATGATGCCGATGATGTGGCCTTTGCAGATGAGATGGCAGCACCGCCCGAAGGTGTTCCTGCCGGCATTCTGTCCAAGTTCGTGGATTTTGATGAAGCCACCCGGTATCTTTTCACCAGCCATGGCCTGGAGCAGCTGCTCTCGGCCGAGATGGCAGGAGAGCCCTATATCTATCAGGCGGAGAATGGAGAGGTCTATCACCGCGGGCCGTATAAGACCGGTTATTCCTATCAGAATACCATGACTGGCTATCGGGTTGTCAGCAGCAGTCCGGACAGCGCCCAGGTGGAGGTATCCTGGAGAATCGCAGCCCCACTGGACTGGGAAGGGGAGTGCCCCGAAGCCTTTACGACCCTGGTTCTGAAGCGGGAGGACAACCGCTGGAAGGTGGACAGTTATAACTTCCCGGAGGCGAGCTATCCTGAGGAGTTCACCATCACCGAGGAGATCCGGGTAAAGCTCACAGACGGAGTGCAGGAAACAACCCTTTCGGATGCCGCTGAAAAGGAACAGATTGTCGCCCGTCTGAGGGGACTGACCCTGGGAACCGTCGTCCAGGAGGCGCCGGCCCAGGACTGCATTGCCATAGAGGCAGTGGACAATGGCGCAGTTTATCACAGGTCGGTGGCGCCGGACGGTCGTGTATGGGATACCCTCTACGCCGACGGGGAGTGGGTTCTCTACCAGGCCGATTCCTCCTTCTATCAGGGGCTTCAGAGCCTTCTGGCATAAAATCCGTAAAAACCAGCCGGGATTTCCCCGGCTGGTTTTTTGCTGCGCAGAGCTGTCCGCCCCGGAGGAGCAAAGCCCCTGTTCCCAGACGCTTCCACACGGAAGTCAGCCCGGGCAAAAAGAAAAAGGCACCCGTCCGGATGCCTTTTGTCAGAAATATTCTTCTGTGGTTTTACAGGAAAAGGCTGTGCGTCTCGGTTTCGCCGGGAGCAGCTCTCCGGCTGTTTCACGCCAGTTCCAGATAGAGCGCCGCCAGATCCAGGGTGGCGTGCAGGGCATCCAGATGGGTGCGCTCCATGCCATGGGAGGCGTGTACGCCCGGGCCGATGAGAGCAGCCCGGCAGTCCATACCGGCGTGCCAGGCAGCACCGACATCCGAGCCATAGTGGGGGTAGATGTCCACCGAATAGTCCACCTGATGTTCCTTTGCCAGCTTTACCAGCCGGCTGACCATGTCATAGTCATAGGGGCCGCCATTGTCCTTGGCGCAGATGGAAACCTGATATTCGGTGCAGCCCAGATCCTCGCCGATGCAGCCCATATCCACTGCCAGCAGCTCGTCCACAACAGGCAGGGTGGCGCCGCCGTGTCCCACCTCCTCATGGACAGTAAAGGTGAGATAGGTTTCGTACCGGGGCAGGGTTCCGGTTTCACGCATCTGCCACAGCAGGGTCAGCAGACAGGCGGCACTGGCTTTGTCGTCCAGGAACCGGGACTTGACAAAGCCGCTCCCGGTGACAACCGTCTTGGGATCATAACAGACATAGTCGCCGGCGGCAATGCCCAGAGCCAGGACGTCCTCCTTGTTGTGTACCTTTTCATCGATGCGCACTGCCATATTCTTTTCGTCCCGGGGGCGGGTGGCGGCGTCGTCCTGCACATGAACCGACGGCGACAGGCTGAGCACAGTACCGGTATATACCTTGCCTTCCCGGGTGTAGATGCGGCAGTATTCACCGTCCAGGGTGGGCAGCAGCGGGCCGCCGACCTTGGTGACCATCAGCATGCCGTCCGCGGTGACCGAACGCACCATCAGGCCCAGGGTATCCACATGGGCGCAGAGCCCCACCTTGTGTCCGCTCTCCCGACCGGGCACTGTGATGACCAGATTGCCCTTGTTGGTGCGATGGGCGTCAAATCCCAGTTCCCGGGCGATCTCCTCTGCCACAGTCACGACCCGTTCAGTAAAGCCGGTGGGGCTGTCCTGTCCCAGCAGCTTCTGCAGCGTATCCACCAGAAAGGCCTGACGTGCCTCTCCCTGCATCTTTTCCTCTGTCATATCTAAGCCCTCTCTTCATGATAAAATATCCGGTTCCATCTTACAAAAAAAGTCGCTTGTTGGCAAGAGGCGGTTCGGGAGAAGCATGTCCGGGCCAGACAGAGGGGAGATCTCACAGGATCAGACGCAGCCGGAACCAGCCATCTGTCAGGTCGAACTGACAGACCGCTCCGTTTTTATGGCAAAACGCGGAGATGGACTGTACTCCCAGACCATGCCCCTTTCTCTGAGCGATGGGGAGGCCGTTGCTGTCAAAGACTACATCGTCAGCGCATGGATTGGAAAGCTCCAGCATAACGCCGGGAGTCCCCACCATCCTGCACCGGATCTTCCGCTGCTTCGTGGGCAGCAGGAGATTGGCATGGATGGCATTTTCCAGGGCGTTTGCCAGGACAATCGCAAGCTCTCCTTCGTCCACCGGAAGGGTGTCGGGCAGGGAAATATCTGCCTCCACCGGGATATCCTGATTCTGCGCCTGGTCAAAGTAGGAGGAAAACACAGCATTCAGAACAGGCGGACGGCACCATCGGATCAGTTTGTGTTCATCCAGCCGCCTCTGGGTGGCATCCAGGAAGTCCAGGGCGGATTTTTCTTCCCCCCGGGCTACCATCTCCATCACAGCCTGGATGCGATGGCGCAGGTCATGGCGCTCGGCGCGGATGATGTCCTCTGCGGCTTTTACCGCTTCCATCCGGCTCTGGAGCGCGGACAGCTGCAATGCGGCAAGCTGTGCGTTGTTCCGGGCTTCCGCCTCCTTGCGGATGCGGGAGAAGAAAAATAGCAGAATGGCATAGAATCCCACCATCAGCAGGGAGATCGCAGGCTTGAGAATGGTGCTGGTGAGCTCTGAACCGACATAGCCGGGGATCAGGTAGATCACGATCGTATAGTAACCAGCCATTACCAGACACATCAGCCACCAGCCGTGCTGCAGTTCCATCAGAATCTGGAAGAACAGGGGACGCAGTACCCGGATCAGGAGCAGCAGTACTCCGATGGTGAGAACCGCGCAGGACAGGATCAATACCAGGAGGTTCCGACCGGAGAAGTAGAAGGCGAGCGCAGAGCCATGCAGAATCACAGTACAGAACAGAATGGCAGAGAGCAGCTGGAAGATCAGCCGCCATCCCCGGAAGCGGCTGAGTACCAGAATGAGCAGCAGTGATGGCACATGGGCGAGCAGGGGATAGAGCCAGAGAGTGGCTTTCAGGCCGGCTGTCCGGTAGACAACCGCCACAGCAATCATGGCAGCGAACATGGTGCTGTAAACTGCCAGAACAGTCCGGCGTCGGGAGTACCGGCTGTCCAGAAACAGCAGGACCATGTTCATTCCCAGAACGGTCATATATTCCATCATGCCAAATTCAATCATTTCTGTCCCTTCCCCTGCTGGCAGTAAGCCGGATTTCCGGAAACTTCCGGCCTGTTGCTTTTAGAATACCAGAATGCAGAGGTCTGTACAATGGAAAACTTCCGCACCTGAACGGGCGGCCTTTGGATTGTGAACTGTGGTCTGCGGCATGGGAAGGCGTGCCGGCCATTCTTTCCGGCTCCCCTGTATGGGGCCTGGATTTGGGTCAGGAGCCGGGAAAACCGAAGTCCATTTTCCCTCTGAAAACAGACCATCCGAGAGCAGGAAAATTCCGGAAGCCGCATAGACTGGACATCAAGACGGTCTCGGGCATGCTGGGGCATTACAGCGCCGGCTTCACTCTGGACACCTACGCCCATGTGACCACCGCAGCCCAGCGGCAGGCAGCCGATGTGATGGGGAATGTCCTCTCGGGCGCTTTCTGAATCGCTCCGGATCTTTTCGCATCTGGGTCAGAATCTGGGTCAGAAGCGATTCCGGGCAAAAAGAAAAAACCGATGAAACCATGGTTTCATCGTTTTTTGTGTAAAGAAAACCACGCGATAGTCGCGTGGTTCAAAAGAGCTTAAGCGGTGAAAAAGATAAAAAAACTCCTAATGTGTTAAAGTAAAAGTGTGACCTGCCAGTTAC
>NZ_JACSNR010000021.1 GCF_016901815.1 Hydrogenoanaerobacterium saccharovorans
AAAGGCGGGGTTTTTCGAGTCAGTGTGGGTCATCCGGGGCTAGGTGGGACCAAAATCCCATGCACAAATCCGCTGCATCTGACAAGTTCCATGACCCGTTTCAAAAGCCAGATTCTCCGAAAAACTGGGGTGACACATGGGGTCGAAAATGAAGCAGGATAAAGCGGTGACATCACCGCAGCCCACACCGGCCCGCAGTGCGGACTGGAAATGGCGGTTTGATGCGGTTTTTGAGGCCTTAGTTTTCGAAAATGGCGGGGGTCAGTTATGGCATCATGGAGTCCATGCGGACATCAGATCTGACATCAGAGTCAGCAGTGATGCCGGTTTGAAGCCGCCTTCGCGGGGGTCAAGGGTGGCGTCCATGGGCATTTTGCCGATTTTGTACCGACTTCAGGCATAGATACACAAATGATAACAATCTGATAACTCTGCCCCTGTGGTCTGGATATTCTTCCGCCTTGCTGGTATGTTGTGTGATTGACAGGAGGTGACAATCATGCACGACTATATGCGGGCGCTGCAGCAGAGATTTTTCAGGAAGCCACAGTGTGAGGATAATCGCCAAACGGTAGAAGAAACCTGCAAGGAACTGTTCGCACGGATGGGTGATGAGGACAGACGCAAACTACTCCTGATCGTGGACTCCATGGATGCCATCTGGGACGAAGTCTCTCTGGAGAGTTTTATCGCCAGCTTCAAGCTGGCCTGGGGAATCAGCCGGGAGCTGGAAACAGATGGTCTCTACTCCTACGATGAAGAGGAGATGATGCAGCCCTGGCGGAGATCTCAGGAGGTAGACTAAGCTCTTCAAAATCTGCGCCGCATAAACAAAGAAAGGAGGTTTTTGAATGGCAAAGAAGCGAGCCAACGGAGAAGGCAGCATCCGGAAGCGTTCAGATGGACGCTGGGAAGGCCGATATACTGCTGGTTATGACCCAGAGACGGGTAAGCGGATCACCAAGAATGTGTTGGGAAAGACCCAGGCAGAGGTGAAAGAGAAACTTTCCAAAGCCATTGAGGAAAGCAAGAAACTGGATATCGTCCGGTCAGACGAATACACTGTAGCGGAATGGCTGCGGCTGTGGTATGAACTCTACGCCAAGCCCAACATCCGCCCTACGACCGCAGACAGTTATCACCGCGATATAGAATCACATGTCATTCCTCGGATCGGAGAAATTAAGCTGAAGAAGCTCACTAGCCGGGATATACAGAAACTCTATAAGGATCTCCAGGAGAACGGAAGACTTCGGAAATCCCCAAAAAGTCAGAAGCCGGGGCTTAGCAACAGCACAGTTCGGGGCATCCACATGATGCTTCACAATGCTCTCGACCGTGCGGTGAAAGAGCGTCTGATCCTGCGCAACCCCACTGAGGACTGCATCATTCCCAAGATTCAGAAACAGGAGATGAAGATCCTCCATCCCGAGGATATGAAAACCTATCTGGAAGCGGCAGACAAAAGAGGCGTCCTGCCTATGTTCTATCTGGAGCTGGTGACGGGGATTCGCAAGGGAGAACTGACTGCCCTGCTGTGGTCCGACCTGGACGAAGAACAGCGCTTCATCTCAGTGAGCAAGCAGGCAGTGGGGGACAGGAACCGGAATGTCACCATCAGCCGGCCAAAGACAGAGAACTCGGTGAGGAAGATTTCGATTCCAGAGTCGGCGATAGAGCTGCTGCAGCAGGAACATAAAAAGCATCCGGACAACCCCTGGATGTTCCCCTCGCCCAGGACAGGAGAGATGTATCACCCGGACTCTATCGCAAAACTCCATGAGAAGATCCTGAAGGACACAGGGCTGGAGCACATCCGGTTCCATGATCTGCGGCATACCTTCGCTACCATGGCATTGCAGAATGGTGTAGATGTGAAAACAGTCTCCTCGATGCTGGGGCACTATGACGCAGGCTTCACACTAAAAACTTACACCCACGCCACCCGGCAGATGCAAGAACAGGCAGCGGAGAGGATGGGAAACTTCATGGAACAAGTGATGTAAAGAAAATCCCCGGAGAGCATTTTCTCCGGGGATTTTTTCTAAAGGATAGCTGAAATTGATGTTTATGATTTTATTATCAGCGCTTTTCTCTCATAGTACGGGGCCAAGTGTCTGAGGAGTGAGGTCAGCTGACTGCTGCATTTCAAGGTCCGGAAGTTCTTTCAGGTAGGACTCCACATTACGATACTGCACTCCGTTTTCCATCTGAATATCTTCACCACGATAAAGGACATATCGTCCTCGGATTGTGCCAAACCGCTTTTCTGTTCTTCGGCATTTGTCCTCATCCACGAGATGCCGGTACTGGAGAGGAACCTGTGTGCTGCTGTGTTTGATCTCAAAAATATCACAACAGTTTTCTTTCTGGTCATAGATGACCATATCAAACTCACCGACCTCA
>NZ_JACSNR010000022.1 GCF_016901815.1 Hydrogenoanaerobacterium saccharovorans
TTCCTTTTGCTGCTTGCGATAAGCCGTTACTTCTTCCTTCATAGTTTTCTTGTTCTGCCATCATAACCCCCTATAACCCCTTGCATATCCAAAGGCGAGAGGGTATAATGAAAATAAGTCCAATGGTATTAAGTCAAGAGGGTGATTCACGGAAACAACAGAAGAAAACGCCATAGGAGAGCTATGTGAGCAGCCAAAAGGCAACACCAACCAAAGCCCTGCCCCTAAGAAAATTTGAAACAGGGCTTGGACATCAGAGTGGCAAGCGGTACGCTTAGCCCTCCGATGGGATATACAGGCGGTTGTCTTTCAGCAGCCGAAAGACCAACCGAACCAGTTTTCTGGCAGTTAAAGCGAGTGCGCGTTTATGCTGGTACTTGTTGACCTCTTTGAATTTAAGGTCATAGTAACGCCGGAACTCGGAGTCGCATCTTCTCACAGAGTTGGCAGCTTCCAGCAGGTAGTAGCGGAGATAGCGGTTGCCGGATTTAATCATTCGGGAGTGCTCCGCTTCAAATTCACCGGACTGGTGCTGTGTCCAGACAAGGCCGGCAAACTTGGCGACAGAGGCTTGGGAATCGAAACGGTGGATATCACCAATTTCAGCAATAATACCGGCGGAGTAAACCTTACCAATGCCAGGGATGGAAGTTAGAGTGTTTGGGATAATTTCAAACTGTTGTTCAATGGCTTTGTCCAGAACCTTAACCTGTTCCTTCAGTGCCCGCATAGAGGCGATGGAAACAGACATTGCCTGGTTCACGGTGTCGTTCACTGTCTTGGGCAGACGGTAAGAGCCTTTGGCCGCAGCCCGTACTGCTCTGGCAGTGGCATCTGGATCGACAAATCTGCCCCGGCCTGCTTGAGCAATAAAGTCGGTCAGTTCATCCAGATCAGTATTTGCCAGATCATCCACAGTTTCAAAATGCTCCATGAGAGCAATGGTAGTGGCGCTGGTGTTTTGAATGTCTTTCTCCTGAGCAATACCAGAGCATTTTAGGAATAAGTAGTTGGCAAACCTCTGCTTCTCCCGTGTCAGATTCTGAATGACATCAAATCTGGCTCTGGTGAGGGTTCTGAGAGCCTGGTAGCGATAGTCGTCCATATAGACCTCCTTGGCGATTCTGCCAAAACGGAGATGGTCGGCAATCACAAAGGCATCCACAAAGTCATTTTTGGGCAGATCTGGATAGGCTTCCTTGAATTTTTTGACCTGCTTGGGATTGAGGACATGGATCTTCCGCTGGAACCGGCTCAGGCTGCCATCCTCCCGGAGGGCATACACAAGGTTGTTCCCGTAGATAGAGGTGGCTTCCAGGCCAATCACCACATCACTGAGCCGCATGGAACTGAGTGCCGACACAATTCTCTCTGACAACATTTTATCACCGCCAAGATTGTTCTGCACAGAAAAGCTACTGTGCTTGCTTCCATCCGGCTTCATCAGGTAGGCGACATTGCTCCTGCTGCTCACATCAATGCCAACGAATAATGGGTTCACGATTTTCACCTCCCCGCATGGAGATTTCAGGCCAGCAGGCTTGGAGATACCCATGATAACCGGAGCATCCGCAACCTCGCGTATCAGAATCATTCCAGAGCAGACCAATGCGATATCCCTCACTGCTGAAAGGGCGACCCACACTCTGGCAAACAGCCAATGAGTTTGCAGCTAACTTCCGGCTCAGGGAAACTGACTTATTTTGAAGCAGCCCTACGGCTCAACCAGGAGGTAGAGAACTTGACCCTGCTGTCCTACAGCTATTGTATCACGGGCATCTCTAAGCCTGCTGATATCTGAATTATTAACTTTCAAACTTATTATACGAGGAGGTGCGGTATGGACGAGCTGCAAAGACAGAAAATGATTCAGGAACTGGAGAAACAGATTGCGGAACTGCCAGTTGGGTATATCTCAAAGAAAACAATCAATGGCAAGATTCAATATTACCACCAGTGGACGGAGGGCGGAAAAAAGCGTAGCCAGTATCTCCGGGACGGAGAAATGGAACCACTGCGGGAGCAGATCGAACAGCGCAAATCCTTGCAGGCGCAGCTGAAAGCGTTGCGGGCCGGAATGCCAAAAGTGCGTCAGCCCAAGCTGGATTTTGAAACCAGCGTGATCGTTGGCAAGGGCTTGGAGGCCATGTCTCAAGGGGTAAAAAACTGGGAGCTCCGTGACTGCTTTGACCAACTGGAAGGGTATCTCTACGGAAAGGAGTATGACCGTGTCTGCCTGGTCTTTGGTCTGCGGCGAACCGGAAAGACAACCATGCTCCGCC
>NZ_JACSNR010000023.1 GCF_016901815.1 Hydrogenoanaerobacterium saccharovorans
CAGTGGTTGATGAAATAAGCCCAAAAGTTAGACTTTGTAAATCACGATAATTTGAAAGGAGGAGCGGCAATGAATACAATTTTACCCAAGCATCAGATGAGCGAGGAAGATATTAAACTGCAGTACATCACACCGTCTATCCTTTCGAAGTGGAATCGAGAAAAAATTACAATGGAAACCCGTATTACAGACGGTAAGATCAACCTGAAAGGTAACTTTGTATTTCGTGAAAGACCCAAACGGGCAGACTATATTTTATATTTGAATGCCAATAATCCAATCGCTGTTGTGGAGGCAAAGGATAATACACATGGTGTTTCTCATGGCTTGCAACAGGCGATGGAGTATGCAAAAATGTTGGATTTGCCCTTTGCGTATAGCTCTAACGGTGACGGTTTTGTGGAGCATGATTTTCTGACTGGGCAGGAACGTGAGTTCAGCTTAGAGGAGTTTCCCACAGAGCAGGAGTTAGTAGCTCGCTATAAGAGAGAATCAGGCTTGACACCTCAGCAGGAAACTATATTGGAGCAGCCCTATTATACCAGCCAGAATACTTATCCACCCCGATATTACCAACGCAATGCTATCAACCGTACAGTGGATGCTATAGCTCGGGGGCAGCAGCGAATCCTTCTGGTGATGGCTACCGGGACGGGGAAAACCTATACTGCTTTTCAGATTGTTTACAGAATGCTGCACAGTGGAATGAAGCGAAAGATACTCTATCTGGCTGATCGCAATATTTTGGTAGATCAGTCCATTCAGCAGGACTTTGCACCTCTGGAGAAAGTTACGCATAAAATCAATGTGGCCAAAGATGACAAGAGTACCATCACCTCCCATGAGGTGTATTTCTCTCTGTATCAGCAGCTGGTAGGCGATGATGATCGGGAACACTTCAGTGAGCTGTTTTCGCCGGACTTTTTCGATCTGATTATCGTGGACGAGTGTCACAGAGGCTCCGCGAAGGAGGAGAGCCGCTGGCGCAGAATCTTGGAATACTTCCAGTCCGCTACTCAGATAGGTATGACAGCGACTCCTAAAGAAACCAAATATATCTCCAACCTCAGCTATTTTGGAGAGCCGATTTATACATATAGTCTGAAGGAAGGCATCGAGGACGGGTTCCTAGCGCCTTTCAAGGTCATCAATGTTATGACAGACATTGGAGAGGGCTGGAGACCCCGGAAGGGACAGAGAGATATCTATGGTGAAGAAATTCCTGACCGGATTTACACTAACAGCGATTTTGACTACAACATCATCATTGAGGATCGTATCCAGCAGGTGGCAGAGGAAATCACCAAATATCTGAAAAGTACCGATCGTATGGCAAAGACTATCGTATTCTGTGCCACGGAAGATGCCGCTCTGCGGATGCGGGATGCTCTGGCGAAGCTCAATGCTGATATGATGAAGAAAAATTCAGACTATGTGGTACGCATTACCGGTGGAGATGACTATGGCAAAGGAAAGCTGAAATACTTCATCTCGGTTTCGTCGCCCTATCCGGTCATCGCCACTACTTCCAAACTGTTGTCCACTGGAGCGGACTGCAAGATGACCAAGTTGATTGTACTGGATGAGATGATTGGTTCCATGACCGAGTTTAAGCAGATCATCGGCCGTGGCACCCGTCTGCGGGAAAAAGAGGGCAAGACACACTTTGTGGTCATGGATTTCCGCAATGTCACCCGCCTGTTCGCTGATCCGGAATGGGA
>NZ_JACSNR010000024.1 GCF_016901815.1 Hydrogenoanaerobacterium saccharovorans
TGGTAGGGGAGCGTTGTGTACGGGGTGAAACATGAGCGGAAGCGCGTGTGGACTGTACAGAAGTGAGAATGCCGGAATGAGTAGCGCGATTTATGTGAGAATCATAAAGGCCGAAAGCCTAAGGTTTCTGGAGGAAGGTTCGTCCGCTCCAGGTAAGTCGGGAGCTAAGGTGAGGCCGAGAGGCGTAGCCGATGCACATACGGTAGAAATTCCGTAACCGTCGAAGTATTTAAGCAAAGGGACACTGAGGAAGTGTATGACCCGGGCGATGGTAGCCCCGGGCGAAAGGGACCGAAATTTAGTAGGGAAGCATGCATGGAAACAGGCGAGAAAAGCTTTGTGAATATACAAGATGCCCGTACCGCAAACCGACACAGGTAGGTAGGATGAGAATTCTAAGGCCAACGGGAGAAGTGTTGTTAAGGAACTCGGCAAGTTGACCCCGTAACTTCGGGAGAAGGGGTGCTCACGAGAGTGAGCCGCAGAGAATAGGTCCAGGCGACTGTTTAGCAAAAACACAGCTCTATGCTAAATCGGAAGATGATGTATATGGGGTGACGCCTGCCCGGTGCTGGAAGGTTAAGAGGAGGAGTGAGAGCCCCGAATCGAAGCCCCAGTAAACGGCGGCCGTAACTATAACGGTCCTAAGGTAGCGAAATTCCTTGTCAGGTAAGTTCTGACCCGCACGAATGGCGTAACGATCTGGACACTGTCTCAACAGCACGCCCGGCGAAATTGTAGTACCGGTGAAGATGCCGGTTACCCGCGACAAGACGGAAAGACCCCATGGAGCTTCACTGCAGCTTAATATTGGATTTCGGTATTTCATGTACAGCATAGGTGGGAGGCTGAGAAACTAGGACGCCAGTCTTAGCGGAGCCGCCGTTGGGATACCACTCTTGAAGTGCTGAAATTCTAACCTGGAGCCATGAAACTGGCTCGGGGACATTGTTAGGTGGGCAGTTTGACTGGGGCGGTCGCCTCCAAAAAGGTAACGGAGGCGCTCAAAGGTTGGCTCAGCATGGATGGAAACCATGCAAAAGAGTGTAAACGCAGAAGCCAGCCTAACTGCGAGACGGACAGGTCGAGCAGTAACGAAAGTTGGAGTTAGTGATCCGGTGGTATGTGAGTGGAAATGCCATCGCTCAACGGATAAAAGCTACCCTGGGGATAACAGGCTGATCTCCCCCAAGAGTCCACATCGTCGGGGAGGTTTGGCACCTCGATGTCGGCTCATCGCATCCTGGGGCTGTATTCGGTCCCAAGGGTTTGGCTGTTCGCCAATTAAAGCGGTACGCGAGCTGGGTTCAGAACGTCGTGAGACAGTTCGGTCCCTATCTGTCGTGGGCGCAGGATATTTGAGTGGAGCTGTCCCTAGTACGAGAGGACCGGGATGGACGCACCTCTGGTGCACCAGTTGTCACGCCAGTGGCACAGCTGGGCAGCTAAGTGCGGATCGGATAAACGCTGAAAGCATCTAAGCATGAAGCCG
>NZ_JACSNR010000026.1 GCF_016901815.1 Hydrogenoanaerobacterium saccharovorans
GAGATGCCGGTACTGGAGAGGAACCTGTGTGCTGCTGTGTTTGATCTCAAAAATATCACAACAGTTTTCTTTCTGGTCATAGATGACCATATCAAACTCACCGACCTCAAACTGCAGTTTGAAAATACGATGATCTCTGTCAGCTGCCTTCATGGTTTCCAGAAGCACAATATCTTCCATCATGCGGCCGCGGACTTCTTCAAGGATACGATCTGAAACCCGTGTTTTTTCATATTCACTGAGTTCCGAGAACTGTGGATCTTTCAGCAGTACATGTACAAGGGCTTGTGCCTGACAGTATCGCATCCCAGGCTGCGTGAAGAGGATGTGTTCCAATGGTTTTGTTTCAGGCTCAGTGGTTTCAATGGGACAGTCTACGATCAGTTCCAATGCGGCAAGATACTGTTTGATTTCTGCAATGTGAGCGGGTGTGATACCAATGGACTGCTCTTCTTTGTTGCGGATATCCAGCAGCTCCATCAAGCGCCGCGTGACCGCTTCGGTATCGACGCGATCCAGCACATCTGTGCGCTTTTCCAGGTCCCGCTCTTTCCGAAGATTCGCGGCAGTGAGCCGCAGATCATGGGAGCGAAAATCATCTGTGAGAACTGAGATCAGAAACCGATGGTTCATGTCTTCAATGATCCGATTGATGGCGCTGGTCAGTTCTCCGGCTTCATACAGAGAATACAGGTGCCGAAAGTGTCCGCCTGCTTCATAGCAGGCAAGGGAATGCTGAATGTTGCGGCAGATCGCTGTGTCGATGTATCTTCGGGTGGACTCATCATCCCGGAAGGACGCATCCTGTGCATTCACATCCTCATCATCGAAGGCCAGTTCACCTGCACGCAGTGTGCCGCCGTAGCGGATATACTCATCAATCCTGTCAATTCCAAGCAGGCGGCTGTACTCCCGGTATGGGATAAAGGTTGTATGGATAGGTTTTGCCCGATCATACAGTTCCTGATCCATTGCCAGCCAGAATCCCAGAGAATCGGTTCCTGACAGGACAATCTTCATTCCCATGGCGGCAAATACATCGGAAAAGAGTGCCGCTGAGTCGATAAAATCCTCCATCAGAGTGACCTCATCTATAAACACATACCGGAATCCAGCATCGAACAGTTTCTTGAGATCCCGGTTCATCATTGCCATGTTGTCGTTCCTTCGGGCTTTGATGTAGGCGGTACGGCTCAGATTCTCTTTTGTCATTCTGCCGATGGCCTGGCGGAGCATGGTTGTCTTTCCGGTTCGCCGCAGACCAAAGACCAGGCAGACACGGTCATACTCCTTTCCGTAGAGATACCCTTCCAGTTGGTCAAAGCAGTCACGGAG
>NZ_JACSNR010000027.1 GCF_016901815.1 Hydrogenoanaerobacterium saccharovorans
AAACTACAATGAACTGAGCAAGTTAGAGAGAACCGAAAGATTCGAAACATAAGGTCAAGCTAAAAAGAGCGCAGGGTGAATGCCTTGGCACTGGGAGCCGATGAAGGACGCGATAAGCTGCGAAAAGCTGCGGGGATCAGCAAGTATGAAATGATCCGCAGATGTCCGAATGGAGCAATCCGCCGGAATAAAGCTCCGGCATCATACACTGAATTCATAGGTGTATGAGGGGAACCGCCTGAACTGAAACATCTAAGTAGGGCGAGGAAGAGAAATCAACCGAGATTCCGCTAGTAGTGGCGAGCGAACGCGGAAGAGGCTAAACCAATAGTAGAAATACCATTGGGGTTTCGGACTGTACAAGGTATCTTAAGATCTAATCGAAGTGTGTGGGAAAGCATACCGGAGAGCGTGAGAGTCGCGTAGATGAAAGATCGAGAGAGCCGACAGGATCCAAAGTACCACGGGACACGAGGAATCCCGTGGGAAGACGGGGGGACCACCCTCCAAGCCTAAATACTACCCAGTGACCGATAGCGTATAGTACTGTGAAGGAACGGTGAAAAGAACCCCGGGAGGGGAGTGAAAAAGAACCTGAAACCCTGTGCTTACAAGCACATAGAGCACGTCAAAGTGTGATATGGTACTTTTTGTAGAACGGTCCGGCGAGCGTATGTAAGGAGCAAGGTTAAGCACTTCTGGTGCGGAGCCAAAGGGAAACCGAGTCTGAATAGGGCGATCAGTTGCTTGCATAGGGCCCGAAACCGGGTGACCTATCCATGTCCAGGTTGAAGTGGGAGTAAAATCCCATGGAGGACCGAACCGACCCCCGTTGAAATGGTGGCGGATGAGGTGTGGATAGCGGAGAAATTCCAATCGAACTCGGAGATAGCTGGTTCTCCCCGAAATAGCTTTAGGGCTAGCGTTGTGAATGATTACCGGAGGTAAAGCACTGAATGATGGAGGGGCCGAGAGGTTACCAAAATCTATCAAACTAAGAATGCCGGATAATTGAATCACAGCAGTCAGACAGTGTGAGATAAGTCTCATTGTCAAAAGGGAAAAAGCCCAGACCCACAGCTAAGGTCCCAAAGGAATGTTAAGTGGAGAAGGATGTGGAGTTGCGAAAACAACCAGGATGTTGGCTTAGAAGCAGCCACTCATTTAAAGAGTGCGTAATAGCTCACTGGTCGAGTGACTCTGCGCCGAAAATGTAACGGGGCTAAACATGACACCGAAGCTTGGGA
>NZ_JACSNR010000028.1 GCF_016901815.1 Hydrogenoanaerobacterium saccharovorans
AATTAAACATTTCAATCCACGCTCCCGCACGGGGAGCGACCATTCCCGGCTATATTATGGTAACCAAACCTGAAATCATTTCAATCCACGCTCCCGCACGGGGAGCGACCAGTCGAAGTAACATTAATAAAGGCAGCAGACTTAATTTCAATCCACGCTCCCGCACGGGGAGCGACCTATTAAATTCCAGGTGCATCTCGTCGATCAGGTATTTCAATCCACGCTCCCGCACGGGGAGCGACCGTGATGTGCTGGATGATGATTAAGGACAGGGAGATTTCAATCCACGCTCCCGCACGGGGAGCGACCCGGAAGTTCGGCGGGCTGATGGTTGACCGGCATTTCAATCCACGCTCCCGCACGGGGAGCGACTAAGAAAAAAGGGGGGATACAATCCCCCCTAGTCCGATTTCAATCCACGCTCCCGCACGGGGAGCGACCTTATACTGACTGTAAAGCAGCTTCACGGCCCGAGATTTCAATCCACGCTCCCGCACGGGGAGCGACGCGTGATGTGCTGGATGATGATCAAGGACAGGGAGATTTCAATCCACGCTCCCGCACGGGGAGCGACCCGATGGTGGCAGCGTTGATCCCTTCAAGATCAAATTTCAATCCACGCTCCCGCACGGGGAGCGACGGCCCCCATCGCAATACAACGATTTACCACAGCGAATTTCAATCCACGCTCCCGCACGGGGAGCGACACCGGCAACAATGCCGGAAGCCAGAGCAGCGGCATTTCAATCCACGCTCCCGCACGGGGAGCGACCTAACATCTGGTGTAAATGAGGGGCTTTCCAAAGTTGATTTCAATCCACGCTCCCGCACGGGGAGCGACCAGATGAATACCGCTGATGATCAGGCTGTAAGCATTTCAATCCACGCTCCCGCACGGGGAGCGACGTGGCAGCGTATATCAATCAGCAGATCAGCTTTATTTCAATCCACGCTCCCGCACGGGGAGCGACATCGTAAAAGATAGCATCAATATCACTTGCATCAATTTCAATCCACGCTCCCGCACGGGGAGCGACCCGATTATACTCGGTCAGGTCTATGTCACCCACATTTCAATCCACGCTCCCGCACGGGGAGCGACCGGTTCCAGCGTCTGACCCAGCGAGCAGATCACCAATTTCAATCCACGCTCCCGCACGGGGAGCGACGGGGATATGGGATGCATTATGTAGTTCCTCATGATATTTCAATCCACGCTCCCGCACGGGGAGCGACTATCACCCAG
>NZ_JACSNR010000029.1 GCF_016901815.1 Hydrogenoanaerobacterium saccharovorans
GAAAACAGAGATTTTAAAACTCGACCCGTTCCTGAAGCTGGGAAAACCAGCAAAAATTGCCGGATACTTTGGAGGTAAGGCGGGGTATCTGAAGGCGGTACAGGAATTGAAACAGGCCATCTATGCAGATGAGGTAGTATAAATGGGGAAGATGACATCATGGCATGTTGGCGTAGCTGCGGAGGCCTTCGTTGCTGCACAATTTGCAAGATTTCGATATGATGTATCCGTTCAATATGGAGCCAATCAGCCGGAATATGATTTGATTGCTGTATCCGGTGATAAAATGCTGAAAATATCGGTAAAAGGTAGCCAAGATGGTGGTTGGGGACTAACTCAGAGCTATAAAAAGGGCTGCGATTATCACGAAGCAATTCAAAAATGGTTAGATAGCCACCATAGAAAAACGATTTTTTGTCTGGCACAGTTCCAAGAAACAGCGGATAATGAAATGCCCCGTATGTACCTGGCTTCTCCTGATGAGATTGCTGAGGTTATGAATGCTTCTGCTGGTGGACGTGGTGATACAATTCTCTATGAATATCACAAATGGGGCCCTCGCGCTGCAGGAAGCGGAACGATTGACCGGATTCCAGACAAATGGAAGTTTACGGCTGAACGAGCACAATATATGTTCGAAACATATGGCCAGTAAACATAGAAAGGTGTTAAAATGAGTAATTTAACGGGATTTGTAAAACGGTTGCGGGATATCATGCGCAACGATGCTGGTATCAACGGTGACGCTCAGCGCATTGAGCAGATTGCCTGGATGCTGTTTCTGAGAGTATATGATGCCAAGGAGCAGGACTGGGAGTGGGATGACGAGGACTACATCTCCATCATTCCGGAAGAATGTCGCTGGCAGAACTGGGCGCATGATGATAAATTCGGTACCGCACTGACAGGCGACAAACTGCTGGATTTCGTCAACAACACATTGTTTCCAACACTGAAAAATCTGCCGGTGGATGCCTCTACCCCTATCAAAAAGGCTATT
>NZ_JACSNR010000030.1 GCF_016901815.1 Hydrogenoanaerobacterium saccharovorans
CTCATGATATTTCAATCCACGCTCCCGCACGGGGAGCGACTATCACCCAGCTGGAAAAGATGCAAATGATCAGCCGATTTCAATCCACGCTCCCGCACGGGGAGCGACAGGACGCCTCAATCAGCTGGGTTGCAGTGGCGTCCGATTTCAATCCACGCTCCCGCACGGGGAGCGACTTTTTTGCAGTCGTACTATAAGCCACACCAGACGGATTTCAATCCACGCTCCCGCACGGGGAGCGACATGTAAGAGACCACCTTAGGCGAGCCATCGACCGATTTCAATCCACGCTCCCGCACGGGGAGCGACAGGTGCTGTGACTGTGCTGGTATGTGATTTCCCTATTTCAATCCACGCTCCCGCACGGGGAGCGACGGTGGTATCATGGTATATCAGAGCGATACACACAATTTCAATCCACGCTCCCGCACGGGGAGCGACAAGCAGCCTCTTCAAACGTTTCACCCCCATTCAAAATTTCAATCCACGCTCCCGCACGGGGAGCGACAAGTCAAGAAATTACCAGAAGGCAAACTGTTATCAATTTCAATCCACGCTCCCGCACGGGGAGCGACGACCCCAAGAGTAAAAATCATCAGATAAAGTCAACTATTTCAATCCACGCTCCCGCACGGGGAGCGACCTATAAACTGATCAGCTGTCTGGACTGAAACAGGTATTTCAATCCACGCTCCCGCACGGGGAGCGACCAGCTATGG